>NZ_BMEU01000015.1 GCF_014637085.1 Comamonas phosphati | reverse complement strand
AACGAATTTGCGCCGATGATAGTGCGGGTTCCCGTGTGAAAGTAGGTCATCGTCAGGCTCTTATAGCGAGAACCCCGCAGTCCAAAAGGCTGCGGGGTTTTTTTATGGCTGCTGGGGAAAAGACGACGTCCCCCCGTTTTCAGTAGCACAAGGCTTTGGAGTCCGGGGTTAATTTAACTGGTTTTGCATCAGCCTCTGGGCATAGGCCGCAGGCGTGAGTCCGCCAAGCGATCTCTTGGGCCGCTCTTCGTTGTATTCCCGGCGCCAGGCTTCAACGATTACCCGGGCATGCGCCAGACTGGTGAACCAATGTTCGTTCAAGCATTCATCCATAAAGCGCCCGTTGAATGATTCGATGTAGGCGTTCTGGTTGGGCTTGCCCGGTTCGATCAGAAACAGCTGAACACCTCGGGCATGGGCCCAGGTCAGCATGGCGCGGCTGCAGAACTCCTTGCCGTTGTCGGTTCTGATCGCTTTGGGCAACCCTCTTGTGTTGGCGAGTTGCTCCAGAATGCGCACCAGTTGATTGCCACCCAAGGCCCGCTGCGGCACGATGGCCACGGCCTCATGGGTTGCGTCATCCACTACCGTCAGGTTTTTGATGCTGCGTCCTTCTGCTGTGCGGTCAAAGACAAAGTCCATGGAGCACACCTGGTTGGCCGCTGTCGGGCGTACCAAGGGGTGGCGCTCCGATGTCGGGATCTTCTTGCGCCTGCGTTTTTTGACCTGAAGACCGGCTTGGGCATACAGACGATCCACCCGCTTGTGATTCACGATCTCTCCGGCCTGGCGCAGCTTCAGGTAGATCATGCCGGCCCCGTAGCGGCGATGGCGCTGTGCCAGAGCGATGATCTTTTCTTTCAAAGCGCAGTTGCGGTCGCAGGCGGGTTCGTAGCGCAGGGCGCTGGCACTCATGCCGATGACGCGCAGCGAACGACGCTCGCTCAGTCCGCGGCTGACCATGTGGCGCACCAGCTCGCGCCGTGCGGGTGCGCTCACCACTTTTTTCTCAAGGCTTCTTTCGTCACCTCGTTTTCAAGCAGGGCGTCGGCCAGCAGCCGTTTGAGCCGTCCGTTTTCGGTTTCCAGCTCCTTCAGACGTTTGGCATCGGACACGCTCATGCCGCCAAATTTGCTGCGCCAGAGGTAATAGCTGGCCTCGGAGAAGCCGTGCCGTCGGCACAACTCGGCCACCGGCAAGCCCGATTCGGCTTCCCGCAGAAAGCCAATGATCTGTTCTTCCGTAAATCTCTTTTTCACGTCCAATCTCCTGTTGCATGGGATTGGACTCCAAGCTCACCTGCTACTCAATTCCGGGGGGACGTCGAAGAGAGTCCAAATAAAAAGAGAGCGCTTTGCGCTCTCTTTTTATTTGTCGTGCAGGAATGCTAAATGGGCAAGGAAAAGTGGAACACGCCTTGCTCATCCATCCGGCGCTGGAGCCGCTTGCCAAACCACAGATAGTGCAGATGGGCCAGGGCTTCGCCCATGGCAAAGGTCATCTGGTGCACATCCAACTGGCGCTTGAAGAGGATGGGCAGGGTATCGGCTGCACTCAGCGCCTGCGATTGAGCGGCCTGCATGATGTCGTCCAGGCGCTCATGATGATGGTCCAGCAATTGCTGGATACGCTCATGCAGGCCGATGAACGGCTTGCCGTGCGAAGGCAGGACGTAGGTGTCCGCCGGCAGGGCGAAGTAGCGTTGTAGCGAATCCATGAACAGCTGCAATGGATTGGCCTCAGGCTCCGTGGCGTGGACGCTGACATTGGCGGAGATGCGTGGCAGCACCATGTCTCCGCTGATCAGGAGATTGAGCTCGAGGCAGTGCAGCGCCATATGCTCCGGCGCATGGCCGTAGCCGGCAATGCAATGCCAGCTGCGGCCGCCGATTTCCAGCGCAGAGCCGTCGAGCAGGCGGTGGTAGGCCGTGGGCAAAGGGCTCACCAGCGATGAGTAGTAATTGCCGCGGCCGCGCACATGGCCCAGAAAGGCCTCATCGTGCTGGCCATGCAACTGATAGAAGTCGGCGCCGGATTCGCCGCCAAAACTATCCTTGTCCGCCATGGCAACCCTGGCCGCGTTGTAATCCGTGGCACTGATCCAGAGCGGCGCAGTCCAATGACGGCATAGCCAGCCGGCCAGGCCGATGTGATCGGGATGCATGTGCGTGACGATCACGCGCAGGACAGGCAGGCCGTCGAGCTCGTTGGCAAAGATCTGCTCCCACTGCGCGCGGGCTTCGGACCTGTTGACGCAGCAGTCCACGATGGTCCAGCCGTCGCGCAGCTTGCCGTATTCATCTTCCAGCTGGTCGCGCAGCAGCCAGAGGTTGATGTGGTCGAGTGCGAACGGCAGCGCCATGCGCAGCCATTTGACGCCGGGAGCGACCTCGATGGCTTCGGAGGGGGCTGGCAGCGCGTTGTCCAAGGGATAGTGAAGCAGGGTTTCTGGCTGATGGGGCATGGCTGCGGGCTTATCGATTAGCATTTACGTTAACGTAAGCGTTAGTTTTGTCCAGCCATTGTAGGCAGCGCCTGCCGATATGCCGTCACGTAGGTGATGCAGGGCGGGCGGTGCAAGTTTCAACCGCCCATTGATTTATGTCGAACAGCTACACCATCAGCGATCTGGCCAAGGAGTTTGATCTCACCACCCGCGCCATCCGCTTCTACGAGGATATGGGCTTGCTGCAGCCGGAGCGGTCCGGTCCGGCAGGACGCAGCCGCGTGTATTCGCCGCGCGATCGCGCCCGGCTGCGCCTGACGCTGCGCGCCAAGCGGCTGGGCTTGTCGTTGACCGAGGCCAAGGAGATCATCGAACTCTACGACAGCCCGCGCGACACTGGCGTGCAGTTGCGCAAATTCCTCGATGTTCTTGTCGTGCATCGCAGGCAGCTGGAGGATCGGATGGCGGATCTGCAAGCCACGTTGGAGGAGGTGACGGAGCAGGAAAAAGAGGCGCGTCAGCTCCTCAAGAAGCTCGACAGGAAAAATGCTGCATAATTGACGTTTACGTAAACGTCAACTTGCCAATGTAATTGCGGGCTGCCGCCCTTGAGAGGCGGCTTCCGTGCAGTCTTGTTGGCGTAGGCGCCAGTCAATTCAGATCTTGCGGAGACCATGCATGAAATCGCCGGATGATTCAGTCGACTACCAGAGCCGCATACATGAGAGCTTTGGCTTGCAGGGAGCCATGCGGACCCTGGGGGCCGAGCTCACGCACATAGCGCCCGGCGCCGTGGATATCTGCCTGGACTGGGCACCGGAGCTGACGCAGCAACATGGCTTTCTGCATGCTGGCATGGTGTCCACAGCGCTGGACTCCGCATGCGGCTATGCGGGTCTGACGCTGATGCCGGCCAATGCCGCCGTGCTGACCATAGAGTTCAAGGTCAATCTGCTGGCCCCGGCAAAGGGCCAGCGCTTCCGTATGGAAGGGCGCGTCATCAAGCCGGGGCGCACGATCACGGTGACGGAAGGCCGGGCCTATGCCATGGACCAGGGCCGAGAAAATCTGGTGGCGACCATGGGATGCACGCTGATGTGCGTGCAGGACCGTCAAGGCCTCAGCGACTAAGCCGACCACCCCATCCCTATTTAACGAAATCAACAGGAGATAACCATGAGCCTTGCCAATCTGCCGGGACTGAATTTCCAGCTGGGCGAAGACATCGACGCCTTGCGCGATGCGGTGCGCGAATTCGCGCAGAGCGAGATCGCACCGCGTGCGGCCGAGATCGACCGCAACGACCAGTTCCCCATGGACCTGTGGCGCAAGTTCGGCGATCTGGGCGTGCTGGGCATCACCGTACCCGAGCAGTACGGCGGTGCCAACATGGGCTATCTGGCCCATATGGTGGCCATGGAAGAGATTTCGCGCGCCAGCGCCTCGGTGGGCTTGTCCTATGGCGCGCACAGCAATCTGTGCGTGAACCAGATCAACCGCAACGGCAACGAGGCGCAGAAGGCCAAGTACCTGCCCAAGCTGATCAGCGGCGAGCACGTGGGGGCGCTGGCCATGAGCGAGCCAGGCGCAGGCTCGGACGTGATCAGCATGAAGCTCAAGGCCGAGGACAAGGGCGGCTACTACCTGCTCAACGGCAGCAAGATGTGGATCACCAACGGCCCGGATGCCGATACGTTGGTGGTCTATGCCAAGAGCGAGCCCGAGCTCGGCGCACGCGGCGTGACGGCCTTTCTGATCGAGAAGGGGATGAAAGGTTTTTCCATCGCGCAAAAGCTCGACAAGCTGGGCATGCGCGGCAGCCACACGGGCGAGCTGGTGTTCCAGAACGTCGAGGTGCCGGCCGAGAATGTGCTGGGCGGCGTGAACATGGGTACCAAGGTGCTGATGAGTGGCCTGGACTACGAGCGTGCCGTCCTGACCGGTGGGCCGCTGGGCATCATGCAGTCCGTGATGGACAATGTCGTGCCCTATATCCATGACCGCAAGCAGTTCGGCCAGAGCATCGGCGAGTTCCAGCTCATCCAGGGCAAGGTGGCAGACATGTACACCGTGCTGCAAGCGGGTCGTTCCTTTGCCTATACGGTGGCTAAAAACCTCGATCTGCTGGGAACCGACCATGTGCGCCAGGTCCGCAAGGATTGCGCCAGCGTCATTCTCTGGTGTGCCGAAAAGGCCACCTGGATGGCCGGTGAAGGCGTGCAAATCTATGGCGGCAATGGGTATATCAACGAATATCCGCTCGGCCGACTGTGGCGGGATGCGAAACTCTACGAGATTGGTGCCGGCACCAGCGAAATTCGCCGCATGCTGATCGGCCGCGAACTGTTCGCTGAAACCTGCTGAGCGCGGGCTGCCAGCGCCATCCTTGTAAAACCACACCAAAGGATTGCTTATGACGAAGACGGCCAAGACCTCGATCGATGAACTGTTTGTTCACAACCGCGAGTGGGCAGACCAGATGGAGCGTGACCGTCCGGGTTTCTTCACAGGACTGATGGCGCAGCAGAACCCCCGGTACATGTGGATAGGCTGCTCCGACAGCCGCGTGCCTGCCAACCAGATCACCGGGTTGGAGCCCGGCGAGGTCTTCGTGCACCGCAATATCGCGAACGTGGTGGTGCCCAGCGATCTCAACTGCCTCTCCACCATCCAGTATGCGGTCGACCAGCTCAAGATTGAGCACCTGATGGTGGTCGGCCACTACGGCTGTGGCGGCGTGTATGCGGCCCTGACCAATCTGCGCCTGGGCCTGGTGGACAACTGGACGCGCCATGTGCGCGATGTGCGCGACAAGCACATCGAGCTGCTGGAGAACACTCCCACCCAGTGGCGCCACGACGCCTTGTGCGAGCTCAACGCCATCGAACAAGTGGTGAACGTGGCGCAGAGTACCGTGATGCAGGACGCCTGGGCGCGCGGCCAGAAGGTCACGCTGCACAGCTGGTGCTACAGCCTCAAGAACGGCTACATCACCAACCTGGAGATGAGCGTGCCGGGTGTGGGCGGCCTGCAGGAGGTTTACCAGCAGGCCGTGGAGAAGGTCGCCAAGCGTCAGCGCGGCTGAGGCCGCCGACCTTTGCGCCATGCCATAAGCCCACGAGAGACTCCCAGCCATGTTCCCGCAACGACTGGATGCCCCGCAGGCCCATGCCATGGCGCTGGCCCTGATGCAGGGCTTCAACCAGCACTACCGCCTTTTCAACGCCGAATCGGCGCGTGCCAAGCAGCGTTTCGAGGCGCAGGACTGGCAGGGGCAGCAGGCAGCACAGTTCGAGCGCATGGAGTTCTACGGCCGGCGCGTGCAGGAGTGCATTGCGCGGCTGGAGGCCGAGTTCAAGGCCAGCCAGCAGCCCATGGCTGTGTGGCAGCAGGTCAAGCTGCACTACATCGGCCTGATGGTCGATCATCTGCAGCCCGAGCTGGCCGAGACCTTCTTCAATTCGGTCACGACCAAGATACTGCACCGCACGCATTTCCAGAATGACTTCATCTTCGTGCGCCCGGCGGTCAGCACCGAGTATCTGGAGAACAGCGCGCCGGACGTGGAGCCCACCTACCGGGCTTTCTATCCCGAGACCCTGGACAGGCTGCCGCAGACGCTGACAGCCATCGTGCAGCAACTGGGCCTGCAATGCCCTTTCGAGGATCTGGAGCGCGATGTGCGGCGCCTGGCCGAGCGCGTGCGTGCACGCCTGCGGGGGCTGATGCTGCGCGCCAACTTCCAGATCCAGGTGCTGTCCAATTTGTTCTTCCGCAACAAGGGCGCCTATCTGGTGGGCAAGATCATCAGCGGCTATTCGGAGCTGCCCCTGGCGATTCCCATTTTGCACAACGGCAGCGGGCGGCTCGTCCTGCATGCGGCGCTGTTCGGCGAGGACGGTCTGCACGGGCTCTTCAGCTTTGCACGCTCGTACTTTCTGGTGTGCATGGACGTGCCCAGTGCCTATGTGCATTTTCTGCACGGCCTGATGCCGCGCAAGCCGCGCGCCGAGATCTACAACGCCCTGGGCCTGGGCAAGCAGGGCAAGACGCTGTTCTACCGCGATTTCCTCAATCATCTGCGCCACTCCAGCGACCAGCTGCGCATCGCGCCCGGCATCAAGGGCCAGGTCATGCTGGTGTTCGATCTGCCCAGCTTCCCCTATGTGTTCAAGCTGGTGAAGGACCATATCGCCAGCGCCAAGGAAACCACGCGTGCGCAGGTCAAGAGCAAGTACCGCATGGTCATGCACCACGACCGCGGCGGGCGCATGGCCGACACCATGGAATACAGCCTGGTGGCCTTTCCGCGCAGCCGCTTCAGCAACGAGCTGCTGGCCGAGCTGCAGGCCCAGGCGCCCAGCCAGATCGAGATCAGGGACCGCGGCGACGGGCAGGAGGAGGTCATCATCAGCCACCTCTACATCGAGCGGCGCCTGGTGCCGCTCAACCTCTTCCTGCAGGAGTGCCTGGCCGAAGCGCCGGCCAACCCGGCGCGGCGGGCTGCGATGGAGAGAGCCGTGGTCGAGTACGGCAATGCCATCAAGGATCTGGTGGCCACCAACATCTTTCCCGGCGACATGTTGTGGAAGAACTTCGGCGTCACGCGTGGCGGCAAGGTGGTGTTCTATGACTACGACGAAATCGAATACCTGACCGACTGCAATTTCCGCGCCGTGCCGGCACCGCGTTGCGAGGAGGACGAGATGTCGGGCGAGGTCTGGTACCCGGTCGGACCCAAGGACGTTTTCCCCGAAACCTTTGCCCCCTTTCTGCTCGGCCACCCGGCCGTGCGCGATGTATTTTTGCGCCACCACGCCGACCTGCTGGAGCCCGCGTTCTGGCAAGCCCATCAGCAGCACATCCGGGCCGGGCAGATCACGGACGTGTTCCCGTACGACGAGAGCTGCTTTCTCGCCTGAGCCACTTTCCCGCTTTCTTTTTCAAGAACTATCCAAGGAGACCCACCATGCAAGATCCCGTCGTCATCGTCAGTGCCGCCCGCACGCCCATGGGGGCATTCCAGGGCGATTTTTCGGATCTGGCCGCCCATGACCTGGGCGGCGCAGCCATCAAGGCAGCCGTGGAGCGCGCCGGCATCGCCCCCGAGAAGGTGGATGAGGTGCTGTTCGGCAACTGCCTGATGGCCGGCCAGGGCCAGGCGCCTGCGCGCCAGGCCGGCTTCAAGGGCGGCCTGCCGCGCAGCACGGGTGCCGTGACCCTGTCCAAGATGTGCGGAGCCGGCATGGAGGCCGCCATCCTGGCCCACGACCAGCTGGTGGCAGGCAGCCGCGACGTCATGGTGGCCGGCGGCATGGAAAGCATGACCAATGCCCCTTATCTGCTCAAGAAGGGCCGCGGCGGCTACCGCATGGGCCACGACAGGATCTTCGACCACATGATGCTCGACGGCCTGGAGGATGCCTACGAGCCCGGCCGTTCCATGGGCACCTTCGGCGAGGACTGCGCCGCCAAGTACGCCTTCACGCGCGAAGCGCAGGATGCCTTTGCCATCGCCAGCGTGCAGCGCGCGCAGGAAGCCACCAGGTCGGGAGCCTTCAAGGCCGAGATCACGCCCGTCACCCTGTCCACGCGCAAGGGCGACGTGACCGTGGCCGATGACGAAGGTCCGCTCAAGGCCAGGCTCGACAAGATCGCCAGCCTGCGGCCCGCGTTCAAGAAGGACGGCACCATCACCGCGGCCTCCAGCTCCAGCATCAACGACGGCGCCGCCGCCATGGTGCTGATGCGCGAATCCACGGCCAAAGCGCTGGGCTGCAAGCCGCTGGCGCGCATCGTGGCCCATGCCACCCATGCCCAGGAACCCGAGTGGTTCACCACCGCTCCCGTGGGTGCCACCGAAAAGGCGCTCAAGAAGGCCGGCTGGAAGGTGGAAGACGTGGACCTGTGGGAGGTCAACGAAGCCTTTGCCGTGGTGCCCATGGCGCTGATGAAGGAACTGAACGTGTCGCACGACAAGGTCAACGTCAACGGCGGCGCCTGTGCCATGGGCCACCCCATCGGCGCCAGCGGCGCGCGCATCCTGGTCACGCTGATCCATGCACTGCAGGCCCGCGGCAAGAAGAGGGGCCTGGCCACGCTGTGCATCGGCGGCGGCGAAGGCACGGCCATGGCGGTGGAGCTGGTCTGATAAGGAGGCGGACATGCTTTTGACGCAGGACCAGCAAATGATCCGCGACGCGGTGCGCGATTTCGTGAGCACCGAGATCACTCCCCATGCTGCGCGCTGGGACAGGGAACATCACTTTCCCAAGAATGTGCACCAGGGGCTGGCGGCCCTGGGCTGCTACGGCATCTGCGTGCCGGAGGAGCTGGGTGGCGCCGGGCTCGACTACCAGAGCCTGGCCCTGGTGCTGGAGGAAATCGCTGCCGGCGACGGTGGCACCAGCACCGTGATCAGCGTGACCAACTGCCCGGTCAACGCCATTCTGATGCGCTACGGCAATCCGCAGCAACAGCAGCAATGGCTGGCGCCGCTGGCGCGCGGCGAGATGCTGGGCGCCTTTTGCCTGACAGAGCCCCATGTGGGTTCGGACGCCAGTGCGCTGCGCACCACGGCCATGCGTGATGGCGACGACTACGTGATCAACGGCGTCAAGCAGTTCATCACCAGCGGCAAGAACGGCGATGTGGCCATCGTCATCGCCGTCACCGACAAGGCCGCGGGCAAGAAGGGCATGAGCGCCTTTCTCGTGCCGACTTCCGCCCCCGGCTACATCGTGGCGCGGCTGGAGGACAAGCTCGGCCAGCACAGCAGCGACACGGCGCAGATCAATTTCGACAACTGCCGCATCCCGGCCGCCAACCGGATCGGGGCCGAGGGCGAGGGCTACAAGATCGCGCTGTCGGCGCTGGAAGGGGGGCGCATCGGCATCGCCGCGCAAAGCGTGGGCATGGCGCGCGCGGCCTTCGAGTACGCGCTGCAGTACAGCAAGGAGCGCGAGAGCTTCGGTCAGCCCATTTTCAATCACCAGGCCGTCGGCTTCAGGCTTGCGGAGTGTGCTACGCAACTTGAGGCGGCGCGCCAGCTGATCTGGCATGCGGCCAGCCTGCGCGACGCGGGCCTGCCCTGTCTCAAGGAGGCGGCCATGGCCAAGCTGTTCGCCAGCGAGATGGCCGAGCGCGTCTGCAGCATGGCCATCCAGACCCTGGGCGGCTACGGCGTGGTTCAGGATTTCCCCGTGGAGCGCCTCTACCGCGACGTGCGCGTGTGCCAGATCTACGAAGGCACCAGCGACGTGCAGAAAATCATCATTCAAAGGGCGTTGTGATCCCCCCGAGCCGCCGCGCGGCTTTCCCCAAAAGGGGACGACATCCTCGCCGCGGGGCGGCCCTTGCTTGATGTCTCTGGCCAGGCGGCGCAGGCCATCTCCGAGCGTGGCGCCAAGGGCTTCGGAATGGCCATGCTGGCAAAACCAAGGGCTGTCAAGCCAAGGGGCGCGCTGACTGTGGCGTCCTAGGGGGCATGCCGGTTGCCGCTGTCATCAGCGCTGCCTACGATGTGATGGACGGGGCGGCGGTCCCGGCAGGTTGCAACCAGGAACTTGCGCAGTCTGCGCAGGTTCTGCCATCACTTTGCGGAGGAGCCCCTTTATGCCTTTTGCCCCGGTCAATGGCCAGAACCTCTACTACGAAGACACCGGCGGGCGCGGCCCCGTTCTGGTGTTCTCGCACGGTTTGCTCATGGACCAGACCATGTTCGAGCCACAGGTTCAGGCCTTGCAGGATCGTTTCCGCTGCATTGCCTGGGACCAGCGCGGCCACGGCAAGACAGCAGACCCCGAGCACTGCGCACCGTTCTCGTACTACGACTCGGCCGACGATCTGGCGGCCCTGCTCAAATACCTGGGCGTGAAAAAAGCCGTGCTGGTCGGCATGTCGCAAGGCGGCTATCTGTCGCTGCGCTGCGCCTTGATCCACCCCGAGGTGGTGGGCGCCCTGGTGCTGATCGACACCCAGGCCATGCTGGAAGACCCCGAGCAGCTGCCGCACCACGAGGCCCTGCTCCGGGCCTGGATGGAGCACGGCCTCTCGGACGATATGGCGAGCACCGTGGAGCAGGTCATCCTGGGCCGCGGCTGGCCCGGCGCTGACCAGTGGAGGGCCAAGTGGAAGCAGGCCAGCCCGATCAACCTGGGCCAGAGCTTTGCCACGCTGGCGCTGCGCGACGACATCAGCCCGCGCCTGGCGGAAATCAGGGTGCCGGCCCTGGTGATCCATGGCGACAAGGATGCGGCCATCGTTCCCGAGCGTGCGCGCGCCATGTTCAAGGCACTGCCCAACGCGCGCTGGGTGGATGTGCCCGGTGCCGGCCATGCGTCCAACCTCACGCACCCCGGGCCCGTGAATGCCGCCATCGAGGGCTTTCTGGCGGGGCTGCACTAGACCCGGCTCAGACGCCATCGAGAATCAGTACCTGGGCTTGCCGTCGACCAGATGGCAAGCCGCAGCAATGTGCTATTAATATTGGAGCAACAACCATTGCTGCCAATGAGACCTGCCACATGAATCGTACCGATACCACGGCGGCCTGCCCCTGCGGGCGGCTGGACGCCCGGCGCAAGCCGCAGACCTACGAGCGCTGCTGCGGCCGCTACATCGACCACTGGGAGGCGCAGCCGGCACCCGACGCCGAGGCGCTGATGCGTTCCCGCTATACGGCTTTCACGCGCGAGAACGCGGCCTATCTGCTGGCCACCTGGCACGGCAGCCAGCGCCCGCAGACGCCGGATTTCGAACCGGCCACCAAATGGCTGGGCCTGGAGGTCAGGGCCTTCCAGCCCGCAGGCGAAGACACCGCGACTGTCGAATTCGTTGCCCGCTACCGGCTGGCCGGCCGGGCTGTGCGCCTGCATGAGCGCAGCCGGTTCGTGCGCGAGAACGGACGCTGGTACTACGTGGACGGCGAGCAGTTTTGAAACGCCGTAGCTGGCCGGTATGGTCCGAGTGTCCAGGAAGCGGACTGCGGTTTGGCGACACGCGGATAATCGGCGGCTCCTCTTTTCCTGCCACTGGCGGCATGCATGCCGGTGTTTTCGATGACCGCTTTTGACGCTGTGCTTTTCGACTGTGATGGCGTGCTGGTAGACAGCGAATCCATCACCAACCGCGTGCTGTGCACCATGCTCAACGAAGCCGGCTGGGCCATCAGCCAGAGCGATTGCACGCGCGACTTCATTGGCAAGACCGTGCGCAGCCAGGCTGCCGTCATCGAAGCCCATACCGGCAAGCCTTTGACCGATGCCTGGATGGCCGAGTTCTACGAGCGCCGCAATGCGGCCCTGCGCGCCGAGCTGGTGGCCATAGACGGCGCGGTGGAAGCTGTCAGGCAGATCCATGCGCTGTGCAATGGCCGCATCGCCTGCGCCTCGGGGGCGGACCGGGCCAAGGTGGAGATGCAACTGGCCCAGGTCGGCATGGCTCCGTATTTCGAGAACCATGTCTTCAGCGGGCACGAGCTGCCGCGCAGCAAGCCGTTCCCGGACGTTTATCTGGCCGCGGCCGAGGTCTTGGGCGTGGCGCCCGGGCGTTGCCTGGTGGTCGAGGACACGGTGACCGGCGTGCAGGCCGGAGTGGCGGCCGGCGCCACGGTCTGGGGCTATTTCCCGGCGGACCAGGGCCACGCCTCTGCGGAGCAGTTGCTGGAGGCCGGTGCCAGCTGCGTGTTTGGCCACATGGGGGAGCTGCCCGCCATGTTCGAGGTGGTACAGCGCACTGCCACCTAACTGCAATCAGGCAGCAGTCCAGATCGAAAAGGCCTCGGCCACGCGCTCCAAGGCCTTGTCCTCGAGCACGCTGTTGTGCAGCAGCACGACGCGCTCTATGGGCCATTGCAGCACGGCCTGCGCGCAGCGCGTGACGGCTGGCTTGTCCTTGACCAGCAGGCGCACGGTGCGCGGCACCGTCAGGCGCTGATGGCCGCCGGTCAGCCCCAGGTACAGGCGCACGCCCAGGCTCAAAGGGCCCTGCCAGCATTGCAGGATGTCGGTGGCGATCAGCGTGCCCGAGGCATGGTGGAACCACAGGCTCTCCTGCAGCAGCCCAAGGCCCTCGAAGCGCAGATGGCTGAGCTCGCAGCCCCAGGGCAGGGCGGCATCACCGGGCTCCAGCACTTGCAGGTTCTGGAGATCGGGCCGTTTGCGCCGCAGGCCGGCCGGTCCGTAGAGCCGGGCCTCGGGGTAGAGCGCGGCCAGGTCCGCAACAAACAGATGGTGCATGGTGCTGGGTGCCACGATGCACCGCAGCGGCCCCAGGCCGTCGAGAAACTGCTTTTGCGCGGGCGTGAGCGGCACGGCCGAATGGGCGAACAGGCTGCCGTCGCGCAGCCGGGCCACGGTCATGCGCGTGCTGACCTGAAGGCCTGTGTTGCGGAACCCGTAGTTCAGGCTCCATAGATCGGGGGCAAGGGCTTGCCAGGAGGTGGTTTGGGACATATGGATGTGGATCAAGGCTGCTGGGCCGGCTGGCGCGCCGAATTGCGGAATTCCGAGGGCGAGAGCCCGGTCCAGAGCCGGAAGGCGCGGATGAAGCTCTTGTCGTTGAGAAAGCCGCAGGCCTGGGCGATGCGCTTGATGGGCCGGCTGGTGCGCAGCAGCAGCGCAATCGCGCGCTCGCGGCGGATCTCGTCCTTGAGCGCCTGCAGCGAGGCGCCTTCCTCCTTGAGCTGGCGGTGCAGGCTGCGCTGCGACAGGTGCAACTGGCGCGACAGCGTCTCGGCCGTCTGCTGGCCTTCGGTGCCGGATGCCAGCAGCTGGCGCACGCGCTGCACCAGCGTGCGCTCGCGCCGGTAGGGCCGCACCTGCAGCGGCAGGGCCCGCTGCAGCATGCGCTGCAGCGCGGCCTCGTCGCGGGCCAGCGGCGCTTGCAGCAGCCGGGCATCGAATTGCAGGCAGGCCGTGTCGGCCTCGAAGCAGATCTTTCCGGGCGGAAACAGCACCTCGTACACATCGGCATGCGCGGGCCGGGCATAGGGAAAGCAGGCCTGGCGGATGGCAATGGGCTCGTTGATGAGCCAACTGGCAAAGCCGTGGGCGTTGCGCAGCACCGAGACCAGGCAGAACTCGCGCATGCCGTCCGGGACCGGACGGCTCTCCTGCAAGGCCAGCGTGGCCACGCCGTCCTGCGTGCTCAGCGTCAGGTGGATGCTGTCCGTGAGCAGTCCGTGGTGGCGGCACCAGCGCTCCAGCGCCAGGCCCAGGCGCGGCGAGCTGATGCTGGCGCGGGCCAGCATGCCGTAGCTGCCCCAGGGCAGGCGCCGCTCGAACCAGCCCAGGGATTCGTCGTTGAGCTCGCGCATGGCGGCATCCGACAGCGCCTCCATCTGCAGCGCCGTGATGCGCTGTGCGGCATCATCGATCAGGTTTGGCGGAATTTGTGCCTTCTGCAGTGCTGCCTCGGCACTCAGGCCGCGCCGCGCATAGGCCTGGACAACCGCCTGCACAAAAGCCATGGGCGTCAATGCAGGATGGGAGGAGCCCATGGTGCTGGCAACATGGGGCAGTGGCGTTTTGACCAGGGATGGTGTGGGCATGTGGCAATTATTGCAACCTATGTGACGCCATCTGGACAGGGCTAGCCCTTATGCTGACCCTCGACAAAATAATGCGGGCATTGCCGCTGCCGGGTGGATGCAGGTAGTGCCCAAAGACTCAGGAGACAGGCCATGCCGCAGACAGATTTGCTCACCTCCAGCTACTCCCGGGGCCGCACCGATGTGCCGCTGATAGAGCAGACCATAGGCGACTTTTTTGCCGACATGGCTGCGCGCCAGCCGCAGCGCGATGCCCTGGTCAGCCGCCACCAGGGCCTGCGCTACACCTATGCGCAGCTGCATGACGCCACCCGCCAGCTGGCCAGCGCGTTGCTGGGCCTGGGGCTGGAAAAAGGTGACCGTGTCGGCATCTGGTCGCACAACAACGCCGAATGGGTGCTGATGCAGCTGGCCACGGCCCAGGTGGGCCTGATCCTGGTCAACATCAATCCGGCCTACCGCACTTCCGAGGTTGAATACGCGCTCAACAAGGTGGGCTGCAAGGCGCTGGTGACCATGCCCCGGTTCAAGACCAGCGACTACCTGGGCATGCTGCGCGAGCTGGCGCCCGAGCTGGCCGGCTGCGCACCGGGCCAGCTGCAGGCCCGGCGCCTGCCGGCGCTGCGCAACGTGGTGTGGATCGATGTTCAGGGCCAGGGCGAGGAGCAATCGGGAATGCTCCGCTTTTCGCAACTGATGACGCAGGGTAGCAGTGCGGATGCGCGCATCGACGCCATTGCCGCCACGCTACGGAACACCGACCCCATCAACATCCAGTTCACCAGCGGCACCACGGGCTTTCCCAAGGGCGCGACGCTGACCCACCGCAACATCCTCAACAACGGCTTCTTCATCGGTGAATGCATGCGCCTCACGCCCGAGGACCGGCTGTGCATTCCCGTGCCGCTTTACCACTGTTTCGGCATGGTGCTGGGCAATCTGGCCTGTTTCACGCATGGCTCGGCCATCGTCTATCCGAATGACGGCTTCGATCCGGTCACGGTGCTGGAGACCGTGCAGGCCGAGAAGTGCACGGGCCTGCATGGCGTGCCCACCATGTTCATCGCCGAGCTGGACCATCCGCGCTTTGCCGAGTTCGATCTGTCCACGCTGCGCACCGGCATCATGGCCGGCTCGCCGTGCCCCATCGAGGTGATGAAGCGCGTGATGCGCGACATGCACCTGTCCGAGATCACCATTGCCTACGGCATGACCGAGACCAGCCCCGTGAGCTGCCAGAGCGAGGCCGACACGCCTTTGGAGCGGCGCGTCTCCACCGTGGGCCGGGTGCAGCCGCACCTGGAGGTGAAGATCGTCGATCCGGCCACGGGCGAGACCGTGGCGCCCGGCGTTTCGGGCGAGCTGTGCACGCGCGGCTATTCGGTCATGCATGGCTACTGGGACGACGAGGCCAGGACGCGCGAGGCCATCGACACCGATCGCTGGATGCACACGGGCGACCTGGCCACCCTGGATGACCAGGGCTATGTGAACATCGTGGGCCGCATCAAGGACATGGTGATCCGCGGCGGCGAGAACATCTATCCGCGCGAGATCGAGGAGTTCCTCTACCGCCATCCCAAGGTGCAGGATGTGCAGATGGTCGGCGTGCCCGATGTGCGCTACGGCGAGGAACTGTGCGCCTGGATCATCGTCAAGCCCGGCCAGGAGCTCGGCGAGGACGAGGTGCGCGACTTCTGCAAGGGCCAGATCGCCCACTACAAGGTGCCGCGCTACATCCGCTTCGTGCAGTCCTTCCCGATGACGGTGACGGGCAAGATCCAGAAGTTCAAGATCCGCGACGAGATGATCGAGCTGCTCGATCTGCGCGTGGTCGAGACTGCCTGAAGATGGACTACCCCCTGAGCTGCTGCGCAGCTTCCCCCAAGGGGGACGACACCTTCGGTGCGGGGCGGCTCCTGCTCGGCGTCCCCGGCCTGGATTCGGGCAGCCTAGTGGTGGCCGCCGCTGTCCTTGCCCGGCAGTCCGGCCGCGCGCAGGGCCACGGCCAGGCGCTTGCGCGTGGCGATTTCCTGCAGGTCCAGTTCGCTGACCAGGCTGCGCAGCGACTCGTCGTTGATGCGGTGGGCCTGCCGCTCCTGGTAGTAGAAGTCGCGCTCGGCGTGGATGCATTCCAGCCGGGTCTCGATCTCCAGCACATAGCGCAGCTTGCGCTGGCGCACCACCTCGGGCGTCTCGCGCTGGGCCTCGATGCTCGACACCGTACCGCTGCCGTCATCCAGCAACTGGATACGGTTGCGGTACTCCTGGGTCAGGTGGCCGTTGACTTCCTGGCGCATGGCAATCCACTCGGGGGCGCGGTGCTGCAGCTCCTCCTCGGTGAGCGTGAGCCGGGATATGGCGGCCATGCAGGCCTGCTCGCGGGCCAGACGCTCCTCGCGCAGCGTGGGCGATTCCTCCGTGGGCGGCAGATGGCGCAGGATGATGGGCAGGCCGACCGAGCCCAGGATCAGCGTGAACAGAATCGTGCCCGTGGCCAGGAAGACCAGCATGTCGCGTGCCGGAAACGGCTGGCCGTCGTTCAGCACCATGGGCACGGACAGCGCGCCGGCCAGCGTGACCGCGCCGCGGATGCCGGCCATGGTGGTGGCCAGGTTCAGCAGCGGCGAAGGGCGCTCGGCCATCCTGCCCTGGTGGTGGGCGCGCATCAGGCTGCTGTGCACACCGAGCGTCAGCCAGATCCAGCGCAGCAGCAGCAGGCCGAAGGAAATGGCGGCCACGTAGCCGACCAGAATCCACCAGTCGTGGCCGGCCTGGTGCAGCGGCACGCCGATGATGGACGGCAGCTGCAGGCCCAGCAGCAGGAAGATGGCGCCGTTGAAGGCCGCTTCCACCATGCTCCAGGTGCCGGTCGTCTGCAGCCGCTCGCTGATGTAGCTGCTGCGCTCCAGATCGCCGAAGTTGGTGGCGATGCCGGCAGCCACGGCCGACAGAATGCCCGAGACGCCGATCTTCTCGCCCACGATATAGGCCGCGAACGGCAGCAGCACCAGCAGCAGCACCATCTGCGTGGCAGCCACGTCGCCCAGGCGGCGCGTGATGGTGCCGCGCGCATGGCTGAAGCCCCAGCCGATCAGCGCGCCCAGCCCCAAGCCGCCCACGGCCATCCAGGTGAACTCCTTGGCCACCTCGGTCCACGAGAACAGACCGGTCAGCGTGGCGGCAATGCTGAACTTCAGCGCCACCAGGCCCGAGGCGTCGTTGAGCAGCGATTCGCCTTCGAGGATGTGCATGGTCTTCTCGGGCATGCCCAGGTTGCGCGTGATGGCCGAGACGGCCACGGCATCGGTGGGCGAGACCACGGCCGCCAGCGCAAAGGCCACGGTCAGGGGAATCTCGGGAATCATCCAATGGATCAGATAGCCCAGGCCCAGTACCGTGAACAGCACCAGGCCCAGGGCCAGCAGCAGAATGGGCCGTGCCAGGGCAAAGAATTCACGCTTGGGAATGCGCCAGCCGTCGGCGAACAGCAGCGGCGGGATGAACAGCAACAGGAACAGCTCGGGATCGAAGGCGATATGCAATCCGGCCTGGGGCCAGGCGATCAGCGCACCCAGCGCGATCTGTATCAGGGGCAGGGGAATCGCGCGTACATAGCGGGCCACAATGCCGGTCAGCGCTCCCAGCAGCAGGACAAGCAGGACGGTTTCAACAGCGTGCATGCGGCATTGTCTTCAACAGCCGTTGCAGCACTGTGTCTGGGCAAGAAAAAAACCAAGCTCTCATATCAGTTATCAACAGCAGAAGTACCGGTCACACCCCCCGGAACCTGGCGCGCGTCAAGCGAGGGACACCGAGGAAGGGCCGCCCCGCACCGAAGGTGTCGTCCCCCTTGGGGGAAGACGCGAGGCGGCTCAGGGGTAACCATTTTTAAAGGCGAGCAATGAGCATTCTGGAGACACAACTGAATCCGCGTTCGGCGGATTTCTTGGCCAACGCGGCCGCCATGCAGGCCCTGGTCGACGACCTGCGCGCGCGTTGCGAGCAGACGGCCTTGGGCGGCCATGAGTCGGCCCGCGCCAAGCATGTGGCGCGCGGCAAGCTGCTGCCGCGCGAGCGCGTGCAGCGCCTGCTCGATCCGGGCACGCCGCTTCTCGAGCTCTCGCCGCTGGCCGCCTACAACATGTACGGCAACGATGCGCCGGGCGCGGGCTTGATCGCCGGCATCGGCCGGGTCAGCGGCGTGGACTGCATGATCGTGTGCAACGATGCCACGGTGAAGGGCGGCACCTACTATCCGATGACGGTGAAGAAGCATTTGCGTGCCCAGGAGATCGCGGCGCAGAACCGCCTGCCCTGCATCTATCTGGTGGATTCGGGCGGCGCCAACCTGCCCAACCAGGACGAGGTCTTCCCGGACCGCGAGCACTTCGGCCGCATCTTCTACAACCAGGCCAATATGAGCGCCCAGGGGCTGGCCCAGATCGCCGTGGTCATGGGTTCGTGCACGGCCGGCGGCGCCTATGTGCCGGCCATGAGCGACGAATCCATCATCGTCAAGAACCAGGGCACCATCTTCCTGGGCGGCCCGCCGCTGGTGAAGGCCGCCACGGGCGAGGTGGTGAGCGCCGAGGACCTGGGCGGCGGCGACGTGCACACGCGCCTGTCGGGCGTGGCCGATCACCTGGCCGAGAACGATCTGCATGCGATAGCGCTGGCGCGCCAGTCGGTGGCCAACCTGAACCGCAGCAAGGCCAGAAACGAGGCCGATGCTGCGCCGCAAGCTCCTCTTTTCGCTAGCAGCGAGCTCTATGGCGTGATTCCCGTGGACACGCGCAAGCCTTTCGACGTGCGCGAAATCATCGCGCGCGTGGTGGACGGCAGCCGCTTCGACGAATTCAAGGCGCGCTTCGGCAGCACCCTGGTCTGCGGCTTCGCGCGCATCGAGGGCATGCAGGTCGGCATCATCGCCAACAACGGCATTCTGTTCTCCGAATCGGCCGTCAAGGGCGCGCATTTCATCGAGCTGTGCTGCCAGCGCAAGGTGCCGCTGGTGTTCCTGCAGAACATCACGGGCTTCATGGTGGGCCGCAAGTACGAGAACGAAGGCATTGCGCGCCACGGCGCCAAGCTGGTCACGGCCGTGGCCACGGCGAGTGTTCCGAAGTTCACCATCATCATCGGCGGCAGCTTCGGCGCCGGCAACTATGGCATGTGCGGTCGCGCGTACAGCCCCCGCTTTTTGTGGATGTGGCCCAACGCACGCATCTCCGTGATGGGCGGCGAACAGGCGGCCAGCGTGCTGGCCACCGTCAAGCGCGACGGCATCGAGGCCAGGGGCGGCCAGTGGTCGGCGGTGGAGGAGGATGCCTTCAAGGCGCCCATCCGCCAGCAGTACGAGGATCAGGGCCACCCCTACTACGCCACGGCAAGGCTGTGGGACGATGGCGTCATCGACCCGGCCGACACGCGCCGCGTGCTGGCCCTGGGCCTGTCCGCATCGCGCAACGCACCGATCGAGGACACGCGCTTCGGCGTGTTCCGCATGTAGGCCCACGCAATAGGCTCATGCAATAGGCTCATGCAATAGGCTCATGCAATAGGCTCATGCAATAGGCGCGGCTGCCGCGAAACGATGGCGACACAAGGGGAAAAACAGGGAGACCAGCAATGATGAATTTCACGGCTCTGACTTTGAAGGTGGACGGCGGCGTGGCCAGCATCACGCTGACCCAGCCCGAGATCCGCAACGCCTTCAGCGACGTGGTGATCGCCGAGATCACGGCGGCCTTTGCCGCGGCCGGCGCGCGGCCCGACGTGCGCGCCGTGGTGCTGGCGGCCGAAGGCCCGGCCTTCTGCGCGGGCGCCAACCTCAACTGGATGCGCCGCATGGCCGAGTATTCGCGCGACGAGAACCGCGACGACGCCGGCCTGCTGGCCGAGATGCTGCGCACCATCTACGAATGCCCCAAGCCCACCATCGCGCGCGTGCAGGGCGATGTCTATGCGGGCGGCATGGGCCTGGTGGCCTGCTGCGACATGGCCGTGGCGGCCGACACCGCGGGCTTTTGCCTGTCGGAGGTGAAGATCGGCCTGATCCCGGCCACCATCAGCCCCTATGTGATCCGCGCCATGGGGCCGCGTGCCGCGCACCGCTACTTCCTCACGGGCGAGCGTTTCTCGGCGGCCGAGGCCCATCGCACAGGTTTTGTGCATGAGGTGGTGCCGGCCGGGCAGCTCGACACCGTGGTGGACGGCTGGCTCAAGAACCTGCTCGCCGCCGGCCCCGAGGCCGTGCGCGCCTGCAAGCGGCTGGTGATCGACGTGGCCGAGCGCGAGATCAACGAGCAGCTGATCGCCGCGACGGTGGAAGGCATTGCCGACATTCGCGCCAGCAGCGAAGGCAAGGAGGGCGTGCAAGCCTTCCTCAATAAACGTAAACCGAACTGGCTGCCCGGCTGAGAAACTGGCACAAGGCATTGAACACCATGGACCTCTGGCAAGGCTTCATCCGCTGGTTGCACACCATCGGCCTGCATGTGGACCCGGATACGGCCCAGGCCGTAGGCCAGGCTGCGGACAGCCTGGGCGATGCCGCCGGCAGATTGGGGCAGGCGGCGGGCCAGATGGACATGGGCGCCTTGCTGGCGCTGGCGGCGGCCCTGGGCTGGGCCAGCGGCCTGCGCCTGTATGCCGTGGTGTTCGTGGTCGGCATGCTGGGTGTCACCGGCGCCATGCCCCTGCCGGGCGGTCTGCATGTGCTGGCGCATCCGCTGGTGCTGGTCATCAGCGGCGGCCTGCTGTTCGTGGAGTTCTTCGCGGACAAGATTCCCGTGGTCGATTCGGTGTGGGACCTGTTCCAGAGCGTGCTGCGCATTCCTGCGGGCGCGGCCCTGGCGGCGGCCGTCTTCGGTGCCGACAACAGCACCATGGCCATGGCCGCGGCCCTGATGGGCGGCACGCTGGCCGCCACCAGCCAGGCCGCCAAGACCACGACACGCGCGCTCATCAATACCTCGCCAGAGCCGTTCTCCAACCTGGGGGCCAGCCTGGCCGAAGACACGGTTTCGGTGGGCGCCATCTGGCTGGCCTTGACCAATCCGCTGGTGTTCGCGGCCGCGCTGCTCGTGGTGGTGCTGGTGATGTGGCTGGTGATCTGGGCGCTGTGGCGCTTTCTCAAGGCTGCGCTGCGCCGGTTGCGCGGCGGCACGGGCTCATTGCAAAAAACATAGCTGCCAGCGATTGATTCATAAACGCTTGCTGCCAATAAGACCTGAAATTCTGGAGACGATATGTTCAAGAAAATCCTGATCGCAAACCGCGGAGACCAGCCGCGTAGCGGCGCAGCGCCTGCATTGCAGGCAAATTGCCAGGTCTGCGAAGCAGGCCAAGGCGGTTTCACCGCGGAGGTAACCCATGTTTAAGAAAATCCTGATCGCAAACCGCGGCGACCAGCCGCGTAGCGGCGCAGCGCCTGCATTGCAGGCAAATTGCCAGGTCTGCGAAGCAGGCCAAGGCGGTTTCACCGCGGAGATAACCCATGTTTAAGAAAATCCTGATCGCAAACCGCGGTGAAATCGCCTGCCGCGTGGCCGCGACGGCGCGCCGCATGGGCGTGAAGACCGTGGCCGTGTACTCGGACGCCGACGCCCGGGCCAAGCATGTGGCGGCCTGCGACGAGGCCGTGCACATCGGCGGCAGCGCGCCCAAGGACAGCTATCTGCGCTGGGAGCGTATCCTGGAGGCCGCCAAGGCCACGGGCGCCGAGGCCGTGCACCCGGGCTACGGCTTTCTCTCCGAGAACGAGGACTTCGCCAAGGCCTGCGCCGCGGCAGGCCTGGTCTTCATCGGCCCGCCCGCGACGGCCATCCGCGCCATGGGTCTGAAGGCCGAGTCCAAGCAGCTGATGGAAAAGGCCGGCGTGCCGCTGGTGCCCGGCTACCACGGCCACGACCAGGACCCGGCGCTGCTGCAGCGCGAGGCCGACCGTATCGGCTACCCGGTGCTGATCAAGGCCAGCGCGGGCGGCGGCGGCAAGGGCATGCGCCTGGTGGAAAAGAGCGAGGACTTCGCGGCGGCCCTGGCCAGCTGCCAGCGCGAGGCCATCAACAGCTTCGGCAACGATGCGGTGCTGATCGAGAAATACGTGCTGCGCCCGCGCCATATCGAGATCCAGGTGTTCGGTGACACGCAGGGCCACTGCGTCTACTTGTTCGAGCGCGACTGCTCGGTGCAGCGCCGCCACCAGAAGGTGCTCGAGGAAGCGCCCGCGCCCGGCATGACGCCCGCGCTGCGCCAGAAGATGGGCGAGGCGGCCGTGGCCGCCGCCAAGGCCGTCGGCTATGTGGGCGCGGGCACGGTGGAGTTCATCGTCGAGCAGCCCGGCGGCTATGACCAGCCCGAAGCCATGACGTTCTACTTCATGGAGATGAACACCCGTCTGCAGGTGGAGCACCCGGTGACCGAGGCCATCACGGGCGAGGACCTGGTGCAGTGGCAACTGCTGGTGGCCAGCGGCAAACCTTTGCCCAAGCGCCAGGACGAGCTGCGCATCATTGGCCATGCCATCGAGGCGCGCATCTGCGCCGAGAACCCCGAGAACAATTTCCTGCCCGCCACCGGCACGCTGGCCGTCTACCGCAAGCCGCAGTGCACGAGCTTCGAGATCGGCACGGTGCGCGTGGACGACGGCGTGCGCGAGGGCGATGCGATCAGCCCGTTCTACGACTCCATGATCGCCAAGCTCATCGTGCGTGGCGACGACCGTGCCCAGGCGCTGGCGCGCCTCGATGCGGCGCTGGCCCAGACCCATATCGTGGGCCTGGCCACCAATGTGCAGTTCCTGCGCCAGGTGGTGAAGAGCCAGGCCTTCTCCAATGCCTTGCTCGATACCGCGCTGATCGAGCGCGAGCGCGATGCGCTGTTCGGCCGGGACCCCGTGGGCCGCGACCTGGCCGTGGCTGCTGCCCTGGCCCATGAGCTGCGGCAGGAGCTGGCGCAGCAGGGCGCCGATCCCTTCAGCCACCGCGACGGCTGGCGCGTGGCGGGCCGCTATGTGCGCAACTACGCCTGGACCTACCGCGGCGAGGACTTCAACGCCGCCCTGGCCTACGGCCGCGCGGGCGATGCTGACGAGCTGGTGATCGGCGAAGGCGCGGCGCGCAGCCAGATCGCGCTGCAGTGGCGGGCCCTGCCCGACGGCCGGCTGGAGCTGAACCTGGACGGCCGCCGCACCGTGGCCGTGGTGCATGCCCAGGACAATGTGCTGTCGGTCTTCACCGAGGCGGGCAGCGCGCAGATCACCGAAGTGGACCAACTGGCCCACGCGGGCGACACCGGCCACGAAGGCGGACGCCTGACGGCGCCCATGCCGGGCAAGGTGGTGTCCTTCGCCGTCAGGGCCGGCGAGACCGTGAGCAAGGGCCAGCCCCTGGCCGTGATGGAGGCCATGAAGATGGAGCACACGATTGCCGCGCCCGGCGACGGCGTGGTGGTGGAGCTGCTCTACGGCCCCGGCGACCAGGTGGCCGAAGGTGCCGAGCTGCTGCGCATCGAAGTGGCGGCGTAGCGCAGTTATCAAAAAAGGAGCGGCTTGCGCTGACTGTTGGCTGATTTGAGAGTAGATATGCGCTACGGTCAATGGCAGACAGGCGCCGGCAGCTTCTTTTTCGATAGTGCTGTCGTGATGATTGCAGTGCTTGCCGGGCTGCAGGATTTCACGGACCACTTTTAAACTCGCGCCTTATGAAAATCACTTTTTGCTGTGACGATACCTGGCCAGAGCCCTGGCTCGAAGGCTTGCGCGCCGCTCTGCCCGGCGCGGAGGTGAGCATCTGGGCGCCCGGTGCCCCCCAGGCGGACTACGCCCTGGTGTGGGCGCCGCCGCGGCAGTTCATGGCCGAGCAGGCGGCCGGGCTCAAGGCCATGTTCAACATCGGCGCGGGCGTGGATGCGCTGCTGCCTTTGCGCATCCCGGCCGCGCTGCCGGTCTACCGGCTCGAGGATGCCGGCATGTCCGTGCAGATGGCCGAGTATGTGTGCCAGGCCGTGATCCGCTTCTTTCGCGGGCTGGACGCCTACGAGGCCGACATGGCCCGGGGCGTGTGGCAGCAGCAGCGCAATCCCAGGCGCGCCGAGTATCCCGTAGGCGTCATGGGCCTGGGCAAGATGGGCGCACGCGTGGCCCAGGCGCTCACGGCGTTCGACTACACGGTCAACGGCTGGAGCCGCACGCCGCGCGAGCTGGACGGCGTGACATGCTTTAGCGGCATGGAGCAGTTCGACGACTTCCTGTCGTCCACGCGCATTCTCGTGAATCTGCTGCCCCTGCATGCCGAGACCGAGAACATCATCAACGCGCGCACGCTGGGCCTGCTGCAGCCGGGTGCCTATGTGATCAACGTGGGGCGCGGCGGCCACCTGGTGGACGCCGACCTCATCGCCCGGATCGAGTCCGGCCATGTCAGCGGCGCCATGCTGGACGTGTTCCGCGAGGAGCCGCTGCCGGCCGGGCATGCGTTCTGGACGCAGGAGAAAATCATACTCACGCCCCACACTTCGGCGCGGACCCTGGCCCGCGACAGCATTGCGCAGATTGTCGGCAAGGTCGCGGCGCTCAGCCGTGGCGAGTCGGTGACAGGGCGGGTGGACCAGGAGAAAGGATACTGACGGGATGCACCCCCTGAGGCGCTGCGCGCCTTCCCCCTGAAGGGGGACGACACCCTCGCTGCGGGGCGGCCCTTGCTCGGTGTCCCTGGTTTGGGGCTGCACCGGTTTTGGGGACGTGGGTGCTGTTCGAGCATTGACTACAGGAGAGATGGAATGGATTACCCCGCACGCGTGAAGATTGTCGACGTGGGCCCGCGCGACGGCCTGCAGAACGAGAAGCAGCCGGTGCCGGCCGCGGTCAAGATCGAGCTGGTGCAACGCCTGCAGGATGCCGGACTCAAGGAGATCGAGGTCACCAGCTTCGTCTCGCCCAAGTGGGTGCCGCAGATGGCGGACAACACCGAGGTCATGGCCGGCATTGCCCGCAAGAGCGGGGTGCGCTATTCGGTGCTGACGCCCAATATGAAGGGCTTCGAGGCCGCCGTGGCCGTTCCTCGTGAATGTTGGCCCGACGAGATCGTGGTCTTCGGCGCGGCCAGCGAGGCCTTCAGCCAGAAAAACATCAACTGCTCCATCGCCGAGAGCATAGCGCGCTTCGCGCCCGTGGTGGAGGCCGCGCGCGCGGCCGGCATTGCGGTGCGCGGCGCCATGAGCTGCACCGTGGGCTGCCCTTACGAGGGCGAGATCGCCCCCGAGCGCGTGGACTACCTGGCCGGCCTGATGAAGAGCATAGGCGTGCAGCGCGTGGACGTGGCCGACACCATCGGCGTGGGCACGCCGCTCAAGGTGCAGCGCGCCATCGCCGCCACGCTGCGCCACTTCGGCGTCGACGAGGTCTCGGGCCATTTCCACGACACCTACGGCCAGGCCCTGTCCAACACGCTGGCGGCGCTGGAACTGGGCGTATGGAACTTCCAGTCCTCGGTGGCGGGCCTGGGCGGCTGCCCCTATGCCAAGGGCGCCACCGGCAACGTGGCCACGGAAGACGTGGTCTACCTGCTGCAGGGCCTGGGCATAGACACGGGCATCCATCTGGAAAAGCTGATCGACGCGGGCCAGTACATCAGCGAGCACCTGGGCCGCCCCACGCAGTCGCGCGTGGCCAAGGCCCTGATGGCCAAGCGCGAGATATCAACCACCCCCTGAGAACGTGTTCCAAGTCTCCTCGCGGCTGCGTAGAGACTTTGAACACGTTCTGAGCCGCTTCGCGCCTTCCCCCTTGAAGGGGGACGACGCCTTCGCTGCGGGGCGGCCCTTGCTTGGCGTCTCTGGTTTTGGGCGGTGTGGTTGGGATGGAGGCAGGCATACTTGCACGGAGCAAGTCGAACAGGATGTTTTTTATGTGTGGTTCCGAACTTCAACCCCTGCCCGAGGGCGTGCAGCGCGTGGCGGCATTCCTGCAGCAGGCCCAGCATCCCCATCTGCCGCAGATGCTGGACGGCGCGGCGCGCACGGCCCAGGAGGCGGCCGAGCAACTGGGGATTCTCGTGGGCCAGGTGGCCAAGAGCATCATCTTCAAGCGCAGGAGCGACGGTGCGGCCGTGCTGGTCGTGACTTCGGGCGACAGGCGTGTGGACGAAGAAAAGGTGGCGCAGCTGGTGGGCTCCGGCTTGGGCCGCGCGGACGCGGACTTCGTGAAGGCCAGCACCGGTTTTTCCATCGGCGGCGTCAGCCCCGTGGCGCACGCGGCAAAGCCGGTCACGTTGATGGACCAGGAGCTGCAGCGCTTCGATACGGTATGGGCGGCCGCCGGCCACCCTTATGGCGTCTTCCCCGCGACGCCGCAGCAGCTGCAAGAACTGACCGGCGCGCCCTGGTCGGATGTGGTGGTCGCATGAGCGGCGTGGCCGACAGCGGCGAGGCGCTGGCACCCGAGCAGCAGGCCTGCCTGCAGGCGCGGCAGCGCAAGCAGCTGGCCTGGAAGGCCAGGGCGGCCCTGGTCGACGCGGATGCCCGGGAGCCGGTGATGTCGCCCTGCATCAACGTCTGCCGCATGAGCGAGGACAGAAGCCATTGCCAGGGCTGCTTTCGCACCATCGACGAGATCCGCGCCTGGTCGAAGGCCGATGCGGCCGAGCGTCTGCAGATCTGGCGTTGTTTGCTGGCGCGTGCCGGACTGGACGATCCACGCCCGGCCTGCTGAATTCGGAGGAAAGCATGAAGCACGTCACTTGCTACCTGGACTTCGTCTCTCCCTATGCCTGGCTGGCCTTTGCCCAGATGCCCCACGCGCTGCGGGGGCTGAACTATCACGTGGACTATCGCCCGGTGCTGCTGGGCGCCCTGCTGCAGCAGAACGCCAACCCGGGGCCGGCGGGCATCCCGGCCAAGCGGGCCTGGACCTATCGCCATGTGAGCTGGCTGGGCCATGTCCACGGCGTGCCGCTGCAGATGCCGGCCCGGCACCCGTTCAAGCCGCTGCCGCTGCTGCGCCTGGCGCTGGCGCATGGCCAGGGCGGCTCCATCAACCGCTTTGTGGCCGAGACCGTGTTCCGCCATGTCTGGCAGGGCGGGAAGGAGGCGCTGGAGCCGGCCCGCCTCGATGCCTTGCAGCGCAGCCTGGCCCCGCAGCTGAGCAGCCAGGCCGACGAGGAGGCGGTCAAGCAATGGTTGCGCGGCAACACGGATGAGGCTGCGCAGGCCGGCGTGTTCGGCGTGCCGGCCTGGGAGGTGGACGGGCATGTGTTCTGGGGCCTGGACGGCCTGCCCATGCTGCGCGCCTATCTGCAGGGCGACGCCTGGTTCGAGTTGCAGTGGGAGGCCTCTGCGGGCGTGGATTCCGGGTTGAACGGCTAGGAATCCATGGCGCCTTGGTGACCGTTGCTTTCAAGGCGATTGCATAAGCTGGTGCGGTTGTTCAGGAGACTGCACCATGGATACCCAGCAAATGTTTTCGCTCAAGGGCCGGGCGGCCCTTGTCACCGGCGGTTCGCGCGGCATAGGCCGCATGATTGCCGAAGGCTTTCTGCGCCAGGGCGCGCGCGTCTACATCTCGGCGCGCAAGGCCGAGGCCTGCGACGAGACGGCGCGCGAACTGTCGGCCCTGGGCCACTGCGTTTCGCTGCCGGCCGACGTGTCCACGCTCGAGGGCGTGAAGGCGCTGGCCGAGGCCTATGCCCGGCACGAGAGCCAGCTCGACATCCTCGTCAACAACGCGGGCGCGGCCTGGGGCGCGCCCTATGACGAGTTCCCCGAAAGCGGCTGGGACAAGGTGGTGGACCTGAACATGAAGTCGCCCTTCTTCCTGACCCAGGCGCTCACGCCCATGCTGCGCAAGGCCGCGGCGGGCGACCACCTGGCCAAGGTCATCCACATCGCGTCCATCGACGGCGTGTCGGTCAATCCCTGGGAAACCTATTCCTATGCGGCCAGCAAGGCCGGCCTGATCCATCTGACCAAGCGCATGGCCCTGCGCCTGGCGCCCGAGCGCATCGTGGTCAGCGCCATCGCGCCCGGCCCCTTTGCCTCCGAGATGAACAAGAATGCACGCGACCATGCCGACGAGGCCGCCGCGCGCGTGCCGCTGGGCCGCATCGGCACGCCCGAGGACATGGCGGGCGCGGCCATCTTCCTGGCCTCGCGCGCCGGCGACTATGTGGTGGGCTCCACGCTGGTGGTCGATGGCGGCTGCGCCTGGGGGCGCTAGCCGCCGCTCAGGCGGCCTTGGCGGCGCCGCGGTAGCGCTCCAGCCAGTGGGCGTAGGGCGCGGGCAGCGTCCAGTCGGGGCGCTCCTTGCCCAGGGCCTGGGCCAGGGCATAGACGTAGTGCGGGTTGGCCAGGTGGGCACGGCCAATCATCACCAGGTCCATCTGGCCGTCCGCCACCACGCGCTCGGCGATGCGCGCATCGTCGATGCCCCAGCCCGAGGCCACGGGCAGGCCGGCCTCGCGGCTCACGCGCTGGGCAATGGGTGCGAGAAAGGCGGGCGTGCCCCAGGGTACGGCGACATCGGGGATGACGAAATTGAGGCTGACGTTGAGCAGGTCCAGCCCGCGCTCACGCATCTGGCCCACGAGCGCGATGGATTCGGCCAGGGTTTCCTCGTCGCGGCCGTCGTACTCGATGACGCCCAGGCGCGCCGTCAGCGGCAGATGCTCGGGCCAGACCTCGCGCACGGCGGCCACGGTCTCCAGCAGGAAGCGGGCGCGGTTGCCTGCGCTGCCGCCATAGGCATCGGTGCGCTGGTTGCTGTGGGCCGAAAAGAAGCTCTGCCCCAGGTAGCCGTGGGCGAAATGCAGCTCCAGCCATTCGAAGCCGGCCTCGCGCGCGCGGCGGGCGGCGGCGACGAAGTCGGCCTGCACGCGGGCGATGTCTTCCAGCGTCATGGCGCGCGGCACGCGCGGCAGTCCGCCGCCGAAGGCAATGGCCGACGGCGCGATGGGCTGCCAGCCGCGAGCCGCGCCTTCGGGAATGTGGTCGTCGCCTTCCCAGGGATTGTTGGCGCTGGCCTTGCGGCCGGCGTGGCCGATCTGTATGCCGGGCACGGCGCCAGCGGCCTTGATGCCGGCGGCGATGCGGGACATGCCCGCGACCTGGGCATCGTTCCACAGCCCGGTGCAGTCCGGCGTGATGCGGCCCTCGGGCGAGACGCCCGTGGCCTCGACGATGACCAGCCCCGCACCGCCGCGCGCCATGGAGGCGTAATGGGTCTGGTGCCAGTCGTTGGTGAAGCCGTCGACGGCGCTGTATTGGCACATCGGCGGAATGGCGATGCGGTTGCGCAGCGTGAGGCTTTTGAGGGTGAAGGGGGTGAACAGTGCTGACATGGCGAAAAGTGCAGGTGATGTCCCGGGCCGCGCCGCGGCTCCAGGAGTGATGCGGCGTGCGCTGCATCATGGAAAACGGATGCGATAGCTTGCCGCGTTTGCCATTCCTTGTTTTTGAAATGGTATTTGTCTAGGCTTTACGGCCGGACTGGCGTCCACCTCCCGCAACACGCGTAAGAACGTGTTCACGATCTCCTCGCGGCTGCGTAGACATCATGAACACGTTCTAAGGCATTGCGGGCACACTGGGCTCCATAGCGGATGCCAAGCCCGAGCAATGCCATGCCCAATGCCTTCAACTTCTCCGCCTCGCCCTTCGATTGCCTGGACCCGGCCGAGCAGGCACTGGTGCGCGCCAGTGTCGACATCGCCTACTTCCCCGAAGCGGCGGTGGTGCTGGACGTGGGCGACCAGCCCGCGCATCTGTTCGTCATCATCAAGGGCCATGTCACGCAGCTCGAGGGCGAAGAGGTGCTGGCCACTTACGGGCCCGACGATTGCTTCGACGGGCGCGGCCTGGTGGCCGGGCGCGTCAGCAGCCGCTTCGTGGTGGCCGAGGAACTGGTGGCCTACCAGTTGGCGCGCGATACCGTGGGCGAGTTGATCGCGCGCAACACGGCTTTCGGCGCGCTGCTGTTTTCCGATCTCGGCCACAAGCTCAGCACGCTGGCCCAGCGCACCGACCGGCACGAGCTGCAGTCGCTGACGCTGGCGCGTGTGGACCAGGCTTATGTGCGCCCGGCCCATGTGGTGGCTGCGGGCACCGATATTGTTTCTGTCGTACGCCTGTTCCACGCCGAGCGCACGACCAGCGTGCTGGTCTCGGGCCTGGCGGGCGCAGAACTGGGCATCTTCACGAGCACCACGCTGCAGCGCGCCATTCTCGACGGCCGGCCGCTGGACAGCCTGGCCGTGGGCGAGTTCGCCAGCCATCCGGTGGTCACGGTGCGCGCCGGCGAGCAGCTCGGCGAGGCCATGGTGCTGCTGCTGCGCGCGCGCGTGCACCGGCTGGTGGTGCTCGACGATGCGGGGCAGGTGCGGGGCATCCTGGAAGCGCTGGACCTGTTCAGCTTTCTGGCCAATCATTCCCACCTGATCACCGTGCAGATCGAGCAGGCCCAGGACCTGGCGGCGCTGGAGCAGGCCGCGGCCCAGGTGACGCGCCTGGTGGCGGCGCTGCATCGCGGCGGCACGCGCATAGGGTTGATGGCCAGGCTGGTGCAGCAGCTCAATGCGCGCCTGTTCGAGCGCGCCTGGCATATGCTGGCGCCGGCCGATCTGGTGGCCAACAGCTGCCTGTTCGTCATGGGCAGCGAAGGGCGCGGCGAACAGTTGCTCAAGACCGACCAGGACAACGGCCTGCTGCTGCGCGACGGCTATGCGCCGCCCGCCGATCTGGAGGCCGTCTGCCAGCGCTTTTCCGCGGTGCTGGAGCGCTTCGGCTACCCCGAGTGCCCGGGCCGCATCATGCTCAGCCATTCCGAATGGCGCGGCCCGGTTGCCGATTTCGGCCGGCGCGTGCGGGGCTGGCTGCTGCTGCCGGGCGAGGGCGATCTGATGCGCCTGGCCATCTTCATGGATGCCCATGCCGTGGCCGGCGATGCTGCGCTGCTGGAGGCCGTGCGCCAGCAGCTGCTGGCGCTGGCCGTGGATGGCGGTGCGCAGCTGGCCCGCTTTGCCGCGGCCATCGATGCCTTCGGCAGCCCTGCCGGCTGGTGGAACCGCCTGCTGGGCCTGGGCGACGAGGCGCGCGCCGTCAATCTCAAGAAGGCCGGCATCTTTCCCATCGTGCATGGCGTGCGCAGCCTGGCGCTGCAGCATCGCATTGCCGAAACCGGTACGGCCGAGCGCATCGCCGCCTTGCAGGCCCACGGCGTGCTGGATGCGGCGCTGGGCAGCGAGCTGCTCGAAGGCCTGCATTTCCTGATGGGGCTGCGCCTGCGTGCCGGGCTGGCCGAACTGGACCAGGGCCGCGTCCTCACGGGCAATGTGGACCCCGAGCGCCTGAGCAGCCTGGAGCGCGACCTGCTCAAGGATGCGCTGTCCGTGGTCAAGCGCTTCAAGGCCCTGCTGCACCAGCGCCTGCGACTGGATGCGGTGTCATGAATCCGCCGGCCTGGATCTCCGGCCGCCTGCACGCATGGCGGCGCGACCGGCAGCGCCGGCGCTTGGCCGATCCGGAGTTCGCTTTCCTGTTCGAGGACCCGCCGCCCGATGAATGGGTGGCGCTGGACTGCGAGACCACGGGCCTCGATACCCGTAGCGACGAGATCATCGCCATCGGCGCGGTGCGCATTGTCGGCCGGCGTATCCTGACCAGCGAACGGCTGGAACTGCTGGTGCGGCCGGAGAAGGGCGTGTCGGCCGAGAGCATCCGCGTGCACCGGCTGCGCGTGCAGGACGTGCAGGCTGGCGTGCCGGCCGAACAGGCCATGCGCCGCCTGCTCCACTTCATCGGGCCGCGGCCGCTGGTCGGCTACTACCTGGAGTTCGACGTCGCCATGATCAACCGCACGCTCAAAACCACGCTGGGCCTGACGTTGCCGCAACAGAAGATCGAGCTCTCGCGCCTGTACTACGACCACAAGTTCCGCCAGCTGCCGCCCTACCAGCAGCACGACAACGCCGACATCGACCTGCGCTTCGCCACCATCATGCAGGACCTCGGCCTGCCCACGCGCGACGCCCACGACGCGCTGAACGATGCCGTGATGGCGGCGCTGGCGTTCATCAAGCTGCGCGGAAATTAGCGAAAGCCCGCACAAAACACCAGCGACCGCGCACCGGCGACTGGGCTTGGCGGTGGGGTGCGATGGGGAAGCGCTGGCTCCCCTCAAGCTGCCCGGTCACCGCTTTTCGGCACCACAAAAAATGGGACCCGGCGGCGGAAGTCATCCGCCGTCGAAGTCGGAGATCAGGCTGTGTCTTCATTTCAAGCAGTGATGGTTCAGCTTGACGCAAGAAGCTGTCATGTCGCAGTCATGCGGTCTTCCTATTATTTTTCTTTTTTCATTTTCAAGGAGTGCCTTGATGGACAGTAGACGAAATTTCCTCAGAAACACGTTGACAAGCGCTGGAGCCGTTGGTTTGGGGCAGGCGCTTTCCGGATGCGGTGGAGGCATCTCCAGTGCCAATGCTCAGGAGGCCCCCAGCCTTTTGAGCACCCGATTGAAGAGTTTTACAGGCGGCACGGTCTGGAAGAAGGTTGGCGAGATCAAGCTCAATTTCATGGCCTACCATCCTCAGGGCATGGTCCGGATCGGTGATTCGTTTTATCTTTCGACGGTCGAAATCATCCAGAAGCCGGTCAAGTATCCTCAGCCCATCGATGGTTACGATCGTGACACCGGCGTTGGCAAGGGCCACCTGTTGAAGTTTGATGCAAGCGGTAAGCTTCTGGCCGACCTGCAAATTGGTGAAGGTTCGATGTACCACCCTGGCGGCATCGATTTCGATGGCCGGTATATTTGGGCAACGACTGCAGAATACCGCCCCAATAGCCAGTCGCTGATTTACAAGGTGGATCCGTTCACGATGCAGGCAACCAAACTGTTCTCGTACCAGGACCACATCGGCGGCATCTCACGCAATACCGGCACGAATGCGTTGCACGGAGTCAGCTGGGGGTCGCGCAGGTTCTATCGGTTTGCGCTGAACGATGCCCAGACGACCAGTCTTGATGCGGCGGTTCCGCCAGCGGATCTGCGCAAGATCAACCATGAGTTCTACATCGACTATCAGGACAACCAGTACCTCGGCAACAACGAGATGCTTTTGACCGGGCTGAATGAATACCGTATCAGGTCGACCGATCCGGCATTTGCTCTCGGGGGTCTGGAAATTGTCAACCTCGAAACCGGCTATGCCATACACCAGATCCCGATCAAGCTCTGGTCTCCGGTCACAGGACGTGCCATGACAAACAATCCGACCTGGTTTGAGTTGACGGAAACCGGCGTGCGTGGGTATTTCATCCCCGACGACGATGATGTGTCGATGTATGTCTATGAGGCGGCGTAGTCCGCATTCCTGAAAGCCGCATGGTCTGGTTTGGGGATTGAGCGATGCGGGCTGGTGCCGCATCGCTCCGAAGCGCGTCAGTGCCCCGATGCGCCCGATGCACCCAGGCCGGTTCCGAGCGCACCTGCTGCGCGGGGAGGGCTTCGCGCTCCTTGGCGGCCTGGCCGCTCCTGTCGAGCACCGAGAACAGCCACACGCCTGCAAAGCCGATGGCCATGGAGAACAGCGCCGGCGAGGTGTAGGGGAACCAGGCCGAGCCCTTGGGATGGCCCAGCGTGGCTTCCCAGACCGGGGGCGAGACGACGGTCAGGCCCACCGAGGAGATCAGGCCCAGGAAGCCGCCGATCACCGCGCCCTTGGTCGTGCAGTCCTTCCACAGCACCGACAGCAGCAGCGGCGGGAAGTTGGCCGAAGCGGCCACGGCAAAGGCCAGCGAGACCATGAAGGCGATGTTCTGCTTCTCGAACACAAGACTTGCCGCTGTTGGACGCGATCTCGGTGCGCACGCGCACGCCGTCGGCGAACAGCGCCTCGAAGCTGAAGCCGTACCTGGCCATGATCATGAAGCCCATGAAGCTCACTCCGGCCAGCAGCATCACGGCCTTGATGATCTGCACCCAGGTGGTGGCCGTCATGCCGCCGAACAGCACATAGATCATCATCAGCGCGCCCACCAGTACCACGGCGATCCAGTAGTCCAGGCCGAACAGCAGCTTGATCAGCTGGCCCGCGCCCACCATCTGCGCGATCAGGTAGAAGGCCACGACCACCAGCGGCTGCGGAGAGTGCCTCCTGGTCTCTTTGACTAATCAGCCTGGACTTTGCCAGTTGGAAGGACCGCAAGGCGCTGGCAGCGGCCATCAAACCGATCTACACGGCGGTCAGCGCCGAAGCGGCCAAGGCCGAGTTGCACGCGGGGCCGTGGGGCCAGAAATTTCCCTCCGCCGTGAGCGTCTGGCGCAGGGCCTGGGACAAGGTCATTCCGTTCTTTGCCTTCCCACCCGAGGTGCGGCGCGTGATCTACACGACCAACGCGATCGAGAGCGTGAATGCACGGCTGCGCAAAATCATCAAGGCGCGTGGGCACTTCCCCAGTGACGATGCTGCTGCGAAGCTGATCTGGTTGGCCCGGCGCAACATCACCGAAGACCGGGGGCGGGTCGCCAACCATTGGAAATCAGTGATGAACCAATTCGCGATCCTCTACGAAGACCGGTTCACGAAATCGGTGAAGGTTCAATGAGCCTTGCACACCGGAATTCGGACACGCCCCAAAACCAGTTTCATATCAATACATTAGCTTGCCCTGGTGGTTGATTACGCCGATGTCGACGAAGTCGGCTCCAACGTTTTTGTTCGCGCCGGTGAAGTCCACCATATAGCCGCCCAAGCTGATCTGAAGTTGGCGCAGCGCGGCGGCTACCTTGTCCGGCGTGGGGTTGGGGCCGGCGCGGCGGATGGCCTCGCCGGTCACTCGGGCGTTGATATAGCCGATCATCTGCATCGACGAGCGCTCTTTTACGTCTGGCAGAAATTTGCTCATTGCGGCGCGGAAATCGCGCGACAGCGATGTGGCGTCGCTGTCGGGGTTGGATGCAACCTGCGCCAGCGCGATGCCCACGGCGTCCTTCAGCGGCGCCTTCTCGAGGATGGCGCCGGCCGACACGTAGGACATGCTGTAGATCGGCGTCAAGTTGCCCGCGGCCCGCAGGTCTCGCACCATGGCGCCGCCGCTGTTGGGCGTGAGGATCATCAAATACGCCTTGGCATCGGTCTTATTCAACTGCTGGGCCACGGTCTTGAAGTCCTCCGATGCAGACGGCACCGAGATACGCGCGGCGATGTCCACCTTCAGACCCGGCGCCATTTCGTCGACGAAGCCCAGGCCCGACTGGCCGAAGGGAATGTCCTGATACACCACCGCGACCTTGTTCAGGCCGATGGTCGCCAGGAGCGACAGTACCTTGCGCAACTGCGCTCTGTCGCCCGCCTGCACGTGGAACATCCACGGGCTGCCCGGTTTGCGCAGCGCTTCGGCACCGGGCGTGATACCGACAAAGGGCGTAGCCACCTTGTCGAAGGTCTTGTCCTTCAGCATTTCCGTGACGTTTGCCGAACCCAGCAAGTTGATGAATGCCACTGGCTTGTCGCGTCGTGCCACCTCCTGCACCAGGCGGATGGTTTCACTGGCCTTGTATTGATCGTCCTCGGTCACCACACGGACCTTCAGCCCGTTGATGCCGCCCTGGGCGTTGACCTGGTCGAAATAGGCCTTCGCACCTTGCGCGTTGGCCTTACCGTTGCCGGCCAGCAGTCCGCTCATGGGGCCCACATGGGCCACTACGATTTCCTGTGCGGCGGCGGGCTGAAGGGCCAGCGCCGTGGCCGCCGTCAGCTGAAGGAGAAGAAGAAGGAGTTGTCTCATCGTTGTGAAATATGGAGTTTTTGATGGGCTCCCCGGCACGTTTGCCGCGCCTCGTCTTGAAGGGAATCAAGGGAGATGCAACGAATAGTAAGCAAATTTGGGTTGGTTGGGTACGCCGCAGACCTGCCGGCGCGTTGCGACAATGACACGGAAGAGCCCGAGTGCGGCGCGCAACGCGTGGGGCAGCGCCAAGCCGAAGCTAATGGCCGAGGCCGGGTTCTTGATGAGCCGCCTGCGATACGCACGACGCGGTGATGGCGGCCATGGCCCTCATCAAGCTACGGCGCCTGCTCGGAGATTCTGAGTAAAAACGGTTGTTAACCGTTATCCCATCTTCGCTAGCAGCTCACATTTCGTGAGTAATAAAAAAAAGCCGGGCACCCAGGCCCGGCTTTTCAGGGGCTTCGCAGCCTTCCCTTCGTTGATTGACTCAGTGGCCGGAGGCGCCCGATGCACCCAGGCCGGTTTCCGAGCGCACCTGCTGCGCGGGGAAGGCTTCGCGCTCCTTGGCGGCCTGGCCGCTCCTGTCGAGCACCGAGAACAGCCACACGCCTGCAAAGCCGATGGCCATGGAGAACAGCGCCGGCGAGGTGTAGGGGAACCAGGCCGAGCCCTTGGGATGGCCCAGCGTGGCTTCCCAGACCGAGGGCGAGACGACGGTCAGGCCCACCGAGGAGATCAAGCCCAGGAAGCCGCCGATCACCGCGCCCTTGGTCGTGCAGTCCTTCCACAGCACCGACAGCAGCAGCGGCGGGAAGTTGGCCGAAGCGGCCACGGCAAAGGCCAGCGAGACCATGAAGGCGATGTTCTGCTTCTCGAACACGATGCCCAGCAGCACCGCCACGATGCCCAGGCAGACGGTGGTGATGCGCGAGACGCGCAGCTCGGAAGCGCTGTCGGCCTTGCCGTGCTTGAACACGGTGGCATACAGGTCGTGCGAGACGGCCGAGGCGCCCGACAGCGTCAAACCGGCGACCACGGCCAGGATGGTGGCGAAGGCCACGGCCGAGATGAAGCCGTAGAACACGTCGCCGCCCACGCTCTTGGCCACCAGCACGGCCGCCATGTTGGCCGTGCCCGCACCGCCCTTGATCACGCCCTTGGCCGTGTCGGCCAGTTCGGGATTGGTCAGCACCATGGTGATGGCGCCGAAGCCGATGATGAAGATCAGGATGTAGAAGTAGCCGATCCAGGTCGTGGCCCAGAACACGCTCTTGCGCGCTTCCTTGGCATCGGGCACGGTGAAGAAGCGCATCAGGATGTGGGGCAGGCCCAGCGTGCCGAACATCAGCGCCATGCCGAAGCTGATGGCCGAGATCGGGTCCTTGATGAAGCCACCCGGGCCCATGATGGCCAGGCCCAGCTTGGCGGCTTCCTCGGGCGACTTGCCGCTGTTGGACGCGATCTCGGTGCGCACGCGCACGCCGTCGGCGAACAGCGCCTCGAAGCTGAAGCCGTACCTGGCCATGATCATGAAGCCCATGAAGCTCACTCCGGCCAGCAGCATCACGGCCTTGATGATCTGCACCCAGGTGGTGGCCGTCATGCCGCCGAACAGCACATAGATCATCATCAGCGCGCCCACCAGTACCACGGCGATCCAGTAGTCCAGGCCGAACAGCAGCTTGATCAGCTGGCCCGCGCCCACCATCTGCGCGATCAGGTAGAAGGCCACGACCACCAGCGTGCCGCTGGCCGCGAAGGCGCGGAACGGCGTCTGCGCGAAACGGTAGCCGGCGACGTCGGCAAAGGTGAACTTGCCCAGGTTGCGCAGGCGCTCGGCCAGCAGGAAGGTCAGGATGGGCCAGCCCACGAGGAAGCCGATCGAGTAGATCAGGCCGTCGTAGCCGTTGGCCATGACCGCTGCCGAAATGCCGAGGAAGGAGGCGGCCGACATATAGTCGCCCGCGATGGCCAGGCCGTTCTGGAAGCCTGTGATGCCGCCGCCGGCGGTGTAGAAGTCCGACGCCGACTTGGTGCGCTTGGCGGCCCACTTGGTGATCCACAGCGTGGCGGCCACGAAGGCGACGAACAGGAGGATGGCCGTCCAGTTGGTGGCTTGCTTGGCGGTTTCGCCCACGTCGCCGCCGGCCGCCAGGGCCGTACCCGCCAGACCGAGGCCTAGCGCGCCGGCCAGGGAGCGTTGCAGATGCTTGTTCATTTGGTGGCGTCCTTCAGGATGTCCTGGGTGAGCTTGTCGAATTCGCCATTGGCGCGGCGCACATAGAAGCCGGTGATGAGCACCGTGAACACGATCACGCCCATGGCGATGGGAATGCCCAGCGAGGTGACGCCGGCGCCAATGGGCTGGGCCAGGAATTGCTTGTCGAACGCGATCAGCGCGATATAGCCGTAATAAACGACGAGCATCAGCACGGTCAGCCACGTGCCCAGTCGATTGCGCTTGCTGCGCAGCTCCAGGTATTTGGGATGGCGCTGTATCTTGTCTACCACCGGGTCGGTCATGTTTGTCTCCTCAGGTTGGATTGCCGGTACGAAGCCGCTAGTGCCCCGGCAAACGTAAACCATTCTGTGAAGCGCTTCTGACCGCGTGCTTACGTACCGTAGCGTGATTTACAAGGGTTTGCACGGTGGTTTTCACATCGGAAAAGGCGGGCTCAGGGTTGTTGCGGGGTTTGTAAGTTTGCGGTCAGCCAGTCGGGGCGGACATGGCGGAAATGTGTCAATCGTGTGGCGCCAATGCATCACAGTGCGCTTTTTTGGGTTGGCGGCACACGTTTTCTTACGGGCTCAACCCTAGAATTGCGCCTAGCCGCTATAGGTTGTCTAGGCAACCTCGCCAGCCAAGGCGGCGCACAACATATTTCAATATCAGGAGCACTCAATGATCAAGATGACCCGCATCGTTCTGGCCGCACTGGCAGTGACGGGCGCAACCGCCGCCATGGCACAGAGCAGCGTGACGCTGTATGGCCGTATCAACACCACCATCGAACACCAGAAGCTGGGCGATCAGAAAGCCACTGGCATGGTGAACAACGCTTCGCGCTGGGGTATTCGCGGTACCGAGGATCTGGGCGGTGGCCTGAAGGCCGGCTTCGCTCTGGAGTCCGGCTTCAATTCCGACACCGGCACCGGCTCGGCGTGGACCCACCCCACCACTGGCATGTCGTTTGCCCGTCAGAGTGAAGTGAATCTGTCGGGTGGCTTTGGTATGGTGCGCCTGGGCAACTTTGTGCCCGAGTCCTACTATGCAACGGCTGACTATGTCAGCATGCACAACCATGACACAGGCCCGTCTTCCGATGCGCTGTACTACGACCCCGTCTGGTTTGGCGGTCTGAGCACCAAGAACAAGATCGGCTACCGTACTCCCAGCATGGGCGGCCTGGTGGTGGATGGAGCGGTGTCCCTGCATGAGAAGGACCCCACGGTGGGCCCCAGCAGGAATGGCTACGATCTGGCTGCCAACTACAACACCGGCCCCCTGCACCTGGGTGCTGGCTACAGCTCGGTGAACAGCAACTGGCAGGCTTCGCTGCGCGGCCTGTACACCTTCGGTCAATTCACCGTGGGTGCCTACTACCAGCGCAACAAGGATGCCAATCAGTGGTCGACCACGGGCAACGGCTCTCGCAACAACTTCCGCCTGTCGGGCATGTACGCCCTGGGCGCTTCCGAGTTCCACGTGAACGTGGGCCGTGCCAATTCCTGGAGCAATGTAGCCAACTCCGCCGCCACGCAATGGACGCTGGGCTACAACTACAACCTGAGCAAGCGCACCAAGATCTACACCTACTACACCCGCATCAACAACGGTGCCAACGCCGACTACCTGAACGGCGGCAGCACGATTGCTGCCGTGAAGGCTGCTGGTGCCAAGGGCAACGACTTCAGCTCCTTCGCTGTCGGTGTTCGCCACGCCTTCTAATTGGTGCACCGCGTAAGCGGTGCCTGCAGCACCTGCAGCTGAAATGCAGGCTATTACTCCAAGTTCCAGCCCCATGTCGCAAGGCATGGGGTTTTTTCTTGCCGCCGGGTCGCCCCAAGGCAAGAAGCGGCCCCCTGGGGGGGCGCGGCCACACGTAGTGAGCAAGCGTGGGGCTTTTTTGGGGGCGCGCGCAGAATGCACATGCACGGGCAAGGTCCTTGGCGAGACTGCCTAGAATGTTTGGCCTCCACTGAAGACCAAACACTATGACGCAGGGACTGATTCGCATCCGTGGCGCACGCCAGCACAATCTCCGCAATCTGGATATCGACATCCGTACCGGCGAGCTCACGGTGGTGACCGGCCCCAGCGGTTCGGGCAAATCCAGCCTGGTGTTCGACACGCTGTATGCCGAAGGCCAGCGCCGCTATGTCGAGACCTTCTCGGCCTATGCGCGCCAGTTCCTCGACCGCATGGACAAGCCGGCCGTGGACAAGGTGGAAGGCGTGCCGCCCGCCATCGCCATCGACCAGACGAATCCGGTGCGCAACTCGCGCTCCACGGTGGGCACGATGACCGAGCTCAACGACCACCTGAAGCTGCTGTTCGCGCGCGCCACCCAGCTGTTCGACCGCGAGACCGCCCAGCTGGTGCGCCACGACACGCCCGAGACCATCTACGCCGAGCTGGCCCGGCGCTGCGCGGCGGCGGGCGATCCGCGCATCGCCATCACCTTCCCGGTCGAGCTGCCGGCCAATACCTCGGCGGCCGAAGTGGAGCAATGGCTGTCGGCCAGCGGCTTCACCAAGGTGCAGGCCGAGCGCGAAGTGGAGCGCCACGTGGGCGATGTGCCGCGGAGCGGCGACGCGCCCGCCAAGGGCACCAAGAAGGCCAAGACAGCGCCGCCCGAGAAGATCAAGGTGCTCGATGTGGTGGCCGACCGTTTCCGCTTCGGCAAGGCCGAGCGCGCGCGGGCCATGGAGGCCATCGAGGTGGGTCTCAAGCGTGGCAGCGGCCGGCTGACCGTGTACGTGCTGCCCGAAAGCGATGTGCAGGGCACGGCGCCGGAACTGTGGAAATTCTCTCAAGGCCTGCATTGCCCCGAAAGCAATCTGTCCTACCGCGAGCCGATCCCGTCCATGTTCTCGTTCAACTCGGCCGTGGGCGCCTGCGAGGCCTGCCGCGGCTTCGGGCGCGTGATCGGCGTGGACTGGGGGCTGGTGATTCCCAACGACAAGCTCACGCTGCGCACGGGCGCCATCAAGCCCGTGCAGACGCCGGCCTGGAAGGAGATCCAGGACGATTTGATGCGCCATGCCGAGGCCGAGGGCATTCCGCGCGACATGGCCTGGGCCAAATTGACCCAGGCGCAGCAGGACTGGGTCATCGAAGGCTCGCCGAACTGGAACGGCAAGTGGAACCAGACCTGGTACGGCATACGGCGCTTCTTCGAGTACCTGGAGAGCAAGGCCTACAAAATGCATATCCGGGTGCTGCTGTCCAAGTACCGCAGCTATACCGAATGCCCGAGCTGCGGCGGCGCGCGCCTGCAGCTTGAGAGCCTGCTGTGGCGCCTGGGCAGCAAGCAGGCCGCGGACAGCGTGCTGTCTGCAGATGAAGGCGGCCGCTACCAGCGCTTCATGCCCCGGGGCGCGGGCTGGAGCCGCGAGCAGCTGGCCAGCCTGCCGGGCCTGTGCCTGCACGACCTGATGTGCCTGCCGATCACGCGGCTGCGCGATTTCTTTGCCCAGCTGGCGCCCAGCGCCGATGCCGACGGGAACGATGGCAAAGACAACGGTGAACGCCAGGCGCTGCGCATGCTGCACGAGGAAATCATGACGCGCGTGCAGTATCTGTGCGACGTGGGCATTGGCTACCTCACGCTGGACCGGCAAAGCCGCACGCTGTCGGGCGGCGAAGTGCAGCGCATCAATCTGACCACGGCCCTGGGCACCTCGCTGGTCAACACGCTGTTCGTGCTCGACGAGCCCTCGATAGGCCTGCATCCGCGCGACATGGAGCGCATCACCGAGGCCATGCAGCGCCTGCGCGACGCAGGCAACACGCTGGTGGTGGTGGAGCACGATCCGGCCGTGATGTTCGCGGCCGACCGCATGATAGACATGGGCCCGGGCCCCGGCGCGCGCGGCGGCCAGATCGTGTTCGACGGCACGCCCGAGGACCTGCGCCAGGCCGACACGCTGACCGGCGCTTATCTGGGCGGACGCAAGCAGGTGGGCTTCGGCTTCAAGCGCATGGTGACCGAATCCACGCCGCGCCTGATCCTCGAAGGCGCGAGCGAACACAATCTGCAGGGCATCAGCGTGGAGTTCCCGCTGCAGCGTCTGGTGACCATCACCGGCGTGTCGGGCTCGGGCAAGTCCACGCTGATCCAGGACGTGCTGGTGCCGGCGCTGATGCGCCACTTCGGCAAGCCCACCGAATCGGCCGGCGCGTTCGAGCGCCTGCTGGGCGCCGACCATCTGGCCGACGTGATGTTCGTGGACCAGTCGCCGATAGGCAAGACGGCGCGCTCCAATCCCGTGAGCTATGTGGGTGCCTGGGATACGCTGCGCGAGCTGTTCGCCGTCGCGCCGCTGTCGCGCCAGCGCGGCTACACGGCCGCCAAGTTCAGCTTCAACAGCGGCGACGGCCGCTGCCCGACCTGCGGCGGCTCGGGCTTCGAGCATGTGGAGATGCAGTTCCTCTCGGACGTGTACCTGCGCTGCCCCGATTGCAACGGCTCGCGCTACCGGCCCGAAATCCTCGAAATCACGATAGAGCGCGGCGGCAAGCCCCTGAACGTGGCCGATGTGCTGGAGCTCACGGTGGCCGAGGCGGCGCTGCTGTTCTCGCAGGACCGCGACGTGATCCGCGCGCTGCAGCCCATCGTCGATGTGGGCCTGGAATACGTGAAGCTGGGCCAGCCCGTGCCCACGCTCAGCGGGGGCGAGGCGCAGCGCCTCAAGCTTGCGGGCTTCCTGGCCGAAGCGGCCAAGGCGCAGTCCAAGTCCAGGCAGTCGCTGGCCAGGAAGGGCACGCTGTTCCTGTTCGACGAGCCGACCACGGGCCTGCACTTCGAGGACATTGCCAAGCTCATGCGCGCGCTGCGCAAGCTGCTGGAGGCCGGGCATTCGCTGATCGTGATCGAGCACAACCTCGACGTGATCCGCGCCAGCGACTGGCTGATCGACCTGGGCCCCGAGGGTGGCGACGGCGGCGGCCTGGTCGTGGCCGAGGGCACGCCCGAGGACGTGCGGCGCATCGAAGGCTCGCACACGGCCCAGGCCCTGCGCGAATACGACCTGGCCATGGGCGTGGGCGGCGAAGCCGTGCGCGAGGTGGCGCCCATGCTCTACAAACCGGAGCGCAAGGCCAAGGCCCCGTCTGTGCAGACGGCCAAGAATGCGATAGAGATCGTCAACGCCAAGGAGCACAACCTCAAGAGCATGAGCGTGGATGTGCCGCGCGGCAAGTTCAACGTGGTCACGGGCGTCTCGGGCTCGGGCAAGTCCACGCTGGCCTTCGACATCCTGTTCAACGAAGGGCAGCGCCGCTACCTCGAATCGCTCAATGCCTATGCCCGCTCCATCGTGCAGCCCGCGGGCCGGCCCGAGGTGGATGCGGTCTACGGCATTCCGCCCACGGTGGCCATCGAGCAGCGCCTGTCGCGCGGCGGGCGCAAGTCCACGGTGGGCACGACCACCGAGGTCTGGCACTTTTTGCGCCTGCTCTACGTGAAGCTGGGCCTGCAGCACTGCATCCACGACGATGCCGTGGTCCAGCCCCAGACCGAGGACAGCATCGCGGCCCAGCTCATGACCCGCTTTCGCGGCCAGACCATCGGCCTGCTGGCTCCGCTGGTGGTCAACCGCAAGGGCGTCTATACCGAGCTGGCCGACTGGGCGCGACCGCGCGGCTATACGCATCTGCGCGTGGACGGCGAGTTCCTGCCGACCACGGGCTTCCCGCGCATAGACCGCTTCAAGGAGCACACCATCGAGCTGCCCGTGGCCAGCGTGACGGTGACGGCCGCCAACGAGGGCGAGGTGCGCGCGCATCTGCGCCAGGCGCTGGAGATAGGCAAGGGCGTGCTGCACGTGCTCTCGGGCCTGGAGAACCTGGCCGGTGCCATGCAGGGCGGGCAAAGCACGGCCGGCATCGGCGATCTGCAGGTGTTCTCCACCCAGCGCGCCTGCCCGGTCTGCGCCACCAGCTATGCCGAGCTGGACCCGCGCCTGTTCTCGTACAACAGCAAGCACGGCTGGTGCCCCGACTGCGTGGGCACGGGCGTGAAGCTGACCCGCGACCAGCGTAAGGTCTATGACGACACCTTGCTGGCCGACGACAACCGCGGCCGTGAAGTGAAGTTCGAAGGCCAGGAGGTGGAAGACCTGGCCGAGGTCGAATGCCCGACCTGCCGCGGCACGCGCCTGAACCCCACGGCGCGCGCCGTGAAGTTCCACGGCGTGGGCATTACCGACATCGCCCAGCTGCCCGTTTCCGACGTGCGCCGCTGGGTGCAGGAGCTGGCGCTGTCGGGCCGTGAGGCCGACATTGCGCGCGACCTGATTCCCGAGATCCAGAGCCGCCTCGAATTCCTCGAGGAAGTGGGCCTGGGCTATCTGACGCTGGACCGCGGCGCGCCCACCTTGAGCGGCGGCGAAGCCCAGCGCATACGCCTGGCGGCCCAGCTGGGCAGCAATCTGCAGGGCGTGTGCTATGTGCTCGACGAGCCCACCATAGGCCTGCATGCGCGCGACAACCAGATCCTGCTCAACGCCCTGCACAAGCTGGGCGACAAGGGCAACACGCTGGTGGTGGTGGAGCACGACGAGGACACCATCCGCCGCGCCGACCACATCATCGACATCGGCCCCAGCGCCGGCATCCGCGGCGGACGCCTGGTGGCCGAGGGCACGGCGGCCGACATCATGGCGGCCGAGGATTCGGTCACGGGCCGCTATCTGCTGCACGCCATGCGCCACCCTTTCCAGCCGCGCCGCTGGGTGGGCGAGGGCGAGCCGCCCGTGACGGCGGATGTTGCTATGAAAACGGAAGCTGCTGCCGAGGAGCAACCGGCATTCTTGGAGGTAAAGATCTCCAAGGGCCGGAAAAAGAAAGCGCCGGTTGCTACGGAAATTGAAGCGGCGCCGGCATCGTCCGCGCTCAAGTGGCTGAGCGTGCTCGGCGCCCATATGCACAATCTGCAGAACGTGGATGCGCGCGTGCCGCTGGAGCGGCTGGTGGCGGTGACGGGCGTGTCGGGCTCGGGCAAGTCCACGCTGTCGCGCGACGTGCTGCTGGCCAATGTGGCGGCCTGGGTGGGCCAGCGCGCCACCAAGGCCGGGCGCGAGGCCATGGATGCCGGCAAGGCGCCGGCGCTGATCGGCTGCAAAGGCCTGCAGGGCTTCGAGAGCGTGGACCGCGTGCTCGAGGTGGACCAGACCCCTATCGGCAAGACGCCGCGCTCCTGCCCGGCCACCTACATCGGCTTCTGGGACACCATACGCAAGCTGTTCGCCGAAACGCTGGAAGCCAAGGCGCGCGGCTACGCGGCCGGGCGCTTCTCGTTCAACACCGGCGAAGGCCGCTGCCCGGCCTGCGAAGGCCAGGGCATGCGCACCATCGAGATGAGTTTTCTGCCCGATGTGAAAGTGCCTTGCGAGGTCTGCCACGGCGCGCGCTTCAACCCCGAGACCCTGGCCGTCACCTGGCGCGGCAAGAGCATCGGCGACGTGCTGCAGATGGAGGTCGACGAGGCCGTGGAGTTCTTCGCCTCCATGCCCAGCATCGCCCACCCGCTGCAGCTGCTCAAGGACGTGGGCCTGGGCTATCTCACGCTGGGCCAGCCTTCGCCCACCTTGAGCGGCGGCGAGGCCCAGCGCATCAAGCTGGTGACCGAGCTGACCAAGGTGCGCGACGACGTGACCCGGCGCGGCCAGAAGGCGCCGCACACGCTGTACGTGCTCGACGAGCCCACGGTGGGCCTGCACATGGCCGACGTGGACAAGCTGATCCGCGTGCTGCACCGCCTGGTCGATGCGGGCCACAGCGTGATCGTGATCGAGCACGATCTCGACGTGATCGCCGAGGCCGACTGGATCATCGACCTGGGCCCCGAGGGCGGCCGGGACGGCGGGCGCATCGTCGCGGCCGGCACGCCCGAGGAGCTGGTGCTGGCCGCAACCCATACGGGCAAGGCGCTGGCGCCGGTGCTGGCGCGCACCTGAGGCGCCACGCCCGCAGGGCCTGAGAGCCCGTGGTGTGCTGGCAGGGAGGTCGATTCGAGAGCTGACGGGCACCCGTGATGACATAGGCTGTTGGTAACATGGGGTGACAGCCAGGGCGGTACTGCGGTTAAATCGGACCCGTGCTGCGCACCGGCAAGGTTTTGCGCGCATGCTTTTGCCGAGCCAATGCCGAGGCCCCACGCCCGGTGTCTGCATCATCGAAGGAATCCGCCATGGACAGTGCCGTTCTGAGCTTGCTGGGCGCTTTTTTGCTATCGATCATCGGGCTTTTTGCCTTTATCTGGTCGATGCGCAAGGGGCTGTTGCTGGAAAATCCGCGCGCCGCATCGGCGATTTTTGCGCGCGGCGAGATTGGCCGGGCCGACGACCCGGCGCTGCAGCAAAGCGATCAGCGCTTGCAGCAGGCCATCACGGCGGCGCAGGGCGACGAGCACGGAGGGTATGAGGACGATGAGCTGGAGCCGCGTATCGAGGCCGACCGCTCGACGGCGTTTCCGGTCTTCATGTTCATCGCCTTCGCCTGCCTGTGGCTGCTGCTGGGATCGGTCGCGGGCCTGACCGCATCGCTGAAGCTGCACATGCCGGACTGGCTGGTCGGCGAAGCCTGGCAGACCTTTGGCCGCATGCGCACCATGCACCTGACGGCCGTGCTCTACGGCTGGATCACCAATGCGGCCCTGGGCGTGATCATCTGGCTGCTGCCGCGCCTGCTGCGCACGCCGCTGATGGGGGCCATGTGGGTGATGCTGGGCGGGGCGCTGGTCAACGTGGGCATTGCCAGCGCCATAGGCGCCATCGGCGCGGGCTGGACCGACGGCATGGAGTATCTGGAGATTCCCTGGCAGATCGGAATTTTCATCGCCGCCGGCTTTCTCTGCATCATCGGCCCGGTGCTGTATACGCTGGTCAATCGCCGGGTCGAGTCGCTGTATGTCAGCGTCTGGTACCACGTGGCGGCACTGCTGTGGATTACGCTGCTGTTCATCGTCGGCAAGCTGCCGGGCGTGCACTTCGGCGTGCAGCAGGCCACCACGAACTGGTGGTATGGCCACAATGTGCTGGGCCTGTGGTTCACGCCGGTCAGCGTGGGCGCCATCTATTACTTCCTGCCCAAGATCATCGGCCGCCCGGTACGCTCGTACAACCTGTCCATCCTGGGTTTCTGGACACTGGCTTTTTTCTATGGCCAGGTCGGCGGTCACCATCTGGTGGGCGGTCCGGTGCCGGGCTGGCTGATCACGCTGTCCATCGTGCAGAGCATGATGATGATCATTCCGGTGGCGGCCTTCTCCATCAACATGGGCGGCACCATGTGGGGGCGCATGCATCTGGCGCGTTACTCGCCCACGCTGCGCTTCATGATGTTTGGCGGTTTCATGTACATGCTGTCATCGGTGCAGGGTTCGTTCGAGGCGCTGCGATCCATCAACCGGGTCACCCACTTCACGCATTTCACCGTGGCCCACGCCCATCTGGGGGCCTATGCCTTTGTGACCATGGTGCTGTTCGGGGCCATTTATTTCATGCTGCCGCGCGTGCTGAACTGGGAGTGGCCTTTCCCGCGCCTGATTTCGCTGCAGTTCTGGCTGGCCGCCATCGGCGTCATGATTTATTTCATTTCCCTGACCATTGGCGGCTGGCTGCAGGGGTTGGCCATGCTGGATGCCTCGCGTTCCTTCATGGACTCCGTGGCGCTGACGATCCCCTATCTGCAGTGGCGCAGCGTTGGCGGGGCGCTGATGCTGCTCAGCCATCTGATCTTCGTGGGGCATTTCCTGGCCATGGTTCTGCGCTTCGGGCCGCAGCGCACGGGGGCAGCGCTGTTTGCGCCCCGGGGCATGACGATGGAGGTTGGCCATGGACAATGAAATCAAGCTTGCCGTCGGCGCCATGGTGTCGCTGGGTGTCGCCACGGCCGCGCTGGTGGTCCTGCCCTATATCGAGGTGCGCGATGTCAAGCCGGCCGAGGGGCTCAAGCCCTATACCAGTGCCCAGCTGCGCGGGCGCGGCGTCTATGTCGCCAACGGCTGCGTCTATTGCCACACCCAGCAGCCGCGCGACAAGCGCTTCGCCCCGGACGCCGAGCGTGGCTGGGGCAGAGTGTCGGTGCCGGGCGACTACGTGTATGACAGGCCGCACCTGCTGGGCAGCATGCGCACCGGCCCCGATCTATTCAATATAGGCGTGCGCCAGCCGAGCCAGGACTGGCATCTGGGCCATCTGTACCAGCCGCGTGCCTACGTGCCGGGCTCCATCATGCCGGCCTATCCCTATCTGTTCGAGGTCAAGGAAAAGGCGGAGCCTGACGAGGTGGTTCTCAAGCTGCCGCCAGGCCACAGCCCGCCAGGCAAGATCGTGGTGGCCCGACCCGAGGCCCTGGATCTGGTCAAGTATCTGCAGGGGCTGGACCGCAGCTACCCCGTATTGCCGCCGGAGCCGGCCAGGCCCGCACCTTGAGAAGCAGGGAGTAGCAGTCATGTCCCATAACCACGACCCTCTTGGCGCGCAGCAGCGTGAGAATGCCGACCCGGAGGAGCGCATCCGGCCCGTGCCGCTGCTGGCGGCGCTCATCACCGTGGGCATGGTGCTGTTCGGCGTGCTCTATATTTTCTTGTCGGAACCCTTTGGCTCGCCTGCGCTGGGCGACAGGCGCACGCTGGCCGACCTCTCCGGCCCCGGCCCGGCCGCGGGCGGCGCCGTGGATGGCAAGGCCTTGTTCGCGGCCCAGTGTGCGGCTTGCCACCAGGCCACGGGCAAGGGCTTGCCCGGCGTCTTCCCGCCGCTCGACGGATCGGAATGGGTGCAGGGGGATCCACGCATCCTGGCCAATATCCTGTTGCACGGCATCAGCGGTGAAATCGAGGTGGCCGGCCAGAAATACCAGGGCGCCATGCCCGCCTTCCCGCAGCTCGGCGATGCCGAACTGGCCGCCGTGGTCAGCCATGTGCGCAGTGCCTGGAGCAACAAGGCCGATGCCGTGCCCGCCAGCCTGTTCGAGGCAGAACGCAAGGCCAGCACGCGCACCACGCCCTTTGAAGGAGGCGCGGCGCTGAAGGCCCTGGCCGGTGGCGGTTGAGAGTCTGAACGCGTTCCGAGGTCCTGACATGTTGCGCACGGCGGTGCTCGGTGTCGGTCTGCTGTGCTGCGGCTACGGCGCCCTGGCCTGGCTGACGCATGACTTCCAGGTCTGGACCCAGGAGGACGCCCGGCGGCTGGAGGTGGCGCTGACGCCGGTGGCGCTGCCGTCCGTGGCCGTCGACGGCACCGGCGGGGCGGCGGGGGATTTGCGCGCTTTGCTGGCGCAGGGCGGGGGCGTCACCATCGCCGACTTCATCTATACCCGTTGTCAAACGGTGTGCCTGTCGCTGGGCAGCAGTTTCCAGCAGTTGCAGGCGCAGCTGCGCGCGGATCGTGAGGGCGCAAAACCTGTCCGCGTGCGCTTGCTGTCCATCAGTTTTGACGGCCAGCGTGATGATCCCCAGGCCCTGGCGGCCTATGCACGGGGCCAGGGGGCCGATCCCTCGCTGTGGCGTTTTGTGCGTGTGCCGGATGAGGCGCAGCAGCAGGCCTTGCTGCTGCGTCTGGGCGTGGTGGTGGTCCCCAACGGGCGCGGAGATTACGAGCACAACGCCGCCTTGCTGGTCTTTGATGCGCAGGGGCGGATGCTGCGCGTGTTCGACATGGAGCAGCAGCAGCTGGCTTTGGATTACGCACGCCACAAGGCAGGTGCGGCGCTGGAGGCCGCGCCGTGAGCCGCCGCCTGCAGCCTGCCCTGGGGGCGCTGCTGTGCCTGGTGCTGCTCTGGCCCGGTGTGCGCCATGCCATGGAGGCCAGCATGTGGCGCCACATGCTGCTGCAGTTTCCGTTGTGGATGCTTGCCGGCGGCTTGCTCGCGGCGCGTGTGCCGGCTGGGGCGGGGCGCTGGAATGCGCATGGCATCAGCGGGCTGATCGGCGTGGCGGCATTGATGGCGGTGCTGATGGTGCCGCGCCTGCTGGACATGGCGCTGCAGCGGCCCATGGTGGAGGCTGCCAAGCTGGCGGCCCTGCTGCTGGGGGGCGCTGCCCTGCGTCTGTCATGGCGGCCTGCGGGGCTGGTGCTGCAGTTCTTCTTTCTGGGCAATGTGCTGCCCATGATGGCCGTGGCCGGGCAGCTGTATGCCGATTCGCCGCTGCGTCTGTGTAATGCCTATCTGCAGGACGATCAGATTCGCCTGGGGCAGTGGCTGACGGCTCTGGCCGCGCTGCTGGCCCTGGCCTGGCTGGCCGGGGCGGCGCGGCAGCTGATGCGCCGCGATGCCCAGGCCGACGGCCTTACTGGAAGCCCAGCGCGTGCGGCAGCCAGGTCGACAGCGCGGGAATGAAGGTCAGCAGGCACAGCACCACAAAGTGGGCGGCCAGGAACAGCGGCATCTCGCGCGTGAGATCGGTGATCGAGACGCGCGTGGCCACCGAGGTCACGAACAGCAGGCCGCCCACGGGCGGCGTGATCATGCCCAGCGTGAGGTTGACGATGACCACCATGGCGAAGTGCGTGGGATCGATGCCCAGACTGGCCGCGATGGGCGCCAGTATGGGCACCAGGATCATCACGCCGGGCAGCGGCTCCATGAAGATGCCGAAGACCAGCAGCAGGATGTTCACCGCGATCAGGAACATCACGGGCGAGAGCTGCCAGCTCACGATGAGTTCGGACAGGTACTGCGGAATGCCTTCCACGGTCAGCACCCAGGCAAAGGCCGCCGAGGTGGCCATGACCAGCAGCACCGAGGCCGTGAGCATGGCCGAGCGCGCCAGGATGCCGGGCACGGCCGACCATTGCAGCGTGCGGTAAATCCACTTGCCGCAGATCAGCGCGTAGAACACGGCGACCACCGAGGCCTCGGTGGGCGTGAAGATGCCGAAGCGGATGCCGACCACGATGAGCACGATGAGCATCAGCGCCGGAATGGCCTTGAAGCTGTTGATCCACATCTCGCGGCCGCTGGGGCGTGGCTCGGTGGAGCGGTAGTCGCGCTTCTTGCACACCCACCAGTTCACCAAGGCCATGGCCAGCGCGATCAGGATGCCGGGTATGAAGCCGGCCATGAACAGGCCGCCGACCGAGACATGCTCGTCCTGCAGCGCATAGATGATCATGCTGACCGAAGGCGGAATGATGGGGCCGACGATGGCCGTGCTGGCCGTCAGCGCGGCTGCGTAGGGGCGGCCGTAGCCGGCCTTGTCCATCATCTTGACCATCATCGAGCCGGGGCCGGCCGCATCGGCCAGGGCCGAGCCCGAGATGCCCGAGAACAGCGTCAGCGACAGCACGTTGGCATAGCCCAGGCCGCCGCGCAGATGGCCCACGAACTGGGCCGCGAAGCGCAGCAGCACGTGCGTGAGCGCGCCGCCCGACATCAGCTCGGCCGCCAGGATGAAGAAGGGCACGGCCATCAGCGGAAAGCTGTCGATGCCCGTGAACATTTCCTTGAAGACGATGAGCTGTGGGTAGCGGCCGCCGACGAACACGGCCAGCGCGGCCGAGATGGCCAGCGCGAAAGCCACCGGAAAGCCCAGCGTGAGCAGGGCGATGATGGCAATGAAAAGAGTGAGTCCCATGGTGTCTTCCCGTTCAGATGGACGCTGCGGCGTCTGCGTCCATCTCGGTGGACTCGGCGAAATTGCCCACGCAGATATAGCCGCGTGCGATGAACAGCAGGTGCACCAGCATCAGCACGAAGCCCGCGGGCATGGCGGCGTAGATCCAGGAGATCGGAATGTCGGTGGCCGCCGTGGTCTGGAAGCGCGTGGCGTACACGTATTGCGAGGAGGTCACGGTCATCACGATGAAGAACAGGGCCAGGCCGGCCACGACCAGCGCGCGGATGATCTGCGCGCTGCGGGTGCTGACGGCGCGGTGCAGATTGTCGATGGCCACATGGCCGCCGAAGCGCAGTACCAGGCCGGCGCCCAGGAAGGTGACCCAGATCATCATGTGGCGGGCCACTTCCTCGGCCCAGACGATGGAGTCGCCCGTGGTGTAGCGCAGCACCACGTTGGCAAAGACGATGCAGGCCATGGCCAGCAACAGGGCGATGAGCAGCCAGCGGTTGCAGGCCACCAGAAGGCGTTCGATACGATCAAGCATAGGAGTCGGGGGTGAGGCGCAAGAGCGGCGGCGGGCGCCGTGCCGTCCTCACCGGGTTGGTTAGCGGCGCAATCATCCGGGAGCGGGCGCCATAAAGCCATTGGTAATGACCGCAGCCGTTGTTTCTGCGGCGATAGGAACCGACGAGTTCTCAACGAACAAGGCCGGGCGACGGCCCGGCCTTGTCCATGCCGTGGGCCGGATTACCTGGTGGCGGTAATCGTGTCCAGGGTCTTCTGGCCGAACTTCTTGGCGTATTCCTTGTAGGCCGGCTCCAGCGCCGCGCGGAAGGGGGCCTGGTCCACCTTCTCGACGACCTGCATGCCGTTGGCCTTGGCCTCTTCCACGCCCTTCTTCTCCACGGCGTCCACGAAGGCGCGCGAAGCGATGGCCCCCTTCTTGGCGCCTTCGGTGAAGGCCGCCTTCTGGCTGGCATTCAACGTACCCCAGAACGCGGGCGAGACCAGCAGGGCCATGGGCGCATAGACGTGGGCGGTCAGCGTCAGATGCTTTTGCACCTGCCACAGCTTGGCCGAGGTCAGCACCGAGATCGGGTTCTCCTGGCCGTCGATGGTGCCCTGCTGCAGCGCGCCGATCACCTCGGGCCAGGACATGGGCGTGGGCGAAGCGCCCAGCGTGCGGAAGGCCGTGATGTGCACGGGGTTCTCGGTCACGCGGATCTTCAGGCCCTTGAGGTCGGCCACGGTGTGGACCGCGTGCTTGTTGTTGGTCAGGTGGCGAAAGCCCTGCTCGCCCCAGGCCAGGGCCACGAGGCCGCGCTTGCTGAACTTGGCCAGCAGCTCCTGGCCGAAGGCGCCGTCCATCACGGCGCGCGCGTGCTGGGTGTCGCGGAACAGGAAGGGAATGTCCACCACGCCCACGTCGGGCACGAAGTTGCTCAGGGCTCCGGTGGAGACGATGGCCGCTTCCACGGTGCCCAGCTGCAGGCCTTCGATCAGTTCACGCTCGCCGCCCAGGGCCGAGGAGGGGAACTGCTTGAACTTGTAGGCGCCGTTGGTGCCTTTGTCCAGGGCTTCCGACCAGGCATTGGCGGCAGCGCCGTAGTGCGAGTTGACGGCCAGCGCATAGCCCACCTTCACTTCCTTGGCCTGGGCAAAAGCAGCACCTGCTGCAAGAGTGGCTGTCGCGGCCACGGCAGTGGCGACAAAGTTTCGGCGGATCATGCGCATGGCACTGACTCTCCCTTGGTATGTTGTCAAAAATGAATATAAAAATTGTAGTGAGTGCCAACCCTGGGTTTGCCCTTGGGGAGTGATCGTCTTGTGCGCTGGAATGCATCGCGCAAGACGATGGCGGGCCAGAAAAAACCGATGCGCTGAGGCGTCGCCGGGTGCCGGCTTTTTGCGGGCTTGGCTCGTGAACATGTTGTGAAAACAAAACCGACCCTTCTGCACTGGGCTGGTGTGCGCGCTGCGGAAGGGCCGGGAGGGCCGGGGGGACGAGGTATCAGGCCATGGTCATGAGCTGGGCGTTGCCGCCGGCCGCTGCCGTGTTGGTGCTGATGGACTGCTCATGGAACAGCGCGGCCAGGTCGTAGCCGCGGCCCGCGTGCAGCTCGTCGCTGCTGCGTGCCTCGATGCGCACGATGGCGCCGTCGCGCGCCGCCACCTGGGCGGCGACCTGTAGCAGTGCGTCGCCATCGCCTTCGAACAGCAGCGCGGCCATCGGTGCCGCGGCATCGGTCAGCGATTCGACGTCGGCATGGTACAGCCATTGCGCGGCACCCTCGCACGCCGTCAGCGCCTGCCAGGCAGCAGCGCATTCGGCATCGCCTTCGGGCAGCACCGCATGGCAGGGGTTGCCGCTGGCCAGCGCCGCGGCCACCTGGGCGACCAGGCCCAGCGGCGTGCGCGGCAGCGCCCAGACGGGGCCGCGCGGCAGCAGGCGGTAGCGGTTGGATTCGCCCGTGGGGCCGGGCAGCAGCAGGCTGGCGCCCAGGCGCGAGGCGCTGCGTACGGCCTCGCAGGCGGACCGGGCCAGGGCCTGCTCGTGGGCGGAAAACTGGGGCAACAGCGGCAGCGATTGCTGCTGCAGCGCGTCCAGCAGCTGCAGCGCCGGCTGGCCGGCCGCCTCGGCGCGCTCGAAAACCGCCAGCGCCGCATTGGCCGGGCCGTGCGCCAGGCGGTGCAGGTACAGCGGGCCGCCGGCCTTGGGGCCGGTACCCGACAGGCCCATGCCGCCGAAAGGTTGCACGCCGACCACGGCGCCGACCACGTTGCGGTTCACGTAGAGGTTGCCCGCATGCACGCGCTGGCTCAGTTGGGCAATGGTTTCGTCGATGCGGCTGTGCATGCCGAAGGTCAGGCCGTAGCCCGTGGCGTTGATGCCGTCCACCAGCGCGTCGAGCTGCTCGCGCTTGAAGCGGATCACATGCAGGACCGGGCCGAAGACTTCGCGGGTCAGGCGCTGGGTGCTGTCGATTTCGATGATGGCCGGGGCCACGTAATGTCCATTGAGAGGACTGTTGAGCGCGCCGTCCTTGCGCTCCACACGCGTGACCTTCTGGCCCGCGGCTGCCATGCGCGCTATGTGTGCCTCGATCTGGGCGCGCGCGGCGTCGTCGATCACGGGGCCCACGTCGGTGGAAAGGCGGTCGGGGTTGCCCATCGACCATTCCTGCAGCGCGCCGCGCAGCATGGTCAGCGTGCGCTCGGCTACGTCGTCCTGCAGGCACAGCAGGCGCAGGGCGGAGCAGCGCTGGCCGGCCGAATCGAAGGCCGAGGTCAGCACGTCGCCCACCACCTGCTCGGTCAGCGCGGAAGAGTCCACGATCATCGCGTTCTGGCCGCCGGTTTCGGCGATCAGCGGAATCGGCCGGCCCGAGGGCGACAGGCGTGCGCTGAGCTGGCGCGCGATGATGCGCGCCACTTCGGTGGAGCCGGTGAACATCACGCCGGCCACCTGCGGGTGCGCCACCAGGGCCGTGCCCACGGTCTCGCCCTGACCGGGCACCAGTTGCAGCGCATCGCGCGGCACGCCGGCCTCGTGCAGGATGGCGATCATGGCGGCGGCGGTCAGCGGCGTCTGCTCGGCGGGCTTGGCCAGCACGGTGTTGCCCGCGGCCAGCGCGGCCACGGCCTGGCCGCAAAAGATGGCCAGCGGGAAGTTCCAGGGGCTGATGGCCAGCACCACGCCCAGCGGGCGCTGCGCGGCGTTGTCGAACTGCGCGGCCACCTGGGCGGCGTAGTAGCGCAGGAAGTCCACGGCCTCGCGGATCTCGGCCACGGCGTTGGGCAGGGTCTTGCCGGCCTCGCGCATGATCAGGCCCATCAGCGGCTGGCTGCGCTGCTCCAGCAGGTCGGCGGCGCGCTCCAGCGCATCGGCGCGGGCTGCGGGCGGCGTGCCGGCCCAGATGGGGGCGGCCTGGGCGGCGCGGGCCGCGGCGGCCTGCACTTCGTCGGGCGTGGCTTCGCGCACCCAGCCCACGGTGTCGGACAGCTCGGCCGGGTTGCGCATGGGCTGCCAGCCGGAGGCAGCCGCCGGGTCGGCGGGCAGCTCGGCATCGGGCGGCGCGGCCAGATAGGTCTGGCGCGTGCTGTAGAGCAGGGCGGCGGCCAGCGAGGCCAGTTGCTGCTCGTGCGCGAGGTTCATGCCCTGGGAGTTGGCGCGTGAATAGGAATGCGAGGCTTCGCCCTGGCTGGCGAACAGCTCGGCCGGCAGCGCGATGCGCGGGTGCGGCGCGCCCAGGCGCCCTTCCTGGCGCGCGATCTGCAGGGCTTCTTCCACCGGGTCGGCCACCAGCTCGCCGATGGGCACCGAGGCATCGCCGATGCGGTTCACGAACGAGGTATTGGCGCCGTTTTCGAGCAGGCGGCGCACCAGGTAGGCCAGCAGCGTCTCGTGGCTGCCCACGGGGGCGTAGATGCGGCAGGGGCGGGCCAGCTTGCCGTCGGCCGTGGCGCCCGTGACCTGCGAATACAGCGGCTCGCCCATGCCGTGCAGGCACTGGAACTCGTACTGGCCGCTGTAGTAGCTGCCGCCCACGGCCTGGGCCAGGTGGTAGAGGCTGGCCAGCGTCTGCGCGTTGTGCGTGGCGAACTGCGGGTAGACCGCATCGGGCGCGGCCAGCAGCTTGCGGGCGCAGGCCAGGTAGCTCACATCGGTATAGACCTTGCGCGTGTAGACCGGGTAGCCGGCCAGGCCGTCCACCTGGGCGCGCTTGATCTCGCTGTCCCAGTAGGCGCCCTTGACCAGGCGCACCATTAGGCGGCGGCGGCTGCGGCGCGCCAGGTCCACCAGGTGGTCGATCACGTGCGGGCAGCGCTTTTGATAAGCCTGGACCACGAAGCCCATGCCGCTCCAGCCCTTGAGCGAAGGTGCGGCGCACAGGGCTTCGAGCAGGTCCAGCGATAGCTCCAGGCGGTCGGCCTCCTCGGCGTCGATGTTCATGCCGATGTCGTAGTGCTTGGCCAGTTCGGCCAGGCGCAGCACGCGCGGCAGCAGCTCTTCCATCACGCGCTCGTACTGGGCGCGGCTGTAGCGCGGATGCAGGGCCGAGAGCTTGATCGAGATGCCCGGCCCTTCGAAGATGCCGCGCCCGTTGGATGCCGCGCCGATCGCATGGATGGCCTGCTCGTAGGCCTGCAGATAGCGCAGCGCGTCGGCATCGGTGGTGGCCGCCTCGCCCAGCATGTCGTAGCTGTAGCGAAAGCCCTGTTTCTCGTAGGCGCGGCTGTTGGCCAGGGCCTCGGCGATGTCCTGGCCCGTGACGAACTGCTCGCCCATGAGCTTCATGGCGCGGTGCACGCCCTGGCGGATCAGCGGCTCGCCGCCCTTGCCGATCACGCGCGTGAGCGCCGAGGACAGGCTTTTCTCGCTGCTGGTGGACGTGAGCTTGCCCGTGAGCACCAGGCCCCAGGCCGCGGCGTTGACGAACAGCGAAGGCGAGCGGCCCACGTGCGACTTCCAGTCGCCCTTGCTGATCTTGTCGCGGATCAGCACGTCGCGCGTGGCGCGGTCGGGAATGCGCAGCAGCGCCTCGGCCAGGCACATCAGCGCCACGCCTTCCTGGCTGGACAGCGAGAACTCCTGCACCAGCGCGGCCACGCCGCCAGCCACGGGCGCATCGCGCAGGCCCTGCACCAGGCGCGAGGCCAGCTCGCGCACCTTGCCGGCCTGCTCGGCATCCTGGGCGCGGGCCAGCGGCAACAGCATGGGCAGACACTCGGGCTCGGGCCGGTGCCAGGCGGCGGTGATGGAGGCGCGCAGCGGTGTCTGCGGCAGGATGGACTGGGCGAACACCAGAAAAGGTTGCACCTCTTGCGCGGTCTCAGGTTGCGCCTCTGTGTGAGCGGCTTCGTCGCCTGCATCCTGCGCGCCGGCCAGGCGGATGGTGGTGGCGCCGCGCTCCAGCGCGTCGACGTATTGCACGACGGCCTGCTTGATTAGCCAGTGCGGCGTGCGGCCCATTTGCTGGGCGGCGGCGCGGATGCGCTCGCGCAGAGCGTCATCGACTTTGATGCCTATGGTGGTGGACATGGTTGGACGGTGGTGTGAAAAAGGGCTCTCGACAGCGGTTGCAAAAGCGAGGTGCAACCTTCTATGACCTGAAATGTCGCAGAGGTTGCTCCTTTGTGAAAATCGGGAAAACCCTTTATTTGTGTCGCCGCCGCAAAAGGCAGGGGCCGGGACTCGCCCCGGCAGGCGATCTACTTTTCTTGCTCGTGCAAGCAAAGTAGGCAAAAGAACACGTCCCCACTGCCTGTGGCCCCTCGTGCCGCAGGCGCAGACACAGGGGGAGAACAAGCCCTGCACGCCCAGGCCGAGCATCGGCCGAAGGACAGCGTTGCTTCGTTATCTGACTTGCGCCCGTTTGTCTGAACGAAGCGCGCAGTGAATTGGGGCGCACTGCCGGTTGAATTGGGTGACGCAGGTTTGCCCGTAGCGAAGCGAGGAGACGCAGACCGGGGGAGGCGCTCTTTGCTAACTTTCTGGCGAGTCAGAAAGTTAGTCGCCTGCCGGGGAGAAATCCGGCGTCTATCCGTAAAACAAGATCAGCAGAAATTCAAGTAAATATGGTCTTACTTCTTGCGAATCAATCCGTTTTTCTTCATTTCATCCAGCAATGCGTTAATGTAACTGTTAATGGTGGAGTCGTGAAAATCCGAGAACATCCTCAACTCAGCAGGGGCTAGTGTTTGGCTTTTAGAACCTGCAATCCAAATAACTTTGTTTTTTCTAATGTCGGTCAATGTTGCACGGAACCCTCTGGATATGGATGAATAGTTTTCTGTGTTTGGGGTTTGATAGGTAAATATTCTTCCTCGACTATCTATGCCGCTTGCTTGTTGATTCCCATTGAATGTGTATGACTGCTCTCTCTCATCACCTCTTTGAATCAATAGGATGGCATCCGCTCCACTGAGCAGAATGGCATCGTAAATCTTGTCTTTTTCTGCTTGATAAGGGAAGACTTTGTAGCTTGGGATAGCTGTTGTCCCCTCATTCTGGATAGCTGAAGTGATTTTTTCCTCAACAGTTTTCTTTTTTTGAAAATCTCCGCCCGCCGTGAAAGCAACGATCAGGCTTTCATATGGCTTTGTGATTTCTTCGATGGTATGGCTGGATATGTTGGTTGTCGTGCAGCTAGCAAGAGCTATGCACAAAACGACCATGCAGCGGCGAGTCAAATCTTTGAATAATTTATTCATTTGCTGATACCTCCGGCTGGGTGATATTTATTTTCAGGGTGGATGGAGTGGGCATTTGCCTCTTCTTTTAGCAATCTAATGTCACGTTTTTCGTGACGACGGAATATAGCATGGTCACGAAAATCGTGACATGACATTTGAGACTGCTCACGATGCTACCGTCATTGGCCGCAGAATGCGGTTAAGACGCGAGGCATTGGAGTGGTCGCAAGAGAAGGTGGGCGTGGAAATCGGCATCGACGAATCCGCAAGTCGAGCTAGGATCAGCCGGTATGAGTTGGGAATCCACGAGCCGCCCGTCAAGACGGCAAGGCTGATTGCTCAGGTGCTGGGCGTATCTTTAACCTATTTGTATTGCGAAGACGACGAACTAGCCGCATTGTTGCTTGCGATGGAAAGTCTGTCGAAAGAGCGAAAAAGCACGCTCGTGGCACAGTGGCTCGCAGAGCTAGATGCCGGTGTCTTGGGAATAGAAAAAGCTTCTCTCTGAATGCATGGCTACTTGAGCTTATTTGCCAGGGAGGCTGCATTTTCTAATGCTGAACCTCAGGTGATTAAAGCAATACGCCCTCATTTTTGTTGCAGCAAATGCTCGGCCAGCTCGACAAAGCCGTCGCCGCGCTCGGCCAGCGTCACATAGCGCGGCAGGTGCCTGAGCCGGGGCACGAAGCGCTCGATATTGGCCACGCCCACGCTGTGGGGCAGGTGCTCGAACATGAGCTGGTCGTTGGTGGAGTCGCCGATGTAGACCCAGCGGTCCAGCGTGGCGTCGAGGTCGATGTCGAACAGGGTCTTGACGATCCAGCGTGCGCCCTCGAGCTTGTTGTGCTCGCCAAACCAGCCGTTGATGTGGATGGAGCTGACCGTGGCATTCATGCCGGCAGCCTTCATGATGGCCACGCAGGCATCGATGTCGGCCTGGGGCATCCGCGTGAACTCGCTGTGGTCCACGGCGATATCGCATTCGCGGCCGGCCGAGTCGGTGGCGCGGCTGGCGCCGGGGACGCGGGCCTCGATCTCGGCCAGCACCTGCTGCATGCGCCTGAAGTTGGCGCTGCGCGTGGCGCCGTCCTGCTGGTAGAGCTTTTCCAGTGCTTCATCGGCCTGGCGGCGCAGCGCCACGGCACCGTTCTCGGCCACGATGGCATCCACGGGCCAGGCCTTGGCGAACGGCACGCTCCAGCCCACGGGACGGCCCGTGATGGGCACGATCCTGAGGCCCGCGCTCTTCAAGCGGGCAAGGGCAGCCGCCACGTGCCCGGGCACCACGCCCTCGGTGGTCAGCGTGTCGTCGATATCGGTCAGCACGCCCAGCAGGCCGGCGGGCACCGGCAGCTCGGACAAGGGGCGCAGGAATTCTTGGCTCACTACAAACTCTCAATGTGGTTCATGGCGCTCGAACTTGGCGCCGCCCATCGGAGGGACGCCGAGCAAGAGCCGCCCCGCAGCGAGGGCGTCGTCCCCCTCCCGCGAAGCGAGAGAGGGGGAAGCGGCAAAGCCGCTCAGGGGGTGATTGGATCAGTTCGCGGAGCCTAAAGACAGGCCCGCATGCTCGCGTAGCGGATGGAAATGGATCTTGGGGAAGCGCTCCTGGGCCAGGCGCACGTCGTACGGGCTGGTGCACAGATAGGCCAGGGTGTCGGCCGCATCGTGCGCCAGGCGCATGGGGTAGGCGTTCTCGAACTCGCGCAGCTCGGCCGGCGTGTCGGCCGTGATCCAGCGCGCGCCCGTGTACTGGCAGCCTTCCAGGCGCACGTCGCAGTCGTACTCGGTCTTGAGGCGGTGCTGCACCACTTCGAACTGCAGCTGGCCCACGGCGCCCAGCAGCATGTTGCCGCCGACATCGGGCTTGAAGACCTGGATCGCGCCTTCCTCGCCGAGCTGCATCAGGCCCTGCTGCAGCTGCTTGGTGCGCAGCGGGTTCTTGAGCACCACGGTCATGAACATTTCGGGCGCGAAGAAGGGCAGGCCGGTGAACTGCAGGCTGGGGCCGTCGGTGATGGAGTCGCCCAGCTGCACGCCGCCGTGGATGGTGAAGCCGATGATGTCGCCCGCGTAGGCTTCATCGACCGCTTCGCGGCGCTGGGACATGAAGGTCACCACCGAGGTGGGGCGCAGCTCCTTGCCGGTGCGCTGCACCTTCATCCTCATGCCGGGCGTGTACCGGCCCGAGGCCACGCGAACGAAGGCGATGCGGTCGCGGTGGTTGCTGTCCATATTGGCCTGGACCTTGAACACCACGCCCGAGAAGCTCTCGTCCTCGGGGCGCACGGTGCGCTCCTCGCGGTTGCGGTTCACCTCGGCGAAGGCCACGCGCGGACCGGGCGAGGGCGACATGTCGACCACGGCATCCAGCACTTCCATCACCCCGAAGTTGTTCACGCCCGAGCCGAAGAACACCGGCGTGAGCTTGCCGGCCAGGAAGGCTTCATGGTCCCATTCGGCCGAGGCGCCCACGGCCAGCTCCATGGATTCCAGCGCATCGTCGAAGGCCCGGCCGAAGCGCGCGCGCAGCTTGTCGGTTTCCGCCAGCGCAATCACCTCGAAGTCCTGCGGGCGCTTTTCGCTGCCGGCGGCGAACACCGTCATGCTTTGCGTGCGCAGGTTGATGATGCCGCCGAAGCTCTTGCCCTGGCCCACGGGCCAGGTGATGGGGCAGCAGGGCATGCCCAGCTCGCGCTCGACCTCGTCCATGATGTCCAGCGGATCGCGCACCTCGCGGTCCATCTTGTTGACGAAGGTGATGATGGGCGTGTCGCGCTGGCGGCAGACCTCGATCAGGCGGCGGGTCTGGGCTTCCACGCCGTTGGCCGCGTCGATCACCATCAGTGCCGAGTCCACGGCCGTCAGCACGCGGTAGGTGTCTTCCGAGAAGTCCTTGTGGCCGGGCGTGTCGAGCAGGTTGATCACGTGGTCGCGGTAGCTCATCTGCATCACCGAGGACGCCACCGAGATGCCGCGCTGCTTCTCGATCTCCATCCAGTCGGAAGTCGCATGGCGGCTGGCCTTGCGGCCCTTGACGGCGCCGGCGATCTGGATCGCGCCCGAGAACAGCAGCAGCTTCTCGGTCAGCGTGGTCTTGCCCGCGTCGGGGTGGGAGATGATGGCGAAGGTGCGGCGGCGCCGGGTTTCTGGAGCGTAGGACACGGTAGTGAAAGCGGATGGGCAGCCGGCGGCTGCGGTGCTGAACAGGGGGGCCGGGGCCGGCTGGCGGGCAGACGGGCTGGGCGAAGGCCGGTATTTTACCGAGGCCTGCAATCGCGGGCTCCGGGGAGGCACAATGCGCGCTGTTCCCCTGAGCCTTTCTCCATGCCCCGCGCCGCGCCATCTCCCGACCCCTCGTCCCCTCTGCCGGTGTGGATACGGCGCGGCACGCGCGAATACCTGCGCGTCAGCGTGGCCCTGTTCCTGGCGGGCTTTGCCACTTTTTCGCTGCTGTACTGCGTGCAGCCGCTGCTGCCCGAGCTGGCCCGGACCTTTGCCGTGAGCCCGGCGCAGAGCGCGCTGGCGCTGTCGGTCTCCACGGCCTGCCTGGCGGCCTCCGTCGTGCTGGCCGGGGCCCTGTCCGAAGGGCTGGGCCGGCGCAAGCTGATGTTCATTTCCATGGCGCTGGCCGCGCTGTGCAATCTGGTGGCCTCCTATCTGACGCAGTGGCCTGCGCTGCTGGCGGCGCGCGCGCTCGAAGGCATTTTGCTGGGTGGCGTGCCGGCCGTGGCCATGGCCTATCTGGCCGAGGAGATCGACCCCCGGGGCCTGGGCTTTGCCATGGGCCTGTATGTGGGCGGCACGGCCCTGGGCGGCATGCTGGGCCGCGTGGGCATGAGCGCCATGACGGAGTTCTGGGGCTGGCGCAATGCGCTGGCCCTGCTGTCGGTGGTCGACCTGGCCGCCGCCCTGGGCTTTGTCTGGCTGCTGCCCAGCTCGCGCAACTTCGTGCGCCGCACCGGCCTGAGCGCCGGCTATCACCTGCAGGCCTGGGGCCGGCATCTGCGCCACCCGGGGCTGGCGCTGCTGTTCCTGATCGCCTTCGGCCTGATGGGCGTGTTCATCAGCATCTACAACTACGCGGGCTTTCTGCTGGGCGGTGCGCCCCATCACATGAGCCAGCTGCAGATCAGCCACATCTTCTATGCCTATCTGTTCGGTATCGTGGCCTCGCCCGTGGCCGGCGCGCTGGCCGACCGGCTGGGGCGAGGGCCGGTGCTGATCGCGGGCACGCTGCTCATGGCCGCGGGCCTGGCATTGACCTTGCTGGATGCGCTCGCGGCCATCGTGGCAGGCATCGTGCTGCTGACCGCGGGTTTTTTCGTGGCCCATTCCGTGGCCAGCGGCTGGGTGGGGCGGTTGGCGACCCAGGCCAAGGGCCATGCCTCCTCGCTCTACCTCTGGGGCTACTACATGGGCTCCAGCATTCTGGGCGCGGGGGCAGGCTGGTTCTGGTCGCGCTGGGGCTGGGGCGGGGTCGGACTTGTCTCGCTGGCGGCGCTGGCCCTGGTGATCGTGCTGGCGCTGCGCGTGCAACAGCTGGCGGCGCAGGCTGCCAACTCCGTGAAGGCGCGCGCAGTCCATTCCTGAGGCCGGTCTTTACGCCGTCTTGATACGGCGCGCGCCAATCTCTACCCGCTCTTGACGGGCGAATTTCTACATTTTCTCCATCGCCGGCAGAAGGCCTGCGGGAGGAAATGAATGACCACCAACTGGATCGAGATCCTGGCCGCCGTCGCGGCGGCCGGGCTGTTTGCCTATCTGGGCTACGCGCTGCTGCGCCCCGAAAAATTCTGAGGGGCCGCCATGCAAGTGCTGCAAGACCTGATTTTCGTGAGCCTGACGGTCGCCTGCTTTGTCGGCCTGCTGGGCTTTGTGCGCGCGCTGACGCGGATTTGAGACATACCCCCTGAGGCGCTGCGCGCCTTCCCCCAAGGGGACGGCGCCATCGCTGCGGGGCGGCCCTTGCTGGGCGCCTCTGGTTTGGGCCGCGTTGGTGCGAATGCCAAGGGCTGAAAGGGAGAAATTTTATGTGGTTACCCTGGATGGAATTTGCCGCGGTGCTGGCGGTCCTGACGCTGCTGGCCATTCCCATGGGCCAGTGGCTGGCGCGCTGCTTCACCAGCGACCATCACACCTGGCTGGAGCGGCTCAGCTACCGTGCCCTGGGCGTGAACCCCGGCGAGCACATGGGCTGGCCGCGCTACGGCGCCGCCCTGCTGCTGTCCAACGCGGCCATGCTGCTGCTGGGCTACCTGATCCTGCGCCTGCAGGGCTGGCTGCCGCTGAATCCGCTGCAGATCGCAGCCCAGGCGCCCGATCTGGCCTTCAACACCGCGGCCTCGTTCGTCACCAATACCAACTGGCAGGCCTATGCGGGCGAGAACAGCCTCAGCAATGCCACGCAGATGGCGGTCATCACCTTTCTGATGTTTGCCGGTGCCACCACGGGCGTGGCGGCCGGCGCAGGCTTCGTGCGGGGGCTGGCACGTTCCAGCAGCAAGGACATCGGCAACTACTGGGTGGACTATGTGCGCGTGTTCTGGCGCGTGCTGCTGCCGCTGTCGTTCGTGCTGGCCCTGGTCTATGTCTGGCAGGGCATTCCGCAGACGCTGCATACCGAGGCCTGGGCCGCCACGCTGGAAGGCGCGCGCCAGCAACTGCTGACGGGGCCCGTGGCCAGTCTGGAAAGCATCAAGCACCTGGGCACCAACGGCGGCGGCTTCTTCAACGCGAATGCCGCCCATCCGTTCGAGAACCCCACGCCGCTGACCGATGTGCTGCACATCCTGGCCATGCTGCTGATTCCGGCCAGCATGACCTATGCCTTCGGCTCCATGCTGCTGCGCCGCCGCCAGGGCTGGGTGCTGTACGGCGCCTGCATGGCGATGTTCATCGGTTTCCTGAGCCTGGTGTTCGTGGCCGAGCAGCAGGGCAGCGGCCTGCTGGCCCATGCCGGGGCCGACCAGCAGTGGAGCCTCGCGCAGCCCGGCGGCAACATGGAGGGCAAGGAGCTGCGCTTCGGCATTGCCGACACCTCGCTGTTCGTGACGGCCACCACGGCGGCCACCACGGGTTCGGTCAATGCCATGCACGATTCGCTCACGCCGCTGGGCGGCATCACGCCGCTGGCGCTGATGATGCTCAATTGCGTGTTCGGCGGTGACGGCGTGGGCCTGATCAACCTGATCCAGTACGCCATCCTCACGGTGTTCCTGGCCGGCATGATGATAGGCCGCACGCCCGAGTTCCTGGGCAAGAAGATCGAGACGCGCGAGATCAAGCTGGTCATGCTGGCGGTGCTGGCGCAGCCGGCCAGCATCCTGGGCTTCACGGCGCTGGCCGTGCTGTGGCCCGATGCCTCCGCCAGCCTCGGCAACCACGGCCCGCACGGCTTCTCCGAGATTCTCTATGCCTATGCCTCGGCCACGGCCAACAACGGCTCGGCCTTCGCGGGGCTCAACGCCAACACGCCGTTCTTCAACGTCACGACAGGGCTGGCCATGATCGTGGGGCGCTTTCTCACGCTGCTGCCCATGCTGGCCGTGGCCGGCAGCATGGCGGCCAAGACCACGGTGCCTGCGGGCCCCGGCACCTTCCCCACGGCCTCGCCGCTGTTCATGGGCCTGCTGGTGTTCGTGGTGCTGGTGGTCGGCGGACTGACCTTCCTGCCGGCGCTGGCCCTGGGGCCTGTCGTCGAACACCTGCAAATGCTGGTGGGGCACCTTTATTCATGACGTATGAACACCCCCCTGAGTCGCTTCGCGCCTTCCCCCCGCTCTCGCATGGCTGGGCCATGCGGGCAGGGGGACGCAGCCCTCGCCGCAGGGCGGCCCTTGGTCGGCTGCCCTCACATGGGGGCGCCGGTTCCAGGCGCTGCCGGCGGTGCTTGGGGTGACAGATAAATCCGTTGGGAGCAACATCATGAAATCCTCTTCTCTTTCCCTCTCCTCGCCGGTGGTTCCGGTGGCGGATGCCGGATCGTCTCCGGCCTCCTGGGGCAGCCTCGTGGCCAGCAGCGTGCGCGCGGCCGTGGCCGTGATGCTGGTGGCCGGCATTGCCTATCCGCTGGCCACGACCGGCGTGGCCCAGGCCCTGCTGCCGCATGCGGCCAGCGGCAGCCTGATCGAACGCAACGGCCAGGTCGTGGGCTCGGCCCTGATCGGCCAGCAGTTCGCGGGCGGCAGCTACTTCCACGGCCGGCCCAGCGCCACGACGGCGCCCGACCCAGCCAAGGAAGGTGCCAGCCTGGCCGCGCCCTACAACGCCGGCTTGTCCGGCGGCAGCAACCAGGGGGCCACGCACCAGGATCTGGCCGAGACCGTCGCCGCCCGCGTGGCGCAGTACCGTGCCGACAACGGCCTGGCCGCCGATGCCCCCGTTCCGGTGGATGCGGTGACGGCTTCGGCCTCGGGGCTGGACCCGCACATCTCGGTGGCCAACGCCATGCTGCAACTGCCGCGCGTGGCCCAGGCGCGCAAGCTGTCCCAGGATCAGGTGCGGCAACTGCTGGAGCGGAGCACGCAGGCCCGCACCCTGGGCCTGCTGGGCGAGCCGCGCGTGAACGTGCTGCGCCTCAATCTGGCGCTGGATGCGCTGCGGTCCGCCGCAAAGGAGTAAGCCATGAACAGCCATAAAGTGAAGGCAGGCGCCAGCCTGTTCGAGCCGCGCCTGGTGCGCGGGGCCCTGTTCGACGCGGTGCGCAAACTCTCGCCGCGCACGCAGTGGGCCAATCCCGTGATGTTCGTGGTCTATCTGGGCGCCATCCTGACCACGCTGCTGTGGCTGCAGGACCTGCGCGAGCCCCCTTCTGCCGCGGACAGCGAAGGTGCCGGCTTTGCGCTGGCCATTGCACTGTGGCTGTGGTTCACGGTGCTGTTCGCCAATTTCGCCGAAGCCCTGGCAGAGGGCCGCAGCCGCGCCCAGGCCGCCAGCCTGCGCAGCATGAAGCGCGATACCGTGGCCAAGGTGCTGCTGCAGCCGCATTTCGGCAGCTCGTGGGTCCCGGAGCGCGCCAGCGATCTGCGCAAGGGCGTGGTCATCTTGGTGGAGGCCGGCGACACGATTGCGCTGGACGGCACGGTGATCGAAGGCGTGGCCTCGGTGGACGAAAGCGCCATCACCGGGGAGTCGGCCCCCGTGATCCGCGAGGCCGGCGGCGACTTTTCCTCGGTCACGGGCGGCACGCGCGTGCTGTCGGACTGGCTGGTGGTGGAGGTCACGGTGAACCCCGGCGAGTCCTTCCTGGACCGCATGATCTCCATGGTCGAATCGGCCAAGCGCCAGAAGACGCCCAACGAGCTGGCGCTGACCATTCTGCTCGTGGGCCTGACGCTGGTCTTTCTGATGGTCATCGTCACGCTGTGGCCGTTCTCGGTCTTTGCCGTGGGGCAGGCCGGCTCGGGCACCGTGGTCGGCATCGCCGTGCTGGTGGCGCTGCTGGTCTGCCTGATTCCGACCACCATCGGCGGGCTGCTGTCGGCCATCGGCGTGGCCGGCATGAGCCGCATGATGCAGGCCAATGTGATCGCCACCTCGGGCCGTGCGGTGGAAGCCGCGGGCGACGTGGACGTGCTGCTGCTGGACAAGACCGGCACCATCACGCTGGGCAACCGCCAGGCCAGCGACTTCGTGCCGGCGCCCGGCGTGTCGGTGCAGCAACTGGCCGAGGCCGCGCAACTGGCGTCGATTGCCGACGAGACGCCCGAGGGCCGCAGCATCGTGGCCCTGGCCCGGGAGCGCCATGGTCTGGCCGAGCGCAATGTCCCCGAGGTTCTGGCCGAACTGCAGGCCGAGTTCGTGCCCTTTACCGCGCAGACGCGCATGAGCGGCGTGGATCTGTCCACACCCCAGGGGCCGCGCCAGCTGCGCAAGGGCGCAGCCGATGCCGTGCGCCGCCATGTCGAAGCCCTGGGCGGCAGCCTGCCGGCCGGCGTGCAGCAGGCGGTGGAAAACGTCTCGCGCAAGGGCAGTACGCCGCTGGTGGTGGCCGACGGTGCCCGCGTGCTGGGCGTGATCGAGCTCAAGGACATCGTCAAGTCCGGCATACGCGAACGCTTTGCCGAGCTGCGCCGCATGGGCATCAAGACCGTGATGATCACGGGCGACAACCCGCTGACGGCGGCCGCCATTGCCGCCGAGGCCGGCGTGGACGACTACCTGGCCGAAGCCACGCCCGAGGACAAGCTGCGCCTGATCCGCTCCCACCAGGCCGCGGGCCGCCTAGTGGCCATGACCGGCGACGGCACCAACGATGCGCCGGCCCTGGCCCAGGCCGATGTGGCCGTGGCCATGAACAGCGGCACCCAGGCCGCCAAGGAGGCCGGCAACATGGTGGACCTGGACAGCAACCCCACCAAGCTCATCGAGGTGGTGGAAACCGGCAAGCAGATGCTGATGACGCGCGGCGCGCTGACCACCTTCAGCATCGCCAACGACGTGGCCAAGTATTTCGCCATCATTCCAGCCGCCTTTGTCGGCACCTATCCGCAACTGGCCTCGCTCAACGTGATGCAGCTGCACAGCGCCGACTCGGCCATCCTGAGCGCCGTGATCTTCAACGCGCTGATCATCATCGCCCTGGTGCCGCTGGCCCTGCGCGGCGTGCGCTACCGCGCCGTGGGCGCCGCCGCGCTGCTGCGCCAGAACATGCTGATCTACGGTCTGGGCGGTCTCATCGTTCCATTCGTGGGCATCAAGCTCATCGACATGTTCCTCACGGTTCTGGGTCTGGTTTGAGCGCTGCCGCTACAGCCCCGTTTGCAGGGGCTGTAGTGGGTGCTTGCCCTTTCTCCTCATGGTTCTTCGGGCTCCCCCTGCAGGGAAGGGGGAGTCCTGTCTCTTGTTTCTCCATCATGTGCAAATCTTTCCAAGAATCTTTCGTGGCTTCACGTGTGACTTCGCATGTATCTTTCCGCGTCCTGGCAGTGGCGGCGTTGCTGGCCGCTTGTGGATTTCTGTTGCCGCACATCGCTGCAGCTCAGGAAAAACCGGATCAGGCTGCCATGCCTGAAGCAGTGAAGGACAAGGCGCAGGCCGGTCTGCCCATCACCGGCAGCCTGAGCCTGCTGTCCGACTACCGCTTTCGCGGCATCTCGCAAACCTGGGGCGCCGCCGCCGTGCAGGGCGGGGTGGAGCTGGCGCTGCCGCGGGGCTTTTATCTGGGCACCTCGTTGACCAACGTGTCCACCCACAGCTATGGCCTCGGCGAAGGGCTGGAGAACGATATCTATGGCGGCTGGCGCGGCGATGTGGCGCCCGGCTGGCAGCTGGATGCCGGCCTTCTGCACTACCGCTACCCGGGCGCAAGGCTGGCAACGCCGGACGGCGGCAGCAAGCGCTTTGACACCACGGAAGCCTATCTGGGCGCCACGCATGGTGGCCTCAATGTCAAATGGTCGCTGGCGCTGACGCCGTATTTCGGCCTGCGCGAGAGTACGGCCGGCTCGGCCTTTGCCACGGCGCTTGCACCGGCGGGCAGCAGCCGGGGCAGCCAGTACCTGGACCTGAACTACCAGCATCCGCTGGGCGACTGGGCCACGCTGGGCGTGCATGGCGGCTATACCCTGGTGCGCAACTACGGCGAGGTTTCCTACGCCGACTGGCGTGTGTCTCTGACCAAGACCTGGGGGGCGTGGACGGCGTCGGCAGCCTGGATGGGGACATCGGCCGATGCCCGCTATTACAGCGCAGCCAACAGCGAGGGGCGCCTGCGCAGCCTGGGGCGCAGCGGCCTGGTGCTGGGCCTGAGCGCGGGGTTCTGAGCCGTGCATCCGTCTTGTTTCTCTGCAAGCGAGTGATACGCTGATAACCCGATGCCCATAACCCATTCCCCACCCCTTGCCCCGCGACCCGATCCCGACGCGCTGGTCGCCCAGTTGCAGGCCGAGCAGCATCTCGCCACGCGCGGCAAGCTGCGCATTTACTTCGGCTCCAACGCCGGCGTGGGCAAGACCTACGCCATGCTGGCGGCTGCGCAGCGCGAACGTCAGGCTGGGCACGAAGTGTTGGTGGGGCTGGTGGAAACGCATGGCCGGGCCGAGACCGAGCAGCAACTGCACGGCCTGGAACAGTTGCCGCGCCAGCATCTGCCCTACCAGGGGCGGCAGCTGTCCGAGTTCGATCTCGATGCCGCGCTGCAGCGCCATCCCGAGATATTGCTGCTGGACGAGCTGGCGCACAGCAATGTGCCGGGTGCGCGCCATCCCAAGCGTTGCCAAGATGCGGAGGAGCTGCTGGCCGCCGGCATCAATGTCTGGACCACGCTCAACGTGCAGCACCTGGAAAGCCTCAACGATGTGGTGGGCGGCATCGTGGGCATCAAGGTGCATGAGACCGTGCCCGACCAGGTCTTCGACAACGCCGACGAAGTCATCGTGGTCGATATCCCGCCCGAGGAGCTGCTCAAGCGCCTCAAGGCGGGCAAGGTCTATCCGCTGGAGCAGGCCGAGCGCGCCTCGCACAACTTCTTTCGCCTGGGCAATCTGCTGGCACTGCGTGAGTTGGCGCTGCGGCGCACGGCCGACCGTGTCGACGAAGACATGCGCGACTACCGACGCGAGCGCGCCATCGGCGAGGTCTGGCCCGCGCGCGAGCGGCTGCTGGTGGGCGTGGGCGGCCACGCCGGCGACGATGCGCTGGTGCGCCAGGTCGCGAGGCTGGCGCGGCGGCTGGAAGCCGACTGGGTGGTGGTCTACGTGGACGCGCCCGAGCGCCAGCACCGGCCGCGCCGGGCGCAGGAGAGCGTGCTCAAGACCCTGGCGCTGGCGGCGCGCCTGGGCGCCGACACGGCCACGATTCCCGGCGCCAACGTCGCCCAGGCCCTGGTGGCCTTCGCGCGCGAGCGCAACGCCAGCCACCTGGTGCTGGCGCGCATGCAGCGGCGCGTATCGCGCTGGCTGCCCTGGGCGGCAGCCAGCCTGCCCGAGCAGATTGCGCGGCTGGACCCGGGGCTGGATGTGTTGGTTCTGTCGCCGCCACTGCCCAAGAGTGAGAGCGCCGTGCGCAAGTCCGTTGCGGAGCGCCAGCCCATTGCATGGTGGGGCTATGCGGGGGCGACCCTGGCCTGCTTTGCCGCCACGGCGGTGGCCGAACTGCTGCTGCAGGTGTTCGATCCGGCCAACGTGGTCATGCTGTTCCTGCTGGTGGTCGTGCTGTCCGCCCTGCGCTGGGGGCGCGGGCCGGGCGCCTGGGCGGCCTTGCTGGCCGTGCTCTGCTTTGATTATTTTTTTGTGCCGCCGCGCTATTCCTTTTCTGTCAACGACACGCAATACCTGTTCACCTTCAGCCTGATGCTGGGCGTGGCCCTGGTCTGTGGCCAGCTCATGGCGCGGCTGCGCCACGAGGCGCGCGTGGCGGCCGAGCGCGAGCGGCGCGCCGGGGCGCTGGCGCGGCTGGCGCGCGATCTGTCCGGAGCGCTCACGCAGGAGCAGGTGGCGCAGATTGCGCTGTCCACGGTCTCGGGCGTGTTCGATGCCCGGACAGGGTTGCAGCTACCCGATGCGCAGGAGAGTTTGCACGCCGTGGCCGGCAGCGAGGGGGCCATGGACGCCAGCATCGCGCGCTGGAGCATGGAGCACGGCCAGCCGGCGGGGCAGGGTACGGACACGCTGCCCGCGTCGCCGGCCCTGTACGTGCCGCTGATGGCGCCGGTGCGCGTGCGCGGCGTGCTGGTCCTGCATTTGCGCAAGCCGCAGCAGCTGGGCGTGCCCGAGGAGCGCCGCCTGCTGGACGCCTGCGCCAGCCAGATCGCTCTGGCGCTGGAGCGCGTGCATTTCGTCGAGGTGGCCCAGCAGACCCAGGTGGCCATGGAGGGCGAGCGGCTGCGCAACACCTTGCTGTCGGCCGTGTCGCACGATCTGCGCACACCGCTGACCGGCATCCTGGGCGCGGCCCAGGCGGCCCTGCCCCGGGTGCCGGCGGGCGCGGCGGCAGACATGCTGGTGCAGATCCGCAACCAGGCCGAGGCCTTGCAGCAACTGGTGGACAACCTGCTGGCCATGGCGCGCATGCAGCAGGGCGGCGTGCACCTCAAGCGCGAATGGCTGCCCGCCGAGGAACTGGTCGGCAGCGCGCTGCGGCAGATGCATGACCGCCTGGCCGGGCATGCGGTGCACACCGATCTGCCGGCCGGCCTGCCGCTGCTGCATGTGGATGCGGTGCTGATGGAGCGCGTGCTGGTCAACCTGCTGGACAACGCCGCCAAGTACACGCCGCCCGGAACGACGCTGGCGCTGGCCTGCCAGGTCCGGCACGATGGGCAACAGAATGGGCAGGGCGGTGACGACTGCCTGCTCACGCTGCAGGACGACGGGCCGGGCCTGCCCGGCCATCTGGATGCTGCCCTGCTGTTCGAGCCCTTCACGCGCGGCGTGGTCGAATCCTCGGTCTCGGGCATGGGCCTGGGGCTGACGCTGGCGCAGCGCATCGTCGAAGCCCATGGCGGACGCCTGGAGGTCGCTTCGGCCAGCCCCGGGCCGGGTACGATCTTCACCATCCGCCTGCCCGTACCAGAACAACCTGAACTTGACGATCCTCCCTGAGCCGCGATGCGGCTTCCCCCCGGGGGGCGGCGGCCTTTGCTGCGGGGCGGCCCTTGCTGGCCGCCTCGCACTTGGGATGTGCTGGTTGCATGCACGGTGAACAACTGAACCGGTTTTTATGACTGCCCACCGCGTTTTACTGATCGAAGATGACCTGGCGATACGCCGCTTTGTCCGCCTGGCCCTGGAGGATGAAGGCTGGCAGGTGTTCGAGGCGGAGACGGCCCGGCGCGGCCTGATCGAGGCGGCCAGCCGCCAGCCCGATGTGGTGGTGCTGGACTTGGGCCTGCCCGATGCCGACGGCAAGAGCGTGATTGCCGAGCTGCGCGGCTGGAGCCCCTTGCCCGTGCTGGTGCTTTCGGCCCGGGACCGGGAGGAGGAAAAGGTGGCGGCCCTCGATGCCGGTGCCGACGACTATCTGACCAAGCCCTTTGGCGTGCCCGAGCTGCTGGCGCGGCTGCGGGTGCTGCTGCGCCGCCGCCGGCAACTGCCCGCCGACGCCGCGCCGTCCAGCCGCGCACGCTTTGGCGAGGTGACGGTCGATCTGGCCACGCACGAAGTCCGCCGGGGGGCGGAAGTCGTGCACCTCACGCCCATAGAGTTCCGGCTGCTGGCCGCGCTGATCGCCGGCCAGGGCCGGGTGCTGACGCACCGCCAGCTGCTGCTGCAGGTCTGGGGGCCGGAGTATCTGGACCGGCCCCACTATCTGCGCGTGCACATGGCCAATCTGCGCCAGAAGATAGAGGCCGACCCGGCCCAGCCGCAGCATCTGCAGACCGAGCTGCAGGTGGGCTACCGGCTGGTGGGCCTGGTGGCGTAGAGCGCGCTGCCGCCTTGCCCTTATAATCGCCGACTATCCGAGGAGCGTTGCAGCGTCCCCATCAGGCGGGCGTGAGGCTCGGATCCCAACACTCGCAACGACGCTCACCCACGCTTTCTGTGCGGTGCGGCGCTTTTCCCCTCTTGCTGCAGATCGTGGACTGTTTCCAAGTTTGTTCCGAGCAGGAGTTTTCATGAGCACTATCCAAGACCGCGCGATCGCCGACATTTCCCTGGCCAGCTGGGGCCGCAAGGAAATCCGCATCGCCGAAACCGAAATGCCCGGCCTGATGGCCGTGCGCGAAGAATTCGCCGCCGCCCAGCCGCTCAAGGGCGCGCGCATCACGGGCTCGCTGCACATGACCATCCAGACGGCCGTGCTGATCGAGACGCTGACGGCCCTGGGCGCGCAAGTGCGCTGGGCTTCGTGCAACATCTTCTCCACGCAGGACCATGCCGCGGCCGCCATTGCCGAGACCGGCGTGCCCGTGTTCGCCGTCAAGGGCGAGTCGCTGAAGGACTACTGGGACTACACCCACAACATCTTCGAATTCGGCGCCAAGGGCTCGGAGAACGAAGGCCCCAACATGATCCTGGACGACGGCGGCGACGCCACCATGCTCATGCACCTGGGCATGCGCGCCGAGAAGGACCTGTCCGTGCTGGCCAATCCCGGCTCCGAGGAAGAGAAGATCGTCTTCGCCGCCATCAAGGCCAAGCTGGCCGAGGACTCCACCTGGTACAGCCGCAAGAGCGCCCAGATCATGGGCGTGACCGAGGAAACCACGACCGGCGTGCACCGCCTCAACGAAATGTCCGCCAAGGGCACGCTGAAGTTCCGCGCCATCAACGTCAACGACTCGGTGACCAAGAGCAAGTTCGACAATCTGTACGGCTGCCGCGAATCGCTGGTGGACGGCATCAAGCGCGCCACCGACGTGATGATCGCCGGCAAGGTGGCCGTGGTGGCCGGTTACGGCGACGTGGGCAAGGGCTGCGCCCAGGCGCTGACGGCGCTGCGCGCCCAGGTGTGGGTGACCGAGATCGACCCCATCAACGCCCTGCAGGCCGCGATGGAGGGCTACAAGGTCGTGACCATGGAATATGCCGCCGACAAGTGCGACATCTTCGTGACCACCACCGGCAACCGCGACATCATCCGCCACGAGCACATGGTGGCCATGAAGAACGAAGCCATCGTCTGCAACATCGGCCACTTCGACAACGAGATCGACGTGGCTTCGATCGAGAAGTACGAGTGGGAAGAGATCAAGCCCCAGGTGGACCACATCACCTTCCCCGACGGCAAGAAGATCATCCTGCTGGCCAAGGGCCGCCTGGTGAACCTGGGCTGCGCCACCGGCCACCCCAGCTTCGTGATGAGCAACTCGTTTGCCAACCAGACGCTGGCGCAGATCGAGCTGTACACCCGCCCCGACGCCTACGAAGTGGGCAAGGTCTATGTGCTGCCCAAGATCCTCGACGAGAAGGTCGCCCGCCTGCACCTGAAGAAGGTCGGCGCCCAGTTGACCGAGCTGACCCAGGCCCAGGCCGACTACATCGGCGTGAGCAAGCAAGGCCCTTACAAGCCCGAAACCTACCGCTATTAAGCACCCCCTGAGCGGCTGCGCCGCTCCCCCCTCTCTGGCTTCGCCGGAGGGGGACGACGCCCTCGCTGCGGGGCGGCCCTTGCTCGGCGTCCCTGGCTTTGGTTTACGCCAGTTTTTGAGGGTCGATGCCAGCGCTAACCGAGATATTCCTGGAGAGCGACGCGATGCGCGCAGATGTTTTTTTAGTTGAGGCCGGCCATGCGAGCACCCGTTCCCAGGCCCAGCGCCTGATTGCCTCGGGCGTCGAATGGCGGCTCACGCCGCTGGCGCCCTGGAAAAAGGTGGCCAAGAACGGCGACGACATTCCGTCCGGCGCCGAGCTGCAACTGCTCGACGACGCCGAGGCCAAGTACATCTCGCGCGGCGGCCTCAAGCTCGAAGGCGCTCTGGCGGCCACGGGCCTCAAGGTCGTGGGCCTGCGCTGCCTGGACGTGGGCCAGAGCACCGGCGGCTTCACCGACTGCCTGCTGCAGCAGGGCGCGGCGCAGGTGATAGGCGTGGACGTGGGCCACGGCCAGCTGCACGAGAGGCTGCGCGCCGATGCGCGCGTGATCTGCGTGGAAGGCCTGAATGCGCGCGCCATGACGGCCGCATCGCTGGAAGCCGCCTGCGACGAGGCGCTCAGCGAAATCGTCGAGGAAGAGGAAGACAACGACACCCAGCCCCAGGCGCCATACGCCTGGATGCGCAACGGCGGTCAGGTCGATGAAGACTACGACGACAGCCAGGATGCCAAGGACCATGAGATCGAGGATTTCAAGGCCGAGCGCGCCGCCAGGGTCTGCGCCAAGGCCGATGGCCAGGCTCCGGTGGAGCGCCGCCGCAGGCCCGGCACCGAGAGCATGGACATCACGCCCGCGTTCGACTTCGTCACCGGCGACGTGTCCTTCATCTCGCTGACGCTGGTCCTGCCTTGCGCCGTGCAACTGCTCAAGCCCCATGGCCGCCTGCTGATGCTGGTCAAGCCGCAGTTCGAGCTGCAGCCCGGCCAGGTCGGCAAGGGCGGCATCGTGCGCGATCCGGCGCTGTATGCCGAGGTGGAGCTGCGCATCCGCGACTGTCTCGCGGAGCTGGGAATGACGGTGCTGCAATGGCTGGATTCGCCCATCGAAGGCGGCGACGGCAACCATGAGTTCTTTGTCTATGCGCGGCAGGGCGCCGAGGTCAAGGCGCCCGCTGTTGCCGATATGGCGCAAGAGCAGCCCGGGCCCGCAGCCAAGAAGGCCGCTGCCAAGCGCCCGTCACGCGCCGACATGCGCGCCAAGCGCGAAAAGCAGGAGCTGTACCAGGACCCCGAGGTCGCCAGTTTCGGCCAGCCCGGACCGGCCCGCGCCAAGCAGAAAAAGCGCAACGAGCGCTGAGCTCCGTGCCCGAGCGTCATCCCCAGACCTGCAATTCCGAGACAAGAACGCCATGAGCTTCCCGATCAGCTTCGAATTTTTCCCGACCAAGACGCCCGAAGGCGCGGCCAAGCATGTGAACGTGCGCCAGCAGCTGTATGCGCGCCAGCCCGAGTTCTGCTCCGTCACCTATGGCGCCGGCGGCTCCACCCAGGCCGGCACCTTCACCATGGTGCGCGACATCCAGAACGAGGGCGTGAGCGTGGCTTCGCACTTCTCGTGCATAGGCGCCACGCATGACAAGGTGCGCGAGGAACTGAGCCAGCTCAAGGCCATGGGCGTCAAGCGCATCGTGGCCCTGCGCGGCGACCTGCCCAGCGGCTACGGCCTGGGCGGCGAGTTCCAGTACGCCAGCGATCTGGTCGCCTTCGTGCGCCGGGAATTCGGCGACTGGTTCCACATCGAAGTGGCGGCCTATCCCGAAAGTCACCCCCAATCCAAATCCCCACGCAGCGATCTGGAGGCATTTGTTGTTAAAGTGCGCTCTGGCGCTGATTCCGCCATTACCCAATACTTCTACAATGCCGACGCGTATTACCGCTTTGTAGAGGATGTGCAGGGCCTGGGCCTGGAGGTTCCCGTCGTGCCGGGAATCATGCCCATCACCAGCTCTACACAGCTGATGCGCTTCTCGGATGCCTGCGGCGCCGAGATCCCGCGCTGGATTCGCCTGCGTCTGCAGGCTTTCGGAGATGACACGGCATCCATTCGTGCGTTCGGTCTGGATGTGGTGACCCATCTATGCGAGCAGTTGCGCAGCCAGGGTGTTCCCGGGCTGCACTTCTATACGATGAACCAGAGCGTCGCCACTCTGGAGATCTGCGACCGCCTGGGCCTGTAAGCGCTTTTGCGCCGGCCCGCGCGGCCGGTCTTGGGCGGCACTCACTTGAGCAATCAAGGACACGGCTTACGCAAATCGGGTTCGGGCAAGGCGTCTTCCCATGGGCGCAAACCTTGCACCTCCTTGTCTGCGCAAGTCCTAAAGGAGTTTCCGTCCATGTATCTGCCATCCCTGCAGCGGCGTTGTTGTCAGTGGCTGTTCCTGGCGGGCGTATCGGTCGCCCTGGTCGGCTGCGCACCCACGCCGGAGCTTGCCGACGCTGGGGGCGCAGCCCTGGAGAGCCATGCGGTCGCCGCGCCGTCCTCGGTCTCCACGCCCCTGCGGCCCGATGCCTACGCGCGCAGCAACTACCGCGAAAAAGGCCTGGGCATCCGGGCCAACAAGCCGGCCTCCTCGGATGACAGCGATACGCCCGAGGACGCCAACAAATACGACCTCAACCCTCCGCGCGAAAGCGATCAGCAAGGCCTGGCCTCCTGGTATGGCGAGCAGTTCCACGGCCGCAAGACCGCCAGCGGCGAGCGTTTCGACAGCTCGGATTTCACGGCGGCCCACCGCAGCCTGCCGTTCGGCAGCCGGGTCTGCGTGCGCAGCTCCGTCACCGGCAAGAGCGTGGTCGTGCGCATCAACGACCGCGGCCCCTTTGCCCCCGGCCGCGTCATCGACCTGAGCAAGGCCGCGGCCCAGGAGCTGGGCATGCTGGGCCTGGGCATCAAGCCCGTGGAGCTGTGGCAGCTCGACCGAGACGAGGACGATTGCCCGGCCCGGCTCACGGCATCGGGCAAGAAGCGCCACCCGGGAACGGCAGCGGGCGCTGCCGCCGCCAAGGTGCGCTCCGCATCGGCCGCCAAGCCGGCGCGCAAGGTCTCCCAGACCGCCAGGCGCGGCCACTGAATTTTGTAGCGCACAGTCCACGCAACTGGCGCGCTCCGAGCGAGAGACAGCCAGCAAGGGCCGCCCCGCAGCAAAGGCTGTCGTCCCCCCCCTCGGGGGGAAGGCGCAACGCGCCTCGGGGGGCTATCCTCCAGACTCCAGCGTATAGGCCGCGTTGCTGTCCTGGCCCAGCAGCTTGACGAGCTGGGGCATGGCCGGCTTGAGCTGCTCCTTGAGGTTGAACGGCGGGTTGATCAGGAACATGCCGCTGGCGGGCAGGCCGCCACGCTCCGAAGTCTTGTTGCTCTTGACGGTCAGGGTCGCATGCAGCCAGCTCTTGCCGGCCTTGGTGGCCATGGTCTTGAGGCGCTTGGGCAGGTCGTGGGCTTCGGGGCGCGGGATGATGGGGTACCAGATGGCGTAGGTGCCCGTGGGAAAGCGCTTCAGGCTGTCCGTCACCATGTCCAGCACGCGGCCGTAGTCGCTCTTGAGTTCATAGCTGGGATCGCACAGCAGCAGCGCACGGCGTGACGGCGGCGGCAGGAATTTCTTCACGCCCTCGAAGCCGTCCTCGTGCAGCACCATGACCTGCCGGCCCGCTTCCAGCTGTGCCAGGTTGCCGGTGAGCGAACGCATGTCGGTGGGGTGCAGCTCGAAGGCCTTGAGCCGGTCATGGCCGCGCAGCAGCGACTGGGTGATGAAGGGCGAGCCGGGGTAGTTGCGCACCGCATTGCCCTGGTTGAAGTGGTGCACCATCTGCATATAGGCCTGCAGCACGGGGGCCAGTTCGGCCGCGTTGGCTTCGGCCAGGCGCAGCACGCCATGCTCGGACTCGCCGCTCTTGCTCGCGTAGTCGCCGTCCAGGCGGTAGAGGCCGGCGCCGCCGTGGGTGTCCAGCACCGTCAGGGCCGCCTCTTTCTGCGTGAGGTATTGCACGGTGGCAATCAGCACGGTGTGCTTGAGCACATCGGCGTGGTTGCCGGCATGGAAGGCGTGGCGGTAACTGAACATAGAAGAGGATGGTAACCAGCCGGGCAAGGCGCATAAAGGCCTGGAAGCCCTTGGCGGCTGAAAGGTTGTCGGGCCCGCTCGCGCATGGCGAGAGGCCTGTAACCCCGTGTTGACAACGCGGGGCGCAAGAAAAAAGCCAAAAAGCGGATGCTTTTGTATAATGCCGGGCTTCGCAGCGATTTTATGGGTCCCGCGGCGAAGGCTCGGACTTCGGACCGAGTAACCCCGCCTAAGAGGCTTCCTTTAAAAGATTCGTCTTTTTCAAGAAGAAGCACCGACCGCGGAAAAGGATCCGCCAAACCCTCTTGAAAGAGAAAACTCATGTCTACATTCAGCGCAAAGCCCGCTGAGGTGCAACACGAGTGGTTTGTGATTGACGCCACCGATAAGGTGCTCGGACGTGTCGCCAGCGAAGTGGCACTCCGTCTGCGCGGCAAGCACAAGGCCATTTACACACCTCACGTTGACACCGGTGACTACATCGTCATCATCAACGCCTCCAGGCTCAAGGTCACTGGCACCAAGAACCTGGACAAGGTGTACTACCGTCACTCCGGTTTCCCCGGCGGCATCACTGCCACCAACTTCCGCGACCTGCAGGCTAAGTTCCCTGGCCGCGCTCTGGAAAAGGCCGTCAAGGGCATGCTGCCCAAGGGTCCCCTGGGCTACGCCATGATCAAGAAGCTGAAGGTGTACGGCGGTGCCGAGCACCCCCACACCGCACAGCAGCCCAAGGCTCTGGAAATTTAAGGAGACCTAGATGATTGGTGATTGGAACAATGGCACCGGCCGTCGCAAATCCAGCGTCGCCCGCGTGTTTCTGAAGAAGGGCTCCGGCAAGATCACTGTGAATGGCAAGGACATTCAGCAGTATTTCGGCCGCGAAACCTCCATCATGATCGCAAAGCAGCCCCTGGTGCTGACTGGCAACGTCGAAACTTTCGACATCCAGATCAACGTCCACGGTGGTGGTGAGTCCGGCCAGGCTGGCGCTGCCCGCCACGGTATCACCCGCGCCCTGATCGACTACGACGCAGCGCTGAAGCCCGTCCTGAGCCAAGCCGGCTTCGTGACCCGCGACGCCCGCGAAGTCGAGCGTAAGAAGGTCGGCCTGCACTCCGCACGCCGCGCCAAGCAGTTCTCCAAGCGTTAATCGCTTGCGCTGCGAGAAAGGCTCTTCGGGGCCTTTCCTCACAAAAAGCCGCCTGGAACGCAAGCTCCGGCGGCTTTTTCGTCGCTTGCGCAAACCGTGCCGTCGCACTTTCCGCGAGTACCGCTTGCCCGGTGAAAAGCCCCCACTTGATCTATCGGCAAAGCGCCGGGGCCTGAATTCCCGAGCCTGTTGCTGTACCATTTCAGGCAGTCAAGAAACCACGGAGTATTGCCATGAGCGCCGTAGCTGAAACCGTCACCACCGAAATGCCCGCCCCCATCGTCTTCACCGACAGCGCTGCCGCCAAGGTGGCGGATCTGATTGCCGAAGAAGGCAATCCCGATCTGAAGCTGCGCGTGTTCGTGCAGGGCGGCGGCTGCTCGGGCTTCCAGTACGGCTTCACCTTCGACGAGATCACCAACGAGGACGACACGACCATGACCAAGAATGGCGTGTCCCTGCTGATCGACGCCATGAGCTACCAGTACCTGGTCGGCGCCGAGATCGACTACAAGGAAGACCTGCAGGGCGCGCAGTTCGTGATCAAGAACCCCAATGCCTCCACCACCTGCGGCTGCGGTTCGAGCTTCTCGGCCTGAGAGCACGTCTGGGAGCACGTTCTCAACGCGTAAGCACGCTCCAGCATGCTTGCCTGCGGCGCCAGCGCACTAAGCCTGGCGCCCGCACATTCCATCAGCCGCTGCCCGTCAGCGGCTTTTTGTTTTTCGGCTCCCGGAATTTAGAAAGTCCCACCCATGGCAGAGCTGTCGGCAACCACGGCCGCGCACGCACCGCGCAAGGAGCGGCTTTTGTGGCTGGTGGCCATCGGCTTCTTCATGCAGTCGCTGGATGCCACCATTCTGAACACGGCCCTGCCGTCCATGGCCGAGGCGCTGGGCGAGAGCCCGCTGAAGATGCAGTCCGTCATCGTCGCCTATGCGCTGACGACGGCCATGCTGATCCCGGCCACGGGCTGGGTGGCCGACCGCTTCGGCACTCGGCGCGTGTACGGCACGGCCATCGCGCTGTTCGTGCTGGGCTCGGTGCTGTGCGCGCTCTCGCCCAACCTCCACTTCCTCGTGGCGGCGCGCGTGGTGCAGGGCGTGGGCGGCGCCATGATGCTGCCCGTGGGGCGGCTGGCCGTGCTGCGCAGCTATCCGCGCGACGACTTCATCCGCGCCATGAGCTTCATCGCCATCCCGGGCCAGGTCGGGCCGCTGCTGGGGCCCGCGCTGGGCGGCTGGATGGTGGAATACGCCTCCTGGCACTGGATCTTCTGGATCAACGTGCCCGTGGGCCTGATCGGGCTGTGGGCCACCTGGCGCTGGTTTCCGCGCGGCGTGCCCGTGGCGGCGCGCACCTTCGACATGGCGGGCTATGCCATGCTGGCCTTCGGCATGGTGAGCATCTCGATCGCGCTGGACGGGCTTTCGGGCATGGGCTTGGGGCTAGCCCTGGTGGTGGTGCTCATGGTGTTCGGCCTGGCCAGCCTGGCCAGCTACTGGATGCACGCGCTGCGCATCGAAGAGCCCCTGTTCGCACCCGGGCTGTTCAAGGTGCGTTCGCTGCGCGTGGGCCTGCTGGGCAATCTGTTCGCGCGCTTCGGCAGCGGCGCCGCGCCTTACCTGATCCCGCTGCTGCTGCAGGTGGGCCTGAAGATGCCGCCCATGAACGCCGGTCTGATGATGCTGGCCACGGTGGTGGGCAGCATGCTGGTCAAGCGCATTGCCGTGCGCACCGTGCAGCGCTTCGGCTACAAGCGCGTGCTGCAGGTCAACTCCGTGCTGCTGGCGCTGATGCTGGGCTCGTTCGGCCTGGTCTCGGTGGGCACGCCGGTCTGGCTGCTGTTGCTGCAGCTCTTCATCTTCGGCGGCTTCAACTCCATGCAGTTCTCGGCCATGAACTCGGTCACGCTCAAGGACGTCGATGGCGAGTTCGCCAGCAGCGGCAACAGCCTGCTGTCCATGGTGCAGATGCTGGCCATGAGCATGGGCGTGGCCCTGGCCGGCGCCCTGCTGACCGGCTATACCGATATGTGGCACGGCCACGACGGCGACCGCATGGCCGCCATCCGCGCGACCTTCGCCACCGTGGCCGTGATGACGCTGGCCGCCACCCTGGTGTTCAGCCAACTGGAAAAGGACGAACCCGTACGGCCTGCCCCTGATGGCGGCGATGCATGAATGAAAATTGATAGCTGGTTACGCTTTGAATGCATCATTTTCAGATAAAAATAAATGTGAAAACAAGATGTAGAAGGCACTGACAGCTATCAAAAAATCCAGGCGGCTATCAATCCGGCCCGGGCTGCATCGATCTAGGTATTTGTACCAGGTACGGCCTTTTTTTACGGGTTCTCCCTTGGATTTCGGCGCAAATATATGCGGCGACACATAGGCAATATGGATGCCGCAATATGAGAGAGCATGCACCCGGACTTAGGCTTGGACCATGGTCTGCGCAGGCGTCTGCATGCAGGCTCGTCAACCACGGCAGAGCGTCTGCCCCACGATCATGAGCACACATCGTTCACAGCCCATACGTTTTTTTCACCGCGGTGAAATCGTCGAAGTCCAGGGCCCGCATCCCACGCGCTCGGTGCTGCAGTGGCTGCGCGAGGACGCCCATTGCACCGGCACCAAGGAAGGCTGCAACGAAGGCGACTGCGGCGCCTGCACCGTGGTCATCGCCGAACTGGCCGAACCCGGCGCCCAGGACGCCGTGAACGGCCTGCGCCTGCAGACCGTCAACGCCTGCATCCAGTTCCTGCCCAGCCTGCAGGGCAAGGCCTTGTTCACTGTCGAAGACCTCAAGGGCCAGTGCCCGGGCCAGGCCGGCCCATCCGGCAAGAGCGCCTGCGGCCAAGGCCGGGAACTGCACCCCGTGCAGCAGGCCCTGGTGGACTGCCACGGCTCGCAGTGCGGTTTCTGCACGCCGGGCTTCGTGATGTCGCTGTGGTCGGCCTACGAGCACCATCAGCAGCAGGGCAGCGTGCCCACGCGCCAGCAGCTGGCCGACGAGCTGTCGGGCAATCTGTGCCGCTGCACGGGCTACCGCCCCATCCTGGACGCGGGCCAGCGCATGTTCGACCTGCCTTCCGTGCGCCTGGACGCCGCGCCCGTGGTGGCCGCGCTGCAAGCCCTGCAGAATGAGCAAAAGGGCCGCGACGGTTTCGACTACGCCGCGACCCGGGACGCGCGCACCGACCATTTCCATGCCCCGCGCACGCTGGATGCGCTGGCCGCCATCTGCGAAGCCAAGCCCAGGGCGCGCATCGTTGCCGGCTCCACCGACGTGGGCCTGTGGGTCAACAAGCAGTTCCGCGACCTGGGCGACATGATTTACGTGGGCGACGTGGCCGAGATGAAGCGCGTCGAGGAGCGCCGGAATGTGGCTGCGGGGGCCGAAGGCGGCGAGCTGTATATCGGCGCCGGTGCTTCGCTGGAAGCGGCCTGGGGCGCGCTGGCGCAGCGCTTTCCCAGCCTGACCGACGTATGGCTGCGCTTTGCCTCCGTGCCCATCCGCCATGCCGGCACCATGGGCGGCAACGTGGCCAACGGCTCGCCCATCGGCGATTCGCCGCCGGTGCTGATGTCGCTGGATGCGCAGATCGAGCTGCGCAAGGGCGCGCGCGTGCGCCGCATGCCGCTGCCCGAGTTCTATCTCGGCTACATGAAGAACCAGCTGGAGCCCGGCGAGTTCGTGCAGGGCCTGGCGGTTCCGCTGCACGTGGCGAGCCGCCAGGTGCGGGCCTACAAGATCAGCAAGCGCTTCGACTGCGACATCTCGGCCCTGTGCGCGGGCTTTGCCATCGAGCTCGACGGCGAACGGGTCAAGACCGTGCGCCTGGCCTTCGGCGGCATGGCCGCCACGGTCAGGCGCGGCGCCGGGGCGGAAGCCGCCTTGCTCGGCAAGCCCTGGAGCCAGGACAGCGTGAACGCCGCCAAGGCCGCGCTGGCCGAGGATTTCAAGCCCATGTCCGATATGCGCGCCAGCGCCGACTACCGCCTGCAGGTGGCGCAGAACCTGATCCAGCGCCTGTGGCTGGAAACCCGTGTCCGGCAACCGGTCCCGGGCGCCGGGACCAGCGTCTGGAGCGTCATGCCGCACGCCGCGGCCTGAGACTGTAGGAGCCTGAGATGAACAAACTGCACGAACCCATTGCGCCCTTGGTCGCCGCTCCCGCCGTCGCAACCCAGCCGGCCGAGGCCTTTGCCCACTACCTGAAGAACACGGCGTCCCGCATCGATGCGAAGAGCGAGGCCGAGGCCCTGCAGGACGGCGCCCGCGTGGGCATCAGCCGCCCCCATGAATCGGCGCACCTGCATGTGGCCGGCGAGGCCGCCTATATCGATGACCTGCCCGAGCTCGAAGGCACGCTGCACTGCGCCCTGGGTCTGTCGCCCAGCGCCAGCGGCCGCCTGACGGCGCTGGCGCTGGAGTCGGTGCGCGCCATGCCCGAGGTGGTGGAGGTGCTCACGGCGGCCGACATCCCCGGCCTCAACGACTGCGGCTCCATCATCCACGACGATCCCATTCTGTGCGACGGCGAGATCCGCTACGTGGGCCAGCCCATGTTCGCCGTGATTGCCAGGAGCCGCGACGCAGCGCGCCGCGCGGCTGCCCTGGCCGGGAGCGTGGCCACGATCACCGAGGCCGCTCCGGTGCTGACGCCGCAGAAGGCGCACGAACTGGGCCAGTACGTGCTGCCACCCATGCACCTGGAGCGCAGCACGCACGAGGGAGGCGCGCGCGCGGCGATAGCCAAGGCGCCGCACCGCCTCAAGAGCACGCTGGACGTGGGCGGCCAGGAGCAGTTCTATCTGGAAGGTCAGATCAGCTACGCCATCCCCAAGGAAGACGGCGCGGTGCATGTCCACTGCTCCACCCAGCACCCCAGCGAGATGCAGCATCTGGTGGCCCATGCGCTGGGCCTGGCCTCGCACGCGGTGCATGTGGAGTGCCGCCGCATGGGCGGCGGCTTCGGCGGCAAGGAATCGCAATCGGCCCTGTTCGCCTGCGTGGCCGCCGTGGCCGCCACGCGCCTGCGCAGGCCCGTGAAGTTGCGCCTGGACCGCGACGACGACTTCATGATCACGGGCCGCCGCCACTGCTTCTGGTACGAGTACGAGGTGGGCTACGACGACGAGGGCCGCATCCTGGGCGCGGAAATCACCATGGTCTCGCGCGCCGGCCACTCGGCCGACCTGTCGGCGCCGGTGATGACGCGCGCCCTGTGCCACTTCGACAATGCCTACTGGCTGCCCGACGTGTCCATGCACGGCTACTGCGGCAAGACCAATACCCAGAGCAACACGGCCTTCCGCGGCTTCGGCGGTCCGCAGGGGGCCATCGCCATCGAGTACATCATGGAGACGATCGCACGCGACCTGGGCCGCGATGCGCTCGACGTGCGGCGCGTGAATTTCTACGGCACGGACGGCAACAACGTCACGCCCTACGAGCAGACCGTGGTGGACAACGTGATCCATGATCTGGTGGCCCAGCTGGAGGAAAGCAGCGACTACCGCGCCCGCCGCGAAGCCGTGAATGCCTTCAATGCGCACAGCCCGGTGCTCAAGCGCGGCCTGTCGCTGACGCCGCTGAAGTTCGGCATCTCGTTCAACGTGGCCCATTTCAACCAGGCCGGCGCGCTGGTGCATATCTATACCGACGGCTCCATCCTCGTGAACCACGGCGGCACCGAAATGGGCCAGGGCCTGAACACCAAGGTGGCCCAGGTGGTGGCCCACGAGCTGGGCGTGGCCTTCGAGCGCGTGCGCGTCACCGCCACCGACACGACCAAGGTGGCCAACACCTCGGCCACGGCGGCCTCCACGGGCGCCGACCTCAACGGCAAGGCCGCCCAGGATGCGGCACGCCGGCTGCGCGAGCGCCTGGCGGCCTGCGCCGTCGAGCTGTACGGCGGCGACGCCAGGGAGGTGCGCTTCGCCAACGACCGGGTGCAGGTGAACGGCAGGTCCGTGGACTTTGCCGAGCTGGTGCGCAATGCCTATCTGCGCCGCGTGCAGCTGTGGTCGGACGGCTTCTACGCCACGCCCGGCCTGCACTGGGACGGCAAGGCCATGAAGGGCCGCCCCTTCTTCTACTTCGCCTACGGCGCGGCCGTGAGCGAGGTGGTGATCGATACGCTGACCGGCGAATGGAAGCTGCTGCGCACCGACGTGCTGCACGATGTGGGCAAGTCGCTGAACCCGGCCGTGGACGTGGGCCAGGTCGAGGGCGCCTTCATCCAGGGCATGGGCTGGCTGACCACCGAGGAGCTGGTCTGGCATCCGCAAAGCGGCAAGCTCACCACGCACGCGCCCAGCACCTACAAGATCCCCACGGCCAACGACTGCCCGCCCGTGTTCAACGTGCGCCTGTTCGAGGGCCAGAACTTCGAGGACTCCATCCACCGCAGCAAGGCGGTGGGCGAGCCCCCGCTGCTGCTGCCGTTCTCGGTGTTCTTCGCCATCCGCGACGCGATTGCGTCCGTGGGCGGTGTGAACAGCAACCCGCCGCTGCGCGCGCCGGCCACCCCCGAGGCCATTTTGCGCGCCGTGCAGGCGGTGCAGGCCCAGGCGACATAAACCCACCCCATTGGCGACCGCCGGCTGCGTTGACCCGCGGCAGGCGGCTGCAGAAGTCCCCGGCCGCCCGCCGATCCTGGTGGTGCGGCCTTTCTTGCGCCACGGGATGCGTGGCACCGGACCTTGGCGCGTTCACTGACCGTTGCGCCTTGCTCGCAAAAACAACACGGAGACAATGCGATGAATTTGACAGAACGGGTATTCAAACTCAGTGAGCACGGAACCGATGTGCGCACGGAACTGGTCGCGGGCCTGACCACGTTTCTCACCATGGCCTACATCATGTTCGTCAATCCCTCGATCCTGGGGGATGCGGGCATGCCCAAGGGGGCGGTCTTTGTGGCCACCTGCCTGATCGCGGCGCTGGGCACCAGCATCATGGCGCTCTATGCCAACTACCCGATCGCGCTGGCGCCGGGCATGGGGCTCAACGCCTATTTCGCCTATGTGGTGGTGCTCAAGATGGGTTTCACCTGGGAGGCGGCGCTGGGCGCGGTCTTCGTCTCGGGCTGCCTGTTCCTGATCGCCACGGTGTTCGGCCTGCGCGAGCTGATCATCAAGGGCATTCCGCACTCCATACGCGTGGCCATCACCGTGGGCATCGGCCTGTTCCTGGCGCTGATCGCCCTCAAGACGGCCGGCGTCGTGGCTGCCGACGGCGCGACCTATGTGACGCTGGGCGATCTGCACAAGCCCGAGGTCATCATGGCTTCGCTGGGCTTTCTGCTGATCGCGGTGCTGGACCGCCTCAAGGTGCCTGGGGCGCTGCTGATCGGCATCCTGGCCGTCACCGTGGCCTCGTTCTTCTTCGGCGGCAATGAATTCAGGGGCGTGTTCTCCATGCCGCCTTCCATCGAACCCACGCTGTTCAAGCTGGACATCAAGGCCGCGCTGACGGGCGGCATTCTCAACGTGGTGCTGGTGTTCTTCCTGGTCGAACTGTTCGATGCCACCGGCACGCTGATGGGCGTGGCGCGCCGCGCCGGCCTGCTGGTGCCCGAGCGCATGGGTCGTTTCAACCGCTCGCTGCTGGCCGACTCCGGCGCCATCTTCGTCGGCTCCATGCTCGGCACCTCCAGCACCACCGCCTATGTGGAAAGCGCCGCCGGCGTGCAGGCCGGCGGGCGCACCGGTCTGACGGCCCTGACGGTGGCCGTGCTGTTCCTGGTCTGCCTGTTCATCGCGCCGCTGGCCGGCGTGGTGCCCGGCTATGCCACGGCTCCGGCGCTGCTGTTCGTGGCCTGCCTGATGCTCAAGGACCTGACCGAAGTGCAGTGGGACGAAACCACGGAAGCCGTGCCTGCCGTGGTCACGGCCCTGATGATGCCCTTCACCTACTCCATCGCCAATGGCCTGGCATTTGGTTTCATCACCTATGCCGTGCTCAAGCTGTTCACCGGCAAGGCCAAGGAAGTGCACTGGATCGTGTGGCTGATCGCCGCCGTTTTCCTGTTCAAGTTCATCTACTTGGGTGGGCACTGAGGCACCCCCTGAGCCGCTGCGCGGCTTCCCCCTGAGGGGGACGACGGCCTTTGCTGCGGGGCGGCCCTTGCTGGCCGTCCCGCGCTTGGATCGCGTCAGTTTCAGAGTTGCTCCGCCCAATGCGTTGTTGGTTGGGGGCGGCTGAAGGCATAGCCCTGCTGCAGCACGCAGCCCATGCCGTGCAGCAGGGCGGACTGCTCCTCGGTCTCCACGCCTTCGGTGACCACGCCGAGATCGAGGTCGCTGGCCATGGAGATGATGGCGCGCACGATCTTCTGGTCCTGTGGGTTGGTGGTGAGATTGCGCACGAAGCTGCGGTCGATCTTGATGATGTGGACCTGGTAGTGCGACAGATAGCTCATGGAGGAATAGCCGGTACCGAAGTCGTCGATGGCGATGCGTACGCCCTGGCTGCGCAGCTGTGCCAGCGTCTGGCCGACAAGCTGCTCGTCTCCCAGCAGCATGTCCTCGGTCACCTCCAGCACCAGCCGATCTGCAGGCATGCCCATGCGGGCCAGTGTCTTGGCCAGCTGCGCGGGAAATTCGCCGCCGTAGATGTCGCTGACCGACACGTTCACGGCCAGATAGGGTTGGGCGGGGCTGGTCAGGTGCGGCAGGAAAGCGATGCAGGCCTTGCGCAGCACGCATTGCGTGAGTGCGCCGATATGGCCCGACTCGGTGGCAGCGCGGATGAATTCCAGAGGCGGTACGGCTCCCAGATCGGGATGCTGCCAGCGGGCCAGCGCCTCGAAGCCTGCGATGCAGCTGCGGGCGGTGTCCATGATGGGCTGGAAGTAGACCTCGATCTCGCCGCGCGCGATGGCATCGGGCAGGCGGGCCTCGATCTGGAACTGGCGCGTGGTGCGTACATGGATGCGGCGGTCGAAGACCTCCACCTGCGTGCGGCGGTTGCGCTTGGCTTCGTACATGGCCATGTCGGCCTCGCGCAGCAGCCGCTCGGGGTCCTGCGCTTTCAGCACGGCCGTGCTCATGCCGAAGGCCGCGGTGACGGGGATGCGCTGGCCGTTGATGATGAAGGGCCTGCGGAGCAGGGCTTCGCAGCGGGCGCGCAGGCGTTCGAGCGCGGGCTCGCCGCGAAAGTGCGAGACGATGACGAAGGAGTCGCCGCCGAAGTGCGCCAGCGCTTCGCGGTCCGAGCGCCAGTTGCGCAGGCGCTCGGCCACGGCCGCCACGACGGCATCGCTGAAGGCATGGCCGTAGGTGTCGTTGACGAGCTTGAAGCGGTTCAGGCCCAGCATCACCAGGGCCACCTGCTCGTGTTCGCTGGCTGCGTTGCGCGAGGCCTGCTGCAGCAACCGGGGCAGGCCATGGCGGTTGGGCAAGCCCGTGAGGTCGTCGTGCGTGGCCTGGTAATGCAGGGCGCGCTGGCGTTCGGCCAGCATGCGGCTGCGTATGACCAGGGCCGCCACGCTGAGCAGCAGCAGGGCCACCACCAGTGAAAAGCCGATCAGCGGCTGGCGGTACTTGGAATCCGAGACCGAAGCGGGTTCGTTGAGCAGGGTGCTGCCCCCGGGCAGGCCGCCCGTCTTCAGGCCCAGGCGGCGCAGCTCCCGGTCATCGAACAGCAGGGTCATCGGCGTCTCGCGCACATAGGGCATTTGCGCAGGATCCTCGCCGGCCAGTACCCGTTGCGCCATCGATGCCTGCAACCGGCCGGTCTCCAGGCCGCTGTTCAGATAGCCGCCCACGGCGCCGCGGCCCACGGAGGAGTCCAGATCGGAATACACGGGCAGATCGGTGCGGGCATGCACGTAGGCGACCACCTCCTCGGGCTCCAGCGGCGGCCGGCCCGCCTGTGCGGGGATGGAGCCCAGGACGAAGACCAGCGTGCCCCCGGGCTGCTGCCGCAGGCGTTCGCCGAGGAGCGACAGGTCGGGCGTGATCCAGTGCTCCACCTGCGGGGCGGACGGCTGCCGGGCCAGCATGGCATCCACCCCGGCGCGCAGGCGGGTGCCTGTGTCGTCCTGGGGCGTGATGAACACCAGCTTGCGCGTGCCGGTGTGCAGGGACAGGGCCGTGCGCAGCGTGCGGCTCAGGTCGAAGCGCTCGAGAATGCCCGTCACCTTGGGCCGGTGGCCGACGATTGGCTCCGGCTCTGCGTTGACGCCGCTGAACACCACGGGCGTGTCGCCAAAGAGCGCGGTCTGGCGGGCCACGAAGTCCAGGGCGTTGTCGTCGACCGTGGCGATCAGGTCGAAGCGCTGCTGCGCATATTTGTCCGCCAGATAGCGGGCCAGGCGCTGGCGCTGCTCCAGGCCGGGGTAGCGCTTGGTGTCCATCCACTCGGTGTGGAGCATGGGTTTGGTTGCCGTATCGCCGCCCCATTCCTGGATGCCGGCCAGAATGCGGTCTTCCCAGTCATACCCCGGGTGATAGGACAGCAGGATCAGTACCTGCGGACGTCTGGGCTGCGCCGCGGGCGCGGCCCAGACGGGGGAGATCAGCATGCAGGCGGCGGCACAGGCCGTGATCCGCAGCAGGCCGTGAAGCCACAGGGCAGGCCGGTGGAGGAGAGCGGGGAACATGGGGAGAGGGCGGATCTCGAGAGGGTTTTGCGTTGTTGCGGCGTTCTGCCATGCGGGTCGAATAGCCGGCGCCACCGCCATGGCTTCAGATTCAGGCGGGATGGGCGGGGTAAATGGCGCCCAGAATGCGAGGGCCGCGCGCGCCGGTCACGCTGGGCAGGTTGCCAGGCAGGCCCAGCAGCGCCTGGCGTGCCAGCCAGGCAAAGGCCGCGGCTTCCACCTGCAGCGGCGGCAGGCCCCGGGCTGCCGTTGTCGTGACCTGCACGCCGGGCAGCAGCGCCGCCAGCCTTTGCATCAGATGGGTGTTGAGCGCGCCGCCGCCGCAGATCAGCAGCTCGCGGCCGCCCCGGCCGAAGCGACGCACGGCCTCGGCGCAGCTGGCGGCCGTGAACTCGGTCAGCGTGGCTTGCACATCGGCGGGACCGGCGTGCGCCGCATGGCGCTGCAGATGCCCGGCCAGCCAGTCGGCATGGAACAGGTCGCGGCCCGTGCTCTTGGGCGGCTGCTGGGCCAGGAAAGGCTCGCCCATCAGCCGTGCCAGCAGCTCGGGCAGCACCCGGCCCGAAGCAGCCCATTGACCGCCTGCGTCGAAAGCCTGGCCGGTGTGCCGCAGGCACCAGCCGTCCATGAGCGCATTGCCGGGGCCGCAGTCGAAGCCGAGCACCGCGCCGTCGTCCCCGCCGCTGGGGGGCAGCACGCTCAGATTGGCGATGCCGCCGATATTGAGCACCAGCGTGGTTTTCCCGGGCCGGCCGAACAGGCCGTGATGGAAGGCTGGCACCAGAGGCGCCCCTTGCCCGCCGGCGGCCACATCGCGGCTGCGCAGGTCGGCCACCACGGCAATGCCCGTCAGTTCCGCCAGCAGGGCCGGGCTGTTGAGTTGCAGCGTATAGCCGGTGCCGTCGAACATCTGCGGGCGGTGGCGCACGGTCTGGCCGTGGGCGCCTATGGCCGCCACCTGCGCCGCCGGCGTGCCGCTTTGCTGCAGCAACTGGCCGACCACGTCGGCATAGCTGCGCGCCAGGGCATTGGCCGCCAGGGCCGCGCGGTGCAGCTCGTCCTGCCCGCCGGGCGTATTCAAGGCCAGCAGTTCGGCGCGCAGCCGGGCATCGAAGCCGCAGCTCGCATGCCCCAGCACCCGGGTTCCTTGCGAGAAATCCACCAGCACGCCGTCGACGCCATCCAGCGAAGTGCCCGACATCAGACCGATATACAGAGGGGACCGGGCGGCGGCAGAAGCAGAAGGCATGGCAGTGGTGCTGGAGAGGAGTCGATCCACTATCTTAGCTGTAGCGGCTGGTGCTTGCCAGATGCGCATGCCAACGGTATTCGATGCAAAGAAAAAGGGCTGCCTGAAGCAGCCCTTGGGAGCGCGAAACGCCGGTGGTCAGCGTGCACTGGCCGTGGTGAAGATCTGAGCGCCGGCATCCAGCTCCACGCGCATCTGCGCGGCCAGCTTGTCGAAGGCCGGGCGGGCCGCCTTGGCGATGGGCTTGGCGACATCGGTGGCCTGGGCGATGGCCAGCGGGTCCTGCTGCTGGCCGTTGACGCGGAACTCGAAGTGCAGATGCGGGCCCGTGGCCCAGCCGGTCTGGCCCACGGCGCCGAGTATGTCGCCCTGGTCCACATGCTGGCCCTTTTTCACGCCGATGCGGCTCAGGTGGGCATACACCGTGGTGTGGTTGTTGGCATGGTCGACGAAGACCACGTTGCCGTAGCCGTTCTGCACGCCGGCAAACGAAACCACGCCGTCGCCCACGGTGCGGACCTTGGTGCCCGTGGGGGCCGCGAAGTCGGTGCCCAGGTGGGCGCGCCAGGTCTTCTGGATGGGATGCAGGCGCATGGCAAAGCCGCTGCTGATGCGCGAGAACTCCACGGGGAAGTTCAGATAGGCCTGGCGCTTGCTCTTGCCGTCCAGCGTGTAGTAGGCGCCCTTCTGGCCGTTTTCCTGGAACCACAGGGCCTGGCTGGTCTTGCCGTCGTTGTGGAACTCGGCGCTGAGCACGCGGCCGGCGCGCAGCGGCTCGCCGTCGGCTTCCAGCGATTCGTAGACCACGGTGAAGCGGTCGCCCTTGCGCAGGCTGCGGCGGAAATCGACTTCGCCCTGGAAGATGTCGGCCATCTGCATGGCCACGCTGTCGGGAATGTCGGCCGCGTCGGTGGCGGCGAAGAAGCTGGAGCGGATCACGCCGCCGGCCAGGCGCGGGCTGGCCGTGAGCCTGTCGGTCTCGAGGCGGGTGGCCAGCCGGCCGTCCTTGCGTTCCACGACGAGGCGGCGGAAGCTGCCGTCCTCATCGGGCGCCCAGCGCACGGTCAGTCGCAGCAGCTGCTGGTCGGGCGTGGTTTCGGCGGACACCAGGCGGCCGGCGCGGTCGAGCACGTTCTGGCGCACCCGATCGTCGGCGCGCAGATAGGCGGCGGCCTGCGGATCGGCGATGCCCAGGCGTTGCAGCAGAGTTTCGGCCGTGTCGCTGGGGCGCGTGGTTTCGGAGCGGTACAGCGAGAACGATTGCAGGTCCGTGAGTTCGGACAGCTCGTGGCCGTCGGCCAGGGAGGCCACGGGCTCGGTCAGGGTGCGCACGGGCAGGTCGGCCGGGTCCGGGCCCAGGCTGGCCACGGCGAAGGCGGCGCTGCCGCCGGTCATCAGGACGGCTGCGACCGCGGCCGCAATGCGCTTGGGGTGGGCGCGCAGCTGGGCTTGCAACTGCACGCTGAGCAGGGCCAGCCGGGTTGCGAAAGCAACGCGGGCATTTTTCAAGCCATTCATCAAAACATCAAATCCTTGGGAGTGGCGTGTCCAGGGGCAAGGCCCGTTGACGCTGCGTCTCGTGGTGGTGCGGCACGCGATCAGGCCGCTCGAAACCCGCCAGAGCCCGGCGGAGATGTCCGCCCAAAGAGATCTATATAAGGGAGCAGTCTAGAATTCGCCACAGCGACAAACCTCGAAGTATATCGGCCGCGTCCTACCGTGCCTGCCGAAAAACCCTTATGAATCAATCAGCTGTTACAACTTATCCCGCGACCGACAGGGTGAACCAAGCGCTGGAGGTCACTCTGCGCGGTGTCGATGAGCTGCTGCCCAAGGACGAGTGGGTCCGCAAGCTGGCCAGGTCCGAAGCCACGGGCGTGCCCCTGCGCATCAAGCTGGGCCTGGACCCGACGGCGCCGGACATCCACGTGGGCCATACCGTGGTGCTCAACAAGATGCGCCAGCTGCAGGACCTGGGCCACCAGGTGATCTTTCTGATCGGCGACTTCACCACGCTGATCGGCGACCCCTCGGGCCGCAACAGCACGCGCCCGCCCTTGAGCACCGAGCAGATCAAGGTCAATGCCGAGACCTACCGCGACCAGGCCTACAAGATCCTCGATCCGGCCAGGACCGAGCTGCGCTACAACAGCGAATGGTGCGACCAGCTGGGCGCGCGCGGCATGATCCAGCTGTCGGCCAAGTACACGGTGGCGCGCATGATGGAGCGCAACGACTTCCATACCCGCTTCACCGAAGGCAGCTCCATCAGCCTGCACGAATTCCTCTACCCGCTGCTGCAGGGCTATGACTCGGTGGCGCTCAAGGCCGACCTGGAGCTGGGCGGCACGGACCAGAAGTTCAATCTGATGATGGGCCGTCACCTGCAGCAGGAATGGGCGCAGGAGCCGCAGTGCGTGCTCACCATGCCGCTGCTCGTGGGCCTGGACGGCGTGCACAAGATGTCCAAGTCCAAGAACAACTACATCGGCATCGCCGAGGACGCCAACACCATGTTCGCCAAGGTGCTGTCGATCTCGGACGAATTGATGTGGGACTGGTACACGCTGCTGTCCTTCAAGAGCCTGGCCGAGATCGCCGCGCTCAAGGCCGAGATCGCCGCCGGCGGCAACCCCAAGCACGCCAAGGTGGCCCTGGCCAAGGAAATCACCGCGCGCTTCCACAGCGCCGCGCTGGCCGATGCGGCCGAGCAGGATTTCATCAACCGCTCCAAGGGCGGTATTCCCGACGACATTCCCGAAGTCAGCCTCTCGGGCGCGCCCATGGGCATCGGCGCCCTGCTCAAGCAGGCCAATCTCGCGCCCTCGACCAGCGAGGCCAACCGCCTGATGGACGGCGGCGGCGTGCGCATCGACGGCGCCGTGGTCAGCGACCGCGGCCTCAAGATCGACGCCGGCACTTTCGTGCTGCAAGTGGGCAAGCGCAAGTTCGCCAAGGTGACACTGACTTAAAAAAAGGAGCTTTCATCGCTTGCCAATCAATGATTTCAGATAGTTTTTCATCTGAAACACTTGTAATTCAAGCGCTGGCAGCTCCTTCTATTGCTGCGCGCGTTTGCGCTGCCTGTTCCAGCAGCCAGCTGCAAAAGGCCTGCACTTCGGGCCGCTGGCTGCTGCGCGGACCCAGCAGCAGCCAGTAGGCCAGCGGCGAGGCCAGCCGGTGCCGGGGCAGGATTTCGACCAACTGCCCGGCTGCCAGTGCATCGGCCACCAGCGGCAAGCGGGCAATGGCCAGGCCCTGGCCGGCCAGGGCGGCCTGGACGATCTGGTGGGCGTAGTTGAAGTACAGCCAGCGCGGCGGCTGCAGCTGGTCGCAGCCGTGGGCGCCGAACCAGCGCTGCCAGCTCAGCCATTCGAGCTGGGGCATGCGGTGCACGTCGCCGGTCTCGATCAGCGTGTAGTGCGCGGCATCGGCGGGCTCGCGCAGCGGCGGGCCGCCGCGCAGCAGTGCCGGGCTGGCGACCACGACCAGCTCCTCGCCGAACAGTTGCCGGCCGCTTTCCTGATCGCGGCTGTAGCGTATGGCCAGGTCCACATCGGTGGTGTCCAGGTCGGCCACGGCGTCGCCCGTGTCGATGCGGATGTCGATATCGGGCCAGGCCCGCTGGAAATCCTGCAGCCGCGGAATCAGCCACATGGCCGCAAAGCTGGCCCAGGTAGTGATGGCCACGCTTTTGCGCCCCACGGTCTGGCGGATCTGGCGCACGGTGGCATCGACGGCCTCCAGCGCGGGCAGCACGCTGTGCAGCAGCTGGGCGCCGGCGCCCGTCAGCTCCACGGCGCGCGAGTGGCGCAGGAACAGCGGCACGCCCACTTCGTCCTCGAGCGACTGGATCTGGCGGCTGACGGCCGATTGCGTCAGCGCCAGTTCGTCGGCGGCGGCGCGGAAGTTCAGGTGTTTGGCCACCGCGACGAAGGCGCGCAGATGGCCCGCTCCTATGGGGCGGGTGCGCAGCAGCGGCGCGGGGCTGGTCGTGGCATGTGGCATGGCGGTGGCAAGCATACGGGTTTGACGCGTCGCTTGCAGTCTCTTGCCGCCGGTTGCATGGGTCTGGGTCGATAATCGGCGGGTTACCGATCTTGCGAACGACTATGACTGAACCTCTGGATATCGTCATCATGGCTGCCGGCAAAGGCACCCGCATGAAAAGCCGCCACCCCAAGGTATTGCAAAAGCTCGCTGGCCGGGCGCTGCTGCAACATGTGCTGGATACGGCGGCGCGGCTTTTGGCGCGCCGCGCCGTGGTGGTGACGGGCCATGGCGCTTCGGAAGTGGAAGCCGCCATCTCGGGTGCGCGGAACGCCGAGGCCGGTTTTGACCTCAAGTTCGTGCGCCAGGAGCCGCAGCTGGGCACGGGCCACGCGGTGCAGCAGGCCGTGCCGGCACTCCAGGATGACGGCATGGTCGTCGTGCTGTCCGGCGACGTGCCGCTCACGCAGGCCGACACCTTGCAGGCGCTGGTCGACGCGGCCGAGGGCCAGAGCCTGGCCCTGCTGACGGTGACCATGCCCGACCCCACGGGCTACGGCCGCATCGTGCGCAACGAGGCCGGCACCGTGCAGCGCATCGTGGAGCAGAAGGACGCCAGCGAAGCCGAGCGCGCCATCACCGAGATCTACAGCGGCATCATGGCCGTGCCGGCCAGGCATCTGACGCAGTGGCTGTCTCGGCTCGACAACAACAACGCCCAAGGCGAGTACTACCTGACCGACATCGTCGCCATGGCCGTGGCCGACGGCGTGCCCGTGGTGGGCCACCGCATTGGCGATGTACTGCAGGTAGCCGGCGTGAACAGCCCGCTGCAGCTGGCGGAACTGGAGCGCGCCCACCAGCTGCGCCGGGCGCGCCAGCTGATGGAGCAGGGGGTGCGGCTGGCCGATCCCCAGCGCTTCGACCTGCGCGACGATGCGCGCGGCACCAAGGCCAGCCTGGAATGCGGCCAGGATGTGGACATCGACGTCAACTGCATCTTCACCGGCAAGGTGACGATTGGTACGGGCGCCAGGATCGGCGCCAACTGCCATATCAGCAATGCCGTGATTGCCGAGGATGCCGTGATCCACCCCTTCACCCATATCGACGGTGAAAAGGCCGGCGTGGAAGTGGGCCCAGGCGCCCTGGTCGGCCCGTTCGCCCGCCTGCGCCCCGGCGCCAGGCTGGGCAGGCAAGTGCATATCGGCAACTTCGTGGAAGTGAAGAATTCGCAACTGGCCGACGGCGCCAAGGCCAATCACCTGGCCTATCTGGGCGACGCCATGGTGGGCGAGCGCGTCAACTACGGCGCCGGCAGCATCACGGCCAACTACGACGGCGTGAACAAGCACCGCACGGTGATCGAGGCCGACGTGCAGATCGGCAGCAATTGCGTGCTGGTGGCGCCCGTGACCATCGGCGCGGGCGGCACGGTGGGCGGTGGCTCGACCATCACCAAGAACACCGAACCCGGTGTGCTGACCGTGGGCCGGGGCAAGCAGGTCAGCCTCAATACTTGGAAGCGGCCGGTGAAGAGTGATACCCCCTGAGCCGCTGCGCGGCTTCCCCCTGGAAGGGGGACGACGCCTTCGCCGCGAGGCGGCTCTTGCTCGGCGTCTCTGAGGTGAAACATGCCAGTTTTAATGTGTATGCCATGAATCATTTTTCTGAGGGAAGCCCACTTTCTGCTGGCGAGGAGCTTGCCGTGCCGCAGACACTGAAGCAGGCTCTGGCGCTGCTGGCGCAGCGCGAGCAGGAACTGGCGGCGCTGCGCGCCTCCCAGCAGGAATGGGTGCAGGCGGTTTCGCACGATTTGCGCGCGCCGCTGCGCCATGTGCTGTCGTTCGGCCCGCTGGTGTCGGAGCTGCTGCGGTCGGAGCAACCCGCCGTGCAAGACGTGCAGGAGGCGCGCAGCTTTCTGCAGACCATGGACCAGTCGGCCCGCCGCATGGCCGGCATGTTCGACAGCCTGCTGATGCTTGCGCGCGCCGCCCGCCAGCCGCTGCAGTGGCAGCCCGTGGATTTGGGCGGGCTGCTGCAGACGCTGATGGCGGAGCTCCAGTCGGCGCCGGGGCTGCCGACGCGCCATGTGCAATGGCGGCTACCGCAGCAATACCCGGCCGTACGGGCCGATACGCCCTTGCTGCGGCAGGCGCTGCAGGCCGTGCTGTCGAATGCCCTCAAGTTCACGCGCTCCGTTTCCGAGGCCCGTATCGCCATCGCCGTCGAACGGCAGGCCGATGGCGCGGGTCTGACGCTGACGGTGAGCGACAACGGCGTGGGCTTCGATGCCGCGCGCGCGCCGGCGCCGTTCGGCATCTTCCAGCGCATGCACCGCGAATCCGAGTTTGAAGGTGTGGGGGTGGGCCTGGCCCTGGTGCGCACCGTCTGCCGCCGGTTGGGCGGCGATGCCAGCATCACGGCCGTGCCGGGGCAGGGCTGCAGCGTGGCGCTGCACTGGCAGGGCGGTTGGGATCGGGGCTAGGGAGTCTCGGCATAGCAACTGCGGAGACTGCCCGTCTTGACCGGTTTGTGGATGCGGTTTTCTAAGAACGTGTTTACGATTTCCTCGGCTGCGTAGAGATCATAAACACGTTCTAAATGAGGCTTTCTCCAGGGACTCCTCAATCGGGAGCTGGGAGTTACTGAATTCTTCCCAGCAGATCGGGAGTGCCGAAATCCACCAGCCTGGCTTGGGAGGCCTTGAAGTATTGCTCCCAGAAACTGCGCAAGGCGCCCATGGTCTGGGGATCGCGGTACACCCCATGTTTCTGTGTATCGGTGTCGATCAGGCCTGCGCCCAGAACATAGATCTGCGCGCCTCCAAAGTTTGCAACCAATTGATTGGCCTCGACCTTTTTCCACTCTGCGGCCACATCAATTTTGCGCACGGCCTTGTTGCTGTAGAAGCTGCTGACTGAGGAGTTTTCCAGCATGTCCGAGGCCAAAAGCACGATCTTGCGCTGAGCTCCTGATGCCTGGACCTGGGTGGCTATGTCCTTGAGGCTGCCGAGCACGTCGGATTTGGCGATGCTGGAGCTGGTTTGCGACAGGATTTTGACCAATGCTTCCTGCGCAAGCTTCTGTATCCCCTGCTTCTGAAACGCAAGACATTGGTCAAATTTCTGCAGCAAGGCCTTGCCGGCGTCATCACGTGCGCTGGCTGGTATCGTGGCGTCCAGGCGAGCGTGCAGCAGTCGGCGCGTGTAGTAGCCCTGTGTGTAGGCGGAGAAGGCGAAAACCGTCAGGGCGTTGCCAGGGCTAAGCAGCGGTGCTATCTGCTGCGCAAGGGATTGGCGCAGTTCGCTGCTGAAAGGCGTGGTCTGGTCAATGACCGCGAACAGTTCGGTCTGCACGCTCGCGGGAGACTGGCGCTTGAGCTGTGCATACTGGTAGCAGTCAGGCAGGGCATTGGTGGCCGTGTCTGCCAAGGTGCCTGATCCGAGTGCTGCCAGGCTCAGGCCCGTCAGCCAGGAGGGCAGGCGCCGCATCATGGCTGATTCCCTTCAAGGCTGGCCAGTTCCTTTTTCATCTGCTCGATCTTGGCGCGTCGCTGTGCTGCATCCCTGCGTTCGGCCAGTTCTCGCTCCAGGCGGGCCAGTTCATCATCTTCGGATTCCGGCACGCTGGCCACCGGAGCATCCGTTGCAGGAGCTGCTGCCAGGGTCTCCGCGGGCGGCACAGGCTTGTAGGCCTGCGTGTGCTGGTGCTGGCTATTGAGGTCACGGACATCCTCATTGCGCTCGCGGTCCATGAAGTCCTTGAAGCTCATCTTGCGGGCCTGTGCAGCGCTGCTGGTGCCGCTGCTGCCGCTTTCCTGGCGCCGCTGGTCCAGGCTGCTCAACTGGGCCTGGGCAGCATCTGCCACATTGCGGTAATGGGCGCGCACATCCTCATAGCTGGTAAAGCGCCCCTTGCCAATGGCTTGGAAAGCAGCGGCACTTTGCTTGCCGGCAAAACCCCATTTGTAGCCAAACAACACACCCAGGAACTGCAGAAACACAAAGATTACGGCCAGCACGATGAACGTGCCCCAGCCGCCGCTACGATCCAGATCCTGGGTGTCGTGCAGCACCTTGTCCTTGCTGTCCTGAACCTGGGCCTGGTCATGTGCGGGTAGCACCAGGGCATCGAGCTTGAGCTCGCCGTTGCCGGCGCTGCCGGCCTGGCTCAGGTTCAGCCCCGCGACTTCCTGGGTCAGCATTTTTTCCAGTACCTTGCCGCGCACAAAGGTCGCGCCAACGGCCACCACGGCCACAAAGATCACGGTCGCAATCGTGATGGCGTATTGAGGATGTGCGCCGACCCGGTTGACGAGCTGGGTATAGATGGGGAACTGGTCGTCAACGCTCTGGGGGGTTGCTAGCGCGACTTCCCTGGTGAACAAGTCGTGCTTGCGGCCTGCGTCCAGCCAGCTGCGGCGGGCTTGCTTGATTTTGCCGGATCGGTACAGCTCATGGCCCGAGAAGTGGGTCAGGGCGACCAGCAGCACGGAGATCAGGAAGGCAATGCCCAGTGCGCCCATTTGCTGGGTATTTTCGCTGGCTCCCGGGATGGTGTAGCCCGCCAGCACATAGCTGAATCCCATGGCTTCCACAAATACCAGCAAGGTCGTCAACAGCCAGATGAAGATCGGGGTACCGCTGCGGCCCAGGTCTCCGGCCTTGGTCAGGTAGCTGATCTTTTCATTAAAGTCATGCTCATTGCGCAATTGGATGAACTTCTTGTAGTCGCGGCACAGCTTCAGATCGCCCTGGAAGGCGCCGGTCTGGTGATCGATGCTGACATCCCTGGACAGGCGTGCCACATGGCCGATCAGCGGGAAGCTATACCAGGTGTTCATCCACCACCATTTGACTTTGTCCCAGAGTGCAGAGATGACGATGGCTGCCAGCAGGATGCTGACAATGCTCCACACAGCCACTGGATAAGTGCTCAGAATTTCTTTCATATTGGAATGACTTAGAGATGGTTTTAGAGCTGCTGACGGGGCTTGAAATCGGTTGCGAACAGCTGTTCCACGTTGCCGTAAATGAGCTTGCCGTCAGTGGCTGCGGTGCCACCCTCGGCGGGGAAGAGAATGTCCAGGCAGCGAGCGCCTTGCGGGCTGTTGGCAAATACGCGATACAGCAGGCCGTTGCTGCCCTGGTAGATGTTGACGGCCGGGTGGCCGCTCCAGACCGGCTTGGCGCTGGCCGCCTTGCTAGCGTCGTAGTCGGCATAGAAATTGAGCTCCGGCGCTTGAGGGGAGCTGCCGTCGCGAAGCACGGCTACCTTGTTGAGTACCACCAGATGGCCGTTGACCTGCTGGGCCCAGGTCGTTCCATACAAGCCCTTGATGTGCTCGCTGGTGCGATAGGTCTTGCCCGACAAGGCCTTGACATCACCAATCTTGCGCGGGCGGTCGTTATCGCAGCGGGCAATAAACGGTGCATCATTGCTGGCGTGAGCCGTGGAAATCAGGCCAAAACCGCCCTTGGGAGCTGCTTGTGCTCCAAGGCTGACCAGGCGAGTCTTGGCAGACAGGGGCGAGCCGCCAAAATCCAGTGCACCTGCCGGTAGACTGGAAGCGGGAGTTTTCGTGATGTTGGACTTTGCGGCCGTTGCCGCTGTGCTTTCAGCAGGCTCAGTGCTGGGCTTGGCTGCCGAGGCCAGTGCTGATGCAGGCAGCTTGCTCGCTTTCGCCTTGGCTGCCTTGCTGCTGCGCGAGGCTGGCGCGAGCTGTGCTGTTTCCTGGGTAAACGCACTGCCTGAAGGAACGGCCCGGTAAAGCGTGTAATTGGCACGGCGATTTTCTATGTAAAAAGCCAGCGCTTCGTCGCTATAAACCTCGACAAACTCTACGCGGCGATTTTGTCCGCGGCCTTGCTCTGTAGCGTTATCGGCAATCGGATAACCTTCGCCAGCTCCTTGAAAATACAGCTGCTCCTGAGGAATTCCGTTTTGGCGCAGAAGTTGCGCCACGGTTTTGGCGCGGCGTTCGGAGAGATCGGCATTGATTTGTGAGTTGCCGGTGTCGTCGGTATGGCCGATCAGTAGCAAACGGCGCTTTTGCACAGTTTCTTGCCATGATTGGGCCTGCTCGGGCTTGGACCCTGCCGGTGGCTGAGTTTGCGCATACTGTTTGGCGATCTGCAGAAAATACTCACGGGCGCGCGGTGTCAATTGCTCGGAATTTGGTAGGAATTGTGCGGACTCTCCATGTGTGTCACGCAACGTCATGGAAAAGGCCTGGGATGGCTCGTCCTTTTTGGTCTGGGTCGAGACTGCCAGGGGGGCGAACTCCACATCCAACTGGTACTGCTTGGCAATCTTGGACAGCTCACAGCGCTTTTGGTCGATGTTGGCGCCAATCAACCCTCCCACGAGGGCGCCCGCTGCAGCGCCGGCTAGAGCCGGGCCGAGTTTTGCATCCAGAACTTTGGCCAGCACAATGCCGCCAACTACGCCAACCGCAAGCCCTATATTGCGGGCATTGTTGGCACACGGATCATCGCTGGCAAAAGTGTCCACAAATGCTTTTTGAAGGCCTCCTGCACCATCTCCTGTAGTAGCACATCCGCTCAATGACAAGGCAAGGGCCAAGCATGTCAAGCGATGGTATGTCTGCACTTTCCCTGTCATTGTTCTCTCTTCGTATGTGTGTGGTGAGCGACGGATAGGCTGGGGCTTGGCGTAAATCCCTCCAATGGTTGAGCATGAGAGAGAAGCCTTGCTCAATAAGATCAAGCGAAAATTCGTTGTTTTGAATTATAAATTCACAATAATAACAAAAAATTACAAAATTAATTTGAAGAATTTGTAAAGCGTGTGCTTGCTTCTTTGGCTGGTCAGGCATCTGTTCAAATGCAGACCTGTATGCTTGAGAGAGATGCGGCCCAAAAAACGTGCTTGATGGCCTGCCAGGGAAGCTTTGCCACATGTGCTTGCGCGTGCGTCCCAAATGCGGTGGCAGGCAGCGCGAGGAGTTCAATCTCGAAAAACTGATCGAGGCATTGCGAGAGGAAATCGAACCAATGGAAACCAAGATCCGAGCCCTGGTCGAGCATTTCCTGGTACCTTGAATGTATTTACGATCTCCTTGGTCCCTCGCCAAGGAGATAAATTGACTGCCCGCCAGGGAGATGTCCGGCAACGGTTGCATCCGACGCAGGCGGGGTTGGCTCGTTAGGCCAAGCCACAGCTCCGCGGTTTTATGCAAAGAGGTCCTACTGCTGGCCGAGACCATTGCCTGTGCAGCCGGAGGCGAGCGACGGCTCTGACATGGGTGACCACCAAGCCCTAGCGGCCCATTGGAGGCAAGGGGAAAATCCGACGTGTATGCGCGCGGGTGACGGTAGGACGTGCGAGTGTCCGAAGATGGTGGGAATTAAGGAACTGAACCAATTTGTATCCGTTCCGGTGTGCACGCATGGCGACTGTCCTCAACCCTTCGGACCAGTGTTGAAAGCGCGTGGATTGCCTGTGTTGCCGGAGTTCGAGCCGGAAGATTCCTATTGGCTGGAGGGTGTGATGGGAATTTCGGTGCCGAATTTGGCTCGCTTGATGCTGAAGAAGCTCTTGACGTTGCGCACGTTCATGTCCTGCGTGAACAGCCTCTGGCTCAGCTCCAGATAACTGGGCATGTCGGCGGCGGCCATGATCAGGATGAAATCCGGCCCCGGGGAGACGCGCCAGCATTGCTGCACCAGTGGCTCGGCGACCGCTTTTTTCTCGAACAGCAGCAGCGAAGTGCTGTCCTGCTTGTCCAGCGAAACTTCCACGATGGCCTGCAGACCGTGGCCCTGCGCCTCGGCCAGGCGGGCGGGGCTCAGAATGGCCACCTGCCGCTCGATGAAGCCCTGGGCCTGCAGCCGCTTGATGCGGCGCAGGCAGGTGGGCGGCGATATATGCAGCCGCCGGGCCAGCTCCAGGTTGCTGCGGCCGGCGTCCCGCTGCAGCTCATGCAGCAGCTGCAGATCAATGGCGTCCAAGGCTGCGGAATTATCTATCATTGGCGACTATAAAGCGAAAATAAATTTCATTTCGGTAAATTGTTGAAATCTTCATTCAATTTTCGTTTCATTTTATTTGAAAGTTTCATTTTTCCGCGCGTAGCATGCACGTCATTCCAATTGAAGGACTTGGCTTATGTGTGGCATCGTTGCAGCAGTTTCCCATCGCGATATCGTCCCCGTTCTGGTCCAGGGCTTGCAGCGCCTGGAGTACCGGGGCTATGACTCCTGCGGCGTGGCCGTGCAGGCGGCCCATGCGGGCGGCCATGGTTTCAGCCTGCAGCGTACCCGGTCCACGGCGCGCGTGGCCGAGCTGATGGAGCAGGTGAAGACCGAACATGTCGATGGCCTGACGGGCATCGCACATACGCGCTGGGCCACCCATGGCGAGCCCGCCGTGCGCAATGCCCATCCCCACTTCAGCCACGGCCAGGGCGTTTCTCCGGTAGCCGATGCGGAAGTGCCGGCCCGCGTGGCCCTGGTGCACAACGGCATCATCGAGAACTACGAAGCGCTGCGCGCCGAACTGCAGGCCAAGGGCTATGTGTTCGCGAGCCAGACGGACACCGAAGTCATCGCCCACCTGGTGGACAGCCTCTATGACGGCGATCTGTTCGCTGCGGTCCAGGCCGCCACGGCCCGTCTGCACGGTGCATTTGCGATCGCCGTCATGCACAAGGACGAGCCGCACCGCGTCGTGGGCGCGCGCGCCGGTTCGCCGCTGATCCTGGGCGTGGGCCAGAGCGGCTCCGAGCACTTCCTCGCCAGCGATGCCATGGCACTGGCTGGCGTGACCGACCAGATCGTCTACCTGGAAGAGGGCGACCTGGTGGACCTGCAGCCGGGTCGCTACTGGATCGTCGGCAAAGGCGGCGCGCAGCTGGGCGCCGAGCAGCGCCCGGTCAAGACCGTGATGGCGCACAGCGGCGCGGCCGAGCTCGGCCCCTATCGCCATTACATGCAAAAGGAAATCTTCGAGCAGCCGCGGGCCATTGGCGATACTTTGGAGGGTGTGCAAAGCATTGTTCCCGAGCTGTTCGACGGCGTGACCTCGGAAGGCAAGACCGGCGCCGCCGCCTGGCGCGTGTTCAAGGAAATCGACCGGATCCTGATCCTGGCCTGCGGCACCAGCTATTACAGCGGCTGCACCGCCAAGTACTGGATCGAGGGCCTGGCCGGCATTCCCTGCAGCGTGGAAGTGGCCAGCGAATACCGTTACCGTACCAGCGTCCCCGATCCCAAGACCCTGGTCGTCACCATCAGCCAGTCGGGCGAGACGGCCGATACCCTGGCTGCCCTGCGCCATGCGCAAAACCTGGGCATGAAGCATACGCTGACCATCTGCAACGTGGCGACCAGCGCCATGGTGCGCGAGTGCGAGCTGGCCTACATCACGCGCGCCGGCGTGGAAATCGGGGTGGCCTCCACCAAGGCCTTCACGACCCAGTTGGCGGGCCTGTTCCTGCTGACCCTGGCCCTGGCGCAGTCCAAGGGCCGCCTGAGCGAGGAGAAGGAACAGCAGTATCTGGCCGCCATGCGCCATCTGCCTGTCGCCCTGCAGTCGGTGCTGGCGCTGGAGCCGCAGATCATCAGCTGGGCCGAAGACTTCGCCAAAAAGGAAAACGCGCTGTTCCTGGGCCGCGGCATTCACTATCCGATCGCCCTGGAAGGTGCACTCAAGCTCAAGGAGATCAGCTACATCCACGCCGAAGCCTATCCGGCTGGCGAGTTAAAGCACGGCCCCCTGGCCCTGGTCGATAGCGCCATGCCCGTGGTGACGGTGGCGCCGAATGACGAACTGCTCGAAAAGCTCAAGAGCAATATGCAGGAAGTGCGCGCCCGCGGCGGCGTGCTCTACATACTGGCCGACGCCAACACCAATATCGAGAGCAGCGAAGGCATGCACGTCATCCGCATGCCGGAAAACTATGGCGCGCTGAGTCCCATCCTGCACGTGGCCCCGCTGCAGCTGCTGGCCTACCATACGGCCGTGGCCCGAGGCACGGACGTGGACAAGCCCAGAAACCTCGCTAAGAGTGTGACGGTCGAGTGAGCGGCACGCTTTTGGGGTGAACCTGTTCTGGGTAATTAAAGTCGTAAACCGGCAAATAAAGTCGTAAACACAGGGCTAGCATTCATGCGAGTTTGCGGGGCGGTGATTTGTAACCGTAAAGTCGTAAACTCAAGCAGTTTTTGTGATTGTTTGCCTGCGATATCCAGACGTTATGCGCAACAGATCCATCTCGGTTGCAAAGAAAAAACGCTCCATTGGAGCGTTTTTTCTTTGGAGAGCAGGGCGCTTGATGCAGCGTTGCATAACAGGATTCTGATCACGCCAAACAGTAGTTTGAGGAGTTGAGTTGGTGGCGGCTTCGCAGCGATGGCTGCTGCTCATGACCGCATGGCGACCTATCGGTTATCACTATGTAGCGGTCATTCAGTACTGATGCTGGCGATGGCTCAACGACAGGCTTTAGGGGGTTGCCGACAGTGGTCGCCAACTGCGGCCCGAGATGTTGCAAAAGTCCGTTACTCCGGCTCACGAACAGGCGCTGCTCCGTCTGGATTGGGTCGCTTGAAGTGCAACTCCAACTTATGCAGGCCAGGAACGCTCAGCACCTCATCGAGGGCTTCGCGATCGGGGAGCGCGGTCACGGCTACATCTGGCATCTGATGCGTGGCTGCGGTCTGCTCCAACAGGCGTTGAAAGAAGCGCTCAGCGACCTGAATGGCAAGCGTGGTCTTACGATCCTTCGCGACAAACCACAGCTCATGTTCTCGTGGGTAGAAAACAAATGGGATGGTCTGCATGTGCGCTAGCAGATGGGGTGGGATATTGATCTGCTGGACTTGATCTGGCGTAGCCTCCGCCCTTGTCACCATGTCGAACCAAGGTTCATTGGGATCAATTTTGACGAAGCGATAGATCTCGCCCGTGAATTCATTGTTCGCGACGGCCTCCGCTAAACCCTGCAGACTCCCCAGCATGAGGCCATGTATCTCCCCCTGAGTGAATATGCGCTGTGCGTTGTATGCGTGCCGAAATAACTCCACATATCGGTCCGCAGAGTGCGGGCGGTGCATTGCAACATTAAGAGCCGCGATTTCAACAGTACGCGTTGTACGAGCCATTTTTCCCTCTCTGAATCTAGTCTTTACCAATTGCCTCTCGCAGGTCCATTACATCCGTCGTGCCAACTGCCACAACACTCATAGGCTGGGCAGTTGTGGCAGCAGTGCTGTTTAGCAGCGTCGTATTTACAACCGTGACCTAGCCCACCACCTCAATCTGAACCACACTCTCGGCGGTATTCTCATATTGACGGGAACCGTCTAACGGATGATCCGCATGAACCACTGCGACACTCCATCTGCTACGAATGCCGAATCTTCACCCTTTGTAACTTATTTTCAGCATGTTGAATGCGAGAAATGCTTACGGATTTTTCCGTTTGGACTCGCTGTAGATATCTCCCAATGCGACACCAACCCGTATTGTCAAGTTATGTCTGCGGTATTACCACGCGCCTTGACTACGAGACAACAAAGCGCCGTTGATGTCCCTTCGTTCATACGAACAGAGACCGTCAACCGGCGGCCCTCCGCACCCGAGGGTGAAGCGGCCAGTTGCGTTCAACGACCGGTGTTGGCTGTTGCTGCCGCTCAGGTACTAGACCGTGAATGACCCAGAACAGCCTGAAGCCGACTTTTGATTCCTAGGCCGGCTTTGCAGCGATTGCCGTCGATCGCGGATCGCTGCTTCGACGACAGCTCTGGGGCAATGAGCGGACGTTCGCGGCAGCTCTAATTAACTGATTGACAACGTTGACTCGCTGTCCTATTTGGATGACACCCATCTACGTTTTGAAGCGCTGCAGTGCCCTGTTTGGGTGAGCGGTCGGCATCGGGGTTCCCAAGCAGATCTTCTTGAGCGACTGGTATGCCCACTACAAGTTCTTCTGGCAGGGACAGACGCAGTGGATGGACGAGCAACTGCATTTCAAGCTGCTGCGGGACAAGATGCCGCTGGGAATGATTTTGACCTTCGCCCTCGCCATTCTCGTTGGGCTGTGGCTGTTAGCCACGAGGCTCATCGCCGTGCGCGCGGTCGTCTGCGGGACTCTGGCATGACCTCGGCGCTGTTCACTAAGTTTCGCGCGAACATCGCCGTCTCAAACGCCAGCGACATCGCCATCTCGTATGCCAACATTTCCGCAAGGCTGAACAAGGATTTCTGGAACTTGGAGTCGAACACCGCGCACCGCCGTCAAGTCGGCTCCTATGGGCGAGGAACGGCGATCCATGGCATCAGCGACTTGGACATGGTGTTCGAGCTGCCGTTGGCCATGTATGAGCAGTATCGAAAGCGCCAGGGCAACGGCCCCTCACAATTGCTCCAAGCGGTGAAGCAGTCCCTGCAGAAGCGCTACCCCCGAACCGAGATCAAGGGCGATGGGCAAGTCGTCGTGGTCAGCTTTGGCGGCTACGTGGTCGAGGTTTTGCCAGCGTTCTGGGAGGAGGGCTCCGACGGATATCGCTTCCCAGACGCCAACGACGGCGGCAGTTGGCGCCTGTGCAAGCCGACCAAAGAGATGGAGGCCGTGGATGCGAGGAGCGTTCGGACCAACCGCAACTACAAGCACGTGTGCAAGATGCTCCGCGCGTGGAAGAACGCCAACGGCGTGAACATGAGCGGTTTGCTCATCGACACGCTTGCCTACAACTTCTTCTCGCAAGACTCCACCTACGACGCGGCGACATACGCCTCGTATGACGCCTTGATGGTGTCCGTATTCAGTTTCATGGGTGGGCTCGAGCAGCAAGACTATTGGGCGGCTCCAGGCAGCGGCCAGCGAGTGCACTCGACCGGCAGGTTCCAGTCCAAGGCGAAGAAGGCTGCCGCTAAATGCGCTGAAGCGAAGGAAGCCGACAAGGAGCCGCGCAAAGCGCGCCTCTATCGCGAGGTGTTCGGCCGCTCATTCCCTTCCACGAGCCAAGTCGCAGCCCTAACCAACGAGAGCCTGGATGCTTCTCGATACACGACGGAGGAGTTCATCGAGAGCAAATTCCCCGTCGATGTCCGATATGACTTCCGTATCGACAGCGAGGTTACTGCGGCGGGTGGCAGGGGCGAGCGCCTGCGCTCCTTGGCCAAAAGATTCGCGTGGCTCCCCGTGGGACGCTCGCTAGACTTTTTCGTAGAGCGGTGCGACGTCCCCAAGCCTTACACGCTTTATTGGAAGGTGCGCAACGTCGGCCCGGAGGCGGAGAAACGGGGCATTCGAGGTCAATTGCTGCTCGACGGCGGCAATGAGCGCCGCAGCGAGAAAACTAGCTTCCATGGAGACCACTACGTCGAGGCCTACGTGGTGAAGGATGAGGTGTGCGTGGCCCGCAGCAAAATCGACGTGCGGATCAACGAATAGCCCGATGCGCGGTCGCTCAGCCCGTACTCCAATTCCGAATCAGATGAACGGAATGAGCACATCATCGGCCATAAGACGATCGACGTCGACCGACCGGGAGCCGACCTCCGGTCGTGACAGCTTCAGGCCGAGGCCGACCACTATTGCCCGAGGTGATCTCTGCTGTGATTGCAGCCTGTCTAATTGCATGTCGAAGGCCCAGTTTAAGCCTGGCAGAAGTCATTCTGAGAACCACTCAGGTCGATCCTTAAGTGGCGTTGTTGCATAGATTCAGTTTGAGCGAGCTACCTCACCCAAGCCGTGGATGCCACGGCTGCCGTCTAAGGGCGGCCCAACTCTGTAAATCGATTTCGTTTTTCTTGATTTCTTTGACGCAAAGATAAAGCCCCTGCTGGCTTGGGTTGGCAGGGGCTTTGTTTTAGTGAAAATTTAGAATTATGGGGTCTTAAATCAATTTTCTATGCACTGTTGTAAACACGATGAAAATTGATTTGTTGGGTCATAAATCATTAAAAATAGGCTGTATGAACAACGTCGCTTCATCGCGCGGAGGCGCTGGACGGGGGCAGGGGCGTAAGCCAATTTCCCCGGAAGGAGCCAAGGCATACAAGCTTCTGCTGACAGATGAGCAACGTGCCAAGCTGGAACAGTTGGGCAACGCGGCCTGGATTCGTGAGCAGATTGATTTCGCAACTCATCTTGAACAGATCGACATGACCAGAGCCGTTAATTTAAGCGCCCGCTACATCCATGCCCTGCGGCAGCTGCCCCAGTTTCACTTTGTGCTCGATCAGAGTGGGCCCCTGACGCACATGCTCACAGGGGTGCGGGTGCTGCCCTTGGGGGACTTGACCAACGAGGAAGATGACAGTGGCTTTTTGCAGGTGGTCTTCCCTGGAGGACACTCCATAGAAGTGCACGGTTTCGCCTATCTGGAGTGCATGGCTAAAGAAGCGGCAGAGATCGAGATTACGACAAAGCCGGGCGATTTCAGCATTCCAGAGAAAAAGCAGCCGATGGTGCAATGGCGTGCGACAGACCTGATTCGGCATCTGACTGGCAAGCATGGGTTGGAGAGCGAATGACAAAGGCCATTGAGGGGGGCTCGATGCTGATCAGCAGTCAGCAGCATATGAAAACTCGACACCCGAGTTCGATGGGTGACCTGCTCAGACCTGCCCTAGTGTTCACGCAGCCGAAATGAAAGCTCGCCAGTTGATTGGGCCGTTACGGCTGGGTGTTGATTTCCATCTGGAACTGACCCAGTAAGCCATCAGGACAAAGCCCACCATGTCCATCCAGGCGATGCGGGCGGGCCGATGTAGGCCTGGGCCTGCTGCAGGGTCACGTCGCGATGAAGCCACGGTCACGCCAGCGGTCGGCGACCAAGTCCTCGAAGTCGTAGCCCTCGCCGAGCTCCAGTCTGTCGGCATGGTCGCAGACGATGATTTGCGGCTTGTTGCCAACCTCCTGTGCCGTGTCATCACAGAACTTGGCCAGGACGGTGAACATCTTGGCGACGGTATTCAAGTCGTCATCGGCTGTCGAGATGCGTGTGTGCGTGTCCACAGGCGAGTTCGCGGCGCGTGTCACGGGCTCGTCCGCAGTCTCTTCGGACTGCGGGCTGCCGGGCGCGCTGGCGGATGTGTCGCCCTGGTTCGCGCGCAATTGGGCTGCATTGAATTCCTTGCCGTAATCGGCGGAGGGGAAGTAGACCTGCGTCGGTTGGTCGAGAAACAGTACGGGTGGCAGCTTGCAGTCGGCATAGGCCGCAAACTGGTAGTGCAGGGACAGGAACAGCGTCAGGTGCGAATACAGCCAGTTCGCGCCACTGCCCATCGACCGCAGGAAGACTTTCTTCTCCGGCGCGCCGTTTACCCCCGGTGTCTCATGCCACAGGTCGAAGGAATCGATGTCGAACTTCAGGGATCCATTCTTGTAGGATTCCTCGAAGTCGAAATGTGTGCCGACGATCTCCAGTCGCCGGTTGATGTCGCGTTGCAAGGCCAGCAGCCGGGGCGCGACATCGAGCAAAGCCTTCTTCGATTTCAGGTCCGCCACCCGGTCCTGGAGCAACTTCACCAACTCCGTGGTTTCCGTGGACGGACTCTCGATGCGGCGCTCAATGGCGATTTCCAGCTTGATCTTTGCTTTCTGCGCTGCCGCATCGATAGACTTCGAGCGCTGCAGGCGGTCGGCCTCCTGATCCAGTGGACGCAGTGTGTTTTCGACCTGCCGCAAGGCCTGGCGCGCCTTCCTGAGTTGCTCGTCGATGTCTCGACGCTCCTGGCCAAAGCCCTCGCGGGCATAGGCCGAGACCTTCAGCTCACCGTTGAGCCAGTGGATGGCTGCTGAGAGTCTGTTGGCCTCATCTTCGGCGGCTTCCGAGGATGACGCACAGACCGGGCACACGGCATGGTCCAGATGGGTCGCCTTCGGAATGGGTAGATCCGCCATGGCACCGGCGAATCCCTCGACTTGCTGTGTCGAGACGTCGAGCAGGTAGCGCGTGTTCAGTGCCTTCTGGATCTCGGCCATGAGCTCGGCTTTGCGTGTGCGCAGTTCCTTGCGGGTCGCGTCGAAGGTATCGGACTGCCCATCGACCGTGATGGCGATGCCGGTCAAACGTTCCAGGGCCTGCGCCGGCCGCATCCAGATTTCTTCGGCGGTCAACTCTGTCAGCGGTGTGCCCGCCAGGGCGTGGAACTCACGCAGGTAGCCCGCTATCTCTCCGATGCCGGCCGATTTGATCTGCTCCTGCTTAGGAATGACCGCCAGCGCACGCTTGAGTTCGGTTTCTGCTTCGGCGAGTTCCTTGGCCAGGTCGAAATAGTCCTCTCCCACAATCCCCATGAAGATCTTGAAGTGATCGATGGCCTGTTCGCGTTTTCGCTTTTCGTCGAAGCGGTAAAAGATCGCATGCCGGTTGGCCACCAGGTTTTGATGCTGGAGCATGAACGAGGCAAAACTGCGGATGGAAGGCGTCGGGCTTTTCTGACGCATGAGTTGCTTCTGCAACGGGTCGGTGTCGATGTCGTCCATAGTGACGCCGAAGTAGCGCCCCAGGCTCTTGGAGAATTCGATCCGGCTAAGCTGGTATTGCGCGGTGAAGAAGTTGTCTACGTCCTTGACGTAGTCCAGTACATACTTGGCCTGCTCGCCACTAACTTCTCGAAGGAAACATTGGTTGGCGTTGTCCGCGCTGCGTCCGGCGACGACCGCCATCCCGGTAAAACGCCATACGGTAAAGAATATCTTCGCCCGCTGGGTGATGATGCCTTGCGGAATCGTGTCTTCGGAACTGCCCATGCAGTAATCGAAGATATCGAGAATGGCACTTTTACCCTTTGAAGATTTACCGGTAATGACATTCAAGCCTTGCCGGAATTTCACACTGTGCGCCTCATTTTCCTGGTCGATCACGCCGATATATCGGACATAACATTTCATAGCGACTTCAATCCCAGCATTCTATAAATGGTCACGACACTTTCATTCCTGAATACCATGGCGAGCTGGCGTGCATAACGCAGCATCTTGGGAGCTGCGTTCTCAGACTGGCGGTTTTCACTGGCAAGAACCGACAGGTCGTCGTTGATTTGGAGGCTTTCATCCGAGCGCAGTATCAACAGCGCCTTGTTGGTGATCGGTTTATATTCCGAGATGCGAAGTGCCAAGCCGACCAATCGGGAAGAGTCGGATGTCATGGTCCGGATCGAACTGGTTCGATTGGCGGTATGCAAATAGTCCTGCATCGCGGGAAAGGACACCTGAACCGCCCCAGGTTTTGAGGAGGCTCTTTTCTCTGAGAGGATTGAGCCATGACGAAGTCGAACAAGTTTTCACCCGAAGTCCGCGAACGTGCGGTTCGCTTGGTGCG
>NZ_BMEU01000014.1 GCF_014637085.1 Comamonas phosphati | reverse complement strand
AACGAATTTGCGCCGATGATAGTGCGGGTTCCCGTGTGAAAGTAGGTCATCGTCAGGCTCTTATAGCGAGAACCCCGCAGTCCAAAAGGCTGCGGGGTTTTTTTATGGCGGCTGGGGAAAAGAGAGTCCAAATAAAAAGAGAGCGCTCTGCGCTCTCTTTTTATTTGTGGCTCAGAAGGGCTTTATTCAGAGCTTCAGATATTCGCCTTGCACAAAGACCTTGAGCTCCCCCGATTCAATGGGGGTCCAGATCTCGTTGTTGGTCAGCGGAGCTGTGACGACGATGGCGACCTTGTCCTGCGGCGTGGTTTCATGGGCGAAGTCCACGCTCAGGTCCTCATCGGACAGATGGGCCTGCGAGAACGGATGGCGGCGTTCTATGTAGCAAAGATGGGTGGTGGCATGGGCCCACAGCGCTTCGCCGTTGGACAGCAGAAAGTTGAACGTGCCATGAGCGGTGATCTTGGCGGCCAGTTCACGCAGCGTATGGGTGAGCTCCTTGACGCTGGGAAGGCCTGCATGGGATTTCCACAGCTCCTGCATGATCCAGCAGAAAGCCTGCTCGCTGTCCGTGTTGCCGACCGGGTGAAAGTGGGCATGCAGCTTGGGGGTGAAGTTCTTGAGGTCGCCGTTGTGGGCAAACACCCAGTTGCGGCCCCATAGCTCGCGCACAAACGGGTGGCAGTTCTGCAGGCTGACCACACCCTGTGTCGCTTTGCGGATATGGGCGATGACATTGGTGCTTTTGATCGGGTATTCGCGGATGAGCTTGGCGACTGGAGAATCGATGGCGCGCTCATGGTCGACGAAGTGGCGCAGGCCCTTGTCCTCGAAGAAGGCAATACCCCAGCCATCCGTATGATCGCCTGTGTTGCCGGCACGCTGGGTGAAGCCCGAAAAGCTGAAGCGCACATCGGTGGGCGTGTTGCAGTTCATCCCCAGCAATTGGCACATGGCAGAAATCTTCTCTTCAGATGGATCTATACAGGGCGGCGCAGGGCACTCGAAATCCAGTGTAGATCAATCCGCAGCGTATGGCCGCAAGAGCCGCGAGCTGGCGGCGTGCTTGCGGCCTGTGCTCAGGCCAGCGTGTAGGCGGTCTTGACCGTGGTGTAGAACTCCTGCGCGTAGCGGCCCTGCTCGCGCGGGCCGTAGCTCGAGCCCTTGCGGCCGCCGAACGGTACGTGGTAGTCCACACCGGCCGTGGGCAGGTTGACCATGACCATGCCGGCCTGGCTGTGGCGCTTGAAGTGCGTGGCGTATTTGAGGCTGCTCGTCGCAATGCCGGCCGACAGGCCGAAGGGCGTGTCGTTGGCCATGGCCAGCGCTTCCTCGTAGTCCCTGACGCGGATCACGCTGGCCACGGGGCCGAAGACCTCCTCGCGGTTGATGCGCATGCCGGCTTCGGTGTCCACGAACAGCGTGGGCGCCATGTAGAAACCTTGCTTGCCGCTACCCGTGTGGCAGGCCACGCGGTCGCCGCCGGCGGCCAGGCGGGCGCCTTCGGCCTTGGCGATTTCCACGTAGCTCAGATCCTGTTCCAGCTGAGCCTGGCTGACCACGGGGCCCATGTCGGTGCCGACGGCGCGTGCGTCGCCGACCTTGATCCTGGCCATGCGCGCCTGCAGGGCCTCGACGAAGGCGGGGTAGATTTTGTCGGTGACGATGAGCCGGCTGGATGCCGTGCAGCGCTGGCCTGTGGAGTAGAAGCCGCTCTGGGCAGACAGCTCCACGGCCTGCTGCAGATCGGCATCGTCAAGCACCACCTGTGGGTTCTTGCCGCCCATCTCGAGCTGCACCTTCTTGCCGTTCTTCACGCAGGCCTCGGCAATACCGCGGCCCACGCCCACCGAGCCCGTGAAGCTGATGGCCGCCACGTCGGGGTGTTTGACCAGGGCCTCGCCGATCACGCGGCCCCAGCCCATGACCAGGTTGAACACACCGGCCGGAATGCCCGAGCGGTGGATGATGTCGGCCAGGGCCCAGGCACTGCCGGACACGAGGTCGGCGGGCTTCAAGACCACGCAGTTGCCGAAGGCCAGAGCAGGGGCGATCTTCCAGGCGGGGATGGCGATCGGGAAGTTCCAGGGCGTGATCAGGCCGACCACCCCGATGGGCTCGCGCGTGATTTCCACGCCTATGCCAGGGCGCACCGAAGGCAGGGTCTCGCCGGCCAGGCGCAGGCATTCGCCGGCAAAGAACCTGAAGATCTGGCCGGCGCGGGCGACTTCGCCGATGGCTTCGGGCCGCGTCTTGCCTTCCTCGCGGGCCAGCAGATCACCGAGCTCTTCCTTGCGCGCGAGGATCTCGCTGCCGATCTTGTCCAGCGCGTCGGAACGGGCCTGGATGCCCGCAGTGGACCAGGCCGGGAAGGCCGCCGCGGCAGCGGCCACGGCCGCCTGCACGTCGTCAGCTCCACCCTGTGCGTACTCGCCGATCACATCGGACAGGTCGCTGGGGTTGGTGTTGGGGGAGTAGGACTGGCCGGGCGTCCATTGGCCGTTGATGAGGTTGTCGTGGCGAGACATGAGGTGCTCCGAAAGAGAAGGGAAATCCGAGAAGAGAGGGTCCAGCCGGGGCCTTGCGTTTGAAATCGGCGCGCCCCAAAACCAGGGACACCGAGGGTGTCGCCCCCCTCCCGCGAAGCGAGAGAGGGGGAAGGCGCTTAGCGCACCATGCAGGGGCGCTTGTTGTCGAACTTCCAGCCGGGGATCAGGTACTGCATGGCCATGGCGTCGTCCCGGGCGCCAAGGCCGTGTTCCAGGTACAGGGCGTTGGCGCGCTTGAGGGCTTCGCGGTCCACGGTCACACCTAGGCCCGGAGTCTTGGGCACTTCGACGAAGCCGCCCTTGATTTGCAGGGGTTGTAGCGTGAGGTACTGGCCGTCCTGCCAGATCCAGTGTGTGTCTATGGCCGTGACCTTGCCGGGCACGGCGGCGGCCACGTGGGTGAACATGGCCAGCGAGATGTCGAAATGGTTGTTGGAGTGCGAGCCCCAGGTCAGGTCCCAGTCGCGGCAGGTCTGGCCAACGCGCACCGAGCCGGCCATGGTCCAGAAGTGCGGATCGGCCAGCGGAATGTCCACGGACTGCAGCGACAGCGCATGTGTCATCTGGCGCCAGTCGGTGGCGATCATGTTGGTGGCCGTGGGCAGGCCGGTGGCGCGGCGGAATTCGGCCATCACCTCGCGGCCGGAGAAGCCGTTCTCGGCGCCGCAGGGGTCTTCGGCATAGGCCAGCACGCCGCGCATGTCGCGCATGAGGCGGATGGCGTCCACAAGCCGCCAACCGCCGTTCGGGTCCAGCGTGACGCGCGCCTCGGGGAAGCGCCTGGCCAGCGCGGTGACGGCCTCGACTTCCTGCTCGCCAGCCAGCACGCCGCCCTTGAGCTTGAAGTCGTTGAAGCCATAGCGCGCATGGGCGGCTTCGGCCTGGCGCACGATGGCAGCCGGGTCCATGGCGGTCATGTGGCGCACCTGGGTCCAGTCGTCGCTGCCGAGCGGGTCCTCGCCGGGTTTCACGTAAGCAAGATCGGTCTTGTCCGAGGGGCCGACAAAGAACAGATAGCCCAGCATTTCCACGCGTTCGCGCTGCTGGCCTTCGCCGAGCAGGGCTGCCACGGGCACGCCCAGATGCTGGCCCAGCAGGTCGAGCAGAGCCGACTCCACGGCCGTGACGGCGTGCACGGCGATGCGCAAATCGAAGGTCTGCAGGCCGCGCCCACCGGTGTCGCGGTCGGCCAAAGCCTTTTGCACGCGCTGCAGCAGCTGCAGATGCCGGCCTATGGATTGGCCGAGCAGCACGCCCCTGCTGTCCTCCAGCGCCTGGCGTATGCCTTCGCCACCCGGCACCTCGCCCACGCCCGTGTGGCCGCTGCTGTCGTGGATGAGCACGATGTTGCGCGTGAAGAAGGGCGCATGCGCGCCGCTGAGGTTCATGAGCATGCCGTCGCGGCCCGCGACGGGGATGACTTCGATCTCGGTGATGGTCGGTGTGGAGGACATGGTGATCTGGAAAAGGGAGAAACTAGACGCTGGCGGCGGCGGGCTGGCGAGCCGCCGACCAGGGTACTTCGACCACGGGCTCGCCTGTGGCGATGAACTGTTCGAGATTGCGCAGCACGAGATCGGCCATGGCGCGGCGGGTTTCATGCGTGCCGCTGGCGATGTGGGGTGCAAGCACGACATTGTCCAGCGTCAGCAGCCCGGCATGGGGCCGAGGCTCGTCCTCGAACACATCGAGGCCCGCGCCCGCGATGCGGCCGCTCTGCAGCGCGCTGACCAGGGCCGCCTCGTCGACCACGCTGCCGCGCGCCACATTGATCAGAAAGCCCTGGGGGCCCAGGGCATCGAGCACCTGGGCATCGACCAGATGGCGCGTGGAGTCGCCGCCGGCCGCCGTGATGACGAGAAAATCGGCCCAGCGCGCCAGCTCCAGCAGCGAGGGAAGGTACAGACAAGGCGAGCCTTCAACAGGGCGGCGGTTGTGATAGGCCACCTCCATGTCGAAGCCTGCCGCGCGGCGCGCCACGGTGCGGCCTATGCGGCCCATGCCGAAGATGCCCAGGCGCTTGCCGCTGGCGCGCGTGCGGATGCCGAAACGGCCCTGGCTCCAGCCGCCGCGGCGCACGAAGCGATCGGATTCGCTGAGGCCGCGCGCCGCGTCGAGCAGCAGCGCAAAAGCCATGTCGGCCACGCAATCGTCGAGCACGCCGGGCGTGTAACCCACGCGCACGCCGCGGCGCAGCAGCGACTCACGGTCCAGGGCGTCGAAGCCCACGCCGAAGCTGCTCACAAAGCGCAGATTCGGCAGGGCCTCGACCACGTGCGCGGGCAGGCCCATGGCGGCCGAGGTGACCAGGTATTCGAACTGCACCCCCCGCTCGGCGAGAAAGCGCTGGGGGGAGGCCTGCTCGGAGAGGAGGTGTACCTCATAGGCGCCGGCCAGATCGGCATCGAGCTGGGGCAGCGGCATTCTGCCGTACTGGAGAACACGTGGTCGGGAGGTCACCATGCAGTGAGGTTCCTTGTTGGCTGGCAATGATGGAGAAAGATCAGTCCGCCGTGATCTTGCGGGTTTGGATCAGCTGTTTCCAGCGCTCGTTTTCCTGGGCCTGGAAGCTGGCGAACTCTTCGGGCGTGTTGCCCACGATTTCCAGGCCCTGTTCCACCAAGCGCTTGCGGATGTCGGGCTGGTTCACGGCGGCGATGGCGGCCTTGGACAGCTTGGCCTTCACGTCGGCCGGCAGACCCTTGGGTGCGGCCAGGCCCTGCCAGGAATAGACCTCGGCACCCTTGACGCCGGCTTCTTCCAGCGTGGGCACGTCGGGCAGCACGGGCGAGCGCCGCGCGCCGGTCACGGCGATGGCATGCAGCTTGCCGCTGCGCAGATGGGACAGCACGGCGTTGACGTTCTGGAACGAGAAGTCCACCTGGCCGCCCAGCAGGTCGGTGATGGCCGGCGCACCGCCCTTGTAGGGTACGTGCATGGCTTCAGTGCCGGTCTGCTGCCAGAACAGTTCGGCCGACAGGTGGTCGGAGGAGCCGTTGCCCGAACTCGCAAAGCTCCGCTTGCCGGGATTGGCCTTGAGCTCGGCGATGACCTCGGCCACGGTGCGCGCCTTCTGGCGCGGGCCGGCCACCAGCACGTTGGGCGCCTGCACGGGGACGGTGATGTAGTCGAAGTCCTTGGCTGCGTCATAGGGCACGTTCTTCACCAGATGCGGCGTCACCACGAAGGGGCCCAGCGAGGCCACCAGCAGCGTGTAGCCGTCGGCCGGCGCGCGCTTGACGGCGCCGGCGCCTATGGTGCCCGTGGCGCCAGGGCGGTTCTCGACCACAAAGGGCTTGCCCAGCTGTTCGCCCATGCTCTGGGCCATGGCTCGCGCCACGGTGTCGGTGGAGCCGCCGGCCGGAAAGGGCACGATGATATTGACGGCTTTTTCGGGCCAATTGCTGCTGGCGCCTGCGGTGCCCGAGGCCTGTGCGCTCAGGGCCAGCACGGCGCCCAGTGCGATGAGCATTTGTTTCATGTCTTGTCTCCTTGGGATGCGCCCGCAGGTCTGTCGCCTCCGCGGCGCGGGCTTGCCGGGGTTATTGGGGGCCGAGCTTGGCGATCAGTGCGGCCAGTTCCTCGACCTCGGAGCTCTTGAGGTCGGCCAGCGGCGCGCGCACCGGGCCGGCATCGTGGCCGACGATTTTTGCACCGGCCTTGACGATGCTGACTGCGTAGCCCTGGCCCTTGTTGCGGATCTTCAGGTAAGGGATGAAGAAGTCCTTGAGCAGGCGGTGCTGGGTGGCGTGGTCGTCCGTGCGCACGGCCTCGTAGAACTGCATCGCGGTCCGGGGGATGAAGTTGAAGACGGCGGACGAGTACACCGGTGTACCCAGCGCCTTGTAGGCGGCGGCATAGATCTCGGCCGTGGGCAGGCCGCCCAGGTAGGCCAGGCGGTCGCCCATGGTCAGGTACATGGCGGACATGGCTTCGATGTCGCCCACGCCGTCCTTGAAACCCACCAGGTTGGGGTTGCGCTCGCACAGGCGCGCCACGGTCTCGGGTGCGAAGCGGCTGATGCCGCGGTTGTAGATGATGACGCCGAATTTCACGCTCTTGCAGACGGCTTCCACATGCGCGGCCAGGCCTTCCTGGCCGGCTTCGGTCAGGTAGTGGGGCATGAGCAGAATGCCGTGGGCGCCGGCCTTCTCGGCGGCCTGGGCACATTCGATGGCAAAGCGCGTGGGGCCGCCGGCACCCGCGATGATGGGCACCTTGCCCTGGCAGGTGTCCACCGCGGTCTGGATGATGCGCGGGTATTCGTCGCCGGTCAGCGAGAAAAATTCACCGGTGCCGCCGGCTGCGAACAGCGCGCTGGCGCCGAACGGGGCCAGCCATTCCAGGCGCTCGGCATAGCCTTTGGCGTTGAAGTCGCCGTGGCTGTCGAAGTCGGTCAGGGGGAAGGACAGCAGACCGGAACTCATTACGTTTTTGACTTCTTGGGGGCTCATGAATACCTTTCAGGGAGCAGCAGTGAGGTGTGGAGAGGAGAGGGTCAGTCCAGCTGCAGGTTGGCGGCCTGGACCACGGTGCGCCAGCGTGCGCGCTCGGCGTTGAAGAACTTGTGGGTTTCGGCGGGCGTCATCGTGATCACCTCGGCGCCTTGCCCGGTCAGCCGGGAGCGCACTTCGGGTGAGCGGATGGCGGCCAGCAGCACCTGGTTGACGCGCTGGACGACGGCCTCCGGCGTCCTGGCCGGCAGCATCACGCCTTGCCAGCTGCCTGACTCGAAGCCCTTGGCGCCCTGCTCGGCCAGCGTGGGCACATCGGCGATCAGGGGCATGCGCGTGCTCTTGGAAATGCCCAGCAGCTTGAGCTTGCCGCTTTGCACATGCGGATAGGTGGCCAGCATGCCGTTCATCAGCACCTGGGTCTGGCCAGCCACGGTGTCCTGCACTGACTGCACGCCGCCCTTGTAGGGCACGTAGACCCACTTGGCACCCGTGAGGCGTGCCAGTTCCACGCCCGCCAGATGCGGTGCACTGCCCGTGGCCGTCACGGCAAAGTTCAGGTCCTTGTTCCTGGACAGCTCCACCAGTTCCTTGAGGTTGCTGGCCGGTACCGAAGGATGGACCACCAGCATGTGCGGCGAATAGGCCAGCATGGCCGTGCCGCGCAAGTCCTTGGACGGATCGAAGCTGAGCTTGGTATAGACCGAGGGCGAGATGGCCAGCGCGCCCAGGTCGCACAGCAGCCAGGTATGGCCGTCCGGCTGGGCGCGGGCGACGAACTCGGCGCCGAGATTGCCGTTGGCTCCGGGCTTGTTGTCGATGACGATGGGCTGGCCCAGCTCTTCCGACATCACCTTGCCGATGGAGCGTGCAATGATGTCGGAGCTGCCGCCCGGCGGGTAGGGAACGATCAGCCGTATGGGCTTGGTCGGCCATGGATCGGCCGCTGTCGCCAGCAGCGGCGCGGCCAGCAGGCCGGCGGCTGTCGCGGCCAACAGGGAGCGTAGGAATCTCGAGCGATGCATGAGCTTTGTCTCCTGATTATTGTCAGTCATCATACAACTTAAAAAACTGTTGTCTACTGCTTTTCAAGCGCGTCAGAGGTCGCCGGCCTTGTGTATGGCTGCGTCAATTTGCACTCAATGAGGAATGAAAATGCTGAAAGGCCAGATTGGTGTTTTGATGATTGCTATGATTTTTGATTCTTTGACTCGATCTGGAGCGAGGGCGCAGCAAGCCGCGCCTTGACGAGCGCGGGATGTGTCCTGGCTGGCAGTTCCTGCCTCGGGGGGGCTTAGTCGCTGGCCTCGATGCCGGTGTCCTGCGCCTGGCTCAGGCGCTGGGCCAAGCGCAGGCGTTCGCGGGAGTTGGTCAGGTGGATGCGCATGGCTGCGCGTGCGGAGTCCGCGTCCTGGCGCTCGATGGCCGCATAGATTTCCTCGTGCTCGCGGTTGACGCGGTGCAGGTAGTCCGGGTCGCGCGCCGGGGTGTGGATGGACGTGATGCGGTTGCGGGGAATCAGCAGCGAGCCGAAGTGCTGCAGTATTTCCTGGAAATAGCGGTTGCCCGTGGCCTGGGCAATGCTCAGGTGAAAGGCCAGGTCGTGCGTGATGGTGTCGCCGCCGTTGCCGGAGTTGCGCTCGAAGGCCTGCAGCGCCTCGCTCATGGCGTGCAGGTGCGAAGCCTGGCGCCGCTGCGCGGCCAGGCCTGCGGCCTCGGTTTCGAGGCTGATGCGCAGCTCCAGCACGGCCAGCACGTCCACGGATTCGCTGAGCTCGCGGGCGCTGAGCACCGGGCTGGCGCTCTGGCGTGCCGGCAGTACAAAAGTACCTATGCCATGGCGGGTCTCCACCAGCTCGGCGGCCTGCAGCTTGGAGATGGCCTCGCGCACCACGGTGCGGCTGACCTCATAGGTGCGCACCAGTTCGGACTCGGTCGGCAGCTTTTCGCCTTCCTGCAACAGGCCCTGGCGTATCTTGCTTTCAAATTCTTCATAGAGCAGATTGCCCAGGTTGCGGCTGCCCCGCGCGGTTTTTTTGCGCAGGGCTTCTCCGTGGGCCTGTGCAAAAGAAACGGTGGGTGCGGGTAATTCCGGGGTGGGATTGCTCATGTGCTGATGATAATCGGTCTATGTTGTATGACAACATATCACTAACCATGGCATCTTTCCTATGAATCCGTCCTCGAAAGTCCATCGCCTGCTGCTGACCGGTGCGGCAGGCGGGCTGGGAAAAGTGCTGCGCGAGCGCCTGCAGCCCTTTGCCGAGGTGCTGCGGCTGTCGGACATCGCAGGCATGGAGCCGGTGCGCGATGCCTCGCAGGAAGTGATTGCCTGCGATCTGGCAGACAAGGCTGCCGTCGATGCCCTGGTCCGGGGCTGCGATGCCATCGTGCACATGGGCGGGGTCTCGGTGGAGCGGCCCTTCGAGGAAGTGCTGGAAGCCAATATCAAGGGCATCTTCCATGTCTACGAGGCCGCGCGCCGCCACGGCGTCAAGCGCGTGGTGTTTGCCAGCTCCAACCATGTGATCGGCTTCTACAAGCAGGGCGAAACACTGGATGCCTCGGCGCGGCGCCGGCCCGATGGCTATTACGGCCTGTCCAAGTCCTTTGGCGAGGACATGGCCTCGTTCTATTTCGACCGCTACGGCATCGAGACCGTGAGCATCCGCATCGGCTCGTCCTTTCCCGAGCCCGGCGATCGCCGCATGATGAGCACCTGGCTCAGCTATGACGATCTGGTGCAGCTGATTGCCAAGGCCCTGTTCACGCCCGGCGTGGGCCATACCGTGGTCTATGGCGCCTCGGCCAACCGCGATGCCTGGTGGGACAACCGCGAAGCCGCGCACCTGGGTTATGCGCCCAAGGACAGCTCCGAACCCTGGCGTGCCAAGGTGGAGGCGCAGCCCGCGCCGGCGGCCAACGATCCGGTGGCGCTCTACCAGGGCGGTGCCTTCACTGCCCAAGGGCCGTTCGGGGACGCGTCATGAGCTCGGCGGAGCTGGTGCTGGATGCCCGCTGTGCCACCGGCGAAAGCCCGGTCTGGCGCGCTGCCGAACAGGCGCTGTACTGGGCCGATATTCCGCGCGGCACTCTGCACCGCTGGCAGGCTGCGCGGCCGCAAAAGACCCAATGGCAGGCGCCCCAGATGCTGGCCTGCATGGCAGCCTGGGAAGGCGGGCCGGGCCACTGGATTGCAGGCCTGGAGGATGGCCTGTACCGCCTGTCGCACGGGCTGGACAGCGAGGGCGGAGCGCTGGATGCGCAACGGCTGGCGCCCGTGCAGCACGCCATGCCGGGCATGCGCTTCAACGACGGGCGCTGCGACCGGCAGGGCCGCTTTCTCGCGGGCACCATGCTGCTGGACATGGGCGCAGCGCAGGCCGTGGGCAAGGTCTACCGGTTCGGCCCGCAGGAGCAGGCGAGCGGCGCCGGCTCCGATCTGAAGGATCTGGAACTGGGCCCGCTCATCGTGCCCAACGGCATGGCCTTCAGTCCCGACGGACGGACCATGTACCTGTCGGATTCGCACCCGCAGGTGCAGGCCGTCTGGGCCTTTGATTACGATGTGGACAGCGGCGTGCCATCGAACCGCCGGCTGTTCGTGGACATGCAACCCTTGCCCGGCCGCCCCGATGGCGCGGCCGTGGACAGCGACGGCTGTTACTGGATCTGCGGCAACGATGCCGGGCTGGTGCACCGCTTCACCCCCGACGGGCGGCTGGATCGCTCGCTGGCCTTGCCGGTGAAGAAGCCCGCCATGTGTGCCTTCGGCGGCCCCGATCTCGACGTGCTGTACGTCACCTCGATTCGTCCGGATCACCTTGATCTGTCCGATCAGCCGCTGGCCGGCGGCGTGTTTGCGCTGCGGCCCGGCGTTCAGGGCCTGCCGGAGCCCGCGTTTCGCACCGCCGGCGGGTAGGCGCTGAAGAAGTCTCAGAAAGCAGGCCTGTGCAACGCACTGGAGCCTGCCGGTTCGTCCACTCCTGGAGAAAGAGGTAGACAAATGCGTTTCAAGAAATTCTGGACGGCCATGGCGGCCGGCCTGGTATCCCTGACGGCGGCTGCCACCGAGTTCCGCTCCTCGGACATCCACCCCGAGGACTATCCCACGGTCACGGCCGTGCGCTTCATGGGAGAGCGCCTCAAGCAGCTGTCCGGCGGCAAGCACACGATCAAGGTCTTTGCCAGCGGGGCCCTGGGCGGAGAGAAGGAGACCATCGAGCAGGCCAAGATCGGCGCCCTGCAGATGGTGCGCGTCAATGTGGGCGCCATGAACAACGTCTGCCCCGAGACCATCGTGCCCACCATGCCCTTCCTCTTCCGCTCGGTGGAGCATATGCACAAGGTGCTGGACGGCCAGATCGGCGCGGACATTCTGAAGGCCTGCGAGAAGCAGGGCTTTGTCGGCCTGGCGTTCTACGACAGCGGTGCGCGCTCCATGTTCACGGCCAAGCGTGCGGTCCGCAGCTTTGCGGACATGAAGGGCATGAAGGTGCGCGTGCAGCAATCCGACCTGTGGGTGAGCATGCTGGAGGCCATGGGCGCCAACGCCACGCCCATGCCCATGGGCGAGGTGTACACGGGGTTGAAGACCGGCCTGATCGACGCGGCCGAGAACAACTACCCGACCTATGAAAGCGCGCGCGCCTTCGAGGTGGCCAAGTATTTCACCAAGACCGAGCATTCGATGGCGCCCGAGATCCTGCTGTTTTCCAAGCGCGCCTGGGACAGGCTCTCCGCCGAGGAGCAGGGCTGGATCCGCCAGGCCGCCAAGGATTCCGTGCCCTATATGCGCAAGCAGTGGGCCGAGCGCGAAGCCCGTTCGCTGGCCACCGTCAAGGCCGGCGGCGCCGAGATCATCGAGATCGACAAGACGCCTTTCCAGGCCGCGATGAAGCCGGTGTACGACAAGTTCATCGCCGACGCCCAGCTCAAGAGCCTGGTCAAGCGGGTGCAGGAAGTTCAGTAACAGTGGCTGCGGGCGGTTCCACGGAGCTGCCTGCATATCAAAAACAATAGCTGCAGATGCCTATGAATGAAGCGCTGACGGCCTGTTGGATCTAAAAAAATGTACACCAAGATCTGCGGCGCGCTGGCACGCCTGTGCATGTGGCTGGGTGTCCTGGGCTTGATCGCGGTCATCGCCGCAGTCAGCTGGCAGGTGTTCGGCCGCTACGTGCTCAACAACACCCCGACCTGGGCCGAAAGTCTGGCCCTGCTGCTGGTGCTGTACGTCACCATGTTCGGCGTCGCCGTGGGCGTGCGCGACTCCGGGCACATCGGGCTGGAGTCCTTTCTGGTGCTGGCGCCCGACTGGCTGCGCCTGAAGATGGAATTCCTGATCCATGGCCTGATCCTGGTGTTCGGCGCGGCCATGGCCTGGAGCTGCGTCTCGCTGGCCGAATCCGTCTGGGACTACCGCCTGCCCACGCTGGGCATTTCGGAGGGATGGAAGTACGTTCCGGCCTCCATCTGCGGCGTGCTGATCGTGCTCTTCTCGATCGAACACCTCATCGCACTCGCGCCCGGCCGCGAGGTAGAAGCCAATTAAGAGGCGCCATGACGATTCCTTTGCTGATTCTGTGCGTGAGCTTCGCGCTGCTGCTGTTGCTCGGGGTGCCGGTGGCGTTCTCGATCGGCCTGTCCGCCCTGGCCACCCTGCTGTACGAGGGCCTGCCGCTGGAGGTGGGCTTCCAGCAGATGACCTCAGGCATGAGCATCTTCTCCTTTCTGGCCATTCCGTTCTTCATCTTTGCCGGCGAGCTCATGCTCTACGGCGGCATCGCCGACCGCATCGTCAACTTCGCCCGGGCCCTGGTCGGCCATGTGCGCGGCGGTCTGGGCATGTCCAACGTCATGGCCTGCACGCTGTTCGGCGGTGTCTCCGGCTCGCCCGTGGCCGATGTGTCCGCCATGGGCGCCGTGATGATCCCGATGATGAAGAAGGAGGGCTACCACGCCGACTACGCCGTCAACGTGACCACGCATGCAGCCCTGGTGGGAGCGCTGATGCCCACCAGCCACAACCTCATCATTTACGCGCTGGCCGCGGGCGGCAAGGTCTCGATTGCCGCGCTGATCCTGGCGGCCCTGCTGCCGGCGCTGGTGCTCACGGTCTCCAATCTGGCGGCCGCCTATCTGGTGGCCGTGCGCCGCGGCTATCCCGCGGGCTCGTTTCCGGGCTGGCGCATAGTCGCGCGCAGCTTTGCCTCGGCGCTGCCGGGCCTGATGGTCGTGGTGCTGATTCTGGGCGGCATTCTGTCCGGCGTCTTCACGGCGACCGAGTCCGCAGCCGTGGCCGTGCTGTACGCGCTGGGCCTGACCATCTTCCTGTACCGCACGCTGACCCGAGAGGCCTTCATCAAGGCCGCCTCCAAGGCCGTGCGAACCACGGGCATCATCCTGCTGCTGATCGGCATTTCCAGCACCTTCGGCTACCTGATCAGCCTCTACGGCGTGGCCGAGCTCACGGGCCAGATGCTGGCCGGCGTGAGCACCACGCCCTGGGTGATCTTTCTGCTGATCAACATCATCCTGTTCGTGCTGGGCACCTTTCTGGACATGGCTGCGACCATCCTGCTGTGCACGCCCATCTTCCTGCCGATCGCCCAGCACTACGGCATGAGCTCGGTGCAGTTCGGCATCGTGATGCTGATCAACTGCGCACTGGGCCTGAACACGCCGCCCGTGGGCACGACGCAGTTCGTGGGCTGCGCCATCGGCGGTGTCTCGGTGGGCACGGTGATGCGCACCATCTGGCCGTTCTACGGCGCGCTGATCTTCGCTTTGGCCGTGGTCACCTTCGTGCCGGCGTTCTCCACCTGGCTGCCGGGCATGTTCATGAAAGTCAGCTGACCACCTGTTCCCAAATGAGTACCTCGCACGCCATCCGCCATATCCGCATCACGCCCATTGCCTTCCGCGATCCGCCGCTGCTCAACGCCGCCGGCATCCACGAGCCCTGGGCGCTGCGCTCCATCATCGAGATCGAGACGGCTTCCGGCCTGGTCGGCATCAACGAAAGCTACGGCGACCAGCCCATGCTCGACGCCCTGGCCAAGGCCGCACCGGCCCTGGTCGGCCTGTCGCCCTGGGCGCTCAACGAGATGGAGGCCCGGGTCGCGGCCCTGGTCACGCCGCCCAAGCTGACGGCCTCGGAGTTCCTGGGCCAGCAGGTATCGCTGGCGCCGGGCACGCATGTGTCCAAGACCGTGGCCAAGGTGGTCAGCGCCTTCGAAGTCGCCATGCTGGACCTGCAGGGCCAGTTGGCCCGGGCCCCCGTGGTGGACCTGCTGGGCGGCGCGGCGCGCGACAGCGTCCCCTACTCGGCCTACCTGTTCTACAAGTACGCCGAGCATATCGACAGGCCTTATGGGCCAGGTTCTGCGCCCGATGCCTGGGGCGAAGCCCTGACGCCGGCGCAGCTGGTGGCCCAGGCGCGGCGCATGATCGACCAATACGGCTTCCAGAGCATCAAGCTCAAGGCCGGCACCTTGCCGCCCGAGCAAGAAGCGATGGGCATTCTGGCGCTGGCCGAGGCCTTTCCTGGCATGCCTCTGCGCATAGACCCCAACGGCAACTGGACGGTCCAGACCAGCCTCCAGATCGTGCAGCAGCTGCGCGGCGTGCTCGAGTACTACGAAGACCCGGCGCCGGGCCTGGACGGCATGGCGGCCGTGGCCCGCGAGTGTGATGTGCCCCTGGCCACCAATATGGTGGTGACGGACTTCGCCGAATTCCGCCGCAACGCCGAGATGGGCTGCCCCGTGAAGATCGTGCTCAGCGACCACCATTACTGGGGCGGGCTGCGCGCCACGCAGCGCCTGTCCACGCTGTGCCGCACCTTCGACCTGGGCCTGTCCATGCACAGCAACTCCCACCTGGGCGTGAGCCTGGTGGCCATGACGCATCTGTGCGCCAGCGTGCCCCTGCTGACCTATGCCTGCGACACGCATTACCCCTGGCAGGACGAGGAAGTCATCGAAGGCGGCCGCCTGCAGTTCGAGCAGGGCCGCCTGCGCGTGCCCGCTACGCCGGGCCTGGGCGTCACGCTGGACCGCGAGGCGCTGGCGCGCCTGCACGACAACTATCTGCGCTGCGGCATCCGCAACCGCGACGACCTGGGCCAGATGCGCAAGTACGACCCGAGCTTCACCGGCAAGCAGCCCCGTTTTTGAGCTTCCACCACCGAGCAGGAGACCCATCGGCATGACAGCATTCCCGTACCACGATCGCCGCCAGTTCCTCAAGACCGCCGCCGGCGCAGGCCTGGCCGCGGTGAGCGGATGGGCAGGCGCCCAGTCCTTCGCGTTCAAGGCGAACCAGCGCTATCCGGACCCGGCGGTGCAGATCCTCGACCCCGGCTTTGCCAAGTACCGCCTCTACAGCAGCACCGTGGAGCAGGTCGCCACCGGCATGCGCTGGTGCGAAGGGCCGGTGTACTTTCCCGAGGAGGGCTACCTGCTGTTCAGCGACATTCCCAACAACCGCATCATGAAGTACAGCGAAAAGGACGGGCAGCTAACCGTCTTCCGCAGCCCGGCCAACTTCGCCAACGGCAACACCCGCGACCGGCAGGGCCGCCTCGTGACCTGCGAGCACTCGGTGACGCGGCGGATCACGCGCACGGAGAAGGATGGCAAGCTCACCGTGCTGGCGGACCGCTTCGAAGGCCGCAAGCTCAACGCCCCCAACGACATCGTCGTCAAGTCCGACGACAGCATCTGGTTCAGCGACCCGCTCTTCGGCATCAACGGCGAATGGGAAGGCTACCGTGGCAACCGCGAGCAGGCCCATACCAATGTGTTCCGCATCGCCCCGGACGGCAGCATCAGCGCCGTCATCACCGACCTGGTGAATCCCAACGGCCTGGCCTTCTCGCCCGACGAGAAGAAGCTGTATGTCGTGGAATGGAAAGGCTCGCCCAACCGCAGCCTCTGGTGCTATGACGTGGGCGCGGACGGAAAGACGCTGTCCAACAAGACCAAGCTGATCGATGCCGCGGACCAGGGCGCGCTGGACGGCTTCCGCGTGGACCGGGACGGCAATCTGTGGTGCGGCTGGGGCAGCAATGGCGCGCTGCAGTCCGAGCCCACCGACCTGGGCGGGCGCAAGGTGTTCCAGCTCAAGGGCCGGCCGGAAGAGCTGGACGGCGTTCGCGTCTTCAGCCCCGAAGGCAAGGCGCTGGCCCACATCAGCCTGCCCGAGCGCTGCGCCAACCTGTGCTTCGGCGGCCCGAAGAACAACCGCCTCTACATGGCCAGCAGCCACTCGATCTACGCCCTCTACGTGGAAGCGCACGGCGCGACCTGACCCGCAACCCGGCAATACGGCCCACCGAATATCCAGGAGACACCCATGCAACGCCGCACCCTGATCCAACATTCCCTCGCCGCCAGCGCCCTGCTGCTGGGCGCCAGCCTTGCCGCCGCACCTGCGCTGGCGCAGGGCAACTGGCCCACGGGCAAGCCCATCACCTACCTGGTGCCGTTTCCGCCCGGCGGCAATACCGACACCCTGGCGCGCGTGATCGCCCAGCCGCTGAGCAAGGCCCTGGGCACGCCGGTGGTCATCGAAAACAAGGGCGGCGCCGGCGGCAGCGTGGGTTCGGCCCTGGCCGCGCGCGCGCCGGCCGACGGCTACACCATCCTCGGCGGCACCATCAGCTCGCACGCCATCAACGTGAGCCTGTATTCCAAGCTTGACTACGACCCCGTCAAATCCTTCACGCCGATCGCCATGCTGGGCTCGGGCCCGCTGGTGCTGGTGGTGCCGGCAGCCAGCCCCTACAAGACGCTGGCCGACGTGCTGGCCGCCAGCAAGGCCAAGGCGGCGGCGGGCGGCCTGTCCTCGGCCTCGCCCGGCAGCGGCACATCGAACCATATGGCGCTGGAGCTGCTGGCCTACCAGACGGGCGTGAAATTCACGCACGTGCCCTACAAGGGCAGCGGCCCGGCCGTGCAGGACGTGATCGGCGGCCAGGTGGACATGATGTTCGACACGGCGCTGGTCGTCGGCCCGCACATCCAGTCGGGCAAGCTGCGCCCCATCGCCGTGACCAGTTCCAAGCGCCTGGAATCGCTGCCCGATGTGCCCACCATTGCCGAGGCCGGCGAGAAGGGCTTCGACATGGGCTCGTGGCAGGCGGTGTTCGCCCCCGCGGGCACGCCCCAGCCCATCGTCGACCGGCTGCATGCCGAGATCATGAAGATCATCGCCACGCCCGAAGTCCGGGCCCGCCTCAAGAACTTCGGCATGCTGGCCTCGACCATGACGCCCGCCGAGCTGGCCGACTACCAGAAGGCCGAAGTGGCCAAATGGGCCAAGGTGATCAAGGCTGCTGGAATTAAAGCGGAATGACCCCCTGAGCCGCTGCACGGCTTCCCCCTCTCTCGCAAGCGGGAGGGGGACGACGCCATCGCCGCGAGGCGGCTCTTGCTTGGCGTCCCTGATTTTGGGGCACGCCAGTTGCGACGGTTGTGCCAGTTTCCGGGCCGATGTGGCGCAAGGCTGCGATATAGAAAACCGAGATGAGATTGCCATGAGTACCCCGACCCCGCTTTCCATCGCCATGCACGCGGCGGACAACGTGGCCATCGTCGCCAACGACGGCGGTCTGCCGGCCGGCACCGTGCTGCCCGGCGGCCTGGTGCTGGTCGACAAGGTGCCACAGGCGCACAAGGTGGCGCTGGTGGACATTGCCGAAGGCGGCGCGGTGCGCCGCTACAACGTGGTCATAGGCTACGCGCTCAAGCCCATACCGGCCGGCAGCTGGGTGCACGAGCGCCTGCTGCAGATGCCCGAGGCGCGCTCGCTGGACGGGCTGCCCATCGCTACCGTCAAGCCGCCCGCGCTCGAGCCGCTGGCAGGCCATACCTTCGAGGGCTATCGCAATGCCGACGGCTCGGTGGGAACGCGCAACATCCTGGCCATCACCACCACGGTGCAGTGCGTGGCCGGCGTGCTCGACTTCGCGGTGCGCCGCATCAAGGCCGAGCTGCTGCCGCAATATCCCAATGTCGACGACGTGGTCGGGCTGGAGCATACCTACGGCTGCGGCGTGGCCATAGACGCCGTGGGCGCGGAGATACCGCAGCGCACGCTGCGCAACATCAGCCGCAACCCGAACTTCGGCGGCGAGGTCATGGTGCTCAGCCTGGGCTGCGAGAAGCTGCAGCCCGAGCGCCTGCTGCCGCCGGGCTCCTTTCCCATCATCGACGAGCGTGAACCGGAGCTGGACGTGGTCTGCCTGCAGGACGAGGCCCATGTGGGCTTCATGTCCATGATCGACTCCATCATGGACAGCGCCAAGGCCCACCTGGAGCGCCTGAACCGGCGCCGGCGCGAGACCGTGCCCGCCAGCGCGCTGGTGGTGGGCGTGCAGTGCGGCGGCAGCGATGCGTTCAGCGGCGTCACCGCCAACCCGGCCGTGGGTTTTTGCACCGACTTGCTGGTGCGCGCCGGCGCCACCGTGATGTTCAGCGAAGTGACCGAGGTGCGCGACGGCATAGACCAGCTCACCTCGCGCGCGTCCAGCGCCGAAGTGGCCGAGGCCATGATCGCCGAGATGGCCTGGTACGACGCCTACCTCGACAAAGGCAAGGTGGACCGCAGCGCCAACACCACGCCCGGCAACAAGAAGGGCGGCCTGTCGAACATCGTCGAGAAGGCCATGGGCTCCATCGTCAAAAGCGGCACCGCGCCCATCACGGGCGTGCTGTCGCCGGGGCAGCGGCTGGCGGACCGCGGCATAGCGCGCGGCCTGGTCTACGCGGCCACGCCGGCCAGCGACTTCATCTGCGGCACGCTGCAACTGGCGGCCGGCATGAATCTGCACGTCTTCACCACGGGGCGCGGCACACCCTACGGCCTGGCCCAGGTGCCCGTGATCAAGGTGGCCACGCGCAGCGACCTGGCGCGGCGCTGGCACGACCTGATGGATGTGAATGCCGGGCGCATCGCCGACGGCGAGGCGACGATAGAGGAGATCGGTTGGGAGATGTTCCGGCTGATGCTCGACGTGGCCAGCGGCAAGAAGAAAACCTGGGCCGAGCAGTGGAAGCTGCACAACGCGCTGGTGCTGTTCAACCCGGCGCCGGTGACCTGAATTTTGAAGGGACGCACATCATGAGACCCAATCGCCTGAGAGAGATCTGGAAGTCCGGCGGCGCGGCCGTCAACGGCTGGCTGGCGATTCCGAGCGGCTTCGCGGCCGAGACCATGGCCCAGCAGGGCTGGGATTCGCTGACCATAGACATGCAGCACGGCGTCGTCGACTACCAGGCCATGGTGGGCATGCTGCAAGCCATTTCGACCACGCCCACGGTGCCAGTCGTGCGCGTGCCGTGGCTGGAGCCCGGCATCCTCATGAAGACGCTGGATGCCGGCGCCTACGGCGTGATCTGCCCCATGGTCAATACCCGCGAGGACGCGCAAAAGCTGGTGGCCTATACCCACTATGCGCCGCGCGGCACGCGCAGCTTCGGGCCGGTGCGGGCGCTGCTCTATGGCGGCGCCGACTACCCCGCGCACGCCAACGACACCATCGTGACCTTCGCCATGATCGAGACCGCCCAGGCGCTGGACAACCTCGACGCCATCATGAGCGTGGAAGGGCTGGACGCGGTCTATATCGGGCCCAGCGACCTGTCGCTGTCGCTGGGCTGCCGGCCGGTATTCGACGGGCTGGATCCCAAGGCGCAGCAGGCCGTGGACCATATTCTGGAGCGCGCCAAGGCGCACGGCATCGTCGCCGGCATCCACAACGGCGCACCCGAGAGCGCGCTGGCGCGCATCGCCCAGGGCTTCCAGTTCGCCACCGTGAGTTCCGATGCACGGCTGATGGCCGCGGGCGCGCAGCAGGTGCTGCAGACCATGCGCTCGAGTGCCGCGGCCTCGGCGCCGGCCTCTGCCCCGGACTCGTATTGAATTTCCCCACTCTCAAGGACAAAGACATGAAGCTCGGATTTATCGGACTCGGCATCATGGGCGCGCCGATGGCGCTGAACCTCATCAACGCCGGCCACACGGTCTACGTGAGCGCGGCCCGCCGCGTGCCCGAGGCGGTCAAGGCGTCGGCCGCCATTGCCTGCGCCACGGTGCAGGAAGTGGCCAGCAACGCCGATGTGGTCTTTCTGATGGTGCCCGACACGCCGGACGTCGAATCGGTGCTGTTCGGCGAGAGCGGCGTGGCCGCGGCATTACAAGGCGCCGGCGGCGGGCGCAAGATCATCGTGGACATGAGCTCGATCTCGCCCATGGCCACCAAGGCCTTCGCGCAGAAGATCAATGCGCTGGGCGCCGACTACATCGACGCGCCGGTGTCGGGCGGCGAGGTCGGCGCCAAGGCCGCCTCGCTGACCATCATGTGCGGCGGCGAGCCCGCGGTGTTCGAGAAGGTGCGGCCGCTGCTCGAGAAGATGGGCAAGAACATCACCCTGGTCGGCGGCAACGGCGACGGCCAGACCACCAAGGTGGCCAACCAGATCATCGTGGCGCTGAACATCGCGGCCGTGAGCGAAGCACTGGTGTTCGCGAGCAAGGCCGGCGCCGATCCGGCCAAGGTGCGCCAGGCGCTGATGGGCGGCTTTGCCTCCAGCCGCATCCTCGAGGTGCATGGCGAGCGCATGATCAACCGGACCTTTGCGCCGGGCTTCCGCATTGCCCTGCACCAGAAGGACCTGGGCCTGGCGCTGCAGGGCGCGCGCGAGCTGGGGCTGGCGCTGCCGCAGACCGCCGGCGCCGCGCAGCTGATGCAGGCCTGCGCTGCCCATGGCGGTGCGGAACTGGACCATTCGGCGCTGGTCAAGGCGCTGGAGCTGATGGCAGGCCACGAGATTGGATGACCCCCCTGAGTCGCCTGAGGCGCCTTCCCCCAAGGGGGACGACGGCCTTTGCTGCGGGGCGCCGGCTTGCTTACTGCTGCTCGGACCAGAGCTTGCCGCCCGTGGCCCAGTTCTCGCGCTTGACGTCGGTGATGATGATGTCCACCGACTCGGGAGGGCTGCCCAGCACTTCCGAGGTCACGCGCGTGATTTCCTCGACCAGTTTGCGCTTTTGCTCGAGCGTGCGGCCTTCAAACAGTTCGATGTGATAGGTTGGCATAAAGTCTCCTCCAAACCAGTGGTGGTAAGCGGTAGCGGCCGCGGCGTGGTCATGGGACATCGCGCCTTGGGCCTGGCGGTTCATCGCCGGGCTGGCTGCGGCCGCAGGCCGGGCAGATGCAGGCCTTGTCGCGCCGGGCCTCGGGTATGCGGGCCAGGGCCTGTCTGGAGAGGTCGGCCTGCATGCACCAACAGCTCGCGGCGGGCTGACCGGCCGCAATGGCGCACTGGTTGGCCTGGCCGCACAGCGGGCAGTTCAACGTGGAAGTGGTGGTCGACACGATGTATCGGTTCTGCACATGAATGGGCAAGATTGTAGAGACTGAGATCCAGACAGATTTCAATCTCTACAAGAGGCAGACCTTCACCCTGGATCTGCGATATCAAGACGGAATTGACGGCGGCGGCAGGCCATTGCCTGCCGGGCTTCAGTCCTTGCCGTACATGGGAGAGCGCGGGCCGTACAGCAGCCCACCGGGATGCCCCGCTGCAAGCAGGCGGTTGGTTGCGACCCCGGCGACCGTATGAGAGGCATCGGTCGCGGTATTGATGATCTGCTTGACCAAGGCGGTGATCAGCATGCCGGCCAGGCCGCCGCCGCTATTGTTGCCACCTTCATCGCTGGAGGCAGAGGCGCGGCCATTCCATAGTGTGGTTCCCGTACGCAGGTCTACCAACCTGGCTTCCGCACTGACAATGGCAACACTGTTGATCACTTGATAGCTGCTGCCATATTTTGTGATCTTGATGTAGAGCGCAGAGTCAGCGCCGAAGATCTCTTTCAGCTTTGTCGGCGAAACTTCATGAATGTCGCCGGAGATCTCCAAGCCGTTTTGCCGGAAGGTTTCGGAAACCAAAGTGACGGGCATCACGTAATAGCCAGCCTCTGCAAGAGGGCGCGTTGCATATGACAAGACGCTGGCCGATGCCTGTACCTCCGGGGCGTCGTTAACCGGCGGCAAAACCAGAATGGATGCTGGCTTGGCGGCACGGAGTGCGCTGTAGTCCTTTTTTTGTGGTGCTGCGCAACCTGCCAGCCAGGCGCTCATAGCCAGCACAGTGCTCCACCGCAGAACGCTCCGAATCAAGCTAGTGGACATATCAGCTCCGGTTCTTCTTCATGTTGTTGATCAAATAGTCGATGTACTGGGCCGACTCCGGAAATTCTTTCTTTTCCTGCTCCCAGGCCGCGATGGCCTGGTCTGTACGACCGGTATTCAGATAGAGCAGGCCCAGGTGTGCGGAATAACCTGGAGGCAGGTGGGCGCCTTGTGCCGCTGTTTGCTGTACGCCTTTCTCAAGCGACAAGATTTGCTCGTCGACGGAAGGTGCATCGCTCTTCAGGTAGCTATAGACCTCAGTCTGGTAGCTGTTCCAGCTGTAGAGCCCCTTGTTGGGGGCGGCACAGCCTGACACCAGGCCCACAAACATGACAGCGGCGAGGCTGTGTGCGAGGACGGTAGTTTTCATGGGTTTGAGCCTTTCAGCGCTGGGATACCAAGGCCGGCAGTGCGCCGCTGTCCACCGCCTCTCCCAAGCGGTCCACTGCCTCGCGAATGGCCAGATCCAGTACCTTGCCATTGAGCGTCGAGTCATAGCTGGCCGTGCCGCCAAAGCCTATGACTTCGCGGTTGCTCAGCTGAAATTCACCGGCGCCTTGAACAGAGCGCACAACTTCGGAAGTACGGATGTCCACGACATTCAAGGTGACCTTGGCATAGGCCACCTGGGTTTTGCCTCGGCCCAGAACGCCGAAGAACTGCTTATCGCCAGTCTCTTTGCGGCCGAATTCGGAAATATCGCCAGTCACCACATAATCCGCGCCCTTGAGCTTTTGCGCGGTGCCTTGAATGCTGGCTTCCTGCTTGATTTCCGCCATATTGTCCCGATCAAGCACATTGAAGCGATTGGTTTGCTGCAAATGGCTGATCAGAATGGTCTTGGCTTGGCTGCCCAGACGATCGACTCCATCGGAGAAAGCACCTCGCAAATAGCTGGAGCGGTTATCGAACTTGCCTACGGCGATAGGGCTGCGGATGCCGATATAGCTACGTGCGGAACTTTGGGTTTTTGCAATGGCCAATGTCTGAGAAGACTCGGTGGCGCAGCCAGTCAAAAAAATGGGTGCTGCCGCCAATGCCAGGGTCGCCAGGGTGAAATAAGCACGCATGGAAAATGGATATTGAGTGGTGTTGGTTACTGAATGTAACATAATGATTCATTCAAATAAGCGCATCACTCCTGAACGCAAAAAAACAATGGCACCCGAAGGTGCCATTGTTGAGTGGGATGACTCGCTTGGAAGCGTCGCGATTTACGCGCCGGCCTTGACCTTCAGGCGCCAGGCGTGCAGCAGGGGCTCGGTGTAGCCCGAGGGCTGTTCCTTGCCCTTGAACACCAGGTCCAGGGCGGCCTGGAAGGCCGCACCGCCCGGGTTGGCCACCAGGCTCTTGTAGGCGGCGTCGCCGGCGTTCTGCCCGTCCACCACCTTGGCCATGCGCGCGAAGCTGTCGCGGACCATGGCTTCGGTCACGATGCCGTGCTGCAGCCAGTTGGCGATGTGCTGGCTGGAGATGCGCAGCGTGGCGCGGTCTTCCATCAGGCCCACGTTGTGGATGTCGAGCACCTTGGAGCAGCCCACGCCCTGGTCGATCCAGCGCACCACATAGCCCAGGATGCCCTGGACGTTGTTGTCCACTTCCTGCTGCTTCTCGGCATCGGTCCAGTTCGGGTTGGCCGACACGGGCACTTGCAGGATGGCGTCGAGCAGGTTGTCGCGCTCGCCGTCGGCGTTGGTCTTTTCGAGTTCCTTCTGCACGTCGGCCACGTTGACCTGGTGATAGTGCAGGGCGTGCAGCGTGGCGCCGGTGGGCGAGGGCACCCAGGCGGTGTTGGCGCCGGCCTTGGGCTGGGCGATCTTCTGCTCCAGCATGGCCTTCATCAGGTCGGGCATGGCCCACATGCCCTTGCCGATCTGGGCGCGGCCGCGCAGGCCCAGGCCCAGGCCGACCAGCACGTTGCTGCGCTCGTAGGCGGGCAGCCAGGCGCAGCTCTTCATGTCGGCCTTGCGCACCATCGGGCCGGCATACATGGCGGTGTGCATTTCGTCGCCGGTGCGGTCCAGGAAGCCGGTGTTGATGAAGGCCACGCGGGCGGGAGCGGCGGCGATGGCGGCCTTCAGGTTCACCGTGGTGCGGCGCTCCTCGTCCATGATGCCCAGCTTGACGGTGTTCTCGGGCAGGCCCAGCAGCTTCTCGACGCGGCCGAACAGCTCGTTGGCAAAGCCGGCTTCGGCGGGGCCGTGCATCTTGGGCTTGACGATGTAGACGCTGCCGGTGCGCGAGTTGCGTATGCCGCCCGCGCCGCCGCCCTTGAGGTCATGGATGGCGATGGCCGTGGTCACGACGGCGTCCATGATGCCTTCGGGGATTTCCTTGCTGGCAGCGCCCCACAGGATGGCGGGGTTGGTCATCAGGTGGCCCACATTGCGCACGAACATCAGCGAGCGGCCGTGCAGCTTCACGGGCTGGCCGTCGGCGCCGGTGTACTCGCGGTCGGGGTTCAGGCCGCGGGTCATCTGCTTGCCGCCCTTCTCGAAGGTCTCGGTCAGCGTGCCCTTGAGGATGCCCAGCCAGTTGGCGTAGCCGTTGACCTTGTCTTCGGCGTCCACGGCGGCCACGGAGTCTTCCAGGTCCAGAATGGTGGACAGCGCGGCTTCCACCACCACGTCGGACACGCCGGCGGCATCGGAGCCGCCGATGGACGTGGACTTGTTGACGATGATGTCGATGTGGATGCCGTTGTTCCTCAGCAGCACCGAGGAGGGGGCGGAGGCGCCGCCCTGGTAGCCCACGAACTTGGCTTCGTCCTTCAGGCCGGTCTTGCTGCCGTCCTTGAGCGTCACCACCAGCTTGCCGCCTTCAACGGCATAGCCCGTGGCGTCCTTGTGCGAGCCGGCGGCCAGGGGCACGGCCTGGTCCAGGAAGTTGCGGGCGAACGCGATGACCTTGGCGCCGCGCACGGGGTTGTAGCCCTTGCCCTTTTCGGCGCCGCCTTCTTCGCTGATCACGTCCGTGCCGTACAGCGCGTCATACAGCGAACCCCAGCGGGCGTTGGCTGCGTTCAGCGCGTAGCGGGCGTTCAGGATGGGCACCACCAGCTGGGGGCCGGCCTGGATGGCCAGTTCGGCGTCCACGTTCTCGGTCGTGGCCTTGGCGTCCTTGGGCGACTCGACCAGATAGCCGATCTGCGTCAGAAAGCTGCGGTAGGCCGCCATGTCGGTGACGGGGCCGGGGTTGGCCTGGTGCCAGGTGTCCAGTTCGGCCTGCAGGCGGTCGCGCTCGGCCAGCAGGGCGGCGTTCTTGGGTGCCAGATCGGCGACGATTGCGTCAAAGCCCTTCCAGAAGGCCTCCTGGTTCACGCCGGTGCCGGGCAGCACTTGCGTGTTCACAAAGTTGTACAGCTCGGTGGCGACCTGCAGGCCGTGGACTTGAGTGCGATCAGTCATGGGAAACCTCGGATGGATGCTTTGTTTATCTGTTGGGGATGGCTACCTGACACGCTGCGCATACCCAGCATGTGCAGCTTGTGCTTGCACTGTATTTGAATTCTTTGGGTACGTAAATATTCAAAAAAGTTGAAAACTGATGATATTTTTGTAATTAATCGTGGCCTGCAGGTGCAGCGAGAAGGCCATTTCGCTGTTCGCTGCCATCCGCCACGGTGGCGAGGCCGATACCTGCTGCCTGCGTGCCCGGACCTCCGAGCTGGACAGGTTGGTGAAATTTTTATGTTTAGGTATATAAATTCGCGGATTTCTAGTCAACTCATGACTTATGAGTAAAAATGACGAAGAATGTGTTTTATGCGCCGTGCGTCGAAACTTTCTGTTTCGGGTAAGTTGAAAAGAGATAGCACTCTGCGCTTGAGTCAGTACAGATGGCGAATGATTAATCCATGAAATGAAGGTTGCTTGCGCGATGTGTGCTCCTTAATTGGTAGCTCGCATGCTTTGTGCAGGAGACCAGAAAGAACCATAAAGGAGCAGTCATGGACAAGCTCAAGGCATTTGAGTCCTTTGTATCAGTGGCCACCCGCGGCAGCCTGACGGCCGCCGCCAAGGCCGAGGGCGTGGCGCCGGCCATCATGGGGCGGCGCCTCGATGCCCTGGAGGAGCATCTGGGCGTCAAGCTCATGGTGCGCACCACGCGCCGCATCTCGCTCACGCACGAGGGCAGCGCCTTCCTGGAGGATTGCCAGCGTCTGCTGTCCGACGTGGCCAATGCCGAGGCCAGCGTTTCGGCCGGCGGCGTCAAGGCCACGGGCCATCTGCGCATCACGGCGCCGGCGGGCTTCGGCCGCCGCCATGTGGCGCCGCTGGTGCCGCGCTTTCGCGATCTGCACCCCGAGGTGACGATCTCGCTGAACCTTTCCGACCGCGTGGTCGACCTGGCCGGCGAAGGCTTCGATTGCGCCGTGCGCGTGGGCGACCTGCCCGATTCGGCCCTGGTCAGCGTGCGCATTGCCGACAACCGCCGCCTGTGCGTGGCCACGCCCGCCTATCTGGAGCGTCGCGGCACCCCCGGCCACCCCAGCGAGCTGACGCAGCACGACTGCCTGACGCTGTCCAGCGATGCCTCGCAGACCCGCGGCTGGGCCTTCCGCATTCCGCATCCCGAAAGCGGCACCAGCGAAGTCGTGCACTTCAAGCCCGGCGGCCCGCTGGACTGCTCGGACGGCCAGGTGCTGCACGACTGGTGCCTGGGCGGCTGGGGCATTGCCTGGCGCAGCACCTGGGAGGTGGAGGCCGAGATCGCCGCCGGCCGCCTGGTGCCGGTGCTGGAGGAGTTCGCCGCGCCGCCCAACGGCATCTTCGTGATCTTCCCCCAGCGCAAGCACATGCCGCTGCGCGTGCGCATGTGGATCGACTACCTGAAGCACCATTACGAGCAGCCCGATTTCTGGCGTACCGGCCTCGGGGGGTGAGCTCTCCAACAACCGCAATAACCGCCCCTTCGAGGGCGGTTGTGTTTTCTGGGGCTCGCGTCGCCCGATCCCGCGTCTGCAGGTTGTGGGCTCGAGCTGCGCTGGCTCAAAAACGCAGGCATCGGGGCCGGCGCTTTTGCCTTGGCTGCGACTCCTGTGCGATAGTGTGGCGCACCCGTAGCATCTACTGACAAACCATGACGTTTGAAGCCGTACTGGCCAGCCTCCACCTGCTGGCAATCCTCACCCTGATGGTTTTTGTGACCAGCCAGGCGGCCCTGTGCCGCAGCGAATGGATGAATGCCGCGGTGGTGCAGCGCCTGGCGCGGCTCGATGTCATCTACGGCATCGTGGCCGTGGTGCTGCTGCTGACCGGCCTGGCCCGCCTGTTCTGGGGCGTCAAGGGCATTGCCGGCTATACCGGCTCGCCCTTGTTCCATCTCAAGATGACCCTGTTTGTCATCGGCGCTCTGCTGTCCATCAAGCCCTCCATCGCATTTCGGCGCTGGAAGCGCGCCCTGGACGCCTCGGGCCAGCTGCCTTCCGCTGCGGAGATCGTCGAGACCCGCCGCTGGGTCATGAGGCAGGCCCATGTGATTCCGCTGATCGCCGTGGTCGCCATCTTCTGGGCGCGCGGCATGTAGCCGCAGCCTGTGGTCCGGCTACGATTTGTTGCCAGCGCGCATCCCGCAAATCTTGCAATTGGCCGTCGATGGCCGCACGGTTGCGGGCGCCCACGTAAAATCGCCCGATGCTCTCCGTCAAACAGGAATTGCTCGCGGCCCTGGCTGCCGAGCTCGAAACACTATCGCCCGGCGCCGGCAGCCGCGCTGCATTCGAAAACCCCAAGGTGGCAGCCCATGGCGACTTCGCCTGCACGGCGGCCATGCAGCTGGCCAAGCCCCTGAAGGCCAATCCCCGCGCCCTGGGCGAACAGCTCAAGGCCGCGCTGGAGGCCGCGCCGGCCTTCCGGCAATGGGTGGAGGCGATCGAGATCGCCGGCCCCGGCTTCCTCAACATCCGCCTCAAGCCCGCGGCCAAGCAGCAGGTGGTGCGCGAGGTGCTGGCTGAAGGAGCGAGGTTCGGCTACCAGGCCGACCGCGGCGAGAACATCCTGGTGGAGTTCGTCTCGGCCAACCCCACCGGCCCGCTGCACGTGGGCCACGGCCGCCAGGCCGCGATCGGCGACGCCATCAGCAACCTCTACGCCACCCAGGGCTGGAAGGTGCACCGCGAGTTCTACTACAACGATGCGGGCGTGCAGATCGACACGCTGACCAAGAGCACGCAGCTGCGCGCCAAGGGCTTCAAGCCCGGCGACGAGTGCTGGCCCACCGACAGCGAGAACCCGCTGGCCAAGAATTTCTACAACGGCGACTACATCCAGGACATCGCCAACGCCTTCCTGGCCAGGGAAACCGTCAAGGCCGACGACCGCGAATTCACGGCCAACGGCGATGTCGACGACTACGAGAACATCCGCCAGTTCGCCGTGGCCTATCTGCGCAACGAGCAGGACAAGGACCTGCAGGCCTTCAATCTGCGCTTCGACCAGTACTACCTGGAGTCCAGCCTCTACACCAACGGCTACGTCGAAGACACGGTCCAGCGCCTGATCGCCAACGGCAAGACCTACGAGCAGGACGGCGCGTTGTGGCTCAAGTCCACCGACTACGGTGACGACAAGGACCGTGTGATGCGCAAGTCCGACGGGAACTACACCTACTTCGTGCCCGATGTCGCCTATCACATCCAGAAGTTCAAGCGCGGCTTCACCAAGGTCGTGAACATCCAGGGCACGGACCACCACGGCACCATCGCCCGCGTGCGCGCCGGCCTGCAGGCCGCCGACGTGGGCATTCCCGCCGGCTACCCCGACTACGTGCTGCACACCATGGTGCGCGTGGTGCGCAACGGCGAAGAGGTCAAGATCAGCAAGCGCGCCGGCTCCTACGTGACGCTGCGCGACCTGATCGAGTGGACCAGCAAGGACGCCGTGCGCTTCTTCCTGCTGAGCCGCAAGCCCGACACCGAATACACCTTCGACGTGGACCTGGCTGTGGCCCAGAACAACGACAACCCCGTGTACTACGTGCAGTACGCCCATGCGCGTATCCAATCCGTGCTGCGCGGCTGGCAAGAGCAGGGTGGAGCGGGCGTCGAAGCCCTGAAGAACGTGGATCTGTCGGCGCTCGAAGGCCCCCAGGCTCAAGGCCTGATGCTGCTGCTGGCCAAATACCCCGAGATGCTGACGGCCGCCGCCGACGGCAACGCCCCGCATGACGTGACCTTCTACCTGCGCGATCTGGCAGCGAGCTATCACAGCTACTACGACGCCGAGCGCATCCTGGTCGACGACGAAAAGCTCAGGCTGGCGCGCCTGGCCCTGGTCGCCGCCACCGCCCAGGTGTTGCACAATGGTCTGGCCGTGCTGGGTGTGGACGCACCCGAGCGCATGTAATCGACACAGCGACAAGCGATAAGCGACTTATGAAGAAACAGCAACGTGGCGGCACCATCCTGGGGCTCATCTTCGGCATGATCATCGGCCTGGGTGCCGCGCTGGCCGTCGCCGTGTATGTGACCAAGGTGCCGGTTCCGTTCCTGAACAAGGGCGGCAAGACCGCGGACCGCGATGCGGCCGAAGCCGAGCGCAACCGCAACTGGGACCCGAACGCACCGCTGCAAAGCAAGGCCCCGGTGCCTGCGCCCGCAGCGCCCCCGGCGGCACCAGGCACGAGCGAGGCCGCGCCAGCCACGGCGCAGCCCCCGGCCGTGGCTGGCGGCCCGGCGGCGGCGCCTGCGGCACCGGCGCCAGGCGCGGCCAAGCCGTCCTCCACTGACCCGCTGGGCGATCTGGTGCGCCAGCGCTCCGCCGCCGCCGACAAGGCCGACAAGTCCAAGGCGGACAAGGACAAGGCTGCGCAGGTGGCCCAGGCGGGCCAGGCCGGAGAAAGCGGTTTCAGCTACTTCGTGCAGGCCGGCGCCTTCCGCCGCCAGAACGAAGCCGACGCCCAGCGCGCCAAGCTGGCCATGCTGGGCTGGGAAGCCCGCATCAGCGAGCGCGAGCAGAACGGCATCACCATTTTCCGCGTGCGCGTGGGTCCGTTCACCAAGCGCGACGACGCCGAGCAGCTCAAGGGCAAGCTCGACGGCGCCGGCGTGGATTCGACGCTGGTGCGTGCGGCTAAATAACGCTACCCCCTGAGGCGCTGCGCGCCTTCCCCCTGGGAGGGGGACGACACCTTCGCTGCGGGGCGGCCCTTGCTCGGTGTCCCTGGTTTTGGGCGCGCTGGTTTTAAGCTGGTTGAACTTTTCGGAGGCTGCTGCCTCTGATATGCAGACTTTCAGTCCTAGGAGTTTGTTGAGATGAAACGCCGCGATTTTTCCCTGGCTGCTTCGGCGGCCGCTGCCAGCGCCCTGACGCTGGGCACTTCCACCAGCTGGGCCCAGGCCGCCGCGCCCAAGGAGGGCAAGGACTATGTCAAGCTGGCCAAGCCCGCGCAGGTCAACGCGCCTGCCGGCAAGGTCGAGGTGATCGAGTTCTTCTGGTACAACTGCCCGCACTGCAATGCCTTCGAGCCCCAGTTCGCGGCCTGGAAGAATGCCGTGCCGGCCGATGTGGTGGTGCACCGCGTGCCCGTGGCCTTCAATGCCTCGTTCGTGCCCCAGCAAAAGCTCTACTACACGCTGGAAGGCCTGAACCTCGTGAACACCCTGCACGCCAAGGTGTTCCACGCCATCCATGTGGAGCGCCTCAATCTGTCCAAGGAAGACCAGATCTTCGACTGGATGGGCAAGCAGGGCGTGGACATGGCCAAGTTCAAGGAGATGTTCAGTTCCTTCTCCGTGGCCAACCAGGTGCGCAAGGCCTCCCAGCTGCAGCAGGAATACGACGTGGAAGGCGTGCCCGCCCTGGGCGTGGCCGGCCGCTACTACACCGACGGCACCAAGGCCGGCAATATGGTCAACGTGCTGCGTGTGGTCGATCAGCTGATTGCGGCCAGCCGGAAGGCTTGATCTGCGCCAGCGGTCAACAGACAGCCCGCCATTGCGCGGGCTTTTTTCTGGTGCGGATCAGTCCCAGTGTGTGACTACAATATGCAAGAAACGTGCCCTCCATGACCAAACGACTTTTCCCCCTTGTGCTGGCATCGGCCCTGGCCGCTTTTGCCGGCATGGCGCAGGCCGAAAAAGCCGACAACGCCAAGCCCATGAATATCGAAGCCGATGCGCTGCGCCATGACGAGCTGGCCCAGACCAGCGTCTTCACCGGCAATGTGGTGATGACCAAGGGCACCATCGTGCTGCGCGGCGCCCAGCTGGACGTGCGCCAGGACGCCGAGGGCTACCAGTACGGCGTGGTCAAGGCCGAGTCGGGCAAGCGCGCCTTTTTCCGCCAGAAGCGCGATACCGAGCCCGGCCAGCCCGATGAATTCATCGAAGGCGAGGGCGAGACCATCGAGTACGACGGCAAGACCGACATCGTCAAGTTCATCCGCCGCGGCGAGATGCGCCGCTACCGCGGCGGCCAGCTCAACGACGAGGTGACGGGCTCGATCATCGTCTACAACAACATCACCGACGTCTACACCGTCGACGGCCAGAAGACCAGCGGCGGGCTGCCCAGCTCCTCCGTGGGCCAGGGCGGCCGCGTGCGCGCCGTGATGGCGCCCAAGGATGGCACGCCGGGTGCGAAGCCAGGGGCAGCTTCCAAGCCGGCCGTTCCTGCCGGCGAGCCTTTGCGCCAGAGCCTGACCATCGGCGGCGAGAAGAAACCATGAGCATGGACAGCAGCAACGCCGTGACCGAGAGCCGGTTGCAGGCCAGGCATCTGGCCAAGTCCTACGGCAGCCGCAAGGTGGTCAAGGATGTCTCGCTTTCCGTCCAGAAGGGCGAAGTCGTGGGCCTGCTGGGCCCCAACGGCGCGGGCAAGACCACCTCGTTCTACATGATCGTGGGCCTGGTGCGCAGCGACGGCGGGCAGATCTTCATCGACGAGCATGACGTCAGCAACATGCCCATCCACCAGCGCTCGCGCCTGGGTCTGTCCTATCTGCCGCAGGAGGCGTCGATCTTTCGCCGCCTCAATGTGGAGGACAACGTGCGCGCTGTGCTCGAGCTGCAGAAGGACGAGCAGGGCCGGGGCCTGACGCGCGAGGTGATCGATGAGCGGCTGGCCAGCCTGCTCCAGGAACTGCGCGTCGACCACCTGCGCCAGTCGCCCGCGCTGGCGCTGTCCGGCGGCGAGCGCCGCCGCGTGGAGATCGCCCGGGCCCTGGCCACGCAGCCGCGCTTCATCCTGCTGGACGAGCCGTTTGCCGGTATCGACCCCATCGCCGTGATCGAGATCCAGCGCATCATCGGCTATCTCAAGGAGCGCGGCATCGGCGTGCTCATCACCGACCACAACGTGCGCGAGACGCTGGGCATCTGCGACCACGCCTTCATCATCAGCGACGGCCATGTGCTGGCCGAAGGCACGCCCGAGGAGATCGTGGACAACGCCGACGTGCGTCGCGTGTACCTGGGCGAGCATTTCAGGATGTGAATATGGCCCCCACGCTTGTCACTGCGTGTACTGCGCTGCCCCCAAGACCTATCATTCAAGGGGACCTGACCGGCTGCGCCGGATTTCGCCTTGGGGCGGCCCGGCGGCGAAACCAGTCCCCTGTCCAGAGGTCTGCGGGTGAGCAGCAGAGAGCCGCGCAACGATGAAGCCCGGCCTGTCGCTGCGGGTCTCCCAGCACCTGTCGCTCACGCCGCAGCTGCAGCAGTCCATCCAGCTGCTGCAGCTGTCCACGCTGGAGCTGGCCCAGGAAGTGGAGCAGATGCTCAGCGACAACCCGTTTCTCGAACGCGAGACGGAGGGCGATGCTCCTGAAAATATGGCTGCCAGCGTAGATGAGTCCTCATTTTCAGAAGAATTTCAATCTGAATCCAAGGAATTTTCTGCGGAAAAAGCTTCTGAATTCATAGCAGAACCTGCGCCCGCCGAAACCCCGCAGACGCTGGAGTGGAGCGCCGGCGGTGGCGACGAAGCGGACGGCAGCGACGAGCAGGGCGGCCTGGACGGAGAGTGGGGCGGCGAAGCCAGCAGCGAATGGGAGGTGTCTGCCGCCCCGTCGGCCGGCGGCCGCCAGACCGACGATGAAGAGAGCGACGCCATCAGCCTGGCGCGCGAGCATGAAAGCCTGGCCGACCACCTGCACCGCCAGGCGCTGAGCCTGCGCCTGGGCGAGGAAGACCGCGCGGCGCTGAGCTTTCTGATCGAATCGCTGAACGATGACGGCTACCTCGAGGAACCGCTGGGGGATCTGGCTGCCAGCCTGGCCGGCGACGATCTGGAGGAGCGCGAGGAGCTGGAGCAGCACTTCGCGATTGCGCTCAAGCTGCTGCAGAGCCTGGAGCCTGCCGGCGTGGGCGCGCGCGACCTGGCCGAATGCCTGCGGCTGCAGCTGCGCGACCTGCTGGTGCAGGCCGAGGACGAAGGCACGACGGCGGCGCGCCTGAGCCAGCTGCAGCTGGCGCAAGCCATCTGTGCCCAGCCCATGGACCTGCTGGCCCGGCGCGACCTGCGCAAGCTGGCCAGCCTGTGCGGCGCACGCGAGGAGGCGCTGCGCGAGGCCATGGCCCTGATCGCGCGCCTGGAGCCGCGCCCGGGGCGCCGCTTTGCCAACGTGGAGCGCCAGATCGTGGTGCCGGACGTCATCGTGCGGCCGGTGCGCGCCGGTTCGGGCCGCATGGACTTCGCCGTGCGGCTGAACCCGGACGTCATGCCCCAGCTCAAGGTGCACGACATCTATGCCGGCGTGCTGCGCCGCCACCGCGGCGCAGAGAGCCATGGCCTGCTCCAGCAGCGCCTGCAGGAGGCGCGCTGGTTCATCAAGAACATCCAGCAGCGCTTCGACACCATCCTGCGCGTCTCCGAAGCCATCGTGGAGCGGCAGAAGAACTTCTTCGTGCACGGCGAGCTGGCCATGCGCCCGCTGGTGCTGCGCGACATCGCCGATGCGCTGGGCCTGCACGAATCCACCATCAGCCGCGTGACCACGGCCAAGTACATGGCCACGCCCCAGGGTACGTTCGAGCTCAAGTACTTCTTCGGCTCGGGCCTGGGCACGGAAACCGGCGGCAGCGCCTCCAGCACGGCCGTGCGGGCGCTGATCAAGCAGTTCGTCGATGCCGAGGACCCCAGGAAGCCGCTGTCGGACGCCAAGCTGGCCGACATGCTCAAGGAACAGGGCATCGAGTGCGCGCGCCGCACCGTGGCCAAGTACCGCGAGCAGCTCAGGATCCCGACGACCACGCTGCGCAAGGCGCTGTAAAGCACCGCAGAAATAAGAAAGCCGCTGGTGCATCGCACAGCGGCTTTCTTGCTCAGGGCGGGTGCTCCAGGTGGCTTATCAGGAAATCAGCCACCAGATGAACCAGGCCAGCACGCCGATCATCAGCCCGAATTTGAGGACCTTGTAGAACGCGGGATTCCAGTCGCGGAAAGCGCGGCGGTATTTGCCGGCGTAGAACGAGATCTTGAACAGCTTGCTGATCAGGCCGCGCGGATCGCCCTCGTTGTTGGGCGAGCTGGCGGCGGACACCACGTTCTTGCCCAGCCAGTGGTTGAGCCACTGGGCAAAGCCATTGGTCATGGGGCGCTCCACGTCGCAGAACAGCACGATGCGGTTGCCTTGGCTGCGGTTCTCGGCCCAGTGCATATAGGTCTCGTCGAAGATCACGCCTTCGCCCTCGCGCCAGCTGTAGGGCGTGCCGTCGACCACGATCTGGCAGCGGTCGTCATTGGGCGCCAGCACGGCCAGGTGGTAGCGCAGCGAGCCCGCATAGGGGTCGCGGTGCAGGTTGAGCTTGGCGCCCGGGGGCAGCTCGGCGAACATGGCCGCCTTCACGCTGGGAATGGATTTGACCAGGGCCGTGGTCCGGGGGCACAGCTCCATGGCCGAGGGGTGGGCATCGCCGTACCATTTGAGGTAGAAGCGCTTCCAGCCGGTCTTGAAGAAGGAGTTGAAGCCCGCGTCGTCGTTGTTGGCCGCGGCCTTGATCTGCATGTTCTTCTGCAGGTTGACGGCTTCCTCGCGGATCTCGCGCCAGCTGGCCTGCAGCGGCGCCAGCTCGGGGAAGGTACTGGTGGGTAGATAGGGCGTGCGCGGCACCTTGCTGAACATCAGCATGAAGACATTGAACGGCGCGGTGAAGGTCGAGTGGTCGAACAGCTGACGCAGCACCTTGTGGCGCACCTTGCCGCGCAGGTGCATATACAGCCCGCAACCGAAAAAGAGCAGCACCAGGGCCAGAACGATGATTTTTGCCATAACCCCGGATTTTACCGGGGGCTCCCATGGCGCAGCCAGGGAGACAGGTCAAACAAGGCCTGGGCAAGGGAATGTCGATAAAGACCGCGCGGGGGCGTGGATGGACGGCGTTGAAGGCATTTTTCGCCTATAACCAGCAGACCGTGCTTGAGCGTCTCGGAACGTGTTTGGAGTCTCCGGCTGTGTGTGCACCAGTTTCACGCGCCGCTTCCGTAAAAATGGCGTGCAGCCTCTTGTCACGCCGTAACAGGAGTTCAGACCATGGTAGCCCCGCTTTCCTCCTCCGCCTTGCCCCGCAGTGCGAGTCTCGACCCCGCGCAAAAGGCGCTGCTGCCCCACGGCGTGGCGCGCATCGTCGTCGTCGGCAGCCTCAACATGGACGTGGTGCTCACGCTGGATCGCCTGCCCGATGCGGGCGAGACCGTGGCGGCCAGCGATCTGCGCTACCTGCCCGGCGGCAAGGGCGGCAACCAGGCCGTGGCCTGCGCGCGCCACGGGGCCCTGGTCTCGTTGTTCGGCAGCGTGGGGCGAGACCACCACGGCAACACGCTGCGGCTGGCCCTGCATGGCGACGGCGTGGACGTGGACCACGTCAGCGTGCACGAGGGCGTGCCCACGGGCACGGCCGTCATCATGGTGGAGCCCGACGGTCAGAACCGCATCTGCGTGGTGCCCGGCGCCAATGCGCGGCTGGAGCTGCCCGAGGAGGCCTTGCTCAATGCGCTGGGCCAGGCCGATTTCCTGGTGCTGCAGTTCGAGACGCCGCCGCCCGTGATCGAGCAGGCGCTGCTGGCGGCCCAGGCGGCCGGCTGCAACGTGGTGCTCAACCCTTCGCCCGTGCGCGAGGTGCCGGCCCACTGGTGGCCGCTGATCCATACCCTGGTGCTCAACGAGCATGAAGCCGCCGCGCTGAGCGGCGAGGCCGGGGACACGCCCGAGGCGGCCGCGCGCGCGGGCCGGGCCCTGCTGGCGCGGGGGCCGCACCAGGTCGTGGTCACGCTGGGCGCCCAGGGCGCGGTGGCGCTGTGCGGCCCGGCCGAGGCGCCCTCCATCACCCGCCACCCGGCGGCCCTGGTGCCCGTGGTGGACACCACGGCCGCGGGCGACACTTTTCTGGGCGCCGTGGTCACGCACCTGGCCGAAGGCTGCCCCCTGGCCGTTGCCGTGCCCTGGGGCATACATGCGGCCAGCCTGTGCATAGGCAAGGCCGGGGCCCAGCCCTCGATTCCGCTGCGCGAGCAGGTGCGGGCGTTTGCCGCCGGGATGTAAGAACGTGTTTACGATCTCCTCGCGCCGCGACAGCGGTGATGCCGATCTCGGGCGTGGCGTTCTGAATGGGAAGATGGTTTGTCAAAAACAAGAGCTGGCAGCGCTTTCCGTATTTGCGCTGGAGGCTGTTTTCGTTCAATTTTCCGCGCCAGGCTGACACCTTGCCGGAGAAGTCCACTGCGCCCCGTGGCCGAGGCGTCTCGCGTATCCTTGGCGCCCTGCTATGAACCAATTGCACCTGTTTCTGCCCTGCGCCGCCGGCGTCGAGGGCTTTCTGGCCGACGAAGTCCACGCCATCACCGGCCTCAAGGGCCATGATCTGATGGTCGGGCGCGGTGGCGTGCATGTGCGTGCCATGTGGCGCGACGCCATGCTCCTGAACCTGCACAGCCGTCTGGCCCAGCGCGTGCTGGTGCAGCTGTCGCAGACGCTGTACCGCAACGAGAACGATCTGTACCGCGCCGCCAGCGAGGTGGCCTGGGAGATCTGGTTCACCACGCGCCAGACCTTCAAGATCGAGACCACGGCCCAGCACAGCCCGCTGACCAGCCTCAACTTTGCCGCCCTGCGCGTGAAGGACGCGATCGCCGACCGCTTCCGCGCCAAGCGCGGCGACGAGCGCCCCAGCGTGGAAACCCGCCACCCCGATGTGCGCGTGCACCTGCACCTGACCACCGACGAGGCGACGATCTACATCGACACCTCGGGCGAGGCGCTGTTCAAGCGCGGCTGGCGCGAGGACAAGGGCGACGCGCCGCTCAAGGAGACCCTGGCCGCGGCCATGATCGCCGCCACGGGCTGGGACCCGCACGGGCCCAACCCCCAGCCCCTGTACGACCCCTGCTGCGGCAGCGGCACCGTGGTGATCGAGGCGGCGCAGATCGCGCGCCGCATTCCGCCAGGCATCCTGCGCCGCTTCGCGTTCGAGAAGCTGGTGCCGTTCCAGAAGCATGTCTGGGAAGCCATGCTGGACGAGGCCGAGCGCCGTATCCTGCCCGAAAGCCCGGTGGGTATTTACGGCTCGGATATTTCCTTCCGCATGGTGGACTTTGCCCAGCGCAATGCCGAGCGTGCGGGCGTGGCCGAGACCGTGCAACTGCGCGGCGGCGACGCGCTGCAGCGCATGCCGCCCTGCGAGCAGCCCGGCATGATGCTGCTCAATCCCCCCTATGGCGAGCGTATCGCCGCCGCGGGCGTGGCGGGCCGCAGCGCGCATGAGCGCATGGACGTGGTCGAGCGCGCGGGCCGTGAAACCGCGCAGACCGAGGACGGCGGCGAATTCTTCAGCCAGCTGGCCACGCACTGGAAGAAGAACTACAGCGGCTGGAGCGGCTGGATGCTCACGCCCGATCTCAAGCTGCCCGGCAAGATGCGCCTCAAGGAGTCGCGCCGCACGCCCATGTGGAACGGCCCCATCGAATGCCGGCTGTTCCGCTTCGACATGGTCAAGGGGGCCGTCAAGCCGCGCCGCAGCGATGCGCCCGCGAACGATGAGCAAGGCGAGCAGGGCACTCCGCAATGAAGATCGTGCTGCGCTGGCCGTCGTGCAACGACGGCTATGAAGGACTGCTGCCGCGCCCCGTGGTGCTCGATACCAACGTGGTGCTGGACATGCTGATCTTCGACGATCCGCATGTCCCGCCGATCCACGCGCTGGTGGAGCGGGGCGAACTGCGCTGGATTGCCGACCGGGCCCAGCGCATCGAACTCGAGCGCGTGCTGCACTACAGCCAGATCGCACCGCGCGTCTCGTTCTACGGCAAGACGGCCGAAGGCGTGCTCGCGGCTTTCGACGCTGCCGTGGAATACGTGGCCGAGGCGCCCAAGATCCGCTTTACCTGCACCGATCCGGACGACCAGCATTTCCTCGACCTGGCCAGCCAGCACCGGGCGCTGCTGGTCAGCAAGGACAAGGCCGTGCTCAAGCAGCGCAAGCGCGTGGCCACCCACTACGGGGCAACCGTGGGCAATCTCGTGCTACTGGAAGAGGCCGAGGCGGTCATGGCTGCGGCCGATCAGTCGTAGAAAACCATGCCAGCATAGGACTGGAGCCGGCAGCGGGCAAGGCGCGCTGCCAGCGAGCCCACATGGGCTTCCAGCCGGTGGCCATCCGGGTCCAGGAAATAGAAGGAGGCGCCCTCGCTGCGGTTGTCCTGCCACTGCCGGACCCGATGCTTCTGGCATTGCAATGCGCTTGTGGCTTGCCAACCACCCAGCGGCCTGCAGGTTTTTGGCCCATGGGCCAGGCCGGTCTAACATGGGCCTACACATCGCATGCAGGGACGACCCTGCGGGGCATCGCGGATGCCGCACGTCATTGCGCATTTGCCGGGACGGCCTGGCCATCGACATCTTCAGGAGTTTGTTATGGCATGGGTCTATCTGCTGGTCGCCGGCATTCTGGAAGTGGTCTGGGCCTTCACCATGAAGCAGTCCCAGGGCTTCACCAACCTCAGGTACAGCGCCATCACCCTGGTGGCAATGGCGGCCAGCTTCGGTCTGCTCTCGATCGCCATGCGCTCGCTGCCGCTGGGCACGGCCTATACCATCTGGACCGGCATCGGTGCCGTGGGCGCTTTCGTGGTGGGCATTGCCGTGCTGGGCGAGCAGGTCACGCCCATGCGCATAGGCGCCGCCGTGCTGATCGTCACGGGACTGGTGCTGATGAAGCTGTCGTCCAGTTCCTGAGGCCGCGGCCACGTTCTGAAAGCCGGTGCGCAGTCGCGCCGCGTGCGCTGGATGCATGATTCCGCGAACCTTGCCCCTTCCTTCAAGAAAAAGTGCCAACCGCTGGCCGGGCGGGCCACCGGCAACAAAAAAGCCGCTTCGATCAGCGGCTTTTTCTGCAGCAGCCCGGTTGCTTACTGGTTGGCGACTTCCAGGTGGAATTCGCGGGCTTCCTGGATGAAAACGATCAGGGATTGAATGGCTTGGCGCATGGTGAACTTTCCTTCGATATCTGGAGATGCACTGCAAGCAGGGAACGGCGGGCATCTCAACACCGTTCATATGGTGTTAACCACTAGGTGTTAACCCTTGGTAAGTATAAGCCACAATCGAACTCCACGCACGGAGGCGGTGCGCAACCGGTGTGGCGGGCTGCAGCCATGGACGCGAGCGTGAAGCTTGTTTTTGCATGCTCGCGACGGTTTTCGCGTGCAAAGCGGTGCCGGCTGCTACCCTATGGGCATTGACAACAGAAACAGGCGGAGGCGGCTGCGGCGCGCCATCCGTGCGGAAAGTGGACATGGCGCGTGATCGAGCTTTGCAGCAGGCCATCGGAGCAGGGAGCAACGGCGCCCCGGCCGGCGGCTGCGTGCTGCCCCCGGGCTTTTCGCACACTGCGGCCATGCGCGCCGAGGTGAGCGCATGAGTCCGGCGCCGGCTGCACCCGCGGTGCCCGCCGCCTGGCAGGTCACCAGCATGAATCCGGCCGAGGCCCCCTGGCCGCTGCTGCTGCTGGCCGACCCCTCGCGTGAGAAGGTCAAGCGCTATCTGCCCGAATCCACCTGCTTTGCCGCGCGCCTGACGCAGCAGTTCACGCCCAGCGGCCTGGGCGCGCCGGTCGGCGTCTGCGTGCTGGTTCCGCTGGACGACGGCAAGCAGGCCTGGGAGCTGATGAATATCGCGGTGGCGCAGGCCTGGCAGCAGCACGGCATAGGCTCGGCCCTGCTGCAGCGCGCCATTGCCTGGACGCGCGAGCGCGGCGTGAAGGAGCTGGAGGTGGGCACGGGCAGCTTCGGTGACCAGCTGCTGTTCTACCAGCGCGCCGGTTTTCGCGTGACCGATATCGAGCGCGACTTCTTCCTGCTCAACTACACCACGCCGCTGTGGGAGCGGGGCGTGCAGCACAAGGACATGCTGCGGCTGACGCTGGAGCTATGAAAACAGAAGCGGCTGGCGCTTTCCGAAACTCGGTTTTGAAATGGATCTGCACTGAAAAAAGCTGCGGGCATATGCCGGCAGCTTTGTTTTTGATAGCAAGCCGCGTTATGCGCGCGCGGTCCTGCGCTGGCGCACGGCGGCGGCCAGCTGTTCCAGCACGGGAATCGTCTGCTCCATGCTGATGCAGGCATCGGTCAGCGACATGCCGTACTGCAGCTCCTGGCCGGGCACGATGTCCTGGCGGCCTTCGTGCAGATGGCTTTCGATCATCACGCCGGTGATGCGCGCATCGCCCGCGCCGATCTGGCCGGCGACGTCGGCGGCCACGTCGATCTGGCGGCGGTGCTGCTTGCTGCTGTTGGCATGCGAGAGGTCGATCATCACCTGCGGGCGCAGGCCGGATTTTTCCAGCATCTCGCAGGCGGCCTGCACGTCGGCCGCGCTGTAGTTGGGCTGCTTGCCGCCGCGCAGGATGATGTGGCAGTCCTGGTTGCCGCGGGTCTCGAAGATGGCGCTCTGGCCCATCTTGGTCATGCCCATGAAGGCGTGCGGGGCCTGGGCCGCGAGGATGGCGTCGCTGGCCACCTTGACGCCGCCGTCCGTGCCGTTCTTGAAGCCCACGGGGCAGGACAGGCCGCTGGCCAGCTGGCGGTGGCTCTGGCTCTCGGTGGTGCGCGCGCCGATGGCGCCCCAGCTGACCAGGTCGCTGATGAACTGCGGGCTCAGCAGGTCCAGAAACTCCGTGCCCACGGGCAGGCCCTCGGCCAGCACGTCCAGCAGCAGGCGGCGCGCCAGCTCCAGTCCTTCGTTGATGGCGAAGCTGCCGTCCAGGTAGGGGTCGTTGATATAGCCCTTCCAGCCCACGGTGGTGCGCGGCTTCTCGAAGTACACGCGCATCACCACCAGCAGATCCCGGGCCAGCGCCTCGGCCTGGACTTTCAGCTGGCGCGCATAGTCCATGGCCTGGTCGTGATCGTGGATGGAGCAGGGGCCCACGACCACGATGAGGCGGTCGTCCTGGCCGTGCAGCACGCGCGAGATGGCTTCGCGGCTGTTTTCCACCAGCTGCTGGGCGGCATCGGGAGCGGGCAGCCATTCCTGCAGCAGCGCCGGCGTCAGCAGCGGGCGCACGGCCTTGATGCGGGTGTCGTCGATACGGGTGGTGTCCAGCGTGCGCAGCCGCTGCTCGGCGGGGGCCGCCTTGTGGGGCGTGGAAAAGGTCATGTCCGGTATTGTCGCTGCTGGCCCCGGGGCTGCCGCTGCGTGGCGTCGCAACCGGGGGAAAAGCAGGGCAATTGCCTCTCTCACAGGCATTTCCCATTCCCCGAGCCACGGTACATTGTTTATGCAAATCTTTACATTTACGGGATTGTTTTGATGTTCCACAGCCTGCGCGCATGCCCGATCGGCAGAAGACGCGGCAGGAAATGGAATTGCGCGCTTGCCCAAGCGACACACATCGTCGCGCCTCAGACCTCAGGAAAAAAGACAACATGAAACTGACCTTCCGCCAGAAGCTGTTCCTGCCGCTCGTCATCTGCTGGCTGTGCCTGCTGGGGCTGGCGACGGCCGACATCCTGCAAAGCAAGGCGCAGCGCCTTGAAGAGCGCAAGCTCGCGTTGAAGCTCGCCACCGACGTCGGCATGTCCACCGTCAAGGAATTTGCCGAACAGGCCAAGTCCGGCGCGCTGCCGGAAGACGAGGCGAAGAAGCAGGCGCTGGCGCGGCTGAAGGCCATGCGTTACGGCGCCGACGGCTACTTCACCATCGTCAGCTCCGAGCCTACCGTCGTGATGCACCCGATCAAGCCCGAGCTGGCCGGCAAGAGCATGAGCGAGTTCAAGGACGTCAACGGCACCTACGTCTACCGCAACGTCGCCGCCATTGCCAAGAGCGCGGGCGAAGGCTGGACCGAATACGTCTGGCCCAAGCCGGGCATGGACCAGAAAATCGTCTTTCCCAAGGGCGCTTACGTGCTGACCTACAAGCCCTGGGACTGGAGCTTCATGGCCGGCCTCTACATGGACGATCTCACCGACGCCTTCGTGCGCGACCTGTGGCGCATGGGCGCCTTCCTCCTCGCCATCGGCGTGATCCTCACCGCCATCATCATCCTGGTCATCCGCAACATCGAAAAGACGCTCGGCGGCGAACCGGATCACGCCTCGGCAGTGGTGCGCCAGATCGCCGCCGGCGACCTCACCGCCGCCGTCAGTACCAGGGCCGGCGACCAGGGGAGCCTGCTCTTCGCCATCCAGCACATGCGCGACAGCCTGGTCAACATCGTGCAGCAGGTGCGCACCGGCACCGAGGCCATCACCACCGCCTCGAACGAGATTGCCACCGGCAACCTCGACCTGTCCTCGCGCACCGAGCAGCAGGCCAGCTCGCTCGAAGAGACGGCCGCGGCCATGGAGCAGCTCACCGCCACCGTGCAGCAGAACGCAGCCAGCGCGCGCCAGGCCAGCGAGCTCGCGGGCAATGCCTCCGAAGTGGCCACGCAGGGCGGCGCCGTGGTGGGGCAGGTGGTGCAGACCATGGGCGGCATCGAAGCCTCGGCGCGCCGCATCGTGGACATCATCCAGGTCATCGACGGCATCGCCTTCCAGACCAATATCCTGGCCCTCAATGCGGCCGTGGAAGCGGCGCGTGCTGGCGAGCAGGGCCGCGGCTTTGCCGTGGTGGCGTCCGAGGTGCGCCAGCTGGCGCAGCGCTCGGCCGAGGCGGCCAAGGAGATCAAGGCGCTGATCGACGATTCGGTGCAGCAGGTCGGCATCGGCAGCCGCCTGGTGCATGAAGCCGGCACCACCATGCAGGGCGTGGTGGACAGCGTGAACCGCGTCACGGCCATCGTGGCCGAGATCAGCAATGCCAGCCAGGAGCAGAGCCGGGGCATTGCCGAAGTCGGCGGCGCCGTCACCCAGATGGACCAGAGCACGCAGCAGAACGCAGCGCTGGTGGAGCAGGCCACGGCGGCGGCGCAGTCGCTGCAGCAGCAGGCACACCGGCTGGCCGGAGTGGTGGCCGGCTTCAAGCTGCAGGCTCATGACGCGGGCGCCGGCCGGCACCGGGCGCTGCCCGCGCTGGTGGATTGAAGGCCTACAGCCCCAGTACGATCCTGGCGTTGTTCGCCTTGGCGCGCGAGCAGCAGCTCATCATCTTGGTGCAGGCCGCGCGCTCGGCGCGCGTGAGCACCATGTCGCGGTGGTCCACCTCGCCGGCCAGCACCGGTACCTCGCAGGAGCCGCACAGGCCTTCGCGGCAGTCGCTCTCGATGTCGATGTTGGCGCCGCGCAGCGCGTCGAGCAGGGTCTGGTCGCTGCGCACCTGCAGGGTGATGCCCGATTCGCGCAGCTCGACCTCGAAGCCATGCTCCCGGACCGGATCGAGGGCTCCCAGCGTGGTGGAGAAGTGTTCCACGCGCAGGCTGTCCTCGGGCCAGTGGCGGCAGGCCTGCTCCAGGCCGTCGAGCATGCGCTGCGGGCCGCAGGCATAGATCTGCGCGCCGGGACGCACTGTGGCCAGCAGCGCGCCGTAGTCGGCACGCCGGCCTTCCTCGCCCGCATACACATGCAGGCGTTCGCCATGCAGTTCCTGCAATGAGTCCAGAAGCGCCATGCGCTGGCGCTGCCTGGCGCTGTAATGGATTTCATACGGAATGCCTAGCGCCCGGGCGCGCGCGGCCATGGCGGCGATGGGCGTGATGCCTATGCCGCCGGCCACCAGGAGCAGCTGCTGCGCGCCTTCGTCGAGCTGGAAGTGGTTGCGCGGACCGCGCATCTGCACCAGCATGCCGGCCTGCAACTGGCCGTGCACCCAGGCCGAGCCGCCGCGGCTGTGCTCCTCGCGCAGCACGGCGATCTCGTAGACGCCGGCCTGCTGCGGGTCGCCGCACAGCGAGTACTGGCGCGAGATTCCGGTGTCGCCGCACTCCAGGTCTATGTGCGAGCCCGGCGTCCAGCGCGGCAACTGGCGGCCGCCGGTGGCCGCCAGGCGCACGCGCAGCACGTCTTCGGCGATGGTTTGCACGTCGTCCACCCGCATGCTGCGGCTGGTCTGGCTGTGCGAGGACTCGCCTATGCGCACGGGCTGGTGTTCATCGAGCAGCGAAGGATTCATGCGCTCGGGGTTGTGCGCGGGGTCCCATTCCACCCACAGGTGCTCGGGGCCGCGGAACGAGGTGTTGGGCACGTAGCTGAACGCTTGCTCGGCCAGCCGCATATGGGGCAGGCGGCGCGTGAACTCCTCGAGGAAGATCTGCATCTCCATGCGCGCCAGGTTCTTGCCCATGCACTGGTGCAAGCCGTAGCCGAAGGTCAGGTGGTCGCTGGCATTGTCGCGCTCGATGTCGAAGAAGTCGGCAGCTACGAAATGCCCTTCGTCGTGGTTGGCCGACGAGGTGACGATGAGCAGCTTGGAGCCCGCGGGAATGTGTTGGCCGCCTATCACCACGTCCCGGGTGGCCAGGCGCCGCCAGGCGGCCACCGAGCCGTTGTGGCGCAGACATTCCTCCACCGCGCCGGGGATCAGCGAAGGGTCGCGGCAGATGGCCTGCCAGGCTTCGGGGTGCCGCAGCAAAAGCTTCACCGCGTTGGCCGTCGCATTGGCCGTGGTCTCGTGGGCGGCGACGATGCCGGCCATCATCATGGAGTGCAGGTAGGAGTCGGTGACGACTTCGGGCAGCTCCTTTTGCTTGCGGATACCGTACTGCATCCAGCCGTCGGCCTCGGGATTGGCGCGCATCTTGTCCAGCACCTGGCCCGCGTATTGCCAGAAATTGCCCACGGCATGGGCCACGGCCACCTGCTCTTCGGGCTTGGGGCGGCCCCAGGTGTTGACGGTGTGGGCGATGCTGTACTGGCGCAGCGTGTCCATGTCGTCCTCGGGCACGCCCAGGAAATGCATGGCCACGGTGAGCGGCACCTCCCACAGCATCTGGTCCACGAGGTCGGCGCGGCCGTCGGTTATGAAACGGTCCACGTACTCGCGCGCCAGTTGGCGCACCATGGGCTCGTGGTGTTTGAGCGCTTCGGGCGTGAACGGCTCCATCAGCGCGCGGCGGCGCGGCATGTGGGCAGGCTCGTCCTCGTTGACCAGGGTGCGGTTGAGCGCAAAACCGTACGAGGCCAGCACGGCATTGGCCTCGTCGCCCGTGGGCGTGATCTTCTCGAGCGCGATCGAGGGGCTGAAGGTGAGGTTGTCGCGGAAGATGGCCTTGATGTCGTCGAAGCGCGTGACCACCCAGTAGCCCAGCTGCGGGCTGTAGAACACGGGCTCCTGCTCGCGCGCCCAGCGCACGTATTCGGGCGGGTCCTGCTGGTAGGCGTCGCTGAAGGGGTTGAAGGCGGCGGCGCCATCGCTCACCGGACAGCCCGTGGGGCCGGTCTGGCCGCTGGGACGCGTGAACTGGCTGTGGTCTATGGGGCAGCGCGTCATGGCTCAATCCAGCGTGATGTTCAAGTTCTTGATCAGTTGGTGCCAGCGCGTGCTCTCGCTGGCGATCAGGGCCTGGAACTGCTCGGGCGTGTTGCCCACGGGCTCGACGCCGAAGTCGATGAGCTTTTGCTTGACGGCAGGCTCGTTGATGGCGGCCACGACCTGCTTGTTCAGCGTGGCGACCACGCTGGCCGGGGTCTTGGCGGGCGCCACCATGCCGACCAGGGCCGCGGCCTCGACCTTGGCCAGGCCCAGTTCGGCGAAGGTGGGCACATCGGGCAGCTGGGGCAGGCGCGTGGCATTGGCCACGGCCAGGGGGCGTACCTTGCCGCCCTTGATGAAGCCCGCGCCGGCGGCCAGGTCCACCATCATCACGGGAATCTGCCCGCCGGCCACATCGGCCAGGGCCGGCGCCGCGCCGCGGTAGGGCGCATGCGTGAGCTTGAGGCCAGCTTCGCTCTTGAGCAGCTCCATGGCCAGGTGGTGGGGGCTGCCCGCGCCGGCAGAGGCGTAGTTGATGCCTTGCTTGCTGGCTTTGGCCTCGGCCAGGAATTCCTTGGCGGTCTTGGCCTGGGTCCCGGGGCCGGCCACGAGGATCATGGGAAAGCGCCCCATGAGCGTGACGGGCGCCAAATCCTTGCCGGGGTTGTAGCTCAGGCTCTTGTAGAGCACGGGGTTGAAGATCAGCGTGCCGTTGTCGGCCGAGAGCACGGTATAGCCGTCGGCCGGTGCGCGTGCGGTCTCCGATGCGCCGATGGCCGTGTTGCCGCCCGGGCGGTTGTCCACCACGATGGGCTGGTGCACCTGGCCGCCCCAGGCCTGGCCTATGGTGCGGGCCAGGAAGTCCGAGCCGCCGCCGGCCGCGTAGGGAACGATCCAGCGCACGTTCTTGCTGGGGAAATGGTCCTGGGCCAGGGCAGCGGTGGGCGCGCCGGCGGCCCATAGCAGGCTGGTGGCCAGGAACGAGGCGGTGAAGAGGCGTTTTTGCATCGGTTTGTCTCCAGAGGATTGCGGGTTTACCGGGCTGGACCGGACTTCGCTCCCGCGTTGTAATGTATTGCGTAATTTTTCTACGCATTGCGTAATTTGTGCCCGGGGATTACCCGTGCGCAGTACCTGAATTTGAAGAAAATCGGCGGTAAACGTTTACTGGAATACGCTGCCAGCTATGAAATTCGATGCAACACAAGACCCGAGGCCCATGGCGGCGGAGGGTGCCCATGCCGAACAGGAGCGCGGCCCGCGGCGCCAGCGGGTGCAGGCCGCCGAGACCTGCCTGGCCGTGCTCAAGGCCCTGGCGGACCTGGGCGGACGCGCCAGCCTCACGGCCATAGGCGCGGCAGTGGAGGAGAGTCCGGCCAAGGTGCACCGCTATCTGGCCAGCCTCATGGCCGAAGGCCTGGTGGAGCAGGACCGCGGCGGCACCCAGTACGCGCTGGGCCGCGAGTCCATCCGCATCGGGCTGGCAGCAATGCGCCAGAACGATGCTATCCGCATGGCCGAACCCGCCCTCGTGCATTTGCGCGAAAGCCTGCAGGTCACGAGCTTCGTGGCCGTCATGGGCAATCTGGGGCCCACCATCGTCCGCATCGAGGAGCCCAGCCTGCCCGTGACCGTGAATGTGCGCGTGGGCTCGGTCATGTCCCTGCTGTGGTCGGCCACGGGCCGCGCCTTTTTTGCCTTCATGGACGACCGCTCCCAGGTCGATGCCCTGGCCGAGCGCGAACTGGTCGCGGCGCCGCCCGCGCGGCGGGCCTGGCTGGATGCCGCGCAGCCGCTGCAGGCGCTGCGCGAAGGCATACGCACTGCGGGCTGCGCCGCCATCCGCGACATCAATCTGCCCGGCATCAGCGCCGTGGCCGTGCCCTTGTTCGACTACACCGGCCATGTGGTGGCCGTGCTGTGCGCGCTGGGCGCCAGCGGAGGCTTCGATGCCGAGCCTGAAGGCGAGGTGGCGTTGGCCTTGCGCGCGGAGGCGGCGCGGGTCAGCGCTTCAATGGGGTACCGCGCGTAATCCGGAGATCAGGCCTCGGGCTGCATGCCCGGGGCGCCCAGGCGCTGCGACAGGCGGCGCGCCTGGGCCTGCAGCCGCTGGGCGGGCAGGCCTTGGGGGTCCAGCGTCAGCGTGACCGAGGGGCCTATGGCCGCAATCGCCAGCACCAGCTGGCCGAAGCCGTCGAACACCGGTACGGCCAGCGCGCTCACGCCCGACAGCAGCTGGTTCTCGACCACGCTTAGATGGCTGGCGCGGATGGTTTCCAGCTCCCGGGCGAAGGCCGGTTCTTCGAGGCTGTGGCCTTCGGCCGCCAGCAGCGGCGCGATCCGCTGCGGCGCACCGAAGGCCGCGAAGATCTTGCCCGTGGCCGTGTGGCGCAGCGAGGCCGGCGTGCCGTGGCGCATGGCCACGTAGACATGGGTGGGCCCTTCCTCGACGCGGATGATGGTCGGCCCCTGGCCACTCCATATGGCGACCGAAACGGTATAGCCCACCTCCTGCGCGAGTGCGGGCAGCTCGGCAATCGCCATGCGCACGGGGTCGGCCTGCTGCAGGCTGATCAGGCCCATCTGTATGGCCAGAGGCCCCAGGCCGTAGTGGCCGCTGCTGCGGTCCTGCTCCATCAGGCCCAGCTTGCAGAAGCTCACCAGATAGGGATGGGCCTTGGCGGCCGTCATATCGGCTTCGCGTGCCAGATCCTTCAGCGCCATGCGCCGGCCTGTGCGTGCCAGCACCTTGAGCAGTTGGCCACCGACTTCCACGCTCTGTATGCCACGCGGCCCGCGTGTGGGCTCGTCGGCGGCGTCGAGGGGAAGGCGGGTGTCGTTCAGGCGTGGAGTGGCATCGGGCATGCGGCATTGTGAACGCCGACGAGGGGCTTGGTGCGCCAAGGGTTTTTCACTATAACAAATGAATTGTTCAATGTTGAATTTTTACGTAGCATTCAAAAATTCGATAAAGACAAATGAATTTGTCTTAAACAAAATAATGTGAAACCCATGAACACCAAGACCTTTGCCTCCGCCGCCGACCTCGACGTCAAGCAGGTGAGCTTCGACCAGCTCTCCGACCATGCCTATGCCTACACGGCCGAGGGCGACCCCAACACCGGCATCATCGTCGGCGACGACGCGGTGATGGTCATCGACACCCAGGCCACGCCCGTCATGGCCGAGGACGTGATCCGCCGCATTCGCGAAGTAACGGACAAGCCCATCAAGTACGTGACGCTGTCGCACTACCACGCGGTGCGCGTGCTGGGTGCCTCGGCCTACAAGGCCGAGGGTTGCGAGCACATCATCGCCAGCCAGGACACCTACGACCTCATCGTCGAGCGCGGCGAGCAGGACAAGGCCAGCGAGATCGGCCGTTTCCCGCGCCTGTTCCAGAGCGTGGAAAGCGTGCCCGACGGTATGACCTGGCCCACCATCACCTTCACCGGCAAGATGACGCTGTGGCTGGGCAGGCTCGAAGTGCAGATCCTGCAGCTGGGCCGCGGCCACACCAAGGGCGATACCGTGGTCTGGCTGCCCCAGGACAAGGTGCTGTTCAGCGGCGACCTCGTGGAGTTCGATGCCACGCCCTATGCCGGCGACGCCTACTTCCAGGACTGGCCGCGGACGCTGGATGCCATCGCGGCGCTGAAGCCCGAAAAGCTGGTGCCCGGCCGCGGTGCGGCGCTGCAGAACGCTGCCGAGGTGCAGGCCGGTCTGGCGGGTACGCGCGGCTTCATCAGCGATCTCTGGGCAGAGGTGAAGGCCGGCGCCGACGGCAAGAAAGATCTGCGCAAGGTCTATGAAGCCGCCTTCGCCAAGCTGCAGCCCAAGTACGGCCACTGGGTCATCTTCAACCACTGCATGCCCTTCGACGTGACCCGCGCCTACGACGAGGCCTCGGACCATGCCGATCCGCGCATCTGGACCGCCGAGCGCGACCGCGAGATGTGGCTGGAATTAGAGGGCTGACCCCCTGAGGCGCTGCGCGCCTTCCCCCCGGGGGGGCAACACCCTCGCTGCGGGGCGGCCCTTGCTCGGTGTTTCTGGCGAAAGGGCCGGTGCGTGCACCGATGGAAACAATGATTTCAGCTTGAAAAGCATATGAAATCAATTATTGGCAAGCACTGGAAGCTATTGAAACAAAAGCATTACCAGCCATGTCCACTACAGCCATTCCGCTTGATGCCCTGCGCGGCAGCGGCGCAGACATACAGGCCATCCAGATTCCCCATGTGCGTCATCCGGACCAGGAAGCGGCAGCGCCGGTGCGGCATCCTGTGGTCATCGTCGGCGCCGGTCCCGTGGGCCTGTCGCTGGCCATCGACCTGGCCCAGCGCGGCCAGCGCGTGGTGCTGCTGGACAATGACTGCAAGCTGTCCACGGGCTCGCGCGCCATCTGCTTTTCCAAGCGCACGCTGGAGATCTGGGACCGTCTGGGCGTGGGGCAACCCATGGTGGACAAAGGCGTTTCCTGGAACCTGGGCAAGGTCTTCTTCAAGGACCAGCCGCTGTATCCGTTCAATCTGCTGCCCGAGGATGGGCACGAGCGTCCGGCCTTCATCAATCTGCAGCAGTACTACGCCGAGGCCTATCTGGTCGAGCGCGCGCTGCAACTGCCGCTGATCGACCTGCGCTGGCACAGCAAGGTCACGGCGCTGGCGCCGCGCGAGGACGGCGCCCTGCTCACGGTGGAGACGCCCGACGGCGCCTACGAGATCGACGCGCAATGGGTGCTGGCCTGCGACGGCTCGCGTTCGCCGCTGCGCGCCATGCTGGGCCAGGAAAGCCATGGCCGCATTTTCCGCGACCGTTTTCTGATCGCCGACGTGAAGATGCGCGCTGACTTCCCCACCGAGCGCTGGTTCTGGTTCGATCCGCCCTTCCATCCGGGCCAGAGCGTGCTGCTGCACCGCCAGCCCGACGATGTCTGGCGCATCGACTTCCAGCTGGGCTGGGATGCGGACCCCGAGGAAGAGAAAAAACCCGGGAACATTCTGCCGCGCATCCGTGCGCTGCTGGGCCATGGCGCTCAGTTCGAGCTCGAATGGGCCAGCGTCTACACCTTTGCCTGCCTGCGCATGGACCGCTTTGTCCACGGTCGCGTGGTCTTCGCGGGCGACAGCGCCCATGGCGTTTCGCCCTTCGGTGCGCGCGGCGCCAACAGCGGCGTGCAGGATGCCGAGAACCTGGCCTGGAAGCTGGATCGTGTGCTGCGCGGCCAGGCCGATGCCTCGCTGATCGAGACCTATGGCGCCGAGCGCGAATACGCGGCCGACGAGAACCTCCGCAACTCCACGCGCGCCACCGACTTCATCACGCCCAAGAGCGAGATCAGCCGACTGTTCCGCGATGCCGTGCTGGACCTGGCCCGCGAGCATGAATTCGCGCGCCGCATCGTCAACAGCGGGCGGCTCTCGGTGCCCGCCACGCTGCACGGCTCGGCGCTCAACACGCCCGATACCGATGCCTTCGACGGCACGCAGCTGCCCGGTGCCGTGCTGGCCGACGCCCCCATGCGCCGGCCCGGCGAGGAGGGCACGGCCTGGCTGCTGCGCACGCTGGGGCCCGATTTCACGCTGCTGCATTTCGGCCCCACGCCGTCATGGGCGCAGCAACTGGACGGGGTGCGCAATCTCTCGATCGCGTGCGAGGGCGAAGCCCATGCCGCGCAGGCCGACCTGATCGATGCGCAGGCTCTGGCCGCCAGGCGCCTTGATGCGCGCCCCGGCACCAGTTATCTGCTGCGGCCCGACCAGCATGTCTGCGCACGCTGGCGCCGCCCCGACGAGGCTGGCGTGCGTGCCGCGTTGGCCCGGGCCTGCTGCGCGGCCTGAACCCGTTGCGACACCCACCACAGGAGACTGCCATGCTGCTGTCCACCCACCCGAATCTGCAGGCCTGCGACGACTTCTACGAAGCCCTGATTGCCACCCACCAGGGCCTAGCAACCGCGCAAAGCCATGCCCTCAATGCCCGCCTCGTGCTGCTGCTGGCCAACCATATCGGTCATCAAGGCACTTTGCTGCATGCGCTCGAACTGGCCCGCGCCAGCGCAGGACTTGCGCCTGCCGCCGCGGACCCGGTCGAGCGCGGCGCCGTGACACCGGTTGCCCTGGTGCACGCGGCCGCCTGAGAACGTGTTGGCAATCTTGCGCGAAGGTGGGTGGGATGCGGATCGGGATGGGCTGCTAGGCGCAAACCGCAGCAATAGCGTGGCTATTGCGAGGATTGGCAACAACGCAGGCCGCCCGAGGCCGCGCCCGCACACCCGCGTGGAGATCGTCAACACGTTCTGAGCCCGCGCGCCGCCGCCCGTGCGGCGGCCTGCCATCCCCACAAAGGCGCCCACACCCCATCCGAGGGTGCCGTATACAACATGGAGACAAGGATGCAACGCAAGCAGTTTCTGGCCGCTCTGGCCTGCTCGGCCTTTGGTGCCGTCATACCCGCCGCCATGCCCAGCGCATGGGCTCAGGACAAGCCTCTCGAATGGGTGGTCGGCTACGCCGCCGGCGGCGGCTCGGACGTGGTCGCGCGCGTGATAGCCGAGTCCATGGGGCAGCATCTGGGCCGCGTCATCGTCATCAACAACAAGCCCGGCGCCGGCACCAATATCGCGGCCGAATACAGCGCCCGCTCGCGCGACTTCGGCAATCTGATGTTCACGGCCGACTTCGCGACGCTGGCGGCCAACCCCTTTCTGTTCAGCAAGCTCAACTACAGCGCCGAGCGCGACTTCAAGCCCGTGGGCATGCTGGTGCGCTTTCCCATGCTGCTCGTGGTCAACAACGATGTGCCGGCCGGCAATTTCACCGAGTTCGTCGCCTGGGCCAGGCAGCAGAAAAACGGCGTGAGCTGGGGCTCGGCCGGCCTGGGCAGCCCCCATCATCTGGTAGGCGAACTATTCCGCGAACAGGCGGGCCTCGCCAACATGACCCATGTGCCCTACCGCGGCGCGGCGCCGGCCGTGCAGGACGTGATCGGCGGCCAGATCCCGGCCATGTGGGTCGACAGCGCCACCATCATTCCGTTCCTCAATGAGAAAAAGGTGAAAGCCATCGGCGTGGCCAGCCCCGCGCGCGTCTCCGTGCTGTCTCAGGTCGCAACGCTGCAGGAGCAGGGCCTCAAGGGCTTCGAAGGCTATGCCTGGCAGGGCATCGTCGTGCCCCTGGGCAGCTCCGACGAGGTGGTGAAGAAGTTCAGCCAGTCTCTGCAGCACGCCTTGGCCGACACCCGCACCAAGGCGCGGCTCGCAGCCATGGGCGTGGAGCCCATGCCCGGCAGCGCCGAGCAAATGGGCCAGTTCGTGCGCGGCGAGCGCGGCAAATGGGGCCGCGTGATCGCGGCCAACCACATCAAGCTGGATTGACGGCCGCTGCAGCCTGCGGGCAAGGCGCGCGCTCGTGCAGCCGGCCCCAGGTCATGGCAGACTGCGGCCCATGCCCGCGCCCACCTTTCTCGTTGCCGACGACCATCCGCTATTCCGCGCAGCGCTGATACAGGTGCTGCGCGAGCGCTTTGCGCAGATGCGCACGGTGGAAGCCGCATCCGCGGCCACCCTGGGCACGGCATTGCAGGAGCACCCCGAGGTGGAGCTGGTGCTGCTGGACCTGGCCATGCCGGGCGCGCGCGGCTTTTCCTCGCTGCTGCATGTGCGTGGCGAATATCCCGAGATTCCCGTGGTGGTGGTTTCGTCCAACGAACACCCGCGCGTGATCCGCCGCGCCCAGCAGTTCGGCGCGGCGGGCTTCATCCCCAAGTCGGCGCCGGCCGAGGACATGGCGGGAGCGATAGAGGCGGTGATCGCGGGCGGCAGCTGGTTTCCGCCCATGGCGGCCGAACGCTCCGAGGCCGACGCGGCGCTGGCGGCCAAGCTGGCCCGGCTCACGCCGCAGCAGTTCCGCGTGCTGCTGTGCCTTGCCGACGGCCTGCTCAACAAGCAGATTGCCCACGAGCTGGGCCTGGCCGAGAACACCGTCAAGGTGCATGTGACGGCGATCCTGAAAAAGCTCGAGTGCTACAGCCGCACCCAGGCCGCGGTGCTGGTCAAGAGCCTGGAGCCCGAGAGCGCGGCGTAAGGCGTACACAGCGGCTCAGGGCGTATTCCTCAGCAACATTTGGCTGATCAAGGCGCGCAGCGCGGCAGGGCGCACGGGCTTGAGCAGAAAGCCCCAGCCTTTTTCGGCCGCCTGGCGGCGCAGGGCGATGTTGTGCTCGGCCGTGACCAGGATGACCTGGGGCGATTGCTGCCAGCGCTCGCACAGCTGCGGGTACAGATCGGGTCCGTGGAAGTGGCCCATGCGCACGTCCAGCAGCACCAGCTGCGGTGCCGACTGCGATGCTGTTGGCGGCGTGGCCGCGTCCAGCGCGGCCTGGGGGCCGCCGGCAAACCGCACCTCGCAGCCCCAGCGCTGCAGCAGGGCGGCGGTGGCCGCGCAGCTCGGCGCGTCGTCGTCGATGTACCAGGCGCTGGCGCCCTGCAGCGGGGCATCCTGGTCGGGCTTGGGGGCGGCGGCGGCAGCGCTGTGCGCGGCCTGCGGCGCGGCCTTGGCCAGCGGCACGCAGACCCAGAATACGCTGCCGCGGCCCAGCTGGGAGCGCAGGCCGATCTCGTGGCCCAGCAGCTTGCCCAGCCGCTCCACGATGGCCAGGCCCAGGCCGGCGCCGCGGTCCTCGTCGTGGCCTTCGCCCAGGCGGCGGAACTCCTCGAAGATTTCGCGCTGCAGGCTTTCGGGAATGCCGGGGCCCTGGTCGTGCACCTCGATGCGCAGTTGCTCGCCCTGGCGCCGGCAGCCTATGAGCACGCGGCCCTTGGGGGTGTAGCGAATGGCGTTGGACAGCAGGTTCTGCAGGATGCGGCGCAGCAGCGCTTCGTCGCTGCGTATGGTGTAGTGGGCGTCCACGGCCGTGAGCCGCAGGCCGCGGCTGTGCGCAATGATGCCGAAGTTGTGGTGCACGACCTGCAGCAGCGGCCCCAGGGCGAAGTCCCGGACATGCACTTCCATCTGGCCCGATTCCATGCGCGAGATGTCGAGCAGGCTGTTGAGGATGCCGTCCTGGGCGGCCAGGGCGCCGTCTATGCTCTCGGCCACGCGGCGCCCGGCATCGTCGTGCAGATGGCTGCGCAGCAGCGAGCTGAACATGCGGGCGGCGTTCAGCGGCTGCAGCAGGTCGTGCACGGCCGCGGCCACGAAGCGGGTCTTGTAGCGGTTGGCATCCTCGGCCTCGCGCCTGGCCAGGATCAGCGCCTGGCGGCTGCGCTGGCGCTGGCGCACGAACAGCACCAGCAGGGCCAGGGCCAGCCACAGGCCGGCCGCCGCCGCGGCGGCCCAGCGGCCTGCCACGGCGGAGGCCCGGGTGTTGTGCAGCAGGTGCAGCTGCCAGTCGGTATCGGGCAGTGGCCGGCTTTGCCAGAGAAAGGGGCCGGCCTCGACGGGCTCGTCCAGCCGCACCAGCATGCCGTCGTCGTCCTCGGCCTCGGCCTTGGCCGCGATGCGGTAGCGCGCGGGGCGCAGCGGCTGGTCGGCATACTGGCGCGTGGCCTCCAGCTCCTTCACGTCCTGCGCAGACAGCGGATGCATCAGGCGGTAGCGCCATTCGTCGCGGCTGGCGAGAAAGGTCACGCCGTGCCGGTCCGAGGCCAGCACGATGTCGGGCGACTGGCGCCACTCGCGCTCCAGCTCCTGCAGGGCGATCTTGATGGCGATCAGCCCCGTGATGCGGTTCTGGTCGTCGCGTATGGCTTCGGACAGGAAGTAGCCCGGCAGGCCGGTCGTCATGCCTATGCCGTAAAAGCGCCCGCTGCCCTGGGCCAGCGCCTGCTGCACATAGGGGCGGAAGCTGTAGTCCACACCGACGTTGCTGCGCTCGTCGTGCCAGTTGCTGGCGGCCAGGGCCCGGCCGCCGAGGTCGATCAGCGTCAGCGTGGACGACTGGCTGGCGCCGTTGGCCTGCTCCAGCTTGCGGTTGAGCCTGCCCACCTCGTCCGGCCTGAGCGGGTGGGTGAGTGCGGCGCGCAGCTCCGGGTCTAGCGCCAGCACCTCGGGCAGAGTGCGGTAGCGGTCTATGCGCTGGCCCAGAGCCTGGGTGTAGAGCATGAGCTGGCGCTGCACGTTCTGGCTTTCGCCGCGCAGCGAGCGCTGGCGTGCGACCTGGCTGGCCAGCAGCATGCACACCAGCATGCCTGCCGCCACGATCAGCAGGGTCCAGAACAGGCGTCGACGTGGTGCGGGCATGGTTTGGGGCGGATCCGAGGGGATGAAGAGTCTAGGTGATTACCCTTGGTTTTGGGGCGTTTTGCCTACGAATAAGGCCTCTCTAATACCAATAGGTTATCGGCTCGCGAAGGCTGGCGCAGTACAAACCGAAACAACCTCGCGCCATCGTGGTGCGAATCCGTTTTCATCGAGGCGCATCATGCAAGCCATTTCTCCCCAGGCCGTTCACCACGAGCGGCTGCCGTTCTATCGCCAGCTGTATTTCCAGGTGGTGTTCGCCATCATCGTCGGCGTATTGCTGGGCCATTTCGAGCCCGCCTATGGCGAGGCCATGAAGCCGTTCGGCGATGCCTTCATCAAGCTGATCAAGATGATCATCGCACCGGTGATCTTCCTGACCATCGTGACCGGTATTGCCGGCATGAGCCATCTGAGCACGGTGGGCCGCGTCTTTGGCAAGGCCATGGCCTATTTCCTGACTTTCTCCACCCTGGCGCTGGTCGTGGGCCTGATCGTCGCCAATGTGATGCAGCCGGGCTCGGGCATGCACATCAATGTGGCCGACCTGGACCAGGCCGCCGTCAAGGGCTATGTGGCCAAGTCCCACGAGATGACGCTGACCGGTTTTGTGATGGACATCATTCCCAAGACCCTGATCAGTCCGTTCGTGGGCGACAACATCCTGCAGGTGCTGATGGTGGCCGTGCTGTTCGGCGTGTCCCTGGCCCTGGTGGGTGAGGCCGGCAAGCCCGTGCTGAACTTCTTTGAAGCGCTGACCAAGCCCGTGTTCAAGCTGGTGAACATCGTGATGAAGGCCGCCCCCATCGGTGCCTTTGGCGCCATGGCCTTCACCATCGGCAAGTTCGGCCTGGGCTCGCTGGTCAACCTGGCCGAGCTGGTGCTGACCTTCTACATCACCTCGGCGCTGTTTGTGCTGGTGGTTCTGGGGACCGTGGCCCGTGCCTGTGGCTTCTCGGTGTTCAAGCTGATCCGTTATCTGAAGGATGAACTGCTGCTGGTGCTGGGGACCTCGTCCTCCGAGTCGGCCCTGCCTTCGCTGATGCAGAAGATGGAAAAGGCCGGTTGCGCCAAGTCCGTCGTGGGCCTGGTCGTGCCCACCGGCTACTCGTTCAATCTGGACGGCACCAATATCTACATGACGCTGGCCGCGCTGTTCATCGCCCAGGCGACCGACACCCACCTGACGCTGGGACACCAGATCGCGCTGCTGCTGGTGGCCATGCTGTCGTCCAAGGGCGCAGCCGGCGTGACGGGTGCGGGCTTCATCACCCTGGCGGCCACGCTGGCCGTGGTGCCCGAGGTCCCCGTGGCCGGCATGGCCCTGATTCTGGGCGTGGACCGTTTCATGAGCGAATGCCGCTCGCTGACCAACTTCGTCGGCAATGCCGTGGCCACCGTGGTGGTGTCGCGCTGGGAAAACGCGCTGGACTATGGCAAGCTCGGCGCCGCCCTGAACGGCGACGAGATGCAAGGCCAGGTGGTGGCCCGAACCTAACGCGGCTCGGCCTGACGCGGCGCGGCCAGCAGATCGTAGGCCGCGCGCACGCGCAGCGCATCGCGCCCCAGGCTTTGGTTGCGGGGCAGAAAGCGCACCCAGGCCAGCCGGCTCACCGTGCGCTCCAGCACCTGCCGGGCCTCCATGGGCAGCTTTCGCACGAAGGCTGCCCATTGTTTTTGGGCCTGTGCCATGGCGCCGCCCTGGTCCACGAAGAGCGCGGTGGACTGGGCATAGTTGAGCGCGTCGCGGGCCAGGCAGACGGCGCGCGGCAGGTGGGCCGCCGGGTCGTCCTCGAAGTCGATGAAGCCGATCGCGCCGTCGGCGCAGCACACCATGTTGCGGGCCGCGGCCTGGCTCAGCACCTCGCCCCTGGCATGCACTTCGGCAATGGCGTGCAGGCCCTGGCTCCACAGGGCCAGGACGGCCTCGGAGCCTTGGCCGATGGCGCTTTCCATGGCATTGCTCAGCGAGGGCGCCTCCTGGCCGGGGCGGCCCAGATGGCACATCACGAAGGCTGTATCGGCCACCGCCAGCACCTGGGGCACGCGCAGGCCCGCGGCGGCGAAATTGTGCAGCCGCCGGATTTCGGTGCGTATGGTGTGCGCTCCGCCGGGGTTGGGCACGGGCTCCAGCACCGGCAGGCTCAGCAGGCCGGCCAGCATATCCAGCAGCCGGTAGTGCCAGCCGGGGTTGCCCGCATTGGCCTTCTTGACCCATAGCGTCTCGCCTTCCAGGTCGTAGCGCATGATCCCGTGCGGCTGTGCCGCGTGCTCGGCCAGAAAGGCGCCGTAATCCACCGTGGGCAGGGGCGTGGGGGCGGAAGTCTGGAAGGTGGACGTGGTGGCTGCTGTCACGGCGAAGCTTGGGGTTGGGATGGTGGTGGCTCCGGGTGATGGAGCGCCTACGCGCCCTCAGGTCCAGATGCCCTCGCGCGAAGGCAAGGCCTGCGATTGTGCCTGCGCCGCCGTGTCCGCGGCCGAAGGGCGCAACATGGGCTGCTGCACGGGCTGGAAACTGTGGGCGCCGGCCAGCGGCCAGTAGTTCTGGAACACCTTGTGCTGCTGGTCCAGCGGCCCCAGCAGCGAGCCGGGCTCCACGCGCAGCACCAGGTTGGACAGCAGGCTGACCTGGGTGTCGTTCATGCGGCGCACGATATGGTGGGCCGTGATCTCGTTGGGGTGTTTCAGGCCCGCGGCCTGGACCAGCTCCAGCAGCGCGTGCAGGGTGTGGCGGTGGAAGTTGGCCACGCGCGTGGCCTTGTCGGGCACGACCAGCGCCTGCTGGCGCACGGGGTCCTGCGTGGTCACGCCGGTGGGGCAGGTGCCGGTATGGCAGCTTTGCGCCTGGATGCAGCCCAGGGCCATCATGAAGCCGCGGCCCGAATTGCACCAGTCGGCACCCAGGGCCATCATGCGCGCGATGTCGAAGGCCGTGATCACCTTGCCGGCCGCGCCGATCTTGATGCGCTCGCGCAGGTTCACGCCGATCAGCGTGTTGTGCACCAGCAGCAGGCCTTCCTGCAGCGGCACGCCCACATGGTCGACGAACTCGATGGGGGCGGCGCCCGTGCCGCCCTCGGCGCCGTCGACGACGATGAAGTCCGGCGTGATGCCCGTCTCCAGCATGGCCTTGACCATGGCGAACCATTCCCAGGGGTGGCCCACGCAGAACTTGAAGCCCGTGGGCTTGCCGCCCGACAGGCGCCGCAGCCTGGCGATGAAGTGCATCAGCTCCACGGGCGTGGAGAAAGCGCTGTGGCTGGACGGGGAAATGCAGTCCACGCCCACGGGAACGCCGCGGGCAGCTGCGATTTCAGGAGTGACCTTGGCGCCGGGCAGCACGCCGCCATGGCCGGGCTTGGCGCCCTGGCTGAGCTTGATCTCGATCATCTTGACCTGGGGGCTGGTGGCGTTGGCGACGAATTTTTCCTCGCTGAAGGTGCCGTCCGCGTTGCGGCAGCCGAAGTAGCCCGAAGCCACTTCCCAGATTAGGTCGCCGCCATGCACGCGGTGGTGCGCGGAGATCGAGCCCTCGCCCGTGTCGTGGATGAAGCAGCCCATCTTCGCGCCCTGGTTCAGGGCCAGGATGGCGTTGGCCGACAGGGCGCCGAAGCTCATGGCCGAGATGTTGAAGACGCTGGCGTGGTAGGGCTGGGTGCAGGGCTCGGCCGAGGGCGAGGGGTTGTCGGGCGTGCCGCCGATCCAGAGCCGGAAGTCGTGCGAGGCCAGCTTGGTGGGCTGCATGGAATGGTTGACCCATTCGTAGCCATGCGCGCCGACATCGAGCTGCGTGCCGAACGGGCGGTTGTCCACCTGGCTCTTGGCGCGCTGGTAGACCAGGGAGCGCTGGGAGCGCGAGAAGGGCTGGGCCTCGGTGTCGCCTTCGATGAAGTATTGGCGGATCTCGGGCCGTATGTATTCGAAGAGAAAGCGGAAGTGCCCGAGAACGGGGTAGTTGCGCAAAATCGCGTGCTGCTTCTGGCGCAGGTCCCAGATTCCGGTCAGCACCAGGGCCCCGGAGACCAACAACCACCACAGGCCCCGCCCATGCACCGCCGTCGTATACAGCGAAACCGCGCACGCCGCGGCGCAGATGAAGAACGCGCTGTAGCGCATGGGAAAGCTTTCTCTGAGACGCACCGGCAAACTCCTGCGATATTCCTGTGGCGGGGCATGTTGATGATCGGCCGCTAAACTGCCAGCCTAAGAACGCAAACACGTTCCAAGCACCTGCATCCGCTGCGATGCAGCCGCCACCATCTTCGGCCCTGCGCCGGTCCTGTCGTTTGTGACTGACGCCGGGCCATCATAAAAGCCTTCCTATGCAAGACAAAGCCACCCCCGATACCGAACTGCAAGCCGACCTGGAGCCCGCGCTCGACGCGGACCGCCTCGAAGAGCTGGACGATCTGCTCGACGACCTGCGCACGCGCGGCGAGGAAATCCCCCAGTGGGAGTTCTGCGACGGTTTCCTGACCGCCCTGGTCTGCACGCGCCGCGCCATAGCGCCCGCCGAGTACCTGCCCATGCTGCTGGGCGACGGCGCCTCGCTCGAAGTCGAGCCCGGTGAGGCCCTGCCCAAGCTCGAAGTCTTCAAGGACGAAGCCCAGCAGGCGCGCTTTCTCGAGCTGTTCGAGCGGCGCCTGGCCGAGACCCGCGCCCAGCTCGACGCCGATGTGAAGTCGCTGGAGGACGAGCGCGCCTTCCAACCCGAAGCCATGGACATGCGCGGCGCCATCCTGAGCCTGCCCGAAGAAGAGCGTGCCGAAGTCGAGGACGGCGAGATTCCCTCGTTCGGCCAGATCTGGGCGCTGGGCTTCATGTTCGTCGTCGAGAACTGGGCCGAGGAATGGGCCGCGCCGCGCGACAAGGAAGCCGCCCAGTGGCTGGACGAAGCGCTGGACGCCATCGTGGCCCTGACCGAGGACGACACCGGCACGCCCACGATCTGCATGTACGATGAGGACGGCCCGGCCTCGACCAGCGAAGAGCGCGTCAACGCCTTCGGCGAAGCCATCTGGGCGCTGTACGACCTGCGCCGCATCTGGAAGAGCATGGGCCCGCGCCAGGAAACCATCGTCAAGGGCGAACAGCCGGGCCGCAACGACCCCTGCCCCTGCGGCAGCGGCAAGAAATATAAGAAATGCCACGGCGCTTGATATGGCTACCCCCTGAGCGGCTGCGCCGCTTCCCCCTGTAAGGGGGACGACATCCTCGCTGCGGGGCGGCCCTTGCTTGATGTCTCTGGCTGGGTGCTCGCGAGTTTGAGCACTAAGCCCGGATCTATTTCTGTTGGTAGATACGCAGACCATGAAACATATTGGTGAGCGCATACGCGCGCGCCGCAATGCGCTGGCCATGAGCCAGGGGCGGCTGGCCGAGGCGGCGGGCATCACGGCTTCGGCCGTGTCGCAGGTCGAGTCGGGCGCCATCCGCACGCTCAGGAACGACACCCTGGCGCGCGTGGCGCTGGCGCTGCAGACCACGGCGCTGGAGCTGACGGCTGGGCTGGAGAGCGAGCCCGCCGCCTTGCCCGCGGACGAGCTGCGGCTACTGGAAAGCTACCGCCAGCTCGATGCGCCGCTCAAGGACATTGCGCTCAAGCTCGTCAAGGCCCTGCGGGCCTAGTCACGAGACGAGTTTCAGAAGCGTCTGCAGCGCATGCTGCACGGTGGCCTGCCGCACCTGGGCGCGGTCGCCGTCGAAGCGCAGGCACTCGGCATGCGTCTGCGGGCCCGCGGCACCGTCCTCCAGATGCCAGCCGAACCAGACCGTGCCCACGGGCTTGGCCTCGCTGCCGCCGCCGGGGCCGGCCACGCCGGTCACTGCCACGCTGCAGCGCGCCCGCGAATGTGCCACGGCGCCCCGGGCCATGGCGCGGGCCACGGGCTCGCTGACGGCGCCGTGCGCGGCGATCAGCGCCCCGGGCACGTTCAGCATGTCCTGCTTGGCCTCGTTGGAGTAGGTCACGAAGCCGCGGTCGAACCAGTTGCTGGAGCCGGCCAGATCGGTGCAGGCCGCGGCAATCATGCCGCCCGTGCAGCTTTCGGCCGTGGCCAGCATCCAGCCTTTTTGCATGAGGCGTTCGGCCAGTTGTTCTACCAATTGGGGCGTGGCTGTGAGCATGGCGGTGGCTTTCTGGATCAGCGGGTGAAATGCTTCCAGAGCGCCATGACCAGCAGGGCGCAGAAAGCGGCCACCAGATCGTCGAACATGATGCCCCAGCCGCCGCGCGGCCCTAAGCCCTTGAATAGCCGGTCGGCCCATTTGACGGGCTGGGGCTTGGCCGCGTCGAAGAAGCGGAACAGCGCAAATGCCGCGCACTGGCCCCAGAAGCCCATGGGCATGGTCAGCCACAGCACGATCCAGAAGGCGACGACCTCATCCCACACGATATGGCCGGGATCGGCCACACGCATGTGCCGGGCCGTGACCGTGCAGGCCCACCAGCCCACGGGGATGCTGGCGGCGATCAGCCAGCCGATCTGGGCCTTGTCCAGCCACAGTTGCAGCGCCAGATAGGCCAGCCAGGCCCACAGCGTGCCCACGGTGCCGGGCGCGATGCGCGGCAGGCCCGAGCCAAAGCCCAGGGCGATCAGGTGCGCCGGATGGCGCAGCATGAAGGCCACCGACGGATGCACTATGGCCGTTCCCTGCGGCGTTTTTGTATTGATGGCATCTGGCGCAGCAGGCGGGGGTGTTTGCGGCAGGTCTTGCGGGCTGTTGTCGGTCATGGCGTCAGGTCAGCAGGTCGGCGACAGGCATGGGCAGCGGCGGCAGATCCGTCTCGCCCAGCGCCTCGCGCAGGTTGATCTCGATCACGTCGGCCATGGCCGCGATGGCCAGGCCGTTGGGGTGTGGGTGGAAGGGCTCTTCCAGCTCCTCGCCCAGCGCGTCGAGTCCGAAGAAGGTGTAGGCGATCAGCGTGGTGGCGAACGGCGTGGCCCAGCCCAGCGAATCGACAAAGCCAAAGGGCAGCAGAAAGCAGAACAGGTAGGCCGTGCGGTGCATCAGCAGCGTGTAGCCGAAGGGCACGGGCGTGTTGCGGATGCGCTCGCAGGCCCCGAGCACGAGCGACATACGGCCCGCGGTGGCGTCGAGCAGGCTGTACTCGATGTCGCTGATGCAGGCTTGCCGGCGCAGCTGCGCCAGCCGGGCGCCGATGTGGCGCAGCACCAGGTCGGGTGCGTTGCGGCTGGCCGGCAGCTGCTGCTGCAGCCCGGGCGGCAGCCAGGGTTGGGCTTTGCCGCGCGGGTTGCCGGGGCGCAGGTGATCGACGAGCAGGTGCGTGAAGCCCACGCCCAGCTGCAGCAGTTCGCGCCGCTGCTGCGGGCCGTCCGGCAGCGCCTCCAGCAACTGGGTCTGGCGGGCGAAGTCGCGCATGGTGTAGAGCAACTGGCCCCAGTCCTTGCGCGCTTCCCACCAGCGGTCGTAGCTGGCGTTGTTGCGAAAACCCAGGAAGATCGACAGCGTGATGCCCAGCAGCGAGAACGGCGCGCTGGGCATAGCCGGTACCGAGCCCGGGTAGGCGCGGTGCAGCGCGATCACCAGGCAGGACAGCGCGAACAGCAGCACGAGTTGGGGGTAGATCCTCACGATCACCGAGCCCCGCACGATGAGAAACAGGCGCAGCAGGGAAGGGCGGTCGCGGACGATCACTCAGATGCTCCCGAAATGGTCGAACGAGGCGTAGCGCGCCGCCAGCGGCTGTCCGCTGCCGTCCACCACGCGCAGGCCGGGCGTGCTGTCCACCGTGCCGATGCGCGTGACCGGCACGCCGGCGTGCAGGGCGGCTTCCTGCACGGCCTGGCGGTGCGAGGCAGGTGCGGTGAAGGCCAGTTCATAGTCATCGCCGCCGGCGAGCGTGCATTGGTATAGCAACCCCCTGAGCCGCTGCGCGGCCTCCCCCTGGAAGGGGGACGACGCCATTGCTGCGGGGCGGCCCTTGCTTGGCGTTCCTGACCCGGTCTGCATTGGTTCCAAGGGCTGTGGCTGGTGCGAAGAATCCGGTGTGCTTGGAATGAGAATGGCTGTATCGACTGTGAACAGTGCGTGGGCAGCTATCAATTGCGAAGTAATCTGCGCATCCAGCGTGGCACCCACGCCGCTGGCCTGCAGGATGTGGCCCAGGTCGCCGGTCAGGCCGTCGCTCACGTCCAGCGCGCTGCTGGCAATGCCGCGCAGCGCAAGGCCCAGGGCCACGCGGGGCGTGGGGCGCTCCAGCCGCTGGCGCGCGGCCTGCAGCGCATCCAGGGGCAGGGCCACATGGCCCAGCATGGCCTCGAGCGCCAGGCGCGCGTCGCCCAGCGTGCCGCTCACATAGATGTCGTCGCCGGCGCGTGCGCCGCTGCGCAGCAGGGCCTGGCCCGCGGGCACTTCGCCGAACACGGTGATGCAGATATTGAGCGGGCCTTGCGTGGTGTCGCCGCCGATCAGTTCGCAATCATGCGCATCGGCCAGTGCCAGCAGGCCCTGGGCAAAGCCGCCGACCCAGGCCTCGTCGGCTTGGGGCAGGGCCAGCGCCAGAGTGAAGGCCAGCGGCCTGGCGCCGCAGGCGGCCAGGTCGCTGAGGTTCACGGCCAGCGCCTTGTGGCCCAGTGCGGCGGGGTCTACATCGGCAAAGAAATGGCGGCCTTCGACCAGCATGTCGCTGGAGATGGCCAGCTGCATGCCGGGCTGGGGCGCGAGCAGCGCGCAATCATCGCCCACGCCCAGGACGGCGCGGCGCACGGGGCGCTGGAAGAAGCGGCGGATCAGGTCGAATTCACCCACGGCAGGTTCTTTTCAGTCTTGTGAGGGCTTGGGCATGTTCTGGTGCTGCACCAGATGGACCAGCGTATGCAGCACGCGGTTGGCGGGCGTCGGGATGCCGTGCACGGCGCCGCGGCGCACGATGTGGCCGTTGAGATGGTCTATTTCCGTGCTGCGGCCGCGCATCAGGTCCTGGGCGGTGGACGAGTATTGTGCGGGCATGCTCCGCGCCAGGCCGTGCACGGCCTCGCGTATCCGCGGCTCCGCCAGCACCACGTTTTCGGCGCGCGCCACGGCCAGGCATTCGCTGACCACGTCGTCCATCACCTGCGTCACGCCGTTCTGCTGCACGAGCGGGCCGTAGGGCTGGCGCGCAATGGCCGAGAGCGCGTTGTAGGCGCAGTTGATGATGAGCTTGGTCCAGAGCGCGGCCTCGACATCGGTCGAGATTTCCGTGGGCACGCCGGCCGTGTTGAGCAGGTCGGCCGCCGCCGCGCTGGCCGGCGACGGCTCCAGCAGCAGCTCGCCGCGCCCGTGGTGGCACACATGGCCGGGGCCCGCCATTTCCACGGCCACGTAGACCACGGAGGCGGCCACGGCCTGGTTGGGCAGGGCCGTGCGCAGGCGGCGCGCGTTGTCCACGCCGTTCTGCAGCGTGATGATCAGGGCGTCGGGGGCGAGGTGGGGGCGCAGCTGTTCGGCGGCGGCCTCGGTATCGGTGGATTTGACGCTCAGCAGCACCAGCTGCGCACCTGCCGCAGTGGCCGCGTCGCAGCTGGCTTCCAGGCGTATGCGCTCGTCGAAGCTCCGGGTCTGCAGCCGCAGGCCGTGACGCTGCACGGCCTGCATATGCGCGGGCCGGCCGATGAGCACCACGGAGCGCCCCGCGCGCGCCAGCATGCCGCCGTAGTAGCAGCCCACGGCGCCGGCGCCCATGACGGCAATGCGTGTAGGAGCTTGGGGATCGGTGGAAGATAAGGTCATATGCGGTAGCAGGGCTATTGTGCGGCATCCGTTGCAGCCCCGCCCGCGTTGCGGGGCCGGTGCTCCAGCGCCAGCGCGTGGAAGGCCTGGGCGGCCGGCGACAGGCTGCGGTGGCGCCTGCGCACCAGGTACAGGTCGCGCTGGCGGTGGGCATCGGCCAGCGGCCGGGTCACCAGGCCCGGCTGGACGAAGTGGAACAGGGCCAGCGCCGGCACCACGCTGACGCCCAGGCCCGCGCGCACCATGCCCATCACCGTGGCCAGGTGCTCGACTTCGAGCAGCGTGTTCAGCTCGGGCGCCGCGGCCTGGGATTCGAGGTACTGGCGCACGCTGCTGTGGCGCGCCAGCTGGATGAAGGGATGGGGCTGCAGATCGGCCATGCACGGCGCCGGCAGCGCGGCCAGGGCATGGTCTTCGCGGCACACCAGGTGCAACTGGTCGGCGCAGAACCACTCGGCCTGCAGTTCCTCGGTGTCGGCACGGATGGCGGCCAGCGCCAGGTCGGCCTGGCCCGAGGCCACCTGGGCGATGCAGGGCTCGGACAGCAGGTCCGACACCTGCAGCTGTATGCCCGGATGGCGCGCGTGGAACAGCGTCAGCACGGGCGGCAGCCAGGCCGCCGCCAGCGAAGGCAGCAGGGCGATGGACACGCGCCCGCGCTGCAGGGCCGCCGCTTCGCGCAGGCCCTGCACGGCATCGCCCAGGTCGGCGCGTATGCGCTGCGCGGCCTCGAGGAATTGCGCCCCCTCCTGCGTGAGCGCCACATGGCGCGTGTTGCGGTCGAACAGGCGCACGCCCACGCCGTCTTCCAGGCCCTTGATCAAGGCGCTGAAGGCCGGCTGCGACAGATGGCAGCGTTGGGCTGCCGCTGTGAAACTGCTCAACCGGGCCAGGGCGATGAAGGCATCGAGCTGACGGGAGGAGACATTCATCTGAAATTTGGATGAGTTAATTCAAATAATCGATTTCACAGATTAGCAGGCTCTGCCTACATTGGTCTCCATGCAGAACCTGGAAAAACCTCCGTTGTGGGTGGGATGCGCGGCCGGCTTCTCGGGCGACCGCACCGATGCGGCTGCTCCCGTGGTGCGGGCCCTGGCGGCCAGCGGCCACAGCGCCTGCCTGATCTTCGAGACCCTGGCCGAGCGCACGCTGGCCCTGGCCCAGCTCGCGCGCCGCGAGCAGCCCGATGCCGGCTACGAGCCGCTGCTCGAAGAGCTGCTGGCGCCCGTGCTGGCCGATTGCCTGGCGCACGGCATACGCATAGTCAGCAACTTCGGCGCGGCCAATCCGCAGGGTGCGGCGCGCTGCATAGCGCGGCTGGCAAAGCGCCTGGGTCTGCGCGCGCCGCGCATCGCCGTCGTGCATGGCGACGATGTCAGCGGCCCGGCGCACCGCGAGGCATTGCGTAGCGCCCTGGGCGCGGATTTCCCCGAGGAGGCTCTGGTCAGCGCCAATGCCTATATCGGTGCGCTGGCGATTGCCGAGGCCTTGCAGGCCGGTGCCGAGATCGTGGTGGCCGGGCGCGTGTCCGACCCCTCGCTGACCCTGGGGCCGGCCATGGCGCATTTCGGCTGGGCCTGGGACGACTGGGACCGGCTGGCGCGCGCCACCATGGCCGGCCATTTGCTCGAATGCGGGGCCCAGGTCACGGGCGGCTATTTCGCCGATCCGGGCTTCAAGGACGTGCAGGGGCTGGCGCGGCTCGGCTACCCCATTGCCATCATCGACGCCTCGGGCGACTGCACCATCACCAAGCCCGAAGGCACGGGCGGCCTGGTCAGCGAGCGCACGGTCAAGGAGCAGCTGCTGTACGAGGTGCACGACCCGGCGGCCTATCTGACGCCCGATGTGGTGGCCGACCTGTCCGAGGCCGAGGTGCGCCAGGTGGGACCGGATGCCGTGTGCCTGAGCGGCGTGCGCGGCCATGCGCACAACGGCCGCTACAAGGTCAACGTCTGCCATGCCTCGGGGTGGTTGGCCGAGGGCGAGATCTCCTATGCCGGCCCGCGCGCGCTGGAGCGCGCCCGGCTGGCCGGCGAGGTGCTGCGCGAACGCCTGGGCGGCGAGGCCGCCGGCGATCTGCGTCTGGACTGGATAGGCGTGGCCAGCGTGCTGGGCGACGATGCGGGCCGCTGGCGCGATGCGCTGCCCATACCGAATGCCAAGCCCGAGGATGTGCGTCTGCGCGCCGCCTGGCTGCGCGGCACCCAGGCCGAGGCGCAGCGCCTGCCGCGCGAGGTCACCGCGCTCTATACCTGCGGGCCGGCCGGCGGCGGCGGCGTGCGCACGGCGCTGCGCGCGCGGCTGGGCACGGTGTCCTGCCTGCTGCCGCAGCACAGCATTGCCACCGGCTGGAACTGGGCCGGGGAGGAAGCCGCATGAACACGCCACAGACAAGCACGGTGCCGCTGTACCGGCTGGCCCACGGCCGCACGGGCGACAAGGGCAACCGCTCCAACATCAGCCTCATCGCCTGGAATGCCGCCTGCTGGCCGGTGCTGGTGGAACAGATCACCGAGCAGCGCGTGGCCGCGCACTTCGCGGCGCGGCGGCCGGCGCGCGTGCAGCGCTTCGTGCTGGAGCGATTGCAGGCCATGAACTGGGTGCTGGACGAGGTGCTGGACGGCGGCGTCAACGACGCGCTCAACCTCGACAGCCACGGCAAGGCCTTGTCGTACTGGCTGCTGCAGCTACCGGTGGAAGTGCCGGCCGCGCTGCTGCCGCATCTGGCGCCGAAGTAGGCCGGCACGGAGCACATCCCAATCACCACAACAGAGGAGACAGACATGAACCTTTCCCGCAATCTCTCGCGCCGCCACCTGCTGGTGCTGGCCGCCTGCGCCGTGGCGGCTGCCGCTCCCGCCATGGCCCAGGACTATCCGTCCAGGCCCATCACCTTCGTCGTGCCGTTTGCGGCCGGCAGCGCCACGGACCAGCTGGCGCGGGCGCTGGGCCAGGCCGTGAGCACGGCCGGCAAGCAGCCCGTGGTGGTCGAGAACAAGGGCGGCGCCAGCGGCATGATCGCGGCCCAGCAGGTGGCGCGCTCCGCGCCCGACGGCTACACGGTGCTGATCACCACCAACACCACGCACGCGGCCAACCAGCATCTGTACAAGAAGCTGCCGTATGACGCGGTCAAGGACTTCGCGCCCGTCGCCGGCCTGGGCAAGGGCGGCCAGGTGCTGGTGGTGCGCACCGATACGCCGTACAAAAACGTGGCCGACCTGCTGGCCGCGGCGAAGAAGCAGCCCGGCAAGCTGTCGTTCGGCAGCGGCAGCTCGTCGAGCCGCGTGGCCGGTGAAATGCTCAAGCAACTGGCCGGCGTGGATCTGATGCACGTGCCCTACAAGAGCAACCCGCTGGCCATCACCGACCTGCTGGGCGGCCAGATCGATCTGATGATCACCGACACCTCGACCGGCGTGCCCCAGATCAAGTCGGGCAAGCTGCGTGCGCTGGCATATTCGACCACCAAGCGCAGCCCGCAGCTGCCCGAGGTGCCCACGCTGGCAGAGGCCGGCGTCAAGGGCTACGACATGGGCTACTGGTTCGCCGCCTATGCGCCGGCCGGCACACCCCAGGCCGTGGTGGCCACCCTCAACCGCCTGCTGTCCGATGCCGTGCACGGCGCGGCGGCCAGGTCCTTCTTCGAGATGTCGGGCTCCGAGGGCTGGACGGCGTCGCCCCAGGAGCTGGCGGCCTTCCAGGCCGCCGAAACCCAGAAATGGGGCCAGGTCATCCAGGCCGCGGGCATCCAGCCCGAGTAAGGGGAGAATCTCAGGCCGCGCCGCGAAAGCGCAGCGAGGCCTGGCGCGAGACTTCGGCCAGCAGCTGCTCCTCGCTCTGGCATTGGCGCAGCCAGCGCGCGTCGTTGCTGCCGGCCTGCGCGTCGCTGCGCAGGGTCTGCAGCACCTTGGCGGCGCCCAGGCGTTCGGCCTGCGGCGCGATGGCGTCCATGGTGCGCGCGATGTGCTCGGCCAGCGGCATGTGCTGGCCCGTGGCCGGGTCCACGTAGACGGCCTGCAGGCCGAAGCGGCAGGCCTGGAAGCGGTTGTAGGTATAGACGAGGTAGTCGTCTTCCTGCGGCGTGAAGGGCTCGGTATCCAGGAACCAGGCGGCCAGCGCCTGCACATAGCCGGCCAGGGCCGCGGCGCGCTCTATGGTCAGCGGCGTGTCGAAGACGCGGATCTCTACGGTGCCGAACTCGGGCTTGGGGCGGATGTCCCAGTAGAAGTCCTTCATGCTCTTGACCACGCCCGTGGCCGTCATCTTGTCGAAGTACTGCTCGAACTCGGACCAGCGCAGCAGGCAGGGCGCGCGGCCCGACAGCGGAAAGGCGAACACGGAGTTCAGCCGCGCCGAGTCGAAGGCCGTGTCCTGTGACTGCACGAAGGGGCTGGAGGCCGACAGCGCGATGAAGTGCGGTATGTAGCGCGACATGCGGTGCAGCATGACCAGGGCTGCATCGGCATTCGGGCAGCCGATGTGCACGTGCTGGCCGAAGATGGTGAACTGCTTGGTCAGGTAGCCGTACAGCGCCGACAGCTCCTGGAAGCGCGGCTTGTCGTAGATGCGTTGCTGGTGCCACAGCTGGAACGGGTGCGTGCCGCCGCCGGCCACGGCGATGTTGAGCTTGTCGGCGCTGCGCACCAGCGCGTCGCGCGTCTGCGCCAGCTGGGACTGCACGTCGGCGGCGCTGTGGCAGATGTCGGTCGAGATCTCGATCATGCTGCTGGTCATCTCGGGTACCACGCTGCCGGGCACGGTTTCCTTGTGCATCAGGCGCAGCATGTCGGGCGCGTAGGGCGCCAGGTTGTAGTCGTGGCTGCTGAGCAGCTGCAGCTCCAGCTCCACGCCCAGGGTCAGCGGCAGCGAGTCGTGAAACGGTTCAAGCGGCATGGTGTTCGTCTCCCGTGGTGGGTATCAGCGGCGCGGGCGCGGTGTGGTCGGCGGCTCCGGTCTCATGGCGCATTTCGCGCCAGCCGGCGCCTTCGCCGGCGCGGTGCAGCGCCCAGGTGGCGGCGGCCGATCCCGCCAGCTCCAGCAGCAGGATGACGGGCAGGGCAATGCCCGCGATCATGGGCCCCATCTGCGGCATGGCCAGCACGAATTGCGAAGTGATGAGCAGGGCCACGGCCGACATGGGCGTCATCGCGCAGGCCACCCAGATCGACTGGCGCCAGCTGCTGCCCGAGCCCAGGTTGCCCAGCGTCACGCCCACGGTCTTGGCCAGCAGGCGCGCGCCCACCAGGGCCAGCACGGCCAGCACCACCGTGCCGCCCCAGGAGGCCGTGGCCGCCACGCTCGATACCAGCACGAACATCAGCATGGTCAGCAGCGTCGAGGCCGTGCCCAGCTGGCGCGGCCAGGCCCAGGGGCGCGGATGCAGGTGCTTGAGCAGCAGGCCGCCGAGCAGGGCCGACAGCGGGGCCGAGCCGCCCAGGTGGGCCGAGACGGCCGTGGTGGCCGCGATCAGCGCCAGCATCAGGATGGAGGTGTTCTCGCTGGCCGGGCTCATGATGCGCAGTGACAGGCGCATGAGCAGGCCCAGCAGCACGGCCATGGCCGCCGAGACGCCAAGCACCGCGATGACCGAAGCCAGGCTGGCCAGCAGCGAGATTCCGGGGCGGGCAAAGGATTCGGCGCTGCCCAGCGTCAGCATGTACAGCGTGGACAGGGTGGACAGCACCATGGCCCGGTCGGTCACCGGGCCGGCCGAATGCATGTCCTCGGCCACCCGGCGCAGCAGCACGGGCGAGGAGGCCATGGCGATGACGGCCAGCGGGGCGGCGACCTGCGCATCCAGCCGGATCAGGCGCAGCAGCAGGTAGACCGCCGTGAAGCTGAGCAGGGATTCCAGAATGCTCTGCACCAGCACCATGGGGTTGTGGCGGAACCAGCGCAGCGTGATGCGTCCGCCGCATTCGAACAGCACGACCGAGGCGCCCAGCTCCACGAGGAACAGCACGGCGCCCTGCAGCGGCCATTGCACGCCGGAAAAGCCCAGAAAACCGGCCAGCGCGCCCACGAGCGAGTAGCCGATGACCTTGGGCATGCCCATGTGCCGCTGGCATAGATAGCCGGCGATGGAGGCCAATGCCAGAAGAATGGCCCAGTGCACGGCCGCCAGCCCCGCGGAGGGGCGAAGCCACTGCGACCAGAGATTCAGGATGTCGTTCATAGGCTCTCCCTTTCCCGTGTCATGGCGCGGCGGCACGCAGGCGTGCCGCCGCAAAGGCGGCCCCGTCCCATGGCATGACGGGCATCCATCGCGCGCTGCCCACTGTTGGGGTTCGGGCCTTGCGCGGGCCTGGCGAAGGCCTGGAGTCGGGGCCTGGCGAGGCGGCGGCAATGCCGGGCCCCGGGTAGTGAAGTCTGGCCGTGCGGCGCGAGGCTTTACGGCCAGAAAAAGCTCAGTGGCGAACGCCACATGCGCCGCCGGATGGCCGCATAGATGCGCGCCCGGTCCACGCCGCTGACGTTGTGCGCGCGCAGCGCCACGCGGAATGCGAGGTAGAAGCTGACGCCAACATTCAGTGCCGCGTTGAAGGGTAGCATGGCCACGGCCCACCAGAAAATATGGGTATGCAGGGCTTCCCGGCCCAGCGTGGCCGCGGCCACGCCGATCTGTCCGGTGGACAGCGTGACGTGGCGCACCTCCAGGCCCAGGCCGAAAAAGCCGGCGAATGCCGGCACCAGGCCCAGCATCAGGCCCAGGGAAATATTGGAGGCCAGGCCCGAGATGTTCTTGCGCAGGAACACCGCCCAGCGGTTGGCGCGGGCGCTGCCCAGGGCGCGCGTGATGCCGGGGTTGAAGCGGATCACGGAATCGATGCGCCGCAGCACGAACCAGTTTTCCACGCCGCCGGCAATCAGGCTGCTGGCGAACAGCAGCACGCCGGTGAAGGCCGCAAACAGCACCGAGGGGCCGAGCAGGCTCAGCGAGTCGAGCACGCTCACGGCATGCGGGCCGTCCAGCGGCGCGTGGCCGGCCAGTTTGGCAAAGCCCAGCGACAGCAGCAGCGCGGCCGGGCCCACCACCAGCACGTTGCCGAAGATGGCCGCCACCTGGGAGCGCACGAGATGGGCGACCTCGTCCACGAACTCGGCGATGGACTGCTCGTTCTGCAGATCCTTGAGCTTGGCCGCCATGGCCGGCGCCGTCATCGCCGGCTGCTTGGTGGCCACGGTGAAGTGCAGCATCTGGATCAGCACGAAGCTGAGCGCGTAGTTGAGGCCCGCCACCATGCCCGACCAGAACACCGACAGGCCCAGCGCATAGAGCGCGAACTTGGCCAGCGTGGTGAAGGCCATCACCAGGCCGCCGCCCGCGGCCTTAGCCAGCATCTGGCGGTATTCGGCGCCGTCGCGCGTGATGTAGTGCTCGCCGGTCTCGGCGCTGCGCTCGGCCACCTTGGCGGCCAGCAGCGAGGTGTTGGTGGACAGCAGGGCGCGCACGCTGCGCCGCTCTATGCCGACGGAGACCAGATTGGCCATCAGCTCCGAAGTCTCGTAGGCGCGGTTCTCGGCCAGCAGGCAGTCCAGCAGGCGCCGCACGCGCAGAATGCGCGCGCGCAGCTGGCGCAGGCGGAACACCAGGCCCACGGAAATGCCCTCGGCCTCGAAGTACGAATAGACCGAGGCCACGGCCGCGCGGCAGGCGTCCAGCCGCTCGCGCAGCTGGGCCGCGGCGGCGTCGCGCCGGTCGTTGGTGCGCAGCGGCAGCAGCACTTCCACGCGCAGGTTCTCCACATCGTGGATCAGGGCGTGGAAGGGCTTTTCCTCGCGGTCCTTCTCGCTCATGCGCAGGCGCAGCTCGGGCGCGAAGCCGTTGGAGAGGATCTGCCCGGCGCAGTAGGTGATGGCGTCCAGCAGGCTGGTTTCCCAGAAGCTGAGGGTGTTTTCCTCCTGCGGTGCGATCAGCGCGGTCAGGCGCTGCATCAGCTCGGCATCCAACGCATGCAGCCAGCGTGCGTCGAACTCGTCGGGCAGGGCGAGCATGAACAGCTCGGAGGCATCCACGGTTTCGGGCGTGCTGGGCAGCAGCTTGTAGCGCATGCGCTCTGCCACCTCGCTCATCATCGCGGTGCGCGGGGCGAAGCCGAAGTCGGCCAGCAGCGCCGTGATGTCCACCGTGGAGATCAGCTTGCGCCACCAGGCCTGCAGCCGTGCGCGGGCCTCGGGGCGGGCCTCGAAGATTTCGACCAGGGTGCGCACGCGCTCCACGGCCATGTCGGTCGAGGGCTTGGGCGCGCGTATCCATTCGAACAGGTGGATCAGCCACAGGTGCCGCTGGGCCAGCTCCGCGTCGGGGTTGAGCCGGGCGAGCAGGCCTTCCAGGTCGAGAGTGGTTCGCTTCATGCGCGGTCCTGGAGGGGCAGGCCGCGGCGGCCGCCGGAGAGAGTGGGAGTACGAAGGGAACCGTCCGTCATCAGTGCAGGGTGCGCTTTTCGGGCATGGGCATGACGTCGCCGGATTCATTCATCTGCAGCACGAATAGCGGAATTTCGCAGCTGAATGTTTCACCTTCGTGATTCACGCACAGATAGCTGCCCTGCATGGTGCCCGTGGGCGTGCGCAGCTGGCAGCCGCTGGTGTACTCGAACGACTCGCCCGGCTGCAGCAGCGGCTGGCGGCCCACCACGCCCAGGCCCCTGACCTCTTCCACATGGCCCAGCTCGTTGGTGATGACCCAGTGGCGAGCGATCAGCTGCGCGGGCACGTCCCCCGTGTTGGTGACGGTGATGGTGTAGGAAAACACATAGACGCCAGCGGCCGGCGCCGATTGCTCGGGCAGGTAGGCGGGCTGGACTTGGACCAGAAACTCATTCATCGGCATGGTGCAATGGTAACTGCGACAATTGCGCTTCATGAGCCCTACCTACCGTATTGCCCCCTCCATCCTGTCAGCCGACTTCGCCCGTTTGGGCGAAGAAGTGCGCCATGTCATCGCCGCCGGCGCCGACTGGATCCACTTCGACGTGATGGACAACCACTACGTGCCGAACCTGACCTTCGGCCCCATGGTCTGCCAGGCCCTGAAGCCCCACGCCAGGACGCCCGACGGCCAGCCCGTGCCCATCGACGTGCATCTGATGGTCCAGCCCGTGGACGAACTGGCCACGGCCTTTGCCAAGGCGGGCGCCGACTACATCAGCTTCCACCCCGATGCCTCGGCGCACCTGCACCGCAGCATCCAGAACATCAAGGCCCATGGCTGCAAGGCCGGCCTGACCTTCAACCCGGCCATGCCGCTGGACGTGCTGGACTGGGTCATCGAGGACATCGACCTGATCCTGCTGATGAGCGTGAACCCGGGCTTCGGCGGCCAGAGCTTCATCGACAGCACGCTGCGCAAGATCGAGACGGCCCGCAAGCGCATCGAGGCTTCGGGCAAGGACATCCGCCTGGAGGTGGACGGCGGCATCAAGGGGAGCAATATCCGCGCCGTGGCCGACGCCGGTGCCGACACCTTCGTGGCCGGCAGCGCCATCTTCGGCAAGCCCGACTACAAGGCCGTGATCGACCAGATGCGCGCAGCGCTGGCCGCCTGAGCCGCTCGCTCGAGTGAATAGCCTGCTGGCTCATGCCCTGCGGGCTTTCGGTATTTTTGCTTGCCGGCGCTGGTGTGAATGGCGCTGGCAGCCATTGGATTGATAGTCATGCAACTGAATCTGCCCGCTGCCCGCCAGCCCCTGGAAATCGATGCCGTGATGGTGGACCTGGACGGTACCATGGTGAATACGCTGGGCGATTTCGCCGAAGCCCTCAACCGCATGCTGGCCGATCTGCAACTGCCGGCGATTGCGCCGCAGGCCATAGAGCACATGGTGGGCAAGGGTTCGGAGCATCTGATCCGCTCGGTGCTGGCCCATGTGGGGGCTGCCAAGGCCGAGGCACTCTATCCCCGGGCCTGGCAGCGCTACGAGCACCACTATCTGCAGATCAACGGCCAGTTCGCCGACGTCTACCCCGGCGTGCGCGAGGGGCTGCAGGCGCTCCAGGCGCGCGGCCTGCGCCTGGCCTGCCTGACCAACAAGCCGCTGTCGTTCGCGCGGCCGCTGCTGGCGGCCAAGGGGCTGGACGGCTTCTTCGACCAGGTGTTCGGCGGCGATTCGTTCGAGCGCAAGAAACCCGACCCCATGCCCTTGCTCAAGACCTGCGAGGCACTGGCCAGCCAGCCCGCCCGTACGCTGATGGTGGGCGATTCGAGCAACGACGCCCAGGCGGCCCATGCCGCGGGCTGCCCCGTGGTGCTCATGACCTATGGCTACAACCACGGCCAGCCCATAGCTGCCGTGGCGGCCGAGGCGCATCTGGACTCCCTGGCCCAGCTGGCCTGAGCGTTCCACGCACGCCAGACCTGGAGCTGATCGCTGGCGTGTTCCGGGCCCTGCCGGCCAGCCGGGTGGTCGGCACGATGCTGCAGGCCGCCCGCCAGGCGCCTGTTGACACCATGCGCCAGCGGGTCAGCCTGCAAAGAAAATAGCGAATCGTGTCAGACAGCCAAGGGTTTCATTCGGATCCAAGCAAGGTTTTTTTGAGCTGCTCGTCGGCCGGATGCGGCCCCAGCCAGATGCCCAGCAGGGCCATGAAGAATTCGGGCTCCTTGAAGGGCTCGCCCTGGGGCCGGCCCTTGACCGTGATCTGCGTGCCGTGGCCCGGAATCCAGTCGACCAGGAAGGTCTCGCCGGCCAGCAGCCTCTTGTGCTCGGTGAAGATCTGGCTCATGCGCAGCACGCCGGGCACCAGCTTGGAAAAGGCCGAGCGCTCCATGTTGTCCTCCATGCCGCGCGAGAACAGCTTGCCCAGCTCGGACGAATCGATATCGCGCAGCATGGTCACGCTCATGCGCTTGGGGCCGGGCAGGGCCGCGACCTCCTGCAGGCTGCGGGCCGGTTGTTCGAGGTACAGACCGGCGGTGTAGACCTTGAAGACGGCCTTGTAGCGGGTGCCTGCGCCGTTGAGCAGCAGCTTTTGCCCGCCGACTTCGACGCCGGGTTCATAGCGCACGCCGTGCAGCACCTGGGCAGTGGTGGAGGCCTGGGCCATGGCGGGCAGGGCCGACAGGGCCAGGAGTCCGGTCAGAGCCAGGGCCGTCAAGGCGGCCGGGCGGGAAAGGCGGGCGGGCATGGTGTCTCCTCCAGTTTTTTATTAGGACTTACGCAAACAAGAATGCACCAGGACGGTTTTCTTGAGGCGAAGCTCGTGCCTGAACCTGATTTGCGTAAGTCGTGTTGATGTGCGGCGCATGATGGCTTCGGGGCCGGCGCGCAGCAATCCGGATTGTTCCGGGGAGGCTGCAACATGGATGCGCTACACTTGTGCGCATCATGTTCATTCACCGTACGTTCATTACAGGTTGTGGCGACCGGGGAGCCTGGCCCTGGCGCAAGCCTGCCCAATCGAACCGCTGAACGCACTCCGGCACACGAGCCCGGCGTGCACCCGAGGCCCCTGCCGGGCCAATTGGAATGAACCGGCGCACCCCCCCGCAAGCAAGTGTCACCTGCCTTTTCCCCAAGGCCTTCGTAGGTGGGCCATGCGCCATGTATCCCGGAGCTGTCCCGTGATCACGGAACTGGAATTCAAATCTCTTGCGGCCCAAGGCTATAACCGCATCCCGCTGCTGATCGAGGCCTTTGCCGACCTCGAAACACCGCTTTCCCTCTATCTCAAGCTCGCCCATGCCAACGGTGACGGCAAGTACAGCTTTCTGCTGGAATCCGTGGTGGGCGGCGAGCGCTTCGGCCGCTACAGCTTCATCGGCCTGCCGGCGCGCAGCTTTGTGCGCGCCAGCGGCTTTGGCAATGAGGTCCGCACCGAAGTCGTGACCGACGGCCAGGTGGTCGAGACCGCTGGCGGCAATCCGCTGGACTTCATCGCCGCCTACCAGAAGCGCTTCAAGGTGGCGCTCACGCCCGGCCTGCCGCGCTTTTGCGGCGGCCTGGCCGGCTATTTCGGCTACGACGCCGTGCGCTACATCGAGAAGAAGCTTGAAACTTCCTGCCCGCCCGACTCGCTGGGCACGCCGGACATCATGCTGCTGCAGTGCGAGGAGGTGGCCGTCATCGACAATCTGTCGGGCAAGCTCTACCTCATCGTCTACGCCAATCCCGGCGAGCCCGAGGCCTATACGCGCGCCAAGAAGCGGCTGCGCCAGCTCAAGGACCAACTGCGCTACTCGGTCAGCGCACCGCAGATCCGTGCCGGCGAAAGCCATCCGGTCCAGCGCAGCTTCGACAAGCAGGACTATCTGGCCGCCGTGCAGCAGGCCAAGGAGCTGATCGCCGCGGGCGACTTCATGCAGGTGCAGGTGGGCCAGCGCATCCACAAGCGCTTCACGGCCTCGCCGCTGTCGCTGTACCGCGCGCTGCGCTCGCTCAACCCCAGCCCCTATATGTACTTCTACCACCTGGGCGACTTCCATGTGGTGGGTGCCAGCCCCGAGATCCTGGTGCGCCAGGAGAGCACGCCCGAGGGCCGCAAGATCACCATCCGCCCGCTGGCCGGCACGCGGCCGCGCGGCGCCACGCCCGAGGCCGACAAGGCCACCGAGAAGGACCTGGTGACCGACCCCAAGGAGCGCGCCGAGCACGTGATGCTGATCGACCTGGCGCGCAACGACATAGGCCGCATCGCCAGGACCGGTACGGTCAAGGTGACCGAAGCCTTTGCCGTGGAGCGCTACAGCCACGTGATGCACATCGTGAGCAATGTGGAAGGCATTTTGCAGGACGGCATGGACAGCATGGACGTGTTCAAGGCCACCTTCCCCGCGGGCACGCTGACGGGCGCGCCCAAGGTGCATGCCATGGAAGTCATCGACCAGCTCGAACCGACCAAGCGCGGCATCTACGGCGGCGCCTGCGGCTACCTGAGCTTTGCGGGCGATATGGACCTGGCCATCGCCATCCGCACCGGCGTGATCAAGGACGGCACGCTCTACGTGCAGGCCTCGGCCGGCGTGGTGGCCGACTCCGTGCCGGAGCTGGAGTGGAAGGAAACCGAGCACAAGGCCCGCGCCCTGCTGCGTGCCGCCGAACTGGTGGAAGAGGGACTCGAATGAGCAAGGCTATCGATCTGGTGCAGCACTGCACCACCATGGAAGACGTGCGCCGCCAGGTGAATGCGCTGGACGATGTGCTGGTGCCGCTGCTGGTCACGCGCATCGGCTACATGACGCAGGCCGCGCGCATCAAGGGCGATGTGCACCAGGTGCGCGACGAGGAACGTATAGCAGCCATCGTGCAGCGCGTACGCGAGCGCACCAGCCAGGAGGGCGGCCGGCCCGAGGTGATGGAGGCCGTCTACCGCGCGCTCATGGAGGCCTGCATTGCCTACGAGCACAGAGAATTTTCCCGTCTGCATGCCGGTTCGCATGGGCTGGACCTGGATCAATTCGCCGGAGAGCCAGCATGAAGCTCCTGATGATCGACAACTACGACAGCTTTACCTACAACATCGTCCAGTACTTCGGCGAGCTGGGCGCCGAGGTGACCGTGGTGCGCAACGATGAGACCACGGTGGCCGAGGTGCAGGCGCTGATGGCGCGCGAAGGCATCGAGCGCCTGGTGATTTCGCCGGGCCCATGCTCGCCGGCCGAAGCCGGCATCTCGGTGGCGGCCATCCAGCATTTCGCGGGCCAGCTGCCTATCCTGGGCGTGTGCCTGGGCCACCAGAGCATTGGCGCGGCCTTTGGCGGCGACATCATCCGCGCGGGCCAGCAGATGCACGGCAAGACCAGCGTGATCAGCACGGACCAGCACGGCGTGTTCGCCGACCTACCCAGGGAATTCACGGTCAACCGCTACCACTCGCTGGTGATCGATCGCAACACCTTGCCCGACTGCCTGCAGGTCACGGCCACCAGCGAGGACGGCGAGATCCAGGGCGTGCGGCACAAGACGCTGGCCATCGAGGGCGTGCAGTTCCACCCCGAGAGCATCCTGACCGAGCACGGCCATGCCATGCTCAGGAACTTCCTGGAGCAGAAGGCCTGAGCGGCCCGCTGCGTTGACTCATGAATGTATAGCTGTCATCGCTTTTTGTACTTTGATTTCAGCATTGAAAAATGCTGAAATCGAGATGTGAAAAGCGAAGTCAGCTCCTGAATTAAGAGAGATTGCCATGACCCAGATCACTCCCCAGGAAGCGCTGCAACGCACCATCGAGCACCGCGAAATCTTCCACGACGAAATGCTGCAGCTGATGCGCACGATCATGCGCGGCGAGCTCTCGCCCGTGATGACGGCGGCCATCCTCACGGGCCTGCGCGTGAAGAAGGAGACCATCGGCGAGATCTCGGCCGCGGCCCAGGTGATGCGCGAGTTCTCCAACAAGGTCAACGTGCACGACAAGTCCCATCTGGTGGACATCGTGGGCACGGGCGGCGACGGCGCCAACACCTTCAACATCTCCACCTGCTCCACCTTCGTGATCGCGGCGGCGGGCGGCAAGGTCAGCAAGCACGGCGGGCGCAGCGTCAGCAGCAAGAGCGGCAGCGCCGACGCCATGGAAGCGCTGGGCGTGAACATCAACCTCAACTCCGCGCACATCGCCGACTGCATCCGCGACGTGGGCATTGGCTTCATGTTCGCACCCAACCACCACCCGGCCATGAAGAACGTGGGGCCCGTGCGCAAGGAACTGGGCGTGCGCACTCTCTTCAACATCCTGGGCCCGCTGACCAACCCGGCCGGCGCGCCCAACATCCTCATGGGCGTGTTCCACGAGGACCTGGTCGGCATCCAGGTGCGCGCGCTGCAGCGCCTGGGCGCCGAGCACGCCATCGTGGTCTACGGCCGCGACGGCCTCGACGAGATCAGCCTGGGCGCGGGCACGCTGGTGGGCGAGCTCAAGGACGGCGTGGTGCGCGAGTACGAGATCCATCCCGAGGACTTCGGCCTGCGCATGGTGGGCACGCGCGCCTTCAAGGTCGAGAACCCCGAGGAATCCAAGGCCGTGCTGCTGGGCATTCTCCATGGCGAACAGGGTCCGGCGCGCGACATCGTCTGCCTCAACGCCGGCGCCGCGCTGTATGCGGCCAATGTGGCCTCCAGCATCGAGGACGGCCTGAGCCGGGCCCAGGCCGCGCTCGACAGCGGCGCGGCCCTGGCCAAGCTCAATGAGCTGGTGGCCTATACGCAAAATCTGCAAAAGCTAAGTGCCTGAAAAAATTGCCAAGGAATTCCCATGTCTGACATTCTGAAAAAAATCTGCGACGTCAAGGTCCAGGAAGTGGCGGCCGCCAGGAAGCGCATGCCCCTGGCGGACATGCGCCGCGATGCCGAAAGCCGCGTGCTCACGCGCGACTTCGTGGGTGCGCTGCGCGCCAAGATCGCGGCCGGCCAGGCCGGCGTGATCGCCGAAGTGAAGAAGGCCAGCCCCAGCAAGGGCGTGATCCGTGCCGACTTCATTCCGGCCGACATCGCCCAGAGCTATGCCATGGGCGACGGCGAAGTCAGCGCGGCCTGCCTGTCCGTGCTCACCGACAAGCAGTTCTTCCAGGGCAGCATCGACTACCTCAAGCAGGCGCGCGCCAGCTGCCTGCTGCCCGTGCTGCGCAAGGACTTCATGGTCGATCCCTACCAGATCTACGAATCGCGCTCCATCGGCGCCGACTGCGTGCTGCTGATCGCCGCCTGCCTCGACGATGCGCAAATGGCCGAGATGGAGCAGATCGCGCAGAGTCTGGACATGGCGGTGCTGGTGGAAGTGCACGACGCCCAGGAACTGGAGCGCGCGCTGAAGCTCAAGACGCCGCTGGTGGGCATCAACAACCGCAATCTGCGCAATTTCGAGGTGCATATCGAAACCACGCTGGAGCTGCAGAAGAACGTGCCCGCCGACCGCCTGCTGGTCACCGAGTCGGGCATTCTGTCCAGGGACGACGTCAAGACCATGCGCGATGCCGGCATCAATGCCTTCCTCGTGGGCGAGGCCTTCATGCGCGCCGAGGAGCCTGGCGAAGCGCTGGCGAAATTGTTCAAAACCTCCTGAGCGGCTTTGCCGCTTCCCCCTGGTAGGGGGCGACATCGTCGCTGCGGGGCCGCCTAGGCCCTTGCTGGATGTCTCTGAGTTGAGCTGCGGCAGTGTCCTAGAAATAACGCGAAAATCGCAGCATGAACACTGCACACGATCCGGATACCGCGCATTCCCCGGCGCAGCTGGCCAGCGCCTTGCCCGCCGACTGGCCGGTGGCGTCGGGCTGGCAGCCCTTGATCGACGACTTTTTCGCGGGCTCAGCGGGCCGGCAGCTGCTGGCCTATCTGCAGCAGCGCCTGGATGCCGGCGCGGCCATCTTTCCGCCACTGCCGCTGCGTGCGCTGGAGCTGACGCCGCCCGATGAAGTGCGCGTCGTCATCCTGGGCCAGGACCCCTACCATGGCCGCGGCCAGGCCGAAGGGCTGTCGTTTTCGGTGGCGCCCGGCGTGCGCCTGCCGCCCTCGCTGCAGAACATCTTCAAGGAAATGCAGCGCGACCTGGGCGTGCCGTTCCCGCCGTTTCCCAACCCCGGAGGCAGCCTCGTCAAATGGGCCAGGAACGGGGTGCTGCTGCTCAACACCTGCCTGACGGTGGAAGAGGGCCAGGCCGCCAGCCATTCGGGCAAGGGTTGGGAACTGCTGACCGATGCCGTGATCCGCCAGGTGGCCGAGGGCGGGCGGCCCGTGGTCTTCATGCTCTGGGGTTCGCACGCGCAGTCCAAGCGGGCGCTGATTCCCCAGGGCAGAGGCCATCTGGTGCTGACCAGCAATCACCCGTCGCCGCTGTCGGCTCTGCGCCCGCCCGTGCCCTTCATCGGCAACGGCCACTTCGGCAAGGCGCGCCAGTTCCGGGAGCAGCACGGCTATTGAGATGTCTCTGAAACCGTTCGAAGGTCGACCATCAAAAAGCCCGCGGCATAGGCGCGGGCTTTTTGATGGTCGCAGGGTGTGGCTCAGGAGCCGAACGGCAGCGCGCGGCGGATGCGGGCGATTTTCTCCGCCTGTTCGGGAGAGTTTTCCTGGACGTTGCACATGGCCTGGCGAACAAAGACAAAGACCAGCAGGACAAAGCCCGCGAAGACCGCAGCGCCGATGGCAATCATGGGCTTCTTGGGCTTGATCTCCTGCTCGGGCAAGGTGGGAAGCTGCACCACATCGCCCTGGTTCAAGCCCTCCAGGCGTCTTTCCAAGCCCGCGATGGTTACTTGGCGGGAGCTGTTGGCGGCCAGCAATTCCCCATACAGCCGGCTGGTGGCTTCGGAAAGCGGCCTGCCAGAGGTCAGCAGCGCAGCGGTTTGCAGCTCCAGGCTGGAAGCCTCGGCAAACCGCTTTTTCTCACCGATCAACTGCGTCTCGAGCTGCGTTTTCTCCAGGCCTTTAGGCTGAGTCAAGGGGTACAGCGCGTCCAGCAACGCCGTATTGAGTTTCTGGGCGGTTTCTGGTGTTCTGGCCCGGGTTTCCACCGTGAGCAGCTTGTCCTGCTTGCCTACCGTGACGGAAATACGCTTGCTGAGCCTTTTGATGATCTCCTCGGCCGTCAGGCTGCTGTCCAGGCCCGCGGCCGGCGCAATTTTCTGCAGCACGTCGGCGGACAAGGCCATGCTGGCGACCACCGGAGCAGAAAGGGTGGCGCCAGGGCGCTCCACTGCCAGCGTGGAGGTACTGGTGTAAGTCTTGGGTAGGGCGAAGCTGGCTGCGAGCGCTGCCAGTCCCACGATGATAGGACCCAGGATCAGCAGCTTCCAGTGCTCTGCCAGCGTGACGAGAAGGTCGAGCAGGTCGATCTCTTCTTCCGTGCTGCTGGCATGGACTGAGGGCTCCAGAATGTTATGGGTATTTTGCATCCTCGAAATCTATCACCAATCAGGCGTAGGAAGATGCATCAATTGCTGCTGTATGCAAACGGACTGGGATTTCAATAGGGAGTTACTCTCGTGGAAACACTGCCGCTGGGCGATAAGGAAGGGGAGCTTATTATCGGTGGATATTTTTCTTTTTCAGTATATGGATTTCGCAATCATATATGTATGGTTTATATTCCATATAAATCCCCCTGAAAATGCATCGGCCCTTGGCACTGCTAATGCCAAGGGCCGATGCGTGGGTTTCGGTGAAATTACGAGGCGGACGCTTGGGATTCGGATAAGAGTCGCTGCAGGGTGCCTGTGCGGATCAGGGCCGCCAGTACGCCAAGGACTAAACCGAGAAATAAGCCCAGACCCATAATGAGGGATTTTTTCGGAAATACCGGCTTGAGAGGCTGTATTATTTCTCCATCGACGTGGAAAATACTGAATTGCTTTTCACCCGGAGCCTGTTCTTTCAGGAGATTTAGCTGTGCCTGTGCGGCGCGCAAGCCATCCACGAAGGGTGCATCGTCTTTGCGGTGCTTCAGCACCTCCAGCTCGGCTTGCAATGATTTGGTTCCTCGTGCATAGAGCCGCGAACCATCGATGAAAGAGGCTGCACCGTCCTGGCGAGGTGGCTGGGCACTGGTCATCTGAGGATCCTTCAAGCCGACGGCCTGGGCAACCTGCAATGCTTCTGCAAGCTGGGCCTGCCGGTCGTGCCGATTCGACTCGGTGGTCCTCATCTTCTCTTGCAGATCACGCTCGGTATTTTTGACTTGCAGGGAAATGGCCTTTTCTATGTCCTGGATCAAGGCATGGCGAGCGTCATCGGAAACCTGTGCAAGAAATTCCTGAAGCCATTTTTTTGCCTTCTCGCCAGTCGGTGCAGTGATTTGGATGTTGTAGAGATCCCTAACCCCTCCCTTGGGGGGGGTTGGGGGCGGAGTGATCGATATTACGTGCTTTCTGACGCTGTTATATAAAGCTTGCTTGCCTGCATCTGTTTCCGGTGGAGTGTCTTGCTGCGGCAAATACGTTTTTTGAAAAAAATGCTGAATGGCTTCGTCCGTGGTAAGACGTCGCGTGAAATAAGAGAAAACCTGTTCTGGGGTATATTGCTGCAAACCGGTTGCAGCGCTTCGGCCGATATTGAGCTCTGAAATTTCATTGCCATATGGCTTGTCCACATAGGCCTTTATTTCATAGCGCGGTTCTAGCATGAAAATGGCTGCAATGGCTATGGCCAGGGCGAAAGTGGTATAGGTTGCAATAATCTTCCATTCACTCTTGATCAGGGAGAAAATTCCGTGAGGCGTCAAGATTGTTACTAACTGGCGATCCATGGTAACTATTGTGAAATAAGGTAACCCATAATTATTGCATTGGAACCAGCATGATTTTGTGACAGGGAGTGGACACGGCAAAAAAAAGACATCCAGGCAACGTAAAGCTGCCTGGATGTGGGACTGGGCAAGGCCTGTGTGAGAGGTGAGCGTTTAGCCCCTGCGCTCCAGCAGCATCGAATCCCCGTAGCTGAAGAAGCGGTAGTGCTGGGCGATCGCATGGCGGTACAGCGCCATGATGTGCTCGTAGCCCGAGAAGGCGCTGACCAGCATCATGAGCGTGCTCTTGGGCAGGTGGAAGTTGGTCACCAGCATGTCCACGACCTGGAACTGGAAGCCCGGCGTGATGAAGATGCGGGTGTCGCCTGTGGTGTTGCCGTACTTGGCCCAGGATTCCAGCGTGCGCACGGTGGTGGTGCCCACGGCCACGACGCGGCCGCCGCGCTGGCGGCAGCGCTCCAGGGCGGCCAGGGTGGGCAGCGGTATGTCGTACCACTCGCTGTGCATCTGGTGCTCGGCCAGGTTCTCGGTCTTCACGGGCTGGAAGGTGCCGGCGCCCACGTGCAGGGTGACGTTGGCTCGTTCCACGCCCCTGGCCTCCAGGGCCGCGAGCACGGTTGCGTCGAAGTGCAGCGCTGCCGTCGGTGCGGCCACGGCACCGGGCTGGGCGGCGAACACGGTCTGGTAGCGCTCGCTGTCCTCTTTTTCGTCGGGGTCCACTTCGCCGTCCTGGTGGCGGGCTATATAAGGCGGCAGCGGCAGGTGGCCGAACTGCTCCATCAACTCGTAAGGCGTCTCGCCGTGCGCGCCGGTCAGCGCCAGCCGGAACAGCGGGCCGTCCTCATTGGGCCAGCGGCCCAGCAGCTCGGCCTCGAAGCCGCCGTGCCCGAGGCCGCCGCACAGATGGATTTTGGCGCCGGGCAGGGGCTTCTTGCTCACCCGCATGTGGGCCACGACCTCGTTGCCGGCCAGCACGCGCTCCACCAGCAGTTCCAGCTTGCCGCCGCTGGCCTTCTCGCCAAAGAGGCGGGCCTTGAGCACCTTGGTGTCGTTGAACACCAGCAGGTCGCCGGCCTGCAGCTGCTCGGGCAGTTCGCGGAAGATGCGGTCGGTGGGGGGGAGCTGGCGGCCGTCGAGCAGGCGCGAGGCGCTGCGCACGGCGGTGGGATGCTGGGCAATCAGCGATTCGGGCAGTTCAAAGTCGAAGTCGCTGAGCGAGAAAGCGCGGGGGCAGGAAGACATGCGGGGCTTGAGGGCCGTACCGGGCCCGTTCCAAGTTCAATAAACAAGGGCGTGATTGTCGCAAATCGCCACTGGGGGTGCAGTGAAGCGGGAGAGAGCTGTATATTCATACACTATCTGCCCGCGAGAGAATATTTTCGTACGCCTATGCCTGTTCCTCCATCCTCCGAGTCGCCCTCCGCCCAGGCCAGGGGCCGCAAGGCCGTGCGCAAAGCGGAGCAGGCCCAGGATGGAAAGCCCCAGGCGGGCGAGGCAAAAAAGACCCTCAGCCCGGCCCAGCAGGCCTTGCTCAAGCTGGGCCTGCGGCGCGACATCGACCTGGCCCTGCACCTGCCGCTGCGCTACGAGGACGAGACGCGCATCACGCCTTTGAGGAACGCGCGCGAGGGCGATACCGTGCAGATCGAGGCCACGGTCACGCACAGCGAGGTGCAACTGCGGCCCCGGCGCATGCTCAAGGTGACGGTGGATGACGGCACGGGCAGCTGCGTGCTGACCTTCTTCAGTTTCTACCCCTCGCAGCAGAAAGCCATGGCCGTGGGCGCGCGATTGCGCATCCGCGGCGAGGTCAAGGGCGGCTTCTGGGGGCGGCAGATGATGCATCCGGCCTTCCGCGCCGCGGGCGGCGAGCTGCCCACGGCGCTCACGCCCGTGTACCCCACGGTGGCCAGCCTGCCCCAGCCCTATCTGCGCCGGGCCATTGCCACGGCGCTGCTGCGCGCCGACCTGTCCGAGACCTTGCCGTCCGGCGAGCAGCCTCCGGTCGAGCAGAATTATGGGCAAAACGGACTGCAGCCCCTGTATGACCTGCGCAGTGCGCTCACCTTTTTGCATCACCCCACGCCCGATGTGGCCCTGGCCACGCTGGAAGACCACACGCACCCGGCCTGGCAGCGGCTCAAGGCCGAGGAACTGCTGGCCCAGCAGCTGTCGCAGTACGAGGCCAAGCGCGAGCGCGCGCGGCTGAAGGCGCCGGTGCTGCGGCCGGTCAGCGATGAGCTGACGCAGCAGTTTCTGGCCCAGTTGCCATTCGGCCTGACGGGCGCCCAGCAGCGCGTGGTGGGCGAGATCCGCGCCGACATGGAACGCCGCATTCCCATGCACCGGCTGCTGCAGGGGGATGTGGGCTCGGGCAAGACCGTGGTGGCGGCGCTGTCGGCCGTGGCCTGCATCGCGGCGGGCTGGCAATGCGCGCTGATGGCGCCCACCGAAATCCTGGCCGAGCAGCATTTCGGCAAGCTGGTCGGCTGGCTCGAGCCCTTGCTCGCGCCCCTGGGCAAGCGCGTGGCCTGGCTGGCCGGCGCGCAGAAGAAGAAGCAGCGCGCCGAGATGCTGGCCCTGGTCGAAAGCGGCGAGGCCGCGCTGGTCGTGGGCACGCATGCGGTGATCCAGGAGCAGGTGCAGTTCAGGAACCTGGCCCTGGCCGTGATCGACGAGCAGCACCGCTTCGGCGTGGCCCAGCGCCTGGCGCTGCGGCAGAAGCTGGCCCATACCGGGCTAGAGCCGCATCTGCTGATGATGAGCGCCACGCCGATTCCGCGCACGCTGGCCATGAGCTATTACGCCGACCTCGACGTTTCCACCATCGACGAACTGCCGCCCGGGCGCACGCCCATCGTCACCAAGCTGATCGGCGACAGCCGCAAGGATGAAGTGATCGAGCGCATAGGCGCCCAGGTGGCCAGCGGGCGCCAGGTGTATTGGGTCTGCCCGCTGATCGAGGAGAGCGAGGCGCTGGACCTGTCCAACGCCACGGCCACGCATGAAAACTTAAGCGAGATGCTGCCCGGCGTCATGGTGGGCCTGCTGCATTCGCGCATGCCCGCGGCCGAGAAGAAGGCCGTGATGGAACTGTTCTCGGCCGGCGTCATGGGCGTGCTGGTCTCGACCACGGTGATCGAGGTCGGCGTGGACGTGCCCAATGCCTCGCTGATGGTCATCGAGCATTCGGAGCGCTTCGGCCTGTCCCAGTTGCACCAGCTGCGCGGCCGCGTGGGCCGCGGCGCTGCGGCCTCGGCCTGCGTGCTGCTGTATTCGGTCAACGATAACGGACGGCTTTCGGACACCGGCAAGGAGCGCCTGCGCGCCATGGCCGAGACCAACGACGGCTTCGAGATCGCGCGGCGCGACCTCGAGATCCGCGGCCCTGGCGAATTCCTGGGCTCGCGCCAGTCGGGTGCGCCCATGCTGCGCTTTGCCGACCTGGAGCAGGACGTGCTGCTGCTGGACTGGGCCCGCGAGCTGGCGCCGCGCATGCTGGAGCACCACCCGGCGCTGGCGGCCCGCCATGTCAGCCGCTGGCTGGGCGGCAAGGCCGAATATTTGAAAGCTTGAAGCAAAGAGGCGAGCGCTCAACTCGCAACGGATGTGAGCGGGGCGGAATTTGGGGGCTGGCAAGCGCGATGCGGATCAAGGCTGCAGGCTTTCTGTGCAATCTGTTGGGTTCTCCCGGCATTTTTGTAGTTGACGCCTGAGAATTCTGTGATTGAATCAGTGCGTATCTGTTCATAACTCCCGACTATTGCGGACAGGCAGACCGGCAACCCCCGTCAGCCCCTGACAGGCCTGTCTGGCGGTTCAGGCAACAAGATTCATGACCCTTACCGAATTGAAGTACATCGTGGCCGTGGCGCGGGAAAAGCACTTCGGCCGCGCCGCCGAGGCCTGCTACGTCTCTCAGCCCACCTTGTCCGTGGCCATCAAGAAGCTCGAAGAAGAACTGGATGTCAAGATTTTCGAGCGCAGCGCCGGCGAGGTCTCCGTCACCTCTCTCGGCGAGGAAATCGTGCGCCAGGCGCAAAGCGTGCTGGAGCAGGCCAACGAGATCAAGGAAATCGCCAAGCGCGGCAAGGACCCGCTGTCCGGCGTGCTGACCCTGGGCGTGATCTACACCATCGGGCCCTATCTGTTGCCCGAACTGGTGCGCAACTCCATCCGCATGACGCCCCAGATGCCGATGATGCTGCAGGAGAACTTCACCATCAAGCTGCTGGAAATGCTGCGCATGGGCGAGATCGACTGCGCCATCATGGCCGAGCCTTTCCCCGATACGGGACTGGCGCTGGCGCCTCTCTATGACGAGCCCTTCATGGCCGCCGTGCCCAGCGGCCATCCGCTGGCGCAGCGGGAAAGCGTCTCCACCACCGATCTCAAGAACGAGACCATGCTGCTGCTGGGCGCGGGCCATTGCTTCCGCGACCATGTGCTGGAGGTCTGCCCCGAGTTCGCGCGCTATGCCAGCAACGCCGAGGGCATTCGCCGCACCTTCGAAGGGTCGTCCCTGGAGACCATCAAGCACATGGTGGCCGCCGGCATGGGCGTGACCCTGGTGCCGCGCCTTTCCGTGCCCGAGGACGCGCTGGCCAGCACCGAGCGCCGCCGCAAGAGCGACGAACCCCATATCCGCTATCTGCCCATCCATGCCGAAGATGGCATCACGCCGCCCTCGCGCCGCGTGGTGCTGGCCTGGCGCCGCAGCTTCACGCGCTACGAGGCCATTGCTGCACTGCGCAATGCGGTCTATGCTTGCCCGCTGCCGGGCGTGCAGCGTCTCTCGGCATAGGCGCCGCTGTCCGGGCTCCGTTGGTGGAGCCGCGGGCGGATGGATCTTGATTCGTTAAACCATGAAAGGTGTCACCATGGCCAAGCACAAAACGGAAAAACTGGACAAGCGCAAGCAGGATGGCGCTGCGGCAGCAGTCGCCCTGCCGCGTGCCTCGGACATCAATATCGGCATCAGCGACGAAGATCGTGCAGCCATCGCCAAGGGCCTGTCGGCCCTGCTGGCCGACACCTATACGCTGTACCTGACCACGCACAACTTCCATTGGAACGTCACCGGCACCATGTTCAACACGCTGCACACCATGTTCATGGGGCAGTACACGGAACTGTGGAATGCGGTCGATCCGGTGGCCGAGCGCATCCGCGCGCTGGGCCACCCCGCGCCGGGCTCGTACGCCCAGTTCGGCAAGCTCACCAGCCTGCCCGACGTGCCCTCCGAGCCGCCCAAGGCCATGGAGATGGTGCGCATTCTGGTGCAGGGCCATGAGGCCGTGGCGCGCACCGCCCGCCAGCTCTTCCCCCTGGCCGACAAGGCCAACGACGAGCCCACGGCCGACCTGCTGACCCAGCGCCTGACCGTGCACGAGCAGACCGCCTGGATGCTGCGCTCGCTGCTCGAAGATTGAGTCCTGGCGCAGGCCGCATCGGGCCGACCCAACCCATGCGGGCAGGGCAGGCACAATGGCAGCTGTTCGCCATGCTTTCCTGCCGCTTGATTCCGCCATGCCCGCTTCCCTTCCCACCTCGCAGCGCTCCAAGCTGTCGCTCTATCTGGATCTGATCCGCTTCGACCGCCCGGCCGGCTGGCTGGTGCTGGTCTGGCCCACGCTGTCGGCCCTGTGGGTGGCGGGCCGGGGCTTTCCGGGCTGGCATTTGCTGGCGGTCTTTGTCTTGGGCACGGTGCTGATGCGCAGCGCGGGCTGCACCATCAACGACATTGCCGACCGCGATTTCGACCGGCATGTGAAGCGCACCACCAAGCGCCCCATCACCAGCGGCCAGATCTCGGTCAAGGAAGCAGCCATGGTGGGGCTGGTGCTTACGCTGCTTGCCTTCGGCCTGGTGCTCTCCACGCGCTGGGAGACCGTGGCCTGGTCGGTGCCGGCCGTGCTGTTCACCATCCTCTATCCGTTCACCAAGCGCTTTTTCGCCATGCCCCAGGCCTTTCTGGGCATTGCCTTCAACTTCGGCATCGTGATCGCCTTCGCGGCCGTGACCGGCGAAGTCAATGCCACGGCCTGGACGCTGTGGCTGGCCAATATGTTCCTGGTGCTGGCCTATGACACCGAATACGCCATGGTGGACCGCGACGACGACCTCAAGATCGGCATGAAGACCTCGGCCATCACGCTGGGCCGCTTCGATGTGGCGGGCGTGATGGGCTTTTTCGTGCTGTGCTGGCTGCTCACGGCCTGGGCGCTGGCGCCTTACCGCCTGGGCTGGCCGTTCTGGCTGGGCATGGGGGTGGCGGCGGCGCAGATGCTGTGGCATTTCACGCTGATCCGCCACCGCACGCGCGAAGGCTGCTTTGTCGCCTTCGGCAAGAGCCACTGGATAGGCGCGGCCATCTTTGCCGGTGTGGCGCTGGGGTTTGCGCTCAGCTGATCCTTTTTTGATAGCTGGTGGCGCTTTGAGAATATGGGTTTGAGGCCGAAAAGGCATCAAAGAAACCGGCAATCGCCGGTTTTTTTGTGCTTCAGCGGCCGAACTCTGCGGCCAGTTCCTTGGCCCGGGTTTCGGCCTGGCGCATGGCGGCGATGAAGTGCTCGGGCAGCTTCTGCTCCTGCATGTGGGTGATGGCGGCATGGGTGGTGCCGCCCTTGCTGGTCACGCGCTGGCGCAGCACCTCGGGGCTTTCGCTCGAGCGCGCGGCCAGCTCCGAGCCGCCCTGGAAAGTGGCCACGGCCAGCTGATGGGCCTGCTCGGCCGTCAGGCCCATGTCCAGGCCGGCCTGGATCATGGCTTCGAGGAACAGGAACACATAGGCGGGGCCGGAGCCCGAGAGGGCGGTCACGGCATCGAGCTTTTCTTCCTCATCCACCCACAGCAGCTGGCCGGTGCTGCCCATGACGCTGGCGATCAGGGCCTTGCCGTCGGCATCGACCTCGGGGCGCGCATACAGGCCGGTCATGCCCTTGCCCACGAGTGCCGGTGTGTTGGGCATGGCGCGCACCAGGCGGGCGGTGCCCAGCCAGGCGGCAATGCTGCCGGTGGTGATGCCGGCGGCCACGCTCAGGTGCAGGGCGCCGCGCGTGTGGGCAGCCGCGGCGGCGGCGGCATCCTTGAAGGTCTGGGGCTTGACGGCCCAGACCACCAGCGCGGCGCGCTGCAGCGTGCTGCCGGCCTCGGGCAGGGCGGTGATGCCGAAGTTGGCCAGCAGGGCCGCGCGGGCCGCTTCATGGGGCTCGACCACGATGATGTCCGAGGCGGGCATGCCCTGGCGGATCAGGCCGCCGATGACGGCGCTGGCCATGTTGCCGCCGCCGATGAAGGCGACGGGAGGAAGGGCGGTGGACGAGGTGCTGGAAGTGGTCATGGTCTGGCGAAGCTGTACAAAGGCGCGATAGGGTCTGGCAGGGACTATAAACCCCGGCCGCAGCCGCCGGCGCGTTCGCGCAGCGCGGCGAACTGCGTGACTTCGGCCGGGTTGAAATTGTTGTCGCTGACCAGCAGCAAAACCCTCTCGCCGCTTGCCAGTGGCGGCCCCCAGCTCATGCCTTCGAGGTTGTCCACGGTCTTGAGTCCGGCCCGGGCCAGGTCCAGCAGCAGCGTCTTGTCCACGGGGCGGTGGTTGTCCGGCGTCAGCTGCTGCTGCGGCAAGGTGTCCGTGCCGGCCTCGCTGTCCGTGCGGATGCGGTAGATGCGTGCGCCGAAGCCGCGTGCGGGCGCGTAGGAGCGCTCCAGCACCAGCAGGTGGTCGGGGCCGTCGGCCAGGATGCTGCTGACGCCGTTGACCGCGTGCTGCGACATCGGGCCCAGGTCTTGGGGCAGGGCGTCGGGCACGTAGGCCAGCTGGCGCAGCGGCTGGCGCGCGGCCGTGTCATAGGCCGTGAGGCGCACCGGCGCGCCGGGGCGGCCCGGGCCCGGCATGGGGCCGTCCTGCTTGAGCGCACCCTCCATGGACAGCCACAAGGTCTTTCCGTCGGCGCTCAGGCTCATGCCTTCCAGCGTGAGGTTGTTGCGCGGGCCCTGCGTGGCGCGATCGGGCGGGGCGGGCAGGGCCAGTTGCGGCGGCAGCGGCCATTCGCGCAGCCAGCGGCCGTCGGTGCCGGCTTCGATCAGCTGCGGGCCGAAGCCGCGCTTGAAATCGCCCTCGCTGCTCCACAGCATGGTCTGGCCATGGTCATCGCCAGTCGACAGCAGGCGCAAGGCCTCGGGGTCGGGCACGGCCACGCCGGGCTCGGGGGCGTTGATGCTGGCAAAGCGCTGCTGGCGCGCGTTGAGCAGCCAGATGCGGTCCTGCAGCACCACCTCGTGCAGGCCGCTGGCGTCGTAGCGGATGCGGGCCGTGTACAGGCGCGCGGGGTCGAAGGCCGAGCGGTCGTCGCTGACCAGGTAGTACAGGCCGCTGCGCGCGTCGTAGTCTATGGAGGACAGCCCGCCCACCGTGGTGCCCGCGTATTGCGTGTCGCGCGGCCAGCGCACTTCGCCGAGCAGCTGCAGGCAGGCCGAGGCATCCGCTGCGCCCTGGTCCACGTTGCCCACAGGGGGCGCGGCGCAGGCCGCCAGCAGCAGGCCCAGCAGTGCGGGCAGGGGCCAGCGTAGGCCTTGGGTCCGAACATTGTTCACATTTGCGCCTTGCCGGCTGACATATGAGGTTCTTAAGATGCCGCCAGCCCCCATTTTCCGGGGCGGTCGGTTTTTTGTTCCATCTGCGGAGAACTGCGTCATGGCGTCCAATCTGAAGAAATGGTCGGCGGAATTTCTCGGTACCTTCTGGCTGACATTCGGCGGCTGCGGCAGCGCCGTGCTGGCCGCGGCCTTTCCCAACGTGGGCATCGGCCTGCTGGGCGTGGCGCTGGCCTTCGGCCTGACCGTGCTGACCGGCGCCTATGCGCTGGGTCCTATCTCCGGAGGGCATTTCAATCCTGCGGTGTCCGTGGGTCTGGTCGTGGGCGGGCGCATGAAGGCGTCCGAGCTGCCGGGCTACATCATTGCCCAGGTTTTTGGCGCCATTGTGGCGGCCTGGGTTCTGTACCTGATCGCCACGGGCAAGGCCGGCGCCAATATCACCGACCTGGCCACCAACGGCTATGGCGAGCATTCGCCGGGCAAGTACTCGCTGACCGCGGCGCTGCTGACGGAAGTCGTGCTCACCGCCGTGTTCCTGATCGTGATCCTGGGCGCGACGGCCCGGCGCGCGGCCGCGGGCTTTGGCGGGCTGGCCATCGGCCTGTGCCTGACGCTGATCCACCTGATCTCGATTCCCGTGACCAATACCTCGGTCAACCCGGCGCGCAGCACCGGCCCGGCACTGTTCGGCCCGCATATCGCGCTGGAGCAGCTGTGGCTGTTCTGGGTGGCGCCGATTGCCGGTGCCATTGCCGGCGCCGTGATTTACAAGCTGCTGCTAGCCGACGAGGAATAATCGCAGCCGTCGTCCCGGCGGTGCCGGGGAAAAGGGAAAGCGGGATGCGTGCTGGTGGCGCATCCCGCTTTTTTCATGTTTTTTTATTCGGCCGTGGCCTGGCGCACGGCCTGTTCCCAGCGCTGCATGAGCTCATGGGCACGGTCCTGGCCCAGCGTGGGGACAAAGCGGCGCTCGGCTTGCCACAGCGCCGACAGCTCGTCGGTGCCGCCGTAGATGCCGGTGGCCAGGCCCGCCAGATAGGCAGCGCCCAGGGCCGTGGTTTCCACGCAGGCCGGGCGCACCACGGGAATGCCCAGCAGGTCGGCCTGGAACTGCATGAGCAGATTGTTCACGCAGGCGCCGCCGTCCACGCGCAGCTCGCTGACCGGCGTGCCGCCGCTGGCCACCGCGTCGCGGCTCATGGCCAGCAGCAGGGCGGCACTCTGGTAGGCAATGGATTCCAGCGCGGCCCGGGCGATGTGCGCCAGCGTGGTGCCGCGCGTCAGGCCCGTGATGGTGCCGCGGGCATCGGGCTTCCAGTAGGGCGCGCCCAGGCCCGTGAAGGCCGGCACCATCATCACGCCGCCCGAATCGGGCACGCTCTCGGCCAGCTGCTGCACCTGGCCGCTGTGCTCGATGGCGCGCAGGCCGTCGCGCAGCCACTGCACCACGGCGCCGCCGACAAAGACGCTGCCTTCCATGGCGTAGGCGCGTCCTGGAGGCACTGGCAGCCCGGCGCCGGGCCGCCCCAAGCCGGGCTGGACCCCCTCGGGGGGCAGCGCAGTACGCGAAGCGACAAGCGTGGGGGCTATTTGTGCCGCGCTAGTGGTCAGCAGGCCGTTGGCCGAGGTCTGGAACTGGCCGCCGGTGTGCATGAGCATGAAGCAGCCCGTGCCATAGGTGTTCTTGGCCATGCCGGCACCGAAGCAGCCCTGGCCGAACAGCGCGGCCTGCTGGTCGCCGGCCACGCCGCCGATGGCGATCTCGTCGCCCAGCACCTGGGCGTCGGTCCTGCCGAAATCGGCTGCGGACGGCAGCACCTCGGGCAGCAGGCTGCGGGGAATGTTGAGCGCCGCCAGCAGCTCGTCGTCCCACTGGTTGGCGTGCACATTGAACAGCATGGTGCGGCTGGCGTTGCTCACATCGGTCACGTGGCGGCGGCCAGCGGTCAGCTGCCAGATCAGCCAGCTGTCCACCGTGCCGAAGGCCAGCTCGCCGCGTTCCGCGGCGTCGCGCGCGCCGGCCACATGGTCCAGCATCCATTTGAGCTTGCTGCCCGAGAAGTAGGCGTCGATCAGCAGGCCGGTCTTGTGCTGGATGGTGCCGGCCATGCCCGCGTCGCGCAGCGCCGAGCAGATGGGTTCGGCGCGGCGGTCCTGCCAGACGATGGCGTGGTGTATGGGTACGCCGGTTTGGCGGTTCCAGACCACGGTGGTCTCGCGCTGGTTGGTGATGCCCACGGCGCGGATGTCGCGCGCCGCGAGGCCGGCCTTGGCCAGGGCCTCCCTGGCCGTGGCCAGCTGCGTGCGCCAGATCTCGCGCGGATCGTGCTCCACCCAGCCCGGGCGCGGATAGATCTGCGGCAGTTCCATCTGGGCCGAAGCCACGAGGCGGCCCTGGACGTCGAAAACAATGCTGCGGGAGCTGGAAGTGCCCTGGTCCAGGGCGAGCAGATAGGCGGTCATGGGTTGGCGCTCAGGTATTCAGCGGCAGGACGAAGCGCGCCATCTCGGCTTGCTCGGTCCAGCCCTGCTGTGGATAAAAGCCCCGCGCATAGGATGGGCGCTCGCGATTGTTCACCAGCCAGATGCGGCTGCAGCCGCGCTGGCGCGCGGCTTCGGTGGCGGCGTCCAGCAGCAGGCTGCGCTCGGGCGCTGCCTCGGCACCGGCCAGCAAGGCCCGCACGGCCTCGGCGTTCTGCTCGGGCGTGCGGTTTTCGTAGGCCTTGAACCAGCCTATGCCCTGCAGCAGGGCGGCGATGCCGGGGGCATCCGGGAGCTGGGCCTGGCGGATCTGCATGGCGTTGGCTCGGCTTGGCGGCGCAGCCTTACTGGGCAATGGTGCACTGCACTTCGGCGTCGCGCAGCAGGGCATCGAAAGGCGGCGGCGGCGGCGCGTCGGTGAACAGGCGGTCGATCTGGTCCAGGCGCGCCAGCTCCACCATGGCCTGGCGGCGGAACTTGCTGTGGTCGGCGGCCAGCCAGACCTCGCGCGACTGGCCGATGATGGTCTGCGCCACCTTGACCTCGCGCAGGTCGAAGTCGCGCAGCGTGCCGTCGGGCTCGATGGCCGAGATGCCGATCAGGGCGATGTCCACCTTGAACTGGCGGATGAAGTCCACGGCCGCTTCGCCCACGATGCCGCGGTCGCGCGTGCGCACCACGCCGCCGGCCACGATGACCTCGCAGTCGGCATTGCTGCTGAGGATGGCAGCCACGTTGAGGTTGTTGGTGATCACGCGCAGGCCGCGGTGCTTGAGCAGGGCCTGGGCCACGGCCTCGGTGGTGGTGCCGATGTTGAGGATCAGCGAGCAGCCGTTGGGAACGGCCTCGGCCACGGCGCGCGCGATGCGTGTCTTGCCCTCGGCGTGCAGCACCTGGCGCTGGGGGTGGGCCAGGTTTTCCACCGTCGCGCTGGGCACGCGCACGCCGCCGTGAAAGCGCACCAGCAAGCCGGCATCGGCCAGCTTCTGGATGTCGCGCCGTATTGTTTGCAAGGTCACGCCCAGGCTTTCGGCCAACTGCTCGACCGAGGTGGATTGGCGGGCGCGGACTTCTTCAACGAGTTGCAATTGGCGGGGATTGGTGTTCACGGCGATTCCATGGGAGAGGCAGATGGCTGCGCCCGGTTATAGCGTATTTGTCACGGAAACATCACGCGAAAACATTTAAACGAATAAAAAAGAATAGGGATTAGGGAATGTATCGATGAGTTTCGATCAAAAAGGAACAAAGAATGCAGCATCTCGCCCCTTCGAGCGTGCCGTGATGGGGTGATTTCCGGAATGCCGCGCGCCGTACACGGCGCGCAGAAAAGGGCTGCAGTGGAACTGGTGCTGGAAGGAATTGGCAAGCGGGTGGGGGCCGAGACGTGGCTGCACGGCATGGACATGGCGCTGCACGGCGGCGCCGTGACCGTGCTGCTGGGCGCCACCCGGGCCGGCAAGACCAGCCTGATGCGCATCATGGCGGGGCTGGATGCGCCGAGCACCGGCCGGGTGCGCGTCGATGGCAGGGACGTGACCGGCATGCCCGTGCGCGAGCGCAACGTGGCCATGGTCTACCAGCAGTTCATCAACTACCCCTCGCTCACGGTGGCCGGCAACATCGCCTCGCCGCTCAAGCTGCGCGGCGACAAGAACGTGGCGCAGCGCGTGCGCGAACTGGCGGAGCGGCTGCACATCGAGATGTTCCTCGACCGCTACCCGGCCGAGCTGTCGGGCGGCCAGCAGCAGCGCGTGGCGCTGGCGCGGGCCCTGGCCAAGGGCGCGCCGCTGATGCTGCTCGACGAGCCGCTGGTCAACCTCGACTACAAGCTGCGCGAGGAGTTGCGCGAAGAGCTTTCGCAATTGTTCGCGGCGGGCGACTCCACCGTGGTCTATGCCACCACCGAGCCTGGCGAGGCCCTGCTGCTGGGCGGCTACACGGCCGTGCTCGATGGCGGCGAGCTGCTGCAGTACGGGCCCACGGCCGAGGTCTTCCATGCGCCGAACTCGCTGCGCGTGGCGCGGGCCTTCAGCGATCCGCCGATGAACCTGCTGGCCGCGCAGGCGGTGGACGGCGGCCTGAGCCTGCAGGCACAGGGCTCTGGCGCGCTGCTGCCGCTGGCCTTGCCGGACAGGTTGAACGGCGCGCTGACCCTGGGCCTGCGCGCCAGCGCGCTGCGCCTGCAGGCGCAGCCGGGCGACATGGCCGTGCCCGGCTGCGTCGAGCTGGCCGAGATCTCGGGCTCGGACACCTTCGTGCACGCGGCCACGCCCTGGGGCGAGCTGGTGGCGCAGGTCACGGGCGTGCACTACATAGCGCTGGGCAGCGCGGTGACGCTATACCTGAATCCGGCGCAGGCCTATGTCTTTGACGCCGGCGGCGCCCTGGCGCTGGCGCCGGCGCGCAAGCGGAGGATCTGAATGGCACGCATAGAACTCGACCTCGCGCACTCCTACCAGCCCCACCCGCGGCAGGACAGCGACTATGCGCTGCTGCCGCTGAAGATGGCTTTCGACGACGGCGGCGCCTATGCGCTGCTCGGGCCTTCTGGCTGCGGCAAGTCCACCATGCTCAACATCATGTCGGGCCTGCTGGTGCCTTCGCAGGGCAGGGTGCTGTTCGACGGCCGCGACGTGACGCGCGCCAGTCCGCAGCAGCGCAACATCGCCCAGGTGTTCCAGTTCCCGGTGATCTACGACACCATGACCGTGGCCGAGAACCTGGCCTTTCCGCTGAAGAACCGCAAGCTGCCCGAGGAGCGCATACGCCAGCGCGTGGGGCGAATCGCCGAGATGCTGGAGATGAGCGGCCAGCTCAACCAGCGCGCGGCGGGCCTGTCGGCCGACGCCAAGCAGAAGATCTCGCTGGGCCGCGGCCTGGTACGCGAGGACGTGGCGGCCGTGCTGTTCGACGAACCGCTCACGGTGATCGATCCGCACCTCAAGTGGCAGCTGCGGCGCAAGCTCAAGCAGATCCATCGCGAGCTCAAGCTCACGCTGATCTATGTGACGCACGACCAGGTCGAGGCGCTGACCTTTGCCGAGCAGGTGGTGGTGATGACGCGCGGCCGCGCCGTGCAGGTCGGCACGCCGGGTGCCCTGTTCGAGCGCCCGCAGCATGCCTTTGTCGGGCATTTCATAGGCTCTCCGGGCATGAATTTCCTGCCCTGCGAGGCCAGGGGAGGGCAGGTGGCGGTTGCCGGCCACGCCTTGCCGGTGCAGCGCAGCCTGCCCGGTGGCGCTCTGCAACTGGGGGTGCGCCCCGAATACCTGGCGCTGGCCGCGGCGGGCCAGAGCGGGGCGCTGCCCTGTACCGTGGCCCGTGTTCAGGATGTGGGCACCTACCAGATGCTCACTGCCGGCATCGGCGCGCAAACCCTCAAGGCGCGCTGCACCAGCGCGCAGCAGCTGCCGGCCGTGGGCGAGACCGTGTGGCTGCAGGTGCTGGGCGAGCACACCTGCTTCTACCAGAACGAGGAGCTGCTGGGATGAAGCACCACCCCCTGAGCCGCGACGCGGCTTCCCCCTGGAAGGGGGACAGCACCCTTTGCTGCGGGGCGGCCCTTGCTGGGTGCCCCGCTGATCAAGCCACGCCAGTTCCATGCATGGCGGGTAATGCGCAAAGCGCTGGAGAACTGGTATGAGTATTAGCACCAAACCGGTCAACCAGAAGGCCTGGTTCCTGATCCTGCCGGTGATCCTGTGCGTGGCCTTCTCGGCCATCCTGCCGCTGATGACGGTGGTGAACTACTCGGTGCAGGACATCATCTCGCCCGAGCGCCGCGTGTTCGTCGGCACCGAGTGGTTCGCGGCCGTCATGCGCGACGAGGAGCTGCACGGCGCGCTGCTGCGCCAGCTCACGTTCTCGCTCGCGGTGCTGGCGGTGGAGATTCCGCTGGGCATATTGCTGGCGCTGGCCATGCCCGCGCAAGGCTGGAAGTCTTCGGCCGTGCTGGTGGTGGTGGCGCTGTCGCTGCTGATCCCGTGGAACGTGGTGGGCACCATCTGGCAGATCTACGGCCGGGCCGATATCGGCCTTCTGGGCGCCGCGCTCAACCGGCTGGGCCTCGACTACAGCTATACGGGCAATGCCACCCATGCCTGGTTCACGGTGCTGGCCATGGATGTGTGGCACTGGACGCCGCTGGTCGCGCTGCTGTGCTATGCGGGACTGCGCTCGATTCCCGACGCCTACTACCAGGCCGCGCGCATCGACGGCGCGAGCAAGTTCGCGGTGTTTCGCTACATCCAGCTGCCCAAGATGCGCGGCGTGCTGATGATCGCCGTGCTGCTGCGCTTCATGGACAGCTTCATGATCTACACCGAGCCCTTCGTGCTCACGGGCGGCGGGCCGGGCAACGCGACCACCTTCCTGTCGCAGTACCTGACGCAGAAGGCCGTGGGCCAGTTCGACCTGGGGCCGGCCGCCGCGTTCTCGCTGATCTATTTCCTCATCATCCTGCTGCTGTGCTTCATCCTCTACAACTGGATGCAGCGCGTGGGCACGGCCGACAAGGCCGGTACGGAGGGTGCAGGTCATGCATGAACCCCGCTTCCAGAAACGCACGCTGTTCCTGATCGCCTACCTGGTCTTCGCCGTGCTGCCCATCTACTGGATGGTCAACATGAGCTTCAAGACCAACGAGGAGATCCTGTCGAGCTTCTCGCTGTGGCCCCAGCACTTCACCTGGGACAACTACCAGACCATCTTCACCGACGAGAGCTGGTATTCGGGCTACATCAACAGCCTGATCTACGTGGCCATCAACACGGTGATCTCGCTGACCGTGGCGCTGCCGGCGGCCTACGCGTTCAGCCGCTACCAGTTCCTGGGCGACAAGCATGTGTTCTTCTGGCTGCTGACCAACCGCATGACGCCGCCGGCCGTGTTCCTGCTGCCGTTCTTCCAGCTCTACACCACCGTGGGGCTGATGGACACCCATATCGCCGTGGCGCTGGCGCATTTGCTGTTCAACGTACCGCTGGCGGTGTGGATCCTGGAGGGTTTCATGAGCGGCATCCCGCGCGAGATCGACGAGACCGCCTACATCGACGGCTACAGCTTCCCGCGCTTCTTCCTCACCATCTTTTTGCCGCTGATCAAGGCCGGCGTGGGCGTGGCGGCCTTCTTCTGCTTCATGTTCAGCTGGGTCGAGCTGCTGCTGGCGCGCACGCTGACCAGCGTGAACGCCAAGCCCATCGTGGCGACGATGACGCGCACCGTGAGCGCCTCGGGCATGGACTGGGCGACGCTGGCCGCGGCCGGCGTGCTGACCATCGTGCCCGGCGCCATCGTGATCTGGTTTGTGCGGCACTACATCGCCAAGGGCTTTGCCATGGGCCGAGTGTGATGCCCCCCTGAGCCGCGGTGCGGCTTCCCCCTGGAAGGGGGGCGACGCCATCGCCGCGAGGCGGCTCTTGCTCGGCGTCTCTGACTTTGGCGGTGCCAGTTTTAGGTGGCGTGATACCTGCCCAATGAATAGCTGAGAAAGGATTGCCCATGTTCGATTGGATGGCCTGGACCACGCCGGTGGCGGTGTTCTTCACCTGCATAGCTCTCATGCTGATCGGCATGACGGTGTGGGAAGTCAGGTCGCCGACCGCGCTGCGCAAAGGCTTTCTGCCGATTGCCACCACGCGCGGCGACCGGCTCTTCATCGGCCTGCTGACGGCGGCCTATATCAACCTGGCCTGGGTGGGCCTGGGCGAGAAGATGGCGCAATGGTTCCAGCTTTCGGCCGAGCCCTCGGTGTGGATCAGTTTCGTGCTGTCCATGCTGGTGCTGGCGCTGGTGGTACGCAAGGGTTAAGAAAAAGATAGCTGGTTACGCTGTATGGATAAGATTTTCCATGTGGATTTAGCTTGAAATCATTGCCAGCCGAGCGCATGGAGCTATCGCTTTTGATTCACGGTGCCTGCCCGACCCTCCCCTGAGGCCGGCGCCCCTATGCAAGCGGGGAGTGCCCTATGAGGAGACAGCAATGAAGATGCAGTTCAGGCGAATAGCATTCGCCGCCGCGGCCCTGGCTTTGGGACAGGCCGCGTGGGCCGGCGAGGCCGAGGCCAAGAAGTGGATCGACAGCGAGTTCCAGCCTTCCACGCTCTCCAAGGACCAGCAGATGGCCGAGATGAAATGGTTCATCGACGCCGCCAAGAAGCTGCAGGCCAAGGGCGTGAAGGAAATCTCGGTAGTCTCCGAAACCCTCACCACCCACGAATACGAGAGCAAGACCCTGGCCAAGGCCTTCGAGGACATCACCGGCATCAAGGTCAAGCACGATCTGATCCAGGAAGGCGACGTGGTCGAGAAGCTGCAGACCTCGATGCAGTCGGGCAAGTCCATCTACGACGGCTGGATCTCCGACTCCGACCTGATCGGCACCCACTACCGCTACGGCAAGGTCATGAACCTGAGCGACTACATGGCCGGTGCGGGCAAGGAGTGGACCAACCCCGGCATCGACCTCAAGGACTTCATCGGCACCAGCTTTACCACCGCCCCTGACGGCAAGCTCTACCAGCTGCCCGACCAGCAGTTCGCCAACCTCTACTGGTTCCGCGCCGACCTGTTCGCGCGCAAGGACCTGCAGGACAAGTTCAAGGCCAAGTACGGCTACGACCTGGGCGTGCCGCAGAACTGGAGCGCCTACGAGGACATCGCCGAATTCTTCTCCCATGATGTGAAGCAGATCGACGGCAAGCCCATCTACGGCCACATGGACTACGGCAAGAAGGACCCGTCGCTGGGCTGGCGTTTCACCGATGCCTGGCTGTCCATGGCCGGCTCGGCCGACAAGGGCATTCCCAACGGCATGCCCGTGGACGAGTGGGGCATCCGCGTGGCCGACGACAAGTGCACGCCCGTGGGCGCCTCGGTGTCGCGCGGCGGCGCCACCAACTCGCCGGCGGCCGTCTATGCGCTCACCAAGTACGTGGACTGGATGAAGAAGTTCGCGCCCAGGGAGGCCATGGGCATGACCTTCGGCGAAGCCGGCCCCGTGCCAGCCCAGGGCCAGATCGCGCAGCAGATCTTCTGGTACACGGCCTTCACGGCCGACATGACCAAGAAGGGCCTGCCTGTGGTCAACGAGGACGGCACGCCCAAGTGGCGCATGGCTCCCGGCCCCAACGGCCCGTACTGGAAGGACGGCATGCAGAACGGCTACCAGGACGTGGGCAGCTGGACCTTCTTCAAGAACCACGATGCCAACAAGACGGCAGCCGCCTGGCTCTACGCCCAGTTCGTGACGGCCAAGACGACTTCGCTCAAAAAATCCATCACGGGCCTGACCTTCATCCGCGACTCCGACATCCGCAGCGAGTTCTTCACCAAGAACGCCAACAAGTACGGCGGCCTGATCGAGTTCTACCGCAGCCCCGCGCGCGTGGCCTGGACGCCCACCGGCACCAACGTGCCCGACTACCCCAAGCTGGCCCAGCTGTGGTGGAAGAACGTGGCCCAGGCCGTGACCGGCGAGAAGACGCCCCAGAGCGCGATGGACACGCTGGCCGAGGAAATGGACCAGGTGATGGCCCGCCTGCAGCGCGCCGGCATGGAGCGCTGCGCTCCCAAGCTCAATCCCAAGGGCGACCCGGCCAAGTGGCTCAGCGACCAGCGCGCTCCCTGGAAGAAGCTGGGCAATGAAAAACCCAAGGGCGAAACCATTGCCTACGACAAGCTGCTGCAGGCCTGGAAGGACGGCAAGGTGCGCTGACCGCGCCTGAAACCAGGAGATCGGGCGCACTGCCGGCTCCCGATCTCCTGGCTGCAAAACCATGAATATCCCTGCTCCGCGCTTAAAAACGAAAAATTTCGAATTTAAAAATACAAAAACGAGTAAAAATATTGATCTCTTGCTTTCACCACGGACAACGCGTGCGTGGTGAATCCGCCGCCGCAGTGGCCGGGTATGGCCCAGGCCATACCGCTCTCGGCATTTTTGTTGAAGATCGATGTCCCAAGCCGCCACACCCTTGACTACCGACCGCGCTGCCCTGTTGGCGCGTCTGGCCCAGCCCGAAACCTATGACCTGGCCATCATCGGCGGCGGCGCCACGGGCCTGGGCGTGGCCGTGGATGCCGTGGCGCGCGGCTTCAAGGTGCTGCTGCTGGAGTCCCTGGACTTCGCCAAGGGAACCTCTTCGCGGGCCACGAAGCTGGTGCACGGCGGCGTGCGCTACCTGGCCCAGGGCAATATCTCGCTGGTGCGCGAGGCGCTGCACGAGCGCACCACGCTGCTGCACAACGCGCCGCACCTGGCCCAGCCGCTGGCTTTCGTCATGCCGTCCTACAAGCTGTTGGACACGCCGTTCTACGGTGTGGGCCTCAAGATGTATGACGCGCTGGCCGGCAAGGCGGGCCTGGGCGCCACGGAATTCCTCTCGCGCGGCAAGACCGTGCAATACCTGCCCACCGTGCAGCAGCGCGGCCTCAAGGGAGGGGTCAAATACTGGGACGGCCAGTTCGACGATGCGCGCCTGGCGCTGGCGCTGGCCCGCACGGCGGCCGCCAAGGGCGCGTTGCTGGTCAATTACTGCCCTGCCGAGAAGCTGCTGTACGAGGGCGGCAAGGTGTCCGGCCTGATCTGCCGGGACGCGGAGTCCGGTCGGAGCTTCACCGTGCGCGCCCGATGCGTGGTCAATGCCACCGGCCCCTGGGTGGATCTGTTCCGCCAACAGGATGCCGAGGCCCAGGGCAAGCCCGCCCGCCCCATGGTGGCGCCCAGCCAGGGCGTGCACGTGGTGGTGGACCGCGATTTCCTGCCTTCCGACCACGCGCTGCTGGTGCCCAAGACGGCCGACGGCCGCGTGCTGTTCGCCGTGCCGTGGCTGGGCAAGGTCATCCTGGGCACGACCGATACGCCGCGCCACGACCTGGCCCGCGAGCCGCAGCCCTTCCCGCAGGAGCTGGACTTCATCCTCTCCGAAGCCGGCAAGTACCTGAGCCGCAAGCCCGCGCTGGCCGATGTGCGCAGCATGTGGGTAGGCCTGCGCCCGCTGGTCAAGCCCCAGGACGACGATGGCGCGAACACCAAGAAGATCAGCCGCGAGCACACGGTCATGGCCAGCCGCACGGGCCTGATCACCGTGACCGGCGGCAAGTGGACCACTTACCGGGCCATGGCCGAGGACGTGCTGGCCGAATGCTTCGAGGCCGGCTGCCTGCCCGGCCGCCCCGCGGGCGTGACCGTGCACCTGCCGCTGGTGGGCGCGCCGGCCGAATCGGCCGTGCGGCACCGCATGAGCCAGGCCCAGGGCCTGCACTCCTATGGCACCGAAGGCGCTGCCGTGGCGGGGCTGCCGGGTGCCGACGCCTGGCTGGCCGAGGGCCTGTCCGAAGCCATGGTGCGCTTTGCGGCCCGCTTCGAATATGCGCGCACCGTCGAGGACATGCTGGCGCGCCGCAGCCGCCTGCTGTTCCTCGATGCCCGCCAGGCCGCCGAGATCGCTCCGCGGGTGGCGGCCGTCCTCGCACAGGAACTGGGCCGCGACGTGGGCCTCAACGACTTCCTGGCGCTGGCCCGGCAATACCTGCCCGCAGCCTGAGCTGGCAGCCTCCTTCGCCCGAACGCCCGGCGCATGACGTGGTCATGGCCGGGCGTTTTTCATGCCGCTGGCGCACGGGGTTGCGTGTGGAAAACACGACACCGGATAGGGGCGGGCAAGGCTAGCGAAACCGGAGCGGCTGGCACTTTTTATTCGCTCGGGTGACGGGTTTTTTCCTTTGAAATCAAAGTGTGGATGGAGTTTGTGGCTATGGTTTTTGAAGGTTTGCGTGGCGTTGCGGTGCTGAAGTCCCGGCGCCTGGGGGAAACTTCGTTTTGGATCTGCTAAGCGCTTGACGTGCAAAGGAATTCCTGCGACAATCCCCTGCTTCGCGTATAAAAACGTGAAGTGTTCTGCCCAGTGGAAGCGTCGCGAAATGGTTCGTGGCGTGGACGACGGGCCCAAGACTGACTGGCTGCTCGCTCGGCCCTTGAGAAGACTCTGGGGCTGTCGGGCGTTGCTGGAGCAAGTTGGGAATATTGAAATGATCCAAACAGAATCTCGGTTAGAGGTTGCCGACAACACCGGCGCGAAGACTGTTCAGTGCATCAAGGTGCTGGGCGGCTCTCATCGTCGCTATGCGAGTGTTGGCGACATCATCAAGGTCAGCATCAAGGAAGCAGCTCCCCGTGGTCGCGTCAAAAAAGGCGAGATCTACAGTGCTGTGGTGGTGCGCACCGCTAAGGGCATCCGTCGTGCAGACGGTTCGCTCGTGAAGTTCGACGGCAATGCCGCCGTGCTGCTGAACGCCAAGCTGGAGCCCATCGGCACCCGCATCTTTGGCCCCGTGACTCGTGAACTGCGTAATGAAAAGTTCATGAAGATCGTGTCCCTGGCACCTGAAGTTCTCTAAAGGAAGCACCATGAACAAGATTCGCAAGGGCGACCAAGTCATCGTGCTGACCGGCCGTGACAAAGGCAAGCAAGGCGTGGTCTCGGCTCGCACGGACGACTCCCACCTGTTGATCGATGGCATCAACCTGGTGAAGAAGCACGCCAAGCCGAACCCCATGAAGGGCACGACCGGCGGCATCGTGGAAAAGGCCATGCCTATCCACCAGTCCAACGTGGCGATTTTCAACGCCGCTACGGGCAAGGCCGACCGCGTGGGCATCAAGGTGAACGCCGACGGCACACGTGTTCGCGTGTTCAAGTCCAATGGCGCTGAAATCAAGGTCGCCTAAGGAGTAACACATGGCACGACTGCAAAAACTCTATCGCGAAAAGATCGCGGCCGAACTGAAAGAAAAGTTCGGCTACACCTCCGCTATGGAAGTGCCCCGCCTGACCAAGATCACCCTGAACATGGGTGTGAGCGAAGCCGTGGCCGACAAGAAGGTGATGGACAACGCCGTGGCTGACCTGACCAAGATCGCTGGTCAGCGCCCCGTGGTGACCAAGGCCAAGAAGGCTATCGCTGGTTTCAAGATCCGCGAAGGCCAGGCTATCGGCTGCATGGTGACCCTGCGTGGCGTTCAGATGTACGAATTCCTGGACCGTTTCGTCACCGTGGCTCTGCCCCGCGTGCGTGACTTCCGTGGTATTTCGGGTCGTTCGTTCGATGGCCGCGGCAACTACAACGTTGGCGTCAAGGAACAGATCATCTTCCCTGAAATCGAGTACGACAAGGTGGACGCTCTGCGTGGTCTGAACATCAGCATCACGACAACAGCGAAGAACGACGAAGAGTGCAAGGCACTGCTCGCCGCTTTCAAATTCCCCTTCAAGAACTGAGGTGGCGCATGGCTAAAGTAGCAATGATTCAGCGCGAACTGAAGCGCGAAAAGCTGGCAGCCAAATTTGCTGCCAAGTATGCAGAGCTGAAGGCAATTGCCGGCGACGCCAAGCGTTCCGACGAAGAGCGCGATGCCGCTCGCCTGGGCCTGCAGAAGCTGCCCCGTAACGCGAACCCCACGCGCCAACGCAACCGTTGCGAAATCACCGGTCGCCCCCGTGGCACGTTCCGTCAATTCGGTCTGGGTCGCGCCAAGGTGCGTGAATTGGCCTTCGCTGGCGACATCCCCGGTGTCACCAAGGCCAGCTGGTAAGCAAGCAGGAGAGATTAAACATGAGCATGAGTGATCCCATCGCTGACTTGCTGACCCGTATCCGCAACGCACAAATGGTCTCCAAGGCCACCGTGTCGGCTCCCTCCTCCAAGGTGAAGGTTGCCATCGCACAAGTGCTGAAGGAAGAAGGCTATATCGACGGCTTCGAAGTGAAGACCGAAGATGGCAAGTCCGAACTCGAAATCACCCTGAAGTACTACGCCGGTCGCCCGGTGATCGAGCGTATCGAGCGTGTGAGCCGTCCCGGCCTGCGCGTGTACAAGGGCCGTAACGCAATCCCCCAGGTTCAAAACGGCCTGGGCGTGGCCATCGTCACCACTCCCAAGGGCGTGATGACCGATCGCAAAGCACGTGCTACCGGTGTCGGCGGCGAAGTGCTGTGCTATGTGGCCTAACGGACATTGAAGGAGAAATACTGAAATGTCTCGCGTAGCAAAAGCAAATGTGACCATCCCCGCTGGCGTGGATGTGTCCCTCAATGCTGAGTCCATCAATGTCAAGGGCAAGGGCGGCAATCTGTCGCTGGCCCTGAACAACCAGGTGGCCATCAGCAACAACGACGGCAAGCTGTCGTTCGCACCCGCTAACGAAACCCGTGAAGCTGACGCTCTGGCCGGTACCTTCCGCCAACTGGTCAACAACATGGTCAAGGGTGTGACCGAGGGCTTCGAGAAGAAGCTGACGCTGATTGGCGTGGGCTACAAGGCCGCGGCTTCGGGTTCCAAGCTGAACCTGGCTGTGGGCTTCTCGCACCCCGTCAACTTCGAGATGCCTGCCGGCATCACTGTCGCTACCCCGACTCCGACCGAAATCGTGATCAAGGGTGCTGACCGCCAAGTGGTGGGTCAGTTGGCTGCTGAGATCCGCGCCGTTCGTCCTCCCGAGCCTTACAAGGGCAAGGGCATTCGCTATGCGAATGAGAAGGTCGTGATCAAAGAGACCAAGAAGAAGTAAGGAGCTGCATGATGTTGAACAAGAAAGAGCAGCGTCTGCGCCGTGCCCGTCAGACTCGTATCCGCATTGCCCAGCAAGGCGTGGCGCGTCTGAGCGTGAACCGTACCAACCTCCATATCTACGCCTCCGTGGTTTCGGAAGACGGCACCAAGGTGCTGGCTTCGGCCTCCACTGCAGAAGCCGAAGTGCGCTCGCAACTCGGCGGTGCAGGCAAGGGTGGCAACGTGGCTGCCGCTACGCTGATCGGCAAGCGCATTGCCGAGAAGGCTAAGGCTGCCGGCGTTGAGAAAGTGGCTTTCGACCGCGCCGGTTTCGCATACCACGGCCGCGTGAAGGCTTTGGCAGAGGCCGCTCGTGAAGCGGGCCTGCAGTTCTAAGCGGAGCGGATAGAAATGGCAAAGTTTTCCCCCAAGGTGCAAGACCAAGGCAATGACGACGGTCTGCGCGAAAAAATGATCGCGGTGAACCGCGTCACCAAGGTTGTGAAGGGTGGTCGTATTCTCGGCTTCGCTGCACTGACCGTGGTTGGCGACGGTGACGGTCGCGTTGGCATGGGCAAGGGCAAGTCCAAGGAAGTGCCTGCTGCCGTGCAAAAAGCGATGGAAGAATGCCGTCGCAACCTGATGAAGGTTGCACTGAAGAGCGGCACCATTCACCACTCGGTGAAGGGTCATCACGGCGCAGCCAAGGTTGAGTTGCACCCAGCTCCCAAGGGTACCGGCATCATCGCTGGCGGCCCTATGCGCGCTGTTTTTGAAGTGGTGGGTATCACCGACATCGTGGCCAAGAGCCATGGTTCGTCGAACCCCTACAACATGGTTCGCGCAACTTTCGACGCTTTGAAGAACTCCACGACCCCTGCGAACGTGGCAGCAAAGCGCGGCAAGTCGGTTGAAGACATCTTCACCGCCTGATCGGAGACCAGCACATGACAACACAACAAACTGTCAAGGTTCAGCTGGTTCGTAGCCCCATCGGCACCAAGGAGTCGCACCGTGCGACTGTGCGTGGCCTGGGTCTGCGTAAGCTGAACAGCGTCAGCGAACTGCAGGACACTCCTGAAGTGCGCGGCATGATTAACAAGATCGCCTACTTGGTGAAGGTTCTCTGAAAGGATTGATGATGGAACTCAATAGCATCAAGCCTGCAGATGGCTCCAAGCACGCCAAGCGCCGTGTCGGCCGCGGCATCGGCTCCGGTCTGGGCAAGACCGCCGGTCGTGGTCACAAGGGCCAGAAGTCTCGTTCGGGTGGCTACCACAAGGTGGGCTTCGAAGGCGGTCAAATGCCTCTGCAGCGCCGTCTGCCCAAGCGTGGCTTCAAGTCGCATCTGCTGAAGTTCAATGCAGAAGTGAACCTGTCCGAGCTGGAGCAGCTCGGCCTGGCCGAAGTCGATCTGGCTGCCCTGAAGCAAGCCGGTCTGGTGGGTGCAATCGCCAAGGTGGTCAAGGTCATCAAGAGCGGTGAAATCACCAAGGCTGTCAAGCTCAACGGTATCGGCGCTACTGCCGGTGCCAAGGCTGCCATCGAAGCTGCCGGCGGCAGCATCGCCTGATTAATGTTCTGAAAGAAGACATCCGTGGCTACTAGCGCAGCTCAAATTGCAAAAACCGGGAAGTTCGGCGATCTCAAGCGTCGACTGGTTTTTCTGTTGCTCGCGCTGATCGTCTACCGTATCGGGGCGCATATCCCCGTGCCGGGCATCGATCCAGCGCAGCTGCAGCAGCTGTTCAATGGCCAGCAGGGCGGCATTCTCAATCTGTTCAACATGTTCTCGGGTGGAGCGCTCTCGCGTTTCACGGTGTTCGCACTGGGGATCATGCCGTACATCTCGGCATCGATCATCATGCAGCTCATGACCTATGTGGTCCCGACATTCGAGCAGCTGAAAAAGGAAGGTGAAGCGGGTCGTCGCAAGATTACCCAGTACACCCGCTACGGCACTCTGGGCCTGGCGATTTTTCAGTCCCTGGGTATTGCCGTCGCCCTGGAAAGCTCCGCAGGACTGGTTCTGAGCCCGGGCTTCGGCTTCCGCCTCACGGCGGTGGTCAGCCTCACGGCCGGCACCATATTCCTGATGTGGCTCGGTGAACAGATTACGGAACGTGGTCTGGGCAACGGTATCTCGATCCTGATCTTTGCAGGTATCGCCGCAGGTCTGCCGAACTCCATCGGCGGTCTGCTGGAGCTGGTGCGCACCGGTGCCATGAGCATCCTGGCTGCGATCTTCATTGTTCTCGTGGTGGCGGGCGTGACGTACTTCGTCGTGTTTGTCGAGCGAGGCCAACGCAAGATCCTGGTGAATTACGCTCGTCGTCAGGTCGGAAACAAGGTGTATGGCGGACAGTCTTCGCACTTGCCGCTGAAGCTGAACATGGCCGGGGTCATTCCTCCCATCTTCGCTTCCTCGATCATCTTGCTGCCCGCGACGGTGGTGAATTGGTTCAGTGCGGGAGAATCCATGCGCTGGCTGAAGGATATTGCGAGCACGTTGACCCCTGGTCAGCCGATCTATGTCATCCTTTACGCTACCGCAATCATTTTCTTCTGCTTCTTCTACACGGCCCTGGTCTTCAACAGCCGGGAAACAGCCGACAACCTGAAGAAGAGTGGCGCTTTCATCCCCGGGATCCGTCCTGGCGACCAGACGGCACGCTACATTGACAAGATTCTGGTTCGCCTGACACTGGCTGGCGCGATCTACATTACCTTCGTGTGCTTGTTGCCCGAATTCATGATCCTGAAGTACAACGTTCCGTTTTACTTCGGTGGCACATCGCTGCTGATTATTGTGGTGGTGACGATGGACTTCATGGCGCAGGTTCAGAACTACGTGATGTCGCAGCAATACGAGTCGCTCCTGAAAAAAGCGAACTTCAAGGCTGGTATTTGATGACAAGGCTGCCCGGGTGGGCAGCCTGCCAAAAGTTAGTAGACGCCCATCGAGATCTATCGCGGGCAATGTGTCCCAGGTCGATAGGCCGATAGTGGATGGAAAGTTTTAGGAGAATGAAATGAGAGTTTCGGCTTCGGTCAAGAAAATCTGCCGTAACTGCAAGATCATCCGTCGCAAAGGTGTTGTGCGCGTGATCTGCACGGACCAGCGCCACAAGCAGCGCCAAGGTTGATTGAAAGCATTAGAGGACTAATATGGCACGTATTGCTGGCATTAACATCCCGCCGCACAAGCATGCTGAAATCGGCCTGACCGCCATCTTCGGCATCGGTCGTACAACAGCTCGCAAGATCTGCGAAGCCTGCGGCATCGAGTATTCCAAGAAGATCAAGGATCTGACGGACGCCGATCTGGAAAAGATCCGCGACCAACTGGCTCCCCTGACGCTGGAAGGTGATCTGCGTCGTGAAACCACGATGAACATCAAGCGTCTGATGGACATCGGCTGCTACCGCGGTTTCCGTCATCGTCGCGGCCTGCCCATGCGCGGTCAACGTACCCGCACGAATGCCCGTACCCGCAAGGGTCCGCGCAAGGGCGCAGCGGCTTTGAAGAAATAAAGAGAGATTGAGAGATCACTATGGCTAAGTCTCCCGCTAACAACGCAGCAGCCCGCGTTCGCAAGAAGGTCCGTAAGAACATTTCGGACGGCATTGCACACGTGCACGCTTCGTTCAACAACACGATCATCACCATCACCGACCGCCAAGGCAACGCTCTGTCGTGGGCCTCGTCGGGTGGCCAGGGCTTCAAGGGTTCGCGCAAGTCGACTCCCTTCGCAGCCCAGGTGGCTTCGGAAGTGGCTGGTCGTGCGGCTATCGAACAGGGCATCAAGAACCTGGACGTCGAAATCAAGGGTCCCGGTCCCGGCCGTGAATCCTCGGTGCGCGCCCTGGGTGCTCTGGGCATCCGCATCACTTCCATCGCGGACGTGACGCCGGTTCCCCACAACGGCTGCCGCCCTCAAAAGCGTCGTCGTATTTAATCTTAATCAAGCCCACCGCCGCCCAGGTGCTTTTAGCATCGAGGGCGGCTCCCGTGTTTGTGCACGGCAGATGAAACAAAGGAAATCAAGTGGCACGCTATATCGGCCCCAAGGCCAAACTCTCCCGCCGCGAAGGCACCGATCTGTTCCTGAAGAGCGCCCGTCGCTCCATCGCTGACAAGGCAAAGTTCGACACCAAGCCCGGCCAGCACGGCCGCACTTCCGGTCAGCGTACCTCCGACTACGGTCTGCAACTGCGTGAAAAGCAGAAGGTCAAGCGCATGTACGGCGTGCTGGAAAAACAATTCCGCCGCTACTTCGAAGCGGCCGAGCGCAAGCGCGGCAACACCGGCGCCAACCTGCTGACGCTGCTCGAATCGCGTCTGGACAACGTCGTGTACCGCATGGGCTTCGGCTCGACCCGCTCGGAAGCTCGCCAGCTGGTTTCGCACAAGGCCATCACCGTGAACGGCCTGGCCGTGAACATCCCCTCCTACTCCGTGAAGGTGGGTGACCTGGTCGCCGTGCGTGAAAAGTCCAAGAAGCAGGCTCGCGTGGTCGAAGCCCTGCAACTGGCTTCTCAAGTGGGTTTCCCCGCATGGGTGGAAGTGGCCACCGACAAGGCAGAAGGCACTTTCAAGAAGTCTCCTGACCGCGACGAATTCGGCGCCGACATCAACGAATCCCTGATCGTTGAACTGTACTCGCGTTAATTCTTGGCAGCGACATTTCTGTAAAACCGTCCCCACGGCGCGAGGCATCGTGCCGTGGGTGCTTCACCAGCCTTACCGGTGTAACGAGCCGGGGGTATTGAGAGGAAGTCTGCATGCAAACCAATTTGCTGAAGCCCAAGACAATCAATGTCGAACAGCTTGGCCACAATCGTGCCAAGGTGGTTCTGGAGCCGTTTGAGCGCGGCTACGGCCATACGCTGGGCAACGCCCTGCGCCGTGTCCTGCTCTCGTCCATGGTGGGTTACGCAGCGACGGAAGTTACGATTGCTGGAGTGCTGCACGAGTACTCCTCGATCGATGGTGTCCAGGAAGATGTGGTCAACATCCTGCTGAACCTCAAGGGTGTGGTGTTCAAGCTGCACAACCGCGACGAAGTCACGCTGAGCCTGCGCAAGGACGGCGAAGGCGTTGTCACGGCGCGCGACATCCAGACGCCCCACGACGTGGAAATCGTCAACCCTGATCATGTCATCGCCAACCTGTCGCAGGGCGGCAAGCTGGACATGCAGATCAAGGTGGAAAAGGGTCGTGGCTATGTGCCCGGCAACGTGCGCCGCTACGGCGACGAGTCGACCAAGTCGATCGGCCGCATCGTGCTGGACGCTTCGTTCTCGCCCGTCAAGCGCGTGAGCTACGCCGTCGAATCCGCCCGCGTGGAACAGCGTACCGATCTGGACAAGCTGGTTCTGGAAATCGAAACCAACGGTGCCATCACCGCTGAAGACGCCGTACGCGCTTCCGCCAAGATCCTGGTGGAACAGCTGGCTGTTTTCGCCCAGCTCGACGGCGGCGACATCGCCAGCGTGTTCGACGCTCCGGCCGGCGGCCGCGGTGCCGCAACCTCGTTCGATCCCATCCTGCTGCGTCCCGTGGACGAGCTGGAACTCACCGTGCGTTCGGCCAACTGCCTCAAGGCAGAGAACATCTACTACATCGGCGACCTCATCCAGCGTACCGAAAACGAGCTGCTCAAGACCCCGAACCTGGGTCGCAAGTCGCTCAACGAGATCAAGGAAGTCCTGGCTTCCCGCGGTCTGACGCTGGGCATGAAGCTCGAGAACTGGCCGCCTGCCGGCCTGGAAAAGCGTTAATCGCTATAATCAAAGGCTCCGCTTTCGCGGTGGAGTCATTGAGTTCCGCTGAAGCGGAACAGTGCCTCGGGCAGTACCTGATACGGCTGCCCGATCTAATTTAGAAAAGATCGACAGATCAAAGGAAAAGCACCATGCGTCACGGTCACGGCCTCCGCAAACTGAATCGCACTTCTTCGCATCGCAAGGCGATGCTGCAGAACATGATGAACTCGCTGATCGCACACGAAGCGATCAAGACCACGGTCCCCAAGGCCAAGGAACTGCGCAAGGTCATCGAGCCCATGATCACCCTGGCCAAGGTTGACACCGTTGCCAACCGCCGTCTGGCTTTCGACCGCCTGCGCGACCGCGACAGCGTGACCAAGCTGTTCAACGTGCTGGGTCCCCGCAACGCCAAGCGTCCCGGCGGCTACACCCGTATCCTGAAGATGGGCTTCCGCGTGGGCGACAACGCCCCCATGGCCTATGTGGAACTGGTCGAGCGCGCTGAAGAAGCCGCTGAAGCCAAGGCTGAATAAGCCAGGGCAGGCCCAAAAGCCTGCTATAATTTGGAATTACCGCGCGATGGAGCAGTCTGGTAGCTCGTTGGGCTCATAACCCAAAGGTCGGAGGTTCAAATCCTTCTCGCGCAACCAAATTGAAAACGCCCGCTGACAACAGCGGGCGTTTTTGTTTTTGCCGTTCATGTTCAGGCGCCAGCAGCTTTTGTTTCGATAACGACCATGGCAGATGTATTGACCGTTCCCGGCACGCTGGGCATTGACTTTGGCACTTCCAACTCGGCCGCGGCCTACCGTGCGCCAGGCCAGGCCGCGCGGCTGCTGCCGCTGGAAGGCGCCGCCGCCACGGGCATGCCCACGGCCCTGTTCTTCAATACCGAGGAGCAGCGTACGCATTTCGGCCGCGACGCCATGGCCCAGTACCTGGAGGGCGAGGAGGGGCGGCTGATGCGCTCGCTCAAGAGCCTGCTGGGCAGCAGCCTGCTGCAGGAAAAGACGGCGGTGCATGGCAAGCTGGTGAGCTACCAGGACATCATCGGCATCTTCCTCAAGCGCGTGGCCGACCAGACCCGCCGGGCGCTGGATGGACGCCTGCCCGAGCGCGTGGTGCTGGGCCGCCCGGTGCATTTTGTCGACGCCCATCCCGAACGTGACCGCCAGGCCCAGGAATCGCTGGCCGCCGCGGCGCGCACGGCGGGGCTGGGCGAAGTGAGTTTCCAGCTCGAGCCGATTGCGGCCGCGCTGGACTACGAGCAGCGCCTGGAACGCGAAGCCGTGGTGCTGGTGGTCGATATCGGCGGCGGTACCTCGGACTTCACCGTGGTGCGCCTGGGGCCCGCGCAGGCACGGCATGCCGATCGCACGCAGGACATTCTGGCCACCACGGGCGTGCATATCGGCGGCACGGATTTCGACCACCGGCTCAATGTCGAGCAGCTCATGCCGCTGCTGGGCTACCGGCACCTGGGGCCCAGCGGCCGCGAGGTGCCCAGCAGCGTGTTCTTCGATCTGTCCACCTGGCATCTGATCCAGTGGCTTTATTCGCCCAAGGCGCTGGCAGCGGCCCGCGCGCTGCGCAGCGACTATCGGGATCTGCATCTGTACCAGCGCCTGATGCGGGTGCTGGACGCGCGCGAAGGCCATCGGCTGGCCAATGCCGTGGAGCAGGCCAAGATCGCCGCCTCCAGCCGCCATGCGGCCGCGGCGGTGGAGCTGGGCTGGCTGGAGCCGGATCTGGCGGCCGAAATCACGCCTGAGGTGCTGGGCGACCTGCTGCAGGCGCTGCTGCAGCAGGTCGTGGCCTGTGCGGCGGAATGCGTGCAGCAGGCCGGTGTCGCTGCGCCCGACGCCATCTACCTGACCGGCGGTTCGTCGGCATTGCGCACCTTGCGCGATGCCTTGCGGCAGCAGTTTCCTGGGGTGCCGCAGGTCGAGGGTGATCTGTTTGGCGGCGTGGCCACAGGCTTGGCGTATGCGTGAATACCCCTGAGCTGCTCCTGGCTTGCTTTGTGTCCGATTTGATGTTTATTCGCTCTCAGCTGCGCGCTTGAGCTCCAGCGCGCGCTCGTACAGCGTGTTGCGGCTGGCCCCGGTGATTTCGGCGGCCAGCTTGACGGCGCTCTTGGTCGGCAGCTCGGCCAGCAGCAGCTGCAGCACACGCTCGGCTTCACCCGATTCCTGCTGCCGGGCCACGGGGTGCAGCACGACGGCGAACTCGCCCTTCACGCGCTGGGGCGAGGCCTGCAGCCAGGCCGCCAGCTCGGCCGCCGGCATGGTGGCGATGTCCTCGAACTGCTTGGTGATCTCGCGCGCCAGCGTCACCGGGCGCTGGCCAAGCAGCGCCAGCGCCTGGGCCAGGTCGAGGATGCGGTGCGGGGCCTCCAGCAGCACCGTGCAGCGTGCCTCGCCGGCCAGTTGCTGCACGGCGGCCAGGCGCTCGGCATTCTTGGTGGGCAGAAAGCCGGCGAACACAAAGCCGCTTTCGCCCTGGGCCGGCGTGACGGCGCCGGCCACGCTGATGGCCGAGGTCACGCTGCTGGCCCCGGGCAGCGGAATGGCGCGCAGGCCCGCGGCCTGCACGGCTGCGCACAGGCGCGCGCCGGGGTCGCTCACGCCCGGCGTGCCCGCATCGCTGACGTAGGCGATGCGCTCGCCTTGCTGCAGGCGCGCGATGACCTGCTGGGCGGCTTCGGCCTCGTTGTGCTGGTGCACGGCCAGCAGCTGGCTGCCCGGGCGGTCCAGGCCGTAGCTGCGCAGCATGCCCTGGGTATGGCGGGTGTCCTCGCAGGCCACGCAGTCCACGATCTGCAGCACATGCAGGGCGCGCAGGCTGATGTCGGCCAGATTGCCGATAGGCGTCGCCACCACATACAGGGCTCCCTGCGGATAATGCTGGGACGCGGCCGCATCGCGCGCGGCTGTGAGCGCGGAGGCGAAAGAAAACGACTTACGCAAATCAGGCTTGGGCAAGGCGTTCGCTTGAGGGGAAGGCGTTTGGTGCATCCTTGTTTGCGTAAGTCCTGAAGAGGTAGTCAATGGATTTCCTTGGAAAAAAGCCTGCCGGGCCTGGCGCTTCTGCGGCAACCACCACGCAGCGCGGGCAGCTGGCGGAAGCACAGGCACTGGCCTATCTGCAGGCCCGGGGCCTGAAGCTGGTCGAGCGCAATTATCGGACGCCGGGCCGCGGCGGCGGCGAAATCGACCTGATCCTGCGCGACCGCGACGGGTCCCTGGTCTTTGTCGAGGTGCGCAGCCGCAACACCGAGCGCTTTGGCGGCGCGGCGGCCAGCATAGGCGGTGCCAAGCGGCAGCGCATCGTGCTGGCCGCCAGGCACTATCTGATGAGGCTCGGCGCGCCGCCGCCCTGCCGCTTCGACGTGGTGCTGGTCGACACTTCGGGCGACAGGCCCGGCGTGGAGTGGCTCAAGGCGGCGTTCGACGCCATGTAGCCGTGGCGCCTAGGGCCTGTCATCAATCAATCTCCCCTTTGGACTTGAAGGCCAAAGGCCCGAACCCAGGTGAAGTGGTATGACCAGAAGATATGCCATTGGCGATGGCCCATGGGA
>NZ_BMEU01000013.1 GCF_014637085.1 Comamonas phosphati | reverse complement strand
TTCCCATGGGCCATCGCCAATGGCATATCTTCTGGTCATGCCACTTCACCTGGGTTCGGGCCTTTGGCCTTCAAGTCCAAAGGGGAGATTGATTGATGACAGGCCCTAGATCGCTAGCGTCCGAGTCGGAGTGCGTGGCGTAGACAGGCCCTATAGCGCTTCAGGCAGCCCTTCTTCACCAACGCTCACTTCATGCTCTCGGACCCGGCGTCCCCAGCGCCGGCAGAGGCGCTTCACAAGCTGGACGAACTTGAGCGAAACGGCCTTTCCACGGAGCAGCTCTCGCGGTTCACCGAGCTTTTCTCGAAGGCGTCCTCCTCTGAATTGGCTCAGTCAGCCTCTGCCCCGGGCTGCGGTGGGCGGCTCGCCACCTGCCATGCGACGCAGGCGCTGCTACTCCACGGCGGGTAGAGACGGGCTGAAACAATTCAGGGTTGACCCTAGGCCAGTGAAGCGGCCATAATCAAGGCTTCGCAATATCAGGAGTCCCCACGTGGACAGTGCCAGTTCAACCAGTGATTCAACGCAGGCCGCAACGGCTGCGCTGCTGGCCGACTGACAGACTCCCCCGGATCGGGAGCCGTCGTCGACCGCCCCGCATCCCTTGCCCCGCGCTTTCGCAACTTGCTGTTTTCCTCCCCTGTGCCCAGGCCGGTCTGCCGTGCGCAGCGCAGGTAGCACCCGAAAACCCGCAAGCTCTGCCCTTCACTGAGATTTTTCGCGCCGAAGTCAGTTCCCGCCCCTGGCCGGGCCGTGACCCGCGCGAAAACGCTTGTGCTGCGCTGCCGCCTGGCCCGCTCCCTTCATACGCATTAGCCGCCGAGGAGAACGCCATGAGCCATCGTCTGACCCATTCTCTGCGCCAGCTGCGTCCGCTGCACCTGTTGCTGCGCACCCCGTTCGGCCCCCTGTGCCGAGCCGGCGGCATGCCCCACCATGCAGCGCCCGCAGTCCCGGCAACGCTCTCGCAGCAAGCGCTGGAGCAGACGCGCGAGCTCGATGCCCAGACCAGCTGGCCCACGCATCGCATCCGCAGCTTTCTGAGCAGCCACGCCGCGCGCTGAGCGACTTCGCCGCAGGCCGGCTCCGGCGCCGACCCGCTTTTCATCCACTTTTTCAAGAAACACGTATGGACCCCGACCCGAGTCGATCTTGCGGATGCCCGCCCTTGGCGGCGCGCATCCGCAAGCCTTTTGGCGTGCGTGTTGACCTGAAGGCAGCGCGCACAGACTGGAACCCCGCCCGGGGGTGGCGCGCCTGATGCCGTAGCAACGGCGGGCAGCTCCCGGGCCATCCCGAAGGAGTATGCCCATGCAACGCCTCGCCTGGCTGCGCGTGCTGCAGCGCACCCGCCCCACATTCCTCTCCACCGTCGATGCCCACCACCACGGCCTGGCCCATGCCGTGAGTTCGGCACTGGCCGAGCGCCGCACCGATGTGCTGCGCCACCTGGCTGACCGCCATGCAGCCCCCCTCATGGCCGGGGCCATGGCCAATCTCAGCACGCGCCAGCGCGCCGATGCCCTGTCGCTGCTGACCCGCGAGCAGCGCAGCCGCATTGGCGATGAGCTACGCTGCGCCAAGGTGCAGCGCCCCTGGCTGGCGCGGCTGCCATGGGCACGCTCGGCCACCTACGGCAAGACCTTGCACTGACGGGAGGCTGCCATGCAGATCCTCAAAAATCTGTTCCGCGCCTTTCTGCGCAGCCACCGCCTGGCCGGCCTCTTCGGCCGCCGCCCCATGCCGGCCGCCGGCCCGTCCACGGCCGCCACCGTGCCGCCGGCACTGGTGCGGGCATTGCAGTCCGCCGCCTGCAGCCCGGCGCAGGCGCTGCTGCTGCAGCTGGACACCTCGGCCCGGGGCCTGAGCGTCGAACAGGCCGATGAGCGCCTGGTCCGCCACGGCCCCAACGAGGTCGCGCATGAGAAGCCGCTGCCCGCCTGGCGGCACCTGTGGCATTGCTACCGCAACCCCTTCAATCTGCTGCTGACGATGCTGGCCGTGGTCTCCTACGTCACCGAGGACGAGAAGGCCACCATCGTCATTGCCAGCATGGTGCTGCTGTCCACGCTGCTGCGCTTTGTCCAGGAGGGCAGGTCCCGGCACGCCGCAGCGCGCCTGCAGGCCCTGGTCGGCAACCGCGTCACCGTGCGCCGCAGGGCCGATGCCGAGGCGCCGGCCACAGGCTTTCGCGACAGCGGCCACGGCCATGACGCTTCGCTGTCCGAACTGCCCATGCGCGAGCTGGTGCCCGGGGACATCGTGGCCCTGTCGGCCGGCGACATGATCCCGGCCGACTGCCGCGTGCTGTCCGCCAAGGACCTGTTCGTGAGCCAGGCAGCCATGACCGGCGAATCGCTGCCCGTGGAAAAGGACGGCCGCACCCTCGCTGCCATGGAGGCCGGCCGGCTGCTGGAAGCCGGCAATCTGCTGTTCATGGGCAGCAACGTGGTCTCGGGCTCGGCCACGGCCGTGGTGATCGCCACGGGCAACCAAAGCTATTTCGGCACGCTGGCCGCGCGCATCACGCACCAGGACCGCACGGCCACGGCCTTCGAGAAGGGCGTGAACAGCGTCAGCTGGCTGCTGATCCGCTTCGCGGCCGTGATGGTGCCCGTGGTGCTGTTCATCAACGGCTACACCAAGGGCGACTGGGGCCAGGCCTTTCTGTTCGCGCTGTCGGTGGCCGTGGGCCTGACGCCCGAGATGCTGCCCATGATCGTGACCTCCACGCTGGCCAAGGGGGCCGTGGCGCTGTCGCGCCAGAAGGTGGTGGTCAAGCGCCTGGATGCCATCCAGAACTTCGGCGCCATGGATGTGCTGTGCACCGACAAGACCGGCACGCTGACCCAGGACCGCATCGCGCTGGAACGCCACACCGACGTGCAGGGCCGCCCCAGCGACGAGGTGCTGCAGTTCGCCTACCTCAACAGCTACTACCAGACCGGGCTCAAGAACCTGCTGGACCGCGCCGTGCTCGAACACGTGGAGCTGCGCACGCGGCTGCACATCAACGAGGACTACCGCAAGGTCGACGAGATTCCGTTCGACTTCCAGCGCCGGCGCATGTCCGTGGTGGTGGCCGAGCGCAACCACCACCACGAGCTGATCTGCAAGGGCGCGGTCGAGGAAATCCTGCAGGCCTGCACCCATATTCGAGACGGTGGGCGCGACGGCGATGCGGTGCTGCCGCTCACGCCGCAGCGCCGCGAGCAGGTGCGCGCCGTCACCGAAGGCCTGAACAGCGAAGGCCTGCGCGTGGTGGCCGTGGCCATGAAGGAAGTGCCGCCCGACAAGAGCACCTACGGCATCGCCGACGAGGCCGAGCTGACCCTGATCGGCTATGTGGCCTTCCTCGATCCGCCCAAGGAGTCCACCCGGGCCGCCATTGCCGCACTGCTGCAGCATGGCGTGGCGGTCAAGGTGCTCACGGGCGACAACGAACTGGTGGCGCGCAAGGTCTGCCGCGACGTGGGGCTGCAGGTGGACCAAGCCATCGTCGGCAGCGACATCGAGGCCATGGATGAGACCGCGCTGCGCCGCACCGTGCAATCGCATGTGCTGTTCGCACGCCTGACGCCACTGCACAAGGAGCGCATCGTGCATGCGCTGCGCGCCAGCGGCCATGTCACGGGCTTCATGGGCGACGGCATCAACGACGCGCCCGCGCTGCGCGCCGCCGATATCGGCATCAGCGTCGACAGCGCCGTGGACATCGCCCGCGAGGCGGCCGACATCATCCTGCTCGAAAAAAGCCTGATGGTGCTCGAGCAGGGCGTGCTCGAAGGGCGCCGCACCTTCAGCAACATGCTCAAATACATCCGCATGACGGCCAGCTCCAATTTCGGCAACGTGTTCTCGGTGCTGATCGCCTCGGCCTTCATCCCCTTTCTGCCCATGCTGCCCATGCAGCTGCTGGTGCAGAACCTGCTGTACGACCTCTCGCAGATCGCCATTCCGTTCGACAACGTGGACGAGGAAATGGTCGCGCGGCCGCTGCGCTGGAATCCCCAGGACCTGGGCCGCTTCATGCTCTTCTTCGGCCCCGTCAGCTCGCTGTTCGACGTGCTCACCTTCGCGCTGATGTGGCTGGTGTTCCACGCCGACACGGCCGGGCAGCAGACGCTGTTCCAGTCGGGCTGGTTCGTGGTGGGGCTGCTCACGCAGACGCTGATCGTGCACATGATCCGCACGCCCAGGATTCCCTTCCTGCAAAGCCGCGCCTCCTGGCCTTTGCTGGCCGCCACGGCCACCATCATGGCCATAGGCATCTTCCTGCCCATGGGCCCGCTGGCCGGGAGCTTCAAGCTGCAGGCCCTGCCGATGAGCTACTTTCCCTGGCTGACTGCCATATTGCTGGCCTATGCTGTGCTGACCACGCTGCTCAAGCGCTTCTATATTTACCGTTATGGCTGGTAATTACCGACAATAACAATCAGAAACCATGCAATCCCTACAGAACTTCCAACTGCTCGCCACGCTCAACACCGTGCTGTGCCTCGTCGTGGCCTTCGTCTGCGGCAGCATCATCGGCCTGGAGCGCCAGATACGCCAGCGCACGGCAGGCCTGCGCACCAATACCCTGGTCGCCGTGGGCGCGGCCGTGTTCGTGGACCTGGCCATGCGCGTCTCGGGCGCGGACGGCGCCACGCGCGTCATCTCGTACGTGGTCTCGGGCGTGGGCTTTCTGGGCGCCGGCGCCATCATGAAGGAAGGCGCCAACATCACGGGGCTGAACACCGCCGCCACGCTGTGGGGCTCGGCCGCCGTGGGCGCCTGCGCGGGCGCGGGCCTGCTGCCCGAGGCCGGCATCGCCACCTTGTTCGTGCTGGCCAGCAACACCTTGCTGCGCCCCGTGGTCAACTACATCGACCGCCACCCCGTGGCCGAGCACGCGGGCGAGGCCACCTACTATGTGTACGTGATCTGCCAGCAGACTGCCCAGGCCGATGTGCGCGAAGGCATGCAGGAGCTGCTGGAAGCGGCCAACTACCCGGTGCGCACGGTGGAAAAGCACGAAATCCACCCGCACAACACCGAAATCGAAGCCGAACTGTTCGCCACGGCCGTGCATGCCGAGGAGCTGGACCAGGTGGTCACGCAGATCGAGGGGCTGCCCGGCGTGCTGCAGGCGTTCTGGAGCGCTGGACCACAGAACAATTGATCCCCCCCTGAGCCGCTGCGCGGCTTCCCCAGAGGGGACGACGCAGGCGGCTCTTGCTCGGCGTCTCTGACTTGGGTCGCGCCAGTTTTATGCCGAATCGTCTCCGGGGGCCGGCAGGCCCAGGTGCCGGTAGGCGGCCTGGGTGGCCATGCGGCCGCGCGGCGTGCGCTGCAGAAAGCCCTGCTGGATGAGGTAGGGCTCGATCACGTCCTCGATGGTGCCCGGCTCCTCGCCGATGCTGGCCGCGATGTTGTCCAGGCCCACGGGGCCGCCGTCGAAGCGGTGCACCACGGCCTCGAGCAGCTTGCGGTCCATGATGTCGAAGCCTCGCGGGTCCACGTCCAGCATGGCCAGGGCCTTGTCGGCCAGCTCGCGCGTGATGCGGCCGTCGCTCTTGACGTCGGCATAGTCGCGCACGCGGCGCAGCAGGCGATTGGCGATGCGCGGCGTGCCGCGCGAGCGGCGCGCGATCTCGAAGCAGCCTTCGTCGTCGATGGGCGCGCCCAGCAGGCCCGCGCTGCGGCGCACGATGCGCGCGAGTTCCTCCGAGGTATAGAACTCCAGCCGCGCCACGATGCCGAAGCGGTCGCGCAGCGGATTGGTCAGCATGCCCGCGCGCGTGGTGGCCCCCACCAGCGTGAAGGGCTGCAGGTCCAGCTTGATGGAACGCGCGGCCGGCCCCTCGCCGATCATGATGTCGATCTGGTAATCCTCCAGCGCCGGATAGAGGATTTCCTCGACCACGGGCGAGAGGCGGTGGATCTCGTCGATGAACAGCACGTCGTTGGGCTCGAGGTTGGTCAGCAGCGCCGCCAGGTCCTTGGGCTTCTCGAGCACCGGGCCGCTGGTCTGGCGCAGGTTCACGCCCAGCTCGGCCGCGATGATGTGGCTCAAAGTGGTCTTGCCCAGGCCCGGTGGGCCGAACAGCAGCACATGGTCCAGCGCCTCGCTGCGCTTCCTGGCCGCGCCGATGAAGATTTCCAGCTGCTCGCGGGCCTTGGCCTGGCCCACGTATTCATCGAGCAGCTTGGGGCGCAGGGCCCGCTCCAGCGCCTCTTCGCCGTTGGAGGCCGGCCCCGCCGACACCATGCGCGGCGCGGCGCCACCCATGGGCTCTCGCGCGGGCTTGGCGGGGGAAGGGCTGGCGGCGAAATCGTCCACATGAATCGTCATGCCCCGGATTGTGCCGTGGCGCGCGGCCCCATCCCGGGCCGGCGTCCCATATCCCCACTGCAATCAGCTTGCCGTCGTCGGATGCGGCATGCCGCAAGCGCACAATGAACGCCCCTCCGCACTGCCAGAGATCGCCATGCCCGCCCATTTTTCACGGCTCCGGCCCGCCGCCCTGCTGCTGGCCGTCCTGTTCTCGCTATCGGCCCAGGCCACGCTCAAGCCCGGAGCGCACGCGCCCCTGTTCCGCACCGAGGCCGCCGTCGCCGGCAAGGCCTTCGATTTCGACATGGCCGCCGCGCTCAGGAAGGGCCCGGTCGTGCTGTACTTCTTCCCCAAGGCCTTCACCCAGGGCTGCACCCTCGAAGCCCATGCGTTTGCCGAAGCCACGCCGCGCTTCGCGGCCATGGGCGCCACGGTGGTGGGCATGTCGCATGACGACATCGCCACCCTCAAGCGCTTTTCCACCGAAGCCTGCCGCGACCAGTTCGCCGTGGCTTCCGACCCCAGCGCCGCCACCATCAAGGCCTATGACGCGGCCGCCGCGGCCAATCCCGAGCGGGCCGACCGCATCTCCTACGTGATCGGCCAGGACGGCAGGATCAAGTTCGTGCATATGGGCCCGGACCCGCTGGAGCATGTGGAGAAGACCCAGGCAGCCGTGAGGCAGCTCACGGGCAAATAAAAAGACCCCCACGCTTGCCCACTGCGTGTGGCCGCTGCCCCCCGAGGGGGCCTTATTGCCTTGGGGCGGCCCGGCGGCAATAAAAAAGCCCCGGTCGCCTTGCTCCCGGGGCCGCCATGCATCAAGCGGCCGATTACTGGGCCAGCCAGTCCTTGAGCCTGTTGTTGAACGCGTGGTCAAACCGGCTATAGGCATCGATGCCGCCGGTCGCCGTGCAGGCGCTGCTGCCCCCCGACAACGTGCCCACCACGCGGCCACCGAGGAAGAGGGCCGAGCCGCTGCTGCCGCCCTCGGTCGTCCCCTTGCTCCAGCCTACGCCCAGAAAATCGCTTTGCAGATTGCCCGCATTGCAGGAAATGCCGCCGCCGCTCGTGGAGCAATTGTTATAGCCCTGGACCTGGCCCTCGCTGTATTTCAGCCAATCGCCTTGCGGATGGTGCAGCGCATAGATGGAGGCATTGACCACGGCCGTGCCGCGCGCATCCCAGCCGGACAGCGTCACGCCGACCGGCGGTGTTTCATTGAGCCGCAGCAGCGAGGTGTCGGTCACGGAAGTGGCGTACAGCAGCGTGGCGCCTTGCTGGCGTACCGCGGCCAGCGGATTGGGTGCAAAGCTGTTGCAGCTGGCCGAGCGGAAGAACCAGTCCGTGCGCAGCGAGCTGGCCGACGATTGCGTCGAGACGCAATGGTTGGCCGTCAGGAAATACGGCGCATAGTCGCCCCTGGTGTTGTTCAGCAGGGTACCGGTGCAGTAGTAGTACTTGCCATCCGTGCCCACAAAGGTCATGCGTGCCACGGCATTGCGTTCGGAGGCGTACCGGTCGGCACAGCTCGCATCGAGCTCGCATGTGCCTGCATCGCCCACGCTCTTGGTCGGATAGGTGGCCCGCAGGTCGGCCTCGGTCGGCAGCGCGAGATTGACATAGGCATGCGTCAGCGTGGGAATGGCGATCTGCAACTGCGACGCGGGAACGCCCGCCGGCAGGCCGATTTCCAGCGTCACCTCGTCGGCTCCCAGATCGGGGGACCACCAAGTGCCGGCAGCCTGGGTATTGCCGTCAGCCGCGCGGTTGCGGGCGATGGCCTCGTTGATGGCCTGGCCCGTGGTCTGGTAGCCGGCCTTGCTGCCGTCCTGGCGATACAGGCGGATCTGCGCGGCATCGGGAAGGCTTTCCACCAGCAGGCCCAGGCGCACGCCGTAGGCACCGGTCGAGGTGATGCTGATGGCTGCGACCTGTCCTCCGTCGGGCGCCTGGGACCAATGCAGGGTCTGAGCCAGCTCATCCGCCGTCTGCGTGGCGGACAGCGATCTCGCGACTCCGATCTGCGTTGGCGTGCCTGGCTCGCCTACCGATGCCTGCTTGGCCTCGCTCCATTGCGGCAGGACCAGCGTGGCGGCCGCAGGCCGCACGGCCGCGGACAGCGCCGCCACGCTCTTGGCCGCCGATGCGGGCAGCACCACCGAATCCAGTACATAGGCCTTGGGCGTACTGGCGGGGAGGCTGGCACCTTGGGAACCACCTCCGCCGCCACCGCCGCAGCCAGCCAGCAGCGCCACTGCCGCAGTCACGCACCATGTGCCGATACGCATGCGTTGTACCCATCCATCCATGTTGTATGCCCCATCAAAGTTGCCGGCGCGAACACACCGGGCCGCGCGTCATTTTGTCAGAGCCTTCAGGGCCAGCTTGATGCCTTCGCTGACGCCGACGTCGGGCGGCAGCTTCTTGAGGGCGGCCGAGGCTTCCTTGTCCGAATAGCCCAGCGCCATCAGCGCCTGCAGGATGTCGTTCTGGTCGTGGTTGTTGGCAAACAGCGACTGCGCGCCCGTGTCGGCGCCGATCTTGCCCTTGAGCTCCAGCAGCAGGCGCTCGGCGGTCTTCTTGCCGATGCCCGGCACCTTGACCAGGCGGCCGGCCTCCTGCTGGGACACGGCATCGGCCAGATCATCCACGCTCATACCGCTGAGCACGGCCAGCGCCATGCGCGGACCTATGCCGGTGATCTTGATCAGCTCGCGGAAGGTCTGGCGCTCACGCGCCGTGCCGAAGCCGAACAGCAGTTGCGCATCCTCTCGCACCACGAAGTGGATCAGCAGGGCCACCTTGCTGCCCGTGGCCGGCAGGTTGTAGAAGGTACTCATGGGCACCTGCACCTCGTAGCCCACGCCGCCGCAGTCCACCAGCACCTCCGGCGGGTTTTTTTCGAGCAAGGTTCCTGTCAATTTGCCTATCATTGAAATCCTTTGCCGCCAATTGGCGAATTTTTCGGCGGCTTTTTCATCGCCGGACCGCCCCAAAATGAGATACGCCCCCGAACGCTTGGGTACGGGGGCTGCGGCTGCACATAGCGAGCCGGTCGGGGGCCACTCTTCATTGGAATTATCCGCGTGATCCTGCGCCACACCTTCACACCACACAACAATACGCGCCTGTCCCATCTGTGCGGACCGGCGGATGCGCACCTGCGCACCATCGAGATCGCCCTGGGCGTCAAGATTGCCCACCGCCATGAGCAGTTCAAGATCGACGGCCCCAAGGCCAAGGCCAACGACGCGCTGGAGCTGCTGCAGGCCCTGTACGAGATTGCCGACGATGCGATCGCCGAAGATACGCTGCAGCTCATGCTGGCCGGCGACACCGAGCTGATCGAGGCGCCCCTGGACACGCCCCAGCTGACCACGCGCCGCGCCGACCTGCGCGCCCGCACGCCCAACCAGGTCCAGTACCTGGAAAACATTGCCGTCCACGACATCACCTTCGGCATCGGCCCCGCGGGCACGGGCAAGACCTATCTGGCCGTGGCCTGCGCCGTGGACGCGCTGGAGCGCAGCAATGTGCAGCGCATCGTGCTCACCCGCCCGGCCGTGGAAGCCGGCGAGCGCCTGGGCTTTCTGCCCGGCGACCTGGCGCAGAAGGTGGACCCCTACCTGCGCCCGCTGTACGACGCGCTCTACGACCTCATGGGCTACGACCGCGTGCAGAAGGCCTTCGAGCGCAATGTGCTGGAGATCGCGCCGCTGGCCTTCATGCGCGGGCGCACGCTCAACAACGCCTTCGTCATTCTCGACGAGGCCCAGAACACCACGCCCGAGCAGATGAAGATGTTTCTCACGCGCATAGGCTTCGGCTCCCGGGCCGTGGTCACGGGCGACGTGAGCCAGGTCGACCTGCCCAAGGGCATGCCCAGCGGCCTCGTCGATGCCGAGCGCGTGCTCAGGCGCGTCAAGGGCATTGCCATCAACCACTTCACCAGCGCCGACGTGGTGCGCCACCCGCTGGTGGCCCGCATCGTGGACGCCTACGATGCGCACGGCCGCGTCTCCGAAGGCACCTCGGCGCCCAAGCACCGCACGCGCGCGGCCCGGCCGCTGCCTTCCGCGGACGAGCTCTGAGCCCTGCACCAGTTTTCTACCGATTTCATAGCTGACTGCGCTTGCCAGACAAGCGCCACAAGCCAAAATGACTCTGAACCAGCTGCAACTGTCCCTGCAATTCGCCCGCTTCCCCGAAGCGGCCGCCCACCGCGCCGTGCTGTCCCGCAGCAAGGTCACGCGCTGGATTCGCCACGCGCTGGCCGTGGACGCCGAAATCACCGTGCGCATCGTCGATGCCGAGGAAGGCCGGGGCCTGAACCGCGAGTACCGCCACAAGGACTACGCGACCAATGTGCTGACCTTCGACTACCAGCAGGAGCCCACGGTGATGGCCGACCTGGTGCTGTGCGCGCCCGTGGTCGAGCGTGAAGCCAGGGAGCAGAACAAGTCGCTCGAAGAGCACTACGCCCACCTGCTGGTGCACGGCACGCTGCACGCCCAGGGCTGGGACCACGAGACCAGCGAGGAAGACGCCGAGGAAATGGAAGCCTACGAAACCGAAATCATGCAGGAACTCGGCTTCCAGGACCCCTACGCCAAATAAGCGGACAACAACTCCGGAACGCCGTTTACTCGACGCTCAAGCCGATGGTGCGCACCAGCTGGGCCACGCGCACATCGTCGCTCCGGATCTGCCTGATAAAGACCTGCTGGCCCTCGCCCACAGGCTTGATGCCTTGCTGCAGCAGGGCCTGGCGCAGCTCCGGGTCCTTCAAGGCCCGGTCGGTATCGCGGGCCACGGCCTGTACCACGGCGGCGGGCGTGCCCCTGGGGGCAAACAGGCCGAACCAGGCGCCGACCTCGAAGCCCTTGTAAGTCTCGGCCAGGGTCTGCACCTGGGGCAGCAAGGGGTGACGCTGCAGGCCGGAGACCGCCAGCGCCGTGAGCTTACCGCTCTGGATCTGCGCCAATGCAGGAGCCACGGCGACCAGCATCACATCGACCTGGCCGGCCAGCACGTCCTGCAGTCCCTGCGGGCCGCCGCGATAAGGGATATGCGTGGCAAAGAATCCCGCGCGCTGCTTGAACTGCTCCATGGCCAGATGCTGTGCGCTACCGGTGCCGGACGAGGCATAGTTGATCTGGCCCGGATGGGCCTTGGCAAAGGCCACGAATTCCTGGAGCGTCTTGTAGCCCTTGCGCGGGTTGGCCACCAGCACGAAGTCGGACTGACCCAGCTTGGTCACAGGAATCAGATCGTTCCTGACGTCGTAAGGCAGATTGCGCTGGACATTGGGCATGATGGTGATGGCACTGTCACCGCCAACCAGCAGGGTATGGCCATCGGCAGGCGACCTGACCACGGCGTCCACGGCCGCAACACCGCCAGCCGCGCCCTTGCTTTCCACCACCACGGCCTGCCTCCACTCCCTGGAAACCAGGCTGCCCACCTGGCGCGCCAGCAGATCGGGCACGCTGCCCGCGCCATTGGCCACCACCAGCTTGACCGGGCGCGCCGGAAACTCCGGCTGCTGAGCCATGGCCGTGCCCTGCACGCAGGTTGCGGCCAGCAGGGCCCAAACGGTGCGGATCAGAAAATGAGGCAGGTTCACGGCAAACTCCTTGATCAAGGAGGCGATTGTCAGAACAATTACTTATTCATCAAAATACTGATTTTTAATTTTTTTATACCCAAAAGGAATTAGTCAATATTTTTCTCGCACCTGCAAGTACCCAGGATTCCGACAACAGAAAAGCCTTCTCTGGTCGAGAAGGCTTTTTTTATGAGCAGCCCACGCTTGGCTGAATTGGGCCGGAGACAGATTTCGCCTAGATTTACAGCAACCGCGCCTTCACGCTCTTGCCCTTGACCCGTCCCGCATTGAGCTTGGCACAGGCCGCAGAAGCGATCTTGCGGTCCACGGCCACATAGGTGGAGAAATCGTTGACGCTGATCTTGCCGATCTGCTCGCGCGCATAGCCGAAGTCCGCGCACATGGCGCCCATCACGTCGCCGGCGCGGATCTTTTCCTTGCGGCCGCCGATGATCTGGATGGTGCACATGGGCGGCAGCAGCTGGCCGCCGGCCGTGGGCTTGAGTTCATCGACAGGGAAGAACTCCGAGGCACGGCCCTGCAGCTGCTCGATCCTGCCCACGCTGCCCATCTCGTCCATGCTGACCAGATTCAGCGCCAGGCCCTCGGCATCGCCGCGGCCCGTGCGGCCTATGCGGTGGATATGCACCTCGGGATCGGGCGTCACATCCACGTTGATCACGGCCGACAGGTCGGCAATGTCCAGGCCGCGCGCCGCCACATCGGTGGCCACGAGCACGCTGCAGCTCTTGTTGGCAAACTGCACCAGCACCTCGTCGCGCTCGCGCTGCTCCAGCTCGCCGAACAGCGCCAACGCGCTGAAACCCTGGGCCTGCAATGCAGCCACCACATCGCGGCACTGCTGCTTGGTGTTGCAGAAGGCGATGCTCGACTCGGGACGGAAATGGGCCAGCAGGCACGCCACCACGTCGAGCTTCTCGCGCGCCTCCACCTCGTACCAGCGCTGCGCGATCTTGCCCGCGCTGTGCTGGGCCGCGACCTTCACGGTCTGCGGCTCGCGCATGAAGCGCTGGGCCAGGCCGGCAATGCCGTCGGGATAGGTGGCCGAGAACAGCAGGGTCTGGCGCTCGGCCGGGCACTGGCGCACCACGGTCTCGATGTCGGCCAGGAAACCCATGTCCAGCATGCGGTCGGCCTCGTCTAGCACCAGGGTCTTGAGGTTGGTTATATCGAGCTTGCCGCGCTCCATCAGGTCCATCACGCGGCCCGGCGTGCCGACCACGATGTGGGCGCCGTTTTCCAGCGAAGCGATCTGGTTGCGCGAAGGCACGCCGCCGTAGACGGTGACGACCTTGATGTTGTCCTGCGCGCGCGCCAGGCGGCGGATCTCCGTGGCCACCTGGTCGGCCAGCTCGCGCGTTGGGCACAGCACCAGGCCCTGCACGGCAAACCAGCGCGGATTCAGGCGGTCGACCAAGGCTAAGCCGAAGGCCGCGGTCTTGCCGCTGCCCGTGCTGGCCTGGGCGATCAGGTCCTGGCCCTGCAGCGTCAGCGGCAGGCTGGCGGCCTGGATGGGCGTCATCTGCGCATAGCCCAGCTGCTGCAGATTGGCCAGCATTTCGGGAGACAGGGGCAGCGCCGAGAAAGCGGTGGTCGCGGGAGTGCCTGTAGCGCTGTGAGAGGTATTCATGCGCGGATTATCCGGGGGCTTGGCCTGGCAGGCAGCCCGCCTCGCACAAGCCCCTGGCCGGCAAGGCCCCGGCACCCAGGCATCAGCGCTGCGGGTTACCCCTAGCAAAGCCGCTCCCGCTCACGGTCTACGCTCGGCAGCCCGGTCTCAAAGGGCCGGTTTCACCCTCACTTTTTGTCCATCCAGACCCCCTACATGCCTCAACGCCTTGCACGTGCTTTCTGCGCCATCGCCGCCATCACCACACTCGCCGGCACCTTGACAGCCCGCAGCGCCTGGAGCGCGGAGCTCGATCCCCAGCCGCTCAAGCCGCGGCTGAACCGCCTGGTCGATCAGATGTATCCCGGCCTTCAAGGCATTTATGAAGACCTGCACGCCCATCCCGAGCTTGGCTTTCAGGAAACGCGCACGGCCGCCAAGCTGGCTGCCGAGATGCGCAAGCTGGGCTTCGAAGTGACCGAAGGCCTGGGCAAGACCGGCCTGGTGGCGATCTACCGCAACGGCAGCGGCCCCGCGGTCATGGTGCGCACCGAGCTGGATGCGCTGCCCATGGAGGAGAAGACCGGCCTGCCCTATGCGAGCAAGGCGCACGCCCAGTACAACGGCAAGGACAGCTTCGTGGCCCACAGTTGCGGCCACGACATCCACATGGCCAGCTGGCTGGGCACGGCCCAGGCACTGCTGGGGCTCAAGGACCAATGGAAGGGCACGCTGATGTTCGTAGCCCAGCCTTCGGAGGAAACCGTGACGGGCGCCCAGGCCATGCTCGACGACGGGCTGCTGCGCCGCTTCGGCAAGCCCGCCTATGCGTTCGCGCTGCACACCAGCTCCATGCCCTATGGCAGCGTGGGCTATCTGGCCGGCCCCACGACCTCCAACTCCGACTCGCTGGACATACGCTTTCATGGCCGCGGCGGCCATGGTTCGGCGCCCGACAAGACCATAGATCCGGTGCTGATGGCCTCCAAGTTCGTGGTGGACGTGCAAAGCGTGGTCAGCCGCGAGAAGGACCCCATGGCGTTCGGAGTGGTCACCGTGGGCGCCATCAATACGGGCTCGGCCGGCAACATCATTCCCGACCAGGCGCGCGTGCTGGGCACCATACGCAGCTACAGCGGCTCCGTGCGCAGCAAGCTGCATGATGGCATCGAGCGCACCGCCAAGGCCCAGGCAGCCATGGCGGCGGCGCCTGCACCCGACATCCAGCTGACCAAGGGCGCCGACGCCGTCGTCAACGACGCGGCCCTGGTGGCGCGCACGGTCAAAGTCTTCGAGGCAGCGCTGGGCAAGGACAAGGTGCTGCCCATCCCGCCGATCACAGCCAGCGAGGACTTCTCGGCCTTCATCAACCAGGGCATACCGTCCATGTTCTTCGTGGTGGGCGTGCACGACCCCAAGAAGGTGGCCGAAGCCAGCCAGCCCGGCGCCAAGCCGCTGCCCTTCAACCATTCGCCCTTCTTCGCACCCGTGCCCGAGCCCACGATCAAGACCGGCGTGCAGGCCATGACCCTGGCCGTGATGAACGTGATGCAGTGAGCGGCTTCAGCGCTCCTGCGGCTCCATGCGCAGCGCAATGGTCACCGGGCCATCGTTGACCAGATGCACCTGCATATCGGCCGCGAATTCACCGGTCTGCACCAGCGGATGCGCCAGCCGGGCCTGGTCCACGAAGTAGTCGTACAGGCGCCGCCCTTCGCCGGGCGCGGCCGCGCCGGTAAAGCTCGGGCGGTTGCCGCCGCTGGTATCCGCGGCCAGCGTGAACTGGCTCACGACCAGCAGTCCGCCGCCCACCTCCTGCACGCTGCGGTTCATCTTCCCGGCAGCGTCCTGGAAGATGCGCAGTTTGAGCAGCTTTGCCAGCAGCTTGTCGGCCTCCTGCTCGCTGTCGCCGCGCTCGGCGCAGACCAGGACCAGCAAGCCCTGCTCTATCCGGCCGGTGACGCGGCCCTCGACTTCCACCCGCGCGCTGCGCACGCGCTGTATGACGCTGATCATGCAAAAAACCTGAACTGGGAATCTATTCACGCCGGCCCGGGCGCGGCGGCATCCGGGAGCGGCGCCTCGGCAGCCTCTGCCGCAGCTTCGCTGGCCGTCGCCATGCCCAGCGGCAGCAGCTCGATACGCGCATACAGGCCGGGCACGGCCTGCAGCAGCGCGGCCTCGATCTCGGTGCGCAATTGTGCCGCGCGCTGCACGCTCCAGTGGCCCGGCACATGCATGTGCAGATCGACAAAGCTGCGCTCGCCTGCCTGACGGCTCGAAACATTGTCGAAGACCACGCCGTCGCCGCGCCGGGCGTAGCCGTCCAGCAGCGTGTCGATCTGCAGGCGCTGGGGTGCGCCTAGCGCCTGGTCCATCAGTCCTTGCGAGGATTGCCAGACCAGTTGCATGCCTTGCACGCAGATGTGGGCGGCCACGCCCAGGGCCACCAGGGCGTCCACCCACAGCCACCCGGTCCAGGCCGCCGCCAGCAGGCCGGCCACCACGCCGCCCGAGGTCCAGACATCGGTGAGCAGGTGCCTGGCATCGCCCAGCAGCGCCGTGGAGCGGTATTTGCGCGCCGAGCGCAGCATGACCCAGGCCAGCAGGCCGTTGAAGCCCGTGCTGACCAGCGACAGCACCAGGCCCCAGCTCAGCTGCGCCAGCGGCTGCGGATTCCACAGCCGCGACAGCGCGGCCCAGGCAATGGCCAGGCTGGCACCCATGACCAGCACGCCCTCGAAGCCGGCCGAGAAGTATTCGGCCTTGTGGTGCCCGTAGGGATGCTCGGTATCGGCGGGCCGCTTGGCCACGGTGACCATGGTCAGCGCAAACATGGCGCCCGCCAGGTTCACGAAGGACTCCAGCGCATCGGACAGCAGGCCCACCGAGCCCGTAAGCCACCAGGCCAGGGTCTTGAGCACGATGGTGACCACGGCCACGGCCACCGAAACACGCAGCAGATTGCGCGGCTGCATCCAGGCGACCGCAGACGACGAGAAAAATGGAAGCGTCATGCGGGCATCATCGGTTATTTTTCATCGGCGGCCGCCTCAAAACGGCAAACGCCGGTCCTGAGAAGACGACAATCACACACTGCGGGGAGCATGGGGACCAGGCTTCCTGGAACGGCGTGCGCTCTTGCTTTCTTGACCTGGCCAAGCAAACGCTGCTACAAAGGCACACAAAAGTAAACATTTGAATTAATAGCATTTCGACCCACTACAACGGCATGATCTCGCTATAACTTTTCCAGCTGAGGAGGCGCAGCCCATGCAAGACAGCGACTCCATATTGCAACTGATCGCGGACACCACGCCCGCACTGCTGGCCTATTTCGACGCACAGACCCTGCGCTGCCGCTTCGCCAATGCCAGTTACGCCCATCACTTCGGCTTCACGATGCAAAGCATCGTGGGCCGGACCGTGCAGGAAATTGCCGGCGATGCCGTCTGGCAGGAAATCCGGGGGTATTTTCCGCGCGTCCTCGTCGACCAGGAATCCGTGCGCTACACCCGCGAGGTATTGCGCGGCCAGGGAGACACGCAATACCTGGAAACCGTGCTGCGTCCCCATGTGGCCAACGGCGAATTCAAGGGCCTGGTCGCCCTGGTCACGGACGTCAGTCACCATTACCGCCTGGCCCAGCAGATGCGTGACAGCGAAGAGCGCATGCGCAAATTCGCCGAAATCACCACCGAGGCCATCGTGCTGCACCAGGGCGGCATCATCATGGACGGCAACGATGCCCTGGCCCGCCTGACTGGCTACCGGCTGGAGGAACTCCACGGCCAGCACGTGCTGGACTATATTGCCGCGGAATTCCGCGCCCAGGTCCTGGAGCACGGGCGCGGCGGACGCGAGGATTGCTACGAATCCATGCTCGTGCACAAAAGCGGGCGCCGCATTCCGGTGGAGCTGGCGGTCAAGTCCATGCCCGGCACGGACGGCCATTTCCGCATCGTGCTGCTGCGCGATCTGACCGCCAGCCGGGAGGCGCAGGAACACATGGATTTCCTGGCCCAGCACGACCTGCTGACCCGCCTGCCCAACCGCGCGCGCCTGCACCAGCTCCTGAAGGAGGCTCTGTCGCAGGCCACGGCCCAGCGGGAAAGCCTGGCCATCCTGTACCTGGACATCGACCATTTCAAGGCCGTGAACGACTCGCTGAGCCACCATGCGGGCGACCTGCTGTTGTGCGAAATGGCACGGCGCCTGCGCAGCACGGTCCGCCCCCAGGATCTGGTGGCCCGCATGGGCGGCGACGACTTCGTGGTGGTGCTGACTGGCCACCCGACGCCGCAGGAGACCGAGGCCATGGCCACCCAGTTGTACCAGGCCGTTGAAACGCCCTGCAATCTCGACGGCACCCAGCTCGTGGTTTCGCTGAGCATGGGCATCGCCATGTTCCCGAGCAACGGCGAGACGCCCGAAAAGCTGTTGAGCAATGCCGAGGCCGCCATGCACATGGCCAAGGACATAGGGCGCAGGTCCTTTCAGTTCTACACCGCCACGCTGGAAAGCCGCTCCACCCGGATGCTGATGCAGGAGCAGCAGCTGCGCCAGGCCGTGGAGCAGGGCGAGTTCGAACTGCACTACCAACCGCAGATCGCCACCGCCGATGGGGCGTTGACAGGGCTGGAAGCGCTGGTGCGCTGGCGCCATCCGCAGCGCGGCCTGGTCTATCCGAATGAATTCATAGGCCTGGCGGAAAGCCTGGGCCTGATTTCCGAGGTCGGCCGCTGGGTGCTGCGCCAGGCCTGCCGTCAGGTCAAGGATTGGCAAAATGCCGGTTTTCCCGTGGTTCCGGTGGCCATCAATCTTTCGGCGCAGGAGTTTCTCCAGCGCGACGTAGCCCAGGACGTGGCCCAGGCCCTGTGGGAAACGGGGCTGGATGCGCGTTACCTGCATATCGAACTCACGGAATCGACGCTGATGCAATCCGGCGGTCAGATGTCCGACACCTTGCACGCGCTCAAGGCCCTGGGCGTGAGCCTGGCCATCGACGATTTCGGCACCGGCTATTCCTCCCTGGCCTATCTGCGCCGCCACCCCATCGACAAGCTCAAGATCGACCGCACGTTCGTCACCGACGTGCCGCACGACCCGGACGCCACCGCCATCGTCAACGCCATCGTGCAGATGAGCCACAGCCTGCACCTGCAGATCGTCGCGGAAGGCGTGGAGACGCCCGAGCAGTTGGACCTGCTGCGCAGCCTGGACTGCACCGAGGCGCAAGGCTATCTGATCTCCCGGCCGCTGCCGGCCGACCAGACCCTGGCCTGGATGTCTCAACACCTTAACAAGCCCCGAAGAAAATAGTGCATGACCTTGCATACGCCCACTTCCTCGCTTAGAACCAGCTCCACCATGCATACCGATGCACAGCAGGCGCTGGAGCATGTGCAGCAGCTTTACCGCGAGCAGATCGAGCATCTGCGCTCGGCCATGCAGCGCTTTGTGGCCGGCGAAACGCCGGTCGCCCCCGTGCATGCGTACTACCCGTTCGTGCGCCTGAAGACCACCACCGTGGCCCGCGCCGACACCAAGCTCACCTACGGCTTCGTCGAAGGCCCCGGCACCTACGAAGCCACGCTCACCCGCCCCGACCTGTTCTCCCGCTACTACGGCGAGCAGTTGCGCCTGCTCATCCTGCACCACCGGGTGCCGCTGGAAGTGGGCCTGAGCGACAAGCCGATTCCCATCCATTTCTCGTTCGCCGACAACGACTACGTGGAAGGCTCGCTCTCGGCCGAGCGGCGCCTGCTCATGCGCGACGTGTTCGACCTGCCGGACCTGGAGTCCATGGACGACGGCATTGCCAACGGCACCTGGCGCGCCCAGCCCGGCGAGGCCCTGCCGCTGTCGCTGTTCACGGCGCCACGCGTGGACTACTCCCTGCACCGCCTGCGCCACTACACGGGCACGGCGCCCGAGTGGTTCCAGAACTTCGTGCTGTTCACCAACTACCAGTTCTACATCGACGAATTCATCCGCCTGGGCCATGCCGAAATGGCCAGGGAGGACAGCGAGTACATCGCCTTCATCGAGCCCGGCAACGTGGTCACGCGCCGCACGGGCCTGCCCGCCGAGACGGCCGACGAACTGGGCGCCGCGCCGCCGCGCCTGCCGCAGATGCCCGGCTACCACCTGGTGCGTGCGGACCACAGCGGCATCACCATGGTCAACATCGGCGTGGGCCCGGCTAATGCCAAGACCATCACCGACCACATCGCCGTGCTGCGCCCGCATGCCTGGATGATGCTGGGCCACTGCGCAGGCCTGCGCAACAGCCAGCAACTGGGCGACTATGTGCTGGCCCATGCCTACGTGCGCGAGGACCATGTGCTCGACGAAGAGTTGCCGCTGTGGGTGCCCATTCCCGCACTGGCCGAGATCCAGGTAGCGCTGCAGCAGGCCGTGGCCGACGTCACGCAAATGGACCGCGCCGACCTCAAGCGCATCATGCGCACCGGCACCGTGGCCAGCACCGACAACCGCAATTGGGAACTGCTGCCCGACAACCTGCCCCAGCGCCGCTTCAGCCAGAGCCGCGCCGTGGCCCTGGACATGGAGAGCGCCACCATCGCCGCCAACGGCTTTCGCTTTCGCGTGCCCTACGGCACCCTGCTATGCGTGAGCGACAAGCCGCTGCACGGCGAGATCAAGCTGCCCGGCATGGCCAACCACTTCTACCGCGAGCGCGTGGACCAGCACCTGCGCATAGGCATGCGTGCCGTGGACATCCTGCGCGAAGGCGGCAGCGACCGTCTGCACAGCCGCAAGCTGCGCAGCTTCGACGAAGTCGCCTTCCAGTAAGCCTTTCCGCCATGCCGGCACTCGACTTTTTCTCCATGACGGCGGTGGTGGCGGTCAACCTGCTGGCGATCGCCGTCGCCCTGCCCTGGAGCATGGGGCACCAGGTCGATGCGCCGGCACGGCACGCCCAGCGGTTTTTCATGCTGCAGGGCCTGGCCTGGATCCTGATCCTGGCCGCCTCGCGCCTTCCCGTCAGACCCTGGCTCGACCTCCTGCCCTTCCTCGCGGCCAGCGCCGCCGTGTGGGCGCTGTGGCAACTGAGCCGGGCGCTGACGGGATGGCTGGGCCCGCGAGCCCCGCTGCTGGAGCGCGGCCTGATGCTGCTGTGCATCGCGGGCCCCCTGGGTTTCGTGGTGCTGATCGACCATCTCAGCTACCGCCTGGCCTGGTTCAGCCTCTGCCATGGCCTGTGCGTGGCCCTAATGGGCTGCATGGCGCTTTACCCCAAAAAACGCGTGGCGCGCGCCTGGCGCTACCTGATGTTCGGCATCGGCATGCTCATGGCCGCCAGCCTGGTCACGCGCAGCGTCCTGACCCTGCATACGTCCTGGCTGCCCTTCTTCACCGCCGAGTCGCCGGTCAACCACGGCTTCGCGCTGGTCGCACCGTTCTGCAACACCCTGCTGCTGATCGCCATCCTCGTGGCCTGGCGCGACGAGGCCAACCAGAAACTGCGCGACCTGGCGCTGCAGGATGCGCTCACCGGCCTGGCCAACCGCCGCTGCCTGGAAAACCAGGGCCGGCTCATGCTCAGGCGTGCCATGCGCGAAAGGCTGCCGCTCTCGCTGGTCATGCTGGACCTGGACTACTTCAAGGGCGTCAACGACCGCTACGGCCACGCCGTTGGCGATCAGGCCCTGCAGCTGCTGGCGCGAACCCTGCAGAAGCAGACCCGCGGCGACGAGATCGCCGCGCGCTGGGGCGGCGAGGAATTCTGCCTGCTGCTCCATGCCGGCCCCGACGAGGTGCAGGCCCTGTGCATGCGCCTGAAGTCGACGCTGGTGCTGGGCTCCCGGCTCGAGCTGGACTTCGAACTCTACTTCAGCGCCGGCTGCGCCCATGCGGAGTGCGTCTGGGAAGGCCTGACGCTGGAGCAGATGCTGCTGCAGGCCGACAAGGCGCTGTACCAGGCCAAGCATCTGGGCCGCGGCCGCTGGGAAACCGTTTCCATGCGGCTTTCGGCATGACGTCGCCCAGGCGGCTGTCCGCGGGCCAGCGGAGTCCCGCCCGCCGCGAACTCCGCTAAGATTTTCAGGTTTTCATCGCCGGGCCGCCCCAAGATGAAAAGCGCCCCCTCTCGGAGGGGCAGCGACCACACGTCAGTGGGGAGCCTGGGGTGCCATTTTTCAATCCCTGGAGACTGCAATCATGACAATTCAAACCGTAGGCATCGTCGGTGCCGGCACCATGGGCAACGGTATCGCACAGGCCTGCGCCGTATCGGGTGTCAGCGTGGTGATGGTGGACATTTCCGAAGCCGCCGTGCAAAAAGGCCTGGCCACCGTGGCCGGCAGCCTGGACCGCCTGATCAAGAAGGAGAAGATCACCGAGGCCGACAAGGCCGCCGCTCTCGCGCGCATCAAGACCTCGACCAGCTACGACGACCTGAAGTCCGCCCAGCTGGTCATCGAAGCCGCGACCGAGAACTACGAGCTCAAGCTCAAGATCCTCAAGCAGCTCGACGCGCTGCTGGGCAAGGACGTGATCGTCGCCACCAACACCTCGTCCATCTCCATCACCCAGCTGGCCGCCGCGACCAACCGCGCCGACCGCTTCATCGGCATGCACTTCTTCAACCCCGTGCCCATGATGGCGCTGGTGGAGATCATCGTCGGCCTGCAGACCAGCGAGGAGACGCACGCCACGGTCAAGGCCCTGTCCGAGCGCCTGGGCAAGACGCCCATCACCGTGAAGAACGCACCGGGCTTTGTCGTCAACCGCATCCTGGTGCCCATGATCAACGAGGCCTTCTTCGTGCTGGCCGAAGGCCTGGCCTCGGCCGAGGACATCGACGCCGGCATGAAGCTGGGCTGCAACCAGCCCATCGGTCCGCTGGCCCTGGCCGACATGATCGGCCTCGACGTGTGCCTGGCCGTGATGGAGGTCTACCTCAAGGAGTTCGGCGACAGCAAGTACCGCGCCTGCCCGCTGCTCAAGGAAATGGTGGCCGCCGGCCGTCTGGGCCGCAAGACCGGCCGCGGTGTCTACAGCTACTGATTTACACCGTTTCAGGCCCGGCGCGCGGCTGCCGCCGCTCCGCCGGCCAATTCAGGGAGACAAGCATGAGTTCCAAGGGTTTTACGCGTCAAGCGCTTTCTCCACTTGCGCTGACAGCTATGGCTTGCGCTGCATATGCACAGACTGCGGCACCGGCCCTGCCCGACCCGGCAGCCACCGCGGTCCAGGCCATGGGCTGGATGCAGGGCTTTCCGCCGCCGCCCGACAAGCTCATCACTTTCGACAACCCTGCCAGCAACGTCTATCCGCGCACGCGCTGGACCTTCTCGCATGTGCGCGAACTGGTGCCCACGGCCAATGTCTGGCGCGGCAGCACGGCGGCGAGCCCGCTGCCCAAGGCTGCCCAGGCTCCCAACCTGGACGGCGTGCGCTTCAAGGCCATGGGCAGCGGCGAGGAGCTGACATTCGCCCAGTCGCTGGAGCGCAACTACACGGACGGCATCCTGGTGCTGCACAAGGGCCAGGTCGTCTACGAGAAATACTTCGGCGCGCTCACACCCGAGCGTGCGCATATCGCCATGTCGGTCACCAAGTCCTTCGTGGGCACGCTGGCGGCCCTGCTCGCCCATGAAGGCACGCTGGACCCGGCAGCCCCCGTCACGCGCTATCTGCCCGAGCTCAAGGACACCGCCTATGGCGACGCCACGGTGCGCCAGGTCATGGACATGACGATTGGCGTGCACTACTCCGAGAACTACGCCGACCCCAAGGCCGAGATCTGGGACTATGCGCGCGCCGGCGGCATGCTGCCCCAGGGGCGCGACTATGCAGGCCCCAGGACCTTCTACGAATTCCTGCAGACGCTGAAGAAGGAAGGCGAGCACGACCAGGCCTTTGCCTACAAGACCATCAACGCCGAGGTGCTGGCCTGGCTGGTGCGCCGCGCCAGCGGCAAATCCCTGGCCTCGCTGCTGTCCGAGCGCATCTGGAGCCGCATCGGCGCCGAACAGGACGCCTTCCTCATGGTGGACCGCATCGGTACGGAATCGGGCGGCGGCGGCCTCAACACCACGCTGCGCGACTTGGCGCGCTTCGGCGAGATGATGCGCAACAACGGGCGCGCCGCCGATGGCCAGCAGGTGCTGCCGCGCGCCGTGGTGGACGACATCCGCAACGGCGGCGACCGCGCCAAGTTCGCCAAGGCCGGCTACGCCACGCTGCCCGGCTGGTCCTACCGCAACATGTGGTGGGTCTCGCACAACGCGGACGGCGCCTATATGGCGCGCGGCATCCACGGCCAGGCCATTTACATCGATCCCAAGGCCCAGATGGTGATCGTGCGCTATGCGGCCCACCCCATCGCGGCCAACGCGGCCATCGATCCCTTGAGCCTGCCCGCCTACCAGGCCGTGGCCGACGCCCTGATGGCCAGCCAATAGGCACCAGGAACCGCGGGCCCGGTTTGCGGGCCTGTGCGTTTCATGCGGCATCGGCGGGACAGGCATGCGCGGCCACTGCCTCCGGTTGCGCTCCACCCCTTGCCGCGGCATGGCCTTGGCAATTAAATTGCACACAATTTAATTGCCAGCAATAATTCAATCCATGCGAACCGGCGACGCCCCTCTCCCCGACACCTCCGGGCTGCTGCGCCTGGACAACCAGGTCTGCTTCGCGCTGTACTCGGCGTCGCTGGCCATGACCAAGCTCTACAAGCCCTTGCTCGAGGCCATAGGCCTGACCTACCCGCAGTACCTGGTCATGCTGGTGCTCTGGGAGGGCGACCGGCTCACGGTCTCGGAACTGGGCGAGCGGCTGACCCTGGACTCGGGCACGCTGACGCCGCTGCTCAAGCGGCTCGAAGCCGCGGGCCTGCTGGCACGGCTGCGCGATGCCCAGGACGAGCGCCGCGTGCGCATCATCCTCACGGAGGCGGGCCGCGCACTGCGCGCCGAAGCCGAAAAAATCCCTGCCTGCGTGCTGCAAAGCACTCAGTGCACGCTACCCGAATTGCAGGCCCTCACGGATCAGCTCAGCGCACTGCGCGCGCGGCTTGCGCCGCGCCGCAGCACCTCCGGCTGACGCCGGGGCGTCGATCTCCTCCACCCGCCCGCATTGCCGGGCACCATCGCAAAGGAAGACACCATGGCCCAGCTCGACAAGGTTCTCTACACTGCCCACGCCCACACCACCGGCGGCCGCGAAGGCGCATCGCGTACCGATGACGGCCGCCTGGACATCCAGCTGACCTCGCCCGGCGGCGCCGGCAAAGGCACCAATCCCGAGCAGCTGTTCGCTGCCGGCTACTCCGCCTGCTTCATCGGCGCCATGAAGGCCGTGGCCGCACGCCAGAAGGTCACGCTGCCCCAGGACCTGTCGGTGGATGCCGAAGTGGACCTGGGCCCCGTGGGCGAAGTCTTCGGCATTGCCGTGCGCATGAAGATCAGCCTGCCCGGCATGGACAAGGCCGCCGCCCAGCAACTGGTGGACGCCGCCCACCAGGTCTGCCCCTACTCCAACGCCACGCGCGGCAACATCGGCGTGCAGCTGACCGTCGCCTGATCCTCACCACCAAACAGGGCGCCGGGCGCCGCCGCATAGCGCCCGGTCTGCAGGTCGAAGAAGCCTTCGGCCTGCAGCGGCCCGGCGATGTCCTGCGTGGCGTAGCGCACCAGCGCCAGCGCCCGCACTTCGAAACACATGGCCTGCCCGGCCACGCCCGCGGCCCTGAGCCGCGCCACGGCCTGCCCCAAGGGCATGGCCACGGCATAGTGGCCCAGCGTGACATGGGGCACATAGCGCCAGCCCGCCTGCAACTCCCCGTCCGGAACGCCACCCAGTGCGGCATGCCAGCGCGCCAAGGCGGAAGCCCCCGCCCTCACCGCCAGATAGGGCACCGTCGTGAAGCTCTCCACGCCCTGCAGTTGCACGGCAAACGGCGCACCGCTCCCCGCCCTCAGACACGTTCCGAGGCGCGCGATATCGGCCAGCAGCCGGGCACGGCCGAACTCCACGCCATCCTCCGCTCCATCCTGCCCGCCGCCGCACAGCCCGCGATAGGCCAGCGTGATATGAGGCTGGCGCGCATAGCGCGGCAGCAGGGCCTGCGCCAGCACCCGCCGCCCATGCGCCACGGCGGCCGCCACCTCGGGCAGGTCGGCACAGGCCACCCAGACCGCGCACCAGGGGCGGCCCCGGTGCCATTCGGCAAAGTCGCGGTCTGCGCAAGGCAGGGTCGTGGAAACGGGAGACCTCATGGGTTGCAGTGTGCCAGCTTGGAAGCTGCCAAAGACGCGACACAATGCAGGCATGAGTCCACTGCAAACCGAAGCCCATCCCTATGCCGCCCTCACGCCGGACTGCGTGATCGACGCACTGTGCGCCACCGGCCTGCTGCCCGACGGGCGGCTCACGCCGCTGAGCTCCTACGAGAACCGCGTCTACCTGGCCCACCTGGATTCGGGCGAGAGAGTGGTCGCCAAGTTCTACCGGCCCGGCCGCTGGCGCCGCGAGCAGATCGAGGAAGAGCACGCGTTCTCCCAGGAGCTGGCCGATGCCGAGGTGCCCGTGGTCGCGCCGCTCAAGCTGCAGGACCGCAGCGTGCACGAGCACGCCGGCTTTCTGTTCAGCGTCAGCCCCTGGCGCGGCGGGCGCCGGCCCGAGCTCGACGACTGGGAAGTGCTGGAATGGACGGGCCGCTTTCTGGCCCGCATCCACACCGAAGGTTCGGCCAAGCCCTTTGCGCACCGCCCGACGCTCGATCTGCGCAGCTTCGGCTTCGAGTCCATGAGCTATCTGCTGGAGCACGACATGGTGGCGCTGGAAGTGCGCAAGCGCTGGGAACAGGCCTGCGAGCAGGCCCTGCACCTGATCGCGCCGGCTGCGGACGGGCTCAGCCAGGCCGGCCATTTCGGCCTGCAGAGCGCCACCAGCATCCGCCTGCATGGCGACTGCCACCCGGGCAACATCCTGTGGACGCCGCCGGATGACGAGGGCCGGGGCGGCCCGCACTTCGTGGACCTGGACGACGCGCGCATGGGCCCGGCCGTGCAGGACCTGTGGATGCTGCTCTCGGGCGAGCGCGCCCAGCAGACGCAGCAGCTGTCGGCCCTGCTCGAAGGCTACGAGCAGTTCCGCCCCTTCGACCGGCGCGAGCTGGCCCTGATCGAGCCGCTGCGCACGCTGCGCCTCATCCACTACAGCGCCTGGCTGGCGCGACGCTGGCAGGACCCGATCTTCGCGATCAATTTCCCCTGGTTCGGCACGGCCGATTACTGGCGCAGCCAGGTCGACATGCTGCATGAACAGATGGAAGCCATGCGACAGGAGCCGCTGTACGCCTGAGCAAGATCAGCACCTGCCTTCGGCCTTGCAGGCCGGCACGACCTGCCCGCTGGCATCGCGCCACTGGATCTGGCCCGGCTCGGCGGGCTGCACGCCTTGAACCGGCTGGACCGGGGCCGGCGCTGCTTTGGCATTGCGCGGATCGTGCAGCACCGTGGAGGTGCCCACTCCCACGCCCACATTGGCGCCGCCCACGCCCGTGGAGGCTCCGACGCCGGCGCCGCCCAGCACCTGGCCGCGCTGGTTCACGCCCACGCCCACTCCCAGCGGCCCGAAGCCTGTGCCCACGCCCGCGCTCAAGCCGCCGCTGCCCAGGCCCACGCCCACCGAGAACGGCCCCACGGGCACGCCGACGCCCACGCCGGCCCCGACCGAGCCGCAGCCGGCCAGCACGGCAGCCAGCCATATGGCCAGGGCCGCAACCCCGACCGCCTTGATTCCCATCCGCATGCTTGCCACTCCGCATTCCGGGAGCGCCGTCGCGCGCTCCTTCCGATGATTTCTGGCATCCATTGTGACCCGCAGCCCCTCAAAGGCCGGCGCCGGGATTACCTTCCTGGTTCCGGGGGCTCACCGGCCGCCTCCAGCCGGCGCCGGCCGCCCTTTCTACAATCGTCCCACCTGAGCAGATGCGGCCCGGTTCCAGCGCAGGAACGGGCGCATGCATGCGGCGCAACGCTTTCTTCTCCAGTCATCATGCAATCCAAGTGGACGCCCTATCCGTGGGTGTGCTTTTCCATGTGCGTGGGCGTCATGGGCACGGCCCTGGCCAGCCCGCTGTACCCCATCTACCAGCAGGCCTGGGGCCTGCTGCCCAGCCACATCACGCAGATCTTCGTGGCCTATATGTTCGGCGCGCTGGCCAGCCTGCTGTTCCTGGGCCGGCTGACGGACCGCTTCGGCTTCATGGCCGTGCTGCGCGGGGGCCTGATCCTGATGACGCTGGGCGTGGGCAGTTCGGCCCTGGCCTGGGACGTGCCCAGCTTCTCGGTCTGCCGCTTCATCATCGGCGTCGCCTCCGGGATGATCACCACCTCGGCCTCGGTGGGCATGACCCGGCTCAACTACAAGGGCGATCTGCAGCGCACCGCGGCCACGACCAGCCTCATGATTGCCTTCGGCTTCGGCCTGGGGCCGGTGGTCGGCGGACTGATGGCGCAATGGGTGCCCCTGCCTTTGACAACGGCCTATGCGCCTTCCGTGGCGCTGGGCCTGCTGGCGATCTATGCGCTGTTCCAGCTGCGCCTGCCTCCCCAGCCTGCGGCCACGGCGGCACCGGCAGTGCCGGCAGCAGCGCCGCGCTTTTCGTTCAAGGACGTGCGGCCCTCGCTGTCCCAGCCTCGCAAGCCCTTTGTGCGCCACTACGCGCTGGGCTGCATGGCGGCGTTCTCGGCCTTCGGCATGTTCAGCCTGTTCGCCTCGCTGGCGCCCAGCTTCATGGCGCAGATGGTGCCCTGGCACGGCCCCGCCGTCTCGGGCCTGTCCCTTGGCGCCATTCTGTTCCTGTCCGCCATCGTGCAGCTGATCTCCCGGCCCTATGCCACCAAGGGCGTGGCCATCGCCGGTTTTTTCTCGCTGGCGGCCTGCAATCTGCTGCTGCTGGTCAACACCTTTGCGGGCTCGCCCTGGCTGTTCGCGCTGTGCGTGGCCGCCACGGCGGCCGGGCACGGCATGTGCAATCAGGCCGGCATGTCCATCGTCAACAAGGTTTCCAAGCCGGCCAACCGCACGGGCCTGCTGTCCACCTATCTGATCGTGGGCTACCTGGGCACGATTGTTCCCATCCTGGGCCTGGGCTGGCTGTCGGACGCCATCGGCCTCACGCGGGCGCTGGTCGTGTTCTGCATCTGCCTGGGCCTGCTCACCGCGTTTCTGGGTGTGATGTGCATGCGCGCACGCGTGCTGCCGATTCCACGCCAGTAAGCCAAGCCTCAACCCGTTGCCTCCCTTGCTTCCATTCAAGATTCCCCGCCTGCCGCTGAGCCTGCAGGAAACCGCGCTCGTTGGCGTCACCATGCTGTGGGGCACGACGTTTCTCATCGTCCATACGGCGATGCAATATACCGGGCCGATGTTCTTCGTCGGCTTTCGCTTCACGACTGCCGGGCTGCTGTGCCTGCTGGTGTTCCATCGCGCCATGCGCGGCATGACCTGGCAGGAGGCCCGGGCCGGAGCCGCCATCGGCCTGTCGATCTTCCTGGGCTACGGCCTGCAGACCCATGGCCTGCAAAGCGTCAGCGCCAGCCAGTCGGCCTTCATCACGGCGCTGTACGTGCCCACGGTGCCGCTGCTGCAGTGGCTGGTGCTGCGCAGTGCGCCGCATCCCATGAGCTGGCTGGGCATTGCCCTGGCCTTCACCGGCCTGGTGATGCTGACCAGCCCGCAGCCGCAGGCCGGACTGTCCCTCGGCGCCGGCGAACTGGCTTCGCTGCTGGGGGCCTTTGTGTTCGCGGCAGAGATCATTCTCATCGGCAAATATGCGGGCAAGGTGAACCTGCAGCGCGTGACCGTGGTGCAGCTCCTGGTGGGCGGCCTGCTCTCGTTCGCGGCCATGCCTGTGGCCGGTGAGTCCGTGCCCGAATTTTCCTGGGTCTGGCTGGCCTGTGCGCTGGGCCTGGGCACGGCCAGCGTACTCATACAGCTGACGATGAACTGGGCCCAGAAGGCCGTCTCGCCCACCAGGGCCACGCTGATCTATGCGGGCGAGCCCATCTGGGGCGGCCTGATCGGGCGCCTGGCCGGAGGGCGGCTGCCCGCGCTGGCCTTGCTCGGCGCCGGCCTGATCGTGCTGGGCGCCGTGGTCAGCGAACTGCGGCCGCGCTTCAGGCTGTGGGCCCGATGGCTTGCCCTGCCGCGCCAGTAGCCGGAGCCCCGGCCCCGCCCGCCCCGGCCGCGCTTTCCGGTCTGCACGCTGACGCCCGTGCCCAAGCTGGCCCTGCCCGGCATACTGTTCGATGTGGAGGCCACGGCGGCCGTTCCCGTCGCGGCATCCGCTGCGCAGCCCCAGGCCGTCCGCAGCGCCGTGACGGCCTGATCCATCCAGAAATCCGCGCCTCATGACAGCCCAGACCGCTTCGCATCCAACTCTTCCGCTCCCCACCCTGCTGCTCATGGCCACGGCCTGCGGCCTGTGCGCAGGAGCCAATTACTTCAACCAGCCACTGCTGCACTCCATGGCGCAAAGCCTGCAGATCAGCGATGCCCTGGCCTCCAGCACCGTGACCATGGCCCAGGTCTCCTATGGCCTGGGCCTGCTGTTCCTGGTGCCGCTGGGCGACATGCTGGAGCGCCGCCGCCTGGTGCTCGCGCTCATGCTGCTGGCCGCCTGCGGCATGCTGGCCAGCGGCATCAGCGGGCTGACGGGCAGCTTCGCCCTGCTGGCCGGCGGCACGCTGATGGCCGGCGTGTTCTCGGTCGCGGCCCAGGTGCTGGTGCCCATGGCCGCCACCTTTGCCGCGCCCGGCGCCAGCGGCCGCGCCGTGGGCCTGGTGATGAGCGGGCTGCTGATCGGCATTCTGGCCTCGCGCAGCGTGGCCGGCATCCTGTCCGACCTGGGCGGCTGGAGCACCGTGTACTGGGGGTGGGCGCCGCCTGCACCGCGCTGACGGCCGTGCTGCTGTCGCGCGCCCTGCCCAAGGCCGCCCCCACGGCCGCCGTCAGCTATGGCGCCGTCATGCAGTCGCTGGCCGCGCTGATCCGCCAGCACCCGCGCCTGCGCAGCCGCGCCCTCATCGGCGGCCTGGGCTTTGCCACGGTGAGCGTGCTGTTCTCCACCATGGCCCTGCTGCTGGCCGGCCCGGAATTCAGGCTGTCGGACATGGAGATCGGCCTGATCGGCATTGCCGGCATTGCCGGTGCCCTCATGGCCAATATCGCCGGCCGCCTGGCCGACCAGGGGCTGGAGCAGCGCACCACGCTGGCCGGCGCCGTCCTGCTGCTGCTGGGCTGGCTGGCCCTGTGGCTGGGCGGCACCAGCCTGTGGTGGTTCCTGGCCGGCATGCTGGTCGTGGACGCTGCGCTGCAGGCCCTGCACATCAGCAACCAGAACGTGATCTACGCGCTGGCGCCCGAGGCCCGCTCGCGCATCAACGCGGTCTACATGACCACGTATTTCATCGGCGCCTCCATGGGTTCGGCCCTGGGCTCCTGGGCCTGGCTCCACCACGGCTGGGCCGGCACCAGCGCCATGGGCCTGGCGCTGGGCCTGGTGACGCTGGCCATGGTGTGCTGGGACCGACGGCTGACCCGGCAGCAAGGCCTGCGGGCTACCTGACGACATCCGCTCTTACCGCGGCTCCAGGGCCGGCCCCGGCAGCCGGTCGCGCCAAATCTCCGGGGCGCACCCGAAGCGCGCGGTGAACCAGCGCGTGAAGGCACTGTGGCTGCCGTAGCCGAGCATGGCCGCGATCTGGCCGATGCTGTAGTGCGGATTGGCCACATAGCGCTGGGCCAGGTCGTGGCGCACTTCTTCCAGCAGGCCGGTGAAGCTCAGCCCCTCGCCATCGAGCTCGCGCTGCAGCGTGCGCATGCTGCGCCCCAGCCCCTGCGCCACGCAAATGCAGGTGGCATTGCCCGATGGCAGCATGAGATAAATGGCCTTGCGCACCTGCTGGCCCGTGGAGGCCTGCTTGCCCTTGAGCGTCGTTTCCACCACGGTCTTCGCGTAGCGGACCAGCACGGGGTCGGCCAGGGGGTTGGGTTCGTCCAGGTCTTCGGCGCGGCAGACAATGCCGTTGAACTCGGCGTCGAACTCCACGCGGCAGCGAAACAGCCGCTTGTGCAGGCTGGCGTCGGCGGGCGCCGCATGGCTGAAACATACGCGCTGGGGCATCCAGCGGTCCTTGAGCAAGGCTTCGCACATGCGGAACAGCACGCCTATGGCCAGCTCGATGGACTGGCGCATGGAGTCGGGCGACACGAAGTCCTCGCGCAGGATCACGACGCTGCCGGCATCCTCCATGTGGATCAGCAGCGATTCATTGAGCAGGTGCACATGCGCTATCAGTGTCGTGATCACATGGCGCAAGGTCGGCTGGTGCAGCAGCAGCAGGCTGATGACCCCGAAGTTGGACAGTTGCCGGTACTGGGCCATGCGCAGCCCGAAGGTCTCGCAGCCGGTGGCGACGGCAGCATCCTCCAGCAAACGCGAGGCTATAGAAACATCGATCAGCTGGTCCTGCTCCCTGAGCATGGACGGGCGCAGCCCGGCTTGGCGCAGCGCCGTTTCGGGGTTGCCGCCAAGCTCCCGCAAGACCTCGGAAAAATGGGTCAAAGCCGCCGCACGCACCAAAGTGACCATTGCCGCCCTCCTGGCTAGGCGGCCATTCTGGCATGAAATACAAAACGGTTGGCATGAAATGCAAAGCGCATACCCCCTGGCTTTCCTAAAGTAGTGCTACCGGGCGATCAAGATCAAAACAGTCCGGACATACAACAGCGATAGGAGACAACTATGCGCATAGAGCCTCTCACCTGTGCCATCGGTGCAGAACTCATGGGCGTCAATCTGGCCGATGCGGTCCATGACGATGCCCTTTTCGCCGAGATCAAGGCCGCCTTGCTCAAATACAAGGTCGTATTCCTGCGTGGTCAGGACATCACACGCGCTGAGCATGTGGCCTTCGCTCACCGCTTCGGCCAACTGGAAGACCATCCGGTGACAGGCAGCGATCCCGAAAATCCCGGCCTGGTGCAAATCTACAAGTCGCCGGAACAGCCCAACGACCGCTACGAAAACTCCTGGCACGCCGATGGCACCTGGCGCGAATCGCCGTCCATGGGCGCCGTGCTGCGCTGTGTGGAATGCCCGCCCGTGGGCGGCGACACCATGTGGGCCAACATGGCCCTGGCCTATGAGAAGCTGCCCCAGCACATCAAGGACCTGATCGCCCCGCTGCGCGCACGCCACAGCATCGAGTGCACCTTCGGCGCGGCCATGCCTGCTGAAAAGCGCCTGGCGCTCAAGGCCCAGTACCCGGATGCAGAGCATCCCGTGGTGCGCACCCACCCTGAAACCGGTGAAAAGGTGCTGTTCGTCAACGGCTTCGCCACGCACTTCACCAACTTCCACACCCCCGCCAATGTGCGCGTGGGCCAGGACTTCACGCGCGGCGCCTCCGACCTGCTGCAATATCTGATCAGCCAGGCCGCCATCCCCGAATACCAGGTGCGCTGGCGCTGGCGCCCCAACGACATTGCCATCTGGGACAACCGCGTCACCCAGCATTACGCGGTGATGGATTACCCGCCCTGCCATCGCAAGATGGAACGCGCCGGAATCATCGGCACGCCGACCTTCTAAACCCCGATATTGATAGCAAATAGCGCTTGTCACACAAGCGTTAGAGGCTTTATTCGCCCATTTTTTACCTGGAGAGCACCATGAACTTCCTCGACGGCCACCTGTTCCCCGAAAACCAGCAACCGCTGATCATCACCGCAGCGCCCTACGCGCCCTCGTGGATGCCTCAGGACTTCCCTGGCGAAATCGCCGTCTCCATGGAAGACCAGATCCAGCGCGCCGTGGACTGCTACAACGCAGGTGCCCAGGTGCTGCACCTGCATGTGCGCGAACTCGATGGCCGCGGCTCCAAGCGCCTGTCCAAGTTCAACGAGCTGATCGCCGGCGTGCGGGCCCGGGTGCCCGAAATGATCATCCAGGTGGGCGGCTCGATTTCCTTCGCCCCGGAAACGGATGGCGCGGCCGCCAAGTGGCTGTCCGACGACACGCGCCACATGCTGGCCGAACTCGACCCCAAACCCGACCAGGTGACGGTGACCATCAACACCTCGCAGATGAATGTGATGGAGCAGTTCGACCTGCACGACATCCGCGGCACGTCGATGGAAGATCCCGCCACCTTCAACGCCTACAAGGAAATGACCGTACCCTCCCAGCCCGGCTGGGCCGAGGAGCATATCCGGCGCCTCACGGCCGCGGGCATCCAGAGCGCCTTCCAGTGCTACAACCTCAACAGCTTCGAGTCGGTGGAGCGCCTGATGCGCCGCGGCATCTACAAGGGCCCGCTGGTGATGAACTGGGTGGCCATCGGCGGCGGCATGGACGTGCCCAACGTCTACAGCCTAGCCAACTTCATGCGCGCCGTGCCCGACGGCGCCGTGGTGACGGTGGAAAGCTCCGTGCTCAACGTGCTGCCCGTGAACATGATGGGCATCGCCATGGGCCTGCATGTGCGTACCGGCACCGAGGACAACCTGTGGAACCAGGACCGCTCGGCCAAGATCGGCACCGCCAGGCAGGTCGAGCAGCTGGTGCGCATCTCGCGTGAATTCGGCCGCCCCATCGCCACGGCACAACAGGCCCGCGAGATCAGCAAGATCGGCGTGTTCTACGACACCACCGAAGAATCGCTGGCAGCCAATGGCTTCGCGCCCAACGCCCCGGGCCGGCAGCAAGGCTTTCTGCGCAAGGCGGCCTGACACGGGAGCACGCAATGAAACGCATTGCATCCCTCCTGCCCATCGCGCTGGCTGCGGCGCTGCAGGCCGGCAGCGCGCTGGCCTTCTCCGACAAGCCGGTCAAGCTCATCGTGCCCGCGCCGCCGGGTGGCACCATCGATGTCTTCGCGCGCATCATCAGCGACCAGCTGGCGCTGGAGATCAAGCAACCGGTCATTGTCGAGAACCGCCCGGGCGCCGGCGGAGCCATCGCCGTCAAGTACATGCTGGCCCAGCCAGCCGACGGCCACACCCTGCTGGTCACGGTGACCAATGTGCTGACCGAGTCGCCGCTGGTGCTCAAGGTCGGCTTCGATCCCCTGAAGGACGTCAAGCCCGTGGCCCAGATGGCGCGCTCGGTCCTGCTGTTCATCGCCTCGCCGCAATTCCCGGCCAAGGATGCCACGGAGGCGATCGCCTACGCGAAGGCCAATCCGGGCAAGGTCTCGTTCGCCTCCTACAGTCCGGGCACGGCCTCGCAATACGCGGGCGCCATCCTGAACAAGAAGGCCGGGCTCGACATGGAGCATGTGGCCTTCCCCGGCTCGGCTCCCGCACTGGCCCAGGTCATGGGCAACCAGGTTCCGCTGATGTTCGACGGCTCGGTCACCTCCAAGCCGCTGATCCCCAGCGGCAAGGTCAAGCTGCTGGCCGTGGCCTACAAGAGCCGCCTGCCCGAGTACCCGAACGTGCCGACCATGGCCGAGCTCGGCTATCCGGAAATCAATTTCAGCAACTGGGCCGGCGTCTTTGCTTCCGCCAATACGCCGCGCCCGCTGATGGAGAAGATGTACGCCACGCTGGCCAAGGTCAATGCCGCGCCCGCCGTACGCGAACGCTATGCGGGCACAGGCTTTGAGGCGATACAGGAGAAGCGCACCCAGGAACAGCTCGAAGCCGACATGCGCACCGAGTTCGAGCGCAATGCCGAGATCGTCAAGACCTTCGGCATCAAGCTCAACTGAAGCTTTGCCAATGTCATACGCACCAGAGCATTGAAATGACGTCTCAACCTACTGTCCTGATTGTCCCGGGCCTGCGCGACCATGTGGATACGCATTGGCAGACACTGCTGGCAGCGCAGCCGCCGCGGGTGCATGCCGTGCCGCCCATGGGCCGCAGCGGCGCGGGGCTGGATCGCGCAGCGCGCGTGCAGGCCATTGAAGAAGCAGCACAGTCCATCACCGGCCCCATCGTGATCGTGGCGCACAGCGGCGGCTGTCCCATGGTTGCGCATTGGGCAGCGCAGACCCGGCGCCCCATCCACGGTGCTCTGCTGGCCGTGCCGCCCGAGCTGGAGCTGCCCGTGCCCGAAGGCTATCCGCCGCTGCAGGCACTGAAGGACGGCGGCTGGCTGCCCGTGCCCATGCAGGCCCTGCCCTTTCCCAGCATCGTCGCGGCCAGCCGCAACGACCCGCTGGCGCGCTTCGAGCAGGTTCGACAAATGGCCAGGGCCTGGGGCAGCCGCCTCGTGGACCTGGGCGATGTAGGCCACCTCAACCCCGCGTCCGGCTATGGCGAATGGCCGCGCGCGCATGAATTCATTGCCGAACTCTCGGCCTGAAAAACAGTTTCAAGCAATTTCAAGGAGACAGACACCATGGTCAAAGCCATACGCTTTTACGAAACCGGCGGCCCCGAAGTACTGAAGTTCGAGGATGTCGCCGTGGGTGACCCCGGACCGGGCGAGGTGCGCATACGCCACACCTATATCGCGCTCAACTTCATCGACGTCTATTTCCGCACCGGCCGCTACCCGCTGGCCCTGCCCGAGGGTGTTGGCTCCGGCCTGGGCTCGGATGCCGTGGGCGTGATCGAGGCCGTGGGCCCGGGCGTGGACTACCTCAAGCCCGGCGACCGCGTGGGCTATCTGATCGGCCCCCAGGGCGCTTACTCGCAAGTGCGCGTGATGCCGGCCGAAGTGCTGATCCCCCTGCCCGACGGCATCAGCAACCGCACGGCCGCCACCCTGATGATGAAGGGCATGACAGCGCAGTACCTGTTCCGCCAGGTCTATCCGCTCAAGGGCGGCGAAACCATCCTCTACCATGCCGCAGCCGGCGGCGTGGGCCTGATCGCCTGCCAGTGGGCACGCGCCCTGGGTGTGACCATGATCGGCACCGTGAGCACCGACGAGAAGGCCGCGCTGGCCAAGGCCAACGGCTGCACCCACACCATCGTGACCTCGCGCGAGAACATCGTCGAGCGCGTCAAGGAAATCACGGGCGGCAAGGGCGTTCCCGTGGTCTATGACTCGGTGGGCAAGGACACGCTGATGGACTCCCTCAACTGCCTGCAGCCACGCGGCCATTTCGTCAGCAACGGCACCTCTTCCGGATCGGTGATCGTGGATTCGCAAGTGCTCGCGCAAAAGGGCTCGATCTGGATGACCCGGCCCGCGATGATCCACTATATCTTCCCCCGCCCCCACATGCTGGACATGGCCAAGGAACTGTTCGACCACGTGCTGGCCGGCCGCATCGTCAGCGAGCCCCAGCAGACCTTTGCGCTGGCCGATGCGGCAGATGCGCACCGCGCTCTCGAAGCGCGCAAGACCGCCGGTTCCACCGTACTCGTGCCCTGAACCGGAGGCTTGTGATGAATGGCTTGATGATGGATAGGCCGCTGCTGATCTCCAGCCTGCTCACCCATGCGGAGCAGCAGCATGCAGAGCGCGAGATCGTGTCGCGCCGTGTCGAAGGCGATGTGCACCGCTACACCTATGGCGACATGGGGCGGCGCGCCCGTCAGCTGGCCAATGCGCTGGCGGCGCGCGGCATTGCCCAGGGCCAGCGCGTGGCCACGCTGGCCTGGAACGGCTACCGCCACATGGAGCTGTACTACGCCGTCTCGGGTTCGGGCGCCGTGCTGCACACCATCAACCCGCGCCTGCATGCCGACCAAGTGGCCTGGATCGCCGACCATGCCGAGGATCAGATCCTGTTCTTCGACCTGACGTTCCTGCCGCTGGTAGAGGCCATCGCCTCGCGCGTCTCCACCATCAAGGCCTTTGTCGCCATGACGGACCGGGCGCACATGCCGGCCACCACCACCCTTGCCGGCCTGCTGTGCTACGAGGACCTGCTGGCCGCGCAGACCGACCGCTTCGACTGGCCCGACTTGGACGAGCGCAGCGCCTCCTCGCTGTGCTACACCTCGGGCACCACGGGCAACCCCAAGGGCGTGCTCTACAGCCACCGCTCCACGCTGCTGCACGCCTATGCCGCGGCCCTGCCCGATGCGCTCAACTACTCGAGCCACGACGCCGTGCTGCCCGTGGTGCCCATGTTCCATGTGAACGCCTGGGGCATTCCGTACATCGCGGCCATGGTCGGCGCCAAGCTGGTGTTTCCCGGCCCCTGGCTCGACGGCCAATCGCTCTACGAGCTGTTCGAGGCCGAAGGCGTCACGGTCTCCGCCGGCGTGCCCACCGTCTGGCAGGGGCTGCTGACCCATGTGCAGAGCCACGGCCTGCGCTTTGGCAGCATGCGCCGCACCATCATCGGCGGCTCGGCCTGCCCGCCGGCCATGATCGAGGCCTTCCAGCAGCACGATGTGCAGGTCATCCACGCCTGGGGCATGACCGAGACCAGCCCGCTGGGCAGCGTGAGCCGGCTCACGCCGCGCCAGGCGGCGCTGGATGCCCCGCAGCGCCAGGCCCTGCAGGCCAAGCAGGGGCGCGCCGTGTTCGGCGTGGAAATGAAGATCGTCGATGCCGCGGGCCAGCGCCTGCCGCACGACGGCCGCACGCCGGGCGAGCTGATGGTGCGCGGCCCCTGGATCGCCAGCGGCTACTTCCGCGGCGAAGGCGCGGGCCCACTGGTGGACGGCTGGTTCCCGACCGGCGACGTGGCGACCATCGATGCCGACGGCTTCATGCAAATCACCGACCGCAGCAAGGATGTGATCAAGTCCGGCGGCGAATGGATAGGCTCCATCGACCTCGAAAACATCGCCATGGCCCACCCCGCCGTGGCCATGGCGGCCTGCATAGGCGTGCGCCACCCGAAATGGGACGAGCGGCCGCTGCTCGTGGTCGCGAAAAAGCCCGGCCGCGCGCTGTCGCGTGACGAACTGCTGGCCTTCTTCGAGGGCCGCGTGGCCAAGTGGTGGACGCCGGACGATGTGGTGTTCGTCGACCAGATACCGCTCGGCGGCACCGGCAAGATGCAGAAGAACCTGCTGCGTGACGCCTACCGCGACCATTTGCTGACACCTGCGTAAACGCTGCCGCCAGAGCAGCGCCGCACAAGCATCGGAGACAAGCACCATGGCAATGGATTTGCAAATGGCCGACCCCGGCCGCCCCAACCCCGACGACTACCTGTTCGGGCGGGGCCCGGCCTGGTTCGCACTGATCATGACCGTGGCGCTGATGATGGTCGACTACATCGACCGCCAGGTCATCGTCTCGCTGTTCCCCCACCTCAAGCAGGCCTGGGGACTGTCGGACAAGCAACTGGGCTCGCTGGTATCGGCGGTCTCGATCACCGTGGCCGTGGGCGCCATGCCCATCGCGCTGTGGGCGGACCGGCACAGCCGCGTCAAAAGCATTTTCCTCATGGCCACGCTGTGGAGCCTGGCCTGCATCTCCTGCATGTTCACGCGCAACTACGGCCAATTGCTGGCCGCGCGCGCCGTCGTGGGAGTGGGCGAGGCCGGCTATGGCTCCGTGGGCTCGGCGCTGCTCGCCAGCCACTTCCCGGCCCGCATGCGCGGCACGCTGATGGCGGTCTTCTTCTCCGTGGGCTCGCTGGGCTCGGTGCTGGGCGTGATGCTGGGCGGCGTCATCGCCAGCCACTGGGGCTGGCAGGCTGCCTTCGGCGTGGTCGGCGTGCCGGGTCTGGTGCTGGCCCTGCTCTATGTCTTCGTGCGCGACTATCGCACCGTGAAGCTCACGCCGCGCCTGGATCAGGCAACACAGAGCACGGGCAGCATGGCCCGCGCCATCGTGGCCGCGCTGATGCGCTCGCCCACCATGCTCTGGGTCTGCCTGGGCGGCTCGGCCCAGGTCATCGTGCTGTCCACGGTCTGGGCCTGGCTGCCCAGCTATCTGAACCGTTCCCAGGGCCTGGCGCCGACGCAGGCCGCCATTCACGCGGCCCTGGTCGTGCTGTGCGGCGCCATTGGTGCCGTGATCACGGGCGCGCTGGTGGACCGGGCCGGCCGCCGGCGCCAGCGCCGCAAGCTCTACGCCCTGGCCCTGCTGTGCCTGCTGTCCATGGTCGTGCTGATGCCGGCTTTCGCCGCGCCCGGCCAGGCACTGGCTCACCAGCAGCAGCTGGCCTGGATCGCCGTGGGCGGCCTGCTCATGACCTGCTCCACCGGCCCTGTAGTGGCCATCACGATCGACGTCATCCACCCCGGCATACGCGCCACCGGCAGCGCAGTGCTGGCCTTTTTCCTCAACCTGTTCGGCCTGGCGGCCGGCCCTTTCATTGCCGGCATTCTGTCGGATGCCTGGTCCCTGCCCCAGGCCATGGCGGCCATGCCTGCGTTTTCGCTGCTGGCCATGCTGTGCTTTCTGGTCGCTGCGCGCAGCTATGAAGCCGACGTGCAGCGCATCCGCGAGCAGGTCCAGGCCGAGGAAGCCGCCGCCGCCAGCGCCTGAAATACAGCCCCCCGAAAGCCAACCCCATGAAGCATGTCATCGTCCGAGGCCGCGCGCTATTTCCCGGCGTGATCGCCTGTGCAGTGGTCGCCGCAGCGGCCACTTTCCTGTCGCAGCACTACGGTGCACCCGTGATGCTGTTCGCCCTCATGCTGGGCATGGCGATGGACCTCCTGTCCGGCGAAGGTCCGTGCAAGCCCGGCATCGAGTTCACCGCGCGCCAATTGCTGCGCTGGGGCGTGGCGCTGCTGGGCCTGCGCATCACCGGCGCGCAGGTGGCATCGCTGGGCTGGCGGCCGGTGCTGATGGTGGCCGTATCGCTGGTGCTGACCATAGGCCTGTCGATGATCGTGGCCAAGCTGATGGGCTTCAACATCCTGTTCGGCCTGCTCAGCGGCGCCGCCACCGCCATCTGCGGCGCCTCGGCGGCCCTGGCGCTGTCGGCCGCGCTGCCCCCGCTCAAGGAACGCGCCACGCTGTTCACCGTGGTGGGCGTTTCGGCGCTGTCCACCTTCACCATGATCCTCTACCCCATGCTGGCGCGCCCCCTGGGGCTGGACATTCAGGCGACCGGCATCTTCCTGGGAGCCACCATCCATGACGTGGCCCAGGTCGTGGGCGCCGGCTACGGCATGTCCCAGGAAGTGGGCGACACGGCCACACTGGTGAAGCTGATGCGCGTGGCCTGCCTGTTGCCCGTCATCCTGTTTGCTGTGACCTTCACGCGCGCCACGGGCCGGGCCGGCGACGGCCCCCGCCCGCCGCTGCTGCCCTGGTTCGCCGTCGGATTCGCAGCCTTGGTGGCGATCAACAGCACTGGCTGGCTGCCCAAGGCCCTGACCCAGGCCGGCAGCGACCTTTCCGGCTGGCTGCTGGTAGCTGCCATGGCAGGCATTGGCATGAAAACCCAGCTGCGCGAACTGGTCACGGTGGGCCTCAGGCCCGTGGTACTGATGGTGGGCGAGACGGTCTTTCTGGCCGGGCTGACCCTGGCGCTGCTGCGCTGGGCGCATTAAGAACGGATCCAAAAGAGGCCGCACCATGGGCATGCCTCCGAGCAGCAGCAGCCTGATCCGTAGCGCCAGCCTCAGCGGCTACGCGGCCCTGATGCGCTCGCTGGGTCATGATCCGGCCGCCCTGCTGCGGGCGGCTGGACTGTCTGCCCGCCTACTGGACAACCCGGAAACCCGCATCCCCATCCATACCGTGCGCGAGCTGCTCAATGCCGCCGCGCGCACCACGGGTGCCGAAGACTTTGCACTGCGGCTGGCGGCAAGGCGCAGCTTTTCCGACCTCGGCCCCATCAGCCTGGTGCTCAAGGACGAGCCCACACCGCGCCAGGCGCTGGACAGTCTGTGCCGCTACCTCAAGCTGATCAGCACCGGCATGATCATGCGCATCGAGGATGCAGGAGCCAACGTGCTCATACGCCAGGAGTTGATGCCGATTACCGGCCTGGCCACCCGCCAATCCATGGAGCTGACGGTGGCCATGATGTTCCGCATCCTGCGCGAGCTGATAGGCCCGCAGTGGAAACCACTGCAAGTGAACTTCATGCACCAGGCACCGGCAGACCTGTCAGCGCACCGCGCCTTCTTTGGCCTTTCCCCTCTGTTCGACCAGGCCTGGAGCGGCATGGTCTGCTCTCTGGCCGACCTGCAACTGCTGCGCACCCAGGGTGATCCTGGCGTGGCGCGCTTTGCGCGCGATTATCTGGAAACCGCCCTGGACCATCGCATTGAAGGCATGGGCGCTGCATGCACGGAATTGATCATCGCCCTGCTGCCCGGCGGCCGTTGCACGGCCCAGCAGGTGGCGCGGCACCTGGGCGTGGACCGCCGCACCCTGCACCGGCATTTGAGCGCCGAAGGTCAGAGCTTTTCGGCGCTGCTCAACCGCATCCGCACCGAACTGGCGCTGCGCCATCTGCAGGAAAGCCGCCAGGCCCTGGGCGAAGTAGCGGGCCTGCTGGGCTTTTCCACGCCCAGCAGCTTCTGCCACTGGTTCCGCGCCAGCTTCGGCTACAGCGTCTCAGTCTGGCGCAGACTGCAGACAGGACGCGGCAGCAGCCTGGCGCATGGCGCCCCATAGCACTTCGGCGGGCTGGGCTCCAGCCAGCGCATGGGTGCCATTGAACAGGAAAAACGGCACGCCCGATCTTGCAGCCAGCTCATCGCCCTGCTGCGGCGCAGCAGACAGCCGGGCACCATCCAGCAGCACTCCGTGTTCGGCAGCAATGCTCTCCAGCAGGCCGGCATCGCCCAGGTTCTCGCCACCCACGAAATAGCCCTCGAAAAGCCTTGTCAGCAGGGCATCGAAGGCGGCGGGCGTCAGTTGCGCCCTGCCTGCAGCCAGCAATTGGTGCGCAGCGGCGGTACTGGGAAAGACCGTGAGACGCGTGTAATCGATGGGAGCGCCCGCGCGCTCAGCGGCTTCCTGCACCTGTGCGCGCCGCGCCAGCATGGCCTCGCGGCCGCCCAGGCGCTTTTCGTAGAACTCGTCATAAGGCCAGCCCTGTGACGGTGTCTGGGGAATCAGCTGCACCGAATGCCAGCTCACCTCCACCTGCAGGCCAGAGTCGGTTTCCTGCAGACGCTTCAGAGCCCTATCCAGGTTGTGCTTGCCTATCCAGCACCAGGGGCAGATCAGGTCGAACCACACATCCACCGAAAACGTTGTTTGCTGAGCCATTCATCTATGCAGCCGTCTTGCCGCCATTGAGTTGCAGAATCTGCCCGCTAATGTAGCTGGCACGCTCGGACGCCATGAAGACGATGGCGTCTGCCACCTCCTGCGGCGTGCCCACGCGGCCCATGGGAATGGTGGCGGCCACCATGGGGATGCGGTCGGTACCGCCCGCAATGCGGTCCAGCATTTCGGTGGCAATGGGGCCTGGGGCCACGGCATTCACGCGTACATTGAACGGGGCGGCTTCGAGCGCGCCGGATTTGGTCAGCCCTTCCACCGCGTGCTTGCTGGCCACGTACAGCGGATTGAGTGCATTACCCCGGCTGCCCATGGTGGATGAGAGGTTGACGACCACGCCCTGCTTTTGTGCCTTCATCACGCGCAACTCATGCTTCATGCACAGCAGGGTGCCGAGCACGTTGGCGTCGAAGGTGGCGGCATAGGCCTGCAGCGTCTGCTCGGTGATGCCGCCCGGCCTGCCTTCCGTGCCCGCGCTGTTGACGGCGATGTCCAGCCGACCGAAGCGCGACACGGCGAAGTCCACCAGCTCGCGCACCTGGACTTCATCGCTCACTTCGGCACGCACGAAGGCGGCTTCGGCACCCAGGGCCTGCAGCTCGGCCACCAGCGCGGCCCCGGCCTCGGCATTGCGGCCGGAACACACCAGCCGCGCCCCTTCGCGGCCAAAAGCCATGGCAGCGGCGCGCCCTATGCCGGCGGTAGCGCCCGTAATCAGAACAACGGATTGCTTCATGACGACTCCCTCAGAATGAAACAGCCTCGCGGCCCTTGAGTTGCAGCATGGCGCGCGTCTCGTCGGGCATAGCCACTTCGAGGTTCAGCGACTTCAGCACCGAGACGATGCGCTGCACCTGCTGCGCGTTGCTGGTGGCCAGCTTGCCGGGGCCATCCCACAGCGAATCCTCCAACCCCACGCGCACATTGCCGCCCATAGAGGCAGCCATCGCGGCAATCGGCATCTGGCTGCGACCGGCGCCCAGCACCGACCAGTAATAGTCCTGGCCGAACAGGCGCTCCGCCGTGCGGCGCATGTGCATGACATCGTCGGGATGCGTGCCTATGCCGCCCAGCAGACCGAACACGGTCTGGATGAAGAACGGCGGCTTGAGGATGCCCCGGTCGATGAAGTGCGCCGCCGTGTAGAGGTGGCTGGTGTCGTAGCACTCGATCTCGAAACGGGTGCCGTTGTCCGCGCACGATTCCAGGATGTAGCGGATTTCCTTGAAGGTGTTGCGGAACACGCGATCCTCGGATCCTTCGAGGTAAGGCCGCTCCCAGTCATGCTTGAACTCCTTGTACCGATCCAGCATGGGGTACAGGCCGAAATTCATCGACCCCATGTTGAGCGACGCCACCTCGGGCTTGAGCTGTAGCGCAGGCTACAGGCGCTCTTCCACCAGCATATTCGGCGCCCCGCCCGTGGTGAGGTTGATGACCACGTCCGAGCGCTCGGCAATGGCGGGCAAAAACTCCCGGAACAGCGCCGGGTCCTGCGAGGGCTGGCCGTTTTCAGGCTTGCGTGCGTGCAGGTGGACTATGGACGCACCGGCCTCGGCTGCGGCGATCGACTCACTGGCGATCTCCTGGGCCGTGATCGGCAGGTAGGGCGACATGGTCGGCGTGTGGATGGCGCCGGTCACCGCGCAGGTGACTATGACTTTGCTTTGAGGTGCGGCCATGATGAAAATTTCTGTCCGTTATTCCATAGAGACGGAGGCGCAACTGGCGCGGCCCAGGCCAGCAGACGCCGAGCAAGGGCCGCCCCGCAGCGAGGGCGTCGTCCCCCGCCCCGCGAAGCGAGAGGAGGGGGAAGGCGCGCAGCGCCTCAGGGGGAGGTCGCCATCAGGCTGTGAAGACCTTGCGCAGAAAGCCCTGGTTGCCGCCATTGCGGTTGGGTGCAAAGCCGTTGGCGGCCAGCGATTCGTCCACGCTGTCGTAGAACACGCCGATCTTGCTGATCGCGCGCGCCTCTTTCGCCGTGGCGATGGGGCGGCCGAACTCCTCGGAGATGCGCACCAGCTGCTCGATCTGCGACACGGTACTGGCCTTGCCCGTGCGCTTCTGGTTCCAGATGACATCCTCGATGCCGCAGCGCACATGCAGGCCGGCGGCAATGCCCCACATGTTCACGGGCAGCACGTTGCGCACATTGCTTTCCACGGTGACCACGGCGCCATCGGGCACGGCGCGGATGAAGTTGGCCAGGCTGTAGAGACTGGGCGCATCCATGCCGCCGCCAATGGCCACCCAGTTCATCACCAGCGGCCCCGTGTAGACGCCGCGGCGCATCAGGCGTTCCACGGTCTCGAAGCTATTGATGTTGTAGCACTGGAAAGCGCTCTGGATGCCGGCCTTGTTCAGGCGGCGGATATGCTCCTCGACCCACAGCGGCTGCGAGGGCACGGTCATTTCCTTGTACGCCCGGTAGTTGAGCGGGTTGGCGCGCGAGGTATCCACATAGTCCGCGTCTTCCGCCTGCTCGGTCACGTTCATCTGCGATGTGTTCACGGTCACCGTCACCTGGTCGGGCTTGGGGTCGAGTTCGGCCAGCATGTGGCGCGTGTCGTCGGACAGCCACTTGGCGGCCGCGCCTTCGGTCTCCGGTGCAAAGCTGATGGAGCCGCCGACCTGGATGATCATCTCGGGCACGGCCTTGCGTACGCCGGCGATCAGCTCGTTGAACTTGGACAGACGCTTGCTGCCCTTGCCGTCGAGTTCGCGCACATGCAGGTGCAGCACGGTGGCGCCGGCGTTGTAGCAGTCCACGGCCTTCTGGATCTGCGCCTCCATGGTGACCGGAATGTCTTCGGGAAAGTCGGAAGGCAGCCAGCCCGGCGCATAGGGCGCGGCGGTGATGATCAGGGGTTGCTGGTTTTCGGGGAACAGGTGGCCGTCGAGAAAGTTCATGAGAGGCTCCAGAGAGGAAATTTGAATGAAACAGGCCTGAAGTGCTTATCTTTCAAGCGCTGGCAGCTATTGTTTTGATCAGTACGGAACGTCGCCCACAATCCCCGCGCGCTCCATCTTGCGTGGTGCGGGGTAGTAGTCGTTGCAGGCGTAGTGCTGGGTGCTGCGGTTGTCCCAGACCACGATGTCACCGGGCTGCCACGACCAGCGCACCTGGTACTCGGGGATGCTGGCGCGGCTGATCAGGTAGTTGAGCAGCAGCGCCGCGCCGGGCGTCTTGTCGATGCCGTGGCGCACGTTCTCGGGCGTGCTGTAGTTGGCGAAGTGGGTGCTGAAGCCGCCCACGTACAGCACTTTCTCGCCCGTCTCGGGATGCGTGCGCACCACGGGATGCTCGGCGGGCGGGTATTCGCGGCCCAGCTTGGCACGCTCCTCGGGCGTCATCACCGCGCCGAAGGTGTGCTCTATGCTGGCCTTGGCGCGCAGCTTGGACACCGTGCGCTTGATGTCTTCCGGCAGCTCCTCGTAAGCCTTGACCATGTTGACCCAGATGGTGTCGCCGCCGACCTCCGGGCACTCTATGCAGCGCAGCACCGCGCCCATGGCCGGATTGGGTCGCCACAGGCCGTCGCTGTGATAGGTGTTCTCATAGCTGTGCGGGTTGTCGCTGCGGTAGATGCGCACCAGGCCCGGATGCTCGGGATCGCTGCCCACCACGGGGTGGTCCTCGAGCTGGCCGAAGCAGCGCGCAAACGCCACATGCTCGGCACGCGTGATGCCCTGGCCGCGAAAGAACAGCACGCGGTGCTTGAGCAGCGCGGCCCGGATCCCGGCGAACAGCTCCGCATTGCGCGCGGCTTCACCCAGGTGGATGCCGGAAACCTCGGCGCCTATGGCCGGGGTAAGTTGTCGGATGTGCATGGTCCTTGTCTCCTGCGCTGGGTTCAGTTCACGGTGATGCCGTATTTCTTGACGATGCCGGCGTTACGCTCGGACATGGCCCGGGTTTCGCGCTGCAGCGCGGCCGTATCGGTGATGACCTCGGGCTCCAGGCCCACGTCGGAGAGCTTTTGCTGCACCGCGGGCGCCTTGGCCGCTTTCTCGATGGCGGCGTGCAGGCGGGCCAGCACGTCGGCAGGCAGCCTGGCCGAGGCGATCAGGCCCACCCAGCCCTTGAACTGCAGGTCGGGATAACCGAGCTCGGTCGTGGTCGGCACATTGGGCAGGTGGCGCGAGCGCTGCGGCCCCGAGAAGGCATAGGCCCGCAGCTTGCCGGCCTTGATCAGGGGCACGGAAGTCAGCATGCCGTCGAACATCACGTCCACCTGGCCGCCCAGCACGGCCTGCAGCGCTGGCGGCGAGCCGGCGTAGCCCACATGCTGCATGTCCAGCCCCGCCCTGTCGCTGAGCACCAGGCCCGCGTATTGCGACACGGTGCCAGGGCTGTAGCTGGCAAAGCTGGTCTGCCCCTTGCGGGCCTTCAGCTGCGCCAGCAGGCTCTGGAAATCCTGCGCCGGGTAATTGGCCGCCGTCACCAGCACCACGCCCGAACGGGCGAACGAGGCCACGGGCAGCACGTCCTTGAGCGGGTCGAACGACGGCTTGATGACCAGGGGAATTTCGGCCAGCAGATTGCTGGCGCCCACCAGCAGCGTCTGCCCGTCCGCAGGGGCCGACAGCAGGGCCTGCATGCCAATCATGCCGCCCGCGCCGGGCTTGTTCTCCACCACCACGGTCTGGCCGGTGTCGCTGGACAGCTGCTGACCCACCACGCGGGCCACGATGTCCATGGTCCCGCCCGGCGGCGCGGGCACGATGAGCCTGATGGGCTGGGCGGCCCAGGCCGTACCGCAGGCCAGGGCGCAGCCCGCAAGCAGCGCAAGAGTTCGTCGCTTCATATCCATGTCTCCGTTCTTGTATGGCTTGGCTTTCAGTATCCGGAGCCACCGTGCCGCAGATTTGCCTTTCCGGGACATGAACTTGCTTTGTTGGGACGAATCCGGCGCAACCCTGAGCCCTGGCAGCGACACTGGCATCAAGTGCAAAGCATCTGGCATGGATTGCAAAAAGAGCGCCTCCCTCCTTTTCTAGAGTGCATTCACGCGGCGAACACCGCGTCACACCTATAACGAAACGGAGACATGTCCTATGCAACGCCTTGCCCTCTCTTCCCTCGGCCTTTGCGCTGTACTCGCCACTGGCGGCGCTCAAGCGCAATCCTCGGTCACCCTGTTCGGTGTCATGGACGCCAGCATCAGCCACTACAGCGTGCGCAGCGAATCCTATGGCGGCGCCCCCTCAGGCTCGGTCACTCAAAGTCGCTGGGCCTTGTCGCCCTCCGGCAACCTCGCCAGCCGCATCGGCGTCCGTGCCACGGAAGATCTGGGCGGCGGCCTCTCGGCCGGCATGTGGCTGGAAGCCCCGGTCACCAATGACACCGGCGGCGGCCCGCTGAACTTCGGCCGCCGCTCCACCGTCAGCCTCTCGGGCCGCCTGGGCGAGCTGCGCCTGGGCCGCGACCACACGCCCTCCTTCCTCAACGACTGGGCCTTCGACCCCTTCACCTCCAACGGCGTGGGCCTCAACCTGATTGCCGTTGTCAACAGCAATCTGGCCATTTCCCGCGCACTGGCCACCCAGAGCACGGGCAGCCTCACGGACCGGCTGCTGGGCGGCGGCCTCTCGGCCGGCACCGACAACTATCTGCGCGCCAGCAATACCATCGGCTACCACCTGCCCGCGGGCCTGGGCGGCGTGTATGGGCAAGCCATGTATGCCTTTCCGGAAAACTCCACCCAGCGCGGCCGCTATGCGGGCGCGCGCCTGGGCTGGGCCGGTGGCCCGACCGACGTGGCTCTGGGCTACGGCGAAAGTACGCTGGGCAATTCCGGCGTCAGCGCGGAAAAGATCAAGTCGCTGAACCTGGGCGGCTCCTACGACTTCGGCCCCGCCAAGGTCCTGGCCGAATGGTCCAATGTGCGCAACGAGCGCCGTGACGCCACGACCCTGGCAGCCGTCAACGACCGCTACCAGGGCTTTCTGGCCGGCATCACCATTCCGGTAGGCGTCCACATGGTGCGTGCCTCCTACTCGCGCGTGCAGTTCAGAAGCGGCCAGGGCGCGGGCGACTCTTCCGTCAACAGGCTGGCGCTGGGCTATGTGCACAACCTGTCCAAGCGCACGGCGCTTTACACCACGATTTCGCGCATCAGTGTGAGCAACGGCCAGAACAACCCCGGCGTCATGGGCGCCACGCCCATGGCCGTGAGCAACCCGGTCATCATGCCCCAGGCCTCCTACGTCACCACGGGCGGCATGCGGCCCGACGGCGCCTTGGGCTTCGACCTGGGCCTGCGCATGATGTTCTAAAAGCGGGGCCGCGCGGAGTCAGCGCTTGTCGGCCGCAGCCTGCTTGCGCTGCAGGAAGGCGTTCATGTGGTGCTGGGGCTCGCCGGTCTTGAAGGCCTCGCCGAATTCGACCACGCTGTCGCCGATGGCGGCGTCCAGCACCATGCCCTCCCAGCGGCGCAGTAGGCGCTTTTGCTGGCGCAGCACCACTGGGCCGATCTCGGCCAGGCCAGCGGCCACTTCCATGATGCGCGCGTCGAGCCGCTCCTGCGGCACGCACTCGTTGATCAGCCCCCACTGCTGGGCCTGCGTCGCGGGGATGTTCTCGCCGGTCAGCAGCAGCCAGGCGGCGCGGGTGGTGCCGATCTGCGCGGGCATCATCGCCGCGTGGATCACCGAGGGGATGCCGACCTTGACCTCGGGCATGCCGACCACGGCGTTGTCGGCCGCAATGCGGATGTCACCGGCCATGGCCAGCTCCAGGCCGCCGCCCAGCGTGTGGCCCTCCAGCCGCACGATGACCGGCACGGGAAAGTGCCGCACGGCATTGCACAGGTCGCGCAGCGCGCTGATGAACACGCGGCCGGTGGACGCGGTGAGCGTGGCCAGCTCCTTGATGTCGGCGCCGGCAACGAAGGCGCTCGAGCCCGAGCCGCGCAGCACCAGGCAGTGCAGGCCCTGGTTCTCGGCCAGCTCGCCGATCTGCGCCGTGAGCGCCTCGACCACCGGCGTGCTCAGCACGTTGAGCACGCCGGCATCGGTGATGGTGAGCACGGCGGTGGTGGTGGTGGGGTAGGTGATTGCGGAGTACATAGTCGGTTCTCGGTGGTGTTCAGTTCAGCTTCTCGAAGCCGATGTCCTTGATGAGTCGGGCCCAGGCCTGGTTGGAGCGCGCCACGGTGGCGCCGAATTGCTGCGGCGTCTGGAAGTCGACGACCGCGCCCTGCTGCTCAATGGTCTTGACCAGCTCGGGGTTCTGCAAGGTCTTCTGCATCGCCTCGCTGAGCTTGCCCAGCACCGCCGCATCGAGATGCGCCGGTGCGCCCAGGCCGTACCAGGACATGTCGTTCATGGGCTTGAGCCCCACTTCGGCATAGGTGGGCACATGGGGCAGCTGCGGCAGGCGCTGAGGGCTGGACACCGCCAGCGCCCGCAGCTGCTTGCCGGCAATCAGCCCGCCCGACGAAGGCATGTTGTCGAACACCACGTCGATCTGCTGGGCCATCAGGTCGTTGAGCGCCGGGCCCAGCCCCTTGTAGGGCACGTGGGTGATGCGTGTCTGCGTGGTGCTGCCGAACAGCGCGCCGCTCAGGTGGCTCAGGCCGCCATTGCCGGACGAGCCGTAGTTGAGCTTGCCGGGCGACTTGCGCGCGGCCTCGATCACGCCCTGCGCCGTCTGGTAGGGCGACTGGGGACTCACCACCATCACGCCGGGCACATTGGCGATGTTGGTGATGGGTGTGAAGTCCTTGACCGGGTCGTAGGCGGGCTTGGCGTAGACGTTGGGGTTCACCGCGTGCGAGCTTTCCACCATCATCACCAGCGTGTAGCCGTCGGCCGGCTGCTTGGCCGCGTACAGCGAGCCGGTGCCGCCGCCCGCGCCGGGCCGGTTCTCGACGACGACGGACTGGCCCAGCGCCTCGCCGAGGTAGCGCGCCGTGACGCGGGCGATCACGTCGGTGGCGCCGCCCACGGCGTAGGGCACGACCAGGCGCACCGGTCGCTCGGGATAGCCGCCGGCCGCCTGGGCCAGCGGAGGCGTCGCAAGGGCCGCCAGGCTCAGCGCCAGCGGCAGCAGAGGTTTGGCAAGGGGCATCTCTGTCTCCTAGGGTTGAACAGCGGCGGGCCCGAGTACCGGCGGCGCGCTGCACGTAGGGTCGGTGCCGGGCGCCACCATGGGGTTGCGCACCAGCTTCAGCGCGCCCAGCTCGGGGTGCTGCACGGCCTGCAGCATCCGGCGGTGCTGCACCTGCGGGTGCGCGAAAACCTGTTCCAGGTCGTTGATGCCGCCCCACGAGATGCCGTGGGCGTCCAGCGCCTGGCCCAGCGGCCCCACCTGCCAGGCCGCGAGCTTCTCGCGCAGCAGCGGGCGCAGCTGGCGAATGTGGGTCAGCCGCCCGGCATTGGTGGCGAACTCGGCCGACAGGTGCCAGTCGGCCTGCACCAGGCCGCAGAAGGCGGCGAACTGCGTGTCGTTGCCGATGGCCAGGATGATGTGGCCGTCCTCGCAGGCGAAGACCTCGTAGGGCGCCAGGTTCGGGTGCGTGTTGCCTATGCGCCGCGGGCTCTCGCCCGAGACCAGGTAGTTGGCCGCCTGGTTGGCGTTCATCGCCACGGCCACGTCGAGCAGTGCGATATCGAGGTGCTGGCCCCGGCCGGTGCGCCCGCGCTGCACCAGTGCGGCCAGCACGGCGCTGGTGGCATACATGCCGGTCATCAGGTCGACCACGGCCACGCCGGTGCGCAGCGGGCCCGCGCCGGGCTCGCCGTCCTCGACACCGGTATAGCTCATCAGCCCGCCCATGCCCTGGAAGATGTAGTCGTAGCCCGGCTTGTGGGCGAAGGGCCCGCTCTGGCCGAAGCCGGTCACCGACAAATAGATCAGCCGCGGGTTGAGCGCCGCCAGCGCGGCGTAGTCGAGCCCGTACCTGGCCAGCGTGCCCACCTTGTAGTTCTCCACCAGCACGTCGGCATCGGCGATCTGGCGCAGCAGCCACTGGCGGTCGGCCTCGTCGGCGAAGTCGGCCGTGACCGAATGCTTGCCGCGGTTGCACGACAGGAAATATGCGGCCACCTTTTCGCCGCCGGGCGACTGCACGAACGGCGGGCCCCAGCCGCGCGTGTCGTCGCCCTGCACGGGGCGTTCGATCTTGAGCACCTGGGCGCCCAGGTCGGCCAGGTTCTGGGTGCACCACGGCCCCGCCAGGATGCGCGACAGGTCGACCACGCGCAGCCCTTCCAATGCATTCGCCAGCATCATGCTTGCCCCGCTTGTTGCACGATCCAGGGCGCGGGCACCCAGTGTTCGCCGTGCTGCGCGTGCAGGGCCTGGAGTTTTTGCAGCACCTGCTTCCAGCCCAATGAACGGGCATGGAACATGGGCCCGCCGCGCCAGGCCGGAAAGCCGTAGCCGTTGACATAGACCACGTCCACATCGGAGGCGCGCTGCGCGATGCCTTCTGCGACGATGCGCGCGCCCTCGTTGACCAGCGCCAGCACGCAGCGTTCGGCGATCTCCTCGTCGCTGACGGCGCGGCGCGTGATGCCGGCCTCGCGCGCGCAGTCGGCGATGACGCCGTCCACTACCGGGTCGGGAATCGGCGTGCGGCTGCCCGCCTCGTAGCGGTAGTAGCCAGCGCCGGTCTTCTGGCCGAAGCGGCCCTGCTCGCAGATGCGGTCGGCCACCTGGGAATAGCGCAGGTGCTTCGGCCGCGTGGGCGCCAGGCGCTTGCGCGTGGCCCAGTTGATGTCCATGCCGGCCAGGTCGGCCATGGCCAGCGGCCCCATGGCAAAGCCGAAACCCTGCATGGCCGCGTCGATCTGCGCGGGCGTGGCGCCCTCCTCCAGCAGAAAGCCGGCCTCGCGCCAGTAGCCGGTGAGCATGCGGTTGCCGACGAAGCCCTCGCACACGCCGACCAGCACCGGGATCTTGGCTATGGCCGCCGCCATGCGCATGCAGCCGGCGATGACCTCGTCCGAGGTGCGCGCGCCGCGCACCACTTCGAGCAGCTTCATCACATGGGCCGGGCTGAAGAAGTGCAGGCCGATCACGTCCTGCGGTCGCTGGGTGACGGCGGCGATCTCGTCGATGTTCAGGCGCGAGGTGTTGGTGGCCAGGATGGCGCCGCTCTTGCAGATGCGGTCGAGCTGGGCGAACACGGCACGCTTGACCGCCATGTCCTCGAACACGGCCTCGATCACCAGGTCGGCGTCGGCAAAGGCCGCCATGTCCAGCGTGGGCTGGATGCGCGCCAGGCGCGCCTCGACCTCGGCGGCAGACAGCACGCCCTTGGCCGCCGAAATCTCGTAGTTGCGCCGCACCAGGGCCAGGCCGCGGTCGAGCGCGGCCTGCTCGCGCTCGCACAGCACCACGCCGTAGCCGGCGTTGGCAAAGGCCATGGCGATGCCGCCGCCCATGGTGCCCGCGCCCAGGATGGCCACGCTGCGGATGGCGCGCGCCGTGGTGCTGGAGAACTTGGTCGCTTCCTTCTCGGCAAAGAACAGGTGGCGCAGCGCCTTCGACGGCTGGCCCGCGACCAGGCCGTCGAACAGCGCGCGTTCTCGGTCCAGCCCGGCCTCGAATTCCAGCTCGGTGGCGGCCTGCACGCAGTCGACCGCCGTGCGCTGCGCGGTGGCGTTGCGCGCCTTGGGGTTCAGCGCCTCGCGCTGGGCCTTCATCTCCGCCGCGCTCATGGCCGCGGGCGGCTTGTCGGCGAGCACCGGATGCGCCGCGCTGTCGGCCTTGTCCAGCGCAAAGGCGATGGCCGCGGCCTCGCGCTCGCCGTCGATCACCGCATCGACCAGGCCCAGCGCCAGGGCCTGGCGGGCATCCACCGGCTTGCCCGAGGTGATGAACTTCAGCGCGGCCGGCGCGCCGATGAGGCGCGGCAGGCGCTGCGTGCCGCCGCCGCCGGGCACCAGGCCCAGGTTGACCTCGGGCAGGCCCAACTGCGCGGCGGCATCGGCAATGCGGTAATGGCAGGCCAGCGCCAGCTCCAGCCCGCCGCCCAGCGCCACGCCGTGGATGCAGGCGACCACGGGCTTGACCGCACGCTCTATCGTGCGGTTCACCTCGCGCAGCATGGGCTGCGCGGTGGCGGCCGGGGTGTTGAACTGGCGGATGTCGGCGCCGCCGCAGAACAGCTTGCCGGCGCCCTGCAGCACCACGGCGCGCACCGCCGCGCCGGCCGCGGCGCGCGCCATGCCATCGGCCAGGCCGCGGCGCACCATGTCGCCCAGGCCGTTGACGGGCGGGTTGGCTATCGTGATCAGCGCCACGCCGCCGCGCTCCTCGTAGAGAACGGTGTCGGTCAGGGCGGTGGCAGGGCTTGCGGTGGTCATGGAACAGGAATCAGGAACTATTGAATTGATAGCTTTTTTGCTTACAGCGACGAAGCCAGGATGGCCGTGGCCTCGCTGGACAGCACGCCGCCGTTGCCGTGCACCAGCGCCACCTCGGCGCCGGCCACCTGGCGCGCGGCCTGGGCCTCGGCGCGCAGCTGGGTCACGGCCTCGATGATGAGGAAGATGCTGTACATGCCGGGGTGCACGCACGACAGCCCCCCGCCATTGGTGTTCATGGCGAAGTCGCCGCCCGGCGCGATGCGCCCGCCCTCGATGAAGGAGCCGCCCTCCCCCTTCTGGCAAAAGCCCAGGTCTTCGAGGAACAGGATGGGGTTGATGGTGAAGGCGTCGTACAGCTCGACCACGTCGATGTCGGCCGGCGTCAGCCCGGCCTGGGCAAAGGCCTTGCGGCCCGAATCGACGGCCGGCGTGACGGTCAGGTCCTCCATGCACGAGATCTGCCGGTGCCAGTGCGCAAAGCCGCTGCCCAGCACGTAGATGGGCTTGGCGTGCAACGCCCTGGCCCGCTGGGCCGAGGTGACGACGATGGCGCCGGCGCCGTCCGTCACCAGGCAGCAGTCCAGCGCGGTGAAGGGGTCGGAGATCATCTTGGCATTGACCACATCGTCCACCGTCAGCGGCTTCTTGGCGAACGCATCGGGGTTGAGCTGCGCCCACTGGCGCGCCGCCACCGCCACCTCGGCCAGCTGCCGGCGCGTGGTGCCGTACTGGTGCATGTGGCGCGCCGCGGCCAGCGCATAGCTGGAGACCGGGTTGAAGGCCTTGTACGGATGCTCGTAGGGCTGCGGGTCCAGCTCGGCGCGCATCTGGTTGATCTTGGAGCTGCTGGGCGCGCTGCGCGGCGTGGCGCCGTAGCAGATCAGCACGTTCTCGCACTCGCCGGCGTCGATGGCCATCTGCGCGATCTTCAGGTCGGCAATGAAGGCCGAGCCGCCGAACATGGTGCTGTCGGAGAATTTCGGGCGTATGCCCAGGTACTCGGCCATGCGCATCACCCACCAGGGCGAGGTGAGGCTGGAGGTGATGATGCCGTCGATGTCGCTCTTGGCGAGGCCGCTGCGCGCGATGGCCTGGCTGGCCGCCTGCGCGATGATCTCCTGCTCGCTGGCGCCGCCGGCATGGCCCATGCCGGCCAGGCCCGTGCCCAGGATGGCGATAGAACCCCGTTCGCTCATGCTGCTGCTCCTGCGGTGAAGACGAGCAAAGGCGCATCGTCGATGGTGTCAATGCGCGCCTGCACGGCCATGCCTATGCGCACCTGCTCCACCGGCAGGCCGACCACGCGGCTCATCAGCCGCGGGCCTTCGTCCAGGTCCACCAGCACCACGGTGTAGTCATCGCCCCCCTTGCGCACGATGGTCACGGAATACACCACGCCCCGGCCCGAAGGCGTCCGCCATTCCAGCGCCTGCGAGCCGCAGTGCGGGCACAGCACGCGCGGGTAGAAGTGGAACCTGCCGCAGCTGTTGCAGCGGGGGATCTCGAAACGCCCCTCGGCCAGCGCGCCGAAGTAGCGCTGGTCGCAGGCGGGGGGCGACGCCGATTGCGGCGCGCCGGTATCCGTCATGCTCATGGGGTCTCACTCTTCCGCGCTCACGCCGGTTTCGGCGACCACATGCTTCCATTTGTCCACCTCGGCCGCAACGAAGCCGCGCGTCTGCGCCAGGTCCATCACGCCCAGCGGCTCGCTGTACTGCAGACGCAGGCGCTCCGCCATCTCGGGCGCATTCATGACACGATTGATCTCGCGGTTCAGCAGCGCCAGCACCGGCGCCGGCGTGCCGGCAGGCGCATACAGGCCCAGCCAGGTGTAGACGTCGAAGCCCTTGAGGCCCGATTCCTGCAGTGTCGGCAGCTCGGGGAACAGCTTGCTGCGCTCGGCCGCCATGTTGGCGATGGGCCGCAGCCGGCCCGACGAGATGAAGGCCGAGACGCTCATCGAGTCCTGCACGGCCATGGGAATCTGGCCCGCCACCGCGTCGTTGGTGGCCGGCGCCGCGCCCTTGTAGGGCACGTGGGTGAAGTGGTAGCCCGTCAGCTTGCGCAGCCACTCGCCACCCAGGTGGGTGGAGCCGGCCGCGCCCGCGGTGCCGAAGGGAATGCTGGGCTGGCTCTTGGCCCAGCTCAGGAATTCGGGCAGGTTTTTCGCGGGCACGCTGGGGTTCACCACGATGAGATTGGGCGCCTTGGCCAGCACGGCCACGGGCTCCAGGCTCTTGAGCGGGTCGTAGCCCACCTTCTTCATCGCCGGCGCGATCACATAGCCGGTGGCGCCCACCAGCAGGGTGTAGCCGTCGGCGTGCTGCTTGGCGACGTATTCGGTACCCACCTGGCCGGCCACGCCGGGCCGGTTCTCAATGATGAAAGGCTGCTTGAGCTGTAGCGACAGCTCCTTGGCCAGCGCACGGCTGACGATGTCGGTCATGCCGCCCGGCGGAAAGGCCACCACCACGGTGACCGGCTTGCTCGGGTACGGCGCGGCCTGCGCCCGGGCCGCCCCTGCGGGCACCGCCCAGGCCAGCCAGCCCGCCACCACCGACAGCCCCAAGGCACGAGCCGAGCCCCGCCGCCATTGCGTGTATGCCATGCCTTGTCTCCTGCAAATACCGATGCGGCAGTGTAGGAACCGGGCCTGGATCGATCCATCCGAATGTTTCGAAAGCTGGTTTAGAGAATTTGAAACGCGCCCCGGTTACGGCAGGGCGGCGCGCGTGCTGGCCACTCGCGGATCGTCGAGCAGAAAGCGCATGCACTCCTCGACGAAGGCCGGCGGCCGGGCGTCCCGCCGCACCACCAGGTGGAGCTTGCGCAGCGCCCAGGACTCGGCCAGATCGAGCACCGCATAGGGCCGGGCCTGCGGATCGTCGCCCAGCACGCTGCTGGGCACCAGGGCCACGCCGACGCCCGCGGCGACCAGGGCCAGCACGGCCTCGAAGCTGTGCGCATGCAGGCGGGCGCGCAACGGCTTGCCCAGCCGCTGGGCGCTGTCGCGCAGGAACAGGTAGTTGCTGCTGCCGCGGCTCATGCAGACGAAGTCGAACTCCAGCGCCGCGCCCAGGCGCACCGCGCTCTGGGCCGCCAGCAGGTGGTCGCGGGGCGCCACGATCACCAGCCGGTCCACCGCGTAGGCATGCAGGGCCAGGCCCTCGATCTCGGTGGCGCCGGCGAAGATGCCGATGTCGGCCTCCCGTGCCAGCACCGCGGCCGGGATGCTTTCGCTCTGGCGCTCCTCGATGTCGGCGTCTATGCCCGGATTCAGCACCAGGAAGCGCCCGAGGCTGCCGGTGGCGAAGCCGTTGAGCGAGCTGCTGTTGGCGACCAGCCGGATATGGCCCTTGAGGCCGGACACGAAGCGCCCGACGTCGCCCTGCATGCGCTCGACGCCCTCGAAGAGCTCGCGCACATGGTGCAGCATGGCCTCGCCCGCGGGCGTGAGCTCCATGCCGCGCGGCGTGCGCTCGAACAGCGGCGTGCCCAGCGCCTGCTCCAGGTTCTTGAGGCGGTAGCTGGCCGACGACGGCGTGATGAAGACGGCCGAAGCCCCGGCCGACAGGTTGCGGGCCTGGGCTATCTCCAGGAAAAGCCGAAGGTCGGTGAGCTCGTAGCGCATGGTGCTGGGCTGGCGTGCCGCTGGGACATGAAGCGGCCCATTATCGGCGTACGCACCGACGGCGTCCCTCGCCAGACGGCAAGGGACTGCACTTCAGCGGCTCAGACCAGCAGCGCGTTCACACGCCTGACGTAGGCCGCCGGGTCCTCGGGCATGCCGCCTTCGGCCAGCACGGCCTGGTCGAACAGGATCTGGGCCAGGTCGTGGAAGTGCACCGAGCCGTCGAGCTTCCTGACCAGCGGGTGCTCGGGATTCACTTCCAGCACGGGCTTGGACTCAGGCGCCTGCTGGCCGGCCTGCTTCAAGAGGCGCGCCAGCTGCAGGCTCATGCCGCCGTCCTGCACCACCAGGCAGGCCGGAGAATCGACCAGGCGGCTGGTGGCGCGCACGTCCTCGGCGCGGTCCTTGAGCGCATCTTTCAGCTTGGCCAGCACGGGCTTGAAGGCTTCAGCGGCCTCTTCGGCAGCCTTCTTCTCGGCCTCGTCCTGCAACGTGCCCAGGTCCACGGCGCCCTTGGCCACGGACTGCATGGGCGTGCCGTCGAACTCGGTCAGGTAGTTCAGCGCCCACTCGTCCACGCGGTCGGCCATCAAGAGCACCTCGATGCCCTTCTTCTTGAAGACTTCGAGCTGCGGGCTGTTCTTGGCGGCGGCCAGGGTGTCGGCCGTGATGTAGTAGATGGCCTCCTGGCCCTCCTTCATGCGGGCCTTGTAGTCGGCCAGCGAGACCGTCAGGCCTTCGTGCGTGGTCGAGGCGAAACGCAGCAGCTTGGCGATGCGTTCCTTGTTGCCGAAGTCCTCGCCCAGACCTTCCTTGAGCACAGCGCCGAATTCGTTGTAGAACTGCGTGAACTTGCCTTCCTTGGCCTTGTCCTCTTCGCTGACCGCATCGGTCACATCGCCTTCAGCCGCCACTTCATGCCTGTCGTGGCGGGCCAGGTCCTCGAGCATGGACAGCACGCGCTTGGCCGAGCCGTCGCGGATCAGGCGCACGTCGCGGCTTTCCTGCAGCAGCTCGCGGCTCACGTTCAGCGGCAGGTCGGCCGAGTCGATCACGCCGCTCACGAAGCGCAGGTACTGGGGCATCAGCGCCTCGGCGTCGTCCATGATGAAGACGCGCTTCACATACAGCTTGATACCGGCGTGCTTGTCGCGCTGGTACAGGTCGAACGGCGCCTTGGCCGGGATGTACAGCAGCTGCGTGTATTCGGTATTGCCCTCGACGCGGTTGTGGCTCCAGGTCAGCGGGTCCTCGTAGTCGTGGCTGACGGACTTGTAGAACTCCTGGTACTGCTCGTCCGTGATGTCCTTCTTGGGGCGGGTCCACAGGGCACTGGCCTTGTTGACGGTTTCCCACTCGCCGGTCTTGGCCATCTGGCCGGGCTCGCCCTCTTTCTCGCTCTCCTTCCACTCTTCCTTTTCCATCAGGATGGGCAGGCTGATGTGGTCGGAGTACTTGCCGATGATCTGCTTGAGCTTCCAGCCGTTGAGGAATTCCTCGGCCTCGGCGCGCAGGTGCAGCGTGATGCTGGTGCCGCGCTCGGCACGCTCGATCTGCTCGACCTCGAAGTCGCCCGTGCCGCCGCTGATCCAGCGCACGCCTTCGCTGGCCACCAGGCCCGCGCGGCGCGTTTCGACGGTGATCTTGTCGGCCACGATGAAGCCCGAGTAAAAGCCCACGCCGAACTGGCCGATCAGCTGGGAGTCGGCCTTCTGGTCGCCGCTGAGCTTTTCCACAAAGGCCTTGGTGCCGCTCTTGGCGATGGTGCCCAGGTTGTCGATGGCTTCCTGCTCGCTCATGCCGATGCCGGTGTCGGCAATGGTCAGCGTGCGGGCGGCCTTGTCAAAGGACACACGCACTTCCAGGCCGGGCTGATCGCCATAGAGGCTGCTGTCGTTCAAAGCCTCGAAGCGCAGCTTGTCGCAGGCATCCGAAGCGTTGGAGATCAGCTCGCGCAGGAAGATTTCCTGGTTGGAATACAGCGAATGCGTGACCAGGTGCAGCAACTGGGCCACTTCGGCCTGGAAGGAATGGGTTTGCTTTGTCATAGGCTCTCAAAACACAGGATCGAATGAAAACTGGGGAAAATATAAGGCTATCCCCCAGGTTTTCAAGAGCCGGCGCTCAACCCATGTCTTCGCCCTCGTAACTGCTGTAGCCCATCAGCCCCGAAATACGGCCCGTGATGTTGCCGACAATGGCCTTCACCTCATCCTTGGACGGGCTGACCTGCTCGTCGATGCGCTCGATGTAGGGCACGTTGAGCGCCGCGATCACCTGCCCCGCGCTTCCCATGACCGGGTAGGCGATGTTGGTGACACCGCGGATCTGGCGGCTCTCCATGACGGCATGGCCCCGCTCGCGCACATGGCGCAGGATCTCGAACAGCTCGCCGGGGTCCATGGCCATCTCGCCCTCGACCTTGATGTGGGCCGCCAGCATGCGGGCGCGCTCCACTTCGTCGCGGAACGCCAGCAGCACATGGCCGGACGAGGTGTCCGTCAGCCCCATCATGACGCCGACCTTGAGCCCCAGCGACCAGCGCTCGGGGCTGTCCACCTGGGCGACCACCACGACCCGACCGCCCTGGTACATGGCCAGATGACAGGACTGGCGGGCGCGGTGCGCCAGTTCGCGCAGCAGCGGCAGCGCCACGGCGACCAGCGAGCGCAGCGGGCGCTGGCGGTGCGCCAGCTCGAACATCTTGAGCGACAGGCTGTAGCGGTCGTTGACATCCACCAGCACATAGCCGCGGCGCTCCAGCGTCACCGCCATGCGGAAGATTTCGCTGACGCTACGCTCCAGCTTCTGGGCAATCTCGTTGAGGGTGCGCCCCTCGGGAGAATCGGCCAGCACTTCGAGGATGTCCAGCCCCTTGTCCAGCGCGGGCGCGCTGTAGCGCGGGCTGCCGCGCTCGGCGCCCGTGTCTTCGTCTGGAGAGACTTTGGCGGGTGTAGTCATGCAGGGGGCGATGATACCTGTGCGTGCGCGGCCCACGGACTCACATCACCGCGCCGATCTGCCATGGCACGAACTCGCTCTGGCCGTAGCCATGGCGCTCGCTCTTGCTCTGCTGGCCCGAGGCCGTGGCCAGCACCAGCTCGAAGATGCGCTGCCCCATCTCCGCGATCGAGGCTGCGCCGTCCACGATTTCGCCGCAGTTGATGTCCATGTCCTCCTCCTGCCGCTGCCACAGCGCGCTGTTCGTCGCCAGCTTGAGCGATGGCGAAGGCGCACAGCCGTAGGCGCTGCCGCGTCCGGTGGTGAAGCAGATCAGGTTGGCACCGCCCGCCACCTGGCCGGTGGCGCTGACCGGGTCATAGCCCGGCGTGTCCATGAAGACGAAGCCGCGCGCCGCGACCGGCTCGGCGTATTCGTAGACCGCCTCCAGGTTGGTGGTACCGCCCTTGGCCACCGCTCCCAGCGATTTCTCGAGGATGGTGGTCAGCCCGCCGGCCTTGTTGCCCGGCGAGGGGTTGTTGTTCATCTCGCCGTCGTTGATGCGCGTGTAGTTCTCCCACCAATGGATGCGATCGACAAGCTTCTGGCCCACTTCACGCGAGACGGCGCGGCGCGTGAGCAGGTGCTCGGCACCGTAGATCTCGGGCGTTTCGCTGAGGATTGCCGTACCACCATGCGCCACCAGCAGGTCGACCGCAGCACCCAGCGCCGGGTTGGCACTGACGCCGCTGTAGCCGTCCGAACCGCCGCACTGCAGCCCTAGGGTCAGGTGGGCTGCGCTGCAGGGCTCGCGTTTGACGGCATTGCCGCGTGGCAGCATCTCGTTGACGAGGGCAATGCCCTTGTCCACGGTCTTTTGCGTGCCGCCGGCGTCCTGGATGTTGAACGTGCGCAGGTTCCCTCCCTCGACAAAATCGGTCAGGCGCCCGGTGGCCAGCCAGGCGTTGATCTGGTTGGCCTCGCAGCCCAGACCCACCACCAGCACGCCGGCGAAGTTGGCATGCGTGGCATAGCCGGTGAGCGTGCGCGAGAGGATGTCCATGCCCAGCCCTTCGGCGGCCATGCCGCAGCCCGTGCCGTGCGTGAGCGCCACCACACCGTCGACATTCGGGTATGCAGCCAGCGCTGCCGGGTTGGTGCGGCGCGAGAAATGCTCGGCAATGGCTCGCGCCGCCGTGGCCGAGCAGTTCACGCTGGTCAGGATGCCGATGTAGTTGCGCGTGGCCACGCGGCCGTCGGCACGGCGTATGCCCATGAAGGTGGCCTCGCGCCGCGCCGTGCCTGCCTTCAAGTCGGCGCCGAAAGCGTAGTCGCGGACAAAGTCGCCCTTGTCGGGCCCCATGTTCAGGTTATGCACATGCACGTGTTCGCCGGGCCCAATGGGCTGGCTGGCGAAGCCGATGATCTGGTTGTAGCGCCGCACCGGCTCGCCCCGCGCAATGGCCCGCATGGCGACCTTGTGGCCGGGCGGTATCAGCCCCCGGCTGGTGACGGACTCGATGGCCGTACCGCCCACGACTTGGGTACGGGCGATGACCACGTCGTCGGCGGGATGGAGTCGAATGAAAGGAGTCATGGTGGAGAACTCATCAAAAAGATAGCATTCAGCGCCCTGAATACGTGAACTGCAGCCTAATCTGCCATCAATTGACGGCGCGCATCACCTCTTCGGGCAAATCCGCTCCATGGAACTTCCGGTAGGTGGTGCCAAGTTGCCCGCTCTTGAGGTTGGCACGCACCCAGCCGTCGATCTTTTCCTTGAGCCGGTCCTCGCCCTTGCGCAGGCCCACGGCCAGCAGGTTGACCTTCATGACGAGCTTGACCTCCATCTGCTTGGCCGGGTTCTTGTCGTTGACGGCCTTGAGCAGCGCGGGCGCCGTGGCGAACACGTCGGCCTGGCCGCTGACCACGGCGGTGATGCTGGTGGCATCGTCGTCGAAACGCACCAGCGTCGCATCCTTGGGCAGGATTTTGGTGACCTCCTGGTCGTTGGTGGTGCCGCGCGCAGTGGCGATTTTCTTGCCCGCCAGATCGGCCACGCTCTTGATGCTCAGGCTCTTGGGCGCGCCCACCACGGCCTGAATGCCGGCGTAGGGAATGGAAAAGTCGATCACCTTCTCGCGCTCGGGCGTGACCGAGAGACTGGAGATCACGATGTCGGCCTTGTCGGTCTGCAGAAAGGGAATGCGGTTGGCGCCGGTGGTGGGCACGATCTCCAGCGCCAGGCCCAGATCCTTGGCCAGCAGCCGGGCCGTTTCCACGTCGGAACCGGTGGACTGGAGCTTGTCGTCCTTCATGCCGTAGGGCGGCACGGCCAGGTCGATGGCCACGCGCAGCTTCTTGGCGGCCAAGATGGTGTCGAGCTGATCGGCATGGACGGCGCCCGCACCCAGCGTGGCGGCGCCCAGCAGCACGGTGCAAAGCTGGCTGCGAATGAAAGAGGTATGCATGTCTCGCTCCTTGTGTCAGGTGGTGGATGATTGGTGGCTGCCTGGCGTTTTCACAGGCCGTTTCCGATGAACTGGCGCAGCTCCGGAGTCGCGGGGTTCGTCAGCATCGCGGGGGCGCCCTCTTCCCAGACCTGGCCCTGATGCATGAAAACGACCTTGTCGGCCACATTGCGTGCAAACGCCATTTCGTGGGTGACGAGGATCATGGTCATGCCCTCGACGGCCAGTTTTTCCATGACCTTGAGCACCTCGCCGGTGAGCTCCGGATCGAGGGCCGAGGTCACCTCGTCGAAGAGCATCACCTGCGGCTGCATGGCCAGCGAGCGCGCAATCGCCACCCGCTGCTGCTGCCCACCAGAAAGCTGCTCGGGATAGGCATCGGCCTTGTCGGACAAGCCCACGCGGGCCAGCACCTCGAGCGCCAGCCCGCGCGCCTCGGCTGCCGACATGCGCTTGACGGATGTGGGCCCTAGCGTGATGTTCTGCAGCACCGTCAGGTGGGGAAACAGGTTGTAGCTCTGGAACACGATGCCCACATCGCGCCGCAGCTCGCGCAGGTTCAGGGCGGGATCATGCACCGCATGGTTGCAGACCTGGATCGTGCCCGCGTCCACATGCTCCAGCCGGTTGATGCAGCGCAGCGCCGTGCTCTTGCCCGAGCCGCTCTTGCCGATGATGGCCACCACCTGCCCCCTGCCGACGGAGAACGACACTCCGCACAACACATGCTGCGAGCCAAAGCGCTTGTGCACCGATTTCAGATCAACGACGGCTTGCATTGAGTTTCCTTTCGAGCGCGAGGCTCCAGCGCGACAACGGGTAGCACATGGCGAAATACAGCAACGCGGCGCTGCCGAAGTACACAAAGGGTTGGAAGGTGGAGTTGTTCAGCACCTTGGCGTTGTAGGACAGCTCGGCAAAGCCGATGACCAGCGAGGCCACCGAGGTGTTCTTGACGATCTGCACCGCAAAGCCCACCGTTGGCGGTGTGGCGATGCGCAGCGCCTGCGGCAGCACCACCTGGCGCATGCGCTGCCAGCGTGTCAGGCCCAGGCATTCGGCGGCCTCCCACTGGCTCTTGTGCACGGCCTGGATGCAGCCGCGCCAGATTTCGCCGAGGAAGGCGCTGGCATAGATGGACATGGCAATGGCGGCCGCCAGCAGCGCCGGCACCGAACCCATGCCCATGATGCTGGGCCCATAGAAGCACAGCCCCATCAGCACCAGCAGTGGTGTGCCCTGGATGAGCTGAATCCACGCGGCGAAGGCCGTGCGCACCGGGCGGGCCGGCGAGATGCGCCCCATGGCCAGGGCCAGCCCCGCCAGGCCACCGACCGCGAAGGTCAGCGCGGATAACACCAGCGTGCCCCAGGCGCCCTGCAACAGAAACGAAAGCTGCTCTTGCGTCATGCATCGGGCCTTTCACAGCGGGGTGCCGAGCTTGCGCCGGCGCGTGAACACGATCCGGCCCAGCAGCCAGAAGCCGGTGCGCATCAGGTACGAGAGCGCGAGGTACACCGCCCACAGCACCAGAAACACTTCGAAATTACGGAAGGTGTCGGACTGGATACGGTTGGCCACGCCCAGCAGCTCCTCCGCGCCCACCGAGGACATGATGCTGGAGACCAGCATCAGCAGCACGAACTGGCTGGTCAACGCCGGCCACACGCGCTCCACCGCCGGCCGCAGCACTACATGCCACAGGATCTGTACCCGCGACAGCCCCAGGCATTCGGCCGCCTCGATCTGGCCGCCATGGATGGATTCGATACCCGCACGCAGGATTTCGCAGGTGTAAGCGCCGATGTTGATCACCAGCGCCAGCACGGCGCCAGCCATGATGGGCATGGTGACGCCGACCGACGACAGCCCGAAGATCAGGAAGTAGCTCTGGATCAGCAGCGGCGTGTTGCGGATGGCCTCCACATAGGCGCCCACCAGCCGGCGCAGCCAGCCGTGGCGGCTGCCGCGCCCGACGGCGCACAGCGCGCCCAGCACAAAGCCCAGCACCGTGGCCAGAAACGAGAGCTGCACGGTCGTCCAGGCACCTTCCAGCAGCAACGGCCATTGCGCCAGCACGGCCTCGAAGTCGAACTGATATTTCATAAAAACAGCCTGTCTCCCCTATGCAGAAATCACCGGCAGCTACGATTTTTTGCGTTTTTATGCATGGGTATGGCTTATGCCTCTCCCCGCGAACGCTGCGCATGGGCCGCACGCCGGATCAGGGAACGCCCCCCGCCATCACCGGGACCAGGCACGGGTGGCCTGCCGTTGCACGCCCAGGCCCTCGATGCCCACGCGCATGGCGTCGCCGGCTTTCAGGTAAAACGGCGGCTTCTGGCCCAGGCCCACACCGGGCGGAGTGCCGGTGCTGATGATGTCGCCAGGCAGCAGCGACATGAACTCGCTGATGTAGCTCACCAGCTTCTTCACCGGGAAGATCATGGTGCGGGTGCTGCCGTCCTGGAAACGCTTGCCGTTGACCTCCAGCCACAGGCCGAGATTCTGCGGATCGGCCACCTCGTCCCTAGTGACCATCCACGGGCCGATGGGAGAGAAGGTGTCGCAACCCTTGCCCTTGTCCCACTGGCCGCCGCGCTCGAGCTGGTATTCGCGCTCGGACACGTCGTTGACGATGGTGTAGCCAGCCACGTAGTCCAGCGCCTCCTCCTCGGTCACGTAAGAGGCCTTCTTGCCGATCACCACACCCAGCTCCACCTCCCAGTCGGTCTTGACCGAACCGCGCGGGATGACCACGGTGTCATCCGGCCCGATGATGGAGGAACTGGGCTTGAGGAAGAGAATGGGCTCGGCGGGAATCGGTGCACCGGTCTCGGCCGCGTGGTCGGCATAGTTCAGGCCCACGCAGATGATCTTGCCCACACGCGCTACCGGCGGGCCGTAGCGCACTGGGCCCTGCACGGCGGGCAGCGTGGCGGCGTCAAGGGCAGCGAGCTTTTGCAGCGATGCGAGCGACAGCGCGGCGCCGTCAATGTCGTCCAGCTGGGCCGACAGATCGCGCAACTTGCCCTGGGCGTCGATCAGGCCCGGCTTTTCCTGGCCATCCTGGCCATAACGAACCAATTTCATGCTTTGTCTCCTTTCCTTGAGAATCAGTTGGACCAGCCGCCATCGATCATGTGGATGGCGCCGGTCGTGAACGACGATTCGTCGCTGGCCAGATAGACCACCAGCGCTGCGATCTCATCGGCACGCCCCACGCGGCCGATCGGCTGGCGCGCGACGAAGGCGGCACGGACCGTGGCCTCGTCGGCACCGGCCTGCTCGGCCTGGGCGCGGATGCGGCCCTGCAGCGAAGGCGACTCGACGGTGCCCGGGCAGATGGCATTGCAGCGGATGCCCTGCTGCACGTAGTCGGCCGCCACGGCCTTGGACAGGCCGATCACCGCCGCCTTGGACGCGCCATAGACGAAACGGTTAGCCACGCCCTTGACGCTCGATGCGGCGGACGCCATATTGATGATGGAGGCACCGCCACCCGCCAGCATGGACGGCAGATAGGCCCGGATGGTGCGGTACATGGCCTTGGCGTTCAGGTCGAAGCTGAAGTCCCAGTCCCGTTCCTCGCAGTCGAGGATGCTGCCGTGGTGCACGAAGCCGGCGCAGTTGAACAGCACGTCCACCTTGCCGGTGCGCGCGGCGAAAGCCTTCACGGCGGCCATGTCCAGCACATCCAGGCGCGCCGTTTCGAGACCCGTCACCCCTGCCCTGACAGCCTCTCCCGCCAGTTCCGCCAGGGCCTGCTCGTCCACATCGGTAGCCCATACCGTGGCGCCCTCACGCGCCAGCGCCAAGGCACTGGCCCGGCCGATCCCCTTGCCTGCGGCAGTGACCAAGGCCACCTTGCCTTCCACACGTTTCATTGCTGCTCCTTGGTGCGCACAAAAATCAAATATGGAATTTATTTTCTTTAATGAAATTAAATATCACTGAAGTCAGCACTCTACCGATGCAAAAATAAGCTGAAATAAGTAAATTCCCTGAAAAATCAGGCGAATTATCACCACCAAAGGAAAAAATGATTGTTTTTATTGATGAAAAATTATTTCATTGAATTTTGAAAAACCGCAGCCCATCGCCGCCGCCATCCCGCGGATTACCCCAAAGTTCTTGCGGTTTGCCCTTGCCTTGATCCGGCAACATCATGAAAACCAGACGCATCAATGAGAACATCTCGGGCGGGTCTGGGGGGGCCACATATCAAGCCACCGCTCGCGGTGCGCGGAAATCGCGATGAGGAACTGCGCCTGTTCCTCAACATCGGCTTGCCGGGCATCTTGCTGGCTGCCGGGGCGACCGCCATGGCGCCGGGGCGGCCTGCGTGGTAGCGACGGCAACTCACCCGCCGACCACCACACCCTGTGAACTCCAACGCCCGGAGTTCGAACAGGGCTTCAAATAAAATCCATAGCAGACAAGAATTTATCCATCCACACTTCAAGCCGGAACCGCCAGCGCAGCAATTCCGGCTTGTGCTTCAGAACTGCTCGTGAGCAGCCAGGTAGCGCCACTGGCCCACGGGCAGATTGCCCAGCGTCACGCGGCCGATGCGGATGCGCTTGAGGCCCACGACCTTGAGGCCGACCTGCTCGCACATGCGGCGGATCTGGCGCTTCTTGCCCTCGGTCAGCACAAAGCGCAGCTGCTCGGGGTTCTGCCAGTCCACCTGGGCGGGCCTGAGCGCCTCGCCGTCGAGCTCCAGGCCGTGGCGCAGCAGCGCCAGCTTGTCCTCGGGGAAAACGGACTGCACGTCCACGTCGCGGTCGCCGAAGCTCACGCGCACCAGGTACTCCTTGTCCACCTCGGAGTCCTCGCCGATGATGTGGCGGGCCACGCGGCCGTCCTGGGTCAGCACCAGCAGGCCCACGGAATCGATGTCCAGGCGGCCGCAGGGCGCCAGGCCCTTGAGCTGGCTGAAGTTGAAGCGCGTCTTGCTGCGGTCCTGGTTCCAGTGGTTCTCGGGCTTGACCAGCACCACGGCGGGCTCGTGGCCGTCCTCGGCCTGGCCGCTCACATAGCCCATGGGCTTGTGCAGCAGGATGGTGACCTGCTGGTCCTGACGGTCCTGGGCCTTCTGGTCGACTTCGATCCTGTCGCCGGGCACCACGTTCTGGCCCATGACCGCCACTTCGCCGTTCACCCGCACCCAGCCGTTTTCCACCCACTCGTCGGCCTCGCGGCGCGAGCACAGGCCCATATCGGCCATGCGCTTGTTGATGCGGACCGCGCCGGGGCGGTCGTCCTGGCGGGCCTCGGGCTCGGGTGCCCGCTTGACGGGAATCACGCGGTCGGAGGCGTCGCCCGCGGGGCGGTAGGTGCGGATGCCCGTGGTCGGGCGGCGCGTGGCCTCGGAGACGAAGGAGCCGGGAATGTGGCCCGGTTCGCCGCCGCGCTCGCTGGGGCGGTCACCACCACGACGATCGCCGCCGCGGCGGTCGTCGCGGGCGCCCGGACGCTCGTCACGGGAGCCGCGGCTGGCGCCAAAGTCCTTGCGGCCGCCGCCCGGGCGGCCTTCCTGGCGCGCCTCGCCGCGCGGGCCGCCGTAGCCGCTGCGGCGGTCGTCACTGCGTTCGCTGCGGCGGTCGGCGCCATCACCGGGATCGCGGCGCGGGCCGCGCTCGAAACTGCGCTCGGCACCACGGTCGCCGCGTTCGGGCCGGTCGGAACGCTCGAAGCGTTTTTCACCGTCGCGCGCGCCAAAGCCGCCACGGCGCTGGGCGTCCTGGCCACCGCTCGGTGCGCCATCGGCACGGCCGAAGCCGCCGCGCGAGGGACGCTGCTCGCGGTCGCCACGCTCGCCACGTTCGCGGAAATCACGGGGATCGCGGGAATCGCGGCGCTCGGGGTCGTAGGGACGGGCCGCCGGGCGCGCGCCGCGCTCGGAACTACGCTCGGTGCGCGGGCCGGAACGGTCGGCAAAACGATCAGTGGAACGGCCTGGGGGACGGTCCTGGTTGCGCTCGGAAGAACGTCCGGAGCGCTCGGAGCGGCTCGCGCCCTGGCGCGGCTGGCCGTCCCTGGCACCCGCGGGCTTGGCCGGACGGCGCAGCACAGCGCGGCCGCCCGTCGCCGAATCCGACGCGTTTTCGGCGCCCTGGGCGCCGGTTTTTTTGGTGGGGTTGGATGACATTTGCCGCCATTGTCGCGCGGCCGGCGCCCCCTGGGGGGCCGGTGCCCACAATACCAGCAGGGCGCCGGGTTATAGCCGGCACCGCAGCGCGCCGGTTCTCAAGCCGCGACCTTTTTCAGCGCGCTGAATGCCCCGTGGCGCAGGGCCTCGATGTCGAGCACGCGCAGCCCGCCGTATTCGACGGTGATGACCTGCTCGCGCTGCAGCACGGCCAGGGCCTCGTTGACCCGCTGGCGCGACAGCCCCACCAGATTGGCCAGCTCCTGCTGGGTGATGCGCAGCACCTCGCCCACGCCGGGGTAGAGCAGGGGATTGAACAGCGCGGCCAGGCTGCGCGCCACGCGCAGGTCGGGATTGCTCATGCGGTCGATCTCGCGCGCCGCGATGAACTGGCCCAGGCGCTCGTTGAGCTGGTTCATCACAAAGCGGTTGAAGCCTATGGAATGGTCCAGCAGCCAGTGGAACATGTCTATGGGCAGGCCGCCGACCACGCTCCTGCGCAGGGCCTGCACGTTGTAGCGGTAGGGCTCGCGCTTGATGACCGTGCCCTCGCCGAACCAGCCGCCGGGCGGCAGACCGGCCAGGGTCATGCTGACGCCGTCGGCGCTGTCCGTATTCATCTTGAGCAGGCCGTCGACCACGCCGAACCAGTAGGTCGGGGCGCGGCCCATGCGACAGACATAGTCGCCGGGGTCGGCATCGCCTACCACCAGCACGCGCAACACGTTCTCGCGCTCCTGCAGCTGCAGCACCGGCCACCACGGAATGCCGTCCAGTTCGGAATTCAACGGCTTGCGGCGCCTTTGGTGCAAGGACAGTTCTTGGCTCATGGGCAGCAAGCATTGCCAAAGCCCCGCCGCCGCAAAAGCGGGATTTCCACGAGTCAGCAAATGCGCCCTTTTGTGCAGCATTGGTTACAGCGTATTTTCCCGATGATGAGTTACCCCCGAATTGTCGTCGAACAGACATCTTGACGTCAAAGTCACCCATACGATGGCGGCGAGACTTTCGTGAACGGCTGCGAATGGCTGCATGCGCGGCGGCCCGCTGTTTGACCAACGAGACTGCCCACAGAGGACTAGGAATGACCACCACGTTCCCGCATTTGCTGCTCAGGCACGCGACAGAGCGCCCCGATGCCCCGGCCCTGCGCGAGAAGGAGTACGGCATCTGGCAAACCTGGAGCTGGCGCCAGGCCGAGCAGACCGTGCGCCACCTGGCCTGCGGCCTGCGCGCCCTGGGCCTGGAGCGCGGGCAGAACCTGGCCTTCATCAGCGACAACCGCCCCCATGTGTACCTGGGCTTCCTGGCCGTGCAGGTCTGCGGCGCGGTGCCGATTCCGCTGTACCAGGATGCCGTGGCGGCCGAGATGCGCTTCGTGATGGAGGACGCGGAGATCGCCTTCGCCTTTGCCGAGGACCAGGAGCAGGTGGACAAGCTGCTGGAAGTGCGCGAATCCATCTCCTCCGTTGCCACCATCGCCAACATCATCTACGACGACCCGCGCGGCCTGCGCAACTACGACCAGCCCGGCCTGATCGGTACCGAGGCGCTGCTCAAGCTGGGCCGCGAATGGGAGGCCCTGAACCCCGATGCCTACGGGCAGATGCTGCAGGCCCTGTCGAGCGAGGACGTCTCGGTCATCCTCTACACCTCGGGCACCACGGGCAAGCCCAAGGGCGTGTGCCAGACGCATGCGAGCTTCATCGGCGCCGCCCGGGGCGCCACCGAGGTGGACCGGCTGGGCCCGGCTGACAGCATCATTTCCTACCTGCCGCCGGCCTGGGTGGGCGACCATCTGTTCTCGTTCGCGCAGTGGATGGTGGCGGGCTACACCATCAACTGCCCCGAGTCCGCGAACACGGTGAGCATAGACATGCGCGAGATCGGGCCCAGCTACTACTTCGCGCCGCCGCGCGTCTTCGAGGGCATGCTGACCTCGATCTCGATCCGCATGGAAGACGCCGCGCCCATCAAGCGCTGGCTCTACGACCGCTGCATGCAGCTGGCGCGCCGCGTGGGCTCGGACATCCTCGACGGCCAAAACGTGGGCCTGCTCGACCGGCTCAAGTACCAGGCCGGCGATTTCATGGTCTACGGCCCGCTGCGCAATGCCATGGGGCTGTCGCGCATCCGCGTGGCCTATACGGCGGGCGCGGCCATCGGGCCCGAGCTGTTCCGGTTCTTTCGCTCCATCGGCATCAACCTCAAGCAGTTCTACGGCCAGACCGAGACCTGCGCCTATGTCTGCCTGCAGCGCGACGGCCAGGTGGAGCTGGCCAGCGTGGGCCAGGCCGCGCCCGGCATAGCGCTCAAGATCGCGGCCAGCGGCGAGGTGCTGGTCAAGGGGGTCTCGGTGCTCAAGGAGTATTACAAGCGGCCAGACGCCACGGCCGAGGTCATCGACGACGAAGGCTGGTTCCACACCGGCGACGCCGGCGTGATCGATGCCGGCGGCCAGCTGCGCATCATCGACCGCGCCAAGGACGTGGGCCAGACCCGCCGCGGCGCCATGTTCGCGCCCAACTACATCGAGAACAAGCTCAAGTTCTTCCCCCACATCAAGGAAGCCGTGTGCTTCGGCCACGGCCGCGACCAGGTCTGCGCCTTCATCAACATCGACTACGAGGCCGTGGGCAACTGGGCCGAGCGCCAGGGCCTGCCCTATGGCGGCTATGTGGACCTGGCCTCCAAGACCAAGGTGCTGGAGCTGGTGGCCGAATGCATAGCCCAGGTCAATGCCGACCTGGCCGCCGAGCCCGGCATGGCCGACACCCAGGTGGCGCGCTTCCTGGTGCTGCACAAGGAACTGGACCCCGACGACGACGAGCTCACGCGCACCCGCAAGGTGCGGCGCAACTTCATCGCCGACAAGTACAAGGTGCTGGTCGATGCGCTGTACGAGGGCCGCAAGGAGCAGTTCATAGAGACCCAGGTCAAGTTCGAGGACGGCCGCACGGGCAGCGTCAGCGCCACGCTCGCCATCCTGGATGCCAAGCTGCACCCAGCCTCGGCCTGAAAGAGAAAGCCATGAATACAAGAAAGATCGGCGACGTCATTCTGGACATCCAGAACATCAGCCTGCGCTTTGGCGGCGTGAAGGCGCTCACGGACATCTCGTTCAATGTGCGCGAGCATGAGATCCGCTCCATCATCGGCCCCAACGGCGCCGGCAAGAGCTCCATGCTCAACTGCATCAACGGCGTCTACACGCCGTCCGAGGGCTCGATCACCTTCCGCGGCCAGACCTTCAGCCACATGAACAGCCGGCAGGTGGCCGAGATGGGCGTGGCGCGCACCTTCCAGAACCTGGCGCTGTTCAAGGGCATGAGCGTGATCGACAACATCATGACCGGGCGCAACCTCAAGATCAGAAGCAACATCCTCATGCAGGCATTGCGCAACCCGCTCGGCATCGGGCCCGCGCAGCGCGAGGAGATACGGCACCGCGAATTCGTCGAGCACATCATCGATTTCCTCGAGATCCAGGCCTGGCGCAAGACGCCCGTGGGCCAACTGCCCTACGGCCTGCAAAAGCGCGTGGACCTGGGCCGGGCCCTGGCCATGGAGCCCCAGGTGCTGCTGCTGGACGAACCCATGGCCGGCATGAACGTGGAGGAGAAGCAGGACATGTGCCGCTTCATCCTCGATGTGAACGACGAGTTCGGCACCACCATCGTGCTGATCGAGCACGACATGGGCGTGGTCATGGACATCAGCGACCGCGTGGTGGTGCTGGACTACGGCAAGAAGATCGGCGACGGCGCCCCGGATGAAGTGCGCAACAACGAAGACGTGATCCGCGCCTATCTGGGTGCCGGCCATTGAGATGAAGTACCCCCTGAGCCGCTTCGCGTCTTCCCCCAAGGGGGACGGCCGCCCTCGCCGCAAGGCGGCTCTTGCTCGGCGTCCCTGGCCTGGAGTGCGCCAGTTGCGTAGGCTGTGGGCGGTGCGTGGCGCCATGGATAACTGACAGGAGCAGTCATGGGATTTTTCTTAGAGACATTGTTCGGCGGCCTGATGGTAGGCACGCTGTATGCGCTGATCGCCATCGGCTTCGTGCTGATCTTCAAGGCCTCTGGCGTCTTCAACTTCGCGCAGGGCGCCATGGTGCTGTTCTCGGCCCTGGCCATGGCGCGCTTTGCGCAGTGGATTCCGCTCTGGCTGGGCATGGAGCCCGGCGTGGTCGGCAACCTGCTGGCCATAGTCGTCACCCTGGCGCTGATGGTGGTCGTGGCCTGGGTGATCGAGCGGCTGGCCCTGCGCCACCTGGTCAACCAGGAGCCCATCACGCTGCTGATGGCCACGCTGGGCATTGCCTACCTGCTCGACGGCCTGGGGCCCATGGTCTTCGGCAGCGAGGTCTACAGCATCAACGTGGGCATGCCCAAGGACCCGGCCTTCATCCTGGGCAGCCTGTTCCAGGGAGGCGTGATGATCAGCCTCGAGGACCTGTACGCCGCCTGCGTGGCCGCCATCCTGGTCATCGCGCTGAGCCTGTTCTTCCAGAAGACCAAGACCGGACGCGCGCTGCGCGCCGTGGCCGACGACCACCAGGCCGCCCAGTCCATCGGCATCCCCCTGTCGCGCATCTGGGTCATCGTCTGGTCGGTGGCCGGCGGCGTGGCCCTGGTGGTGGGCATCATCTGGGGCTCCAAGCTGGGCGTGCAGTACTCGCTGTCGCTGGTGGCCCTCAAGGCCCTGCCCGTGGTGATCCTGGGCGGCCTGACCTCGCTGCCCGGCGCCATCGTCGGCGGCCTGATCATCGGCGTGGGCGAGAAGCTGTCCGAGGTCTACCTGGGCCCCATGGTGGGCGGCGGCATAGAGACCTGGTTCGCCTACGGCCTGGCGCTGTGCTTTCTTCTCGTGCGTCCCCAAGGCCTGTTTGGGGACAAAATCATTGATCGCGTATGAAATACGAGAGCAATGATTTTGCGAAGTCGGCGCCGGATTCGCGCCGCGAATACCGCAGGTGTGGCGATACGTCGCACTTGGCAACCGAAGGTTGCGCCCACGTGTACAAAATCATTGACCGCGTGTAAAGCGGAAAGGCTGATCTATGTTTTATCGTGAAAACGGCCAGTTCAAGACCAGCTACGCGACCGATCAGCAGATCTTCCCCGTCGCGCAGGACCGCTACGCCATCTGGCTGCTGCTGGCCGTGGCCTTTCTGGTCGTGCCCTTCATCGCCAGCAACTACACCTTCCAGGCGATTCTGATCCCCTTCGTCATCATGTCGCTGGGCGCGCTGGGCCTGAACATCCTGGTCGGCTACTGCGGCCAGATCTCGCTGGGCACGGCGGCCTTCATGGCCGTGGGCGCCTATGCGGCCTACAACCTGCAGGCCCGCATCGAAGGCCTGCCGCTGCTGCTGGCCCTGGTCGGCGGCGGCCTGATCGCCATGGTGTTCGGCGTGGTGTTCGGCCTGCCCTCCCTACGCATCCGCGGCCTGTACCTGGCCGTGGCCACGCTGGCGGCCCAGTTCTTCGTGGACTGGCTGGCCACGCGTGCCGCCTGGGTGACCAACAATTCTTCCTCGGGCTCCGTGAGCGCCAGGCCGCTGGCCATTGCCGGCTGGCAGATCGACACCCCCCTGGAGAAATACCTGCTGTGCCTGGCCATCCTCTGCGTGCTGGGCCTGGCCGCCAAGAACCTGGTGCGTAGCGCCATCGGCCGCGAGTGGATGGCCATGCGCGACATGGACGTGGCCGCCAGCGTGATCGGCATCCGCCCCATCTACGCCAAGCTCTCGGCCTTTGCCGTCAGCAGCTTCATCGTCGGCATCGCGGGCGCGCTGTGGGGCTTTGTGCACCTGGGCGCCTGGGAGCCCGCGGCCTTCAGCCTGGACCGCTCGCTGCAGCTGCTGTTCATGATCATCATCGGCGGCCTGGGCTCGGTGGTGGGCAGCATCTTCGGCGCGGCCTTCTTCGTGCTGCTGCCGCTGCTGCTCAACCAGGTGCCGCACTGGCTGGGCCTGCCGCTGTCCACGGCCACGGCCACCTATCTGGAGCACATGATCTTCGGCGCGCTGATCGTGTTCTTCCTGATTGTCGAACCCCACGGATTGGCCAAGCTCTGGGCCACCGCACGCCAGAAATTGCGCGTCTGGCCCTTCCCGCATTGATTTCAACCACCAAGACACCACAGAGTGCCTGCCCGGGACACCGTCCCACACAACCCAAGGAGACCTGTTCATGATGTTCAAGAAAGTTGCGATCGCCGCGGCCACCGTGGCAGCCGGCATGGGCGCCCTGATGGCTTCGCCCGCGGCACAGGCGCAGGAGCAGTTCGTGCCGTTGCTGGTGTACCGCACCGGCCAGTTCGCGCCCCTGGGCATTCCATGGGGGGACGGCAAGCAGGACTACCTGAAGCTGGTCAACGCCAAGGGCGGCATCAACGGCGTGAAGATCGCCTACGAGGAATGCGAGACCGCCTACGACACAGCCAAGGGCGTGGAGTGCTATGAGCGCTTCAAGGTCAGGCCCGGCGTCTCCAGCTTCGACACGCAATCGACGGGCATCACCTTCGCCGTGAGCGCCAAGGCCCCCGGCGACAAGATGCCCGTGGTCACGCCCGGCTACGGCCTGTCGCAGTCGGCCGACGGCCGCGCCTTCGAGTGGAACTTCCCGCTGCTGGGCAATTACTGGACCGCCGCCGACTCGATGATCCAGGACATCCTGAAGAAGGAGAAGGGCAATCTCAAGGGCAAGAAGATCGCCCTGGTCTACCACGACTCGCCCTACGGCAAGGAGCCCATCCCGCTGCTGCAAAAGCGCGCCGCCAAGGAAGGCTTCGAGCTGCTGCTGCTGCCCGTGACCGCGCCCGGCGTGGAGCAGAAGTCCACCTGGCTGCAAGTGCGCCAGCAGCGCCCCGACTATGTGCTGCTGTGGTCGGCCGGCGTGATGACGCCCACGGCCGTGCGCGAAGCCCAGGCCACCGGCTATCCGCGCGAGAGGATGTATGCCGTGTGGTGGGCAGGCTCCGACCATGATGTGAAGGACATCGGTGCCGGCGCCAAGGGCTACAACACCGTGACCATCCACAACACGGCCGAGCACGACAAGGTACACGACGAGGTCAAGGCCCAGGTCTACGACAAGGGCCAGGGCACGGCCAAGGACGCCAAGGAGCTGGGCGCGCTGGCGCACACGCGCGGCATGGTGATCGCGATGCTGCAGGTGGAAGCCATCCGCACCGCGCAGGAGAAGTTCGGCAAGGGCAAGGTGATGACGTCCGAGCAGGTGCGCTGGGGCCTGGAGAACCTCAACATGACGCAGGAGCGCCTGAACGAGCTGGGCTTCGGCAAGATGCTGCGCCCGTTCAAGACCAGTTGCGAGAACCACCTGGGCGCCGACTGGTCGCGCATCGCGCAGTGGGACGGCAGCAAGTTCAAGCCGGTCTCCGACTGGTACCAGGCCGACAAGAGCCTGCTCGACCCGCTGGTCAAGGAATACGGCGAGAAGTACGCAAAGGAGAAAAACCTTCCGATAAGGTCTTGCACCCCTTGAGGCGCTTTGCGCCTTCCCCCTCTCTCTGCGCGCTTCGCGCCATGGGAGGGGGACGACAGCCTCGCTGCGGGGCGGCGCGGCCGGCTTAGGCCCTTGCTCGCTGTCTCTCAGTTGGAGCGCGCCAGTTTTTTAGCGCAGGGATATTAAAACCATAGCTGATTGCGCTTTATTGGGAATGGTTTCAGATTCATTTGCGTTCAAAACCATTACATATCAATCGCCAACGGCTTTTCTTTCAATAGCAAACGGTGAGGCCATGAGCACATCCAACCCCGCATCCACGGCGGCGCCGCTGGTGGAAGTCAACGGCATCGAGGTCATCTACAACCACGTGATCCTGGTGCTCAAGGGCGTCTCCTTGCAGGTGCCGCACCAGAGTATCGTGGCCCTGCTCGGCGGCAACGGCGCGGGCAAGACCACCACGCTGCGCGCCATCTCCAACCTGCTCAAGGGCGAGCGCGGCGAAGTCACCAAGGGCGGCATCACGCTCGAGGGCGAGCAGATCGCCAACCTCTCGCCGGCCGAACTGGTCAAGCGCGGCGTGGTGCAGGTCATGGAGGGGCGCCACTGCTTCGCCCACCTGACCATCGAGGAAAACCTACTGACCGGCAGCTACACGCGCAGCGACAAGGGCGAGATCGCCGCCAACCTCGAGAAGGTCTACACCTATTTTCCGCGCCTCAAGACCCGGCGCACCAGCCAGGCCGCCTACACCTCGGGCGGCGAGCAGCAGATGTGCGCCATCGGCCGCGCGCTGATGAGCAACCCGCGCATGGTGCTGCTCGACGAACCCTCGATGGGCCTGGCGCCGCAGATCGTGGACGAGGTGTTCCACATCGTCAAAGACCTCAACGACAAGGAAAAGGTCACCTTTCTGCTGGCCGAGCAGAACACCAACATGGCGCTCAAGTACGCCGACTACGGCTACATCATGGAAAGCGGCCGCATCGTCATGGACGGCTCGGCCCGCGACCTGGCCAGCAACGAGGACGTCAAGGAGTTCTACCTGGGCGTGGGCCGAAGCGAAGACGGACACGAGCGCAAGAGCTTCAAGGACGTGAAGAGCTACAAGCGGCGCAAGCGCTGGCTGGCGTGAAACACCCCCTGAGCCGCTTTGCGGCTTCCCCCTCTCTCTACGCGCTTCGCGCTACGGGAGGGGGACGATACCTTCGCTGCGGGGCGGCGGGGCCGCCCAGGCCCTTGCTCGGTGTCTCTGACTTGGGCCGTGCCCGTTTGAACCTTCATCCACAGGATTTGCCATGAGTGCCTTCTACGACGCGCTGGAAACGCGCACCACCGACGAACGCGAAGCGGCACTGCTGGCCGCCTTGCCGGGGCAGATCGCCCATGCCCAGCAGCGCTCGGGCGCCTTTGCCGAGATTTTGCAGGGCATAGCCGCCGAGTCCATCACCTCGCGCCAGGCCCTGGTCCGGCTGCCGGTCACGCGCAAGAGCGAGCTGCTGGAACGCCAGACGGCGCACAGGCCGGGCCAGGTCTTCGGTGGCTTCAATGCCATCCATGCCGGCCAGGACATGCCGCGCGTCTTTGCCAGCCCCGGCCCCATCTACGAGCCCGAAAGCCGCCGCGCCGACTACTGGCACATGGCGCGCGCCCTGTTCGCCGCGGGCTTTCGCGCCGGCGACCTGGTGCACAACTGCTTTTCCTACCACTTCGTGCCCGCCGGTTCGATGATGGAGACCGGCGCCCACGCGCTGGGCTGCACGGTATTCCCGGGCGGCACGGGCCAGACCGAGCAGCAGGTGCAGGCCATGGCCGACCTGCGTCCCGCGGGCTACGTGGGCACGCCCAGCTTTCTCAAGATCATTCTGGAGAAGGCCGCCGAAATGGGCGTGAAGCTGCCCAGCGTGACCAAGGCCCTGCTTTCGGCCGAGGCCTTTCCGCCCTCGCTGCGCGACTGGTTCGCCCAGCAGGGCGTGGCCGGCTACCAGTGCTACGGCACGGCCGACCTGGGCCTGATCGCCTACGAGACCGAGGCGCGCGAGGGCCTGGTGCTCGACGAGCAAGTCATCGTCGAGATCGTGCGCCCCGGCACGGGTGACCCCGTGGCCGAGCCGAAGGCGGGCGAAGCTCCCGAGGTCGGCGAGCTGGTCGTCACCACGCTCAACCCCGACTACCCGCTGATCCGCTTCGGCACCGGCGACCTCTCGGCCTATCTGCCCGGCGCCTGCCCCACGGGCCGCACCAATGCGCGCATCAAGGGCTGGATGGGCCGTGCCGACCAGACCACCAAGGTGCGCGGCATGTTCGTCCACCCCAAGCAGGTGGCCGAGATCGTGCGGCGCTTCCCGCAGATCACCAAGGCGCGCCTGGTGGTCAGCGGCGAGATGGCCAACGACCAGATGCAGCTGCTGATCGAGACCACGGAAACCGCGCCGGGCCTGGCCTTGCAGGTGGTCGATGCGCTGCGCGAAGTCACCAAGCTGCGCGGCGAGGTGCAGATGCTGCCCCCGGGCAGCCTGCCCAACGACGGCAAGGTGGTGGAGGATGCGCGCTCCTACCGCTGAGAACGCGCTGACGTTCCAGGAAACCCGGCACAGGCCGCACACGACAGATCGTCACTTTTGCTTGGCGCAGCATAAATTCAATGAAAACAAAGGCTTAATCCAAGGGTTAGCCCCAGGAAATACCTGCTCATCAGGACTTATGTCTGTTGCCATCTGTTTCTAAAATCCGTGCTCCTCATATGCAGAACGGCTGCGCACGCACCGGCCGTCGACATATCGGTTTTTATGCAGGGAGATACTATGCAAGCCATTTTCAAAATCGCCGCCATTGCCCTGGCTGCCACCGCAGCCGTCGGCAGCCACGCTGAGAGCTACCCCGCTCCCGGCAAGACGATCACCATCATCGTGCCGTTCACGGCCGGCGGCCCCACCGACAAGGTGGCCCGCGACCTGGCCGAGTCCATGCGCAAGCAGCTGAACAACGCCACCATCGTGATCGACAACGCGGACGGCGCCGGCAGCACCATCGGCACGGCCAAGGCCGCACGCGCCCACGCCGACGGCTACACGCTGCTGCTCAGCCACATCGGCATGGCCACCACCCCCACGCTGTACCGCAAGCTGCGCTACAACGTGCTGAGCGACTTCGAGTACGCCGGCATCATCAACGATGTGCCCATGACGCTGATCGGCCGCCCCACGCTGCCGGCCAAGAGCTTCGCCGAAGTCAAGGACTGGGCCAGCAAGAACCAGGGCAAGGTCAACCTGGCCAACGCCGGCGTCGGCTCCGCCTCGCACCTGTGCGGCCTGATGCTGCAAAGCGCGCTACAGGCCGATATGACGCCCGTGCCCTACAAGGGCGCCGCCCCCGCGATTGCCGACCTGATGGGCAACCAGGTGGACCTGCTGTGCGACCAGACCACCAACACCACCTCGCAGATCGCCGCCAAGAAGGTGCAGGCCTATGCCGTGACCACGCCCAAGCGCCTGGCCACGCCCGCGCTCAAGGAGCTGCCCACGCTGCAGGAATCCGGCCTGAAGGACTTCCAGGTCACCATCTGGCACGGCCTGTACGCGCCCAAGGGCACGCCCGCCGACGTGATGAAGACGCTGAATACCGCCCTGAAGGCCTCGCTGAAGGACCCCGAGTTCATCCAGCGCCAGGAAGCCCTGGGCGCCGTGATCGCCACCGACAGCCGCGTCGATCCCGCTGGCCACAAGAAGTTCGTGGAGTCCGAGATCGCCAAGTGGGGCAAGGTCATCAAGGCCGCCGGCATCTACGCCGACTGATCGCACCGACAGCGCCGACCGGCACCCCGCGCGGGTGCCGGAAATACAAACGCGGCTTTGGCCGCGTTTTTTATTGACCGTCAAACCCTACCAGACCACTTCCCGGCCCTCGGTGCCGCTGCGCCGCAGCATGTCGATGAGGGGCGCGGCGCGCTGGCCCAGGCTGATCTCGTCGCCGGGCTTCTTGCCGGCCTCGTCCGCCGCAGCTTCATCCTGCTGCGCCTGCTCGCGGCGGCGGGCATTGTCCTGCTCGACGGCGGCCTCCAGCGCCGCGATCGCGGCGGGGATCTGCTCCACGGTGATGATGCCGTGCGCATCGTCGGGCGACTTGCCGATGATTTGCAGCACCTGGCGGCCATTGGTCTGCAGCATGATGACGTCGGCCGTGGCGCGCGATTTGAATTTGTAGAGCATGTTCAGCGATGTAGGACTTGGGCAAGCAAGGATGCACCAGGACTGCTTCTTTAAGGCAAAGGTCTTGCCGGAACCTGATTTGCGTAAGTCGAGCGATAAATGTATTCGCGATTGAAAGGATAGCTGCTCTGCGCGCCCTTCAGGGGCCCGGTCTGCAGATGGCCGTCGGGCCGCGTGCACAGCATCTGGTGCAGCGCCGTCCAGCCGCGCTCGAAGCCCATGGCGCAGCCCGCCAGGTAGAGCCGGTAGGCGCGCAGCACCCTGGCGGCCTGATCGGCATCGTATTGCGCCTCCAGAATGCGCTGCGCCTGCGGCAGCTGCGCCTCCAGGCCGTCGGACCAGGCCCAGAGCGTGCGCGCATAGTGCGGCCGCAGGTTCTCGGTGTCGACCATTTCCAGGCCGCTTTGCCCCATGTCGTGCAGCACGCGGCTCACATGCATGAGTTCGCCGCCCGGGAAGATATAGCGGTTGATGAAGTCGCCAATGCCTGCGCCCACCTCGGCATTGCCCACGCCGCCGGCCGTGATGCCGTGGATCAGCGCCAGGCCGCCGGGCTTGAGCATGGCGTGCACGGTCTGGAAATATTCGAGCAGATGGGCGCTGCCCACATGCTCGAACATGCCCACCGAGCCTATCTTGTCGAAAGCCTCCACACCGTCCATCTGCCGGTAGTCGCGCAGCTCGACCCATACCCTGCCCTGCAGGCCCTTCTCGGCGATCAGGCGCTGCACATGCTCGTACTGGTTGCGCGACAGCGTGATGCCGTGGGCCTGCACGCCATAGTGCTCGGCGGCCCAGAAGATGAGCCCGCCCCAGCCCGAGCCTATGTCCCAGAAACGCTCGCCGGGCTGCAATTGCAGCTTGCGGCAGATGTGGTCGAGCTTGGCTTCCTGCGCCTGGGCCAGGCTCATCTCCAGGTCCTTGAAGTAGGCGCAGGAATAGACGCGGCGCGGGTCCAGCCACAGCGCGTAGAAATCGTCGGAGAGGTCGTAGTGGAACTGGATCTGCTCGGCGTCGCGCGTGAGCGTGTGCACGGCCAGCGACTTGGCCTTGGAGACGGTCTGCTCCAGCCAGCCGGGCGTATGGGAGATGGGGTCGGACTGCAGCAGGCCGGCCGCGGCAGCCATGATGTCCCGGGCCTGCCCCTTGACGTCGACCCAGCCCTCGACGATGGCCGCCCCCACCGCGCCGACCCGCCCGTCGGCCAGGGCTGCCAACGCCTTGGGGGAGCGAAAAATCAGCTGTACTGCGCTGTTGGCGGGGCCAATGCGCTCTCCCGATGAAAGCTGTACGGAAGCCGTGACCGGAAGCCTGACGAGATGCTGTTCCAAAGTGCTCAACAGGTTTTTCATACAACCCATTCTTCACACCACGGCTGGCATGGTCAAGACCAGGCCGCCCGCGCATCTGTCAGCAATCAACGCAAATGGATGGCAAATTCACACAAATCCTGCAAACTCCACCGCCAACCCATTTCAGTTATCCATAGCGCTGCGCGCCACCCGCAGCCCTTGAAACTGGCGCACCCCAAGCCAGGGCAGCAAGCCAAGGTCCGCCCCGCCGCGAGGGCTGCGTCACCCTGCCCGCATTGCGCAGCAATGCGAGAGCGGGAGGAAGGCGCGAAGCGACTAAGAACGTGTTCTAAGGGGGTGTTGTTTCATCTCAGCGGCTGCGCACTCCGGTCAAGGACTCGTAGGTCCGCAGCGTTTCGGGCGCCACGGACTGCAGCACCTGTTCGTAGGCGGTCTTGTGGCGCGCCAGCAGGCGCATGGAGGCAATGGTGCGGCTCTTGCAGAACCAGTGGCAGCTGTGCTGCATCAGCATCAGCTCGGCCGTCATGGTGAAGGCGCGGCGCTTGCGCTCTTCTTCGTCCAGGCTCTCGCCCACGCGCACGGCGGCAATGGCCTGGGCATGCAGGCTCATGAGCGCGCGCACGTCCAGCGTGGCGGAGGGGAATACGCGGTCGGCATAAGGCAGGGCCAGCGGCAGGGTCGTAACGCGCGCCAGCTCGGCCGGCACCTGGGCAAACTCGCTGGCAAAGCGCTGGAACTGCGCCACCAGGCTGCTCTCGGTATTGTCCAGCACGGTCCAGACCTGGGCGCGGCGCGCTGCGTCCTGCTCGCCCAGCACGCGCATATAGCCGTCCATCAGGGAGCCCATGAGCTTTTCGATCTGGAAACGCCCCAGGTGCTGCGCCAGCAGCAGCGTGTGCTTGCGCTGCTCCTGTTTCTTGAGCAGGTAGAGCGCTGTGGTGACAATGAGGGCAAGCGTGAATAAATCCATGAAGCGAAACCGGACGGTTAGAACGTGTTTACCAAAGGCTTGAGTGTAGTCAGACGGGCAGGCCTGCTGGCCGCTGCCGCAGGCATAGCGGCCATGGCGGGCTGCTCCTCCCTGGGCTACTACTGGCAAGGCTTCAAAGGGCAGGCGGCCATTTTGCAGGCTGCGCAGCCTATTTCAAGCTGGCTGGAACATGACGACCTGAAGCCATCGCTGCGGCTGCGGCTGGAAACGGCGCAGAAGATGCGTGAATTCGCCAGCAGCGAGCTGGGGCTGCCGCGCAACGCCAGCTACACCCGCTACGCCGACCTGCAGCGCCGCTTTGCCGTATGGAACGTGACGGCCGCGCCGCCCTACAGCCTGGAGCTGCACCGCTGGTGCTTTCCGGTCACCGGCTGCGTGGGCTACCGCGGCTATTTCTCCATGGAGGCCGCAGAGGCGCAGGCGCGCCAGCTGCAGCAGCAGGGTCTGGAAACCAGCGTCTACGGCGTGCCCGCCTATTCCACGCTGGGCTACCTGAACTGGCTGGGCGGCGACCCGCTGCTGAGCACCTTCGCTGGCTGGGCCGAGGGCGATTTCGCCGGGCTGCTGTTCCATGAGCTGGCGCACCAGGTGGTCTATGTGGCCGACGACACGGCCTTCAACGAATCCTTTGCCACCACGGTGGAGCGCCTGGGCACGCCGCTGTGGCTGCAGGCCCATGCCAATGCCGCCACACGCGAACGCTGGCAGAAATCCCTGGCGCGCCGCGAGCAGTGGCGCGCCGTGACCCGCGAGACGCGCGGGCGGCTGGAAGCCCTCTACAGCCAACAGCCAGAGCAGAATCAGGCTCAGAACCAGGATGCACCTGCATCAGCAGCTATCAAATCCGAGATCTTCGCCGACTTCCGGGCCCGCTACGCCCAGCTGCGCGCCCAGTGGCTGGCACAGGACGAGCCGCTGCTGACCACGCCCGAACTGCGCGCCCAGTACCAGGAGCGCCTGGGCCAGACCGACGACTGGGTGGCCCAGGCCAACAACGCCAGCTTCGGCGCGCTGGCCGCCTACGACGACTGGGTGCCGGCCTTCACGGCCTTGTGGGAGGAGGTACGGCAGCAGGCCAGCAGCCAAGGCCTTGCCCCGCCGGCCGGCTGGCAGCTGTTCTATGCCCGGGTGCGCGAATGGGCCGGGCTGCCCCCGACCGAGCGCCTGCAGCGGCTGTGCCGGTACCTGCCCGCGGGCAGCCCCCGGCCGGCAAGCTGTCTCAAGGGATAAGCCGTCAGTGCGCCTGCCTGGCCGCCCGCTGCCGAAGCAGCACAATGGCCGCGGCCATGAAGGCCAGCAGCGCGGCCGATGCCGAATACCGGCTCCAGGCCAGGCCTCCCGCGCTGAGCGGCTTGTCGAGAAAGTCGCCCACCACGGCACCCAGCGGACGGGTCAGGATGAAGGCGGCCCAGAACAATGCCGTGCGCGAGATGCGGGTCCAGAAATAGGCGGCCACGACCAAGGCCAGCAGCCCTGCGAACACCAGGGCCGCTCCGGTATAGCCCAGGCCTGCCGTGTCGGCCGTCCAGTCGCCCAGCGCCGTGCCAAGGGTCTGGGAGAACATGATGGTCACCCAGTAAAAGGCCTCCGCCTTGGGCGAGATGACGGTGTCCACCGACACCGAGCCCAGGCTGCGGTGCCAGAGCCACAGCGAGCCCAGCAGCAGGGCCAGCAGCAGGCTGGAGCCCCCGGCATAGCCTATGCCCAGCGAGCGGTCGGCGAAGTCCGCCAGCGTCGTGCCGACCGTGGTGGTCGCAATGATCGTGGTCCAGTACAGAAAGGGGTGGAACGCCTTCGCCTTGATCTGCGCGGTCACGGCAGCCAGAAAAATGGCAGCAAAGATGGCGGTGCCGACCAGGTAGCCCAGGTTCATGGACATCGAAACGGCGTCGCCCCCCGTCTCGCCCAGCGTGGTGGCAGCGATCTTGATGAGCCAGAAGGCTAGTGTTACCTCGGGCACCTTGGCCAAGGCTTTGTGTGTGGAAGGGTTGGTGGGCCATGTGTCCATGCGGCTCTCCTGCAAGGCAATACGATAGGCAGGCAGTTTGGCCGGCCAGTCTTAACGCTGGCTTAGCCCTGCCGGCCCCGGGCTCAATGCATCGGGCCGCGGCGCAAAGCAGGCAGGCACCGGGGGCTTTTGAGATGGCATCTTGCCCCCGCCCCCCGCGCTGCAGGGACAATGCCTGCATCGCGTAATCCGCTTCAGATGCACTTAAGCCTGCCCGGCTAGGCTTTGAACAATGTCCCAGTCTTCGCCTTCGCTGTCTTCTCCTGCGCCCGCCCCGGCCGCCTTCCCCTCTCCATGGCAGCGCCTGCGCGCTCCGCGCTCTCCGCAGGCCGTGGTGCTGATTCTTTCCGCCTGGCTCACGCTCACCGCCAACTGGGCGCTGTGGCTGCGCCTGCCCACGCTGGACGGCTATACCGGCAGCCTGGCCATATTGGTGCTGCGCGCGCTGCCGCTGGTGTTCTTTGCCATCACGTTGCTGCTGAGCTTCACGGCCTGGCCGCGCTGGATGAAGCCCATCTGGCTGATCCTGCTGCTGACGGCTGCCTGCTCCCAGTACTTCATGGTCGAGTACGGCACCATGATGGACAGCGGCATGATCAACAACGTGCTGCAGACCGACGCCCGCGAGAGCGCGGACCTGTTCAACCCCAAGCTGCTGCTCGAAGTGGCCGTCATCGCCGGCCTTCCGGCCCTGTGGCTGTGGCGCCTGCCCATACGCCGCAGCCGCTCGGCGCTGGTCAGCCTGCTGCGCACCCTGGGCCTATTCGCACTGGCCGGCGCGCTGCTGGCCGCATCGGTCTTTGTCTCCTACCGGGAGCTGGCGCCCGTGGTGCGCAACAACCTGTGGCTGCGCTACATGTTCAACCCCGTGAACCCCGTGCTGGCCGTGGTGGATACGGCGCTCGGGCCCGTCCTGCATCCCAAGAAGCCGTTCGTCAGTATCACGGCCGGCGCGGCCCTGGGCGCCAGCTATGCGGCCGGCAACAAGCCGCCGCTGTTCGTGCTGGTGGTGGGCGAGACCGCCCGCTCGGCCAATTTCAGCCTCAACGGCTATGCGCGCGACACCAATCCCGAGCTGGCCAGGCGCAATGTGCTGAGCTGGCGCAACGCCTATTCCTGCGGCACCAGCACGCGCGAATCCGTGCCCTGCATGTTCTCGCACCTGGGCCGGGAGAACTTCTTCAGCGCCAAGGCCGACTATGACAATCTGCTCGACGTGCTGCAGGCCGCCGGCCTGGCCGTGCTGTGGCTAGACAACCAGGCCGGCTGCAAGGGCGTGTGCGATCGCGTGCCCTCGGCCAGCACGGCCGACCGCGTGAACACCGCCGACGGCAAGGCCTTGTGCACGGCCGACGGCGAATGCCTGGACGGCATGCTGCTCAGCGGCATCGACGAGCGTATCGCCAAGCTGGACCCGGCGCGGCGCGCCAAGGGCATCGTGCTGGTCATGCACGAGATGGGCAGCCACGGCCCGGCCTACTACAAGCGCTCCACGCCCGAAACCAAGGTCTTCAAGCCCGAGTGCGAGACCAACGCGCTGTCGAGCTGCCCGCGCGAGAACGTGGTCAATGTCTACGACAACTCCATCCGCTACGGCGACCTGTTCCTGTCGCAGACCATAGACTGGCTCAAGCAGCAGCAATCGCACTACGAGACCGCCATGCTCTACATGTCCGACCACGGCGAATCGCTGGGCGAGAACGGCCTCTACCTGCACGGCATCCCTTACGCCATCGCGCCCGATGAGCAAAAGCACGTGCCCATGGTCGCCTGGCTGGGCAACCTCGGCGAGCGCACCCACGTGGCCGACGCCTGCCTGCGCAAGGAGCTGGACAAGCCCGTCTCCCACGACAACCTCTTTCACACGGTGCTAGGCCTGATGGACGTCGCCAGCCCCAGCTACAAACCGGCGCTGGACGCACTGCAAAGCTGCCGCTGAAGCAGCTCATGAAAAATAGCACCCCACGCTCCCCGCTGCGCGTGGTCGCTGCCCCTCCGAGAGGGGCGCTTTTCCTCTTGGGGCGGCCCGGCGATGAAAAAAAGGCCTGTCTTGCCACCAAGACAGGCCTTTTTGCATCCGGGTGGATCAGCGCAGGGATTCGATCAGGGCTATGTACTGCTGCTTGGCTTCGTCCGGCGAAGTGCCGCCGAGCTTGTCCCAGGCGTCCCACTTGGCGCGCGCCACCATGTCGGTGAAGCTGGGCTTCTTGGCTTCGTTGTCGCCTTCGGTGGCCTGCTTGTACAGGGCGTAGATCTTGAGCAGCGTGGCGTTGTCGGGGCGCTCGCTGATCGAGGTGGAATTCTTGACGGCGGCTTCGAAACTGGCGTTCAGATCGGACATGGACAGGTCTCCGGGTTTATAGAAATCCCGGCCAGTGTAGCGAAAAATCCATAAAATTAGAACGACCGTTCTTTTTTTATCACAACCCGCGATGCCGGCCTCGCCACAACCTCTTTTTCGCGCATGGTCTACCAGAGCAAGGGCCGCCCCGCAGCGAGGCTGTCGTCCCCCTCCCGAAGAGAGAGGGAAGCGGCACAGCCGCTCAGGGGCTGCAACTCAGCCACCTTTGCGCCAGCCTCACCCAGAAAGTCGCCCCCAGCGGTATCAGCGCATCATTGAAGTCGTAGCTGGGGTTGTGCAGCGTGCAGGGCCCGCCGCCATGGCCCAGGGCGCGGTGATCGCCGTCGCCGTTGGCGATGAAGCAGTAGGCGCCGGGCTTTTCGAGCAGCATGAAGGCGAAGTCCTCGGCGCCCATGGACGGCTCCTGGGGCACGACGCCTTCGTCGCCCAGGATCTCGCGCATGACCTGCTGGGCGAACGCGGCCTCGGGGGCGCTGTTGATGGTGGGCGGGTAGTTGCGCACGAACTCGAACCCGCACTGCGCGCCATGGGCCGCGCAGATGGACTCGCTGACCTGCCGCATGCGCTGCTCGATCAGGTCCAGCACCTCGAGCGAGAAGGTCCGCACCGTGCCCTGCAGCTCCACGCTGTCGGGCACCACATTGGTGGCCTCGCCCGCATGCACCATGGTGACCGAAATGACGCCGGCCTCGATGGGCTTGACGTTGCGGCTCACGATGGTCTGCAGGGCCAGGATGAGCTGGGCCGCTACGGGCACGGGGTCGGTCACCATGTGCGGCATGGCCGCGTGGCCGCCCTTGCCGCGCACCACGATCCTGAATTCGTTGCTCGAGGCCATGGCCGGCCCGGCGCCCACGGCCATGGTGCCGGCCTTCATGCCGGGCCAGTTGTGCATGCCGAACACGGCCTGCATGGGAAATTGGGTGAACAGCCCGTCCTTGACCATTTCGCGCGCACCGCCGCCGCCTTCCTCGGCGGGCTGGAAGATCACATGCACCGTGCCCTCGAAGGTCTCGCGGTGCGCCGCCAGATACTGGGCCGCGGCCAGCAGCATGGCCGTGTGGCCGTCATGTCCGCAGGCGTGCATCTTGCCGGCATGCCGGCTGGCGTGGGCAAAGGTGTTGAATTCCTGCATGGGCAGCGCATCCATGTCGGCACGCAGGCCGATGGCCCTGCTGCTTTGGCCGCCGTCGCGGCCGTGGAGGGTGCCGACCACGCCGGTGCGCCCCAGGCCGCGATGGATTTCAATCCCCCACTGCGCCAGTTTGGCCGCGACCAGGTCCGAAGTGCGCACCTCCTCGAAGCACAGTTCGGGATGGGCATGGATATCGCGGCGCAGGGCCGCAATGGCCGCAGCGCTTTCCTGAAATTCCGGCAGCAAGGCCATGGCGCACTCTCCTCTCGCACGCACCGTGAATTCCACATGATTCGACACCGGTGCCCACGCATAATAAGGCGCTGCCGGGCCGCCAGCCGGCACCCTCTCTCCAAAAAGCAAGCCCACACCATGCCCTCCCCCACCGACACCCCGGCCCAAGTCATCGGTGCCTGCCCCCACGACTGCCCCGATACCTGCTCGCTCGTCACCACCGTGGTGGACGGCACAGCCGTCAAGGTGCAGGGCAATCCGGCCCACCCGCACACCGGCGGCGTGCTCTGCGCCAAGGTCAGCAAGTACACGGAGCGCAGCTACCATGCCGAGCGCGTGCTGCAGCCGCTCAAGCGCAGCGGTCCCAAGGGCAGCGGCCGGTTCGTACCCGTGAGCTGGGACGAGGCCCTGAGCGACATCGCCGCCCGCCTGCACGCCATTGCCCGGCGCCAGCCCGAGGCCGTGCTGCCCTACAGCTATGCGGGCACCATGGGCATGGTCCAGGGCGAAAGCATGGACCGGCGCTTCTTCCACCAGTTGGGCAGCTCGCTGCTGGACCGCACCATCTGCGCCAGCGCCGGCAGCGAGGCGCTGGCCGCCACCTACGGCGGCAAGCTGGGCATGCGCATGGAGTTCTTTGCCGAAAGCCGGCTGATCGTCATCTGGGGCAGCAACAGCATCGCCAGCAACCTGCACTTCTGGCGCCACGCCCAGGAAGCCAAGCGCAACGGCGCGCGCCTGGTGTGCATAGACCCGCGCAAGAGCGAGACCGCCGAGAAGTGCCACGAGCACCTGCAGCTGCTGCCCGGCACCGACGCGGCGCTGGCCCTGGCGCTGATGCACGAGCTGATCACCAACGACTGGCTGGACCACGACTACATCGCGCGCCACACGCTGGGCTGGGAGCAGCTCAGGGCCCGCGCCCTGCAATGGCCGCCCGAGCGCGCGGCCCAGGTCTGCGGCCTGCCCGTGGAACAGATCCGCCAGCTGGCGCGCGACTATGGCACCACCCGGCCCGCCGCCATCCGCCTGAACTACGGCATGCAACGTGTGCGCGGCGGCGGCAATGCCGTGCGCGCCATTGCCTGCCTGCCCGCGCTGGTGGGCGCCTGGCGCCATCGCGCCGGCGGCCTGCTGCTGTCCAGCTCGGGCGCCCAGCCCTTCGTCCGCGCCCGGCTGCAGATGCCGCAGCTGCTGGGCGAGCGCCGGCCGCGCACCATCAACATGAGCACCATAGGCGATGCGCTGCTGCACGAGGGCGGCGGCGGCTTCGGCCCGCGCATCGAGGCCATCGTGGTCTACAACAGCAACCCCGTGGCCGTGGCGCCCGACTCCGCCAAGGTGGCCGCCGGCTTTGCGCGCGAGGATCTGTTCACCGTGGTGCTCGAGCACTTCATGACCGACACCGCCGACCATGCCGACTACGTGCTGCCGGCCACCACCCAGCTGGAGCATTGGGACATCCACGGCAGCTACGGCCATACCGACGTGCTGCTCAACCGCCCGGCCATAGCCCCCCAGGGCGAGGCTCGCAGCAACGCCTCCATCTTCCGCGCGCTGGCAGCCCATATGGCCCGCCACGATGCCGCGTTTGCGGCGCCGCATTTCCAGGAATCCGATGAAGCGCTGTGCCGCCTGGCGGTTGCGCAAACCGCTATTGATTTCGAAGAACTGCTGCAGCACGGCTTTGCCCGGATTCCGCAGCCCGATGCGCCGTTCGCCGAAGGTGGCTTTGCCACCCCTTCGGGCCAATGCGAGTTCGACAGCAGCGCGCTGGCGGCCCTGGGCGTCAACACCGTGCCCGACCATCTGCCCAACTACGAACAGCCCACGGCGCAGCACCCGCTGGCCATGATCTCGCCGCCAGCGCGCAACTTCCTCAACAGCAGCTTCGTCAACGTGGCCAGCCTGCAGCGTATGGAAAGCCGCCCGCTGCTCGAGTTGCATCCCGACGATGCGGCGGAGCGCGGCATTGCCGACGGCGACAAGGTGCGGGTCTTCAATGACCGCGGCGAACATGTCTGCCACGCCAGCCTCAACGGCCGGGCCCGCCGCGGTGTGGTCGTGGGCCTGGGGGTCTGGTGGCGCAAGCTGGGCGAGAACGGCACCAACGTCAACGAACTCACGCACCAGCGGCTGACCGACATCGGCCGCGGCCCGTGCTTCTACGACTGTGCCGTGCAAGTCAGCCGGATGGCGGCCTGAACACCTGAACCATGAACATCGACCGCTGGAAACCCAAGCGCCCCTCTGCGCAGAGTGTGAATTTGCGCAGCCTGATCCTGGCCCTGACCGTCTGCAGCGCCTTCATTCCCTTCGCCAACACCTTCTATGCCAGCTACGTCGTCCAGCGCCAGCAACTGATCGACACCACGCTGCAGGCCAACTACGCCTATGCCACCAAGCTGGCCAACAGCACGGAGGATTTCCTGCAGTCGGCCCTGATGCAGCTGGACTACGCCGCGCATGTGATTGCCGATCACATGGATGACGTCAAACGGCTCGAAGAGGAAACGGCCCGCCTGCAAATACAGTCCCTGAGCTTCAACTCCTCCGCCATCCTCGATGCCACCGGCGTTGCGCTGGCCACGTCTCCCATGACGCTCCAGCTCAAAGGCAGAAAGCTCGACACCGAAGGCGTGCGCGAATCACTGGCCACCAAGGGGCCGGTCATCAGCCGGCCTTACCTATCGACGGCCGGGAATTTCCTCATCGTTCTGTCCCAACCCGTCTTTGCGCGCGACGGCAAATACCTGGGCCTGGTGGCCGGCACCATTTACCTGAAGCAGGAAAGCATTCTCCAGAAGCTGCTGGGCACCCACTTCTACCAGGACGGCTCCTACCTCTACGTGGTCGACCGGGACAAGCACATCATCTATCACCCCGACAGCCGGCGCGTGGGCGACATGCCAGCCCGCAATGCGGCCGTCGACGAGATCGCGGCCGGCCATGCCGGCAAGGCTGCGGTGACCGACAGCCTGGGCGTGGAGATGCTGGCCGGCTATGCCGTCGTGCCGTCCACGGGCTGGGGCATCGTCGCCCAGCGGCCGCAGGAAGCCACGCTGGCGCCGCTGCACGCCCTCATGCGCACGGTGCTCTACAAGACCCTGCCCGTGGTCGTGCTCACGCTGTTGGCCATCTGGTGGAGCGCCCGCTACATCGCCAAGCCCCTGCAGCTGCTGGCCAACGGCGCCCGCACCATGGACAAGCCCAGCACGGACCACACCATCCGCTCGGTCAAATCCTGGTATTTCGAATCCCACGAGCTCAAGAAAGCCATGCTCATCGGCATAGGCCTGCTGCAGAAGAACATCAGCAAGCTGCGCGAGGATGCCCATACCGACCCGCTGACCGGCCTGGGCAACCGCCGCCATCTGAACGCCATCATTGCCGACCTCCAGGCCGAGGGGACGCCGTTTGCCGTGATCGCCATCGACATCGATCACTTCAAGCACGTGAACGACAGCCACGGCCACGATGCCGGCGATGCCGTGCTGCGGCAGCTGGCCACCCAGATACGCGAGATCTCGCGCGCCGACGACATTGCCTGCCGTGTGGGCGGCGAGGAGTTTCTGCTGTTGCTGCCCAAGGCGCCGCTGCACCGCGCGGCCCAGGTGGCCGAGCGCCTGCGCCGCGAGGTCGAAGCCGCCGAGCTGCCCGTGGTGGGCCGCGTCACCGTCTCGCAGGGCGTGGCCTTCTGGCCCGGCGGCGATGCTGGCGTCAAGACCGTCCTCAAGCAGGCCGACGCCATGCTCTACCAGGCCAAGCGCAACGGCCGCAACCGCGTGGCCGTGTACGAAGCGCAGCGTGAAGCTCCCAGCGTCGGCGAATCGTAAAAAATGCCGTTGTTCAGGCGGCCCTGCTCCGCCGTGCCGTTGTTGCCGAAGGGTCCGCTGGGCGCCAGGTAACACCGCTGCTTTTCGAGGCCTTGGCTCAATCGAGGATTGGCGTGCTGCGTCTGGCCCGCGTCGCGAACCAGCACAGAATCGCGCCGCCACACACCATGGCCGCGCCCTGCCAGAAGGCCAGGGACAGCGGCGCGCGCAGCAGCAGGGTCGAGAGCGCGGCGGAAAGCACCGGGATGAAGTACGAGGCGCCCGCCAGGATCGTGACGTTGCCATGCAGAATGCCCACGTTCCAGGCCCCGTAGCCAAAGCCCATGGCCCCGGCGGCCAGGACCAGATAAACGATGGCTTCCCAGCTGAACGCCATGTGGCCGCCACCTTCGAGCAGGTACTTGAGCCACAGCGTCACGGACACCAGCATGAAAAACAGCGTCACGCCGTTCCTGCCGCCCGCGATCCGCGCCGTCACGGTGCAGTAGCCGGCCCAGATCAATGCACCGGCAAAGGCCAGGCCATAGCTGAGCGGGTTGTCGCGCACGTTGTGCAGCATGCCGGCCAGATCGAAGCCCTGCTCTCCGCCTAGCACCCAGCAGATGCCGGCGACGGACAGCAGAAACCCCGGCACGATCAGGAAATTGGTCCTTTGCCGGTTGAACAGGATGGCCGCGACGATGGTGAAGGTGGGCCACAGATAGTTGACCATGCCCACCTCGATGGCCTGCCGCGCCGTGTTGGCATAGCCGATGGACAGCGACAGGCACAGCTCATAGCTGACGAACAGCAGGCTGCCCCAGACCAGGTAGCGCCGCGGAAACTCGCGCAGCTCGACCCAGCCCGCGGACAGCAGCAGGAACACCGAGGCCACGCTGTACATCATGGCCGCGCCGCCCGTGGGGCCGAGATGGTCGCTGACGCTGCGGATCAGGCCGACGATGGAGCTCCACAGCAGGACGGCTACCAGCCCGATCAGGGTGGCCTTGTGGGTGTTTTTCATCGCCGGGCCGCCCCAAGATGAAAAGCCCCTCCCGGAGGGGCAGCGACCGCGCGCAGCGGGGAGCGTGGGGTGTCATTTTTCATGGTCGGGTCTATCGCATTCATTCGAGGCTGCGAGACCATACACCGAATCGCGGCTCAGTCTGCGGTCTGGCGCGCCCAGCGCACGCGCTCCACCTCGTAGCCCCGGGCGGCCAGCAGCGCCGGCAGCCCCTGCGGGCCGATCAGGTGCAGGGCGCCCACGGCGGCGAACACGGTTCTGCCCTGGGCCATCAGCCCGAGAATGCCTTCGACCATGCCGGAGTTGCGGCCTTCGACGATGCGCCGGTACTCCGCGCGCTCGCTTTCGGTGTTGAGGCAGTCGCACCAGGACGTAAAGCTGGCCAGCTTGTCCGCATCGCCCTTCTCCCACAGCAGGGCCAGCGTGTCCGTCATGGCCAGGGAGCGGCCGTTCTCGAGCTGGCCCAGCCCGTCGTCCAGGGATTGTTCGATGACGGCAGGATCGTCGGAAAACAATTCGCGCAGCTGGATGGCCGGCGTCTCCAGGCCTGTCACCGGCTTGCCCATGGCGCGCACCGCGCCGGCCAGCATCAGGTCGATGCCATAGGCAGGGTCCAGGCCATGCGAGCGGCCGACCAGGGCCTGCAGCGCCATCAGCTGCGCTTCGGGGCGCATCGCGGCCACGCTGTCGTCCGCGCAGGCCGCTTTGCGCTGCTGCGCCAGGCGCTGCGCAAGCGCCGCAGGCAGGGCCGCGGCATCGGGGCGCGCGCGCAGGCCGTCGCCCAGCTGTTGCAGGACTTCGGGACTGGTGACGTCCAGCTCCAGCGCCAGGCTGTCCGCGGCCTTCACGGCGCGCACGACGTCGGGCCCCGGCATCAGCCACTCCAGCTTGCCCACATGGATGGTTCCATACAGCCAGCTGGTGCGGCCCTCATGCCGCACGCGCCACAGCAGCCCGTGGTTGCGGGCCTGGCGCGCGAGCGTTTGCAGCTCGGCGGGCGTGGGCAGCCGGGCCTGGGGCGGGCAGAGCGTGGCCGCAGCCTTTGCCGGCGGCGCTGCGGGCGGGCTGTCCGCCGGGGCCGCCAGGGACGGCCCGGCCCATAGCGCCAGCAAGATGGCCGCCACTGCGGACGCCCTGTGTCGGAGCTGGCGCAGCGGCAGGCGCATCAGGCAGCTCCAGCGGCCCCGGTTTCGCTGCCGCCAGGGGCCGCGATGTTCTGGTCGATGGCGCCGAAGATGCTCTGGCCGTCCTTGCCCTTCATCTCGATGCGGATGGTGTCGCCGAACTGCATGTATTCGGTCTTGGGCGCGCCGTCCTGGATGGTCTCGATGCAGCGCTTTTCGGCGATGCAGCTATAACCCTTGGGCCATTCCATGCGCTGGTTCTTGCCGGAGCCGGTTTCCACGCCACGATTGCTCACCGTGCCGCTGCCCACGATGGAGCCGGCGCGCACATTGCGCGTCTTGCAGATGTGGGCGATCAGCTGGCCGAAGTGGAAGGTCATTTCCTCGCCGGCATCGCACATGCCCACCTTGCGGCCGTTCCAGGTCGATTGCAGCGTCAGATGCAGGCGGCCGCCCTTCCAGGCGTCGCCCAGCTCGTCCAGCGTCACGGCCACGGGGCTGAAGGCCGTGGCGGGCTTGGCCTGGAAGAAGCCGAAGCCCTTGGCCAGCTCGGCGGGGATCAGGTTGCGCAGGCTCACATCGTTGGCCAGCATGACCATGCGGATGCCGCCCAGCGCCTGCTCGGGCGTGGAGCCCATGGGCACGTCGCCCGTGACCACGGCGATCTCGGACTCGAAGTCTATGCCCATGGCCGTGCTGGGCACGACCACGTCGTCGCAGGGACCGATGAAGTCGTCGCTGCCGCCCTGGTACATCAGCGGGTCGGTGTAGAAGGTGGCCGGCACTTCGGAGTTGCGGGCCTTGCGCACCAGCTCCACGTGGTTGATGTAGGCCGAGCCGTCGGCCCACTGGTAGGCGCGCGGCAGCGGCGCCATGCACTGCTGGGGATCAAAGGGGAAGGCATGGGGCGCCTTGCCCGTGTTGAGCTGGTGGTACAGGTCCTGCAACTGGGGCGCCATATAGCTCCAGTCGTCCAGCACCTGCTGCATGCGGCTTGCAATGCCGGTCGCATAATGCGCTTGGCTCAGATCGCGGGATACCACGACCAGTTGACCGTCACGCGAACCATCTTTGTAGGTGGCCAGTTTCATCGACACTCCCCCGCATCCAGACCGCCGCCACCTGCCCGGCCCGGTGACCATGCTTCACGGGCTGTCAGGCGCGGCCACCTGAATTACGATTGGTTAAATTGATTTAACTAAACAAAACACGAATTGTATTGCAATGGACAAGGAACGCGCAGGCATTCAATCGGTAGAGGTGGGTTTCTCCCTAGTCGAAGCCCTGGCGCGGGCACGCGGCCCACTCATGCTCAAGGACCTGGCATCGGACGCCGGCATGAGCGCCGCCAAGGCCCACCGCTATCTGGTGAGCTTCCAGCGCATCGGCCTGGTCGCCCAGGACGCGCGCAGTTCGCGCTACGACCTGGGCCCCGCCGCGCTCAAGATGGGGCTGGCCGCCCTCTCGCGCCTGAACCCCGTGCGGCTGGCGCGCGAGCGCATGCCGGCGCTGATGGAGGAGATCAACCACACGGTGGCGATCGCCGTCTGGGGCAATCACGGCCCCACCATCGTGCACTGGGAGGAATGCGCCGAAGCGGTGACCGCCAACCTGAGCCTGGGCGACGTCATGCCCATGCTGGCCTCGGCCACGGGCCGCTGCTTTGCCGCCTGGCTGCCGCGCGAGATGACCACGCCGCTCATGGAGCCCGAGATGGAGCGCGCCCGCAAGGCCAACCGCCAGGACCTGCCGCTGACGCCCCAGGCCGTGGACGCCATGCTGGCCGAAGTGCGCCAGCAAGGCACGGCCCGCGTGGTCGATACCGTGCTGCCCGGCATCGTGGCGTTCTGCGCCCCCGTCTTCGACGCCTCCAGCCATCTGGTGCTGGGGCTGATGACCCTGGGCTCGGTGGCCACTTTCGATCCCGGCTATGGTGGGGCCATAGACCGGCCACTGCAGGCCGCAGCCCGCCAGCTCTCGCTGGAATTAGGAGCCCCCTGAGCCGCGGCGCGGCTTCCCCCTAGGGGACGACACCATTGCTGCGGGGCGGCCCTTGCTTGGTGTCCCTGACCTGGGCCATGCCAGTTTCGTAGGCATTTGAAAGTGCCGTGCACAATGATCAGCCACTTGCGGAATCGATGCTGCAAAACAAAGGATGAGATCGACTCCATGGGCAGCGCCAACAAAGCTCTGATCCCCCCCCTGATCCCCATTACCGGCGTGGTCGTCGCGGTCCACGCGGTGCTGCTCTGGGGCCTGCCGGCCCTGGACAGGACGCCGGACCTCCAGGACACGGAAGCCGTGGTCATGCAGACCCGCACGGTGCAGGCGGAGCCGCCCCCACCACCTCCGCCCCCCCCCGCGCCGCCGCCCCAACCCGCGCGTCCGCCTGCGCCAAAGCCCCGGCCCAAACCGCCGGTGCCGCAGCCGGCTCAAGAACCTGCGCCGGAGCCCGTGCCGGAATCCGAGCCGAATCCGGGGCAGACCCAGGCAGAAAAAGCGCCAGCAGCTCCTGATACCGAAGCACAAGCCGCCGACACTCCAGCGCCGGCCGAAGCGCCCGCCCCGCCGGAAAAACCACCCCAGCCTGCCGACGAGCACGGCACGGCCCAGGCCCTGCAGGTCACGCCCGCGGGCGCCGCCGCGCCGCTGCCGCCGGGCACGGAGCTGCCCGTGGCCCTGCCCGGCTCGGCCACGCTGGAGTTCGAGGCCAGGGGCCAGGTCAAGGGCTTCCAGTACTCGGCCGGTGCCGAGCTGCTCTGGAAGCACGACGACCAGTACTACGAAGCCCGGCAGTCCATCAGCATGTTTCTGCTGGGCGAACGCTCCCAGATCAGCCAAGGGCTGATCACCCCGCGCGGCCTGCAGCCGCTGAGCTTCACCGACCGGGGGCGCAAGAACCAGTCCGCCCGCTTCGACGTGGCCCAGGGCAAGGCCAGCTTCAGCGACGGCACGCCCGAGGCCCCCATTTCCGACGGCGTGCAGGACCGGCTCAGCGTCTTTCTGCAGCTGTCGGCCCTGCTGGCGGCCGATCCCAAGCGCTACCCGCAGGGCACGGTGATCGAGCTGACCACCAGCAGCGCCCGCGCCGCCGCACGCTGGCGCTTTGCCGTGGGGCCCAGCGAAACCCTGGAGCTGCCGGCCGGCTCCGTCGAGGCCATACGGCTGGACAAGCTGGCCGATCCGCAGGGCAAGAGCGACCAGCCAGGCTCGTTGTGGCTGGCGCCTTCCATGCAGTACCTGCCGGTGCGCATCCGCCTGAACCAGGGCCAGAACGACTACGTGGACCTGCGGCTCAAGCGGTATGAGCCGCAATAGCCGCAAGCGCGCGTTGGCGCGGCCCTATGCCGCACCGTGGCCCCATGGACACAGATTCATGGCCGGGGGGCCCAATCCGTGAAATACTGTCCTCAAGTGCCCGGGTAGGCGTTTCGACCTTGAAACGCGGCACTTGGCCTCCATCTCCATGGAGACAACACCCGCAACACGGCTCAGAAAGGGGGAACACCATGCAAATGCTTTACGACTCCGAATCTTTTGCGGTGCTCCATCTACGTCCCGACATGGAGGACGAGGAAACGGCCGGCACCGTGGAAAAGAACACCGCACCGCAACTGCCGCGCCATGGCTTCGAGATCGTGGACAAGCGCTCGGGCAAGGAGGTCTATCTGGACGGCTCCTGGGCCGAGATGTTCCAGAAGCAGATCCTGGCCTGGCAGCAGGATGCGCCTACCGAGGAAGAAGTCGAGGACACCCTGGACCGCTATGCCGGCCTGGCCCAGCAACCGGTGATCGTCCACTGACTCCGGCAGCCCTTCATCAGGAACCAAGGGAACGTGCTTCGGCACGTTCTTTTTTATGGCCGCCGGGGCCGCGCAAGCATCACGACATTGTTCGGCGGACCGGGCCGGTGCGATGGCTGCAGGTACGAAGCCATACCCCGTCTTTCGCGATAGGACAAGCTTTATGTGGACTTTTCCCCCGCAGGCCCCGGCACGCCCGCCTGGGCCCTCTGGCCCGATGTCCAAGGCCGGTGCGCTTGCCATTGCGGCCCCGCTGCTGGCCCTGATGGCCCTGGCCGGCTGCGCCCGGCAAGCCCAGGCTCCCGCTGCACGGGCTGCGGCCCCGGCCGATTCATCGACCACCAGCACGCCGGGCTGGGATCTCCGGCTGCAGCAATGGGCCGGCACGCCCGTGATCCTGCTGGGCGAACAGCATGATGCGGCCGCACACCAGCAATGGCAGGCAGCCACCGTCGCCGCCTTGGCCCGAAGCGAGCGCCTGGCGGCCGTGGTGCTGGAGATGGCGCCCGCAGGCGGCAGCACCCAGGGCCTGGCACGCGACGCCGGCGAGGCACAGATACGGCAGGCCCTGCGCTGGCAGGAAAAGGCCTGGCCCTGGCAGCGCTACCGCGAGGTGGTCATGGCCGCCGTACAGGCCGCCGTGCCCGTGCTGGGCGGCAATCTGCCGCGCGAGCGCATGCAGGCCGCCATGGGCGATGCCCGCTTCGACACCCATCTGCCTGCCGCCGGCTGGCAGTTGCAGCGCGAGGCCATACGCGACGGCCACTGCGACCTGCTGCCCGAGGCGCAGTGGACGCCCATGGCCCGCATACAGCTGGCGCGCGACAAAAGCATGGCCCAGACCGTGCAGGCCGCCGCCGCGCAGTTGCGCCGTGAAGGCCAGAGCGTGCTGCTGATCTCGGGCCGCGGGCATTCGCGTGCCGACATCGGCGTGCCGACATGGCTGGGCCGGACCCCCTACAAAGTGGCTGTTGCGCACGCCCCTGCCGAAAAAAATGCTCTTGAATTCAAAGCAAACTGGTGGCAGCCACTGCCGGCCGCGCCCGGCGAGGACCACTGTGCCCGGCTACGCGCGCAGTGGCGGCAAGACAGGCCGTAGGCCGGGCATCAGGCCGCTTTCTCCGCAGGGTCGCGCCCTTGCTGCGACAATCGCCCAGCTATGACCCAAGCCTATATTTTGACCCTTTCCTGTCCCGACCGCCTCGGACTGGTACATGCCGTGTCGGGCTTTTTGCTGGAGCACGGCGGCAACATCGAGGAAGCCGCCCAGCACAACGACCCTGGCACCGGCCTGTTCTTCATGCGCGTGCAGTTCGCCTGCCCCGGCACCGACGTGGTCACGCTCAAGAGCGCCGTCGCCGACCTCGCCGCCCAGTACCAAATGCAGTGGCGCCTGCACTCGCTGGACGAGCGCATGAAGACCGTGATCATGGTCAGCAAGGAAGGCCACTGCCTCAACGACCTGCTGTTCCGCTTCAAGAGCGGCCTGCTGCCCATCGACATCCGCGCCATCGTCAGCAACCACCGCGAGTTCTATCAGCTGGCCGCCAGCTACAACATCCCGTTCCACCACATCCCGGTGACGGCGGCGACCAAGGCCCAGGCCGAAGCCAGGCAGTACGAGATCATCGAGGCCGAGGGCGCCGAGCTCGTGGTGCTGGCCCGCTACATGCAGGTGCTCTCCAACGACCTGTGCGCCAAGCTCTCGGGCCGCGCCATCAACATCCACCACAGCTTCCTGCCCAGCTTCAAGGGCGCCAAGCCCTACTACCAGGCTCACGACCGCGGCGTGAAGCTGATCGGCGCCACGGCCCACTACGTGACGGCCGACCTCGACGAAGGCCCGATCATCGAACAGGACGTGGCCCGCGCCGACCATACCGACACCGTGGAAGCGCTCACCGCCCGCGGCCGCGACACCGAGAGCCAGGTGCTGGCCCGCGCCGTGAAGTGGCACAGCGAGCGCCGCGTGATCCTCAACGGTCACAAGACCGTGGTCTTCCGTTGAAGACGGCTTGGGCATAGCCTGACCATGGTGACGATTACCAGTACCGTAACAGGCAGTGCCGCCGCCCTGAACAGCAGCGGCGCGCGGCGCATTCCGCCCATACAGTGCCTGCTGACCTTTGAAGCCCTGGCCCGGCTGCGCTCGGTCACCCAGACGGCCGAAGAGCTGTGCGTCACGCCCAGCGCCGTCAGCCACCGCGTCAAGCAACTGGAACAACTGCTCGGCACGCGCCTTTTCGGCCGTGCCGATTTTTCCCTGACCACCGACGGCATCGCCTACCTGGCCCATGTGCGCGAGGGCCTGGGCGCGCTGCAGCGCTTTCCCGGCACCGCGGCAACGCCCGGCCGCAGGCGGCTCAAGCTCGCCGTCACGCCCACGTTCGCCCGCTCCATCCTGATCCCGCGCCTGCGCCAGTTCACCGACGCCTATCCGGAAATCGACATCGCCCTGCAGGTGTCCATCCCGCTGCTGGACGTGATCGCCGAGGACGCCGACCTCATGGTGCGCTTCGGTACCGGCCACTACGCCGACGTGGAACATATCGAGCTGGCGCGCGACACCGTCACGCCGCTGGCCTCGCCGGCCTTTCTGCGCGAGAACGGCCCGTTCGAGCGCCCCGAGGACCTGGAAGGCATGCCGCTGCTGCGCAGCCCCCTGGACCCCTGGCGCACCTGGTTCGCGGCCGCCGACCTGCCCTGGGCCGAGCCCGGCGAAGGCTCGCAATTCAACGACGTGGGCCTGATGTGCGACGCCGCCGCGGCCAGCATGGGCGTGGCGCTGATCCGCCACAAGCTGGGCCTGCCCTGGCTCGAAAACGGCTCGCTGGTGCGCCTGTTCAACCTCGACGCGCCCAGCCCCCATGCCCACTACCTGTGCTGGGAGACCGGCACCATGGACCGCTGGGAATGCGCGGCCTTTGCCGAATGGCTGCGCAAGGCCATGAACACCTAGCTCGTCGCCATCATCAAAGGGGATCCGGCAGCTCCATGGCCGGATCACTCACCCCGTGGCGCCCGGTTTCCAGGCGAGCAGGGCCGTTGCATGGATTGAGCATCAAATCAGCCTCAAACCATTGCACAACAGGCACTGGCAGCTACCATTTTCAAGAATCAGGAACCGCCCGCCTCAGCGCTTTTCACACGCCGCTGCAAGAAAACTCACACCGGGGCCGGCGTCCATCCTCTACAGTCGGGGCATGACGCTTGACAGCTCTCTTCCCGATCCATCGGCCGCCGCCGATGCCGCCCGCCAGCAGCCGGCTCCGACCGAGCGCGCGCGCCGCCAGGCCCAGGTGCTCGAGGCGCTGCGCCCGCATGTGCCCGCGCACGCGCTGCTCTACCAGACCGAGGACACCACGCCCTACGAGTGCGACGGCCTCACGGCCTACCGCCAGCGTCCGCTGGTCGTCTGTCTGCCCGAAACCTATGCACAGGTGCAGGCCGTGCTCAAGGCCTGCCACGCCATCCAGGCACCCGTGATCGCGCGCGGCGCGGGCACGGGCCTGTCGGGCGGCGCCATGCCCCACCCCATGGGCGTGACGCTGTCGCTGGCCAAGTTCAACAAGATCCTCAAGGTCGACCCGTACAGCCGCACGGCCCTGGTGCAGTGCGGCGTGCGCAACCTGGCCATCAGCGAAGCCGCCGCGCCCCACGGCCTGTACTACGCGCCCGACCCCAGCAGCCAGATCGCCTGCACCATCGGCGGCAACGTGGCCGAGAACTCGGGCGGCGTGCACTGCCTCAAGTACGGCCTCACGGTGCACAACGTGCTCAAGGTCAGGGGCTTCACCATCGCGGGCGAGCCCGTGGAGTTCGGCTCCGATGCGCTGGATACGCCGGGCTTCGACCTGCTGGCCGCCGTCATCGGCAGCGAGGGCATGCTGGCCGTGGCCACCGAGGTCACCGTCAAGCTCATTCCCAAGCCCCAGCTGGCGCGCTGCATCATGGCCAGCTTCGACGACGTGCGCAAGGCCGGCGCCGCCGTGGCCGCCGTGATCGCGGCCGGCATCATTCCCGCGGGCCTGGAGATGATGGACAAGCCCATGACGGCCGCCGTCGAGGACTTCGTCAAGGCCGGCTACGACCTCACGGCCGAAGCCATTTTGCTGTGCGAGAGCGACGGCACGCCCGAGGAGGTGCAAGAGGAAATCGCGCGCATGAGCGAGGTGCTGCGCGCGGCCGGCGCCACCGCCATCGCCGTGAGCGAAAACGAGGAAGAGCGGCTGCGCTTCTGGAGCGGGCGCAAGAATGCCTTTCCCGCCAGCGGCCGCATCAGCCCCGACTACATGTGCATGGACTCAACCATTCCGCGCAAGCGCCTGGCCGACATCCTGCTGGCCATCCAGGAGATGGAGAAGAAGTACGGCCTGCGCTGCGCCAACGTCTTCCACGCGGGCGACGGCAACCTACACCCGCTGATCCTGTTCGATGCCAACAACCCCGACGAGCTGCACCGCTGCGAGCTGTTCGGCGCCGACATCCTGGAGACCAGCGTGGCCATGGGCGGCACCGTGACCGGCGAGCACGGCGTGGGCGTGGAAAAGCTCAACTCCATGTGCACCCAGTTCACCACGGCCGAGAACCAGCAGATGTTTGCGCTCAAGGCCGCGTTCGATCCGCTGGCCCTGCTCAACCCCGGCAAGGTGATTCCCACGCTCAACCGCTGCGCCGAATACGGCAAGATGCTGGTGCGCGGGGGACAGATCAGCCACCCCGGGCTCGAACGGTTCTGACGCCCTGGCACGGGGCCGGTTCAATGCGGGAGCATCAGCGCGATGCTCCCATGCACGCCGGTCCGGATCAGTATTGGTAGTTGGTGTATCGGTATCTGCCGTACTTGTAGCCAAGGCCGTAGCTGTAGCGGCGCTTGTCGATATCGAGGTCGTTGAAGATGACGCCGCGTACCTGCGCGCCGGTTTGCACCAGCCGCTTCGACGCCTCTTGCAGCTCGCCCAGGCTGGTGACCTCCGCACGTGCCACCATGAACACCGTGCCGGCCAGATGGGCCAGAACGCCCGCATCGGAAACGGCCAGCACCGGGGGTACGTCAATGATCACCAGATCGTATCGAGCGGAAACCTCTTGCAGCAATGCCCGTGTGGCCGGTGCCATGAGCACTTCGGCCGGATTCGGCGGCAGGACGCCGGTGGACAGGAGGTCCACGTTGGGCTCCACATCGCGGCGCAAGGCCTCGGCCAGGGGGATGCTGCCGCTGACCACTTCGCTCAGGCCGCCTCCACGCCCCTGGCCGAAATAGTCGTGGAGATAGCCTTTACGCAGGTCGGCATCGATCAGCAGCACTCTCTTGTCGGCAGCACCCACCACAGCAGCAAAGTTCACGCTGGTGAACGATTTGCCGATGCCCGGCGTGGGGCCCGTGAAAAGCACCAGATTGCTGCCGGCGTCGAGCATGGCGAACTGCAGCGCGGTGCGCAGGCTGCGCAGGCTTTCGACCACGGGATCGTCGGGCGCCTGCACGGCCAGGACATGGTTGCCGGGAGCTTTGCCCTTGATGGCCTTGGCCAGCCGTACCTGGGCCTTCGAATGCGGCACGGTGGCAAACACATGCAGGCCGCTGCGCTGCTCGATCTCCGACGGATCCTTGATGCCGGGGCGCAGGCTGCTGCGCGCAAAGGCCAGCACCAGCCCGGCCAGCAAGCCCAATGCACCGGCCAGGGCGACGATCTGGGAGCGGCGCGGCTTCATGGGCTGCTCGGGCACCACCGCTTCATCGACGAAGCGCACATTGCCTACCCGGCCGGCCTTGACCAGGCGCAGCTGCTGCAAGCTGTTGAGCAGACCCGTGTAGAGCTGGTTGTTGACCTTGACGTCGCGCGTGAGGCGCAGCAGATCCTGCTCCACGGCGGGAAAAAGCCTGGTGCGGCGGTTCAGCCTGGCCAGTTCGGCATTGACGTCGCGAATTTGCGCATCGATGGTCTGCAGGCTGGGGTGGGCGCCGGTGAAACGGGCTTCCAGCTCCTTGCGCTTCTGCTGTAGCTCAAGCAGGCTGATCTGCAGCTTCGCCCCCTGGTCCAGCAGGATCCGGGCCTCGTTATCGAGGTCGAATACGCCGTGTCTGTCGCGGAACTGGTTGAATTTTTTCTCGGAAGCTTCCAGCTCCTTGCGCAACTGGGGCAGTTGGGTATCGAGGAAGGCGAGGGATTTCTCGGCCTCGGCGGCCTTTCGCTCCACGTTCTGGCGCACGTACAACTTCCCCACCTCATTGAGAATGCGCACGATCCGTATCGGGTCGTCACCTTCGAGCGTGCTGCGGATCATGCCGGACTGCTTGCTCTGCTCGCCGATACGTATCGAGCCTTGCAAACCGTCCGTCACCGCCCGCCGGGAAAAGCGCGTGACATGAAATGCCGCGCCGGGCTTGCCTTGCGCTCCGGCCACGAGCAGTTCGCCCGCCGCGCCTTGGTATTGGAAGGCCAGCGGCTGACCGAAGCGGCCCTCACCCAACACCTCTCCCTCGGGCGAGGTCAGCCTATAGCCCGCATCGGTCAGCACTACCGAGCAACGCTTGCCCGCGAGCAGCGGGGGAACCTTGAAGTCTGTGACTTGCAGCGACTCGGTTCCGCTGACGTAGCCGCCCATACCCAGCAGGCCCGGAGTGGATGGCGCGGTGGCGCGCCGCGCCAGCCAGCGGCCCACCCATGGAATGTATTTCGGCTGGACCTCCAGGTCGAGCTGCAGGTTGTCCACGGCTTGGCCAAGCACCCAACGGGAACGCAGGATCTCGATCTCGGCAACGGCTGGAGACTTGATGTCGAACAGGCCGCTCATGTCGCCAAGCAGGTTGCCGGCGCCGCCGACCTTGGTGTCCTCCACCTGGATCAGGGTGTCGGCCTGGTAGATCGGCGTGCTGAGCAAGGCGTAGCCCGCGCCGATGGCCAGGGCCAAAGCGGTCATGCCGGCGATGAGCCAGCGGCCGTCGAGCACGACGTCCAGCAGGTCGAGCAGATTGATGGTGTCGCCATCATCCTGCGATGGCTGCATCGCTGGCACAGGCGACATGGAGGTCTGGTTGGCAGGAGACAGGTTCATACACTCGATTTCTTCTGAGCGGTGTGTGGATGGCTGCCCAGGTCAGGTGGGCGGGCTGTGTGGTGCCATCGATGCCGGAGGACCGGCGGCACGCTATCCCAGTTGCTGAATGCGGGGCACCCAGTCGGCAACGCCCTGGGCAATGCCGGCGTAAGCGGCCTCGAAGGCCTCGCGGGGACGGCGATAGGGATCGGCGATATCAAATGCGCTCCACGCTCCCAGCCGAAAGACCTTGCCGCGCACCCACGGACATTGCCGCTCCAGGCCGGCTTTCTGGCTCTGCTCCATGACCAGGATCAGGTCGGCCTGCTGGCACATCCAGGTGGCCAACTGCCGGGCCCGGTGGTCGGAAAGGTCCAGGCCGTGCCGGGCCGCCACGGCGGCCGATTCAGGGTCTGCAGGCTGGCCGACCAGGGCTTCCAGGCCGGCCGACCGGATGGTTTTTCCGGGGAACCGCCGGCGCAGCAAGGCTTCGGCCAGGGGACTGCGGCAGATATTGCCGATGCACAGCACCAGGATGTGCTGCATCGCTGCGGGTTGCGCGGATACCGACGTCTTCATGGCCTTATTTGGTGGCCGCGGAGGCGTTGTTGACCACCAGCGCGCTGGGCAGGATCTGGCTGATGACGCGGTTCCACTGCACGACCGGCGCGGGATCGACGTACACCACGTCGCGCGGCTTGAGGGCAAAGCCTTCGGCCAGCGCATAGGCGGTGGCGGAGCTGGCATCGAGGTGGAAGATTTCAGGCGCGCCGTCCGGGGCGGCACGCACCACATAGACCTGCCTTGGGTCGCCCGTGGTGTTGTTGATGCCGCCGGCCTCGCCCAGGGCCTCGTTCAGGCTCAGCCGGCCGTTGCGCAATGGCTGCGCCATGGGGCGCGTGACTTCGCCCAGGATGTAGACCTTGGCGTCGTCCTTGCCGAGGATGCGCACCATGTCGCCCTTGCCCAGCAGGATGCGCGAGGGGTTGATGCCCAGTTCGGTGAGCTGCTGCATATCGACCACCGTGGTTTTGCCGTTGCGCGAGACAGCGATGCTGGAACGATCAGCCAGCCCGGTGAAGCCGCCGGCGCGGTTGATGGCCTCGGGCAGGGTCATCGGGAGGTCGTTGATGGCCTGCAGCCCGGGCTGGCGCACTTCGCCATCCACATAGATCCGGCCGCTGCGGTAGGACTGGATGCGCAGGGTGATCTTCGGGTCCTTGATGTACCTGGACAACCGCCGGGTCAGCAGGTCCCGGGCTTCGGATTCGGTGTGCCCGCTCATTCTGATGTCCCCCACATAAGGGAACTGAATGCTTCCCGCCGCGCTGACGTTGTAGCCGTTGCCCACGGGGGTGAGGCTGGCGGCATCGGTGGTGGCAGATGATCCTGCGGGCGCCATGACGAGTTCGGGGTGGTCCCAGACCACGATGTTGAGCACGTCCCCGGGGCCGATCTGGTAGGGCTTGGCCACGCCGAACAGATGGCGCACGTCCTCGCTCACCTCGGAGAGGCGGCCGGCCCGCTGGTGCCGGATGAGCTCCGGCGTGATGCTGAGCAGCGCACCGGGCGGAGGTGCATCCGCCGCCGCGCCCGCTGGCGTTTCGGCTGGCCTGCCGATGGACAGACCCGGAGCATATGCGCAGCCGCCCAGGCATGCGCAGGCCAGCGCCAGGGCGGCCCTTGGCGAGCACAGCGGCTGGCACCATGGCGCGCGAAGCGACGCACGGGCGGCGTCCGCCATATGAGCTACGCCCATCACGAAAATACTAGCAATGGTGTCGCGGGCATGCGGCCCCTTGTCGCCGGCCGGCAGCAGGACGCTGACTTCGGGAACATAGCCGTAGTCCTTGGGCGGGCGCGCCGCCTTGGTGGTCAGCCGGATGAGAAGCCAGCCCCCGAACATGAAGAGGATGAGCAGAATGGGCAGCATCTGCCAAGAGGCATATGAGCTATCGATCATGGGTACCGTGGCTGGCTTCTTGTTGCTTAACTGTAAATTAAGTTAATAACGTAACTATAACTTAAAGTTACGCAACCATCAACGGCATTGCATAGCGTGCGCGCATGCAGGATGCAAAGCAGCGGTTTGCGCAAAAGTTACGCGATGCGATGGAAGCGGCAGGCTATGAGGCCAGGCCTTCGGTGCTGGAGCGCGAGTTCAACAGCCGCCACTGGGGCAAGCCCATGACGCTGCACGGCGTGCGCCGCTGGCTGCTGGGCGAAACCGTTCCCAGCCACAGGAAGCTGGCCACGCTGGCCGAGTGGCTCCAGGTGCCCGCGCACGAGCTGGCCTGGGACCCCGTGGAGGCGCCCCAGGCCCGCGAGCAGCCCGCGCCCTGGAGCGTTTCGCTGGGCTACGAAGACCGCGAGCTGTTCGACCTCTATCTGCGCCTGCCCGTGCCCAAGCGGCGGCTGGCCCGCGAGGTCATCCTGGCCATTGCGCGCGCCCATGCGGCCGAAGAGGCCGAGCGCGCGGCCCAGACCTAGAGATATACAGGCTCAACCGCCGAAGGCATGCTGGCGGGCATCGCGCTGCGCCGGCGTTCATTGAGCAGCTCGCCGATCCCTGGCTTGCCGCCGCGGCGCGGCGGGCCGGAAACACCCTGAAACCGGTATTCCATTGCGCTCACGCCTATCTCAATTGGCAACACGCTGAAAGATCGCACCCACAGCGGCGCACAACACCAGATGACAGCCAGGCCCGGGGCAGCGCGCGACCATGGGGCATCGCTTGCTCGATGAAAGGATGCATCATGTTTCACGCCAAGAGAACCGCAGTCGATGCGCTGCTGGCAGGGGCTCTGCTGACCGCCCTGCCAGCGCTGGCCCAGGCCCAGACAGGGGCGGTGGCGGGCGGGGTACCGCCGCTGCACACGCAAGGGGCGCTGCAGTACGCCTGCGGCGGCATTGGTCTTGATGAGTCCACGGCCATGCGCACGGCCATGAAGGACTATCCGCTGTCGTTGCTGTTCGCCGCCAAGGATGGCGAATACCTGGCCGATATCACGGTGGAGATCAAGGGCGCCAAGGACAGCTACCGCTTCCAGGCCGGCGGGCCGGTCTGCCTGCTCAAGCTGCCAGCAGGGGCTTACAGCGTCCAGGCCACGTCCGGTAACGGCCAGACCCAGAGCCTGCAGACCCAGGTGGGCAAGGAGGCGCATAGCCTGGACTTCAGGTTCTAGCCACAGGGGTAGCCCCCGCGGGCGCCAGAGCTTTTGCCCAGTGGCGACAATCGCCCCATGCCCCAAGACAACACGCCCGACAGCACGCCCCAAGATTACGCCGCCCATCTGCAGGCCGGCAATGCGCTGGTAGCCCAGGCCCAGGCCGTGGCCACCAGCGACTTCAACCAGGCCCGCGCGCTATGGCAAGCTGCCGGCAGGCAGTTCTACCTTGCGCACCAGGCCGACATGGAGCAGCCCGAGGCGGCTTTCCGCCTGGCCCAGGCCTGGATGGCCGAGGCCCATGCGCTGCAAAAGGAAGACTCGCCCAATGCCGCCGTGATGTGGGCCAATGCCGCCGCGCAGTGCGAACTGGCTTTCGATCTGCAGCCCGAGGACGGCCGCGTGGCCATGACAGCGGCCAGCTGCCATCTCTTCGCGGGCCAGCATGACGCCGCCAAGGCCTGGCAGCAGATCGGCCAGCACCTGCTGCCCCAGGACGGACAGGGATAGCTCCAGAATCTGCAGCTTGCCAACGGCTTATCCAAAGGCAGCGGCGTGGATCACGCCAGCATCTGCTGCAGGCTGCGCCAGAGGCTGCCCGCATGCGAGACGACGAACAGCGCCAGGCCGATGGCGCCGCCCACCAGCGTGCCGTTGATGCGTATGTACTGCAGGTCCTTGCCGATATGGACCTCGATCAGCTCCGACAGCTGCTGTGCGTCCCAGCGCTTGACGGTGTCCGCAATATGCTGGCCGATGAAGTGCGAAACATCGGGTGCCAGCGCCGTGGCCCAGCGCTTGAGCCGCTCGTTCATCGAGGTGCGCAGTGCCTCGTCATGCGCCAGCGACTGGCCCAGCCAGCGCCCCATGGCCGTGGCCTTGCGCGCAATGGCCGAATGCTCGTCGGCCAGGTCCTTCTCGATCTTGGCGCGCAGACCCAGCCACAGCGCGCGCAGATAGCTGGCCAGCTTCTCGTCGTGCAGCAGGTAGTGGCGCAGCTTCTCGACGCGCTGCTCGTATTCGGGATCGTTCTGCAGACGCTCGATCAGGCGGCGCACCGAGGCATCGAAGGCCTCGCGCATGCGGTGATCGGGATGCTGGGCAATATCCTGCAGCAGGCTGTCCAGCGCCGAGGCGATCATGCCGGCGCCCTTGTCGCCCAACCAGTCGGTGGGCAGCACTTTTTCCTTGAGCGGATGCTCGCGCTTGAGCCAGGCCACGATGGTGTGCGCGATCAGCACCTGGGTCTGCTCGTTGCGCAGCATGCTGCCCAGGCGCGCCAGCACGTCGTCGAGCACGGCCTGGTGGCGCCCGCCCTGGGTGAGGCCGGCCAGCAACGAGGCCGCCGCACCCGTGAGATCGAGCTGGGAGAGGATGGCCTTGAGGGACCGGGTGAGAAATTTTTCCACCTGCGCGTCCTGCACCATCTCGAGCGCCGCCAGCGCCAGCCGCGCCACCTGCTTGCCCAGCAGCGCGCTGTTGGCAGGCAGGGTCAGCCAGTCGCTGAGGGCATGGGCCGGATCGCGGCGCTCGATCAGCGCCACCAGCGAAGGAGCATCGAGGAATTTGTCGCGCACGAAGATGGCCAGGTTCTCGCCGATGCGGTCCTTGTTGCGCGCAATGATGGCCGTGTGCCGCCCCACCAGCGGCAGGGCAATGGGCCTGAACAGCGCCGTTACCGCAAACCAGTCGGCCAGCGCGCCCACCATGGCGGCCTCGCAGATGGCACGCAGGCAGGCCAGCCACAGCGGCACCGTCTCCCACCGCGAACCGGCCAGCGAAGTGGCGACAAAACCGGCCGTGACCAGCAGCAGCAATGCCAGCGGCAAGCGCTTGACGGTCTGCAGCGACAGGCGTTGTTCTGGCGTGAGCATGTTCTAAAGCATACGCCCGTGCCCGTCCCCTGCCGCTGATCGCCTTCCGGTCAGGTCTTCCAGGGCCACCAGCTTTCCGGGAAGCGCACATCGATGGGCAGGCGGTTCACGCGATACTCGGCCGACAGGGCCTGCAAGGGGCGCAGCTTGACCACGACGGCAGCGCTCTGCTCTTCCATGGGTCCCACGCGCTCGGGAGGAATGCGCTGGGTTTCGGAGAGCACCTCCTCCACTTCGGCAGGCACTTTCTCGCCGTCCAGGAAGACCAGCGTGGCTTTCTGGCCCTTGCGCGCATATTTCAGCTGCTGCGGCTTCAGATAGGCCTGGACCCAGGGCGCCTTGCGCGTCTGCAGCACCAGCAGCTCGTCACCGGCCACCACCCATTCACCCGTTTTGACAAAGCTGCGCACCACCTGCGAAGGCACGGGTGCCGTCAAATCCGCCACGGCCGCGATATTGCCCGCCGGCGTCAGGCCGGCGGTCTGGCGCGTGGCCGCCGCGTCCTTGGCGGCCTGCAAGAGCAAGGCGCTCTGCTGCTGGTTGGCGGCCAGGATTTCGCGCTGGGTGCTGCCCATTTCGGTGCGTGCCTGCAGCACCTGCATGCGTGCCCCCTCCACCTCCTGGCGCGTGGCCGCGCCCTGGCGGAACAGTTCGTCCATCTGCCGCACGCGCCCCTGCATCAGGGACACGCGCTCCCGGGCTGCCTGCAGGCTCGACTGCAAGGCCGCCTGCTGGCCCTGCAGCTCCCGGCGCTGCGCCGCATAGGACTGCTCGGCGGAAGCCGCCACAGCACCTGTCGCCTGCCCCGAGCCCGCGGGCGGCACCGGCACCTGCTTTTGCACCACGCGCACCACGCTGGCGCCTTCGTCTGCCGCCTGGCCCTCCCGGGCCACCGTCTCCACCTGCCCCGTGATCGGAGCACGCATCACCATCTGGTCAACCACCACCATGCCGGGCGAGGCCCGCAGCACGGTGCTGCTCACGGCCCGGTACGCAAAGTACAAGGGGATCAGCAGCACGATGCCGAGCACCAGGAACCAGCGCCAGCGCGGAACCGTGCGCTTGACGTTGTCGTATTTGACGGGAATGCCGTTGCTGATCGCCGCCGAAGCCGGCGGAGGGTCAAATTGAATCTTCATGGTTGAGCCTCCATATAGTCTGCCCAGGACTGCACGACGATGCCTTTGAAACCCGGCATGCTGAGCAGCGCTTGCGCCAATCCCTGCCAATGGGCCAGCGCCTTGCGCTGGCCCAGGCGGAACACGCTTTCTTCGGAGGGCAACTCCTTCTCTATGCTTTGCGCCAGTGCCCAGTCCAGGCCTTGCGGCATGGGCGGCCACTGCTTGACGATATTCAGCGTGCTCTGCGCATTGGCGCTGTAGATCATGGGAACGACTTCCTTGACGCCGGTACGCTGCAAGTCCTGCAGAAAGCCGGGCTCGCGCAGCTCGCGGTGGTGGGTGGTCAGCGAAAGCGGCACGCGGCTCTGGCTGGCGGCTTCCCGCAGGCTGTCCAGCGCATTGCGCGTCCAGTCCTTTTGCTGCGCCCCGGGCAGCTGGCTGCGCTCCAGATCCAGGTGGATCATGCTGAACGGCAGGGTCTGCACTTCCTTGAGCAGGGCCAGCAGATTGCCCCGCCCCCCGGGTAGGACCCAGGTCGGCTCGCCCAGCAACAACTCCAGCCGGATGCCGCGCTGACCGGCGCGCTGCGCCAGCCGGCCCAGGCCCTGGCGCGCCTGCTCGTCGGAAGCCAGGCGCTGCAGCTGATCCTCGGTGAAAGACACCAGCAGGCGCTGCGTGCCCTGCGGCATGCGGTCCACCCTGGACGGCTGCTGCACCCATTGCCAACCTTGCCAGGCATACCAGCCGGTGCCTTGCGGCGCGGCCAGCACGGCGGGCGCCGCTGCGGCTCCGCTGCCGGAACCGCCACCCGAGCCGACCCGCGGCAGCACCGCGACCTGCGGCGGATCGTCCGTGCGGGCCTGCAGACTGCAGCCGCGCGTGTAGTACAGCATGTCCATGGCGGCCAGGTCCTGTCCCTCGGCGGCATTGATGTAGCGTATGGCGGCCTCATACCGGCCGCTGCCGGCCTTGACGGCCTGCACCATGCCGTCGCCGTCGAGGCTGGGCGCGCGCAGCTGCGCCACGCGCAGCGCCTCCACCGCGGCAGCGTAGCGCTGCGCACTGCTTTTGAGCTCGCCCTCGTTGAGCTTGTACTGTTCCAGCGCGGACTGCTGCTCCAGCTGCAGCTTGCTCTGGGTCTGGGTGTATTCTTCTGCCGCTGCGTCGTACTGCCCCTGCAGCTTGGCGGCCATGGCATCCTGCTGGCTGCGCCATTGCAAGGGGATGGACACGTCCACCGCCACGGCCGTCGCATGGCCCGGGCTGCCGCCGAAATCCTGGCTCAGGCTCTGGCTCAGCTGCACGCCGCCGATCACGCCGCCGTAACGCGTGTGCCGAGCCTGCTCCCTGGAGCCTTGCATGGCATGGCGCGAAGGCTCCAGCGCCGGGTGCGTGTTCACGGCATCCTGCAGCACCGCAGGGCTGATGCAGGCCTGCGGCAGGGCCAGGGCCGGCACCGGCTGGGCCCGCAGATGGCGCCCGGTCAGAAAGCCCATTTGCTGCAAGGCCGCGCGCTGCACCTCTTTTTCCCTGGCGATGCGGGTCTGCGCGGCTTCGAAGTAGCCCTGCAGCTCCATCTCCTCCGAACGCAGCATACGGCCCTTGGCCACGCGTTCCTTCCATATGGATTGGGCCCGTGACTGCGATGCCAGATAGGCCTGCGTCAGCTGCTCGCGCTGCTGGCTGCGCAGATAGCGCACATACAGTCGCCCCAGCTCCGTCACGGCCTGCGCCTGCAGCAGCTGGGTCTGCGCGGCGCTGCTCAGTTGCCCGGCCTTGGCTTCCAGGACATTGCGCCGGCGCGCCTCCTCTGCCCCCAGAAAGCTCCAGCGCAAGCCCCCCTGCCCGGACAGACGGCTGTAGCGGCGGTCCAGGGTCTCCGTCACCGGCTCCCTGGCCCGCGTCATGCTCGCAGCCGCGATGATCCGCGCGCCGTCGTCGGATTCGACCAGCTTGAGATTGCTGCTGGCCACATGTTCCTTGAGGCGCGACAGCCGCACGGCCGGCCCCTGCTCACTGCTCCAGGCCTGCAGCTGTGCCCAGCCCCAGGCCTGGCCCTCGGCGGCGGGAGCTGCGGGTGCGGCCGGCGCCGCGGCAGCTGCCGTCTGCGCGCTGGCGCCCGCCCCCGGCGTGGACGCCAGCAGGCCGAGACCGATCAGAACGCTCAGGGCCTGGGCACGATGCGGCACGAACCGGTATTGAAGAAAGAATGGCTTCATGGGCTATGTGTGACTTAGAACTTGTTCTTGCGCAGCACCCAGCTGGGTGCCATGGACGAGTCCAGGTGCGAATGGGTCAGGGCCTCCACCAAGATGGCGTAGCCGCTGTGCGCCCGGGTCACAAAGGCAAAGAAGGGAAAGAGCGGCAAATACGGCAGATAGGACAGGTCCAGCCTGACGCGCTCCGAAACCGTGGCCAGGTACACCAGGTAATAGCCCAGCAGCAGCAGCAGATAGCCCACGTACACAAAGCCCAGCGTCCCCATCACCACGCCCAGCGGCTCGACGAAGAGCAGCAAGGCCAGCGAGCCCACGATCAGATAGGGCAGCACCAGTTGCATGAGCAGGCCGTTGACCAGGGTGAACAGGAAGTTGCGCCACCCCAGCAGCGAAGGCCTCAGGTTGAAGCGGTACTTGCGCACGAACAGGTAGTACATGTCTCCATCCCAGCGCACGCGCTGCCTGAAGAACACGCGCCAGGACTCGGGCGCATCCGTATGCCCCATGGCATGCGGCTCGAACTTGATGCGCATGCCGCGGTGGCGGCCGAAGTACTGCTTGATGCGCAGCGTGATGTCCAGGTCCTCGGCGGTTCCCGCATCCCAGCCCCCAAGGTGCCGGACCAGCGAGGTCCGGAACACGCCGAAGGCGCCCGAGATGTTGTTGACGATGTTGAACTCGGACAAGCCGGTCTTGCCACCGCTGATGGACAACATGTATTCCAGCCCCTGCATCTTGGTCACCAGGTTCTTGGCCTGGTTGCGCACGCGCAGATTGCCGGCCACGCCCGCCACCCGCGGATCGTCGAAATGGCGGGTGGAATTCTCCACCATGTCGTTGTCGAACGAGGTGTCGCCGTCGAGCGACATCACCACCTCGCCGGTGGCCAGCATCAGGCCCGCATTCAGCGAGGACACGCGGCCGCCACGCTGCCACTTGGGCAGCACGATGACCTCGCGCTCTTCGATGCCCTGCCAGCGCCGCGCCTCGAGCAGGGCCGCGCGCATGGTGTCGCTGTTCTTGATGGCGCCATCGACGATGGCAATGACCTGGATATGCCCGGCATAGCGCTGATTCACCAGCGAGCTGACGGTCTTGCGCACGTCCTCGCCTTCGGAATAGCAGGTGACCAGGCAGGATACGGACGGGTATTGCAGGCGCGTGGCCGGCTTGCGCCAGTGCCGCAGCCCGTAGCGCAGCATCCCGCCGACGACCAGCACGTGGAACGGCAACTCCAGCAGGACGACGAACGGAAACAGGTTCATCAGATCCCAGGCGCCGCGCGTACCCAGGCTACGGCTCAGCAGCCAGAACGACTCCACAAACTGCTGCCACATCGTCAGACCCCCTGCTGCGCACCGCTTCGCATCTGCTGCATCAACTGGCTGGCCGACGGAGCTTCCTTGCTGCCGTTCATGGCCTTGACCTCCATGCTGCGCATGCGCACGGCCAGGCGTTTGACCTCGCCTTCTTCCTCGACCAGTTTTTCCAGTGCCTTTTCGATACGATCCTGAAGGCCTTTGGGCATGGTGTACGGCAGGATGGCCCACAGACTGCGCTCATCCACGCGGGTGATCAGGTCCGACTCGCGCAGCAGGGCATTGAGGCGCACGGCGAATTCATCCAGCAGCGCAGTGACCTGCCATGGACTCACCGGCTGGCCAGGCTTGTCCATGTGCTCAAGCTCCATGCGCATCAGGTGGACGCGGAACTCCGGATGGCGAGCCTGGATCTTGCTGGCCCAGTCCAGCATGCGCCGGAACCCTTGCGGGTCTATGTAGTTGCTCGCCTTGAGCGGCGCGAAGGCCTCCCCCACGCCGCCATTGCGCACAGCCTGGCGCCCGCTGGCGCTCAGCATCAGGGTGGCGACTTCGCGCACCTCCAATTCGCTCGGCTGGCCGGTGTGCGCGCAATCCAGGCAGCGCGCCTGAACCATGGCCTCCACCGCGCTTCGCTGGCAGCTGCGGCAGTGGTACTGGGCCAGCGGCTTGTCGTAATCGACACCGATGTGGCGCAGATGCACATAGCATTTGGGGCAGGCCAGCAAACCGCCTTCGACGAATTGCGATTCGGCGCTGACGTGCCCGCAGGCAAAGCAGTGCAGCGTGGCTTCGCGGCGAATGTCCAGGCTCTGGCAATGCGGGCACACATCCACGAAATGGATATGGGCCGAGCCGCAGCTGGAGCAGTGCCGGGTGCGGTCCACCAGGCCTTCCGAGCGCAGCAGCCCCCGGCGCCGCAAGTCCTCCAGGGTCAGCGACACGTTTTCATGCGCATAGGCCAGCAGTTCCGCGACAGGATAGCGGTAAAGCTGATCGCTGTTGCGGTCGAGCAGCGGCTTGAAGCCGGCCTGCTGCCCTCGCTCGTAGAGGAAGTACAGCAGCCGCTCCTCCAGCCTCACGACATCGCCGGGCGCAGGCAGGGCCTGCCGGTGCAGGGCCATGCCCTCGGCGATCTCGCGCGCCCGCTCCACGCTGCACAGCGCATCCACATACAGCTGTGCATCGCCTTGCGCGGGATCGGCAAAGACCGGCAGATTCCAGTAGTCGCTCTGGCGAATGCGCTCCAGCCAGTGATGCCAGGTCTGATGCGGCGCAGCCCCCAGATAGATGCCCTGCGGCTGCACGCCGGAACGCAACAGCGCATCCCAATCCTGGTAGGTCACGGGCCGCTCCGACTCGGGCGTTGCCGTCGTGAGCGAGCCCAGAAACACCAAGCTTGCCTTGGTGTGGGTAGCTGTATCCATCACACTCCTCTGTATTCCGTACTGTGGTGCGCCCGGCCGCGGGAACCAGGCGCATTGCCCTGGAGCCGTCATTCTTCCGACTGCAGGTGACACTTCGGCCGCTGTTTGCAGCGTTTTTAAATTTTGAAAAGCAAGTTGCTCTCAGAACGTGTCTGCCAACAAGCGCAAAGAGAATCGTAGCCGCTACATCCGCATACAACCAGGAAAATCCAGGAGCCGATGCGATCCGGATTGCGGCACTTTGCTCTTCAGGGCAAAGTGGGTGGGCACCAGAATCACGTCCGAAGCATGTGCAGAAGCCCGTCATCATGACCGTTGTGCAAGGATCTGAACCGGAACTGGCAATTGACGGCGCCAACGACGGCCCCAACGGGTAACGCTTCCGGCCCGCAAAGACCCCACGGAACAAAAAAATCGGCCGACCACCTGCTTTCATGCGGGACAAGGCCTTGCACCAGAGCCCGTGGCCCTGCCGCTACCCCGCTCAAAGCAGTGGACAATACGCTTTTTTGGATTCGCACGACATGACTGATAGCCAGCGCCCCGGACTCCCCGACCACCTGTCCATCGATCCGCGCAGCCCCCACCACGTGGCCGCCGTCTTCGAACACGACATCGGCATCCGCTTCAACGGCAAGGATCGCTTCGACGTGGAGGAATACTGCGTGAGCGAAGGCTGGGTCAAGGTGCCCGCCGGCAAGACGCTGGACCGCAAGGGCAAGCCCCTGCTGATCAAGCTCAAGGGCACGGTCGAAGCGTATTACCGTTGACCCCCTGAGCCGCTTTGCGGCTTCCCCCCGAGGGGGACGGCAGCCTCGCTGCGGGGCGGCCCTTGCTCGCTGCCTCTGACCTAGGCCGCGCCGGTTTTATGGCCCCCAAAAAAACGAGAGCTGCCTACGCTTGTCTCCAAATGATTTCAATGCTAAAAGCATCTGGAACCATTGAAGATACTGCGCAGGCAGCTCCTTTTTTATACCAATCATCCATGACTGCGCACCCACCCGCAGCCTATGAAACCGGCGCGGCCCAAGCGCGGGCAGCCGAGCACGGGCCGCCCCGCAGCGAGGGCTGCGCCCCCCTCCCATAGCGCGCAGCGCGTAGAGAGCGGGGGAAGGCGCAAAGCGACTCAGGGGGCGCGCTACTTCAGGCCAATGCTTCGGCCGGGCCGAAGAACTCGTAGCGCACCTGCTTGTCGGGCACGCCCAGGTTCTTGAGCGAGCGCTTGAGCACGCGCATGAAGGGGCGCGGGCCGAGGAAGTACACATCGGCGTCGCGCGAGGCGGGCAGCCATTCGCCCAGCCGCTGCTCGGTCAGATAGCCCTGGGCATCCACCTCGTCCTCGGGCACGGCACGGTCGTAGCAGTAGTAGCGCGTGAGCTGCGGATGCTCGGCGGTCAGTTGGTCGATGCGCTCGCGGAAGGCATGGGCCGAGCGCTCGCGCGCGCAGTGGATGAAGGTCACGGGCCGCTGGGCGGCCAGCGCCGTGGCCAGCATGGGCAGCGTGGGCGTGATGCCGACGCCGCCGCTGATCAGGACCAGCGGCTTGCTGCTGTCCTGCAGCGTGAAGTGGCCGGCCGGCGGGAAGAGCTGCAGCGTATCGCCGACCTGGATCTGGTCGTGCAGGAAGTTGGACACCTTGCCACCGGGCTCGCGCTTGACGCTGATGCGCAGGCTGCGGCCGTTGGCCGGGGCCGACAGCGAGTAGTTGCGGCGCTGCTCCTGGCCGTCGACCATCACGCGCAGGCCGATGTACTGGCCCGGCAGGTGGGCGATGACCTGGCCGCCGTCGGCGGGCACCAGGTAGAACGAGGTGATCTCGGCGCTCTCCTGCACCTTCTTCTCGACCTTGAAGGCGCGCTCGCCGCGCCAGCCGCCCTCGGTCTCGGCCGTGCGGTCGTATACGCTGCGCTCGGCGGCGATCAGGATGTCGGCCAGCTGCTGGTAGGCGGCGCCCCAGGCGGCCAGCACCTCGTCGGTGGCAATCTCGGCGCCCAGCACCTCGCGGATGGCGCGCAGCAGGCAGGCGCCGACGATGGGGTAGTGCTCGGCCTGTACCTGCAGCGCCACGTGCTTGTTGACGATCTGCGCGGGCAGATCGCCCAGGGCCTCGAGCTTGTCGATGTGCTTGGCGTACATCAGCACGCTGTAGGCCAGTGCGCGCGGCTGGGCGCCGCTTTGCTGGTGGGCCTGGTTGAACAGGGGCCGCACCTCGGGGTACTCGCCCAGCATGGTGTTGTAGAAATGGGTGATCAGCGCCTCGCCGCCGCTCTCCAGCAACGGTACGGTGGATTTGACAATGGCGCGTTGGTTCTCGGTCAGCACGGAAGAAACTCCTTGGTCGTGGCCCGCTCAATGGCAGGATCGAGAAGACCAATGCAATCGCCATGCCAGCCAACGACGCCATACAAAACAAGGGTTTGTGCTGACAAGAGTCAAATCGACTTCAAGTCAATGTAGACTTATTGACATCAATCAATGTCAATATGACTACATCCAACATCCTCAACGCCGTCATCCCGCTGATCGCCGACCTGGCCCAGGACCTGCCCGAGCGCGAGCGCCTGCGCCGCCTGCTCGCGGCCCTGCGCACGCTGCTGCCGGCCGATGCCGTGGCCCTGCTGCGCCTGGATGGAGAATGGCTGCACCCCGTGGCCATCGACGGCCTGGTGCCCGACGCCCTGGGCCGGCGTTTTCGCCTGGCCGAACATCCGCGCTTTGCCCAATTGCTGGCCGCCGGCCAGGCCATGCGCTTTGCGCCCGACAGCCCCCTGCCCGACCCGTACGACGGCCTGGTTGCCAACCACGGCCAAACCATTGCGCATTTGCATGTCCACGACTGCATGGGCTGCGTGCTGCAGGCCGGCGGCCTGCCCTGGGGCCTGCTCACGCTGGATGCGCTGGAGCCCGGCCGCTTTGCCGACCCCGCCCTGCTCGCGCTGCTGCAGGCCTTCAGCAATCTGGCCGCCGCCACCGTGGCCACGGCCGAGCGCGTGCACCAGCTCTCGCAGCTGGCCCGTTCGGCGAGTTCGGCACGCCCTCAGGGCGCCGACACCAGCCAGGCCACAGCCAGCGGCGAGCGCGAAATGCTGGGCCACAGCCCGGCCATGCGCCAGCTGCAAAGGGATATGGCGCTGGTGGCCGCCAGCGAGCTGAGCGTGCTCGTCACCGGCGAGACGGGTACCGGCAAGGAGCTGGTGGCCCGCGCCGTCCACGCCCGATCGAGCCGCGCCGGCCAGCCGCTGATCAGCATCAACTGCGCGGCCCTGCCCGACAACCTGGTGGAAAGCGAGCTGTTCGGCCATGTGCGCGGCGCCTTCACGGGCGCGCTGTCCGAGCGCAGCGGCAAGTTCGAGCAGGCGCACCACGGCACGCTGTTCCTCGACGAGGTAGGCGAGCTTTCGCTGCCCGTGCAAGCCAAGCTGCTGCGCGTGCTGCAAAGCGGGCAGCTGCAGCGCCTGGGCTCGGACCGCGAGCACCATGTGGACGTGCGCGTGATCGCCGCCACCAACCGCGACCTGGCCGAAGACGTGCGCGCCGGCCGCATGCGCGCCGACTTCTACCACCGCCTCAATGTCTATCCGCTCACCGTGCCGCCGCTGCGCGAGCGCGACAGCGACGTGCTGCTGCTGGCCGGCTATTTCCTGGAGGAAAACCGTTCGCGCCTGCAACTGGGCGGCCTGCGCCTCGACGCCGCAGCCCAGTCGGCCCTGCTCACCCATGCCTGGCCCGGCAATGTGCGCGAGCTCGAACACCTGATCAGCCGCGCCGTGCTCAAGGCCCTGAGCCGGGGCAGCGCCGGCAGCACACCCGCGCGCAACGTCGCGCGGCCGCGCATCGTGACGCTGGGCGTCGATGACCTGTGGGGTGGTGGGGCACAGCAAACCGGCATCGCAACCACGGTGGCTGCAGCAGCTGCCTTGCCGGGCGCTGCGGCTGCAGGCCTGCCCGAACCGCCCGTGCCGTCCGCCGGCCTGCGCGAGGCGGTGGCCGCCTATGAGCACAGCCTAGTCAGCGCCAGCCTGGCGCGCCACCACGGCAGTTGGGCGGCGGCGGCGCGCGAGCTGCAGATGGACCGCGCCAATCTGCAGCGCCTGGCCAAACGACTGAACGAACGGCTGGGCGTCAGGCGCTGACGCCCGCTGGTCCAGGTGATCAGCGGCTCTTGACGTCCAGCAGCTCCACCTCGAAGTTGAGCGTGGCGTTGGGCGGAATCACCCGGCCCGCGCCGCGGCTGCCGTAGGCAATGCCGGGCGGGCAGGTCAGCTTGGCCTTGCCGCCGACCTTCATCTTCTGCAGGCCCTCGGTCCAGCAGGGAATCACGCCATTGAGCGGAAAGTCGATGGGCTGCTGGCGCGCATAGGAGCTGTCGAACTCCTTGCCCGTCTCGGGAAAGTAGCCGCGGTAGTGCACCTTGACCGTGTCCGTGGCCTTGGGGCTGGCGCCCGTGCCTTCGGTGATGCTTTCGTAGACCAGGCCGCTGGGCGTCGTCACCGGCTGCGCCGCGTGCGCGCAGATGCCGGAAAACAGGACGGCGGCAGACGCCAGGGCCCATGCCGATGGCGATTTCAATGGCGATTTTTTCATGAGCATTTCCGTGTTCAAGCCTTGGCGGGCGCAATGCCGATATCGTCCAGCGCCTTGGACAGGTGGGCTACGCTGCGGTCTGCCTGATGCCATTTTTCGAGGCCGAACAGGCCCAGGCGGAAGGTCTGGAAATCCGCGCCTTCGTCACACTGCAGCGGCACGCCCGAAGCGGTTTGCAGGCCGACCTTGAGGAAGGCGCGGCCGCTCTGGATCTCGGGGTCGGCGGTGTAGCTGACCACCACCCCGGGCGACTTGAAGCCCGCGGCGGCCACGCTGGGGAAGCCGCGTGCCTCGAGCATGGCGCGCACCTTGGCGCCCAGTGCCATCTGCTCTTCGCGCACCTTGGCAAAGCCGTATTCGCGGGTTTCGAGCATCGCATCGCGCAGGCGCACCAGCGCATCGGTGGGCATGGTGGTGTGGTAGGCGTGCTGGCCTTTCTCGTAGCCTTCGGCGATCTGCATCCACTTCTTGAGGTCGCAGGAGAAGCTGGAGCTCCGGGTGTGCTCGATAGCCTCGCGTGCACGGGCCGAGAGCATGACCATGGCGCAGCAGGGCGAGCTGCTCCAGCCCTTTTGCGGCGCCGAGATCAGCACGTCCACGCCGGTCTTTTCCATGTCCACCCACATGGCCCCCGAGGCCACGCAGTCGAGCACGAACAGCGCGCCGACTTCGTGCGCCGCATCGGCCACGGTACGCAGGTATTCGTCGGGCAGCAGAATGCCGCTGGCCGTTTCCACGTGCGGCGCAAAAACGACCTTGGGCTTTTCGGCGCGGATGGCCGCCGCCACTTCCTCGGCCGGGCAAGGCGCCCAGGGGTCCTGGCTGCCGCCACCCTGGCGGCGCGCCTTGCAGACCACCGAACCGCCGCCCAGCCCTTCATCGGCATCGAAGATCTGCGTCCAGCGGTAGCTGAACCAGCCGTTGCGCACGATCAGCACTTTTTCCTTGTTGGCGAACTGGCGCGCCACGGCCTCCATGCCGAAGGTGCCGCTGCCGGGCACGAGCACGGCGGTATGGGCGTGGTAGACGTCCTTGAGCGCGCCCAGGATGTCCTGCATCACGGCTATGAAGCGCTTGGACATGTGGTTGAGCGCGCGGTCGGTATAGACCACCGAAAATTCGAGCAGGCCGTCGGGATCGATATCGGGCAGAAGTCCGGGCATGGGCTTATCTCCAGTCACGAAGGCTGCGCCCTGCTTTCCAGGGCGGCAGCCGGGGCCGCGCCGGGCGCGGCCGAATATTGGGTCAAGACTTCCAGCTTAGCATGGGAAAGCAGACTCTCTGCGCCTGGCAACTGCCTCCGCACACACTTCATGCACCGGGTCGATCGCTCGCCAAAAGCAAGAGCTTCAACGCCTTTTCAGACAGCTACCAGGTATCGACAAACCGCGTGCTCTCGTCGCGCAAGCGGGCACCGGCCAGCCCGCGCACCAGCCAGGCGCGCGTGTCGGCGGGATCGATCACGGCGTCGATCTCCAGCGTGGACGCCATGTGCATGGCCTCCCCGTGGGCGTACTGCTGGGCCAGCAGCTTCTGGAACAGCGCCTCGCGCTCGGCGCCTTCGGGCAGGGCTTCGAGTTCCTTGCGGAAACCCAGGCGCACCGCGCCTTCCAGGCCCATGGCGCCGAACTCGCCCGTGGGCCAGGCCACGTTGAAGATGGGCGCATGGAAGCCGCCCGCCGTCATGCCCATGGCGCCCAGGCCGTAGCCCTTGCGCAGCACCACGCTGAAATACGGCACGCGCAGCTTCGCGCCCGTGACGAACAGGCGGCTGACATGGCGCACCTGAGCCGTCTTCTCGACCTCGGGGCCGACCATGAAGCCGGGCGTGTCGACCAGGCTGACGATGGCAATGCCGTGCGCATTGCACAGCTGCATGAAGCGCGCGGCCTTGTCGGCGGCGTCGGCATCGATGGCTCCGCCCAGATGACCGGGGTTATTGGCCATGATGCCCACGGGCCGTCCTTCGATGCGGGCTAGTGCCGTGTGGATGCCGGCGCCAAAGCCCGTGCGCAGCATGAGCAGGCTGCCCTCGTCCACCAGATGCGCCATGGCCGCGCGCATATCGTAGGCGCGCAGACGGTTCTCGGGCACCACATGGCGCAGCAGCCGCGTGTCGGGCGCGCTCCAATCGCCGGTGCGCCCCTGGAAGAACGAGAGGTAATATTTGGCCGCGGCCACGGCCTGGGCCTCGTCATCGACCAGGATGTCGATCACGCCGTTGGCATGCTGCACGCCGCTGGGGCCGACTTCTTCAGGCTTGAACACGCCCAGGCCGCCGCCTTCGATCATGGCCGGCCCGCCCATGCCAATGGTGCTTGCGCGCGTGGCGATGATGACGTCGCTGCAGCCCAGCAGCGCCGCATTGCCCGCAAAACAGCGCCCATGCGTGATGCCCACCACGGGCACCTGGCCCGACAGCGCCGCATAGGCCGCAAAGGTGTGCACATGCAGGCCCGCGACAACGGGCGTATCGGTATCGCCGGGGCGCCCGCCGCCACCTTCGGCGAACAGCACCACGGGCAGCTTCTGCTGCAGGGCAATGCCCAGCATGCGGTCGGTCTTGGCGTGGTTGCGCATGCCCTGGGTGCCGGCCAGCACGGTGGCGTCATAGGACATGACCACGGCGCGCGATTTCTCCTCGCCGAACTGCGAGCCGTTGATGGAACCCATGCCCGTGACCATGCCGTCGGCCGGCGTGTTGGCCACCAGGTCCTCGACGCTGCGCCGGCGCGTCTGCGCGGCAATCGCCAGCGCCCCGTATTCGATGAAGCTGCCTTCGTCGCACAGGTCGGCAATGTTCTCGCGCGCGCTGCGGCTGCCCTGGGCGTGGCGCTTGTCCATGACCTGGGGCCGGGCCGCGTCCAGCGTGAAGGCGTGGCGCTCCATGACGCGCTGCAGGTCGGCGCGGATGTGATCCGGGTCCTGCACCTGCTGCTGCGCCTGGGCATGGGCGGCATCGCCTTCGGCTGGCGCCAGCACCAGCAGCGGCTGCTCCTGCACCACATAGCTGCCGGGCTCGGCCAGCAGCTGGCGCACGGTGCCGGCCTGCTGGGCCAGCAGCAGGTGCTGCATCTTCATGGCTTCGAGAATGCCCAGCTCGGCGCCACGGGCCACCGTGTCGCCCGCGGCCACGCTCCATTGCACGACGCGGGCGGGCATGGGCGCCAGCACTGCATTTTCAGGAGCGGCTTGCGATTTATTTATGGAAACTTCAGATGCATTTACCTCTGAATCCACATTACAGAAGTCGCCGAAAGCTATCTTTTCAGAAGCATCAACCAGCTCCGGCAGCACCTCTTCCAGCCAGCGCGTGTGCACGGCCTGGCTGTCCATCTCGGGCCGCTGCGACAGCGCCTGCAGCAGGGCCAGATTGGTCGCCAGGCCCTGGATACGGCATTCGGCCAGCGCGCGCTGCGAGCGGCGCAGCACATCGGCAAAGCGCTGCGCGGGGCTGTGGATGATGAGCTTGGCCAGCAGCGTGTCGTAGTGCGGCGAAGGGCTGCTGCCCTGCACCGCGTGGGAATCGATGCGTATGCCCGGCCCCTGCGGCCAGCGCAGGCCAGCGATGCGGCCGCTGCCCGGGCGCGAATGGCCTTGCGCGTCCAGCGTCTCGGCGTTGATGCGCCATTGCACGGCATAGCCGCGCGGTTGCGGCGGTGCGCCGGCATCGAGGTCCAGGTCGCTCAGATGCTCGCCCGCCGCGATGCGGATCTGGGCCCGCACCAGGTCGATGCCGAAGACTTCCTCGGTAATGGTGTGCTCCACCTGCAGGCGCGGATTGGCCTCGATGAACACATAGGGCAAGGTGGCGGAGCGCAGGTCCACCAGGAACTCGAAGGTGCCCAGACTTTCATAGCGCATGCCACCCGCCATGCGCAGCGCGTCGCGCGTGATGCGCTCGCGCAGCGCCTGCGGCAGGCTGGGGCTGGGCGCGATCTCGACCAGCTTCTGGAAGCGCCGCTGCAGCGTGCATTCGCGCTCGCCCAGCGCGATGGGCCGCTCGCTGCCATCGCCCAGCACCTGGATCTCGATATGGCGCGCGCCCGTCATCAGGCGCTCCACATAGACGCCGTCCACGCCAAAGGCCGCGCGCGCCTCGCTGCGGCAGCGCTCGTAGGCCGCGGCCAGCTCGTCGGCTCGGGCCACGGCGCGCATGCCGCGCCCGCCGCCGCCGCCTATGGCCTTGATCATGATGCCGCTGGCGCCATCGGCTTTTTGCGCCGCGAAGAAGGCCTGGGCCTGCTCCAGCGTCACGGCTTCCTGGCTGCCGGGCATCAAAGGCACATCGCTTTGCAGCGCCAGCGCGCGGGCCCTGGCCTTGTCGCCCAGCAGCGCCAACTGCTCGGGCGCGGGCCCGATGAAACGCACGCCGGCCGCCGCGCAGGCCTGGGCGAATGCTGCGTTCTCGCTGAGAAAGCCGTAGCCCGGATGCAGGGCATCGCAGCCATGTGCTCGCGCAATCTGCAGCAGATGCGCGCCATCCAGATAGGCTGCCGGGCCGCCGGCGCCCAGCGCCACGGCCTCGTCGGCGGCAGCCACATGCGGGGCCTGGGCGTCGTCCTGCGCATACACGGCCAGACTGGCCACGCCCAGTTCCTGCAGGGCACGGACAATGCGCAGCGCGATCTCCCCGCGGTTTGCAATCAGTACTTTTTCAAACATTCGATTTCCAGTTCAGGAGTTTTGCGCAGGCGCGTTCACTCGGACTTGTGCAGGCACGTCGGCAGATGCGAGCAGCACGTTTGCTTGAAGGGCAGAGGCTGGGTTTCGCCCCGGCAGGCGAGGTACTTTCTTGCCGCACAGCAAGAAAGTACCCAAAGAAATGTGCCCCGTTGCCTGCGTCCCTGCGCTTCGCTTCGGGCAAACCTGCGTCACCCGATTCAGCCTGCGGTGCGCCCCAACTCGCTGCGCGCCTTGCAGCGCTTCGCTCAAACAAACGGGCGCAAGCCAGATGACGAAGCAACGCTGTCCTGCGGCAGCGTTGCCCGCAGCCTGAACCGGGCGCCGCAGGCGCAGCCCAAAGGGGGATAGGAAGCCGGAACCGGACCGCGCTGTTTTTACCCCCCTGTGCCTGCGCCTGCGGCACGAGGCTTGTGGGGTGGCGGCTGCACCGTAAAGTGCAGCCGCTTCGTAGACTGACTCGCCGCCGTTTGTTTGAGCGCAGCGCCGCATGTTCACATGTGGCGCGTAGTGAGTTGGGCGGCGCACCCCACAAGCCTCGTGACGCAGGTTGCCCGCAGGGCCGCAGACAGTGGGACGTGTTCTTTGGTTCCTTTCTTGCACGAGTAAGAAAGGAACTCGCCCGCCGGGGCGAGACCCGGCCTCTGCCCTCAGCATCAACATACGGTTTGACCAACAGATATGCGCATGCACAACAGAATGCTTCACTCGATATCCCGCAGGAAGCGCCGCAACACCTTCCCCGCGCCCGTCGCCGGCAAGGCATCGATGAAGCGCACCTCGCGCGGCGCCTTGTAAGTGGCCATGTTGTCCCTGGACCAGGCCAGCAACTCCTCGGCCTCCAGCGCCTGGCCGGGCTTCTTCACGATGAAGGCGCGCACGACCTCGCCCTTTTGCGGATCGGGCACGCCGATGACGGCCGCCTGCGCAATCGCCGGGTGCTTGATCAGAATGGTCTCGACCTCCTCGGGGAACACGCTGTAGCCCGAGACCTTGATCATTTCCTTGAAGCGGCCGATGAAGGTGAGGTAGCCGTCGGCGTCGATGCGGCCCATGTCGCCCGTGTAGACCCAGCCGTTCCTCAGCGTCTTGGCCGTGGCCTCGGGCTTGTTCCAGTAGCCCTTGAAGTTGCCCGGTCCGCGGATGATGATTTCGCCCACCTCGCCCGCGGGCAGCGGATCGCCGGTCTCGGGGGCTATGACGCGGATCTCGTTGCCGGGCACGGGCTTGCCGTGCGTGCCCCAGCGGATGGCATCGCCGGGCATGGAGGTGTCCATGGTGTGGGTTTCAGAAAGGCCGTAGGCCGCCTCGCTGGAGATGGCGTTGGGCGTGAAGCGCTTCCACTGCTCGGCCAGTGCCTGGGTGTAGGCAATGCCAAAGCTGGTCACGGTATTGCGGCGCAGCGAGCTGAAGTCCATGTTCTCCGCGCCCGGCAGCTGCATCACGGCCACGTTCATGGGCGCGATGCTGTACCACCAGGTCACGCGGTAGCGCTCCAGGGCCTGGGCCACGGCCAGCGGGTCAAAGCGGTGCAGCAGCACGCAGGTCGCACCGCTGTGCACGGGCATGTTCACGCCCATGGACATGCCGGCGATGTGATACAGCGGCGCCACGGCCAGTAGCATGTCGGCCGCGTTCACGCCCGTGGCCTGGCTGGCGCCCGCCGTCTTGCTGGCCGCGTTGCCGTAGCTGAGCATGGCGCCCTTGGGCAAGCCCGTGGTGCCCGAGGTGTAGGTCATGAGCGCCACATCGTCCAGGGACACGGCCACGGGCGTTGGCCTGGCGCCGCTGTGCATGATGTCCCACACCGACTCCACTCCCTGCGGCAGCGGCTGGACCGGCGCCTGCAGCTCGGCCGGCAAGGGCAACGTGGCCTGCGCGGGCAGCCAGTCGGCGTAGCGCACGGCCAGCACATGCTGCAGCGCCGTGGTGGCGCGCACCTTGTCCACGATGGGGAGCAGCACGTCGGCCGCGATGATCACGCGCGCCTGCAGGTCATTGAGCTGGTATTCGAGCTCATGCGCCTTGTTCAGCGGCCCGCAGGGGCAGACGATGGCGCCTATCTTCTGCACCGCGTAGTGCGCGACGATGTACTGCGGGCAGTTGTTCATGAACAGGGCCACAGGCTCGCCCTTCTTCACCCCCAGGGCCTGCAGTCGGGCCGCCACCGCATCGCTGGCATCGTCCATCTGGCGCGAGCTGATGTGCTGTCCGTACCAGATGTAGGCATCGCGCCCGGGATGGTTGCGCGCATTGCGCCGCAGGGCCTCATGCAGGGGAATGAGGGACGCAGAATCAGCCATGGTTGTCTCCTGGGTGTCTGGTGGAACGCGAGGTCCGGCGCGATTTTTTCGCGCTCTCAGGGATTGTCTTGAGGCAATCCTCGCCTCTATGCCTTGCCAATATATACCCATCGGTAGAACAATACTACCCATTGGTATAACCCTCGTGACACCACCCGAACGCATGGCCAGCGCCCCCAGAAAAACCCCAGTCTCGCCCCGCGGCAGGCAGCGCCTGCCCACTGCGGGCTCAGACGAAAAACGCGAGCGCATACTCAAGGCCGCCGAGACCTTGTTCGACCGCAACGGCTACGCCAACACCACGATCGAACAGATCGTGCAGGCCCTGGGCGTGACCAAGCCCTTTGTCTATTACTACTTTCGCAACAAGCAAGAAATCTTCGAGACCCTGTGCTGGGCGCCCACCGAAGCCTGCTTCACGGTGCTGGATTTCGCGGCCGACGATCCGCGCCCCGCGCACGAGAAGGCCATCGACGGGCTGCAGCGCCTGATCGCGGCCACGATTGCCCACTATCCGGCGGGCTTCTTCCCCTACCGCGAGCCGCAGGCCTTCAGCCCGGCCTACCAGAAGGCCTCGCGCACGCTGGCCAGGCAGTTCTACAAGCAGTTCTGCGCGCTGCTGGAGGAAGGCCACGCCAGCGGACATTTCCACTTCCGCGAGACACGCATCACGGCCCAGGCCGCCTGCAGCCTGCCCGGCTTTCTCTACAACTGGTACCGCCCCGGCGGGCGCCTGGGCGCCGCGGAAATGGTGGCCGAGCTGACCGAGCTGGCCTCACGCGTGCTGGGCCTGCAGCCTGCGCCCTCCTCTTCCTTTTCTTCCCCCGCATCGTCCGCCAAGCCCGCCAGGGCCAGGAAGAAAGCCGCCACCAGGCCGCCAGACAGGCCCGCATAAATTTCCAAGGCGCCCATCACCCAATCATCAGGAGACAAGCCCATGCCCATCCGTCTTTCCGCCATCGCCGCCGCAGCGGCCTGCACCGCCGCGCTGTCGGCACAGGCCGCCGAGCCGTTCAAGATCGCCTTCATCGATCCGCTGTCCGGCCCCTTCGTCAGCACGGGCGAGCTGATGCGCGACCATGTGCAGTACGCGGTGGACGATGTCAACGCCAAGGGCGGTCTGTACAACGGCGACAAGCTGCAGATGCTGCAGTTCGACAGCAAGCTCTCGGCCCAGGAAAGCCAGAGCGCCCTGCAGGCCGCCATAGACCAGGGCGCGCGCGTGGTGGTCACGGGCGGCTCGGGCTCCTCGGTCGTCGCGGCGCTGGTGCAGGCCGCGTCGCGCTACAACCAGCGTAACCCGGGCAAGGAGGTGCTGGTGCTCAACCACTCCTCCATCGACCCCGATCTCACGGGCAAGTCCTGCAGCTTCTGGCACTTCATGTTCGATGCCAACACGGCCATGCGCATGCAGGCCATTGCCAACTACATCAAGACCCAGCCGGCCATCCAGAAGATCTACCTGCTCAACCAGGACTATGCGCACGGCAAGCAATGGGCCCACTACGGCCGCGACATGGTCGGCAAGGCGCGGCCCGACATCCAGTTCGTCGGCGAGACCCTGCACCCCATAGGCCGGGTCAAGGATTTCGCGCCCTATGTGGCCAAGATCAAGGAGGCCGGCGCGGATTCGGTCATCACCGGCAACTGGGGCCAGGACCTGACGCTGCTGCTCAAGTCCGCCGCCGATTCGGGCTACAACCTGCGCTACTTCAATCACAGCGCCGGCGGCTTTCCGGGCACGGTGACTTCCATTTCACAGACCAGGATCGGCCAGCTGACCTGGGTGGCCGAATGGCATCCGGGCCAGGCCGACCGCCCCTTGGCCGACGCCCGCGCCAAGGACTACAAGGCCAGGACGGGCAAGGACTTTCTCGCCCCCCGCATGGACCTGGTGCCGCGCATGCTGGCCGCCGCCATCGCCAAGGCCCAGTCCACTGAAACCCTGAAGATCGCCAAGGCCCTGGAAGACCTGCAGATGGACACCATCATCGGCCCCGTGAAGATGCGTGGCAAGGACCACCAGCTGCTGCTGCCCCAGGTGGTCAACACCATTGCGCCGGTGGACGGCAAGACGGTGAAAACGGGCTGGGAAGGCACGAACTACGGCTTCCGCACCGATGCCGTCTATACGCCGCAGCAGGTGGATCTGCCCACCGAGTGCCAGATGAAGCGGCCTTGAGCGCAAGCCTAAAAACTGGCGTGGCCTGACAAAGAGACACCGAGGAAGGGCCGCCCCGCACCGAGGGTGTCGTCCCCCTCCCCTAGCGCGAAGCGCGTAGAGAGAGGGGGAAGGCGCGCAGCGCCTCAGGGGGTGGACGTACGGTACGTACGTCCACCAAAGACCCCGCTCCCCACCCGCACCATGGTGCTGCCCGCAGCCACGGCGGCCTCCAGGTCGCCCGTCATGCCCATGGACAGGGTGTCGAACTGTGCCAGCCCCGGCAGGCCGCTGGCCTTGATGGCATCGAAAACGGCGGCAGCCTTCTCGTGGACCGCGCATTGCGCTTCAAAACCGGGAGCATCGTCGGGAATGCTCATGACACCGCGCAGCACCAGGCGCGGCAGCGCCACGATGGCCCGGGCCAGCTCCAGCGCCTGATCCGGCGCCACGCCGGACTTGGTTTCGCCGCCATCCACATTGACCTGGAGGCAGACATTGAGCGGTGCCAGGCCCTCGGGACGCTGGGCCGACAGGCGCTCGGCGGTCTTCAGGCGGTCCACGGTCTGGGCCCAGTCGAAGTTCTCGGCCACCAGCCGCGTCTTGTTGCTCTGGATGGGCCCTATGCAATGCCACTGCAGGGCCTCTCCGCCGGACAGATGCATGGCACGCACGGCGGCAATCTTGTCCACCGCTTCCTGGATGTAGTTCTCGCCAAAGCTGCGCTGCCCGGCCAGCACGGCATCGCGCACGGCCTCGACGCCGAAGGTCTTGGAAACCGCCAGCAGTTGCACCGAAGTCACAGCCCGGCCTGCCTTCACGCAAGCCGCGGCGATGCGGGCGTGAATCTGTCCTAGATTGTTTTCAATCGTCGTCATAATTGCCGCCAGGGTACCAAACAAAAGAGGGGGAACTCCGTGGATATCACGCAATTGCTGGCTTTCAGCGTCAAGAACAAGGCTTCCGACCTGCATCTGTCGGCGGGTCTTCCGCCCATGATCCGCGTGCATGGCGACGTGCGCCGCATCAACGTCGATCCGCTCGATCACAAGACCGTGCACGCCATGGTCTACGACATCATGAGCGACGCCCAGCGCAAGGCCTACGAAGAGTTTCTCGAAGTCGACTTCTCGTTCGAGATCGAAGGCCTGGCGCGCTTTCGCGTCAACGCCTTCAACCAGAACCGCGGCGCGGCCGCCGTGTTCCGGACGATTCCGAGCAAGATCCTGACGCTGGAGCAGCTCAACGCCCCCAAGATCTTCGGCGACCTGGCCCTGAAGCCGCGCGGCCTGGTGCTGGTGACCGGCCCCACGGGCTCGGGCAAATCCACCACGCTGGCAGCCATGGTCAACTACCTCAACGAGACCGAGTACGGCCACATCCTGACGGTGGAGGACCCCATCGAATTCGTGCACGAATCCAAGAAGTGCCTGATCAACCAGCGCGAAGTCGGCCCCATGACGCTGTCGTTCGCGGCGGCCCTCAAGTCCGCGCTGCGCGAAGACCCCGACGCCATCCTCGTGGGTGAAATGCGCGACCTGGAAACCATACGCCTGGCCATGACGGCGGCCGAGACCGGCCACCTGGTCTTCGGCACGCTGCACACCAGCAGCGCGGCCAAGACCATCGACCGTATCATCGACGTGTTCCCCGCCGAGGAAAAGGAGATGGTGCGCGCCATGCTGTCCGAATCGCTGCAGGCCGTGATCTCGCAGACGCTGTGCAAGACCAAGGACGGCCAGGGCCGCGTGGCCGCGCACGAGATCATGCTGGGCACCAGCGCCATCCGCAACCTGATCCGCGAGGCCAAGGTGGCGCAGATGTACTCCACCATCCAGACCAGCCAGAACGTGGGCATGCAGACGCTGGACCAGAACCTCACCGACCTGGTGCGCCGCAATCTCATCAGCCCGGCCGAGGCGCGCGGCAAGGCCAAGATTCCCGAAAATTTTCCAGGATAACCCCCTGAGCGGCTTTGCCGCTTCCCCCAAGGGGGACGACGCTATCGCCGCGAGGCGGCTCTTGCTCGGCGTCTCTCACTTGAAGCATGCCAGTTTTGACCGTCTACGCAAGGAACGATCATGGAAAGAGATCAGGCCAGCAAATTCATCAACGATCTGCTCAAGCTCATGGTCAGCCGCAACGGCAGCGACCTGTTCATCACGGCGGAGTTTCCCCCGGCCATGAAGATCGACGGCAAGATGACCAAGGTGTCGCCCCAGCCGCTGACGCCGGTGCATACGCTGACGCTGGCGCGCTCCATCATGAGCGACAAGCAGATCGCGGACTTCGAGCACACCAAGGAGTGCAACTTCGCCATCGCGCCGGCCGGCGTGGGGCGCTTCCGCGTCAACGCCTTCATGCAGCAGGGGCGCGTGGGCATGGTGCTGCGGACCATTCCGATGACGCTGCCCACCATCGATGCCCTGGGCGTGCCCCAGGTGCTCAAGGAAGTGGTCATGACCAAGCGCGGCCTGTGCATCCTGGTCGGCGCCACGGGATCGGGCAAATCGACCACGCTGGCCGCCATGGTGGACTGGCGCAACGAGAACTCCTTCGGCCATATCGTGACCGTGGAGGACCCCATCGAATTCGTGCACCCGCACAAGAACTGCGTGGTCACGCAGCGCGAGGTGGGGCTGGACACCGACAGCTGGGAGGCCGCGCTCAAGAACTCGCTGCGCCAGGCGCCCGACGTCATCCTCATGGGCGAAATCCGTGATCGCGAGACCATGGAGCATGCCATCGCCTTCTCCGAAACCGGCCACCTGTGCCTGGCCACGCTGCACGCCAACAGCGCCAACCAGGCCCTGGACCGCATCGTGAACTTCTTCCCCGAAGAGCGCCGCCCTCAGCTGCTGATGGACATCTCGCTGAACCTGCGCGCCCTGGTCTCGCAGCGCCTGGTGCCCAAGCAGAGCAGCAAGGGGCGCGTGGCGGCCATCGAGGTCATGCTCAACTCCCCCTTGATCGCGGACCTGATCTTCAAGGGCGAGGTGGCCGAGATCAAGGAGGTCATGAAGAAAAGCCGCAACATCGGCATGCAGACCTTCGACCAGGCCTTGTTCGACCTGTTCGAGTCCCACCTCATCACCTACGAGGATGCGCTGCGCAATGCCGACTCGGTCAACGACCTGCGCCTGCAGATCAAGCTCAACAGCCAGCGCGCCAAGACCCAGGATCTGGCGGCGGGCACGGAGCATCTGACGATCGTGTAGCCCCCTGAGGCGCTGCGCACCTTCCCCCGAGGGGGACGACGGCCTTTGCTGCGGGGCGGCGCTTGCTGGCCGTCACTGGCCCAGGCCGCGCGAGTTTCCCTGGGCCCGTGCAGTACCATGGCCGACGGGCTTCATCCCTTTTCCTGCCACCAAGCGCTCGAGAATTTCATGACGACTTCCATCCCCGCCCGCAACTACACCTCCACACCCGCGCAAGCGGTGGCCTTTCTGGGCCTCGGCGTGATGGGCTACCCCATGGCCGGCCACCTGTCACGGGCCGGCCACCAGGTCACGGTCTACAACCGCACGCCGGCCAAGGCCCAGGCCTGGGCGGCCGAGTTTCCCGCCGGCCGCCACGCGCCGACGCCGCGCGAAGCCGCCGCCGGTGCGCGCCTCGTGTTCTGCTGCGTGGGCAATGATGGGGACCTGCGCTCCGTGGTCCTGGGACCGGATGGCGCCTTTGCGGGCATGCAGCCCGGCAGCATCTTCGTGGACCACACCACGGCCTCGGCCGAAGTGGCGCGCGAGCTGTATGCCGAGGCGCAAAAACGCGGCCTGCACTTCATCGACGCACCGGTTTCCGGCGGCCAGGCCGGTGCCGCGAGCGGGCAGCTGACCGTGATGTGCGGCGGTGACGAAGCGGCTTTCGCACAGGCAGCACCGGTGGCGCAGGCCTTCTCGCGCGCCTTCACCCACATGGGCGAGAGCGGCGCGGGCCAGTTGACCAAGATGGTCAACCAGATCTGCATCGCTGGCCTGGTGCAGGGCCTGGCCGAAGCCATGGCCTTCGGCATGCGCTCGGGCCTGGACATGCCCAAGGTGCTGGACGTGATCGGCAAGGGCGCCGCGCAAAGCTGGCAGATGGACAACCGCGGCAAGAGCATGCTCGCGGGCAAGTTCGACTTCGGCTTTGCCGTGGACTGGATGCGCAAGGACCTGGGCCTGGTGCTGGCCGAGGCCCAGCGCAACGGCGCGCGCCTGCCCGTGACGGCGCTGATCGACCAGTTCTATGGCGACATCCAGGACATGGGCGGCCAGCGCTGGGATACCTCCAGCCTGATCAAACGCCTGGCCCCCTGAGAACAGCTGCCTATCGGATCAGGCTGTTACTTCGCGCCGCCGTCCTGCGTGACGGGCACCGCCTTGGACTGCACCGCCGCCAACTCGTCCTCGCTGATCACCTCGAACAGGCGCACCACCTTGGTCACGTCGTTGACGCCGCGGGCAATCTCGGCCGCGCGCTTGGCCTCGCGCGGCGTGACCACGCCCATCAGGTAGACCACGTTGTTCTCGGTCACCACCTTGATGGCCGAGGCCTGGATGTCCTTGGCATTGAGCAGGCTGGCCTTGACCTGGCCCGTCAGCATGGTGTCCTTGGAGCGCTGGCCCAGCGTGGCGGTGAACGGCGCCACTTCGATCTCGTTGTAGACGTTGCGCACCATGGGCTGCTCGCGCACCAGCTTTTCTATGGTCTGCTTGTCGGTCGCATTGCCGGCCTGGCCGGTCAGCAGAGCCTGGCGGTTGTAGCTGGTGACTTCCACACGCGCCTTGTCGCCCATGATTTCGCTGATCCGGTTGCCCGCGCGCAGCTCGATGCCTTCGTCGTCCACCTGGGTGCCCGTGGTGCGCCGGTCTATGGCCGACAGGCCCGCCACGGCGGCACCGCCGCCGACCAGGGCCACGCAGCCGCTGAGCGCTGCGCCCAGGGCCGCAGCCAACAGGGCTGCACACACGACACGCTTTTGCAATTTCATAGAGGCATCTCCTGGTCACCAAGTAGCTGGGCGTCCACACCGTCGGCGAGACAGTGCAGTATCAATGTATGGGTCTCGCGCACCCGCGCGGCGCGCTCGTGCGGCACGCAGATCAGCACGTCGGTCTCGCGCACCCTCGCGGCCAGATTGCCGCCCGTGTGGCCGCTCAGGACCACCACCATCATGTCGCGCTCGTGGGCAGCATCGACGGCCTCCTGCACGGCCGCATCGTTGCCGCTGACCGACATGACCAGCAGCAGATCGCCGGGCTGGCCCAGGGCCCGCACCTGGCGCGCCAGATACTGGGTGGCGTTGCCGCCGGAGCCGATGGAGCCCACGGCGCCCAGCAGGCCTCCGTCCGAGACCAGGGCGACGGCCGCCAGCTCGGGGCGGTCGCGCTCGAAACCGGCCACGCACAGGGAAGCGAACAATTGCGCATCGCTGGCCGACACCCCGCCGCCGCAGGCCAGGACCTTGCCGCCTCCCGTCACGCAGGCCAGCAAGGCCTGCACCGCCGCCGCAATGGGCTGACTCAGCGCCTGGGCAGCCTGGTATTTCAGGTCGGCGCTGTCGATGAAATGCTGTTGAATTCGTTGCTCTAGCATGGAGGCCCGATGATACCTGCCGACCGTTACCCCTCGCCTATCTCTTTGGTAGCGAAGCGTTATTTGCGCATCAGTGTTCCACGCCCGTTCGCCTAGGGCGTGTCATCAATCGATGTCCGAGTTCATTCCCAGGCCATGGTGCTCAATTGAGCCAAACCATGGCAGCGGCCAAGTGAATGGCACCCAGAAAGTTGCGCAC
>NZ_BMEU01000012.1 GCF_014637085.1 Comamonas phosphati | reverse complement strand
CCAGTTCTTGCAGTGCAGGGTGGAGCCGCGGGGGGCGCGGATGACGCGGCTGGCGTCGTGGCGGGGGTCCTGCTTGGCGGCTTGGAGGATGGCGTCGTTGGCGTTCATGTCAAGTCCTTCAGGGCTGAAGTGAATAGGGGACGGCTGGCTTGCCGGGTATGGGAAAAGGACTGTCCGGACGCAACGCGAGGGTGCCTACCTTGGTTAGAGGACAAACCTCGCGGTACGTTCATGGATTTGTGGGTGGGGATACAGATGCTCGCGATGGAATATACATACAACTGAAACGTTTTTCTGCTTTAGTTGTCTATACTAATTTTCATGTTTTGCGGATTTGTCCGTCAATTGCTTTTTTCGGCCTTTTACTCCATACAAACCCTAGGTTTGACCGCAGGTCCATGACGGCTCCATCGCAGCAATCCCTGCGCTGCCGCGCATCGAAGACCAGGCTCCAGGGCGGAATGGGGGCGCGCTTCGCGAGGGCGATGCGTCCGTTCGGACGCAGGCCCGTACCTACGTTAGGATACGGGCGCCCCGTTTTGGCGGAAGCGCCTGGCTGCCCAGGGTTCTGGAAACCCGAAAATGATTGCTGGAAAAGGAATGGCTTACGTGTTTTTTGTTCGACGTCTGAGCGGAACCCGCCCTTGAGTCCATTGCACGCGACCGAGCAGCATTCGGTGCAAGCCGATCTGGTGGCGGTGCTGGTGGCCGTCACCGGCGGTCAGCCCCGCATCCTGACCACGCGGGCAGGGCTGACCCTGCCTGCAGGCCCCTTCACGGCCAACCACCGCTCGCTGCAGGCCAGCCTGCGCGCCTGGGTGGAAACGCAGACCCACCATCCGCTGGGCTATGTGGAGCAGCTCTACACCTTTGCCGACCGCGATCGCTCGCAGGAAGTGGGCATGCGGGCCATTTCCATCAGCTATCTGGCGCTGACGCGCGAGCTGGACGAGGCTGCGCCAACCTCGGAAGTGGCCCAGCCCGGCTGGCAGGACTGGTACCGCTACTTTCCCTGGGAGGACTGGCGCGAGGGCGAGCCGCCCGTGATGGCCCGGCAGATCGTTCCGGGCCTCAGGGATTGGAGCGAGATTGCTCCTGATAATGTAGCTGTGAGTGCAAAATGGCAGCGCGTTTCAATGACATTCGGCCTTGATGGCAATGAATGGAACGAGGAGCTGGTGCTGCAACGCTATGAGCTGCTGTTCGAGGCCGGCCTGGTTCCCGAAGCCTGGCGCGAGGGTGTGGCGGCTCCGGCTGCCGGCCTGGTGTCGGGCGCGGCCATGAGCAACGACCACCGGCGCATTCTGGCCACCGGCATTGCGCGCCTGCGCGCCAAGATCAAGTACCGGCCCGTGGTGTTCGAGCTGATGCCGCCTGAGTTCTCGCTGCTGCAGCTGCAGCAGGCTGTGGAGGCGCTGGCGGGGCGCGGCCTGCACAAGCAGAACTTCAGGCGCCAGATCGAGCAGCAGGCCCTGGTGGAAGAAACCGGGCAGATGGTCATGGGCACGGCGGGGCGTCCGGCCAAGCTGTTTCGCTTCCGGCGCAATGTGATGCTGGAACGCGCGATTGCCGGCAACAAGCTGCCGCTGGCCCGCACCGTATAAATTCCTGCTGCTTTCTCGCGGAGGCCATGGGCTGGCCGGTTTTCCGCTTGACGCGACTAATGCTCAGATTTAGCATAACTGCCGTGCGCGATGGAAAAGACAACTGTCGCGTTTCTTTTTTCTATACAAATACTCAAAATGAGCATTAATACCGTGACTGCATTGCCCGTTCCCTCCCTGCCGGACGTGATGCTGGAGCCGCTGGTGCGCATGGCCTTGCTGGAAGACCTGGGCCGCGCCGGAGACCTGACGACCGACACCATTGTTCCGGCCGATGCCAAGAACGAGCTGCGCCTGGTGGCGCGCCAGGACGGCGTGCTGGCCGGTTTGGACCTGGCGCGGCTGGCCTTCACGCTGATGGACGCACGCATGGAGTTCGAAGTCGGCTGCCAGGACGGTACGATGCTCAAGCCCGGCATGGAGATCGCGCGCATCCGCGGCAAGAGCCGCGCCATCCTGAGCGCCGAGCGCACGGCGCTCAACTATCTGTGCCACCTGAGCGGCGTGGCCTCGGCCACGTATTCGATCGCCGAAGCCATCAAGGCCTACGGCACGCGCGTGACCTGCACGCGCAAGACCATGCCTGGTCTGCGCTCGCTGCAGAAATATGCCGTGCGCGTGGGCGGCGGCAGCAACCACCGCTTCGGCCTCGACGACGCCGTGCTCATCAAGGACAACCACATCGCTCTGGCCGGCGACGTGGCCACGGCCGTGGGCCGGGCCCGTGCCGGCGTGGGCCACATGGTCAAGATCGAGCTGGAAGTGGACACGCTGGCGCAGCTGGAGATCGCGCTGCAGCTGGGCGTGGACGTGGTGCTGCTGGACAACATGAGCCTGGACGAGCTGCGCACGGCCGTGGCCATGTGCAAGGGCCGGGCCATCACCGAAGCCTCGGGCCGCATCACGCCCGAGACGGCGCCCGCCGTGGCCGCCACCGGCGTGGACCAGATCGCCGTAGGCTGGCTCACGCACAGCGCGCGTGTGCTCGACATCGGGTTGGATGCCTGACCCTGCCAGGAGAAGACACGTACTTGCCTTCAAACGCCGGGGCCTGCGGGCAATGCTTGCCGCGCCGGCCGCCACGCCGGAGCCGGTGGTCAGCCATCTGCACGAGGTGCTGGCGCAGATCCTGGCCGATCCCGGGATGCAGCAGTCGCTGCGCGACCAGGGTTACACGCCGGCCAGGGAGGCGCCCAGTTCGGCAAGCTCGTCGCGGCCGATATCGACCGTGATGCGGCCGTGACGGCGCAACTGGGACTCCAGGTGGATTGAGCCGGCATTGTCTTGGTGATAGTTTGGCGACGCTTGGCTGGGCCGGGCCTTTGTGGCGCCTCGGCTGCAATGGCCCTGATTTTGTTGCGGCGCAATCCGCGCCAATTCCCTTTCATAAGGACGGCAGTGACTGGCAGCGCAAGTGATTGTTGTAGGCCGATGCTTTGCATCGGCATGGCTTGGGCTCGCTGACGTCTTGTCTTTCCGTGCTCACGCGATAGCACGGTCTTCGGGCCAGCAGCCATGGGTTGCACCGGCCTTATCCATTCCCTCCCGCAGAAAAACGGTGCCTCGGCTCCTTTTCGGACAGTTGCAGCCGTTGGCCGGCCGCATGTGGTCGTGGCGGGCGGCTGGCATCCTTCCCAAGCCCTGTGCGCTGACTTGACATATTGAGGATCAAAAATGCGTCAGAAATACCGCTTTTGCCATCAGTCTGGCGGGCCGCAATCTCTCCGGCAGAGCCTGTGCGTGGGCGCCGCCATGCTGGGCGGCGTCATGGCCTGGGCTCTGCCGGCCGTGGCGCAGGTCGGGCCGGCGGATCCGTCCACGGCGTTGTCCGCGCAGGTACCGGCAAGTCTCGATACCGCTGGCGACGGCACGGTGGCGCCACAGGAAAACTGGAACGCCAAATTTCAGAGCACCTATGTATGGCAGCGCAAGCGCGCCTTTCAGGCGCCCTACAGCGGGGCGATGAGTCTGCGGCCCGAGAAGGAGCGCAGCTATTCGTTGACGGCGACTGCATCGTTCGGCTTTCGGCCCTGGACGGGCGGCGAAGCCTATCTGGACCTGGAAGGCGCCCAGGGCATTGCGCTGTCCCATCTGGCCGGTCTGGGCGGGCCGACCAATGGCGAGCTGGCCAAGACCTCGGGCGCGCGGTTCAAGATGTACCGCGCCAGGGCCTATCTGCGTCAGACCTGGAACCGGGGCGGGCAGCTGGAGGCTGTGGAGTCCGGTGCCGGCCAGCTCGCCGGTATGGTGGACAAGCGCTGTACGGTGCTGACCGTGGGCAATCTGGCCGTCATCGACCTGTTCGACGACAACGTCTACAACCACGATCCGCGCACCCAGTTCATGAACTGGTCGCTGATGACGCATGGCGCCTACGACTATGCCGCCGATGCGCGCGGCTATTCCTGGGGTGCCGTGCTGGAGTGGTACCACGACGAGTGGGCGGTGCGCTTCGGCCGCTTCGTCCAGCCCAAGGAGCCCAACGGCCAGCCGCTGGATTACCGCATCTTCAAGCATTACGGCGACCAGCTGGAGGTCGAGCATGCGCACACCCTTGCCGGCAAGCCCGGCAAGCTGCGCGCCCTGGTATTCCGCAACCATGCGGTGATGTCCCGCTACGACGATGCCACGCGCCTGGCCACCCAGACCGGCGAGGTGCCGGACATCAATCTGGTGCGTCATGGTGAGCGGAGCAAGCATGGCTTCGGCCTGAACCTGGAGCAGGCTTTGTCGGACGATGTGGGCTTGTTCGCGCGGGCCAGCTGGGCCGACGGCAAGACCGAGATCTATGCCTTCACCGAGATCGAGCGCTCGCTGTCGGGCGGCCTGCTGATCAGGGGCCGCTCCTGGGGCCGGGCCTAGGACAGTCTGGGCCTGGGCCTGGTGCGCAACTTCCTGTCCGCCAGCCACCGCAACTATCTGGCCGAGGGGGCATGGGGCCTTTCATCGGCGACGGGCGCCTGAACTATCGCCCCGCGCTGGTGATGGAAGCCTTCTACAGCGTGGGCATTGCCAGGAACAGCGCGATCACCTTCGACTGGCAGCACATCCGCAACCCTGCCTACAACGCCGACCGCGGCCCGGTCAATGCGCTGGCGGTGCGGCTGCACACCGAGTTCTGAGCCTCAGTTCATCCACCGGACCAGAAGGTGTTGCAAGCCGGCCGTCATCAGCACATAGCGCGCGAACTTGCCCACGGCCATATAGGCCACGCAGGGCCAGAAGGGCAGGCGCAGCCAGCCGGCCACGGCGCACAGCGGATCGCCCACCACGGGCAGCCAGCTCAGCAGGCAGGCCTTGGCGCCGAAACGGCGCAGCCAGTAGCGGGCCAGCCGGTGCCAGCGCGATGGCTGATGGGGCGGCTCGCGGGCGGGCGCGGACTCGCCGTGACGGCGGCGCGCGCGCGCCGCATTGAAGGCACGGTGCGCGCCCAGGCCCATCCACCAGTTGATGGCGCCGCCGATGGTGTTGCCCGCCGTGGCCACCATGATGGCCGGCCAGAACAGGCCGGGGTTGAGCTGTACCAGGCCGGCAACCGCGGGCTCCGAGCCCAGCGGCAGCAGGGTGGCCGAGATCAGGGACACGAGGAACACCGTGCCGAGCCCGAATTCGGGCAAAGCCAGCCACTGCAGCATCTGATGCATCCACTCTTGCATGGGCGGCAGTGTAGAGGCTCGTGCATGTCCTTGCGGCTGGCAGCGCCGAGGTTCATGTATCGTGCCGTATCCGAGGAGAGAGAGGCCCGGGAGCGGCCCAGGAGTGGAATAAATGGTGTTTGACAATGCGATGGCGCGCAGCAGTCTGGCAGGTCTTGCTTTGATTCTGATAGCTGGCTGCGCCCATCAGGTGGTAGATTTACCCCAGAAATCCGTTGGCACGGCGCCCCCCGACCTGGTGGCGCTGCGCACTGTCGCGCCCCGGATCCGCCAGGAGATGCGCTACGCCGGCCGCCACAACTTCATGGGCCGGCCGGTGGCGGGCTACGAGGCGCCCGAATGCTGGCTCAGCCGCAAGGCCGCCGATTCCCTGGCTGCGGTGCAAAAGGAACTGGACGGCTACGGCCTGCGCATCCGGGTCTTCGACTGCTACCGCCCGCAGGCGGCCGTGAACGACTTCGTGCACTGGGGCAAGGACCTGTCCGACCAGAAGAACAAGGACATGTACTACCCGCGCGTGCCGAAGTCCGAGCTGTTCAAGCGCGGCTATATTGCCGAAAAATCGGGCCACAGCCGCGCCAGTACGGTGGATCTGAGCCTGGAAGTGAGCAACAGCGCCCAGGCCGGCAAGCGGGTGCACGGGCCGCTGGCCGACGGCATTGCCGTCGACATGGGTACGCCGTTCGACCTGTTCGACGCCCAGTCGCACACCGACGATGCCGACCAGTCGCCCGATATGCAGCACAACCGCCGCTGGCTGCGTGAGCTGATGCAGCGCCACGGCTGGCGCAACCTGCCCGAGGAATGGTGGCATTACACGCTGCAGGACGAGCCCTATCCGGAGCGGTATTTCGACATTCCGGTGCGCAAGGCGCCCTGAGGGCGCGAATGCGCGGCGTGCGGGCGGATGTGACTCGGGCGTTGTGCCTATTTTCGGGTTGCTGAAATTTTGGGCAGGTATAATCCGGCCCTCTTTTTGATTCCCGGTTGACGCCACGGTCCAGGCTCCGGCCTTGCTCTGGCGTTTTGCTGCATCTCCCTCCCATGCCTGCCCTGCATATCGGCCATATTCCACTGGCAAACCGCCTGTTTGTCGCGCCCATGGCGGGCGTGACGGACCGGCCGTTCCGCCAGCTGTGCAAGGCCCTGGGCGCGGGCTATGCGGTCAGCGAGATGGTCACCTCGCGCAAGGACCTGTGGAACAGCCTCAAGACCAGCCGCCGCGCCAACCATGAGGGCGAGCCGGGCCCCATCGCCGTGCAGATCGCCGGCACCGAGGCGGCCATGATGGCCGAGGCGGCGGTCTACAACATCGAGCGCGGCGCCGAGATCATCGACATCAACATGGGCTGCCCGGCCAAGAAGGTCTGCAACAAATGGGCCGGTTCGGCGCTGATGCAGAACGAGGCCCTGGCCGTGGAGATCGCCGCCGCCGTGGTGGAGGCCGCGCGCCCCTTCAACGTGCCGGTCACGCTCAAGATGCGCACCGGCTGGAGCCGCGAGCACAGGAATGCCGTGGTGCTGGCCCGGCAGTTCGAGAGCGCGGGCATTCAGATGCTCACGGTGCACGGCCGCACGCGCGAGCAGGGCTATCGTGGCCTTGCCGAGTACGACACCATCGCGGCCGTCAAGCAGGCCGTGGCCGTGCCCGTGGTGGCCAACGGCGACATCAACAGCCCCGAGAAGGCCCGCGACGTGCTGGCCTATACGGGCGCCGACGCCATCATGGTGGGCCGCGCGGCCCAGGGCCGGCCCTGGATCTTCCGCGAGATAGCCCATTTCCTGGAAACGGGCGAGCATCTGGCGCCGCCGCTGGTGGCCGAGCTGCGGCGCCTGCTGCTGGAGCATCTGCAGGATCACTACAGCCTGTACGGAGAGGGTACGGGCGTGCGCAGCGCGCGCAAACATATCGCCTGGTATGTACGCAGCCTGCCGGGCGGCGAACAGTTCCGGCAACACATCAACACTATCGAGGACTGCGCGGTGCAATGGCAGGCCGTGGCCGACTATCTGGATGCCCTGGGGCAGCGGATGGACCGGCTGCCCCTGGCTACGGTAGCCACGGCTGGCGATGCAACAGACGCCGAGCTGGACGAACCCGCAGGAATGACGGCATGAGCAAGCAAAACTTGGAACAATGCGTTCGCGACAGCCTGGAGGGCTATTTCCGCGATCTGGACGGCGAAGCGCCCGCCAATGTCTATGACATGGTGATTCGTCTTATCGAAAAACCGTTGCTGGAGGTGGTGATGGCGCAGGCCGACAGTAACCAGTCGCGCGCCGCCGAATGGCTGGGCCTGAACCGCAACACCTTGCGCAAGAAGCTGGTCGATCACCAGATGCTGTGAAAAATGGAATACCCCCTGTGCCGCTGCGAGGCTTCCCCCTTGGAGGGGGACGACACTTTGCCGCGAGGCGGCGCTTGCTCGGCGTCACTGAGTTGGCCCGCGCCTGTTGCATGTGCCGCGCACAGCCCCCATGAATTGCTGAAAACTTCAAATTGATAGCGGCAAGCGCTTAATGCATAAGCCTTGCAGCTTGCTTTATTTTCAAACTCTGCCTGATTGACGCCATGAAAGCTCTGATCTCCGTCTCCGACAAGACCGGTATTGTCGAATTTGCCAAAAGCCTGCATGGCCTGGGCGTGCAACTGCTGTCCACCGGCGGCACGGCCAAGTTGCTGGCCGACCAGGGCCTGCCCGTGACCGAGGTGGCCGAGGTCACCCAGTTCCCCGAGATGCTGGACGGCCGCGTCAAGACCCTGCACCCCAAGGTGCACGGCGGCCTGCTGGCGCGCCGTGATGTGCCCGCGCACATGGCCGCGCTGGCCGAGCACGGCATCGACACCATCGACCTGCTGGTGGTGAACCTGTACCCGTTCGAAGCCACCGTGGCCAAGACCGGTTGCACGCTGGCCGACGCCATCGAGAACATCGACATCGGCGGCCCGGCCATGGTGCGCTCCGCCGCCAAGAACTGGAAGGACGTGGGCGTGGTCACGGCCGCCGACCAGTACGAGGCCGTGCTGGGCGAGCTCAAGAGCTCGGGCAAGCTGTCCGACAAGCTGCGCTTTGCGCTGTCCGTGGCCGCCTTCAACCGCATCGCCCAGTACGACGGCGCCATCAGCGACTACCTGTCCAGCGTGAAGTTCGAGCATGAAAAGCTGAGCGAGGAATACGTGCCAGAGCGCGCGCTGTTCGGCGGCCAGTCCAATGGCCACTTCATCAAGGTGCAGGATCTGCGCTACGGTGAAAACAGCCACCAGCAAGCGGCCTGGTACCGCGATCTGTACCCCGCTCCCGGTTCGCTGGCCACGGGTGTCCAGCTGCAGGGCAAGGAGCTGAGCTACAACAACATCGCCGATGCCGATGCGGCCTGGGAATGCGTCAAGAGCTTCGACACGTTCGCTGCAGGCGGACTTGAACAGTCCGCGGCCTGCGTGATCGTCAAGCACGCCAACCCCTGCGGCGTGGCCATCGGCAAGGATGCGCACGAGGCCTATGCCAAGGCCTTCCAGACCGATCCCACCAGCGCCTTCGGCGGCATCATCGCCTTCAACCGCCCCGTGGACAAGGCCGCGGCCGAAGCCGTGTCCAAGCAGTTCGTCGAAGTGCTGATGGCGCCCGATTTCAGCGCCGAGGCCCTGGAAATCTTCAAGTCCAAGGTCAATGTGCGCCTGATGAAGATCGCCCTGCCCGCCGGCGGTGCCACCGACTGGGACAATGGCCGCAACGCCATCGAGTCCAAGCGCATCGGCTCGGGCCTGCTGCTGCAGACCTCCGACAATCATGAACTGAAGCTGGCCGACCTCAAGGTCGTGACCGTCAAGCAGCCCACGCCCGAAGAACTCAATGACCTGCTGTTCGCCTGGAAGGTGGCCAAGTTCGTCAAGTCCAACGCCATCGTGTTCTGCAAGAACGGCATGACCATGGGCGTGGGCGCCGGCCAGATGTCGCGCCTGGATTCGGCCCGCATCGCCTCGATCAAGGCCGAAGCCGCCAAGCTGTCGCTGCAGAACACCGTGGTGGCCAGCGATGCCTTCTTCCCGTTCCGCGACGGCCTGGACGTGGTGGTCGATGCGGGTGCCACCTGCGTGGCTCAGCCCGGCGGCTCCATGCGCGACCAGGAAGTGATCGACGCGGCGAACGAGCGTGGCGTGGCCATGGTGTTCACGGGCGTGCGTCATTTCCGTCATTGACCCCCTGAGCCGCTGCGCAGCTTCCCCCCGGGGGGACGGCAACTTCGCTGCGAGGCGGCTCTTGCTCGTTGCCCCTGGGTTGTGGACCCTGCCAGCTTTGAGGCTCCGCCTTGAGCTTGTGATTGTTTCGTAATGACTGATCCCGTCGACGACGAAGAAAACTACCCGCCGCGTCCGCGCTGGATGGGCTGGGCCATTGCCGTCGTGATGGCGGCGGCGGCGCTGGGCGTGGCCCATATCGGCTGGCGCATCATGCAAGTGAGCCCGGCGGAGCAGGCGGCGCAGCACCCCGAGCTGGCCGGAGGCAGGAAGCTGGTCGAGGCCTCGGACTGCATGCGCTGCCACGGCTGGGAGCGCCACTACGTGGGGCCGTCGTTCGTGGCGATTGCCGAGCGTTACCGTGACCGGCCCGATGCGGCCGAACATCTGGCGCGGAAGATCCGCGAGGGCAGCGTGGGCGAGTGGGGCAATACCATCATGCCGCGCCATCCCCAGATCGACCAGGACCAGTCGCTGCAGATGGCGCGCTGGCTGCTGGCGACCCGGCCCGCCGAGCAGCGCGATTAATGGCGTGGGCATGGGAAGGTCGTTCGCGCAGGCTGCTTGAAAACCGCGGCCCTCCTAATCCAAACACGATGCATTTGGCAAACCGTCCGCATAAAACATGCAGGAAATCCGGGGAAGCTGCAGGAATGCGCAGTGACTAGAGAAAAACCCTAGGATGAGGGTTTGATAGGAACCCCGGGCCTGGGGGGCCATCGTCAGTGCAATTGCGGGAAATGGTGTCTTTCTGTGCAGCTGCCGTGCCGGTAGCCGCAGGCTATTTCTTGGATGTTTGCATGCAGTGGTTAAAGACCAAAACAATTGAACAGGCCCTGGCCGATTCGGACGAACCGGGCCGCCAGCTCAAGCGCAGCCTGGGCGTGTTCGACCTGATGATCCTGGGCGTGGCGGTGGCCGTGGGCGCCGGCATCTTCTCGGTGGGCGCGCGCGCTGCGGGCAGCTTTGCCGGGCCGGCCGTGATCTTTTCCTTCATCCTGGCCGCGGCCACCTGCGCCGTGGCCACCATGTGCTATGCGGAGTTCGCCTCCAGCGTGCCGGTCACGGGCAGTGCCTATACCTATACCTATCTGACCATGGGCGAAGGCGTGGCCTGGATCATCGGCTGGAACCTGCTGCTGGAGATGATCGCGGCGGGCGCCGTGATCGCCAAGTACTGGGGCATCTACCTGTCCACCGTCTTTGCCACGGCCGGCTGGCATGTGCCCAGCACGCTGCACCTGGGGCCGGTAGACGTGGAGTGGGGCCCCTTCGTCATCGTGGCCGTGTTCACCGTGCTGCTGATGCTGGGCACCAAGGCCTCGGCGCGCGTCAACAACGTGTTCACGCTCATCAAGATCGCCATCACGCTGTTCGTCATCGTCGTGGGCTTCACCTATATGGATGTGAAGAACTTCACGCCCTTCGTGCCCCCGGCCCAGCCGCCTGCGATCGGCCATGGCGTGACGGGCGATGTCTGGGGCCAGCCCATGCTGGCCTGGCTGTTCGGCGCGGTGCCCAGCCAGTACGGCTGGCTGGGCGTGATTTCGGGCGCCTCGCTGGTGTTCTTCGCCTTCATCGGCTTCGACGTGGTCGCCACCTCGGCCGAGGAAGTCAAGGAGCCGCAGAAGACGCTGCCGCGCGGCATCTTCGGCGGGCTGGCGCTGGTCACCTTGCTCTACATCCTGGTCACGCTGGCGCTCACGGGCATGGTGCCCTATGCCGAGCTGGCCAAGGCCGAGAACCCCTCGCTGGCCACGGCCTTCCTGAGCGTGGGCGCCACCTGGGCCGCCCAGGTGATCGCCGTGGGCGTGCTGCTGGGCCTGACCACGGTGGTCATGGTGCTGCTCATGGGCTCGGCCCGCATCCTGCTGGCACTGTGCCGCGACGGCCTGCTGCCGCGCAGCTGGAGCGTGACCTCGGCCGAACGCAAGACGCCCGTGCGGCTGCAACTGGTGGTGGGCGTGATCATCGCCGCGCTGGCCGGCTTCACCAGGGTGGAGCTGCTGGAGGAGATGATCAACATCGGCACGCTATCGGCCTTTGTGCTGGTCAGCATTGCCGTGCTGGTGATGCGCCGGAAGCGCCCCGACATGCCGCGCGGCTACCGCGTGCCGCTGGTGCCCTGGCTGCCCGTCGCCTCGGCCCTGCTGTGCACCTATCTGATGCTGAACCTGACCACGCTGACCTGGTTGCGCTTTCTGCTCTGGATGGCCATAGGCGTGCTCGTCTACCTGGCCTACGGCATGCGCCATTCGCGGCTGGCGCAAAAACACTGAATTGCTCCTAAAATCGAAGCGGTTGGCGTTTGGTTGAAGGTATTTTCAGATGATTTTATCTCTGAAGAATAGAAACGACAGGCGCTGATAGCTATCAAATTGAATGTCTTGCACGGCAATGCCGGCAGGGCATTTTTGCGTACAGTGAGCGCATGTCTCACACACTTCCTTCCGCCGACGGGCAAGACCGCTGCTTCTGGTGCCATGGCTCGCCGCTGTACATGCAGTACCACGACCATGAATGGGGTTTCCCGGTCACGGAAGACCGGCGGCTGTTCGAGAAGCTGAGCCTCGAAGGCTTCCAGTCGGGCCTGAGCTGGTACACCATCCTGGCCAAGCGCGAGAACTTCCGCGCCGCGTTCGCCAACTTCGATGTCGACCGCGTGGCACGGTTCGGCCAAGCCGATGTCGAGCGCCTGGTGCAGGACGCCGGCATCGTGCGCCACCGCGGCAAGATCGAGGCCGTGATCAACAATGCCCGGCGTGCCCAGGAGATGGTGGCGCAGGAGGGGTCGCTGGCCGCCTTCTTCTGGCGCTACATGCCGCAAGCGCCGTCCACGGGGGCCGCAGTGCCCGCGCAGACGGCCGAGTCGCAGGCGCTGTCCAAGGAGCTGAAGCAGCGCGGCTGGAAGTTCGTCGGCCCCGCCACGGTCTACGCCTTCATGCAGGCCATGGGCATGGTCAACGACCATGCGCCGGGCTGCGTGACGCGCGCCGAGGTAGAGGCGGCGCGGGTGGCGTTCAGGCCGCCTACAGCGTCTTGAAGACGTCGCGGGCCGCTTCGATGGTGTGGTCGATATCGGCGTCGGTATGGGCGGCGCTCACAAAGCCGGCTTCGTACAGCGCGGGCGCGAAGTAGTGGCCGCGTTCCAGCATGCCGTGGTAGAACTTGTTGAACACCTTGCCGTCGGTCTTCATGACGTCGACATAGGTTTGGGGCAGCTCGGGCAGGAAATAAAAGCCGAACAGGCCGCCCTGCCAGTCCACGCTGAAGGGCACGCCCGCGGCATTGGCCTCGGACTTGAGGCCTTGCATCAGATGGGCGGTCTTCAGGTGCAGGTCGGCGTGGAAGCCGGGGCGGCTGATCAGCTCCAGCGTCTTCAGGCCGCAGGCCGTGGCGATGGGGTTGCCCGACAGCGTGCCGGCCTGGTAGACCGGGCCCAGCGGCGAGAGCTTTTCCATGATGGAGCGGCGCGCGCCGAAGGCCGCCATGGGCATGCCGCCGCCGATGACCTTGCCCATCACCGTGATGTCGGGCGCAAAGCCTTCGATTTCCTTGGCGTACAGGCTTTGCGCCCCGCCCAGGGCCACGCGGAAACCCGTCATCACCTCGTCGTAGATCATGAGCGCGCCGTGCTCGCGCGTCAGCTCGCGGATGCGGCGCGTGAAGTCCACCGTGGCGCGCACGAAGTTCATGTTGCCGGCAATCGGCTCCATGATCACGCAGGCGATCTCGCTGCCGAACCTGGCAAAGGCCTCTTCGAGCTGGGCCACGTCGTTGTACTCGAGCACGACGGTGTCCTTGGCCACATCGGCGGGCACGCCGGCCGAGGAGGAGGCGCCGAAGGTGGCCAGGCCCGAGCCGGCCTTGACTAGCAGCGCGTCGGCATGGCCGTGGTAGCAGCCGTTGAACTTGATGATCCGGTTGCGGCCCGTGAAGCCGCGCGCCAGGCGCAGCGCGCTCATGCCGGCTTCGGTGCCGGAGCTGACCAGGCGCACCATGTCCATGGAAGGCATGAGGGAGCGGATCTTCTCGGCCAGCACCACTTCGCGTTCGGTGGGCGCGCCGAAGGAAAAGCCTTCGCGCACGGCGGCCTGCACGGCCTCGACCACCTCGGGATGGCCGTGGCCCAGGATCATCGGGCCCCAGGAACCGATGTAGTCGGTGAATTGCTGCTCGTTCTGATCCCAGAAATAGGCGCCTTGCGCGCGTTTCACGAAGCGGGGCGTGCCGCCGACCGCGGCAAAGGCGCGCACGGGGGAGTTCACGCCGCCGGGAATCACGCTCCTGGCGCGTTCGAACAGGGCGATATTCAGATCAGTGTTTTGTTTCATGGGAGGGCATCACAAAGCCTTCGATGGGCTTGGTGTCGGGTTCATGGTCGGGGCCGGCCGCGGCGCCCTCGGCGGGTCGCTCGTCGTCTTCCTCGGGCTGGGCCCAGAACAGGCGGTCTGGCACATAGTGGCCCATGCCGGCCCGAAAGCCGGCGTCCAGGCTGTGGTCCAGGTATTCGAGCGCTTCCAGCGTGGCCGTGCCCAGGTCGTTGCCGGTGGCGATCAGTGCCGTCAGCGCGGCCGTGAGCGTATCGCCGGCGCCGGTGAACGTGGCGTCGAACATCTCGTATTTGCTGTTGCCCAGAACGGTCTGGGCGGTGGTCAGCACGTTGTCCACGAACTGGTCGGGCAGCGGGATGCCGGTGACCAGGACATAAGGCACTTCCAGCGCTTCGGCCGCGATGGCGATGTCGCGCGCCGTGGGCGAGCGGCTGTGTTCCCAGTCCGGCAGCAGCCAGCGCCACAAGGTGTTGTGGTTTCCAACCAACACCGAGGTCTGCGGCAAGACCAGCTCCTTGAACGCATCCAGATACATATCCTGCTTGTCGTCGTCCCACCATGACAGGTCCGGCATGTAGCTGATGATGGGAATGTCCGGATAGTCCGAGGAGATCTCGGCAATGGCCGCCAGGCAGGCCGGGCTGCCGACGAAGCCGACCTTGATGGCCGCCACGGGAATATCCTCCAGCACGGCGCGGGCCTGTTCGGTCAGGGCCTCGTCGTCCAGGGCAAAATGCTCGTAGATGCGCGCCGTGTCGCGGGCGTAGGCGCCGGCCACGATCGGCAGCGGATGGCCGCCCACCGAGGCGATGGTGGCGATGTCGGCCGACAGGCCGCCCGCGCCCGAGGGATCGCTGCTGTTGAAGACCAGGACGCAGACCGGCGGCGCTTCGTCGGCCGGAGTTTCGTGGCTGCTGGAGGTGGGGGAGGGTGGGTTCAATGCCATGGCGTACCCCAGTTTGCACCCGGGAATGCAAGGGTGAGAGCCGGGGTAATGACTAGATACAATCGTTGCATTCTATGTGAAGGCCCTATAAGCTGTGACCGACCCTAAAACTTGGATGTGTTTGACCTGCGGATGGATCTATGACGAGGCGCAAGGCAGCCCCGAGCATGGCATTCCTCCGAGTACGCGCTGGGAGGACGTGCCGATGAACTGGACATGCCCCGAGTGCGGGGCACGCAAGGAAGATTTCGAGATGGTGGAGATCTAAGAGCGGCATCATGCTCTGAAAACCGAGTGCGGGATGAACCCGCACCGACAATGGCAATCCTGGGAGGGACTTCACTGTGACGACATCCGGTTCATCTTTGCGGGTATTGGTGGTTGATGACAGCAACACCATCCGCCGCAGCGCCGAGATTTTTCTCAAGCAAGGCGGTTACGAAGTGTTGCTTGCCGACGATGGCTTCGATGCCTTGTCCAAGGTCAACGACTACCAGCCGCAACTCATTTTTTGTGACATTCTGATGCCCAAGCTCGACGGCTATCAGACCTGCGCCATCATCAAGCGCAATGCGCGCTTTTCCAATACCCCGGTGGTCATGCTTTCCTCCAAGGATGGCGTGTTCGACAAGGCGCGCGGCCGCATGGTCGGCTGCCAGGACTACCTCACCAAACCCTTTACCAAAGACCAATTGCTGCAGGCCGTGGTGCAGTTCGGCAGGCAGGCAGTAGGAGCAGCATGATGACTATTCAAAAGGTGCTGGTCGTGGACGACTCCAAGACCGAACTGATGTATCTGACGGACCTGCTGCAGAAGCAGGGCCTGCAGGTATCCACGGCGGAAAACGGCGAAGAGGCCATGCAGCGCCTGGCGCAAGACAAGCCGGACCTGATCCTGATGGACGTGGTCATGCCCGGGCAGAACGGCTTCCAGCTCACGCGCGCCATCTCGCGCGATCCCCTGTACGCCGACGTGCCCATCATCATGTGCACCAGCAAGAACCAGGAAACCGACCGGGTCTGGGGCATGCGCCAGGGTGCCAAGGCCTATATCACCAAGCCCGTGGATGCAGCCGAGCTGCAGGCCAAGATCGCGGCACTGAGCTGAGGCGGTCGCTGCCATGGCGAACCGCGAAGCCCTCCGAGATCTCCAGTCCCGCCTGGCCGGCCGTCTGCTGGCAGCGCGCAGCGAAGGCGTCGCCGTGGCGGCCTGGCTTGCGGTGCAGTCGGGCGGGCACGACTATCTGCTGCCCCTGAACCAGGCCGGGGAAATCTTTCCCTGGACGGGTGTGCAGCCCGTTCCCTATACGCAACCCTGGTTTCTGGGCATTGCCAATCTGCGCGGCACCCTGGCCGGAGTGGCCGATCTGGCGCAGTTGCTGGGCCATGGCGACGGCCGCAGCGAGCAGGCGCTGGCCGAGGCCAGCCTGCTGGCATTCAACCCTTCGCTGGAGGTGAATGCCGCCCTGCTGGTCGACCGACTGCTGGGCCTGCGGGCCGCCGATGTCTTTGTGCAGGCCGAGCCCGCGCCGCCGCACTCGCCCAGCTTCTTCGGACCCATCCACATCGATAGTGCAGGCCGCCGCTGGCAAGAGCTGCAGTTGCAGCGCCTGTCGCAAACCACCAAGTTTTTGAGCATTCGTGCTTGAGCGTTTCTGGATATACAGCGCCATGTCTTTAGCCCAACGATTCACCCAGTGGTTCCAACGCCGGCCCGCCGAACCCGGAGCTGGAACAGACAACAGCATGCTGGGCGACACCGTCGCCCAGGACGTGTATGCGCTCAACAGCGTGCAGGGTGATCCGCTGGCGGGCCGCCTCGACGATGAGGGCGATGCGCTGCCGGTCGAGGACCTGGTGAGCCTGCCCCTGCTGGGCAAGGCCCCGCTCACCAAGCACCAGCGCACGCTGTTCACCATGCTGGGCGTTGCGGTGCTGGTGCTGGTGGTGCTAGCGGCCTGGATGCTGCGCACGGCCAACAACTCCAACCGGCAGCTGGCCGCCACGGGCCAGGCGCTGATGCAGTCGCAGCGTCTGGCCAAGTCGGTTTCGCAGGCCATGACGGGCACGCCCGCCGCCTTCGAGGACGTGAAGGACAGCTCCGGCGTGCTGGCGCGCAACGTGCGCGCCCTGGCCTCGGGCAATGCCGACATGGGGGTCAATGCCGTGGGCGGCGCGGGGCTGCAGTCCGACGTGGCGGCCATCATGCCGCTGATGGAGCGCGCCGAGAAAAGCGCCGCCCTCATCATGGGCCAGCAGAAGGTGCTGACCCAGGTGGGCGACGCCCTGCGCACCGTCAACCGCCAGTCTTCGGACCTGCTGGAGATTGCGGAAACCATTGCCTCGCTCAAGCTGCAGCAGGGCGCCGGCGCCGCCGAGATCGCCGCCGCCGGCCAGCTGGTGATGCTGACCCAGCGTATCGGCAAGTCGGCCAACGAATTCCAGACCCTGGAAGGCGTGAGCCCCGAGGCCGTGTTCCTGCTGGGCAAGGACTTGAACTCGTTCAAGGAAATCGCCGAAGGCCTGCTGGGCGGCAGCGCCGAGCTGCGCCTGGCGCCCACGCGCGATGCGCAGGTCCGCGAGCAGCTGGAAACCCTGATCAAGCAATACGACGACACGCGTACCCGGGCCAGCGCCATTCTGGGGAATCTGCAGGGCCTGGTGTCGGCGCGCGAAGCGCAGACCGCCATCAACGCCGACAGCGAACCGCTGCGCCGCCAGCTGGAAGCGCTGCAGAACGCTTTGCAGAGCAACTCGGGCGCCGGCCCGCTGCAGCTGGGCGCCCTGGCCCTGGCCATTCTGACGGCGCTGCTGTGCGGCATCGGCATCTCCCGCGTGCAGCTGCTCGACAGCCGTTCTCGCCAGCAGCTGGCCGAGCGCCACCAGCAGGACGCCCGCGTGCAGGAGCAGGAGGCCAAGCGCATCAACGATGCCAACCAGGCGGCCATTCTGCGTCTGATGAACGAGCTGCAGTCGGTGGCCGAGGGCGATCTGACCCAGGAAGCCACGGTGACCGAGGACATCACCGGCGCCATCGCCGACTCGGTGAACTACACGGTGGAGGAGCTGCGCGTCCTGGTGGGCAGTGTGCAGAACACGGCCACGCGCGTGGCCCAGACCACGGCCCAGGTGGACGCCAACTCCACCGAGCTGCTGGCCGCTTCCAACGAGCAACTGCGCGAGATCCGCGAAACCGGCAAGTCGGTTCTGGACATGGCTGGCCGCATCAACGAGGTTTCGACGCAAGCCCAGGAATCCGCCCAGGTGGCGCGCCAGTCGCTGCAGGCTGCGGACTCGGGCCTGAAGGCCGTGCAGAACGCCATCGGCGGCATGAACTCGATCCGCGACCAGATCCAGGACACCTCCAAGCGCATCAAGCGCCTGGGCGAATCCTCGCAGGAGATCGGCGAAATCACGGAGCTGATCTCGGACATTACCGAGCAGACCAACGTGCTGGCCCTGAATGCCGCCATCCAGGCCGCCTCGGCCGGTGAAGCCGGCCGCGGCTTCTCGGTGGTGGCCGAGGAAGTGCAGCGCCTGGCCGAACGCTCGGCAGACGCCACGCGCCAGATCGCGGCGCTGGTGAAGGCGATCCAGACCGACACCCAGGACGCCGTGGCCGCCATGGAGCGCTCCACCCAGGGTGTGGTCGAAGGTGCGCGCCTGTCCGACTCGGCCGGTACGGCACTGACCGAAATCGACAGCGTGTCCCGCCGCCTCGCCGAGCTGATCGAGCAGATTTCGTCTTCGACCTCGCGCGAGGCCGCCCTGGCCAACGTGGTGGCCGAAAGCATCCAGCACATTTTCGCGGTGACGGAGCAGACCGGTGAGGGCACGCGGGTCACGGCCCAGCAGGTGCGCGAGCTCTCGCACATGGCCGAGGAGCTGCGTCAGTCGGTGGCCCGATTCAAGATTGCCTAGATAACGCTCCCCCTGAGCCGCTGTGCGGCTTCCCCCGGAGGGGGATGACGCCTTCGCCGCGAGGCGGCTCTTGCTCGGCGTCCCTGGCGTGGGGTGTGCGGGCAGCAGATAACTGAACACGGACTCTTTAGGGGTCAAGGAAATTGAGCATGTCAGTGGTTGACGATTCGCCAACACGCGCAGCGGGACTTGCACAAGGCGAGCAGGACCTGGGACCTCTGGCCTGGGTGCTCGATGAACTGCGCAAATCGCTTGATGCCGCCAGCAAGGCCGTGGGTCGCTTTGTGCGCGATGCCGATGCGGCGCGCGTCGAAGATCTCGAATCGCTGGATACTTCGTCGCTGCGCATTGCACGCCAGCAGCTGCACCAGGCCTGCGGTGCGCTGGACATGGTGGGGCTGGCCGCACCCGCGCTGGTGCTGCGCAGCATGGAGGCGGCTGTCAACCGCTTTGTGCAGCGCCCCGAGCTGTGCACCAACGAAGCCGCCTCCACGCTGGAGCGCACGCATTTCGCGCTGATGGAATTCCTGGAGGCCATGCTGGCCGGCAAGAATGTCTCGGCCGTGGCCTTGTTTCCGCAGTACCGGGACATCCAGGCGCTGGCCGGTAGCGACAAGGTGCACCCGGCCGATCTGTGGCCGGCCGAGCGCCGGGCGCGCGAACCGCAGTGGGGTGCAGCCCAGCCCGAGCCGCTGGAATACGGCCCGGCCGCGCGCGCCATGCTCGACGGCGTGGTGCTGCGCCTGGTCAAGAGCGACGACCGCGAAGCCGCTGCCCAGATGCGCGAGCTGTGCCTGCGCTTTGCCGCGGGCCAGCCCCAGGACGTGGCCGCGCGCAGCTTCTGGAAGATCGCCGCCGGCTTCTTCGATGCCCTCGCGTGCGGCATGCTGGCGGCCGATCTGTACGTCAAGCGCATGGCCTCGCGCGTGCTCATGCAGTACACGGCCATGGCCAAGGGCGACAGCGTGCCGCCGGCGCGCCTGCTGCAGGACCTGATGTTCTTCTGCGCGCAGGCCAGGCCGCGCGACCGCGCGGGCGAGGCGCTGCAGGCCGTGCTCAGTGCCTATGCCATGGAGGCCATGCCACTGGTGGACTACCGGGTGGCGCGCTTCGGCCGCTACGACCCGGCGGTGCTGGTGCAGGCGCGCAAGCGCATTGCCGCCGCGGCGGAGACCTGGTCGGCCCTGGCTGGCGGCGACAAGAACAAGATCCGCCCCATGGTCGAGCAGTTCGGCCACGTGGCCGAGTCGCTGGTCAAGCTGCAGCCCGGCAGCCATGGCCTGGCGCGCGCCCTGATCCGCGTGGCCGAGATCGTGGACCGCATCGGCCAGCCGCCGCCGCCCGAACTGGCCATGGAAGTGGCCACGGCCGTGCTTTATCTGCAGGCCTCGTTCGCCACGCCCGACCGGGACGACGAGGAACTGGCCTTCCAGTCCGCCAGCCTGCTGCAGCGACTGGAGCTGGCCTTGCAGGGCGGGGCATCCCAGCCCCTGGAGCCCTGGATGGAGGAGCTGTACCGACAGGCCAGCGACCACCAGACCATGGGCTCCGTCGTGGGCGAGCTGCGCACCACCATGGCCGAGGCCGAGAAGAATCTGGACCAGTATTTCCGCGACCCGCAGGACGCCGGCGTGCTGGCGTCCGTGCCGGGGCAGATGCTGCAGATGCGCGGCGTGCTCTCGGTGCTGGGGTTCGACCAGGCCGCCACGGCCATGCAGCGCATGCGCGATACCGTGGAGCGCCTGATCCTGGGCGAAGTCCCCCAGGGCGAGCGGGCGCAGGTGTTCGAAAAGCTGGGCAACGGCCTGGGCGCCATGGGCTTTCTGATCGACATGCTCAGCTACCAGCGCAACATGGCACGACAGCTGTTTGTGTATGACGAAGCCGAGGATGAGCTGCGCTTCGTCATGGGCCGCCGCCAGCGCGGCGAAAAAGAGGCATTGCCGGCAGACGCTGCTGCGCAAGCCGAGCCGGTGCAGACCGAAGCTGAAACCCAAGCCGAAGCCGAGGCCAAGGCGCTGCTGGCGGCAGCGCAGACCCCGTGGCCCGTCCAGCCGCCGCTGGCGCCTGCGGCGCTGTCCGAGGAACCCGAGCCGGCTGCGGCCGCCACGCAGGCCGAAGAGGCGCTGCCTGCCGTCGTATCGCCCCAGATGCCAGAGGCTGTCGAGCCTTCTCCGAGCCCTGCCCTGGACCTGCCTGCGCTGGAGCTGGCTGCACCGCAGCCAGTCCTGGAGACGCCCAAACCCGCGCCCGTGGCCGATGCGGTGGAACTGTCGGCCGACGAGCTCGACGGCGATGACGAACTGCTGGCCATCTTCCTCGAAGAAGCACGCGAAGTGGTGGTCACGGGCCTGCAATCGCTGCAGGCGCTGGCCGAGGAGCCCGGCAACCTGAGCGAGCAGACCACGCTGCGCCGGGCCTTCCATACGCTCAAGGGCAGCTCGCGCATGGTGGGGCTGGATGAATTCGGCGAAGCCGGCTGGGCCATGGAGCAGATGCTCAACGCCTGGCTGGCCGAGCAACAGCCCATGTCCGCGCCCATGCAGGCTTTGTCGATCGATGCGCTCAAGGCGTTTGGCGCCTGGGCCCGGGATCTGGAAGCGCATCAGGCCCAGGCCTGGTCCGCCACGCCGTTCCGCGCCGCGGCGGATGCCATGCGACTGAACGGCGAGAGGGCCGAGGTGGCTCTGGTGCCGCGCCGCGGCCGAACGGAACAGGTCGAACAGGTCGAGCAGCCCGAGCCTGCGTTGGCGCCGGTGGACGCCGCGCCCGTGGCGGAGGCCGTGCCTGCGCTGCCGGAGCAGGCCCCCGAACTCTCGGTCGATGAGCTGCTGGCGCAGACCGAGTCGCTGCTGCCTGTGCAGACCGGCATCGAGCCCGCCGCGCTTGCCGCGCCCGAAGCCTTGCCGACGCCGGACGCAGACACGGTCTGGCCCTTCGAGCTGCTGGAGCAGGCGGCCGCTCAGGCATCCGAGCAGGAGCCGCAGCCGGCCCCGGGGGCGACGGCTGCGCAGGCCGTGTCCGCCGAGCCGGAGCCGGTGCCGGAACTCGATTTCTCCGCCTTCGAAGCCGCCATGCGCGACAGCGAACTGGCCGCCTTCGAGGCGCAGGAACTGGCGCCGGCAGGCGAGGCTGAAGCCGCCGAGGCTGCTCCCGCTGAAGCGGAGGCCGACGGCTTCCGGCTGATCGACGGCCTGCGCATCAGCACGCCGCTGTACAACGTCTACCTCAACGAGGCGGACGAATGGTCGGCACGCCTGGATGCCGAGCTGCAGCAATGGCGGCAGAATCCGCGGCAGCCGGTTTCCGACGATGCCATTGCGCTGGCCCATTCCCTGGCGGGAAGCTCGGCCACCGTGGGCTTTACCGACTTGTCCGATCTGGCCCGCCAGCTCGAACATGCGCTGCAGCATCTTCAGCCCCAGGGCTTGGCCTTGGCCGAGCAGGCGCAGCAATGCCTGGATGCCTCGGACGAAATTCGCCGCCTGCTGCACCAGTTCGCCGCCGGCTTCCTGAAGGCGCCGCAGCCTTCGGTGCTGGAGGCGCTGGGCGCCCTTGAGGCGCTGGACATCGTGCCGGCAGAACAGCCCGAGCCCACGGTCCCGGCGCTGCTGGATGCCGGTGAGTCCGGCTGGGCGGCCCTGCAGGCCGTGGCCCAGCCGGTGGCCGATCCGCTGGATATACCGCTGGACTTCTCGGGTGCCGGCCTGCCGGAGGCCGAAGTCCCGTGGCCCGCCGATGGGGACGCCAACGAGTTTGCCGCCCAAGCCGCCCAAACTCCTCCCGTGGTTGAAGTGCCGATTCAAGCACCGGTCGATATAGTCGTGGCCCCCTCCGCCGATGTGGCGCAGGAGCTGGAGCGGCAGCGCCGCATCGGCGAAGCCATCGCGCTGGCCGCGACTTCGGATGCGGACGAGGACGACATCGATGTGCTGGACCAGGTCGACATCGACTTGTTCCCCATCTTCGAGGAGGAGGCCATCGACCTGCTGCCCAAGCTGGGCGCGGCCCTGCGCCGCTGGCATGCGCGTCCGAACCTGGACGAGGCGCGCAACGAAGCGCTGCGCGCCCTGCACACCCTCAAGGGCAGCGCGCGCCTGGCCGGCGCCATGCGCCTGGGCGAGATGGCCCACCGCCTGGAGTCCGCCGTGGAGCGCGTGGACGGCGACAAGCCCACGGCCGAAGGCATAGAGCCCTTGCTGGGCCGCTTCGACGCCATGCAGGCCGACTTCGATCGGCTGCGCGTGGCGGGCGAGCAGATGCCGGAAACACCGCTGTCCCATCTGGGCAGCATGGCCATGGCGCAGCAGCCCCTGCATGCGGCTCAGGCGGCCGACGCGCAGCCGGCACCCGCTGCCATGCCGGCCGCACAGCAGGCCGGGCCGCAGAACGGGCCTGCAGCCGATGACGATCTGGATGCCTCGGTGCTGGCCGCCGCTCCGGCTGCGCGCGTGGCATCGCAGCAAACGGTGCGCGTGCGCGCCCAGCTGCTGGACCGCTTGATTTCCCAGGCCGGCGAGGTGCTGATCGCCCGCTCGCGCGTCGATGCCCGCCTGGTGCAGGCCCGCAATTCGCTGGGCGACCTGACCGGCAACCTGGAGCGCCTGCGCGCCCAGTTGCGCGACATCGAGGTGCAGGCCGAGAGCCAGATGCAGTCGCGCCTGGCGCTGTCCAAGGACACGGCGGCCGGCTTCGACCCGCTGGAGTTCGACCGCTTCACGCGCGTGCAGGAGCTCACGCGCATGATGGCCGAGTCGGTCAACGACGTGGCCACCGTGCAGCGCAATCTGCAGCGCGACCTGACGGCCGCCGAAGACGACCTGGTGGCCCAGGGCCGCCAGGCGCGCGACTTGCAGCGCGACCTGCTGCGCACGCGCATGGTGGAGTTCGACTCGCTGGCCGAGCGCCTCTACGCCGTGGTGCGCCAGACGTCCAAGGAAATGGGCAAGCAGGTGCGCCTGAACATTCTGGGCGGCACCATCGAGATGGACCGCGGCATGCTCGAGCGCATGATGCCGGCCTTCGAACACCTGCTGCGCAACTGCGTGGCGCACGGCATCGAGTCGCCCGAGCGGCGCCTGGCCGCGGGCAAGCCCGCCGTGGGAACCATCGAGATCATCCTGGGCCAGGAGCGCAACGACGTGGCCCTGTCGGTGGAGGATGACGGCGCGGGCCTGGACCTGGAACGCATCCGCAGCAAGGCCGTGGGCCTCAAGCTCTGGCAGGACGGCCAGGCCATGACCATGGAGGATGCGGGCCGGCTGATCTTCGAGCCCGGCTTCAGCACGGCCGCCGCCGTGACCGGCGTGGCCGGCCGCGGCATCGGCATGGATGTGGTGCGCTCCGAAGTGAACGCACTGGGCGGCCGCATCGAGACCCATTCCGAGTCCGGGCGCGGCAGCGCCTTCCGTCTGGTGCTGCCGCTGACGACCGCCGTGACCCAGGTGGTCATGCTGCGCGTGGGCCGCATATCGGTGGGCGTGCCCGCCAACCTGGTGGAAATCGTGCGCCGCGCGCCGCTGGACGCGCTGGACCAGGCCTACCGCACGCATGCGTTCCAGGACGGCGACCAGGTCATGCCCTTCTACTGGGGCGGTGCGCTGTGGCGCTCCTCGCTGCGCAGCGAGGAGGCCGTGGGCCGCACGCGCCCCGTGGTCGTGGTGCGCAGCGCTTCGCAGCGCGTGGCCCTGCACGTGGACGAAGTGCTGGGCAACCAGGAAGTGGTGATCAAGAACCTGGGGCCGCAGCTGTCGCGCCTGCCGGGCCTGACCGGCATGTCGGTGCTGCCCTCGGGCGCCGTGGTGCAGATCTACAACCCCGTGGCGCTGGCCAATGTGTACGGCGAGCAGGTGCGGGCTCGGGCGGCCGAGGCCGCGCTGGCCCAGCAGGCGTCGGCCGGCGATGCCGGTGCCGGCCTGCTGGCAGCGGGGGGCGACCCGGGCCAGGCATCGGTGCCGCTGGTGCTGGTGGTGGACGACTCCATCACCGTGCGCCGCGTGACCCAGCGCCTGCTGCAGCGCGAAGGCTATCGCGTGGCGCTGGCGGCCGACGGACTGCAAGCCCTGGAGCGCCTGCAGGACGAGCGTCCCGCGGTCGTGCTGTCGGATATCGAAATGCCGCGCATGGACGGCTTCGATCTGCTGCGCAACATCCGCCGCGACGGCCAGCTCACAGGCCTGCCCGTGATCATGATCACCTCGCGCATTGCCCAGAAGCACCGCGAGATGGCCAAGGAGCTGGGCGCCGACCACTACCTGGGCAAGCCTTATGTGGACGAGGAACTGCTGGGCCTGATCCAGCACTACGCCCTGCAGCGCAGCGGCCCCGCGCCCGAGCGCAGCGTGCTCGACGCCTCGGAGCTTGCCGCGGAATAAGTTTGCTCCTTAAAAGAAAGTGGCTTGCGCTAGCGCTGAAAGGATTTCAGATCGATTGATGGCTGAAAACCTTTTGGAATATGCGCAAGCTGCTTCTGTTTCAGGAGTTCGAATCATCGTTGCCGGAATCGCCGGCCTTGACCACGGCATAGCGGGCCAGCGTTTTTTCGCGCGCTGCGGCATGGTCAACTACCGGGTGCGGATAGTTGCCGCCCAACATGATGCCGGCCTCGGCCAGCTCCAGCGGGCCGGCCAGCCAGGGAGCGTGGCGCAGCCTGGCGGGCAGCTGGGCGAGCTCGGGCACATAGCGCGCGATGAAGCGGCCCTCGGGATCGAACTTCCGGCTTTGCGTGACCGGGTTGAAGATGCGGAACCAGGGCTGGGCATCGCAGCCCGTGGAGGCCGCCCATTGCCAGCCGCCGTTGTTGGCCGCCAGGTCGAAGTCGTTGAGCTTCTCGGCAAACCAGGCTTCGCCGCGCCGCCAGTCGATTCCCAGGTCCTTGACCAGAAAGCTGGCCGCGACCATGCGCAGCCGGTTATGCATATAGCCGCTGGCGGCCAGCTGGCGCATGGCGGCATCCACCAGCGGGTAGCCGGTGCGGCCCGCGCACCAGGCGGCAAACAGCGCATCGGCCTCGGGGCCGCTGTCCCAGACGATGGCGTCGTAGGCCGGCTTGAAGCTGCGCTCCACCACATGCGGATGGTGGGCCAGGATCTGGAAGTAGAAGTCGCGCCAGATCAGCTCCGACAGCCAGGTCGCCGCGCCCTCGCGCGCCTGGGCTTCCCAATCCTCGCGCTGCATGGATGCATGGGCGATGCGGGCCAGCTCGCGGATCGATACCGTGCCGAAGCGCAGATGCACGCTGAGGTAACTGGGGCCCTTGAGGGCCGGATAGTCGCGCGTCGCCTGGTAGCGCGGCAGGCGCGGCAGAAAGTCGGCCAGCAGCTCCCGGCCGCCGCTGGCGCCCGTGGGCAGTTTCAGGCCGTCCAGCGTGCCGGCTTCGAAGCCCAGATCGGTTGCCGCCGGTACCGGCCGGCGCTCGCCCTCGGGCCGGTCGGCCAGGCGGGCCGCCAGGTCGCGTTCGCTGGGGTAGCCGGACAGATAGAACGGCGTGATCTTGCGCAGCCAGGCGTTCTTGTAGGGTGTGAAGACCGAAAACGGCGACAGGCCCTGGGTCAGCACCTCGTCGCGGCCGAAGATGCGGTGGTCCTTGCCGTGGCGCAGCGACTTGCCCATGGCGCGCAGGCGGCGCGCCACCTGGGCATCGCGCGCCAGGGCGGCGGGCTCGTCGTCGTCATTGCAGAACACGGCGTCGGCGCCGAGCTGCCGGGCCAGTTCGGGAATGATGTCCTGCGCCAGCCCGCGGCGCGTGATCAGGCCGGCCTGCGGCCGTCCGCAGGCGGCGCGCAGCTCCCGGTCCAGCGCGGCCAGGCTCCGGCAGATGAACTCCACACGCCGGTCCGCGCGGGGCAGGGAGGCGAGGAGGCTGTCGTCGAAAACAAAAACGCAGAACAGTTTTTTACATTGCTGCAGCGCGTCATAAAGTGCGGCATTGTCGGCCAGGCGCAGGTCGCGCCGGAACCAGATCAAGCCCACAGGGTGCGAAGGAGTCATGGATCGCCGGTAAAATCAGGGCATGTCTGCACAATCTGCGCCTATCAACTTGACGCACCACTTTCTGATTGCCATGCCGGGTCTGGAAGACGAAGCGTTTTCGCGCAGTGTGATCTATCTGTGCGAGCACAGCGAGCGCGGCGCGCTCGGCCTGATTATCAACAAGCCTTCCAAGCTCAGCCTCGAAGATCTGCTCCACAAGGTGGACCTGGGCCTCAAGCGCGAGGACCTGCGCGGCGACCTGGTGTTCCAGGGCGGCCCGGTGCAGACCGACCGCGGCTTCGTGCTGCACGAACCCATGCTGATCGAAGGCGCCGCCGAGGAGGAGTCGGCCTATGCCTCGACCATGACCATTCCGGGCGGCCTGGAAATGACCACCTCCAAGGACGTGCTCGAAGCCCTGTCCGACGGCGCGGGCCCCAGGCGCCTGCTGGTGACGCTGGGCTACTCGTCCTGGAACGAGGGCCAGCTCGAATCCGAGATCGCCGAGAACGCCTGGCTTACGGTCGAGGCCGATACCCAGGTGATCTTCGACACCCCCGTGGATGAGCGCTACGACCGCGCCCTGGGCCTGCTGGGCCTGCAGCGCTGGATGCTGTCGCCCGAAGCAGGACGCGCATGAGCGATATTTCTTCTTCCAACAAGGCCGCCGATGCGGCCTTTTCATCGACCGGCGATGCGGCGGCCGGCTCCGCCGCTTCCGCAGTCCCCCAGGTGCCGGCCCATTTCCAGCAGTTCCTGGCCTTCGACTTCGGCACCAAGCGCACGGGCTGCGCTTCGGGCAACCGCGTGCTGGGCGGCGCCAGCCCCTTGCCCACCATCCGGGCCGAAGGCGCGCAGGCGCGCCTGGATGCCGTGGACCAGCTGGTGCGCGAGTGGCAGCCCCAGGCATTGGTGATCGGCGTACCCTACCACCCGGACGGCGTCCCCCACGAGAACACGGCGCGTGCGAAGAAGTTCGGGCGCCAGCTCCGGAGCCGCTTCAAGCTGCCGGTCTACGAAGTGGACGAGCGCTACAGCACCACCGAGGCCCTGGCCGGCGGCGCGCGCGACGCCGACGCGGCTTCGGCCTGCATCATTCTTGAACAGTTTTTGAGGAGTCTTCCATGAGTGAACCCATTGCAGGTGTCTCGGGCAACCTGGTTCTGGACGCCGAAGCCCTGTACCGCGAATTGCTGCGCGGCGTACAGCGCCTCATGGGTCCCACCACGCGCCTGGCCGGCATCACCTCGGGCGGTGCCTGGCTGGTGGAGCGCATGCACAAGGACCTGAACCTGCCGGGCAAGCCCAGCGTGCTGTCCTCGGCCCTGCACCGCGACGACTTCGCCCAGCGCGGCATGAGCACCAGCGCCCAGACGCAGCTCGATTTCGATGTCAACGGCGCCGACATCCTCGTGCTCGACGACGTGCTCTACACGGGCCGCACCGTGCGCGCCGTGCTCAACGAGCTCTATGACTACGGCCGCCCGGCCTGCGTGCGCCTGGTCGTGCTGGTGGATCGCGGTGGGCGCGAGCTGCCCATCGAGGCCTGCTACGCGGCGGCGCGCGTGGCCCTGCCGGCTGGGCAGATCCTGTCGCTGGCGCGCGATGATGCCGGCGCCTTCCATTTCCGTATTCAAGAGGCCTGATCGTGCTGTACAAGCGCAACCCCCAACTGAACAAGAACGGCGAGCTGATCCACCTGCTCTCCACCGAAGGGCTGTCCAAGGACATCCTGACCCATATCCTCGACACGGCCAGCAACTTCGTCAGCGTCAACGACCGCGAAGTCAAGAAGGTGCCGCTGCTGCGCGGCAAGAGCGTGTTCAACCTGTTCTTCGAGAACAGCACGCGCACGCGCACCACCTTCGAGATCGCGGCCAAGCGCCTGTCGGCCGACGTGTTCAACCTCGACATCGCCCGCAGCTCGGCCAGCAAGGGCGAGACCCTGCTGGACACCATAGACAATCTGTCGGCCATGGCCGCCGACATCTTTGTCGTGCGCCACAGCGAATCGGGCGCGCCCTATCTGATCGCCAAGCACGTGGCGCCCCATGTGCACGTGGTCAACGCCGGCGACGGCCGCCATGCCCACCCCACGCAGGGCCTGCTGGACATGTACACCATCCGCCACTACAAGCAGGATTTCTCCAATCTGCGCGTGGCCATCGTGGGCGACGTGCTGCACTCGCGCGTGGCGCGCTCGGACATCCATGCCCTGACCACGCTGGGCGCCGCCGAGGTCCGGGTGGTCGGCCCGCGCACGCTGGTGCCCGCCGACATGGCGCAGATGGGCGTGCGCGTCTTCCACAACCTGGAAGAAGGCATCAGGGACTGCGATGTCATCATCATGCTGCGCCTGCAGAACGAGCGCATGAGCGGGGCGCTGCTGCCCTCGAGCCAGGAATACTTCAAGAGCTTCGGCCTGACCGAAAAGCGGCTGGAGCTGGCCAAGCCCGATGCCATCGTCATGCACCCCGGCCCCATCAACCGCGGCGTGGAGATCGACTCCGCCGTGGTGGACGGCCCGCAGGCCGTGATCCTGTCGCAGGTGACCTTCGGCATTGCCGTGCGCATGGCCGTCATGTCGATCGTCGCGGGCAACGAAGCCTGATCGTGTTTTTGATAGCTGCCAGCGCTTACGAAGCAAGGGTTGGCAGCCAGTTTGGTGCCAAACCATGAAAATTCTCATCCGTAACGGCCGTGTGATGGACCCGGTCCGGGGTTTTGATCAACAGGCCGATATCGCCATCGAAGGCGGCAGGATCGCCGCCATCGGCGCCGCCCCCGCGGGATTTGTGGCCGAGCGCGAAATCGACGCCAAGGGCTGCTGGGTGCTGCCCGGCCTGGTCGACCTGGCCGTGCGCTTGCGCGAGCCCGGTCATGAGCACGAGGGCATGCTGCAGTCCGAAATGGCTGCGGCCGTGGCCGGCGGCGTGACCAGCCTGGTCTGCCCGCCCGACACCGACCCCGTGCTCGACGAGCAGGGCCTGGTGGAAATGCTCAAGTTCCGTGCCGAGAAGCAGCACAAGTCGCGCCTGTTCCCCATGGGCGCGCTGACCGTGGGCCTCAAGGGCGAGGTGCTGACCGAGATGGCCGAGCTGACCGAGTCGGGCTGCGTGGCCTTCGGCCAGGCCGATGTGCCGCTGTCCAGCATCACCACGCTGAGCCGCGCGCTGAGCTATGCCAACACCTTCGGCTATGCCGTGTGGCTGCGCCCGCAGGACAAGGACCTGGGCAAGGGCGTGGCGGCCAGCGGCGCGCTGGCCACGCGCATGGGCCTGTCCGGCGTGCCCGTGGCGGCCGAGACGATTGCACTGCACACCATCTTCGAGCTGATCCGCGGCTCGCAGACCCGCGTCCACCTGTGCCGCATCTCAAGCAGCCAGGGCGTGGAACTGGTGCGCCGCGCCAAGGCCGAGGGCCTGAACGTGACGGCCGACGTGTCCATCAACTCGCTGCTGCTGACGGAGACCGATATCGGCTACTTCGACAGCAGCGCGCGCCTGACGCCGCCGCTGCGCCAGCAGCGCGACCGCGAGGCACTGTCGGCTGCACTGGCCGACGGCATCATCGATGCGCTGGTCTCGGACCACACGCCCGTGGACGAGGACGCCAAGGTGCTGCCATTCGCCGAATCCGAGCCCGGCGCCACCGGCGTGGAGCTGCTGCTGTCCGTTGCCGTCAAGTGGAGCCGCGAGCACCAGGTGCCGCTGGCGAGGGCCCTGGCCGCGGTCACCTCGGCGCCGGTGGCCGTTCTGGGCCAGGCCCTGGGCGAGCAGCAGGCGCAGCTGGGCCGCCTGCAAGAGGGCGGTGTGGCCGATCTGTGCATCGTCGATCCCGACGCCGCCTGGACCGTGGAAGCCAGGGCCCTGGCCAGCCAGGGCAAGAGCACGCCGTTTGCCGGCTACGAGCTGCCGGCCCGCGTGCGCTGCACGCTGGTGGACGGCCGTATTGCTTTTGAAAACACCCCCTGAGGCGCTTTGCGCCTTCCCCCTGAATGGGGACGGCATCCTCGCTGCGGGGCGGCCCTTGCTTGATGTCTCTGGCTTGGGCTGCGCCGGGTGTATTGGCCGTGGTTCATATGGAGCACGGCAGGGCAACAGAGTTTTTTCGCATGATGGCAAACGGCCTGCACAAAATCAAAACCAACCTGCGTGCCCTGTGGCGTGCGCTACGCGTCCTGGCCCATGTCGCCAAGGGCGCCTGGATCGTGGCTTTTCGTTTCCCGCAGCTGAACGACGGGAAGCAGTACGAGCATGTGCAGGCCTGGGCCGCGACCTTGCTGGTGCGTGCCGGCGTGCGGCTGCAGGTCCAGGGCCAGCCGCCCGTCAAAGGGCCGGTGCTCATCGCGAGCAACCACATTTCATGGCTCGACATTCCCATGATGCATGCAGCGCGCCATTGCCGCTTCATTTCCAAGTCCGACGTCAAGGGCTGGCCCATCATCGGCACGCTGGCCACGGCGGCGGGAACGCTCTACATTCAGCGCAGCTCGCGGCGCGACGCGCTGCGCATGGTCAGCAGCATGCAGCAAGCCTTTGAGCGCGGCGAGATCCTGGCCGTGTTCCCCGAAGGCACGACGGGCGACGGCCGCGAGCTGCTGGCGTTCCATTCCAATCTGCTGGAAGCCGCCGTGCAGTGCGATGCGCCGGTGCAGCCCGTGGGCCTGCGCTTTTTCGACGGTGCGACCGGCGAGACCAGCTACGCCGCCACCTATGTGGGCGACGAGACCCTGCTGGGCTCCATCTGGCGCGTGCTTGGCGCCAACGATCTGGTGGCCGTGGTGCACTACGGCGAGCCCCAGCGTGCGCAGGGGCGCGACCGCCGCCTCTGGACCCAGGATCTGCATGCGGAAGTGGATCGCTTGAGAAGTTAACTCCCTGAGCGGCTGTGCCGCTTCCCCCTCTCTCTCTTCGGGAGGGGGCGACATCCTCGCTGCGGGGCGGCCCCTGCTCGATGTCTCTGGCCTGGGTAGTGTCTGCATCTTGCATTGATGGCTATGCCATGCCAGTCAGGATGGATGCCGTCAGCGTGCTCCGCCACTACACTGCGCGCATGACTACCGCTCCCACACCCCGCAACGACATCACCATCTTCCACAACAACCGCTGCAGCAACTCGCGCGGTGCGCTGGCCCTGCTGCGCGAGCACGGCATCGAGCCGCAGATCGTGGACTACATCGCCACGCCGCTGACGGCGCCCGAGCTGGCAGAGCTGATCGAGCACCTGGGCGTGCCCGTGCGCGAACTGCTGCGCACCAAGGAGGCAGAGTACCAGGCGCTGGGCCTGGACCAGGCCGGCGTGAGCGATGCCCAGCTCATTGCCGCCGTGGCCGCGCACCCGGCGCTGCTCAACCGCCCCATCGTGGTCACGCCCAAGGGCGCGGCCCTGTGCCGCCCGCCCGAGAAGGTGCTGGAGCTGATTTGAATTTTCCGGCAGGACAGGACTTCATAAGCCTGGCCTAAGTCTCGGCGTTCAGACTGCCTTCCAACGCAGCCCGATAGCGGTTGCTTGATTGAAAGGTCTGTCATGAACACGCTTGTATCCACTCCCCGCCGCTTGGTCATGGCCCTGGTGGCCGCGGGTGCCATCGGCGCGCTGGGCGCCACCGGCGCCGGCCTGGTCGGCGCAGTGCACGGCGATGCCCGCGCCCAGGCCGTGGCAGCAGCCCAGGCTGTGCCCATGGGCCAGCCGGCCGGCAGCCAGCCCGTGGTGACGGCCCCCAACTTTGCCGACATCACGGCGCGCAACGGCGCGGCCGTGGTCAATATCAGCGTGGTCGGCACCTCGCGTTCCATGGGCGACGACGAGGGCGATGCAGCTTCTTCGCGCCAGCAGCAGGCCCCGCAGGGCATGGACCCCAACGATCCGTTCTTCGAGTTCTTTCGCCAGTTCGGCATTCCGGGCATGCCCGGAAGCGGGGGGGGGGGCGGGCGCCGGCAGCAGCCCGATGTGCCCGTGCGTGGCGAAGGCTCGGGCTTCATCGTCTCCAGCGACGGCGTGATCCTGACCAACGCCCACGTGGTGCATGGCGCCAAGGAGGTGACGGTCAAGCTGACCGACCGCCGCGAGTTCAACGCCAAGGTGCTGGGCCAGGACCCCAAGACCGACGTGGCCGTGCTCAAGATCAATGCCAAGGACCTGCCCACGGTCAGGCTCGGCCAGACCTCGAATCTGCGCGTGGGCGACTGGGTGCTGGCCATAGGCTCGCCGTTCGGCTTCGAGAACAGCGTGACGGCCGGGGTGGTCAGCGCCAAGGGCCGCTCGCTGCCCGATGACTCCTTCGTGCCCTTCCTGCAGACGGACGTGGCCATCAATCCCGGCAACTCGGGCGGCCCGCTGTTCAATGCGCGCGGCGAGGTGGTCGGCATCAACAGCCAGATCTACACGCGTTCGGGCGGCTACCAGGGGGTGTCCTTCGCCATTCCCATCGAAGTGGCCACGCGCGTGCAGCAGCAGATCCAGGCCACGGGCAAGGCCCAGCACGCACGCCTGGGCGTGACCGTGCAGGAGGTGAACCAGGCCTTTGCCGACTCCTTCAAGCTCGACCGGCCCGAGGGTGCGCTGGTCTCCAGCGTGGAGCCGGGCGGCCCTGCCGCCAAGGCCGGCCTGGAAGCTGGCGACGTGGTGCGCAAGATCGACGGCCAGACCATCGTGGGTTCGGGCGATCTGCCGGCCTTCGTGGGGCAGGCGCTGCCGGGCCGGAAGGTGACGCTGGAGATCTGGCGCAAGGGCGCCTCGAAGACGCTGAGCGCCACCTTGGGTGATGCCGGCGACAAGGCCGCCAAGGTGGCCAAGGACACGCCCGATGCCGGCAAGGGCAAGCTGGGCCTGGCGCTGCGCCCGCTGCAGCCCGAGGAGAAAAAGCAGATCGGCGTGGACGGCGGCCTGCTGGTGGCGCAGGCCGGCGGACCTGCCGCCATGGCCGGCATCACGCAGGGCGATGTGCTGCTGTCGATCAACGGCGTGCCGGCGCGCAACATCGACGATGTGCGCGCCGCCATGGCCAAGGCCGACAAGACCGTGGCCGTGCTGATCTGGCGCGACGGCAACAAGATCTTCGTGCCGGTGCGCCTGGGTTGAGTTGGAGAGGGCGGGCAAGGCGCATGGAGCTTGCCTTATGCTTGGCTCCATGCGCCTTTTGCTTGTTGAAGATGACGCCATGATCGGCGAAGCCGTGCAGAGCCTGCTGCGCGGAGAGGGCTATGTGGCGGACTGGGTCCAGGATGGCCGGCAGGCCGACACGGCCCTGCACGGCCATCAGTACGACCTGGTGCTGCTGGACCTGGGCCTGCCGGGCCTGGACGGACTGCAGGTGCTGCGCCAGCTGCGCGCGCGCAAGGACGCCACGCCGGTGCTCGTCGCCACGGCCCGCGATGCCGTGCGCGACCGCATTGCGGGGCTGGATGCGGGGGCCGACGACTATGTGGTCAAGCCCTACGACATGGACGAACTGCTGGCCCGCCTGCGAGCCCTGGCGCGCCGGGCCTCGGGCCGGGCCGAAGTGCAGTACGAGCACGCGGGCGTGCGGCTGAACCCGGCCACGCGCGAAGCTTCGGTCAACGGCAGCCCCGTGCTGCTGTCCGGCCGCGAATGGGCCGTGCTGCAGGCCCTGCTGGCCCGCCCGGGCAGCACGCTGTCGCGCCAGCAACTGGAGGACAAACTCTATGGATGGGGTGACGAGGTCAGCAGCAATGCCATCGAGGTGTATATCCACGGCCTGCGCAAGAAGCTGGGGCCTGGCGCCATCCTCAACGTGCGCGGCGTGGGCTATATGCTGCCCCGGGCGTGATCCATCATGACCGTCGCCGGCCCGCTCGCATTCTCCGTCGCCGCCCGCCGCTGGCTGCGCCGGTGCCTGCCCGGCTCGCTGGGCGCGCGCCTGCTGCTGTTCATAGGCGCGGCCATCGCCTTGACGGCGCTGCTGCAGGGCGTGCTGGCCTACCGCAATGCCCTGGCGCAGACCGATACGCTGTTCGACTACCAGATGCAGCAGACGGCGTTTGCCCTGCGCGCCGGCCTGCCCGTGGATGCCATGGGGCGGCCCCAGGGCACGCCGCCCGAGGACGAGAACCACGACTTCATCGTCCAGGTCTGGACCAACGAAGGCCTGCGCATCTTCGAATCGGCACTGGGGGCCGCGCTGCCGCAGATGGCCGTGCTGGGCTTTGCCGACGTGCCCGCGCGCGGCACCACCTACCGGGTGTTCTCGCTGCAGACCCGCTCCCAGGTGATCCAGATCGCGCAGGACATGCGCGTGCGCACCGAGCTGGCCCGCGAGGCCGCGCTGCGCAGCCTCTGGCCCATCGCGCTGCTGGCGCCGCTGCTGGCCTTGGCCGTATGGTGGGTGGTGCGCCGGTCGCTGGCGCCCGTGCAGCGCGTGCGCCGCGAGCTGGCCATGCGCCAGCCGCAGGACCTGGCGCCGGTGCCCGTGGAAGGCTTGCCCGATGAGGTGCAGCCCCTGGTGCGCGAGTTCAATGCCTTGCTGCAGCGCGTGGACCAGGCGTTCGAGGCGCAGCAGCATTTCGTGGCCGATGCGGCGCACGAGCTGCGCTCTCCGCTGGCCGCCCTGCAGCTGCAGCTGCAGGCCTTGCAGCGGGCGCCGGACCCTGCCGCGCGCGAACTGGCGCAGCAGCGCCTGGCGGCCGGCATAGAGCGCGCCAAGCACCTGGTGGAGCAGTTGCTGGCGCTGGCGCGCCAGGAGGCCAGGGGAGCGCCGCTGCCGCAGGCCGCCGCCGGCACGGGTACCGGTCTGGTCGATCTGCGCATCCTGGCCGAGCAGGTGCTGGCCGAGACCGCCGTCATGGCCCAGGCGAAAGCGCTGGACGTGGGATTGAGCGAGGCGCCGCAGCTGCAGGACAGCTTCGCCGTGGCGGCCGATCCGCAGGCCATGGCCACGCTGCTGCGCAATCTGCTGGACAACGCCATCAAGTATGTTCCGGCCGGAGGGCGCGTGGACGTGGGCTGGAGCCAGGACGCGCAGGGCCGGGCGCTGGTGGTGGAGGATTCCGGCCCCGGCATTGCCGAACACGAGCGCGAGCGCGTGGTGCAGCGTTTCGTGCGGGGCCAGCATGCGGGCGGCATGGCCGGCGGCAGCGGCCTGGGGCTGGCCATCGTGCAGAGCATTGCGCAATCGGCCGGCGCGCAGCTGCGGCTCGATGCTTCGCCGGCGCTGGGCGGCTTGCGGGTGCGAGTTCTGTGGCCCAGGCCAGCACCGGCGGGCCGGAGCTGAAATCGGGATCGGGACTGGCTTAGACTTGCACCGTCCGACCCGCGCATGGCTGCGCGGGCCAGTTGCAAGGTAGGGAGGTGCATTGATGGAATCCATGGTTCAGCGTCTTTCCCGGACGGTGGCTGCCGCCCGGACGCTGCAGGCGCTTACCCGCCCTCTGCTGGAAATCCTGCTCGAAGTGACCCGGTTCGAGTCGGCCTACCTGACCACGGTCGACGAGGAGCATGGCGTGCAGAACGTGCTCTATGCGCTCAACGCGGGAACGCTGCAGATGAGGGAGGGCCTGCAGGTGCCCTGGCGCGATACGCCGGGCACGCGAGCCCTGGACGAAGAGCGCATGTACGCAGACGAGGTGGCCCGGTGCTGGGGCGATTCGGATGCCGCGCGCGGGCTGGGCATGCAGACCTGTGCCAGCATGCCGGTGCGGTTTTCATCGGGCCAGCTCTACGGCATGCTGTGCGCTGCCAGCAGCGAATCGGCGCCGCTGGCCCCGGAGGCTGAAAGCATGCTGCGCCTGTTCGCCGGGATGGTGGCGGGCTTTGCCGAGCGCGAGCAGCTGCGGCATGCGCTGCAGCATGCGAACCAGGAACTGGCCTCCCTGGCCATGCTGGATGCCTTGACTGGCCTGCCCAACCGCCGCAGCCTGACCGAGGAGCTGCAGCGCGTCATTGCCCACTGCCGCCGCAGCCGCGAATGGGTGCTGGTAGGCTTTGTGAGCCTCGACCATTTCAAGGAAGTCAACGATCGCTGCGGACACGAGGCCGGCGATGCCCTGCTGTGCACGCTGGGCATGCAGCTGTCTGCCGCGGTGCGCGGCAGCGACATGCTGGCCCGTTTCGGCGGCGATGAGTTCGTGATGGTCGGCATGGGCCCCAGCCTGGATGACGATGGCGACCAGATTGCGCGGGATCTGCAGCGGCGCCTGTTCGACGCCTCCAGCGCCTGCGTCGGGCTGCCCGGCGGCGGCCAGTTCAGCTACCTGGGCGCCAGCGTGGGCACTGTCTGCCTGCCGCCAGACGGCACGGACCTGGACGACGCGCTGCAAAAGGCCGGAGCCGCCATGTACCGGACCAAGGCCGCGCGCCGCAAGCCATCGGCCGAGGCGGCGCACTGAGCCCTCTAGGCCGCCGAGCGCAGCCATTCCGAGAAGGCCAGGATGGTCGGCTCGCGTGGGTGGTTGGTCCTGCGGACCACGTAGAAGCCATAGCCGGGCAGGCTCAGCGGGAAGGCCTTCACCAGCGTGCCGGCGGCGAGTTCGGGCGCCACGAGCACGTCGCTGAAGATCCCTACGCCCTGGCCGGCGATCACGGCCTCGATGGCATGCAGTTCCTCACGGAAGCTCAGGTGCTGCATGTCCTTGAATTCGGGCACGTCGCGCCACCTGCGCGCCGCCGCGGCCAGCCATCGCTGCCACGTGGGCGGCTCACGGTCGGCCGGACCCCAATAGGAATGGACCAGGACATGCCCGGCAAGCTCGGAGGGCCGCCTCAGCGGGCCAGCCGACAGCAGGCGCGGACTGCAGACAGGCCAGAAGGTGTCGCTCGCCAGCGCATCGACGATTCCGTCCGCCGGCGCTTCGCGGCTGGTCGCATAGCGAATGGCGACGTCGCCGTCGCCGGCCTGCAGGTCGAGCACGGAGTCGGTGCCTATCACTTCCAGCGGCATATGCGGATGCAATTTCCGCCAGGCCGGAAGGCGGGGCACCAGCCAGCGGCTGGCGAAAGCGTTGGTAGCCGTCACGCGCAGGGGCTGCTGGTCGCCCTCCCGCTTGACAGCCGCGATGGCCGTGGCAAAAGCCTCCAGCCCCGAACGGATGACGGGAAACAGCCGCGCGCCGGCATCGGTCAGCGCCAGGGGCCGCGGCCGGCGGCGGAACAGGGCGCAGCCGCAGTAGCGCTCCAGCAACCGGATCTGGTGGCTGATCGCAGTGGGCGAGACGCACAGCTCCAGCGCGGCCTTCTTGAAGCTCATGTGGCGCGCAACGGCGTCGAAGGCGCGCAGCTCTATCAGGGGCGGTAGCCGGTGCATGCAGGCAATGTAGATGAAATCAGTTCACCTTTGGCTGAATTCTTAGCGTTTGCTCCCGGGCCGGCTTCGCTGGAGACTTGGCCCACATTTCAGGAGAAACGCCATGCTGCCGATGGGATCGCTGGCCGACGCTGCGGCCGAACTCGCTGCCACTTTCCGCGGGCAGCTCCTGCAACCCGCGGATGCCGGCTACGAGGCTGCGAGAAGGGTCCATAACGGCCTGGTCGACAAGCGGCCGGCGCTGATCGCCAGATGCCTGGGCGTGGCCGATGTGGCGGCCGCCATCGACCTGACCCGCAGGCTGGGCCTCGAATTGGCCGTGCGCGGCGGCGGCCACAACGTGGCGGGGAGGGCGATGGTCGATGGCGGAGTGGTGGCCGACCTGTCGCTGATGAAAGGCATCCGCGTCGATGTGCAACGCGGAACGGCCTGGGCGCAAGGCGGTGTCACCTGGGGCGAGCTCGACCGAGAGACGCAGCTGCACGGCCTGGCCGTGACCGGAGGCGTGGTCTCCAGCACGGGCATTGCCGGACTGACCCTCGGCGGCGGAATCGGCTGGCTGATGGGCAAGCACGGCCTGGCGCTGGACAACCTGCTCTCTGTGGAACTCGTCACGGCCGAGGGCCAGGTCCTGCAGGCGAGCCGGCAGCAGGAGCCCGAACTGTTCTGGGCATTGCGTGGCGGCGGCGGGAATTTCGGCGTGGCCACGGGCTTCGAGTACGCGCTGCACCCGGTCGGCCCGGCCATCACCGGCGGCCTTGTCGTCCATCCGATAAGCTGCGCCCGCACCCTGCTGGAATTCTTCCGCGACAGCACACGCCAATTGCCCGACGAGCACATGCTGTTCGCCACGCTGGCGCATGCGCCCGACGGCTCCGGCATGCCGGTGGCTGCCCTGGTGACCTGCCACTGCGGGCCGCTGGAAGAAGCTGAGAAAGCTGTGCTCCCGCTCAGGCAGTTCGCCCCGCCCCTGCTCGATGCGGTGGGGCCCATGCCCTACACCCAGCTCAACGGCATGCTCGACGCCGGCTACCCCAAAGGAGCGCTCAACTACTGGAAGTCCAATTTCCTCACCGAACTGAGCGATGCCGCGATAGCCACCATGATCGATTGCTTCGCGCGCTGCCCGACGCCCATGGGCCAGCTGCTGCTCGAACACTTCCATGGCGCGGTCACCCGCGTCGATGTGAGCGACACGGCCTTCCCGCACCGCAGCGAGGGCTACAACTTCCTCGTGCTCGGCCAATGGACGCAGCCGGCGGATACCGGTGCATGCATCGCCTGGACCCGCGAGACCTACGCAAGAATGCGTCCCTTCTTCGCCGCCGGCCGCTATGTCAACTACCTGGACGACGACGAGGCGGACGACCCCGTCGCAGCAGCCTACGGCCCCAACTACCGGCGGCTCCAGCAGATCAAGGGCCGATACGACCCGGCGAACTTCTTTCGCATGAACCAGAACATCCGGCCACAGCCCTGAGCAATGGATTTTCCGGGCAATGCAAAACAGAAAGGAAAAAGGCCGCGAGGTGATGCAGCTTCGCGGCCTTTGACTTGCTTCCTCCAACAGTACCTGCACTCAGCCTTGAAGCTGCAGCCTGCGACCTTTTGTCCTGCGGCAATCAGAACGAGTGCCGCAGCCCGACGCCGAAACCTGTCTGATTCACCCCGGTGGCGGGCAATCCTCCAGCTTGCGCACTGCTGGCGCTGAAATTGGCGCTGCCCTTGTTCTTCATGTAGCCGAAGGAGGCATAAGCAGCCGTTCGCCTGGAAAAGCTATAGGTGCTCCGGAAGACCCAATACTGCCCCTTGTCAGCCTTGGCGCTGTAATCCATCTGGTAGTACTGTGTATCGAATTTCCAGGCCCCCATGGGATAGGAGATGCCTGCAAACCATAGGTTGCTACGAGGGGAGAGGGGGCTGCCATCGTTGTCGCGACGCATGAAGCCGCCACCTATCTTGACCTGATCCAGCTTGGCATAGCCGTTGAGCATCGTGCGCTGATCTGTCAAGCTGCTTTTGCCCAGTCCTGCAAAGGCACCAGGGCCGCCGTGAAGAACGTCGTGAGCCAGTGCCATGCCCCAGGAGGCAGCGTCGTATTTGAGCAGAAGCGACCATTCCCGGCAGGCGCTTTTGTCCGACGCGCTCTCGCCTGCGCAGTTGGTTCCAGCGGGGCTTGGCCCTGCATTGACGGCATCGCGGCCAAAACTGTAGGTGGCGCCCAATGTCAAGCCGAAAAAAGTGGCCTTGTACGAGATGGCATTGTCGGCCCTGGCGTTGGGGAAGTAGCTGTCAAAGCTGGCAATGCTGTGCAGTCCTGGACCGATGACATCGGCGTTCTGCATGGACCAGAAAAGCATGGTGTATTGCCGGCCCAGCCCCAGCTCTCCCCATGGGCCATCCAGGCTCACCCATGACTGCCTGCCGAATCCGCGCCCGCCTTGGTTGAGTCCGCCTGAATCCGGCGCAATGCCCATTTCCAGCACAAAGCGCGCTTTGACGCCTGCGCCCAGATCCTCCTGGCCTCGAAAGCCCAGCCTTGAGGGGATGGCGCCCGCATTGCTCGGCATGCGGGTCAAACCGGCTCCGCTCGGGCCTACGTGGTTGATATGCTCAACGGCGGTATCAAGCAGGCCATAAAGCGTGATGGATGATTGGGCATGGCAGGGTCCCCACAGCCCCAGAAGCGCTGCAGATCCAGTCATCAGACGTCGCATTGTTTGTCTCCTCGCGTCGCGGTTCTTGTCGTTGATTACCTTCGTTCGATGGGTGCCATCAGGCGATGGCCGTGGGCAAGGGCGAGCAATCGGCCTGTTCGCTGAGTTCCATCAGCAGCTGCGCGCATAGCTGTCCGCGCTCGGCCAGGCGTACATCCCAAAGGTTGTGCTGCTCCAATGGATCGGTGCGCAGGTCATACAGCTCGCACAGCTCGTGCAGGTTGCTCAGGGTCAGCCGCCAATCGGCATTGATCAGGCTGCGCAGCCTGTATCTCCGGGTTCTGCCGTGAGGCAGCACCACGGGCTCGCTTTCCACCATCACGCCCGGGCGTGAAAGCTGCCGGTTGGCGTCCGGTGTGGCCAGCAAGGGCAGCAGATTGCCGCCCTGCATGCCGTTGTAGGGCGCCAGGCCGCAGCGCGCCAGGATGGTCTGGGCAATATCCGCCGTGCCGCAGGCCGTATCCACGGTCTGGTTGCCGGCCGGCGTGGCGGGGTCGCGCCAGATGAAGGGGACGCGTGTGAGTCCGTCGAAGTGCATCGCCCCCTTGAGCACGATGCCATGGTCGCCCATCATGTCCCCATGGTCGCTGGTGTAGAGGATCACCGTGTCCTCATCCAGAGAGAGCTCGCGCAAGGTCAGCAGCAGGCGCCCGACCTGGTCGTCGATCATGGAAACCATGCCGTAGGTCAGTGCCATCGTCTCCTGGCATTCGCGCTCGCTGACCGCATAGGCGCCATAGCCTTCGCGAGATCCGCCTTCCCGGGAATAGCGGTGCACGTCCTTGAGCAACTGCGAGCTGCCGGGTTCGTGAAAGCTTTGCGGAAGGCGCATGTCTTCGGGCCGGTACAGGTCCCAGTACCGGCCCGGAGGGGTGAAGGGATGGTGCGGATCGGGAAATGAAATGTTCAGGAAAAACGGCTTGCCATGGGCTTGCCGCACATGCTCCCTCAGCCATTGGCATCCTCGTTCACCGATCCAGGCCGATGGGTAAAGCTCCTCCGGCATGGCCGTGCGCCAGGCTTGCGGTGCGCTGTACCCGGGGGATGGCAGGGCATTGGCGCGGCCGCGCAGCCGGGCTGGATCGGGATGGCGCTGCGCCAGCCAGCGTGCATAGTCTCCATCCACCTGGTCGCCATGGAAGGTCGCCAGCTCGACATGCTCGAATCCGTAATAAGGCGTTGTCACATGCGTGCGCCGGCCGCTGCGCCAGTCGGGCGTCCATTCGTTCAGATAGTCGTCGCCGCTGCGAAGATTCTTGCGTGCATCGCGCAGGGCGGCGGGAGGCTCGGATCCGTCATTGGCATTGATCCATCGTCTGCGTGCCGGGCCGTCGTAGCCGAAGGACTGCAGATGGGATTTGCCGATCAGCGCCGTCGCATAGCCCCCGGCGCGCAGCAGCTCGACGAAGGTCGTATGGTCCCGCGAAAGATTGATGCCGTTGTGCACCACGCCATGCAGCGAGGGCAGGCGTCCGGTCATCAAGGTCGCCCGGTTGGACATGCATGTCGTGCTCGCCGCATGAAAGCGCGTAGCCCGCACACCCGCCTGGGCCAGGGAGTCGATATGGGGTGTGCGCAGCACGGAGTTGCCGGCGCAGCCAAGATGATCGGCGCGCTGCTGATCGGTGACGATCATCAGCACGTTGGGTGCTCGTGTTGTCATGGCGTATCGGCTTCGGCGAGCACGCTCTCAGTTTGCCAACAGGCCGAATTCCTTGGCCAGGCGTCCATAGCGCTCATAGTCGGAACGGGTCTTTTCCACGAAGGCGCTGCGCGTCTGGTCCTCGACCACCTGGTACAGGCTTTTGAACTGGGCCGCGACCTCCGGTTTGGCCAGCGTTTCGCGCAAGGACTTGTGGATATCGTCTGCCAGGGCCGCCGGCATGTTCTTGGGCCCATAGACACCGAACGAGATGTCGACTTCAACGCCAGGCAGGCCTTGCTCCTGCATGGTCGGAAGATCAGGCAGAAAAGTGCTGCGGACTTTGTCCGCGGTGGCCAGGGGAACCAGGCGACCCGCATCGATCAGGGGCTTGGCAACAGGAACGCCGAGAAACGTGAGCATCACATGGCCGCCCAGGACGTCGTTGATGGCTGGCGTCGTTCCTTTGTAGGGGATATGGCGTAGCTGCAGCCTGGCGGCCTTGTTGAACATTTCTCCCGCCAGTTGCATGGGCGAACCTGCGCCCGAGGTCGCGTAGCCCAGATCCGGTTTCGTGCCTGCCAGCTTGACCAGCTCAGAGGCGCTCTTGACCCCCAGCTTGGGGTTGGCCAGCATCAGCATCGACGCTGAAGACAGCAATGCAATCGGGGTGTAGTCCCGGATGACGTCGGCGTGGCTGCGCGCTCCTTCGGGAAGGACGTGCGGCACCATGGTGAACGTGTTGGGTGTGATCAACAGGGTGTGCCCGTCAGGCGCTGCGCGGGCCACCGAATCATTGCCGACATTGCCCGACGCTCCCGGGCGGCTGGCCACGATCACCGGCGTCTTCCAGCGCTTTTGCAGCTGCGGCGCCAGCAAGCGGGCGATCTGGTCGGGTGCGCCGCCTGGCGGGAAGGAGACCACCAGCGTCACGGGCCTGTCGGCATGCACGGGCATGTGCGTCTGTGCCATGGCGAAGTTGGCTGCCAGAGCAGCGCTGAGTATCAGCAGCCTTGCGGGTAAGCATCTCATGGGGGTGTCTCCGGCTCGATTTGTTTTCTGAAATTCTGCCTAGCCAGGCTTTGCTGTCATAGTGGCTGATAAATTGAAATATCTTCAAGTAGATCTTGTAAATACATGGACCGATTCCGACTCGTCACTACCTTCATGTGCGTTGCCGAGGCAGAAAACTTCAGCCGCGCGGCGCAGATGCTTCATCTGACGCCCCAGGCGGTGAGCCTGCAGATCTCCCAGCTCGAAGGATGGCTGGGCGTGCGTGTATTCCATCGCACGACCCGGCGCATGTCCCTCACCGAGGACGGGCGCCTGTTCTATGAGCGCTGCCGCGTCGGAGTGCAATCCATCAACCAGGGCGAGCGGGAATTGCGCGAGCGCGCCAGCGGCACCGCGGGCTCCATCAAGGTCGTCTCCAGCCTCAGCCTGGGCCAGTTGCTGGTCGCGCCGCTGCTGGCGCAGTTCACCGAGCTCTATCCCGATATCCGTACCGAACTGGTGACACAGAATCCCTGGCCGGATACTGTCGACCTGGGCATGGATGTGGGAGTGATCGGAGGGCCGCTTCTCAATACCTCCCTGGTGGCAAGGCGAGTCGGGCGCTTCACCCACATGCTGTGTGCTTCACCGGCATATCTCGCCAGGTACGGCGAACCGCGGACCATGCAGGACTTGCTGCAGCATCGCTGCATCGGCCTGCTGCATCCGCGTACCAATCGCATATGGCCCTGGACCTTTCAGGCGGCGCGCAAGCAAACCACGCTGGAGCCATGGCTGTGCTTTGTGACGCAGGACCCTGCGGTGCAGCGGCAACTGGTGGTCCAGGGAGCCGGAATCGGGCAATTGACCGATTACTTCGCCCGGCCGCTCATCCAGAGCGATGCTTTGCTGGAACTTGTGCTGGGCTACAGCGGGCCGCGGCTGGATGTGCATGTCTTCATTCCGCAGCGGGAACACATGCCCAAGCGCACCAAGCTGCTCAGCGATTTTCTCTACGAGAACCTCAAGCAGGCATTTCAGAGACAGGGCTGATGCCGCCTATGTGCCTGATTCAACGCTGCCCGCGCTACTTCAGCGCATCGAACTCTTTTCTGAGGGCCCGGGCATTGCGCTGGTAGGCGCGCGGCGGCAGGCCGCACCAGCGCTTGAAGGCGCGGGCGAATACGCGCTCGGACTCGTAGCCGCACTCCTCGGCGATCTGCACCAGCGGCAAGCCCGACTCCAGCTGCTGAGCCGCATGGGCCATGCGCTGCTGCAGCAGATAGGCCATGGGAGACTCGCCCACCAAGGTCTTGAACTCCTGCGCAAACCGGGAGCGGGACATGGCGGCCTCCCCGGCCAGTGCCTGCAAGGTCCAGTTGTGGCTGGGCCTGCCATGGATGGCGGCCATGGCCCGGGAGATGCGTGCATCCGCCAGGCCGCGCACCCAGCCCTGCTCGGGCTTTTCCTCGGCGGAGAAATGGTTGCTGAGCACATGCACCATGACCAGCTCGCCCAGCCGCGCGCCAGCCAGGCGCCATCCAGGCCTCTGCGCCAGCGAGTCCTCTATCAGCGCTTGCAGCATGTCGCTCAGCATGGCCGGTGGTGCGGCCTTGGCTGCCGGTATGTGCAGCAGCGGGGGCAGGAGGTTCAGGATGGTGTGGCGGCAATGGGCCGATATCCAGAGCAGCACCGAGTCGATGCGGGTCTGGACTCCGGGGCCGCCGTACTCGAAGGTCAGGGGATTTTCGTCCCTGGCTCCCCGGGCAAAGCGCTCGATCATGCGGGCGAAAGGGATCGGGGTCTGTGCCAGATCCGATGCGATCACATGAGGGTGGCCTAGCGGCAGCACCACGAGATCGCCGGGCATGACCCGTACCGGCGCCCGGCCTTGCACCCGCAGCCAGTAGGGCTGGCCCCGGGCGATGCGGATCATGGTCCCGGGCACGCCTTCGGACACCAGGGCCCAGGGCGCACGCAGGCAGAAGCTGGCCGTCACAGCGCGTTCGGCCCGGCAGATGGCCAGCACATCGCTTAAATGGTCGCCGGTTTGTTTCATAGAGGATTTGGGACGATTAGTGCCATTTTATGGACGCTTTGCGCTTCACGCCCGGGACGGCCTTGCCGACACTTGCTGGCACTGGCGGGCAGCGGGACACGTGTGCGGTCCGGCCCGCGGAATTCACACCAGGATCAAGGAGACAGGCATGGCCAAGACACGACTGAAGATAGGCATTGTTGGCGGTGGCATCGGCGGATTGGCCGCGGCCAACGCGCTGCACGGCAGCGGGCATGAGGTGACGGTGTTCGAGCAGAGCAAGCAATACCTGCGCGTGGGCGCCGACATCAATCTGACGCCCAATGCCGTGCGGGCCCTGGACGGCCTGGGCGCAGGCATAGCCGCTGCCGTGCGCGCTTCCGCTGCACGCCCCACGCACCGCATCAGCCGCACCTGGGACAGCGGCGAGGAAACCTCGCGCCTGACCATGGGCGATGAGGCAGAACGCCAATACGGCGCGCCGCAGCTCACCATCCACCGCGCCGATCTGCTGGCGGCGCTGGCCGATGCCTTTCCTGCTGACCAGGTGCAGTTCGCCAAGCGTGTCAGCCATATCGCGCAGACCGAAGCCGGCGTGTCCGTGGAGTTTGCCGATGGCTCGCGCTTTGACGGGCTGGATGCGCTCATCGGCTCGGATGGCATCCACTCCGTGGTGCGCTCGGCCCTGTATGGCGCCGAGAGCCCGCGCTTTACCGGCGTGGTCGCGTTCCGCGCAGTCGTACCCACGGAGCGCGTGCGCGATGTTCCCGACATTGCGGCCTTCACCAAATGGTGGGGCCCGACGTCGGACAGCCAGATCGTGACCTTTCCGCTCAACCAGGGCCGGGATACCTTCATTTTCGCCACCACCGCGCAGGAGTCGTGGCACGAGGAATCCTGGACCACCGAAGGCAGCGTGGCCGAGCTGCGCGGCTTCTACGCCAGCTTCCACCCACATGCGCGCGCCTTGCTGGAGGCTTGCGACAGCGTGCTCAAGACGGCTTTGTACGAGCGTGACCCGCTGCCGCATTGGTCGCAAGGCCGGGTCTCGCTGCTTGGCGACGCCAGCCACCCCATGATGCCGTTCATGGCCCAGGGTGCAGGCATGGCCATCGAAGATGCCGTGGTGCTGGCCCGCAACCTGGATGCGGCCCAAAGCGCTGCGGATGTGCCCCAGGCCCTGCAGAACTACGAGGCCATGCGCAAGGAGCGCACCAGCCAGATACAGATCGGCTCGCGGGGCAACAACTGGCTGCGTGCGGGCGGCAATGCCGACTGGGTCTATGGCTATGACGCCTGGAAAGTTCCGCTGGCTGCCAAGGCCGAAGCCCAGGTCTCCTGAGCGATTGCAACCTGTGCGTGCACCGGTGCTGGCATCGCGCAACCTGCCCCAGATGTCCATGGATTTGGGCATGCGTTGAAGGACTTTTAGGAATTACCAAAAGAAAAGGCCGCGAAGCAATGCAGCTTCGCGGCCTTTGATTTGGTCCCCTCGACAGGAATCGAACCTGTATCTAGCGCTTAGGAGGCGCTCGTTCTATCCATTGAACTACGAGGAGAGAACCCTGGATTCTAACTGCGTTGGCCTGGTGCAATCGGCTTGTGCGGTTTTGCTTCAATCCCTGCGCATGGTGTAGACCAGATCCAGCGCGCTGGTCACGCCCGTCTGGGCGCGCAGCGTGAGCCGGCGCGAGAGGTCGTAGAAGATGTAGATGGTGCCCATGGCGCCCGAGAGGCTTTGCTCGTAGGTCACGTAGAGCTTGTTGGACAGGCGCTTGCCCAGGGTCAGCGCGGCGCCCGAGGCATCTTCGCCCGTGCCCGGCCCCTTGAAGCCGACCTCGTCCAGCCCCAGGCTGCCCGCGATCTTGCCGCTGGCGCTGTTGCCCCCGGCCAGCAACGCCAGGGCGGCCTGCTGCAGCATGGCGCTTTCGGCGCCGCCCCGGGCCGGATCGCGGCCCATGACCACCCAGGAGAGCTTTTCCGCATCGGGCAGGTCGGGGTCCGAATACAGCAGCACGCGCGGGGCGCTGGCCGTGCCCAGCACCTGCACGCCCGCGCGCACGGCGATGTTGGGGCGTATGGCCAGGATGTCCAGCGAGGGGTTGTCGTAGGGGCCGTTGAAGCGGATCAGGCCCGACTCCACGTCCAGCGACTGGCCCCAGGCGCGGTAGCGGCCCTGCTCGGTGCGGATCTCGCCGGTCACGCGCGGCGGCCCGCCGAAGCGGCTGGCGCCCTGGACTTCGAGCTGCCCGCGCAGCCGCGTGGTGATGCCGTAGCCCCGCAGCGCGAAGTCGCGGCCGAGGTCGAGCTTGACCAGGATGTCGGGCAGCTTGCGCGGCGTGGCGCGGGCCTCTTCCTTGCGGGTCTCGCGCTCCCGCTTCCTGCGTGCTTCCTCTTCGGCCTTGCGCGAGGCCGCCGTGTGCACGACCACGTCCTTGTCCAGCGAGGGCGCGGATTCCTCGGGCAGGATGATGGCGGCCCGGTCCACGCCCAGGTCGCCGCGCAGCACGAACTGGCCTTGCTCCAGGCGGGCCTGCAGGCCGCCCGAGATGCTGACCTGCCGGTCGGCGCGCACCAGCACCTGCAGCTTCCTGGCCTGTGCCTGCAGGTTCATGCTCAGGCCCGATTCGCCGCTTCCGCCCGGTGGCGTCCACTGCGCGTAGCCGGAGCCGGTGAACTCGCCGCCATCCTCGGGGGCATTGCCGAGGTTGCCGCTGTAGCCGAGGATGCGCGCGCTGCTGCCCTTGCCGCCCTTGAGGCGCAGCTCGGTAATGTCCAGGCGCGTGCCCTGCAGCCTGGCGCGCAGCACGCCGCCCCGCAGGTCCACGCCGTCGAGCACCGAAGCGATGCTCAGTTCGTCGGCCAGAAGATTGCCCTGCCATTGCGGATTCTGGCGGTCGCCGCCTATGGTGGCATCGGCCGCCAGCGTGCCCTTGACGCGCCAGCCCGGCGGGGCAAACAGCGCCCAGAGGCCGATGTCGGGCATCCTGGCCGTGACGCGGCCCTGCAGCGGTGCCTTCTCGGGCCAGATCCAACTGCCGTCCTGCTGCGCCAGGCGCGTGCGCAGCTCGCCATTCAGGGAGCCGGCGCGCTCGCTTTCCCACTGCACCTGGGCCGTGACATCGCTGCCGCTGGCCTGCACGCTCAGGCGCGCCTGCTGGATGCGCGCGCGCATGCCGGCGCCGCTGATGGTGCGGGTGCGCGTACGGCCAGGCTTGTCGGCGCTGGGGCCCGTGGTCTGGACCACGGTGGTGCCCGAACCGTCGTCCACGGCCAGCCGCAGATCGCCGGCCGTGCGCTCCACCATGAGCTGGGCCTTGAGCGCCTTGCCCATGGTGTCCAGGTCCCATTGGCCGTTGAAGCTCAGGTCTCCGCTCAGGCCCGCGGCAGCCAGCGGCGGCTCGTCGTCGCCCAGGCTGAAGGCGTCCACCCAGGCCAGCGGAATGCCTTGGGCGCGGCCTGTGCTGCGCAGCGACCACTGGCCGTTGCCGGCCTGGGCGGCGCTGCTGTCATCCCAGGCGAGCTGGGCAGGGGGCAGGGGCTCGGTCCTGGCTTGCGTCCTGCGTATGCCCAGATCGGGCGGCGTGACCTGCAGGCGGCCGGCCGAGAGCTGGTAGCGTGTGCTCAGGACCGGCTGGCCCTTGGCGTAGGAGGTGCGCTGCGTGATCTGCACCGGCGCGCCGGGCTGCAGCTGCACCCGCCAGGGGCCCGGCCTCTCCTGGCTGGGCCGGTCCTTCCCGGCCTGGATGCGGGCCTGCAGTTTCTCCAGGCTGGCCTGCCAGTCCAGCGGCGCGCCGGTGCTGGCCAGGCCGCCTTGCAGGGCCGTGTCCAGCTGTGCGCTGAAGGCCGCCTGGCTGGCCTGGGCCGTCAGGCTGAGCCTGGCGTTTTCGGGGCTGCCGGCCAGGTTGAGCTGCAGGCTGGGGATCGCCAGTGCCTGTTCGGCGCTCTGGCCTGCGGCCTGGTAGCGCAGCTTTTGCGCCTTCAGGCCGGCGTTGAACTGCAGGCCGCTGGCGGGCAGGGGTGTGCCGGGCTGGGCGTTGAGGCGCTGCAGCAGCGCCCCCCAGCCGCCGCGCCAGTCCAGTTGCAGCCGGGCGCTGCCGTCGGCCCGGGCGCCGGCCAGCGGGCGCTCCAGGCCCGGCAGCTGGCCCAGCCATTGCAGCAGCGTGGAAAGCGCCGTGAGATCGAGCCTGGCCTGGCCCTGGCCGGCCTTGGGGCCGATCTGGCCGTCCAGTTGCAGATGGGCGCCCGGCAGCTCGGCCTTGAGTCTGGCCTTGGCATGCCGGCTGTCGGTATCGAATTCGAGCTGGCTGGCGTTCACGCTGGCCTGCAGCGCCTGCAGCTGCAGCTGGCTGAGCTGCAGCAGGGGTTGCTGCCACTGGCCCTTGGCGGCCAGGGTCTGGAGGCGCAGCCCGGGCTTGGCGCTGCGGCTGCCGGCCGCGGCGCGCAGATCGGCGGCAAAGACCACCTTGGGCGGCGGCGCGGGTGCGTCTTCGGCGCCTTCTGCGGTATTGGCGGGGCGCTGTGCCTGCTCGGCCCTGGCGCTGATCTCGCCTTGCAGCGGAGCCGCATCCAGCGTGCTGTAGAGGTCGGCGGGGTTGAGCTGCTCGACGCGCGCCAGGCCCTCGAACAACTGCGAGACCGGCGTGTAGCCGCCCTGCAGGCGGATGCGGCCCTTGCCGATCAGCAGCTGGGCTTCGGGGACTTGCCACTGCCGGTCGTCATAGAGTACCTGGGCGGTGAGCGACTGCAGCGGCAGGCCTTGCTTGTCCCAGGGCGCGGGCCGGCTGTTCTCGAACCGGGCGCTGAGTTTCCATGGCGCTGGCGCAGCCTGATCCGGGGCAGTCGGGTCCGGGCCGGCCAGCAGTTCGCCGTTCAGCAGCGTGCGCGGCCCCTGGGGCCAGAAGGCGGCCAGGTCCAGGTTCTGCAGCACGGCCTTGGCCGAGAGCAGGGGTTGCCCGGCCCAGGGCATCACGCTGGCCTGCACATCGGCCTGCATGGGTGCCAGGTCGGTGGCATCCTGCTGTTTTTTTTCTGGCTTCTTGCGCTTGTCCTGGCTTGATTTTGAGATGTTTTTTCTGGATTTTTCAATATTCTCAGGCGCTTCATGCTCCTCCTTTTGAGGTGTGGCAACGGCGCTGGCATTGGCAGCGACTGCTATCCGTGCGGCCTCGGTGGCCAGCGTGCCTCGGGCCTGGGCGCGTGCCTGCACGGCAATCGAGGCTTGGGGCTGCATGGGGTTGGGCACGAGCAGATCGCCTTGCACCTGGGCGTCGAGCTGCATGGGCGCGGCGCCCTGCAGTTGGAGCTGAGCCTGGTAGCTGCCGTCGGCAAAGCGCAGGCTGGCCACCTGCAGCGCATGCGCGCGGCCGTCGTACCGGTAGTGGCCCTTGAGGTCTTCGACGATGGCCTCGGGCGGGCCTTGCCAGACGATGCGGTCCACGGCAAAGGGCAGGTCGATCCTGACCGGCAAGCTCAGGCCCTGCAGCGGCTCGGTGGGCTTTTTCTCGGGATCGGGCGTGCTGGCGATCTGTACTTCGGCCACGTGCACCTCGCCGAGCTTGAGCGTGCGCGACAGCAGCGAACTCAGCTGCCAGGCTATCCGCGCCTCCTTGATCTCGACCTTGGTGGTCTGGTTGCGCCATTGCAGCCAGCCTATGCGGCCGCCCGCGCGCAGCGAGCCCGTCACCTCCCTGGCCACCAGGCTCTGGCCCTCGGGCAGCCAGCGCGCAACGCGCTGCAGCGTCTGGTTCAGCGAGTCGTCGCGCCCGGACCACCACCACAGGCTGCCCAGCAGCAGGGCGAGCAGGGTGACGAGCGCCGCGATCAGCCCGGCGAAGGCGCGCAGCCAGCGGTGCCGACATCCTGGCTTGGCGCTGTTGGAGGGGGGCGTCGCGTCAGCCGTGGGCGCTGCGCGGCTGGAGTCGGAATCCGCCATGGTCAAAATGTGAAGCCGAGGCGCAAATGCAAGCGCAGCTGATGCGCTTGCGCACCCCAGGCGATATCTGCCTGTATCGGGCCCACGGGGCTTTTCCAGCGGATGCCGGTACCCACGCCGACGCGCATGTACATATGGTTGATGTCATCACCCACGGTGCCCGCGTCGACGAACACGGCGTGCTCGAAGTCCTGCGTATTGCCCTTGATGGTGATGGGGCGCTGCCACTCGGCACTGCCCGTGGCCAAGTATCGGCCACCGATGACGCGGCCGTTGTCGGTGCGCGCGCCGATCGTCTGGTAACCGTAGCCGCGCACGGTGTTGTCGCCGCCGGTGAGGAACATCAGCGTCATGGGCAGGTCGATATCGCGCTTGGCCAGGATGGCGCCGCCCGAAGCGCGCAGCGCCAGGCGGCTGCGGCGCCGGGTGATTTCGTCGCGCTCTCCCATGGGGATGATGCCCAGCCAGCGCGCCGTGAGACGCCCGAACAGGGCGTGCCGGGGCGTGAGCGTGGTGCCGGCGCCGGCCTCGAAGGCAAAGCCGAAGCCCGAGGTGGGCGAGAGGTTGTTGTCGAAATAGCGGGCCGTCCAGCCGTAGTTGGCCAGCAGCGAGGAGGCGCCGGGCGGCGCGCCGTCGCCCTGGGTCTTGGCATAGTCGTACTGCAGGTAGGCGTTGCGCTCTATACGGTCCTCGGCCTTGGCGCGGCCGGCGCGCAGCTGCACGCTGTTGGTGTAGAAGTCGCCCGTGGGTGCGCGCTCGATCTTGGCGCCGGCAAACCAGCGCCACAGGTCCTCGCCGGGCAGGCCCGTGAGCTGGGTGGACAGCAGCGGGTTCTTGCGGTCCAGCTGCAGCTTGCTGACCGCGCGCCAGCCCAGGCCCGGCAGCTTGTTGTAGATGTGGTCCACGGTCAGGCGCGGCCCGGTGTCGGTGCTGGCGCCGACGCCGAACACCCATTTCTGCAGCTTGGCCTCGCGCACCTTGGCGATCACGGGCGAGGTGACGGCCGCGCCCTGGGCATCGCGCCGGGCCTCGTTGCCGGCTTCGCTTTCGCCCTGCTGCGGCGCATCGGCCAGTGTCAGGAACACCGAGTCGTAGTAGCCGCTGCTCACCAGCCGCTGCTGGGCGTCCAGCATGGCCTGCTGATCGTATTCACGGCCCTGGGGCAGCCGTGCGATGCGCGCCGTGCCCACGGGGTCGTAGCGCTCGGCGCCCTCGATTTGCAGCGGGCCGAAGGTATAGGCCGGGCCGGGCTCATAGGCCACGCTGACCTTGGCCTGGTGGGTGTCGGCATCCACGTCGGCCAGGCTGCTGTCTATGCGCGCCAGCGGATAGCGGCGCTTTTGCAGCACCTGGAGGCCGCCGCTCTTGGCGCCGCTCCAGGCCGACTGCGAGAACTTCTCGCCGGGCTTGAGCGGCCAGTTTTCCTGGATCAGCAGGCGCTGCGAGGTGCCCAGCGCGTCCTCGGCATTGGTGCCGGTGAAGCGCACCTCGGATTGGGCGATGACGGTGGCCGGGCCGGGGTCCACCTTGACCACCACCTTGCGCGGCGCATCTTCATCGGGCGTTTCGCTCAGCTCCACGGTCACGGTGGGGCTGAAGTAGCCCAGCGTGCCGATCAGCTCGCGCACGTTGGCGTCGGTTGCGCCCAGCAGGCGCGTGAGTTCGCGGCGCTGCAGATCGCTCTGGTAGCGGTAGCGGCGCAGCTCCAGGTGCTTTTCCAGCAGTTCGCGCACCTGTTTGGGGGCCTCGACTTCGAGCGAGAAGGCCGGGTCGCTGCCGGCCGCGGCGATAGCCGGATCGCCGCCCTTGTCCTTGGAGGGCAGCAGGCTGCAGCCGCTCAGCAACAGGGCCAACAGGACTATTTCTAGCGGAAAGAAAAACGCCGGCCCTGCGGTCGGCGTCTTCGTCGGCAAAGTCTTGTGCATGCATCCTATTTTGACAGCATGCGCATGGCGTCCTCCAAGCCTTTCAGCGATAGCGGGTACATGCGGCTGCCCATGAGCTGGTCGATGATGCTGATGCTCTGGCGGTACTGCCATACGCCCTGGGGTTCGGGATTGATCCAGGCGAACTTGGGGAAGGCATGCGTGAGGCGCTGCAGCCATTCGGCGCCGGGCTCCTCGTTCATGTACTCGACGCTGCCGCCGGGCTGCAGGATCTCGTAGGGGCTCATGGTCGCGTCGCCCACGAAGATCAGCTTGTAGTCCCTGTTGTACTTGCGGATGATGTCCCAGGTCGGGAACTTCTCGGCGAAGCGGCGGCGGTTGTTCTTCCACATGAAGTCGTAGACGCAGTTGTGGAAGTAGTAGAACTCCAGGTGCTTGAACTCGCTCTTCACGGCCGAGAACAGCTCTTCCACGCGCTGCACGTGCTCGTCCATGGTGCCGCCCACGTCCATGAGCAGCAGCACCTTCACGTTGTTGTGGCGCTCCGGAATCATCTTGATGTCCAGATAGCCCGCGTTGGCGGCCGTGGAGCGGATGGTGTCGGGCAGGTCCAGCTCTAGCTCGCCGCCCTGGCGCGCGAACTTGCGCAGGCGCCGCAGCGCCACCTTGATGTTGCGCGTGCCCAGCTCCTGCGCGTCGTCGTAGTCGCGGTAGGCGCGCTGCTCCCAGACCTTGACGGCGCTCTTGTTGCGGCCCGGCCCGCCGATGCGTATGCCGGCCGGGTTGTAGCCGCCGTGCCCGAACGGGCTGGTGCCGCCAGTGCCTATCCACTTGCTGCCGCCCTGGTGGCGCTCCTTCTGCTCCTCCAGGCGCTTCTTGAGCGTCTCCATGAGCTCGTCCCAGCCCATGGCTTCGATGGCCGCTTTTTCCTCGGGGCTGAGCTCGCGCTCCAGCAGCTTGCGCAGCCAGTCCTGCGGAATTTCCTTGGTCAGGTCGGTCAGCATCTCCACGCCCTTGAAGTAGGCAGCGAAGGCGCGGTCGTATTTGTCGTAGTGCTTCTCGTCCTTGACCAGGACGGTGCGGCCCAGGTGGTAGAAATCGTCCAGGCTCAGGTTGTCGCCTTTGGGGCCGACCACGCCGGCATCCAGCGCCTCGAGCAGGGTCAGGAACTCCTTGACCGAAACCGGCAGCTTGGCCGCGCGCAGGGTGTAGAAGAAATCGATCAGCATCGGATAGGCCTCCAGCGCTTATGCAGCGGGCGTATGCTGCTCCAGAAGATAGAGCAGCTGGGCACGGGCTTCGGGCCATTCGCCGCTGCGCATGCTGTACATCACGGTGTCGCGTATGGTGCCGTCGCGGCGCAGCGCGTGGCCGCGGATCACGCCGTCCTTCCTGGCGCCCAGGCGCTCGATGGCGCGCTGTGACGCAAAGTTGAAGTTGTCGGTGCGCCAGCCCACGACATGGCAGCCCAGCGTGCCGAAGGCATGGGCCAGCAGCAATTTGGCCGAGGTGTTCACATGCGTGCGCTGCACGCTCCTGGCGTACCAGGTGTAGCCGATTTCCACGCGGCGCACGGCAGGCAGGATGTCGTGGTAGCTGGTCGTGCCCAGCACCTGGCCGGTTGCGTCGTCGAGCACGGCGAAGGCGAAGCGGTGCCCCTGCTCCCGGCCCAGCAGGGCCGCCTCGATGTAGCTGCGGGTTTCGTGCGGCTCGGGCACCGAGGTGACGCGGATCTTCCACAGCTGGCCATCGGCCGCGGCGGTGGCCAGGCCGGCTTCATGGGCCAGGGACAGGGGCTCCAGGCGCACGCCCCGGTCGCGCAGCGTGACGGGTTCAACAAAGCTCATATCAGTGATCCATGGCGCTGACACGCCATCCATAGCCTATGAAACTGGCACAGCCCAAGCGTGGGACGGCCAGCAAGGGCCGCCCCGCAGCAAAGGCCGTCGTCCCCCTTGGGGGACGACGCGAAGCGGCTCAGGGGGTCACCTATTCCTCTGATTCATGAAGACCAGCTTCTCGAACAGGCTCATGTCCTGCTCGTTCTTGAGCAGCGCGCCCACCAGCGGCGGCACGGCGACCTTGCCGTCCTCGGCCTGCAGCGACTCGGGCGCCACGTCCTCGGCCATCAGCAGCTTGAGCCAGTCGATCAGTTCGCTGGTGGACGGTTTCTTCTTCAGGCCCGGCAGGTTGCGTACATCGTAGAACACCTTCATGGCCGCCGACAGCAGCTCGCCCTGCAGCTTGGGGAAGTGCACGTTCACGATCTGGCGCATGGTCTCCTGATCGGGGAACTTGATGTAGTGGAAGAAGCAGCGGCGCAGAAAGGCGTCGGGCAGCTCCTTCTCGTTGTTCGAGGTGATGAACACCAGCGGCCGGTGCTTGGCGCGCACCATCTCGCGCGTCTCGTAGCAGTAGAACTCCATGCGGTCGATTTCACGCAGCAGGTCGTTGGGGAACTCGATATCGGCCTTGTCGATCTCGTCGATCAGCAGGGCCACGGGCCGGTCCGCGGTGAAGGCCTGCCACAGCACGCCCTTGACGATGTAGTTGTGGATGTCCTTGACGCGCTCCGAACCCTCGATGCCCGCCAGCTGCGAATCGCGCAGGCGGCTCACGGCGTCGTATTCGTACAGGCCCTGCTGGGCCTTGGTGGTGGACTTGATATGCCATTGCAGCAGCGGCATGTCGAGAGCCGCGGCCACTTCCTCGGCCAGCATGGTCTTGCCGGTGCCGGGTTCGCCCTTGACGAGCAGGGGGCGCTGCAGGGTCGCCGCGGCATTGACGGCCAGCATCAGATCCTGCGTGGCCACGTAATTGTCGGAACCTTGAAACTTCATGGGCGGTATCAGCGTAAGTATTGATAAGCGTGCCGGGCACGGGCTGCCATAATCCGTCTGCACTGCAGCAAGGCACTCGAGCTCCCGTCTGAACTCCTGAAGGATTGTGCGCGCAAAATGACAAAAAATTGGACCACGGTATTGGCAGTAGCTGTCGCCTCAGTGACCGGTATGGCACATGCCCAGCAAGCGGCTGGCGACGCGAAGGCAGGAGAGGGAAAAATCGCCATGTGCATAGGCTGCCATGGCATCCAGGGTTATCAGGCCAGTTTCCCCGAGGTGTACAAAGTTCCCAAGATAGGCGGCCAGGGCGCGGCCTATATCGTCTCGGCCCTGCAGGCCTACAAGAAGGGCGAACGCAGGCATCCCACCATGCGCGGCATTGCCGAGTCGCTGAGCGACCAGGACATGGCCGACGTGGCTGCCTATTACGCCGGGCATGGCAGCGGCGATGCCAAGCCGGTCAAGGCCGGGCAGGCACCAGTCAACGCGAACTCCAGCGTGGCGCCGCTGCTGCAAAAGGGCGCCTGCTTCTCCTGCCACGGCGAAGGCTTCGCCAAGCCCATAGACCCGAGCTACCCCAAGGTGGCGGGCCAGTACGCGGACTATGTCTATGCGGCCCTGCGGTCCTACAAGACCCAGAACAATCCCCTGATCGGCCGCAGCAACGGCATCATGGGCGGCATTGCCAAGCAGTTCAGCAACGACGAACTGCGCCAGCTGTCGCGCTATATCGGCAGCCTGGACGGCGACATCCAGACCGTGGTGCAGCCGCATTTCAAGTTCGGCCAGAAATAAGCCGCCGTCACTGCCCATGAAAAATGGCTCCCCACGCGTCTCACTGGCGTGTGGCCGCTGCCCCTCCTAGAAGGGGCACTTTTCATCTTGGGGCGGCCCGGCGATGAAAAAAGCCTGCAGAAATGCAGGCTTTGTTTTTTGTCTACGCCGGATCGCGGCGCACATGGCTGCCGTCGCTGGTGGCGCGGCGCTGCACGCTGGCCACGTAGGCATCGCCGTCGGGCGGGCGGCCCGAGCGCTGGCTTTCCCACAGCATCTGGCCCAGGCTCTCCATGGCCGCGTGGTGGGCATCGTGCAGCGAATCCAGGCGCTTGCTCAGCAGTTCCACGGCCTGGCGTATGCCGCGCGGCTGGTCGATGCTGCACTGCTCGCTGATCGACAGGTGCATGGACAGGTGCAGGAAGGGATTGGTGCGGCCGGGTTCGGCGTCGTAGTCGCGCACCAGGGCGGCGTCCATGTCGGACAGCTCGTCAAAGTATTCGGGGTGCTCGGCAATCCACAGGCTGGCCAGCGTTTCTATGGCCTCCATGGGGGCGTTGCTGAGCATCTTGGCGCGTACGCTGCAGAAGAATCGCCGGACATCGGCTTGGCTGGGGTTGAACATGGTGGGCGGCAGCGTATCACGGCTGCTGCGTCGGCGACGGACTGTGGTTTTCGGCCGCGGCCTGCTTGTGCTGCGCTTCGGCCAGAGCCGCCGCGCGCTCATTGGCCATCTGTTCCACCAGCTGCTGGCGGCCCTGCTTGGCCACGGCGATGAGCTGGGTCTGGTCCTTGTAGTGCGGATACATGCGCTCGGCCAGTTCCTGGTTGTGCGCCTTGAAGCGCGCCGTGATGCGCTGGGCCTCTGCCGGAGGGGCTCCGATCAGCTCCAGCACGGACTGCGCGGAGACCAGGCTGGACTCGAAGACTTCGCGCTCGGCGTGCCGCACCTCCAGGTCGCGCAGCCGGAACCAGTGATTGAGGTCGCGCGCGCGGGCCACGATCTTGAGCTGGGGAAAGTGCTTGCGCACCTGGGCTGCGATCTTGACGGACTGCTCGGGAGAATCCACGGCGATCATCAGCACCCGGGCCTGGGCGGCGCCGGCGATGCGCAGCAGGTCCACGCGCGTGGCATCGCCGTAGAACACGCGGTAGCCGAAGGTGCGGGCCACCTCCAGCATTTCCACACTGTGGTCGAGAATGGTGGGCGTCATGCCCTGGGAGAGCAGCACGCGTGCCACGATCTGCCCGTAGCGGCCGAAGCCGGCAATGATGATGGGCGACTCCTGCGGTTCCGAAATCTCCTCGGCCCGGGGTTGGTCGTCGTCATCCTTGATGGCCGCGAAGCGCCGCAGCAGCAGCTTGTCCAGCGCCACCAGCAGCAGCGGACTCAGCAGCATGGACAGGGCCACGGCCGCCACCAGCATGGACGAGATGCTGTCGCGGAACACCTTGTACTGGGCCGCCGTCTGGAACACGACGAAGGCGAATTCACCCCCCTGGGCCAGCATGAGCGTGAAGACCGGGCGCTCGCGCCAGGGCAGCTTCATGACCCTGGCCAGCCCGTAGATCATGACGGCCTTGAGCGCGACAAAGCCCAGCACCATGGCCGCCATGGTCCACGGGTTGCGCAGGATGACGCCGAAATCGATGCTCATGCCCACGGCCATGAAGAACAGGCCCAGCAGCAGGCCTTTGAACGGCTCGATATTGGTTTCCAGCTCGCTGCGGTATTCGCTGTCGGCCAGCAGCACACCGGCCAGAAAGGCGCCCAGGGCCATGGACAGGCCGACCTGGGTCATCAGCATCGCGATGCCGACCACCAGCAGCAGCGAGGTGGCGGTGAAGATCTCGGGCGTCTTGCTGCGCGCGATCCAGCGCAGCAGCGGCTGCAGCAGCAGGCGGCCGCCGATGATGACGGCCGCAATCGTGCCCACGGTCTTGGCCACCTGCAGCCAGATTTGGCTGTCGGCGTGGGCAGCGTGAGCAGCCTTGTAGGCGCCCAGAATGGGAATCAGCGCCAGGATGGGAATGGCCGCCACGTCCTGGAACAGCAGGATGGAGAACGAGGCTTGGCCGCTGGGCGTGCGCAGCAGATTGCGCTCCGACATGATCTGCAGGCAGACGGCCGTGGAGGACAGGGCCAGCCCCATGCCGGCAATCAGGCTGACGCGCCAGGAAAAGCCGAAGGCCCAGGCGGCGGCGAACAGGATGCCGGTGCAGGCCAGCATCTGGGCCATGCCCCAGCCGAAGATGGGGCGGCGCAGCTCCCACAGGCGCTTGGGCTGCAGCTCCAGCCCGATCACGAACAGCATGAGCACCACGCCGAATTCGGCGAAGTGCAGTATGTCCTCCACATTGCGCACCAGGCCCAGCCCCCAGGGACCCATGGCAATACCGGCGCCCAGATAGCCGATGATGGCGCCCAGGCCCAGGGCGCGGGCCAGGGGTACGGCCAGCACGGCGGCGGCGAGGTAGATGAAGCCGTATGTCAGCCAGATGGGCGCGCTGTGTTCCATGGAATTCGGTGATGACCCTGAGTTGCCGGCAATTTTGGCACCCGGCAAAGACCGTCAGCTGTGTGGCGGGCGAAAAAATTGTCGCCGGCCACCACCTGTTGCCGCAGTGTCTGTCGCGCGGGGGCCTGCAGACAAATCGCACAACTTTTAAGATCTCGTCTTTGGCTGTGGCCTTACAGGCATTTTGGGGCTTTTGATGGACTGGCATACCTGGCTCGCGTTTTTTGTGGCTTCCTGGATCATTGCGGTGTCTCCGGGTTCGGGGGCCGTGCTGTCCATGAGCCATGGCCTGTCCTATGGCGTGCGCAAGACCAGCGCCACCATTTTCGGCCTGCAGCTGGGACTGCTGCTGATCCTGCTGATCGCCGGTGCCGGCGTGGGCTCGCTGCTCATGGCTTCGGAGTGGGCCTTCAACGCTGTCAAGATCGCGGGCGCCTGCTATCTGATCTATCTGGGCATCAGCCAATGGCGGGCCGGCGGTGCCTCGCTGTGCGCGCAGGAGCGGGTGCCCGAGATCAGCTTTAGGCGGCGCGTGCTCACGGGTTTTCTGACCAATGCCACCAATCCCAAGGGCATCATCTTCATGGTGGCCGTGCTGCCGCAGTTCATGACCAGCAGCCGTCCGCTGGCGCCCCAACTGGCCATTCTGGCCGTGACCATGCTGGCGGTGGATACCACCGTCATGCACAGCTATGCCGCGGGCGCCAGCGCCTTGCGCGGCCCCATGCGCAGCGCGCGCGCCATGCGCAACCAGAACCGTGTCTTTGGCAGCCTGCTGATGGCTGTCGGCTCCGGCCTGTTCTTCGTGCAGCGCGCGGCGGCGTCCTGATCCCCCTGAGCGGCTGCGCCGCTTCCCCCCCCCCCCCGGGGGGACGACGCCCTCGCTGCGAGGCGGCTCTTGCTCGGTGTCTCTGAGTTGGGCCACGCCAGTTTCATGGTGGCTATGAGGCTATGTGAAGGGGGCCTGATGTCGCATGGCAGACAAAGCCGGCGTGCAGGCGCCCCTACATTGGGGGCATGAAAACCTTCCACTCCTACTCAGAAGTGCTGTCCTGCATCGGGCAGGAAGTCGCCGTCAGCGACTGGATCACCATCACGCAGGCGCAGGTACAGTTGTTTGCCGATGCCACCGGCGACCAGCAGTGGATCCACACCGACCCGGAGCGTGCGGCCAAGGGGCCGTTCGGTGCACCCATCGCCCACGGGTTTCTCACGCTTTCGCTGCTGCCCCGGTTCTTCGCCAGCAGTTTTGCGATCAAGGGTTCGCGCATGGGCGTGAACTACGGCCTGAACCGCGTGCGCTTCACATCGCCGGTGCCCGTCGGCAGCCGCCTGCGCGCCCGCATGATGCTGCAGGCCGCCGAGCGCGTGGAGCCCGATGGTCTGCAGATGACCTGGCTGCTGACCGTGGAGCGCGAGGGCAGCGACAAGCCCGTGTGCGTGGCCGAATCCCTGACCCGCAATTACGGCGCTGCGGCCTGAACGGCCCGTCGCATTCACGGCGCCGGAACCGGCTCCGCAAGCGCGGCGCCGGGAAAGCCGAGCTGGCGCCAGGCTTCGAAGACCGTCACCGCCACGGCGTTGGAGAGGTTGAGACTGCGCTGCGAGGCCAGCATGGGCAGCCGCAGGCGCTGCGTGTCGGGGAACTGGGCCCGGACTTCCGGCGGCAGGCCTTTGCTTTCCGAGCCGAACACCAGCCAGTCGCCGGCCTGGAATGCGATGGCATGGGCCGGGCGGCTGCTGTGCGTGGTCATGGCGAACATGCGCTCGCGCCGGGGCCGGCAGGCGGTCAGGAAGGCTTCCCAGTCGGCATAGCGGGCCACCGAGGCGTATTCGTGATAGTCCAGGCCCGCGCGGCGCATATGCCGGTCTTCCATGGAAAAGCCCAGGGGCTCGATCAGATGCAGGCTGCAGCCCGTGTTGGCCGCCAGGCGGATGACATTGCCCGTGTTGGGCGGGATCTCGGGGGCGACAAGAACGATATGAAACATGGCCGGTATTGTGCAATCAGGGCGTGCGGCACAGCACGAGAGCCGAGACGCTGGCCGCGCCCGCCTGGAGCAGACAGCCGGCCAGGGCATCCAGGGTGGCCCCGGTGGTCATGACGTCGTCGAGCAGCGCGATGCGCTTGCCGGGGATGCGGGCTCGGTGATCCGCGGCGAGGCTGAAGGCCTTTTGCAGATGGCGCAGGCGCTGGGTGCGGCCCAGTTCATGCTGGGGCTGCGGCGTGTGCCGGCGTTCCACGGCCCGCTGCCAGACGGGTATGGCCGGCTGCATGGCGCGGGCCAGCAGCAGCGTGTGGTCGAAGCCGCGTTCGCGCAGGCGCTGCTCGGAGGCCGGTACCGGCAGCAGCGCATCGCAGCCGTTCAGCATCTGTTGCGTGGGCGGGTGGCTGGCGAGCAGCCGGCCCAGGCCGCGCGCCAGACCGGTGTCGGCCTGGAACTTGTAGCGCGCGATCACGTTCTGCCAGGGATAGGCATAGTCCAGTGCCGCAATGCAATGGCTGAGCCGGGGCGGCTGCTTCAGGCAGGCGCCGCAGATCTCGGCCCCGCCCGCAAGCCGGCGGGCACACAGGCGGCATCGCGGCGTAGCCTGGCTCCATCTTGCCAGGCAGTCGGCGCAGAAGCGGTTGCCGGGCCAGCGCCTGCAGATGGCGCACTGGCTGGGCAGCGCTTCGAGGGCAGCGCTCCAATGTTGGTTCAGCCGCGAAAGCCATGTCGCGTGAAGGTCGGGCATGGAATCAATATACTCGCGCCGCATTGCTTTCCTCTTCGGTGCAAGCTGCCGGCCATATCTGCGGCCGTCCGCGCAAGCTCCGGTCTTCAGCCGCCATGTCCCATCAACTGCCTCCCACGATCGACCCTGTTGCCGCCCAGCGCTGGCATGCCGCTGCCCCCGCGGAGTCGCCGTGGCTGCATGAAGAGGTGGCAAGGCGCATGCAGGAGCGGCTGGAGTGGATCGTCAAGCCGCCGCAGCACTGGTGCCACTGGGAGCCCGTGCGGGGCGGCATGCAGGCCCATGGCCTGCTGCGCGAACGCTACCCGCAGGCATCCTGCACGGTCTATGAGAGCGTGCCCTCGCACCGGGCGATTGCCGAAGAGAAGCTGGGTAGCCGCTGGTGGCAGCCGGCGCGCTGGAAAAACTGGACAGGCGCGGGCGTGCAGATCGCCGATCCCGGGCAGGCGAGCGCGGACATGCTGTGGGCCAATATGCATCTGCACATGGCCGCCGACCCCCAGGCCCTGATCGAACGCTGGCACGGCACGCTCAAGGTGGACGGTTATGTCATGTTCTCCTGCCTGGGGCCGGACACGCTGCGCCAGTTGCACCGCCTGTATGCCGAGCTGGGCTGGGCGCCCGCCGGCCATGCCTTCACCGACATGCACGACTGGGGCGACATGCTGGTGCATGCGGGCTTTGCCGAACCGGTGATGGACATGGAACACATCACGCTGACCTTTGCCACACCCGAGCGTCTGCTGAAGGAGCTGCGCGAGCTGGGGCGCAATCTGCATCCGGAGCGTTTTGCCGGCCTGCGGGGGCGCGGCTGGAAGCAGGGGCTGGAGCAAGCCATGGCCGAGCGCTGGAGCGACAGGCAGTCCGACGGGCAGTTGGCGCTGACTTTTGAAATCGTCTATGGCCATGCCTACAAGCCGCAGCCCAAGGTGCGCCTGGAATCCAGCAGCGCCGTGTCCCTGCAGGACATGCGGGCCATGCTGCGCCAGCCGCGCAACACGGGTTTGCGATAGCCTAAACGTCGTTTTCCTGTCATTGATTCAACACAAAATTACCTACAATTTCTCTTTGGTTTCATAGATAACAGTGTTCTTTGGGGGCTTATCTCTCCGGGCCCCAAAGACAGTGCAAGCCGGCAGGCAGCAAGGAGAGAAGTCGGGTGTTTCGCTTTGCCATGGAGACTGGCTGGCGGGCGCGAGGGCGCCCAGGCCATGAGTTGGGTCATCACCGAAAACCTTGCCTGCCCGCGAGGCGGCGGGGCAATGCATGGCGTACCTCCTGCGTTTGCCGGCAAGCCGGCGCAGGTGCCGGCCGTGCTGTTCCTGCGTCGCGGTTGAAGCTGTTTTTCTCTTCCCGATTTTCCCCTGATGCCCGGTTTCCGGCTGCCTGGAACATGGGCGCCGACGCATCTTGCCTGGTGGCGAGAGTTGGTGCTCGCAAGGCGTCTGGTGATGCGGTGCTGTGCGTGGACCCGGAGGCTCCTGCTGCAGGCGTATGTATTAGTGAATGCGCGCAGACGGTGCTATCAAACTTTAAGGCATGCTGCACGGTAGCTGGCAGTTGCAGCAGTTATTGCCTCCTGTGCCTGGCTGGGGCGCAGGGGCTGAGAGTGAGTGGACAACCTGAGGCTTAGAGGTAAGTGAGAACGATGAAAAACATTTCCACCAAGCTGATTCCCTGGGGTTTGACATTGGCGTTGACGGGAAACTTGGCCCATGCCGTCCAGGATCTGCCAGGCGGGCCGGCGGTCAACCAATTCAACCTGGCGCCGCCCGTGACGCGCATCGCCGTGGAGCAGCATTTCCTGCACTGGATGATGCTGATCATCTGCACGGTGATCTTTCTCGCCGTGTTCGGCGTGATGTTCTATTCCATCTGGAAACACCGCAAATCCAAGGGAGCCCAGGCGGCGAACTTCCATGAATCGGTCACGGTGGAAATCGCCTGGACCGTCGTGCCCTTCATCATCGTGGTGCTGATGGCCCTGCCGGCCACCAAGGTGCTGGTGGCGCAAAAGGACACGACCAATGCCGACCTCACGATCAAGGCCACCGGTTATCAGTGGAAGTGGGGCTATGACTACCTCAATGGCGAGGGTGAGGGCCTGAGCTTCATCTCCACGCTGGACAGCAGCCATCGCGCGCTGTCCGACAGCGGCAACGTGGCCAACGCGCCCACCGACTATCTGTTCAAGGTGGACAACCCGCTGGTGGTGCCGGTCAACAAGAAGGTGCGCGTGATCACCACGGCCAACGACGTGATCCACTCCTTCATGGTGCCGGCCTTCGGCATCAAGCAGGATGCGATTCCTGGCTTTGTGCGCGATACCTGGTTCAAGGCGGAGAAGACCGGCGACTACTATGGTCAGTGCGCCGAGCTCTGCGGCAAGGAGCATGCCTACATGCCCATCCATGTGAAGGTGCTGGCGGCAGCCGATTACTCGGCCTGGGTCGACGGCGAGAAGAAGAAGGTCGCGGCCAAGCAGGACGATCCCAACAAGGTCTGGACCCAGCAGGATCTGATGGCGCGCGGTGAGAAGGTGTATGCGGCCAATTGCGCAGCCTGCCACCAGGCCAACGGCAAGGGCGCAGGCCCCATCAAGCCGCTGGACGGCAGCGCCATCGTGCAGGGGGCGCCTGCCCAGATGATGCATGCCGTGCTCGAAGGCCGTGCCAACGGCGCAATGCCTTCGTGGAAGCAGTTGAGCGACACCGATCTGGCCGCGGTGGTGACATTTGCCAAGAACCACTGGGGCAACAAGACGGGGCAGGTCGTCCAGCCCGCGCAATTTGTGGCCGCTCGCGGCGGCAAATTCCCGGAATAAGTGCCAGGAACCGATGATCGACTGGAGTTAAGAATATGAGCGCCGTACATCCTCCCATCCAGACGCCTGCGGATCATGGGCACGAACATGGGCATGACGACCACCACCACGCCCCTTCGGGCTGGCGTCGCTGGCTGTTTGCCACCAACCACAAGGACATCGGCACGATGTACCTGCTGTTCTCCTTCACCATGCTGATGGTGGGAGGCATTCTGGCCATGCTGATCCGTGCCGAGCTGTTCAAGCCCGGCCTGCAGATCGTCAACCCCGAGCTGTTCAACCAGCTGACCACCATGCACGGCCTGATCATGGTGTTCGGCGCCATCATGCCGGCCTTCGTGGGCTTTGCGAACTGGATGCTGCCGCTGCAGATCGGTGCTTCCGACATGGCGTTTGCGCGCATGAACAACTTCAGCTTCTGGCTGCTGATTCCTGCGGGCATCATGCTGGTGAGCTCGTTCTTCATGCCCGGCGGCGCCCCCGCCGCGGGCTGGACGCTGTATGCGCCGCTGACGCTGCAGATGGGCCCCTCGATGGACACCAGCATCTTCGCCCTGCACATCATGGGCGCCAGCTCCATCATGGGTGCGATCAACATCATCGTGACCATTCTGAACATGCGCGCACCCGGCATGACGCTGATGAAGATGCCGCTGTTCGCCTGGACCTGGCTGATCACGGCCTATCTGCTGATCGCCGTGATGCCCGTGCTGGCCGGCGCCATCACGATGACGCTGACGGACCGCCACTTCGGCACCAGCTTCTTCAACCCCGCAGGCGGCGGCGATCCGGTGATGTACCAGCACATCTTCTGGTTCTTCGGCCACCCCGAGGTCTACATCATGATCCTGCCGGCCTTCGGCATCGTGAGCCAGATCGTGCCGGCCTTCAGCCGCAAGAAGCTGTTCGGCTATACCTCCATGGTGTATGCGGTGGCGGCCATCGCCATCCTGTCGTTCATCGTCTGGGCCCACCACATGTTCACCACCGGCATGCCGGTCACGGGCCAGCTGTTCTTCATGTATGCGACCATGCTGATCTCGGTGCCGACGGCCGTGAAGGTCTTCAACTGGACGGCCACCATGTGGCGCGGTTCCATGAGCTTCGAGACCCCCATGCTGTTCGCCGTGGGCTTCATCTTCGTGTTCACCATGGGCGGCTTCACGGGCCTGATCCTGTCGATGGCGCCCATCGACATCCAGCTGCAGGACACCTACTACGTGGTGGCGCACTTCCACTACGTACTGGTGGCCGGTTCGCTGTTCGCCATGTTCGCGGGCTACTACTACTGGTCGCCCAAGTGGATGGGCGTGATGTACTCCGAGACGCGCGGCCGGATCCACTTCTGGGGCTCGCTGATCACCTTCAACGTCACCTTCTTTCCCATGCACTTCCTGGGGCTGGCCGGCATGCCGCGCCGCTATGCGGACTATCCCATGCAGTTTGCCGACTTCAACATGATCGTCTCGATCGGCGCCTTCGGCTTCGGACTGATGCAGGTGTATTTCTTCCTCTTCGTGGTGTGGCCCGCCATGCGCGGCCGTGGCGAAAAGGCGCCGCAAAAGCCCTGGGAAGCCGCCGAAGGACTGGAGTGGGAAGTGCCTTCGCCCGCACCGTTCCACACCTATGTCACGCCGCCCAGGCTGGACGAGACCGCCACGCGCGTGATCGGCTGATCGGGGTGGGGAGGAAAAGCGGATGCAGACACCTGAACAGCGCAAGGCCAATCTGCGGTTGGCCCTGATCCTGGCGTCCACGGCCCTGGCCTTCATGGTGGGCTTCATGGTCAAGATGGCCTGGCTGTAGCAGAACGCAGGCAAGAGGTGCTGCCGGTTGGAATCCAAGACCTGCAGCTTTGAATTTCTCGGTCGGGAGATGGCGGTGAGTGTGCACAAGGAAAACGCAAAAATGGTCGGCAAGCTGCTGTCGGTGGCGCTGGGCATGTTTGCGTTTGGCTATGTGCTGATACCGATCTACAAGCACATCTGCGAGGTGACGGGCATCAACATCCTGTCCCTGTCGGAGCGCGATGTGCCGGGCGCCGGCGCGGCGGGGCGCAATGTCAAGCTGCCCGCCAACTCGCAGATCGACACCAGCCGTACCATTACCGTGGAGTTCGATGCCAATGCGCGCGGCCCCTGGGATTTCAAGCCCGCGGTGCATTCGCTCAAGGTGCATCCGGGCGAGATGGCCACGGTGATGTACGAGTTCCAGAACGTGCAGGACCGCACCATGTCGGCGCAGGCCATTCCCAGCTATGCGCCGCGCCAGGCAACGGCGTTCTTCAACAAGATCGAGTGCTTCTGCTTTTCGCAGTACACGCTCAAGCCCGGCGAGAAGCGCGAGTGGCCCGTGGTCTTCGTGATCGATCCGCGGCTTTCCAAGGACGTGAAGACCATCACCTTGTCGTACACGTTCTTCGAGGTGGGCGGCAAGACGTCTGCTGCTCCGCAGGGGACGGCCCAGGTGCCCCATGTCGCGACAGGGGCGTCATCATGAGCAGCCAGATGCCCAAGCCCGACGAAGAGCGAAACCGGCAGGACGCCAGGCCGGCCGGCCAAAGCCTGCTGCGCACCCTGCTGGCCGTGGCCTGGGCCATTCTGGGCGTGCGCAAGAGCTCGGAATATGCCAAGGATTTCTCGCACATCACGCCGCTGCATGTGATATTCGTGGGGCTGGTGGCGATTGTGGGCTTGGTATTAGCGTTGATATTGCTGGTGCAGCTGGTGGTTTAGTCTGCGGACGAGCGTGCGCGTACCTGCTGCAAGAAATGCCGCGAACTTGGTTCGGGCAGGTGAGCGTGAAGGGTGCGGCCCTTTGATGGGCCGCGGTGAAGAACAACGATTTACAGTCTCAGGAGCCGAGCGATGAGTGCATCCCCCCAGGGCGCAACCCCTTATTACTATGTACCCGCCGAGTCCAGTCACCCCGTGATGGCGGCGATTGGCCTGTTCTTTGTCATTTTGGGTGCTGGCACGTGGATCAATGGTTACGGGTGGGGCATGTACTCCCTGTTCGCGGGCCTGGCCTGGTGGCTGTCGGTACTTTTCGTCTGGTTCCGGGATGCGGCGCGCGAAAGCGAGGCGGGCTTGAACAGCCATCGCATCGACCTGTCCTACCGCTGGAGCATGAGCTGGTTCATCTTCTCGGAGGTGATGTTCTTCGGCGCCTTCTTCACGGCGCTGTGGTGGACGCGCGTGCACTCGGTGCCGGCGCTGGGCAGCCTGGCCAACGAGGTACTGTGGCCCAACTTCCAGGCCGTCTGGCCCAGCGTGAGCGCGGGCGCGACGGCATCGCCGGCCAATATCGTCGAGCCGTTCAGGACCGTGGGGCCGTTCTGGCTGCCCACGATCAACACGGCGCTGCTGCTGTCTTCCGGCGTGACGCTGACCATCGCCCACCACGCGCTGCAGGCCAACCACCGTGCACGCTGCATTGCCTTCATGTGGGTGACGGTGGTGCTGGGCTTTGTCTTCCTGTGCGTGCAGGGCTATGAGTACCATCACCTCTACACCGAATACAACCTCAAGCTGTCTTCGGGCGTGTATGGCTCGACCTTCTTCATGCTCACGGGCTTCCACGGCTTCCACGTGCTGGTGGGCATGCTGATGCTGTTTTTCATCACGCTGCGCCTGATGCGCGGCGACTTCACGGACAAGCGCCATTTCGGCTTCGAAGGCGCGGCCTGGTACTGGCACTTCGTGGACGTGGTCTGGCTGTTCCTGTACATCCTGGTCTACTGGATGTAAGTCGTGGGCAGCGGCCATGCCGCTGCAAAAATGGAAGTGCCTTGCGCTTGAGTTTCACTGTTTCCAGGGTTTTATGCCTCTGAAAACATTGACCAGCTGGCGCAAGGCGCTTTGTTTTTGGTAGTGGAAACGCTGGAGCCCGATGGCTTACTGCTGCGGGTTCCAGCCTGTGGGGTGCAGATAGCCGAGCTTGGCGGCCACCAGAATGCAGATGAACAGCAGCACGGACAAGCCTATGCGCAGGGCCAGCGAGCGGAGCATGGCCCGGCTGCGCTGCTGATCGTCACGCTGGTCGCCTTTGCGCATCATGAAGAACAGCGCGCTGCCCAGACTGGCAAGAATGGCCAGCAAGGCGAGGATGATCAGGAATTTCATGAACGGATTATCTGGTGCAAACATCACGGACGCGAGCATCGCGAATCACGCCTTCATGGCGATTTGCCCTGATCACCCTGGCTGCTGCGGTGACGGCAGCGGTCACGGCAGCGCTGGGCTTGTGGCAGCTGGACCGGGCCGCGCAAAAGCAGCAGCTGTTCGATGCGATTGCAAAACAGCAGGCGCTGGCACCCTGGCACAACGCCGATGTGGCCGCGCAGGTTCCGGCGGCGGGCCAGGAGCTTTCCGATGCCGCCAGGCAGGCGCTGCTGCACCGGCCGGCTCAGCTGCAGGGGCAGTGGCTGGCCGACGAAACCCTGTATCTGGACAATCGCCAGATGCAGGGCAAGGTGGGTTTTTACGTGCTCACGCCGCTGCGGCTGGCGCCCCCCCATGAAGGGAAGGTCATCATCGTGCAGCGCGGCTGGGCGCCGCGCAACTTCCTGGACCGCAAGGCTCTGCCGCCGGTGCAGACGCCCGCAGGCCTGGTGAGCCTGCGGGGGCGGCTGGAAGCGCCGCCCTCCAGGCTGATGGAGCTGGAAGCCGGTGCGGCCAGTGCAGACCCTGATGGGCAACAGTCGCGTATCCGACAAAATGCAGATATTGCGGCCTGGGCCGGGGAGCACCGGCTGCCGCTGCTGGCCCTGACGCTGCTGCAGACCGGTGCTGCCGGTGAAGGCGCGGCGGGCGAGGGCCTGCAGCGCGACTGGCCCGTGATCGATGCCGGTGTGGAAAAGCACTACGGCTATGCATTTCAATGGTTGGTGCTTTGTGTCCTGGTGGTATTGCTGTATGTCTGGTTTCAACTCGTCCGACCTCGTCTCCTCGCCAGCCGCCGGCATGCATCGCAGTGAGCGGCAGCCGCCGCCGGCCGATGAAATGCTGGGGCTGACCGTGCACAGCCTGCCCAGTCCCGGGCAAGGCCTGGCTCGACACCAGCGCCGAGGGCGCTGGAAGATGCTGGCGGTGCTGGCCGTCTGCGCGGCGCCCGTGGTGGCATCCTATTTCACCTATTACGTGATCCGGCCCGGGCAGCAGCGCAGCTTTGGCGAATTGATGCCCCGGCAGACCACGCTGCCCGATGTGCAGGCCAGGACCCTGGATGGCAAGGATGTCGCGCTGGACACGCTCAAAGGCCAGTGGCTGCTGGTCAGCGCGGGCAGCGGCCGTTGCGCGCAGCACTGCGAGAACAATCTCTATCTGCAGCGGCAGCTGCGCGAATCGCTGGGCAAGGACAAGGAGCGCCTGGACTGGGTCTGGCTCATCAATGACGCGCAGCCCGTGGATGCCGGATTGCTGCCGGCGCTGGCCCAGGCCACGGTGCTGAGGATGCCGCCGGGCGCCGTCGAACAATGGCTCAAGCCCGCTGCTGGCCATGCGCTGGACGAACATCTGTATGTGGTGGACCCGCAAGGCCACTGGATGATGCGTTTTCCCGCCGACCTGGACAAGGCCGGTGCCGGCAAGGCCAGGCGCGACCTGGAGCGGCTGCTGCGTGCTTCGTCCTCCTGGGATGAGGCCGGGCGAGGCGCCGCGAAGGCGCCCGGGCCCTGAAGGTCTGCTCCGTAGCGAGCCATGTGACAAGGAGAACCAGGATGAATGCCCCCGCCATCGCGCAGGCCGACGCTCCGGCAGAACCCGTGCGGGCCGCCCATGCCGCAGGGCCCGAGAGCTCTGCGGCCCTGTCCTCGCGCTGGGCGCAATACCATGCGCTGACCAAGCCGCGCGTCGTGCAGCTCATCGTCTTCTGCGCCCTGATCGGCATGGTGCTGGCCACGCCGGGCGTTCCCACGCTGGCGCAGCTGGGGACCATGGCGCTGGCCTGCGCCGGCATCTGGCTGGTGGCGGCGGCTGCGGCGGCCTTCAACTGCCTGGTGGAGAGAACGATCGACGCGCGCATGAAGCGCACGGCCTGGCGTCCCACGGCCAGAGGCGAACTCACGCACCGCCAGGCGCTGCTGTTTTCCATGCTGCTGTGCGCTGCGGGGGCGGCCATCCTGCTGCTGGCGGTGAATGCCCTCACGCTGTGGCTGACGCTGGCCACCTTCATCGGCTATGCCGTCATCTACACCCTGCTGCTCAAGCCGCTGACGCCGCAGAACATCGTGATCGGCGGGGCCTCGGGCGCCATGCCGCCGGTGCTGGGCTGGGCCGCCATGACGGGGCAGGTCGGCCACGAGGCCCTGCTTCTGTTCCTCATCATCTTCCTGTGGACGCCGCCGCACTTCTGGGCGCTGGCCCTGTACCGCGTGGAAGACTACCGGCGCGCCGGCCTGCCCATGCTGCCCGTCACGCACGGCAATGCCTTCACGCGGCTGCAGGTGCTCCTCTACACGGTGGTGCTGTTTGCCGCCACGCTGCTGCCTTACGTCGTGGGCATGTGCGGCCGCTTCTACCTCTTGGCCGCGGTGGTTCTGGGGTTGGGCTTTTGCGGTTATGGTTGGGCCTTGTGGCGCAGCTATTCGGATGCGCTGGCGCGAAAGACATTTCGCTTTTCCCTGATCCACCTGAGCCTGCTGTTCGCAGCCTTGCTGGTGGACCACTACCTAGCCTGAGAAACCATGGACAAACGAGGTGCGCTGCGTGTACTGGGCGCGGCAACACTGGCCTGCACGGCCGCGCTGGCACTGACTGCCTGCAGCAAGAACGAACAGCCCAAATTCCAGGGCGTGGATGTGACGGGCGCCGAGTACGCCAAGGACATTCCGCTGGCGGACGTGAACGGCCAGCGCCGCAGCCTCAAGGACTTCTCGGGCAAGGTGGTGGCCGTGTTCTTCGGCTACACGCAATGCCCCGACGTCTGCCCCACCACCTTGCAGGAGCTGGCGGAAGTCAAGCAGCAGCTGGGCGCGGAGGGCAGCAAGCTGCAGGCCGTCTTTGTCTCGCTGGACCCGGAGCGCGATACGCCAGCCGTGCTCAAGGCCTATCTGGCCAACTTCGACGACAGCTTCGTGGGCCTGCACGGCACGCCCGAAGAGGTCGCTGCCGTGGCCAAGGACTTCAAGATCTTCTTCAAGAAGGTGCCGGGCAAGACCGAGGGCACGTACACCCTGGACCACTCGGCAGGCACCTATCTGTACGACACCCAGGGCCGCCTGCGCGTGTACGAGCGCTATGGCGCGGGCCCGCAGGTGCTGGCCCAGGATGTGAAGGCGCTGCTGCCCTGACCCCAGGGCAGCATGGCGGCTTCGGCGGCCTTACTGCGCCGTGATGTGCTGCTCGCGGATGATGGTGCCCAGGGCCTTCACATCCTGCTGGATGCGGTTTTCCAGGCCTTCGGGCGAGCTACCGACGGCTTGCCAACCCTGGATGGCCAGCTTCTGGCGCATCTCGGGCGTACGCACGATCTCGCCGACGGCGGCGGAGAGCTTCTCCACATGGGCCTTGGGCATGGCCTTGGGCGCGGCCACCGCATTCCAGATCTCGAGGTCGAAGTTGGCGATGCCCAGGTCCTTGAGGCTGGGTAGGCCCGGCGCCAGCGGGCTGCGCGCGGCCGAGGTCACACCGATGCCGTGCAGCTTGCCGGCCTGGATCTGGGCCATGGCCAGGGCTGGGGGCAGCATGGACAGCTGCAGGTCGCCGCCCTGGATGCCGTTGAACACCTGGGGGTAGCCGGCATAGGGAACGTGTACGGCCTTGATGGCCGAGCGGCTCTTGAGCAGCTCCATGCCCAGATGGCCGACGGTGCCCACGCCGGGCGAGCCGTAGCTCCACTTGCTGCCGGCCTGGGCCGCGGCTTCCATGAAGGCCTTGCCCTGCGGCGCGGAGGAGGGGGCCACGAGGACCAGCGGCGCCACGCCGACCAGGCTCACGGGCTGCAGATCCTTGACGGGGTCGTAGCGCACCGAAGGATTGAGCAGCTTGGCAATGGTCATGTTGCCGTTGATCATCACGCTGAAGGTGTAGCCGTCGGTTGCCTTGGCCACATAGTCGCCGGCAATGTTGCCGCCCGCGCCCACGCGGTTTTCCACGATGATGGTCTGGCCCAGCTTCTTCTCCAGCGGCTCGGCCAGGGCGCGGGCCGTGAGGTCGGGGGAGGAGCCCGCGGGGAAGCCCACGATCAGGTGCAGGGGCTTGTCGGGCCAGTTGTCTGCTGCCATGGCCGCAGGAGCGATGGCGGCCATGGTGGTGGTAGCCAGGGCCACACCGGCTGCAATCAGGCCGCGGCGGAACAGGAACTGGGAAGCGGAAGAAGACATGGCGACTCTATGGTGATGGGCGAGCTGCCGGCCATGCGCGGCGCAGCAGTCTGCATGGGGACAATAAAAAACCCGGAAATTATCCGGGTTTGGGTTTCAGCATTTCAGCCTTTTCAGCCGCATATGCGCAAGATGCGGTTTACGCGAACTCGGCCAGCGCTTTTTTCATCTTTTTCATGGCCGCGACTTCGATCTGCCGGATGCGCTCGGCGCTGACGCCGTACTCCACGGCCAGCTCGTGCAGCGTCATGCCGCCGGAGCCGTCGTCGTTGACCTTGAGCCAGCGCTCTTGCACGATGCGGCGGCTGCGGTCGTCCAGGCTTTCGAGGGCCATGGCGATGCCGTCGGTGGCCAGATGGTCGCGCTGGCGCGACTCGATCATGGCGGTGGGTTCATAGCCGGCATCGGCCAGGTAGGCGATGGGGCCGTAGGCCTGCTCGCCGTCGTCGCTGGGAGAGGGGTCGAGCAGGATGTCGCCGCCGGCCAGGCGGGTTTCCATCTCGATTACTTCCTCGCGCTTGACGTTGAGCCTGGCGGCAACCGTGTCGATCTCGTGGGCGGTCAGCGTTTCGCGCACAGCCAGATCGCCCTCGGCCAGAGCGGCGTCGGACTTGAGGTCGTGCTTCATCGAACGCAGATTGAAGAACAGCTTGCGCTGGGCCTTGGTCGTGGCGACCTTGACCATGCGCCAGTTCTTCAGAATGTATTCGTGGATCTCGGCCTTGATCCAGTGCATGGCATAGCTCACCAGGCGCACGCCCTGATCGGGGTCGAAACGCTTGACGGCCTTCATCAGCCCCACATTGCCTTCCTGGATCAGGTCGCCGTGCGGCAGGCCATAGCCAAGGTACTGGCGGGAAATCGACACCACCAGACGCAGATGGGACATCACCAGACGCCCTGCGGCGTCCAGATCGTTGTGTTCTTTGAGTTTGCGTGCGTAGTCCTGCTCCTCTTCCAGAGTGAGCATGGGCAGACGGTTCACGGCCGAGATATAGGCATCCAGGTTGCCCAGCGGCGGCACCAGAGCCCAGGGGTTCGTGGGTGCCAGGGCGGTAGCAATGGAGCCGGAGGCAGTTTTCATTGCGGGAATCCTTTCTTCCATGGTCTTCATGTTAGCACTCCGTTAGAGGGAGTGCTAAAGCCGAAGTTCCCCGGGGTTTTGTCAGTTGCGCCCGCGGTGCTCTGTAAGTAAAAACCCGTATGCGTACCGGATGCCGATTCGCCGTTCGAAATACGCCGGCGCAAAACAGCCGTGATGAATATGCCGCAAATCCGCCTGGCTGCCATGGCCAGGTGCCCGCCAGGGCTTGTCTGCACTGCGCTGCACTGGGGAAGACCGATCAGCCACCGACTTGGCCCTGCTCCGAAGACGGCCTTGGACGGATGCCTTCTTCAGCAGCACTAGGGTTCTTACTAGGTTTTTGCATTCAAATCTTGTATACATTATTTGCATGTCAGTGATGTGCACAAATTTTTGGGGTGCTTCAGTTTGCTCAACCAGACTGGAGATAGCGGCCCAAACTCGATTCACTTCATAGGCATCAAAGCTTTGTCCAAGGCAAAAAACATGGGCTGAAGGTCACGAACATCGCCTGCAGCCTGACCAACGGTAGACAAACATGGCCTTAATCAGCCGAAATGAGGCCATGGCAAGGATGCGTTGACGGTGCATCCTGATGGAGGCGGCATATGAACAATCTGGTACTAGACGCCCATAGCGAGTCGTTTGCTTCGGGTGTGACCGCAGCAAGCCCAAAGCGAGGCCAGGGCTTGCCGGCCGGGGTTTCCCCCGCGCTGTACAACCATGACCTGGCGCCCACCTCGCAAAAGGGCCGCACTTGGGGCAGCTACAGCCTCTTCACTCTCTGGGCCAACGATGTGCACAGTCTTGGCAACTACTCCTTTGCCATCGGCCTTTTCACGCTCGGGCTCGGGGGACACCAGATTCTGATGGCGCTGCTTCTGGGGGCTGCATTCCTGTTTGTGCTGCTGTCCCTCTCGGGCTTCATGGGCACCCGCACCGGAATACCTTTTCCGGTCATGAGCCGCATCAGTTTCGGTACGCGCGGCGCGCAGATTCCAGCCTTGATCCGCGGCGGGGTGGCTGTCGCCTGGTTTGGTATCCAGACCTATCTGGCGTCCATGGTGCTCGACGTGATGCTGATCACGCTGTTTCCCGGCCTGCAGTCGCTGAAGGGGCAGGTCGTGCTGGGCTTGCCGTTGCTGGGTTGGATCAGCTTTTCCATCCTGTGGGTGGTGCAGGTGCTGATTGCCTGCTGGGGCATGGAGAGCATCCGCAAGTACGAGGCCTTTGCCGGGCCGGTGATCCTGCTGACGTTTGTCTCCCTGGCGGGCTGGATTCTGTACAGCTCCAAATGGAGCCTGCACTGGTCCGCCCCTTTTGCAACCGGCGGTCGTGCCATGTGGCTGCAGATTCTGGGCGCCGCTTCGCTGTGGGTGGCGATCTATGGCACCTTTGTGCTGAATTTCTGTGATTTCACACGGGGCGCCACCTCGCGCCGCGCCGTGGTGAAAGGCAACTTCTGGGGCATTCCGATCAATATGCTGATCTTCGGTCTGATCGTGGTCATCCTGACCGGAGGCCAGCTTGCCATCGACGGCACGCTGATCCACAGCCCGACCGACATCGTCCAGAAGATTCCAAGCAAGCCGCTGCTGCTGCTGGCCAGCCTGTCGCTGCTGATTCTGACCATTGCGGTGAACCTGATGGCAAATTTCGTCGCTCCCGCCCTGGCATTGGCGAATCTGCTGCCCAGGCATCTGAATTTCCGCCGGGCAGCCCTGGTCAGTGCCACCCTCGGCTTCGTGATCCTGCCGTGGAATCTCTACAACTCGCCGGTGGTGATCGTCTATTTCCTGGGGGGACTGGGTTCTTTCCTCGGCCCGCTGTTCGGCATCGTGATGGCCGACTACTGGCTGATCCGCAAGCAGCGCGTGAACGTGCCCGCGCTCTATACCCACGACCCTGCCGGCCCCTATCACTACCGCAATGGCATCAACCCGAAGGCCATCCAGGCGCTGATTCCCTCGGCCCTGATCTCGCTGCTCTTCGCTTTCTTGCCGATGCTGCAGTCGCTGTCCCAGTTCTCGTGGTTCATCGCCGCCGGACTTGGTGCCCTGTTTTATTGGATGGTTGCGCCCAAGGGCCTGAGCTATGAAGACCAGGATGGCGAGGCCATTGCCGTAGCCCCTGCCAATCATTGAAAAGGAAATTCGAACATCATGCGTATTCTGATCGTGAACGTAAACACCACCGAGACGATGACCCATGCCATTGGCGTGCAGGCACAAAAGGTCGCTGCGCCGGGTACCGAAATCGTCGCTCTGACCCCGCGCTTTGGTGCCGAATCGGTCGAAGGGAACTTCGAAAGCTATCTCGCCGCTGTCGGCGTGATGGACGCCGTGATGAACTACGACCAGCCCTTTGATGCGGTCATTCAGGCTGGCTACGGCGAGCATGGCCGCGAGGGCCTGCAGGAGTTGCTGGACGTTCCCGTGGTGGACATTACCGAGGCGGCGGCTTCCGCTGCCATGTTCCTGGGCCACAAATACTCGGTGGTCACCACGCTGGACCGCGCCGTTCCCTTGATCGAAGACCGGCTCAAGCTTGCCGGCCTGGATGAGCGCTGCGCTTCGGTGCGGGCCAGCGGCATGGCCGTGCTGGAACTGGAGACGCAGCCGGAGCGTGCGGTGGAAGCGATTGTTCGCCAGGCCAGCCTTGCGGTCAGCGAAGACCATGCGGAAGTCATTTGCCTGGGCTGTGGCGGCATGGCCGAGCTGGATGCCAAGATCCGCGAACAGACCGGTGTGCCGGTGGTCGATGGCGTGGCCGCTGCCGTGACCATTGCCGAGTCGCTGGTGCGGCTGGGTCTGACCACATCCAAGGTCCGCACCTATGCGCCGCCGCGCACCAAGCGCGTGACCGGTTTTCCGCTGACGGCCAAGGCCAACTGGCTGAAGGTCGGCTCCATGCAATAAAGTCCCGCTGTGCGGAAGGCTGGCGCGAGGCTGGCCTGCATCCATGGATGCATGAAAGACGCACTCTGGAAGAAAAGGTCAATGCCAGTCAGTGAATTGCTGACTGGCATTTTCTTTGCTACCCCGGCATGCCCAAGGTGGCGAGGGGAAGTGGGCGGATGTTCTGCTTCCGGCGACCGTACTGGCTTGACGCCGTTAGTTGCAAGGGAAAAGCTGGGCCCAGTGGCGGGCCAGGTCAATACGGCGGCACACCCACACGTCGTCGTGCTGCTGGATGTGGTCGAGAAAGCGCTGCAGCGCCGTGATGCGGCCCGGGCGGCCCAGCAGGCGGCAGTGCATGCCGATGCTCATCATCTTGGGCGCGTTGTCGCCGGCGGGATCGCCTTCGGCATACAGGGCGTCGAAGCTGTCCTTCATGTACTGGAAGAACGGATCGGCATGCGAGTAGCCCTGGGGCAGGGCAAAGCGCATGTCGTTCACGTCCAGCGTGTAGGGCACGACGAGCTGGTGGTGCGTGCTGCCGTCGGTCTTGCCCACCTTCATCCAGAAGGGCAGGTCGTCGCCGTAGTAGTCGCTGTCGTAGGTGAAGCGGCCGTTGTCGGCCACTAGCCGATGGGTGTTGGGGCTGTCGCGGCCCGTGTACCAGCCCAGGCCGTGGTCGCCGTCGTGGCCGTACAGCTCGCCGAAGATCTCCAGGCACTGCTGCATGTGGGCGCGCTCGACTTCGGCCGGCACGCTCTGGTAGTGGATCCACTTGAGGCCGTGGCAGGCCACTTCGTGGCCCAGCTCGGCAAAGGCCTGGGCCAGCTCGCGGTGCTTTTGCAGGGCGGTGGCCACGCCGAAGACGGTCAGCGGCAGGCCGCGCTTTTCGAACTCGCGCAGGATGCGCCAGACGCCGGCGCGCGAGCCGTATTCGTAGATGCCTTCCATGCTCATGTGGCGCTCGGGGTAGGCGGCCGGATTGAACATCTCGGACAGGAACTGCTCGCTGGCGGGGTCGCCGTGCAGCACGCAGTTCTCGCCCCCTTCTTCGTAGTTGAGCACGAACTGCACGGCCACGCGGGCCTTGCCGGGCCACTGGAGGTGGGGCGTGTGGCGACCATAGCCGATCAGGTCGCGGGGGTAGGAGGCGGTTGCGTCGTAAGTCACGTCGTATGTCATGCGGAGATGGAGGAAAGTGCCATCGACAAATCGTTCGTTGGCAGGTCGCGGTCGAAGGTCAGGCCTGCTTCCACGTGGTCAAGGTGCTGCTGCATCAGCTGCACGGCCTGCTCGGTATCGCCGCTGGCCAGCGCGGCCACGATCTCGGAGTGCTCCTCGTGCGAATGTTCGGCCGCCGAGGCCGACTGGTACATCAGCATGATCAGCGCGCAGCGGGAAATCAGTTCGCCCAGCAGCTGGGCGAGCACCTCGTTGCCGGTGAGCTCGGCCATGCACGCATGGAAGCCGCCCAGCGGCTCGGCCTTTCTTCCGGCCGCGACGTGCGCCTTCAGCATGTCCAGCTGGGAAGACGTGTGCCGGGCGGCAAAGCTGCGGACCATCTCGGCTTCGAGCATGCGGCGCACGGCAAAGACCTGGCGGGCCTCGTCCACGGAGGGCGTCGCCACATGGGCTCCGCGCGTGGGCTCCAAGGTGATCAGCCGGTTGCGTGAAGCCTGGAAAAGCGCCTGGCGCACCAGGGTGCGGGAAACACCGAACTGGTCCGCCAGTTTTTGCTCGGCCAGCCTGGTACCGGGCAGCAGGCGGTGCTCGACAATGGCCCGGGTCAGGCTGTCGACGATGGAACTGGTGACGGAGGCTTCCATCGTTGGATGATAATTCTTGTTCACATCATTTGTATACAAGATGTGCAAGCAAGTTCTAGGTATTCTCCCGGGGGAGACCTGCAATCGAGGGATTTGTGTTTCCAGATCGGGTTGCTGTGTATGGCGCCGAGTCACGGCATCATAGAAAGTTGCAGCTTGAGCGCGCGTTGGGAGGCGGGCCATGCATGGCGCCGCAAGCCAGGCTCCACCTTTGATTCCAATTGTTTAGTGAATAGTCCGTTCGCATAAAATCGAAAAGATGGGTACTCCAGTTGTCACCAAAACCAAGATTGCCGAGCGCCTCATAGAGTCGATCATGACAGCCAAGCTCCGTCCGGGAGAGAGGCTTGGTGAGCAAGACATTGCGGACTTGTTTCAAGTCAGCCGCACCTTGGTGCGCGAGGCCCTGATGCACTTGCAGACCCGCGGCTTTGTCGAGGTCCGCCCCCGGGTGGGCTGGTATGTGGCCGAGCCTTCGTTCGAGGAGGCGCGTGAAACCTATGCCGCGCGGCGCGTCGTCGAGCCGGGCATGCTGCGCGATGCAGGCAAGCCCCTGCAGTCGACTCTCAAGCGTCTTCGCAAGCACATTGCCGACGAGCGCGAGGCCATTGCCAGCGGCGATGCCGAAGCCCGCAGTTGGCTGCTGGCGGACTTCCACGTCTGCCTGGCCGAATGCCTGGGCAATCGCTTTCTGACCTCCATGATGGTCGACCTTTCGGCGCGCACCACGCTGGTCTCGGAGCTGTACCAGTCGAAGACGGAAGCCAAGGTCTTCAATGACGATCACGTGGCTATCGTCGAAGCGCTGGCCGATGGCGACAACGCGCGCGCGGAGCAGTTGATGATTGCGCACATCGACGCACTGGCATCGCGCCTGGATGAAAGCCTGATCGGCCGCGGCGGTGCGCGCAACCGCCTGCGTTCCATTCTTACCCCCGAAGATTCCTCTTCCGGGAAGTAGGCGTTTCAAAACCCGCTGGACGGCCCGGCATTGGCGATGGGATGCGTGTACCACATCCCGTGGGAGTCGACCGCAAGCGACGAGGCTACAGGAAACAAGGCATTGTTCACCCCCGGCCAATCGTTCTAGACTGCGCGTCCATGAGCTCTCTTACCTCCTTGAGCCAGCCTGCGGGCCTGGACTCCCAAGCTTCCCGGAACTCCGAGAACGCCCGGTGGGCAACCCTGTGCGTGGTGGCAACGACGGTGGCCAGCGCCGAGGAAGCCGAGGACCTGGCGCGGGCCCTGGTCGCCGGCAAGGCGGCCGCCTGCGTGCAGTGCGAGCGCATCGTCTCCTACTACGAATGGGACGGCGTGCTACAGACCACGCCCGAGTGGCGGCTGATCTGCAAGACGCTACCCGGCGCGCTGAACCGCCTGACGGCGCTGATACGGGAGCACCACAGCTACGAGCTGCCGCAGATCACCATGCGTACGGAGCGCTGCCTGCCCGACTATGCGCAATGGCTGCAGGCCCAGGTCAAGCCATGAAAAAAGGAGTGCATTGCGCACTCCTTTGAAGGTTCTCAGGATTTTTTGATCCAAGATTGAGGCTGCCCAGGCGTGAGCAGCTATCAATATGGGATTGCCTATGCCAGCAGCGCCTGGGCGAATTCCCTGGCGCTGAAGGTTTCCAGGTCTTCGATCTTTTCGCCCACGCCGATGAAGTAGACCGGCACGGGGCGTTCCTGGGCGATGGCGGCCAGCACGCCGCCCTTGGCCGTGCCGTCGAGCTTGGTGACGACGAGGCCGGTGAGCTGCAGCGCATCGTCGAAGGCGCGCACCTGGGCCAGGGCGTTCTGGCCGGTATTGCCGTCGATGACCAGCAGCACCTCGTGCGGTGCCGAGCCGTCGGCCTTGGCCACCACGCGCTTGATCTTCCTGAGCTCTTCCATCAGGTGCAGCTGCGTGGGCAGGCGGCCGGCCGTGTCGACCAGCACCACGTCCTTCTTGCGGGCCTTGCCGGCGGAGACGGCGTCGAAGCTCACGGCGGCGGGATCGCCGCCTTCCTGGCTGACGATTTCCACGGTGTTGCGGTTGGCCCAGACGCCCAGCTGCTCGCGCGCGGCGGCGCGGAAGGTGTCGGCCGCGGCCAGCAGCACGGTCTGGCCTTCCTCGGCCAGGTGCCGGGTGAGCTTGCCGATGGAGGTGGTCTTGCCCGCGCCGTTGACGCCGGCCACCATGATGACGGTGGGCGTGTGCTCGCCAATGACCAGCGGCTTTTCCAGGGGCCTCAGCAGGTCGGCCAGCGCGTCGGCCAGCAGGGCCTTGACGGCGGCGGGCTCGGTGGTCTTGGTTTCCTTGATGCGGCGCTTGAGGTCGTCGAGCAGGTGCTGGGTGGCCTTGACGCCGGTATCGGCCATCAGCAGCGCGTCTTCCAGCTCTTCATACAGAGCGTCGTTGATCTGCGTGCCGGTGAAGACGGTGGCGATGCTGGTGCCGGTCTTGCGCAGGCCGGCCTTGAGTCGCTCCATCCAGCTCTGGCGGGAATTTGCGGCCTGCGGCTTTGCGGTAGGCTCGGGGGGAGCTACAAAATCCTGAGCGGCAGGGGTTGCCGTAGGCGCAGGCTCGGCATCTTTTGCTGCAAAAGGCTTGCGCCACCAGGAGGTGCCGGAAGATACAACGGCACCGGTTTCGGCGGCCGCGGCAGGCAACGCAGGCGTATCCTGTGCGGCCGGCTTGGCAGAAGCTGCAGGTGCGGGCGCCTGGGCTGGCCCGGCAGCTGGCGCGTTATCCACCGCTGGGGGCGGACTGGGCTTTTTCTTGAAAAAACTGAACATTGGCGGATTTTTAGAATCGCATCATTCTATGAAACATGTACGCGCACTCCCTGTACTGGGCTTAATGGCCTGTTTGAGCGTTGGGGCAGCCCTGGCGGCACCGGGCGCATCGCCCAAGGCCACGCCGGCACCGGTAGCGGCGCAGGCGGCTCCCGCCGCCCAGCAATTCACCTTGAAGAACGGCATGCAGCTCATCGTGCAGCCCGACCGGCGCGCGCCGACGGCCGTGCACATGGTCTGGGTGCGCGTGGGCTCCATGGACGAGGTGGACGGCACCTCGGGCGTGGCCCATGCGCTGGAACACATGATGTTCAAGGGCTCGAAGAAGCTGGCGCCGGGCGAGTTCTCGCGCCGCGTGGCGGCCCTGGGCGGGCAGGAGAACGCCTTCACCACGCGCGACTACACGGGCTATTACCAGCAGATTCCGGCCAACCGGCTGGAAGAGGTGATGCGGCTGGAGTCCGACCGCTTTGCCAACAACCAGTGGCCCGACGAAGAGTTCAAGAAGGAAATCGAAGTCGTCAAGGAAGAGCGCCGCATGCGCACCGAGGACCAGCCGCGCTCCGTGCTCATGGAGCAGCTGATGGCCTCGACCTTCATGGTCTCGCCCTATCACCGCCCCGTGGTGGGCTGGATGACGGACCTGAATGCCATGACTCCGAACGATGTGCGCGACTTCCACCGGCGCTGGTACGTGCCGGCCAATGCCGCCGTGGTGGTCGCGGGCGATGTGGACGTGGCCAAGGTACGCGCCTGGGCCGAGAAATACTACGGCAGCATTCCGGCCCGCGCCCTGCCCGAACGCAAGCCGCGCACCGAGCCGGCGCAGATCGGCGTGCGCCGCATCGAGGTCAAGCAGCCCGCCGAGCAGGCCTATGTCGCCATGGCCTACCGCGTGCCCACGCTCAAGGCCGTGGAGAACCTGCAGCCTTCGGACAAGGAGGCGCTGGCGCTGCTGGTGCTGTCGGCCGTGCTCGACGGCTACGACGGCGCCCGACTGGAGCGGGCCCTGGTGCAGGGCGAAGGCCGCAAGGGCGGCCGCGTGGCCGACAGTGCCGACAGCTCGGCTTCCGTCCTGGGCCGCGGCCCCAGCCTGTTTCTGCTGAGCGGCGTGCCCGCGGCCGGCAAGACGCCGGCCGAGGTCGAAGCCGGCCTGCGCGAGCAGATCCAGAAGATTGCCGCCGAAGGCGTGCAGGCCGACGAGCTGGCGCGCGTCAAGACGCAGTGGATGGCCTCCAACGTCTACGAGCGCGACTCCGTCATGGGCCAGGCCCAGAACCTGGGCAGCTACTGGATCCAGGGCATGCCCCTGGATGCCGAAGACAAGCTGCTGGCCGAACTCAAGAAAATCACCTCGGATGACATCAAGGCCGTGGCCGCCAAATACTTCGGCGACGACCGGCTGACCGTGGGCACGCTGGTGCCCCAGCCTCTGCCTGCGGGCGGCAGGCCCAGGCAGCCCATGCCCGGCAAGACCGATGCCGGCGGCGCCGTGCACTGAGAGCCGACGGAGAATCAGATGAAAAATATGAAAAAGATAGCAGCTAGCGCAGCATTTGCGGTCGCCAGCATGGGCTTCATGGCCCAATCGGCCTGGGCTCTGCTGCCCATAGAGCACTGGAAGCAGTCCAGCGGCGCCGAGGTCTGGCTGGTGCAAAGCCCGGGAATTCCCATGGTCGACGTGCAACTGGCCTTCGACGCGGGCAGCCGCCGCGATCCCCAGGCCCAGGCGGGCCTGGCCTCGGCCGTGGCCATGATGGCGTCCAAGGGCGTGCGTGCAGAAGGGAAGGGGGGGGGAGATGCGCCGGCGCTCGATGAAAACGGCCTGGGCCAGGCCTGGGCCGACCTGGGCGCCAGCTTTGGCGCCAATGCCGGGCGCGACAGCTTCACCTACGGCCTGCGTTCGCTGACCGAGCCCGATCTGCTGCAGCGCTCCATCGCGCTGGCGGCGCGCCAGGTGGCCACGCCCAGCTGGCCCGAGGCCGTGTGGCAGCGCGACCGCGAGCGCTGGGCCGCGTCCATCAAGGAGGCCGATACCCGCCCGGGCACCGTGGTGGCCAAGGCCTTCCGCAAGGACGTGTACGGCAGCCACCCTTATGGCTACCAGACCACGGGCGAGACGCTGGGGCAGATCGACATCGCGGCCATGAAGGCCTTCCACCATGAGCTGATCGCCGCCTGCCGCGCCAAGGTCAGCGTGGTGGGTGCCGTGAGCCGCGAGCAGGCCGACACCCTGGTCAAGCAGCTGCTGGCGCCGCTGCAGGCCGTCAACGGCGACGACCGCTGCCAGCCGCTTTCGCCGGTTGCCGAGGTGGCAACGCTGGACAAACCGGTGACGGAGAACATTCCCTTCCAGTCGGCCCAGGCCCATGTGCTCATTGGCCAGCCCGGCATTGCGCGCAACAACCCCGACTTCCTGGCCGTGCTGGTGGGCAACCACATCCTGGGCGGCGGCGGTTTCACTTCGCGCCTGACCGAGCAGGTGCGCGAGAAGCGCGGCCTGAGCTACAGCGTGTACAGCGACTTCTCGCCGGGGCTGGACCGCGGTGCCTTCCTCGTGGCGCTGCAGACGCGGCCCGATCAGGCGGCCGAGGCCGTCAAGGTCTCGCAGGAGGTGGTACGCCAGTTCGTGGCCAAGGGGCCGACCGAGAAGGAGCTGCAGGCGGCCAAGGACAACCTCATCGGCGGCTTTGCGCTGCGCATCGACAGCAACAGCAAGCTGCTGGGCAATGTGGCCAATATCGCCTGGAACGGCCTGCCGCTCGACTACCTCGAGCATTGGACGGACCGGGTCCAGGCCCTGACGGTGAAGGATGTGCGCGCCGCCATGCAGCGCATGCTGCAGCCCGAGCGCATGGTGACCGTGACCGTAGGAGCCAAGCCATGAGCCGCAGTGCCCTGAAATTGCATACCCCCGCCGGCCGCAAGGCGCTGGACAAGCTGATGCACGAAGCCCAGGTCAAGGCCGAGGCCCTGGCCGCCGCCAAGCCCGGCAAGGGCGGGGCTGCGAAGCCGGCAGCGGCAAAAGCCGCCACCGGTGCCGGAGAGATCCGCATCATCGGCGGCCAATGGCGCCGCAAGCGCCTGCCCGTGGCCCAGCGCCCGGGCCTGCGGCCCACGCCGGATCGCGTGCGCGAAACCCTGTTCAACTGGCTGGGCCAAGACCTGGCGGGCTGGAAATGTGTGGACGCCTTTGCCGGCACCGGTGCGCTGGGCTTCGAGGCCGCTTCGCGCGGCGCGGCCAGCGTGCTCATGAACGAGCTGGATGCCGGCCTGCAGCAACAGCTGCAGCGCCTGCAGCAGCAATTGCAGGCCGGCATGGTCAAGCTGCAGCGCGGCGATGCACTCAGCTGCCTGAAGTCCTGCAGCGGCCAGGACCTGGTGCTGCTGGATCCGCCCTTCGGCCAGGCCGAGCTGTTCGAGCCTGCCCTACAAGCCGCCGCCCAGGCCATCAACGATGGCGGCTATATCTACCTGGAAGCGCCAGAGGCCTGGGACGATGGGCGCCTGGAGGCTTTCGGTCTCGCGGCGTACCGCTATCTCAAGGCTGGCGCGGTGCATGCGCATCTGCTGAAAAAGCGGGGCTGACCGGAGGCTGCGGCGCTGCTATCTGGTATTGCTATTGAAAAAAGAGCTTGCAGTGCTTTATGGATAAGCGCTGCAAGCTCTTTTTGCATGAATGCGCGTATGCGACTGGGCCGGCAACTGCGATCCGGGGCGCAAATGCATAATGCGCGTTTTGGCGCACCGGGCCTGGGTCCGGGTGCAAGAGATGCCTGCAAGGAGATTGATCGCCATGAGCCAGCGCCTGATTGCTGTATATCCCGGAACCTTCGACCCGATCACGCTGGGCCATGAGGATGTGGTGCGCCGGGCATCGCAGCTGTTCGGCCATGTCATCGTCGCCGTGGCATCCGGCCACCACAAGAAGACCATGTTCAGCCTGGACGAGCGCATGGAGATGGTGCGCGAATGCGTGGCTGCGTATCCGCAGGTGCGGGTGGAGAGCTTTGACGGCCTGCTGCGCGACTTCGTGGTCTCGCGCGGTGCCAAGGCCATGGTGCGCGGTCTGCGCGCCGTGACCGACTTCGACTACGAGTTCCAGCTGGCGGGCATGAACCGAACCCTCATGCCCGAGGTGGAAACCGTGTTCCTGACGCCCAGCGACCGCTACCAGTTCATCAGCAGCACCTTTGTGCGCGAGATCGCCACGCTCAACGGCGAGGTGGACAAGTTCGTCTCCAAGGGCGTGCACGAGCGCCTGCTCAAGAAGGTCGGGCGCCAGGCCTGATTTGCCGGCCGGGCATCACGGCGCCGCGCCGCCGGCGCGGGTCCGGGCCACCTCGTGCACAAAGCGCAGCTTGCGCCGTGCGAGATGGCGAACGGGTCGGCGTCGGCATGGCCCAGGCTGCGCGTCATGCTGTTGAGCGTCAGCGTCAGCGTCAGCGTCAGCGGCACCCACTGGGCCAGCATGGCGTCGAAATCCGGCCGGGGCTCGGCAGACGGGTCGGTCATGGCCTGGGGCTGCGCCAGGCTGCCATCCGGCAGGTGGATGCGCGTGTCGTAGCTGGCCGCGGTTTCCAGCAGATCCAGCATGTGCAGATAGTGGGCCCAGGTTTCGGCCCAGTCCTCCCAGGGGTGGGCCGTGGCATAGGCGCTGATGAAATCGTCCTGCCCGCGTGTATCCAGCGGGTCCTTGCCGTAGTGGCGGTGGGCGCAAAGGCGGTAGCGCCGCGGATCGACGCTGGCCACGCGCAGGCTGTCGGGCAAAAAGGCCAGGTTTGCGCCGCAGTGCACGCATTGCAGGCTTTCAAAGAAAACCAGATGCCCGCAGGCGTCGCAGGTGAAAACTCGCATGGCCAGACTTTAAGCGCGCCGGGGGCAGGGGCATCCGTCCCTGAAACAACAAAACCGGCAGGAATGCCGGTTTTGTCGAGTCGGCAGCCAGCTTACGGGCGCACGACGATGCTGTTGCGCACTTCCCGCACGTTCCGGGTGGTGCGTGCGATTTCGGCGGCGCGGGCCTTCTCGGCTTCGGACTTGGCAAAGCCGGACAGCTGCACCGTGCCGTTGAGCGTTTCCACGCTGATGGCGGTGGCCGACACACCCCTGTCCTCGGCCATCTTGGCCTTGACGGCGGCGGTGATGCTGGCGTCGTCCACATAGGAGCCGACGGTCTGCTGTTCGCGGACCACCGAGCAGGCCGTGGTGCCGAAGATTACGGCACCTGCCATGGCTGCGATGCTCAGGGCATGGATTGCTTTTTTCATCTTGTTCCTTTCTTTGAAGCCGCCGGACAGCGGGATGCCGGATAGACCGTTGAGGCACTGTCTGTGCCCTCCGGCCGGGTTTACTTCTTGCGGGATCTGGAGCCCATGAAAAATGCTGTGGCAATGGCGGCGCCCGCTGCGGCGGCAATCAGTATGGAGCGTCCGGGCTGCGCCGAAACATAACGGGTTGTTGCATCCGCCGCCGTTTGAAACTGCCGGCGCGCGCGGTGTGAGCTGTCGGCCCAGAAATTGATGCTGCGCTCGGCCAGGTCCTGGGCGCGGCGGGCCAGGTCGTCGATAAGCTGGCGGTTGTATTCATTTTCCGCATCGCGCAGATGCCGTCCGGCTTCGTCTATGGCTTCGGAGGCGGTGCGGCGGACGGAGCGGGCTCCATCCTGGACGCTGTCCTGGATTTCTTCACTCGCGTCATGCGCAGCATGCTTGGCGGCTTCCAGCACGTTTCCGGTTGCATCATGGGCATGATCCGCAACATTTTTTGCAGAATTCTTGATGTTTTCCACCACTTCCTTGGTTTCTTTCTCGTGCTGACTCATAGGTTTTAGCTCCCTGAAAAGCGTGTAACTGCGGGCTGCCCAGTGACTGCGGCCCTATTTCCAAAGCTGAAGGTTCATCATGGCGAATGAATGCATTTTGCGCAATGCATTGGCCTGCCGACTGCACAGCTGTGTCGAGAAGAGGCGCCGCGGCTATTTCTTCATCAGGCTGATGACAAAGGAAATGACGGCCATGACGATGAAAACCAGAAACAGTATCTTGGCAATGCCGGCGGCGCCCGCTGCAATGCCGCCAAAACCGAATATGGCGGCAATCAGGGCAATCACCAGAAAAACCAGGGCGTAATGCAGCATGTCCATTTCCTTGAGGAGGCGAGGGGAAATGGAGGAGGGCCTCGCCGAACTCCAGACTGTAGGCGGCAATCTGCCTGCCGGCTGACGGAGCCGGGCTCGCGGCGGCGTCGGGCTTACAGGCCGCCGCCATGTAGGATCCGTTTGAACCGTGGCCTGGAGGGGGTTATGCGGCCGTATTCAGGGGGATGACGGCCGAGATGGTGGTGCCTTTCCCGACCTGGGAGGCTACCGTCAGGCGTCCCCCGGCCGCTTCCACGCGATGGCGCATGCCCGCCAGGCCGTGGGAGTTGGGGCGCGTGGAGGCGGCCTCGAATCCGAGGCCGTTGTCCTGGATCTGCACCGCCACGTAGGTGGGATAGTTGTGCACGGCCACCATGACGTGGCTGGCCTGGGCGTATTTGCCTATATTGGTCAACGATTCCTGGACGATGCGGTAGACGGTCAGCTGCGTGGACTCCGGCAGTTCCACCTGTTCCAGGCTGGATTCGACCTCCAGGTCGCTGCGCTCGGCGAATTCGCGCGTCAGGATTTCCAGTGCCGTGGTGAGCCCCAGATTGGACAGGGACGAGGGGCGCAGGTCTTCAATGATGCGCCGCTTGAGCGCTATGCCGCTGTTGAGCGTCTCGACCAGATGGGCAATGCGCTCGGAGACGTCGGGGGGGGATACGTCGATCTTGGACTTCAGGCGCGCCACATCGAGCTTGGCGGCGGTGAGCAGCGAACCCAGCTCGTCATGCAGCTCGCGCGCCAGGTGGCCGCGCTCGTCCTCGCGCACCTGCTGCAGGTGGGTAGCGAGCTCCGCCAGCGAGGCGGTGCGTTCGCGCACCAGTTCCTCCAGCCGGTTGCGCTCGTCGCGCTGGATCTCCCGCTCCCGCTGGCTGGTCTGCTGCAACGCATAGGTCTGGCGCAGATACATGAAAAAGCCAAGAATTCCCAGCACCGTCACCGTGGCAATGCCGATGCGGGACAGCGACAGCGTGTGCTCGATATCGCGCATGTTCTGGCTCGCCTGCTCGCTCACGCCCTCCAGCAGCGTCTTGCCATAGCTGCGGATGGCTTCCATGTTCTCCATGCCGAGATCGGTGAACATGACGAAGCGCCAGGCCTCGTTGTTCCCCTGCCGGTACAGGCGCAGGCTCAGCTCCATCTCGTTCATCTTGCGCTCGACCTGCCGGGTCAGAGGGGCGAAGGTGCTCAGCTCCTGCGGATTCAGGGTGAAGACCCTGCGCAGCTCGTCCATGGTGCCATTGACGGCAGAGATCGCATTGTTGTAGGGGGCCAGGTAGCGCTCCTCGCCGGTGAGCAGGTAGCCGCGCAGGCCGGTTTCGGCGTCCAGCATCTGCTGTATCAGCTGGTTCATCTTGGCTCGCGTATTCTGGGTTTTTGCCAAGGTCTCCAGTGCATTCATGGAGCGCACATATCCAGCCTCGTTAATGCTTGCCATCAGTACCGCCGCAATAATCGCCACCGTCAGGCTGATCGCGAGTTTGCGAAATTGTGTCCAGCGCATCTGCGTTCCTTCACCTACAAGCGATTTCCCTGATATTCTGCTCAATCGTATCGTCAATGGCTGACGCATGGATGTCGGCCATGCCCTGTGTATAGGCTAAGGGAGCTGGCACGGCTTCGTCAAAAAGAGGTGTTCATGATTAAAGTCGGCATTGTGGATGACCATGCAATCGTTCGTTCGGGCTTGCGGCAATTCCTATCCGAGCATGTGGATCTGCGCGTGGTTGGCGAGGCCTCCAATGGCCGGGAGGCCATCGACCTGGTCCGGGAGCATGAAATCGACGTATTGCTGATGGATCTTTCCATGCCGGGCCAAAGCGGAATCGATGCCCTGGCCATGCTCAGGGCAAAAGCCCCCGATATGGGCATTCTGATTCTCAGCGGCTACCCCGAGGAGCATTACGCCATCAATCTGATCCGCCAAGGTGCCAGCGGCTACCTGAACAAGGAATGCGACCCGCAGGAGATTGCCGAGGCCATCCGCACCGTGGCCCTGGGGCGCCGCTATCTGACACCTGCGGTGGCGGACCTGCTGGCTCAGCAGCTCAACCGCAAGGATGATGCTCCCGCGCATGAGCAGCTGTCCGAGCGCGAATTCCAGGTGTTCCTGAAGCTGGCGCGTGGCGAAACGGCTGGCGATATTGCCAAATCTTTGTCTCTGAGTGTAAAAACGGTAAGTACTTACAGAACGCGCCTGATGGAAAAAATGGGACTTTCGTCCAATAGCGACCTGACTTATTACGCGCTGAAAAACCGGCTGATTGATTAAAGCAAAAGGCCCGGGTTCGGGCCTTTTTAGAAGAGAATGATTCTCAAGCATTGGCTGTATTGATGCCGATGCAGTAATCAATCAACGAGTCGATTTCGTTTGATTTATCAAAGACGGCATCTGCATTGAGTTGCTGGCAACGTTTTCGCATGTCATTGGTGGCATAATTGCTCAGTACGATCAGTTTTTGATGGTTGGCGCGTTTCTGGAATGCATTAACCACGCCAAGGCCGCTTCCCTGGCGCAAAAACAAATCGACAATGACCAGATCCCAGGAGTCGTCGTTCTGAGACAGCCAATGGGTTGCATCGACTTCCGTCTCTGCCATGCCAACGGGTTCAATATTGGCCAACTCCTGAAGGGTTTCGACCAGGTTTTCCCGAATGGTTGGATTGTCTTCAACAAAATAGGTACGCAGTTTCACAATAAAATCCGGCGATGCCACGGTGCGAGATTGCTGCAACGGTGATCTTCATCTGAAGCCATTGTCATGGCGAAAAAAGCACCCCCCTGCCGGCGTACAAACAGAGTCGCTGTAGGCTCTTTTCTATGGCTTGTGACCGCAAACCGGGCAGCCCGGATTGCGCGAGGTGCTCATGCTACTCCAGTCCATGCTGCGGCTGTCCAGCATTTGCAGGCGGCCTGTAGAGGGTTTCCCTAGGCCGACAATGAGCTTCAAGGCTTCGGCGGCCTGCATGGTGCCGATGAGCCCGACGACGGGGGCGAAGACGCCCATGGTCGAACACTGCACTTCCTCGAACTCCGCCTCCGGCGGAAAAATGCAGGCATAGCACGGGCTTTGGGGGTCGCGCGGATCGACGACCATCAACTGGCCGTCAAGGCGTATGGCAGCGCCTTCGATCAGCGGTACCTGGTGGCGCACGCAGGCCGCGTTGATGCGGTGCCGGGTCTTGTAATTGTCCGTGCAGTCGAGCACTACCGTGGCCTGGGGCACGAGTTCGTCCAGCAGCTCATCGGTGGCGTGCTGCTGCACGGTGCCGATCTGCACTTGCGGATTGATGGCCAGCACGGCTTCGCGCATGGATTCGACCTTGGGCTGGCCGACCCGGGCGGTGGTGTGGGCTATCTGGCGTTGCAGATTGGTCATGTCCACCATGTCGTCGTCCACCAGCGTCATCCGGCCTGCGCCGGCCGATCCCAGGTACAGGGCAGCGGGCGAGCCCAGTCCTCCGGCGCCGATGATGAGCACATGGGCGGCGAGAATGCGCTCCTGCCCCTCGATGCCGATTTCATCGAGCAGGATGTGGCGCGAATAGCGCAGGAGTTGGTCGTCATTCATTGATCGGCTTCCGTTCAAAATGAAAAAGCCGGGCGCGAAGCCCGGCTTGATCGGTAGGTGCCGGCTGATTCTAGGATCAGTTGCCCTTCTTGTCCGGCTCGGCCTTGTTTGCCGGCTTTTTATCGGAGGCCTTGTCGTCGGGCTTCTTCTCGAGGTCGCGTGCCGTCAGTGTCTTGCTGACCTTCACGGGCTGGCCCTTGAGCTGGTTCAGGGCCTGTTGCAGCTGGAAGTCCTTGTCCGAGCCGAACTCGGGCAGGCGGCGCTCGGCCGGCGGCTTCTTGGACTCTTCCTCGAGGCGCTTGCGTGCTTCCTCGCGGGCCTTTTCCAGGGCGTCGTTCTTGACTTCCGTGCCTTGTCCGCTCGACAGATGCTTTTCCAGGTCGGCCTCGCGCATGCTCAGGGCGGCAAACAGGTCGCCTTCCGGGGTCTCGTCCACCATGACGTCGGGAACAATACCCTTGGCCTGGATGGATTTGCCGCTGGGGGTGTAGTAGCGGGCCGTGGTGAGCTTGAGCGCGGTCTCCGGTCCCAGGGGGCGGACGGTCTGCACCGAGCCCTTGCCGAAGGTCTGGCTACCCATGATGGTGGCGCGCTTGTTGTCCTGCAGGGCGCCGGCCACGATTTCGCTGGCCGAGGCCGAGCCTTCGTTGACCAGCACCACCAGCGGCAGTTTCTTGAGTGCCGCGGGCAGGCGCTGCAGCGGATCGCCTATGCCGCGCTGGGCGTAGAACTCGGGAGACGCCTTGTAGACGGCCTTGCTTTCCTCCAGCTGTCCGTTGGTCGAGACCACGGCGGTGTTGGCGGGCAGGAAGGCAGCGGAGATGGCGACTGCGGCATCGAGCAGGCCGCCCGGGTCGTTGCGCAGGTCCAGTACCAGGCCCTTGATGTGGGGGTCCTGCTTGTAAAGCTCTTCCACCTTGCGCACGAAGTCGTCGACGGTGCGTTCCTGGAACTGGCTCAGGCGGATCCAGGCGTAGCCGGGTTCGACCAGCTTGCCCTTGACCGACTGGGTCTTGATCTCTTCGCGGGTGATGGTGACGGGGAAGCTGCGGCTCTCGTCCTTGCGCAGAATGGTCAGGCGCACCTTGGTGTTGGGTTCGCCGCGCATGCGCTTGACCGCGTCGTTGAGCGTCAGGCCCTTGACGGCCGTATCGTCGATCTTGGTGATCAGGTCGCCGGTCTTGAGGCCGGCGCGGAAAGCAGGGGAGCCTTCGATGGGGGAAACGATCTTGATCAGGCCATCTTCCATGGTGATCTCGATGCCCACGCCCACGAACTTGCCCATCGTGCCTTCGCGGAATTCCTTGTATGCCTTCTTGTCGAAATACTGGGAGTGCGGGTCCAGGCTGGACACCATGCCCGAGATGGCATCGGTGATCAGCTTCTTGTCGCTGACGGGCTCCACGTAGTCGGTCTTGATGAGGCCGAACACCGCCGACAGCTGCTGAATTTCTTCAAGTGGCAGGGGCGCCATGCCCCCGCGGGCCAGAGTCTGCAGCGAAACCGTGGTCAGTGCGCCCGCCACCACGCCTACAGAGATCCAGCCTGCAATTTTGATTTTTTGACCCATAGCACCCCTTAAACCATTGCGAATATACACCTTGAGTGGTGCCGGGCCCGCAAGGTTCCTAGGGTTTCGGGCCTTCGGGCTGCCGGGTGTGAAGCCATGGGGCGTGCGGCTGGGGAGCCGGGAGCAACTCCCCGGCCGGATTCGCGCCTTAGAACGTGTTGACGATCTCCTCGCGCCGCGACAGCGGCTTTGCGGGATGGGATGCTAGGCGCAACACCGCAGCAATAGCCGTGCTATTGCGAGGATTTGCAACGCCGCAGACCGCCCGCAAAGCCACTGTCCCGAAGGGTTGGAGCGCAATCGGGCGATTTCTTCGCGCTGTCTCTTGCTTGCACCCCGGTGCAAGCTGCGAGCCACCCGCTTCGAACTCATCCCGATTGCACTCCAACGCGGCTGCGTAGAGATCGTCAACACGTTCTTAGGCCTTGCCCTGGGACGCCACGGCTGCCGCAGCGCTGGCCGCTGCCGCGGCATCGCCCAGATAGTAGTGGCGGATGGGCTTGAGATCGGCATCCAGCTCATAGACCAGAGGAATGCCGTTGGGGATGTTCAGGCCCACGATCTCCTGGTCGGAGACATTGTCCAGGTACTTGACCAGCGCGCGGATGGAGTTGCCGTGGGCGGTGACGACCAGGCGCTTGCCGGCCTTGATGGCAGGCGCCATGGATTCGCTCCAGAACGGAATCACGCGCGCCACGGTGTCCTTGAGGCACTCGGTGAGCGGAACCTGCTCGGACTGCAGCTTGGCGTAGCGTACATCGCCACGCTCGCTGCGGGGGTCGCTGGCTTCCAGGGCCGGCGGCGGCACATCGTAGCTGCGGCGCCACTGCAGCACCTGGGCTTCGCCGTACTGCTTGGCCATGTCGGCCTTGTTGAGGCCCTGCAGGCCGCCATAGTGGCGCTCGTTCAGGCGCCAGCTGTTCACCACGGGCAGCCAGGTGCGGTCCATTTCGTCGAGCACATGCCACAGCGTGCGCGTGGCGCGCTTGAGCATGCTGGTGTAGGCCACATCGAAGTCGTAGCCTTCGGCCTTGAGCAGGCGGCCTGCCTGCTTGGCCTGTTCGATGCCGGTGGCGGTCAGATCCACATCGGTCCAGCCGGTGAAGCGGTTTTCAAGGTTCCAGGTCGATTCGCCGTGGCGGATCAGAACGAGCTTGTGCATGGATTCTCTCAAAGTAGCAAAGCAGTAATGACGCTAAGTCAAAAATGGCATTTTAGGGCCTTGGCCTTTCCTGGGCCTTGCGCAGGGGTGCCAGGGGCCCATTGAGCGGCGGGTCTTGCTGGATAGAGGGAGATGCAAGTACCCGCTTGCGCTGCAAGGCAGTCCCGATGAGGCTATCTTCTTGACCTTCGGCCAGGCCGGGGATGCCGTCGGCCCCGAGGCCGGAGCTGCCCCTAGAATCGGCAGGTTTGCCATCCCAAGGAATGACGTGAAATTCATTATCGATAACTGGTACCTGATGCTGATCGCCGCTGCTTCGGGCGTCATGCTGGTGCTGCCCGTTCTGCGTGGCGTTGCCGGCGGTTCGCTGTCGGCGGCCGCGGCCGTGCATCTGATCAACCGCGAGAAGGCCGTGGTGCTGGATGTGTGCGAGCCCGAGGAGTTCGCTGCCGGCCACGTCAATGGCGCCAGGAATCTGCCGCTGGGCCAGTTCGAGGAAAAGCTGCCCGCCATGGTCAAGAACAAGCAGCTGCCGGTGGTGCTGGTGTGTGCCAAGGGTGCGCGTGCGGCCCGTGCCGAAGGCATCGCCAAGAAGCTGGGCTATGAAAAGGCCCAGGCGCTGGCCGGCGGCATGAAGGCCTGGCGTGAAGCCGGCCTGCCGGTTGAGAAAGCCTGAACCGCACCCAATTGTCTTGCGTCGGGCATACCCGATGCCGTGTTTTGAATGGCCGCCGGGTGCATACCCGGCCTGCCGCTATGAAGTCAAGGAAGTTGCCCCCATGCAAGCCGTGAAGATGTACACCACCGCTGTCTGCCCCTATTGCATCCGTGCCAAGCAAATTCTGAAGTCCAGGGGCGTGGAGCAGATCGAGGAAGTCCGCATCGACGCCGACCCTGCTGCCCGCGGCCACATGATGGAGATCACGGGCCGCCGCACGGTGCCGCAGATCTTCATCGGCGCAACCCATGTGGGCGGCTGCGACGACCTGATGGCGCTGGATGCCAAGGGGGGCCTGTCGCCCTTGCTGCAAGGCTGAATGCCGCGGAACGCGGTGCCGGGCACTGCATAATGCAGCTCGTTTTTGCCAAAATTCCCATGCATGCCTTGCATGCCATCGAATTCCTTTCCTGAAAGACTGTTCCATCATGTCCGAACAAGAGACTCCCGTTTTCCAGATCCAACGCGTCTATCTGAAGGATGTGTCGCTTGAGCAGCCCAACTCGCCCGCCATCCTGCTCGAGCAGGAGCAGCCCAGCGTGGACATCCAGCTGGGTGTGGAAGCCACTCCCGTGGCCGAAGGCATCTTCGAAGTGGCCGTGACGGCAACCGTGCAGACCAAGATCCAGGACAAGACCGTGTTCCTGGTGGAAGCCAAGCAAGCCGGCATCTTCGAGATCCGCAACGTGCCCGAAGACCAGATGGGCTCCGTGATCGGCATCGCCTGCCCGCAGATCATCTATCCCTACCTGCGCGGCAACGTGGCCGACATCGTGACCCGCGCGGGCTTCCCTCCCGTGCACCTGGCCGAAATCAACTTCCAGGCCATGTATGAGCAGCAGCAGGCTGCCGCGGCCCAGGCCGAAGGCCAGCTGCCCCAGTAAGCTGCCCCAAGCTCGGGCTGCAAGAAAAAGAGGCCCCAGCGGCCTCTTTTGCATATTTGGCGAGTTAACCTCAACAGCTATGAAAATTGTTGTCATCGGCGCTGGCGCCTGGGGTACGGCGCTGGCCATCAGTGCCGCCGCGCATGGAGAGGACCGCCGCGTGGTGCTGTGGGCGCGCGACGCGGCTCAGGCCCAGGCCATGCAGGTCGATCGGGCCAACAGCCGCTATCTCCAGGGCGTGCAGTTCCCGTCCGCGCTGACCGTGGTGCATGGCGACGTCATGCCCAATGTGCGCGATGCGGACCTGGTCGTCCTCGGCACGCCCATGGCGGCGCTGCGCGAATGGCTGGGCCTGCTCAAGGATTGCACGGTGCCCGTGGCCTGGCTTTGCAAGGGCTTCGAGGCCGTGCCGCCCGGCGCGCCTGCCGGAGCCTACGGCCTGATGGCGCATGAAGTCTGCCAGCAGGTGGCGCCGGGGCTGCGCAGCGGCGTGCTCAGCGGCCCCAGCTTTGCGGCCGAAGTGGCGCGCCAGCAGCCCACGGCCCTGGTGGCTGCCAGCCAGCATGCGGAGGTGACCGCGCAGCTGGTGACGGCCTTCCATGGCGGTGCCATGCGTGTCTATGCCAACAGCGACATCGTGGGCGTGGAAGTGGGCGGCGCCGTGAAAAACGTGCTGGCCATTGCCACGGGGCTGTGCGACGGCCTGCAGCTGGGGCTCAATGCCCGGGCCGCGCTGGTGACGCGGGGTCTTGCGGAAATGACGCGGCTGGGCGTGGTCCTGGGGGCGCGCACGGAAACCTTCATGGGACTGTCGGGCCTGGGCGACCTGGTGCTGACCGCTACCGGCGACCTGTCGCGCAACCGCAAGGTGGGCCTGCTGCTGGCCGAAGGCCGGACGCTGGAACAGGCCGTGGCCTCCCTGGGCCATGTGGCCGAGGGCGTCTACAGCGCGCGTACCGTGCTGGCGCGGGCGCGCTCGCTGCAGGTGGAAATGCCGATCGCCGAGACCGTGGTGGATCTGCTCGACGGCCGCATCACGGCCGCTCAGGCTGTGGAGCAGCTGATGGGCCGCGACCCGAAACCCGAGACTCCCTGAGGCGCTTTGCGCCTTCCCCATGGCAGGGGGCGACGCCCGCGCTGCGGGGCGGCCCTTGCTCGGTGTCTCGGGTTCGGAGCGCGCTAGTTGGCCTGAAACCCTTTGAGGGTAAGCACTGGCAGCTATCGAATCAGAGACCCAGCTCCAGCGCCAGCAGCTCTTCCACCGTCTGGCGGCGGCGGATCAGGCGTGTCGCGTCGCCATCGACCAGCACTTCGGCGGCCAGCGGGCGCGTGTTGTAGTTGCTGGACATGGAGCTGCCGTAGGCGCCCGTGTCGTGGATCACGAGCAGGTCGCCCACGCTGGCGCCGGCCAGGGGGCGCGGCAGCACCACGCCGCCGTCGCCCTGGGTGAACACGTCGCCCGATTCGCACAGCGGCCCGGCCACCACGGCATCGCGCGAGGCCAGGGCCTGGCCGTCGCGGCGCAGCACTTCCATGCCGTGGTAGCTGCCGTACATGGCCGGGCGCATCAGCTCGTTGAAGCCGGTGTCGACCAGCACGAAGTGGTTGCTGCCGGCGTTCTTGGTGGCGCGCACCGTGCCCAGCAGCACGCCGGACTCGGCGACCAGGAAGCGGCCCGGTTCCAGCTCCAGGCCCAGCTTGTGGCCCACGAGGCTTTCGGCCTGCCGGCGCGCCGCATCCCACAGGCCGTGGTAATGGGCCGTGTCGATGGTGGCGTCGCCCTGGCGGTAGGGGATGGACAGGCCGCCTCCGGCCGAGATGGCGTGCAGGTCGTGGCCCGCGGCGCGCGTGCGCTCCACGAGCTTGACCATGGCGCCGCAGACTTCCTGCAGATGGCCGTAGTCCACGCCCGAACCGATGTGCATGTGCAGGCCGGCCAGCACCAGGCCGCCGGTCTTGATCGCTGCCAGTGCCGCTTCCAGCTCGCTGTGCCAGATGCCATGCTTGCTGTGCTCGCCGCCGGTGTTGGTCTTGTTGCTGTGGCCGTGGCCGAAGCCGGGGTTGATGCGCAGCCACACGTGGTGGCCGGGCGAGGCGGCGGCCAGCTGGTGCAGCATGTCGATGGAGCCGGCGTTCACGGGCACCTGGTGCTCCACCACGGTGGCCAGCGTGGCCTCGTCCATCACGTCGGCGGTGTAGACGATGTCGGCCGGCTCGCCGAAGCCCGGCTTGAAGCCGGCGGCCAGCGCGCGCAGGATCTCGCCGCGCGAGACGGCGTCCACCTTCACGCCCTGCTCGCGCATCAGCTTGAGGATGTGGATGTTGGAGCAGGCCTTCTGCGCGAAGCGCACGGTGTCGAAGGCCTTGAGCTGGGCAATGCGCTCGCGGATGGTGGCGGCGTCGTACACCCACAGCGGGGTGCCGTATTGGTCTGCCAGGGACCAGAGCTGGGCGGGAGTGAAGGGGTTGGACATGCTTGCTTGGGGTTGGCGTCTGATTTGCGGTCCATGGTGCCAGTGGCAATGCATGCAGTCCAATGCTTTTTTTGAGAAAGCTATTCATTATGGATATGCTTGATGCATGTCCGAACGAATGCCAGAACGCCTGCACGCCCCGGTGCCAGAGCGCATCGCCCACCGCCATATCGAGGTCTTCAGGGCCCTCATGCTCGCCGGCACGGCCACGGGCGCGGCTTCCATGCTGTTCACGTCCCAGCCCACGGTGAGCCGCGAGCTGGCGCGGCTGGAGCAGTTGCTGGGCTATGCGCTGTTCGAGCGCACCCAGGGCCGTCTGCGCCCCAATGCCAGGGCCCTGCAGCTGTGGGACGAGGTGCAGCGCAGCTGGGCCGGGCTGGACCGCGTGGTCGAGCGCGCGCTGGAACTGGGCCGGCCGCACCAGGCCAGCCTCCATGTGCTGTGCCTGCCGGCGCTGAGCCATGCCTTGTTGCCCGGCGCGCTGGCGCGGCTGCATGCCGGCCACGGCCCGGTCTCCGTCAGCGTGGCCACGCAGGAGGCGCCGCTGTTGCAGGAATGGATGGCGGCCCAGCGCTACGACCTGGGCCTGGGCGAACTGGCCGAGGCGCCGCCCGGCACGCGCAGCCTGCCGTTGCCGGCCCTGGACGAAGTGGCCGTGTTGCCGGACGGCCACCCGCTGGCGCAGCGCAGCGTGCTCGCGGCCGAGGACTTTGCGGGCGCATCCTTCATCAGCCTGGCGGGCGACGATCCCTACCGCCAGCAGATCGACACGGTGTTCGCCCAGGCGCGGGTGGAGCGCCAGATGCACCTGGAAACCCATAGCGCCGTGGCCGTCTGTGCCATGGTCCAGCAGGGGCTGGGCGTGGCCATTGTCAACCCGCTCACGGCGCGCGCCTGTGCGGGGCCGCGGCTGGTGGTGCGGCCGCTGGCGTTCTCGATTCCGTTCCAGGTGCACATGCTGCTGCCGCTGCACCGGCCCGCGGTGCCCGAAGTGGGCTGGCTGGTCGAGGCCCTGCTGCAGGCTGTCGAGGCCTAGATTTCCGTCTTGAGCCGCTGCGCCAGGCTCAGGCTGGCCGGGTCCAGGCCGTGCAGCTCGACGCTGCAGCCGTGCTGCTTCAGGCGCTGCATCACCTTGTCGAGCGCGGCGATGGCGGTGATGTCCCAGAAATGGGCCGCGCTGACATCGATGCGCGCGCGCTGGCCGGCAGCCGCGCGCACATCGAAGGCGTCCACCAGCACGTCGGCCGAGGCAAAGAACACCTGGCCGCTGACATGCCAGCTGTGCAGGCCGCTGGCGGCATCGACTGCGTGGCGCACCTGCAGCATGTGCGCTACCTTGAAGGTGAAGAACAGCCCCGACAGCAGCACGCCCACCCCCACGCCGGCGGCCAGGTTGCGCGTGGCCAGCGTGACGACCACCGTGGACAGCATGACGGCGCTCGAGAGGCGCGGATGGCGCAGCAGATTGCCCAGTGACTGCCAATCGAAGGTGGCGGCCGAGACCATGACCATGATGGCCACCAGGGCGATGACGGGCACCTGTGCCACCCAGGGCTTGAGCAGCACCATCAGAACCAGCAGGAACACCCCGGCAAACAGCGTGGACAGGCGCCCGCGCCCGCCGTACTTCACGTTGCCCACGGCCTGGCCGATCATGCCGCAGCCGGCAATGCCGCCAAACAGGCTGGACGCGATGTTGGCCAGGCCCAGGCCTCTGCATTCGCGGTTCTTGTCGCTGGGCGTGCCGGTGAGTTCATCGACCACGGCCGCGGTCAGCACCGACTCGAGCAGGCCCACCATGGCAATGGCCAGGGCCGGCAGGGCGATGATGCGCAGCGTCTCCAGGCTGGCCGGCACCTCGGGCAGGGCGAACAGCGGCAGGGTGTCGGGCAGCTTGCCCAGGTCGGCCACCGTGTGCAGCGGCAGGTGCAGGGCGACGGCCAGTACCGTCAGCACCAGCACGCAGATCAGCGGCGAGGGAATGGCCGTCAGTGCCTTGATGCCCAGGCGTTGCCCCAGCCAGGGCAGGCCGTAGATCAGCGCCAAGCCCAGTCCCAGCATGGCCCAGGTGGCCGGGTTGGCGCCTTGCAGATGCGGCAGCTGGGCCGAAAAGATCAGCACCGCCAGCGCATTCACAAAGCCTGTGCGCACGGAACTGGAGACGAAGCGGATCAGCACGCCCATGCGGCACAGGCCGAACAGGATCTGCACGGCCCCGGCCAGCAGACCTGCGGCAAACAGATAGGGCAGTCCGTGCGCGGCCACCAGCGGCGCGGCCACCAGAGCCACCGAACCCGCGGCGGCCGACACCATGGCCGGGCGGGCGCCGAACACGGCAATCACGATGCTGATGACGAAAGAGGCAAACAGGCCCACGGACGGGTCCACGCCCGCGACAAACGAAAAGGCAATGACTTCGGGGATCAGCGCAAACGTGGCCACGGCGCCGGCCAGCAGCTCGCGTGTTGCACTGGGGGCCCACTCGGCGCGCAACTCGGAGCGCAGACGGGCGGGGGAGGGAATGAGGCTCATGGGGGAGGCCGGGGCCGCGCAGGCTGGCGCGGGCCCGGGTGTGAACGGAATGGCCGATGGTAAGCGAGGTCCGCCAGGCCTGGCTCGCGCTCAGGCGTGCCTGGCCCCCAGCTTTCCGGTCATGCCCAGGCCGGCAGGCTGGGCCGCGAGCACGGCCGCTTGCCGTGTCTTGCCATGGAAGCCGCAATGGATAAAGCGCGGGCTACGGCAATGCGCTGCCCGTGCCGGGTCGGGCCGGAAAAAATGGCAAGAAGGCGCTCAGTCGCGTGCCGGCCGTTCGGCGCCGGCGGTCTCGGCAGACGCGGCGGCCGCGGCCAAAGATGTTGGCGCAACCGGTGCGGGCTCCCAGAGCGCCCAATCGTCACCAAACATTTCCGACGGGTGCGGCGTGCGGTCCGAGCCATTGCCGCAGGCCATGGCATCGTGGGCGCAATATTGGTCGCAGCCCCAGCAGGTGCGCTCGGGGTGCGCGGGATGGATAGGGAATTTCTTGGCCATGGTTTGAGCTTGGTCGGCTGCCGCCACCATGGTTTTGCGCTGGCGCAATAAAGGGGTTCTTCGAAGCGGCTTCTGGGCGCCTATGCGGGCCGCTTGAAGGCCACGAGCTTGGGCCTGAAGCGCTGCAGCACCTCGCCGCGCTGGTTCTTGGTCTGGCACAGCATGCGCACCATGGCGCGGTCGGGCCGGGAGCGCGAGGGAATGATTTCCACGATCTCGGATTCCAGATGCAGCACGTCGCCGGGCCGCGTGGGCTGGGGCCAGGCCAGTTCTTCCACGCCGCCGCCTATCACGCCGTCGGCCAGGGGGATGCTTTCGGTGACCAGGCGCATGCTGATGGACGCCGTATGCCAGCCGCTGGCCGCCAGGCCCTGGAAGAAGGTGTTCTTCGCGGCATCGGCATCGAGGTGGAAGACCTGCGGGTCGAACTGCCTGGCGTAGGCCACGATCTGGGCTTCGTCCAGCGGATAGTCGCCGCTGACGAAGGTCTGGCCCTCGTAGAGGTCCTCAAGGTATAGCTTGTCGCTCATCCATGTCTCCCCGGAATGGAGGCCTGAGTATGCACGGGCTGCCAGCCAGCTGCAGCAGCGCGGGCGACTCACGCTTATGCTGGCGCCCATGATGTTCGAATTTGCCGATTCCGAGGTTGCCGAGCTGGAGCAGGCACCGCAGCAGGTCCGCGTGCGCTTTGCCGCAGGCCGGGTGTTCGAGGGTGACTTCGAGGGTGGCAAGACCGGCAGCGGCCGGGGCCAATGGAGGCCGCTGCTGCTGATTTGCGAGCGCCCGGTGCAGGTGGAGATGGAGTCTGGCTGCTTCGGCCGGCTTGCCGCCGGCACGGTGATGTTGGACGGCCAGCGCAGTGCCGCGCTACCCGTGCCGCTGCACAGTCCGGCCACCTTTTTGCTGGAGCTGGAATTTGCCAGCGGCGCCCGCTGCCGCGTGCAGGGCCGGGGGCTGGAGCTGCGGGCACTGGCCAGCCAGTGCTCCGTGGACTCTTATCAGTGTTGACCCCCTGGGTCGCTTCGCGCCTTCCCCCTAAAAGGGGACGACGGCCTTTGCTGCGGGGCGGCCCTTGCTGGCCGTCTCGCACGTGGACTGCGCCCCAGTTTCAGGGTCTGTGCAACTCAGTTGCACTGGAGGGGTTCAGAACTCCAGGTTGTCGATGAGGCGTGTCCCGCCCAGGCGTGCAGCGCCGAGCGCGACCAGCTCGCCGGTTCGGGCATCGGCCGGGGCCAGCAGATTGCTGCGCTGGCGCACCGTGAGGTAATCGGGCTCCCAACCCTTGGCGCGCAGCTCCTGCAGGGCCTGGGCTTCCAGCGGGGCCAGCGGGCTGCCCTGGCGCGCGGCGTCGGCCAGGGCTTTCAGGGCTTTGGACAGTGCCATGGCCTGCTCGCGCTGTTCCTCGCTCAGGTAGCCGTTGCGCGAGCTCAGGGCCAGGCCACTGTTCACGCCCTCGGCGCGCGCCGTCTCGCCGGCGACGATGGTGATGGGCAGGGCGAACTGCTGCACCATGCGGCGTATCACCATGAGCTGCTGGTAGTCCTTCTTGCCGAACACGGCCGTGCCGCCCCCCGTGCTGGCGAACACGGCCGAGAACAGTTTCATGACCACGGTGCAGACGCCGGTGAAGAAGCCGGGGCGGAACTCGCCTTCGAGGATGTCAGCCAGGGCCGGGTCGGGCTGGATCTTGAAGCGCTGGGGCTCGGGGTAGAGGTCGGCCTCGCGCGGGGCGAACAGGATGTCGCAGCCCTCGGCCTGCAGCTTGGCGCAGTCGGCATCCCAGGTGCGCGGATAGCTGTCGAAATCCTCGTGCGGCAGGAACTGCAGGCGGTTCACGAAGATGCTGGCCACGGTCACCTCGCCGTGCTGGCGCGCCAGCCGGATCAGCGACAGATGGCCTTCATGCAGATTGCCCATGGTGGGCACGAAGGAGGGATGGCCGCGGCCGGCAAGCGTGGTTGCGAGTGCGGCTCTCAGGTCGGCGATGGTGTGGACGATTTGCATGGCTCGAACGGGAAAAAAATCAGGCGTGTGCGTGCCCGGTTTACCAGGCGTGCAGCTCGTTGTTGGGGAAGCTGCCGTTCTTGACGGCTTCCACATAGGCCTGCATGGCGCCCTTGACGCTGCCGGCATCCTGCATGAAGTTGTGCACGAACTTGGCCATCTTGCCCAGGTTCACGCCCAGCATGTCGTGCAGCACCAGCACCTGGCCGGCCGTGCCGTTGCCCGCGCCTATGCCGATGGTGTGGCAGTGCTGTAGCTCGTCGGTGAGGCTGGCGGCCAGGGCCGCGGGCACCATCTCCAGCACCAGCATGGAGGCGCCGGCGTCCTGCAGTGCATGGGCATGGCGGCGCAGGGTGTTGGCGGCCACATCATCCTTGCCCTGGACGCGGTAGCCGCCCAGGGCGTGCACGGTCTGCGGCGTCAGGCCCAGATGGGCGCAGACGGGAATGCCGCGCTCCACGAGGAACTCCACGGTGGGCGCCGTCCAGCCGCCGCCTTCGAGCTTGACCATGTGGGCGCCGGCCTGCATCAGCGCGCAGCTGCTGCGCAAGGCCTGCTCGCGGCTCTCGGCATAGCTGCCGTAGGGCAGATCGGCAATCACCCAGGCCGTGCCCTGGGCCCGGTGCAGGCCGCGCGTCACGCTGGCCGTGTGGTAGGCCATGTCCTCCAGCGTCACGCCCACGGTGCTGTGCAGGCCCTGGCAGACCATGCCCAGCGAATCGCCCACCAGAATGCACTCCACACCGGCGGCATCGGCCACGGCGGCAAACGTGGCGTCATAGGCCGTGAGCATGGCGATCTTCTCGCCGGCCGCACGCATCTGTGCCAGCCGCGGCAGGCTGATGGGGCGGCGCTGGGGCAGTGGCGAAGCCGGGGGGAGGGTGCCGTAGGGCGTGCCTGTCGTGGTGGTGGACATGTGGTCTCCTTTGTCTGGGTCGGCTAGTAAGCCAAATTGCCCGCGAGTCTATGCGATGCAGGGCTGGCATAACAACCGCAAATAGACGATGCCCGGCCAATGCATTGATACTATGCTGTACCGCCTGCATGGCTTGGCCATGCGGCATTCTGCGTCTCGTCTTCTCCCGCATGAGGTGATGTATGCCCATTGCCGCGCAGGAATTTTCATCGACCTTGCCGGCTGCTGCATCCACGGCCTGGCATGGTTTGCGCAGCGTCGGCTGGCTGAAGTCGCTGTCTGACGAAAAGCTGGCCGTACTGGCTGTGCAATGCCGGTGGCACCGGTTGAAGCCCGGGCAGATGTTGCATGGCCCCTATACCGACCGGCGCATGTATGTGCTGGTCGGCGGGCTGCTCAGCCTTGATGGCTGCAGTGCCGGCGGCCGCACCATGATCCTGGGCTACCTGGAGCCGGGATTCTTCTTTGGCGCGTTTGCGCCGCCTCAGCCGCCGCAGCAGGTTCTGGTGCAGGTGCATGCCCTGCGCGAAAGTCTGGTGGCCTCGCTTTCCAATGAAGAGCTGGAGGCGCTGATCATGAGCGAAATCCGGGTCATGCGGGCCGTGGTGCAGCATTTGGGCGAAATGACCTGCGCACTGGAGCGGCGCCTGATCAGCCTGGGGACGCTGTCGGTGCGCGAACGCCTGCATGCCCAGTTGCTGGAGCAGGCCGAACATGCGGGCATCGTGAGCGGGGAGGTCTTGCTGTCGCCCGCGCCACGGCAAAACCATCTGGCGCTGATGCTGGGCACCAGCCGCGAGGAAGTCGCACGCGAGATGGCGCGGCTGGTGCGCCTGGGCCTGCTCAGGCGCGAGGGCCGCAATCTGCGCATTTGCCATGTCGACGGCCTGCGTGTGCTGCTGGAGGCGGCGCGCTGACTGCCGGCGGCGCGAAATTGCTTTTTGCGTGAGAAAACATACAGACTATCGATAAATGTCAGTACATAGTTCAATCCTTGCCGCAGCGCGACAGATTCCCTGGACGTTTCGGTGAGCCCAAAGGATTGAAAATGCGCCCTCTCACCAGCTTGTTTGTTGCCATGGTCGTGGCTGCCGGCTCGGCTGCTGCCATGGCCCAGAGTGTTCCCCAGCCTTCCGGCGATGGCATGGCAGCCTCCGCCAGAAGCCGTGCCGAGGTACTGGCCGATCTGGAAATGTTCCAGCGCTCGGGCCTGGGTTATCTGCCTTCGCCCACGGGCTATGTGGAGTCGGGGCAAAGTGCTGAGTACCGCGTGGCCTATGCCGAATACCAGCGCCTGCTGGCAGGCCCTGCCTATCGGGAAGCCGTAACCCGGTACGAATCGTTGCGCGTGAGCGGCAAGTGATCCGGGGCATGCTTTCCTCCTGGGGGCCAGGTCATGGGGTGAAGGTTCTCTGAAGGGGTTTCTGCCTTGTTGCAGGGATGCGGCTTGCGTCTGTCGCTGATGTGACTGTATGCTGCCCGTCTTTCAATTTGGCCGCGCTCCACAAAAAGCGGCCCATGGCAACGGAGGAGACCCCATGCTGACAGCGGCGCCCGCGCGCTCCCATTTCGCCCACCAGGCCACGCAGAAGGCCGTCGAATACGAGTTGCCGCAGTGGGCCCAGGCCGAGCCGCAGTCCGCTGTCTGCACCACGCGCCATGCCTGGGCGCGCGTGCCGGTCGAACCCGCGCCCGCCGAGCGTCAGCGGCTCAAGGAGCGTATCCGCACGGAGCTGAAGCAGCGCAACGCGGTGATGGTTTCGCATTTCTACGTGCACCCCGACCTGCAGGACCTGGCCGAGGAAACCGGCGGCATCGTCAGCGATTCGCTGGAAATGGCGCGCTTCGGGCGCGATCATGCGGCGCAGACCCTGGTGGTGTCCGGCGTGCGCTTCATGGGCGAGACGGCCAAGATCCTCTCGCCCGAGAAGACCGTGCTCATGCCGGACCAGGACGCCACCTGCTCGCTGGACCTGGGCTGCCCGGCCGCGGAGTTCTCGGCTTTCTGCGACCAGCATCCGGACCGCACCGTGGTGGTCTATGCCAACACCAGCGCCGAGGTCAAGGCGCGGGCCGACTGGGTGGTGACCTCGAGCTGCGCGCTGGAAGTGGTCTCCGCCCTCAAGGAAGCCGGCCACAAGATCCTGTGGGCGCCCGACCGCCACCTGGGCCGCTACATACAGGAGCAGACCGGGGCGGACATGCTGCTGTGGAACGGCGCCTGCATCGTGCACGACGAGTTCAAGGCCTTCGAGCTGCAGGCGCTGATGCAGGAGCATCCCGGGGCCAAGCTGCTGGTGCACCCCGAGAGTTCGGCCGAGATCGTGGCCATGGCGCATGCCGTGGGCTCGACCAGCGGCATCATCCAGGCCGCGACGAGCATGGATGCGCAGGAGTTCATCGTGGCGACCGACAACGGCCTGCTGCACAAGCTGCGCCAACTGCTGCCGCACAAGCGCTTCATGGAAGCGCCGACGGCCGGCAACAGCGCCACCTGCAAGAGCTGCGCGCACTGCCCGTGGATGGCCATGAACGGCCTGGCCGACGTGCTGAGGGTATTGGAAACCGGGGACAATGCGATCCACGTGCCTGCCGCTCTGGTGGAGCGGGCACGCCTGCCCATAGACCGCATGCTGGGCTTCACGGCGGCCCTTAAGGCCCAGGGCCGGCAGGCGGCGACGGCCCAGGTGCCGCACCTGGTATCGCACCTGGTACCGCATTTGGGCGCGGCGTGACGCAGGACGTCCACGACTTGCGCAACACCGGTTGAAGCAGGGCCGCCGCTGCTTGCGGCCCGGATGCATACTTGCCGGCGCAAACCTGTTTTGATAGCTGCTTGCCCTTGCCAGCTGTGCATTTGAGGCTTGTTTTTCTTGTACTCCTCCGTCATCGATTTCTCCAACTCCCGGGATGCCGGCGCCGGCCGGCTGCAATGGGGTTTTGCGCCGCCGGTTCAGGTGCTGGCGGCCTACGAGCCGCAGCAGGTTGCCGCCGTGCTCGATGCCGTGCAGCGGGCCGCGGAAAGCGGCCGCTGGTGCGTGGGCTGGCTGGCCTATGAGGCAGCGGCCGGCCTGGACAAGGCTTACGTCGGCGCGGTGCATGAGCCCGCCCCTGGCACCGGCCGGCCGCCCCTGGCCTGGTTTGGCGTGCACGAGGCACCGGAGGCCTTGGCAGCGGAGGCCTTGCCGCAGCCCGTGCTCAATGTGCAATGGCCGCAGGAGCCGGACGGCCGCTCGCGCTTCGATGCCGACGTGGCCCGCATCCACGCGGCGATCGCGGCCGGGGACTGTTACCAGATCAATTACACCTCGCAGCTCCCAGGCCGGCTGCGCGGTCCGCAGGGGCTGACCGCGCAGCAGACCGCCCATGCCCTGTTTGCCCGCCTGCGCCGGGCCCAGCCCGGCGGCTACGCGGCCATGGTCGACAGCGGCGACATGCAGGCGCTGTCGGTCTCGCCCGAGCTGTTCTTCGACTGGGACGGCGAGCGCATTCTCACGCGCCCCATGAAGGGCACGGCACCGCGCGGCGCCACGCCCGAGGAAGACGAAGAGCGCGTGCGGGCCATGCGCGCCTCGCCCAAGGAGCGGGCCGAGAACGTGATGATCGTGGACCTGCTGCGCAACGACCTGTCGCGCATCGCCGTGCCGCACAGCGTCAAGGTGCCGCGGCTGTTCCATGCCGAGCCCCTGCCCACGGTCTGGCAGATGACTTCGGACGTGGAGGCCCGCACCCGGCCCGGCACCCGCCTGCGCGATGTCTTCGCCGCGCTTTTCCCCTGCGGGTCGATCACCGGGGCGCCCAAGCGCCAGGCCATGCGGCTGATCCGGGAACTGGAGCCCGAGCCGCGCGGCATCTATTGCGGTGCGCTGGGGCTGGTGCGGCCTGCGGATGGGAAGCATGGCGGAGCAGGGCGCATCCATGCCACGTTCAACGTGCCCATCCGCACCGTGGTGATGCAGGGGCAGGAGCTGCGCTGCGGCATAGGCAGCGGCATCACGGCCAGCGCCACGGCCGAAGCCGAGTGGCAGGAATGGCGGCACAAGCAGCGTTTTTTGAGGATGTGATGGACTTTGAAATTCTGGAAACCCTGGCCCTGAAAGACGGCAGCTGGCAAAACTGGCCTCTGCACTGGGCGCGGCTGCAGATAGCGGCCCGGCATTTCGGCTATCCCTTGGACCAGGCGGCGCTGGAAGGCCAGATGCAGGCGCTGCAGCGAATGCATGCAACCGGCGACTGGCGCGTGCGGCTGGCGCTGGGCGCCCAGGGGCAGGTGCAGATTGCGGTGGTGCCCCTGCCGCCATCGGCCACGCCCGTGTGGCTGGAGATGGCGCGGCAGCCCATTGCCAACAGCGTGGCGCAAGGCGATTTCGTGCGTTTCAAGACCTCCCGCCGCGCGCACTACGACGCTTTCAGCCCGCAAAACGCCCAGGTGTTCGACGTGGTGCTGCACAACGAAAACGGCGAGATCACCGAAGCCACGCGCGGCAATGTCTGCATGCGGCTGGACGGCCGCTGGGTGACGCCGCCGCTGGCCTGCGGCCTGCTGCCCGGCGTGGGCCGCGCGCTGGCGCTGTCCCAAGGCCGCGTGAGCGAGCGCGTGGTGCATGTCGGCGAGCTGCCGCGCGTCGAGGCCTGGGCCTTTGTCAACAGCCTGCGCGGCTGGCTGGATGCACAGCTGATCAGTGAGTATTAACTGCGGTGCGCGTGACACAATGGCCTCAACGTTCACACCACGGAGACGGCACCATGGAAGACGAGGACTTTGATGCGCTGTATCTGGATCTGATGCAGGAATTCCTGGCCGATGCCAAGCCCGTGCAATGGCTGGCCGCGGTCTGCACCATGAACTACGACGGCAACGGCGCGCTGGTGGACTGGATCATCAAGCAGCCCGGGCTGGAGCCCGCCGTGGCCAAGGCGTTGTACTGGTATCTGCAGCCGGCCTACTACCAGCACTACGCGGCCGAGGAGAAGGTGCCGTCAGTCAACCGTACGGGCTGGCACCAGATCCAGGCGCTGCAGCAGCGCTTTGCCGATGGCGATCTGGTGGCGCCCTCCATAGGCTGGGACCCGCGCAACGACCTGGCATCCCCCACGGGCCATGCCCGGCACCCGGGCTACGACTGGACGGCCGAGGCCGTGCCGGCCAAGGATGCGGCCTGGGCCATTCCGGCCATCATGCTCGAACCCGTTCCCGGAGAACCGGTCGACATCTACGCCTATTGCGACGACAACGGTTGGGACCAGGGCATGCCGCCCCATGTGCAGGAAGAGCTCAACAGCGCCATCAAGGACGAAGCCGACAGCGATGTCGACGACTGAGTCGGATGCATTCCGGCTCCAGGGCTCGGCCGCCCATGGCTTCTGCGGCCTCCGTCGCCGCCTCTTGGGCCGCGCCGCCGATAAGTGATGCCTGCTTTGGGGCAGGATTCAAGCGCCTGCCGGGACGTCCGGGCCACTCTTTGCCTAGCGGTTCCGGTTTTCGTCCTGCAGGGCGGCCTGCCGGGCGATAAAGGCCGAGAAGACTGACTGCAGTTGCGCGTGCTCCGGCGCCTCTCCAGCCCAGCCCTGCAGCTGGGCCAGCGCCAGCGCGGTGGCCTCAAAGGTGGACAGCTGGCCCGGCAGATGAGCCTTGCGTATGGCATAGCGGCCGGCCGGCACGTCTTTCAGGGCCAGGCGCGGCAGAGCCTGCAGGGCCGGGTTGGCGTAGAGCATCTTGCGGCTTTTGCGCCAGGTGCCGTCGATGACGACCAGGCGCAGCCGCTGCGGCGCACAGGGCGCCGGCGGCGGCGCCGCGGCCGCCAGGCCCAGGGCAGCGTCCTGCTGCGTTGTTTCGGGGTAGAGCAGCAGGCTGTGGCGCGGGAGGGCGTTGCCAGCCTCGCCCCAGCTCCCCTGCAGGGCCTGCTGCAGCTGCACCGGGTCAAAGCGTTCACCCACCAGCAGGCGGCTGTGCGGCAGGCACAGGTGCAGCAGATGCCCCGTGCCCTTGGCCTCGTGCACTTCCATGGGGTGCATGAGGATCAGCACCTGCACCGCGTGCGGCACGGCCCGGGCCAGCGCGCAGACGCAGGTGCGCAGCGCGCGCCGGCATTGCGGGCAGCGTGCGCGGATGGACGAAGGAGAGTCGAAAATGCTCATGAAACAGGAGCTTTTGGCGATTGATGGATAAAGATTTCAGATGAAAAAATATAGGAAATCGTTACCTGTCAAGTGCAACAAGCTATTGTTTCAGGAGTTTGCTGTCTGCACCAGCAGATTGCGGCCCGCGCCCCAGCCCGCGATCGCCGTGGCAACGCACAGCAGCACGACCAGCCAGACCGAGGAGCTGTAGCTGCCGGTCATGCTGCGCAGCAGGCCCACCAGCAGCGGGCCCCAGGCCGCCAGCGCATAACCCCAGCCCTGGGCCATGGCCGACAGCTGGGCCGTGGCCTGCATATTGCCGCTGCGCATGACGATCAGGCTCAGCGCCAGCGCGAAGGAGCCGCCCTGGCTCAGGCCCAGGAGCACGGCCCAGGCCCACATGGGGGCGCCCAGCGGGCCCCACAGCAGGCCCAGGAAGGCCGCCAGGATCATGACCGACAAGACTAGGGCAAAGCCGCGCTGGTTGGGCAGGCGCGCGGCCAGCGGTGGTGTGAACAGGCTGGCCACCAGCTGCATGAGGATGGAGGCCGCGACCAGGTAGCCGGCGGTCTCGCCGTCTATGCCGCGCTCGCGCAGTATGGGCGCCAGCCAGCCCATGACGATATAGGCCAGGGCCGACTGCAGGCCCATGAAGAAGGTCACCTGCCAGGCCAGGGCCGAGCGCAGCAGGCTGCCTGCGTGGGCGGCGGCATCGGTCTCCACGGGGGCGGCGCGCAGGGCCTGGGGCGTCCAGACCAGCAGCGCGAACAGCGCCAGGCCCGCCCAGGCGGCCAGCGCATGGGCCCAGATGCCGCCAAACCAGTGCATTTCCATGGGCACGGTGAAGGCCGCGGCCGACGAGGCGCCCGCGCACACGGCCAGGGTGTAGAGGCCCATCATCAAGGCCGCCCTGGTGGCAAAGCTGCGCTTGATCAGTCCGGGCAGCAGCACATTGCCCATGGCGATGCCGGCGCCGGCCAGCACGGCCGAGATGAACAGAGCCGGGATGCTGCCAAGGGCGCGCAGCAGCGTGCCGGCGGCAATCAGCAGCAGGGCGAGCAGCAGCACGCGCTCGGCACCGAAGCGGCGCGACAGCGCCGGCGTGGGCAGGGAGAAGATGCCCAGGCACAGAATGGGCAGCGTGGTCAGCACGCTGGCACCCGTGGAGGACAGGCCGGTGTCGCGCATGATCTCGGGCAGCACCACCGAGAGGCTGCCGAACACGGGGCGCAGATTGCAGGCGATGAGGATCAGGCTCAGGGCCAGCAGCCAGGGGGCAGAGCGGGTGGGTCGGCGGGCTGGAGGGGGCGTGTGCGGCGCAGTCATGGTCGCCGGACTTTATCCCATGCGCCGCGCCGCCGCCGGGCGCCGCAGGAACAATGCCCGCCGGCACGGGGCGCGGCGGGGGGCATGGCGAGGGCCCGGATTACAGGCGGCCCTTGTAGTAGGTGGCCTTGTCCATTTCGGCCACATCCACGCTGAGCTGGACCATGAGGCCCGCGGGCTGGGGCACGAGGCGGCGCAGCACGGCGGCCAGGCCGTCCGACATTTCCTTCCTGGCCTGCTCGGTGCGGCCGGCCATGAGCTGCAGCTGCACGTGCACGAAGCCGCGGTTGTCGGGCTGGTTGCCGATATAGAAGTCCGACAGGCGCGCGATGCGGGCCTTGACGTCGGCTTCGTCGGGCACCGTGGGGTGGGCGCAGACCACGGCATTGAGTTCGCGCATCAGTTCGCGCTCGTTCAGGCCGGTGAGGTTGTCGGTGTATTCGATGTGCAGATGGGGCATGGCGATCTCCTCTCGCGTAAAACGGGATGCTGCGGCGCGCGAAAGCGCTCAGAGCATCTGGGTGGGTACCTTGTGGCGCAGCTCGACCTTGTGGTTTTGCTCGTCCACGAAGACCAGCTGGGCCTGGTGCTCGGCCACATCATTTTCATGCACCTGGGCGAAGGCCGCGATGATGAGCAGGTCGCCCACGCAGGCGCGGCGCGCGGCCGAGCCGTTGACCGAGATCATGCCGCTGCCGCGCTGGCCCTTGATGGCATAGGTCACGAAGCGCTCGCCGTTGTCGACGTTCCAGATATGGACCTGTTCGTTTTCGGCGATGTTGGCGGCGTCCAGCAGGTCCTCGTCAATGGCGCAGGAACCTTCGTAATGCAGCTCGCACTGCGTGGTCTTGACGCGGTGGATCTTGGACTTGAGCAGGGTGCGGAACATGATGTCTCTCTCTGTGCCCGGCAAGAAGGGCAGTGGTTAGGGAAAAATTTTGGCGAGTCTATGCGATGCGCGGTAGCGCGCCGCCAGGGATGACGAGGCCGCGCGCATGGGCATAGGTGTCAGGCCCGGGCAGACCTCGGCGCCGGCGGCACGAGGATGGTGGGCGCCGTGGGCGCAGCGGTCTGCGGCCAGTCACGGTTGAAGTGCAGGCCGCGGCTTTCGCGGCGCAGCTGGGCCGAGCGCACGATGAGCTCGGCCACCTGCACCAGGTTGCGCAGCTCCAGCAGGTCGCGGCTGACGTGGAAGTGGGCGTAGAACTCGGCGATCTCGCCCTGCAGCAGTGCAATGCGGCGCGCGGCGCGTTCCAGGCGCTTGTCGGTGCGCACGATGCCCACGTAGTCCCACATGAAGCGCCGCAACTCGTCCCAGTTGTGGGAGATGACCACGCGTTCGTCGGCGTCGCTGACGCGGCTCTCGTCCCAGGCGGGCAGCGGCGGCAGCGCCGCGTCCGGTGCTGGCGCGGCGGCGATGGCCTGCACGGCCGCGCGCGCGAACACCATGCATTCGAGCAGGGAGTTGCTGGCCAGGCGGTTGGCGCCATGCAGGCCGGTGCAGGCGGTCTCGCCCAGAGCGTAGAGGCCGGGCACGTCGGTGCGGCCCGCCAGATCGGCGAGCACGCCGCCGCAGGTGTAGTGGGCGGCGGGCACGACGGGAATCGGGTCGCGCGTGATGTCTATGCCCAGCTCGGCGCAGCGCGCCTTGATGTTGGGGAAGTGGGCCTGCAGGAATTCCGGGCTCTGGTGCGAGATGTCCAGGTGCACGCAGTCCAGGCCGTGCTTCTTCATCTCGAAGTCGATGGCGCGGGCCACGATGTCGCGCGGCGCCAGTTCGGCGCGCTCGTCGTGCTGCGGCATGAAGCGCGTGCCGTCGGGCAATTTGAGCTGTCCGCCTTCGCCGCGCACGGCCTCGCTGATCAGAAAGCTGCTGGCCTGGGGATGGCACAGGCTGGTGGGGTGGAACTGGATGAACTCCAGGTTGGCCACGCGGCAGCCCGCGCGCCAGGCCGCGGCAATGCCGTCGCCCGTGGCGGTGCCGGGATTGGTGGTGTGGAGGTAGACCTGGCCCGCGCCGCCCGTGGCCAGGATGGTGTGCGGCGCGCGCAAGCTGCGCACGCAGTCGCCGGCTTCGTCCAGGGCGTAGAGGCCCAGGCAGCGGTCGGGTCCGGGCAAACCCAGCTTGCGGGCGGTGATCAGGTCCAGCAGCGTGTGCTGCTCGAACACGGTGATGTTGGGCGTGGCGCGCAGCTGCGCGAGCAGGCTGCTTTGCACGGCCGCGCCCGTGGCGTCGGCGGCGTGGACGATGCGCCGCGCGCTGTGGCCGCCTTCGCGCGTCAGGTGCAGCTCGCCGGGCTGGCCATCCTCTTGCGAAAAAGGCACGCCCAGGCTGCGCAGCCAGGCGATGGCGGCGGGGGCGTTCTCCACCACGAAGCGCGTGGCGGCCAGGTCGCACAGGCCGGCGCCGGCCACCTGCGTGTCCTGCACATGGGCGTCGAAGCTGTCGTCCTCGGCCAGCACGGCCGCGATGCCGCCCTGGGCCCAGGCGCTGGCGCCGTCATTGAGGCCGCGCTTGGTGAGCAGCGCCACGCGCCGCGTGGGGGCCAGCTGCAGCGCGGCGGTCAGGCCCGCCAGCCCGCTGCCCACGATGAGCACATCAAAATCCAGCGCCTGCTCGGCTGGTGAAGCAGTGTTGCTGCGGGAGTCGGTCGAAGAGGTCGGCATCGAGGGCATGGCGTTGGGGCCGCAGGCCGTGGCCGGGGCCAGGTGGATATGGGATCGGTGGAAATCAGCTATTCAAAAGAGAGCGAATATCGCCTGTTGCATAGTCGCTGGCGGTCAGATCGAGCACGCAGCCGTCGCCGATGCTGTCGCGCCACACGCGCACGCGGCTGGGCGTGGGCCGCAGATCGGCCAGGGCGTTGGCGATGAACAGGCTCAGGTTTTCGAGTGTGGGTTTGCCCAGGCCCGGGATGTCGTCCAGAAAATGGTGATCGAGCTGCTCGCGCAGCAGCTCGAGCCGGGCGCGCAGATGGCCGAGGTCGATGACCATGCCGTTGTCGGGATTGCGCGGGCCGGTCACGCTGACCTCGGCCCAATAGGTGTGGCCGTGGATGCGGCGGCTGCTGGCGGTTTCGATGGCGCGATCCAGCGTGTGGGCCGCATCGAAGAAAAAGCGCTGGTGAACGGTGAACTGCATATTAGTTATCCATGGCGCTGCGTATGAAACCGGCGTACGCCAACACCAGGGACAGCGAGCAAGGGCCGCCCCGCAGCGAGGCTGTCGTCCCCCCTCCAGGGGGAAGGCGCGAAGCGACTCAGGGGGTGTTTCATCGAATCCCGGTGAGCTTGTGGGTCTGCAGGCTCAGGCGCCAGGCCGGGCGCCGCAGGCATTGCTCTATGCAGGCCGCGATATGGTCGGCCTGCAGGACGTTGTCCATGGGCTGCAGAAAGTAGTGGGCGAAGTCGGTACCGGCCTCGATGGCCGCCAGGTCGAAACCGGGCTGGGGCCAGACCAGCTTGAGCTCCTGGCCGCTGCGCTGGATCCAGTCGGCACCGGCCTTGGGGCTGATGCACAGCCAGTCAATGCCCCCGGGCGCGGCCACCGTGCCGTTGCTCTCGACCGCGATGCGAAAGCCGCGGGCGTGCAGGGCGTCGACCAGGGCCGCATCCACCTGCAGCAGCGGCTCGCCGCCCGTGAGCACCACCATGCGATGCTGGCTGTCGTCGGCCGGCCACTGCGCGAGGATGCGCTCGGCCAGCGCGTCGGCCGTGGCGAACTTGCCGCCCAGCGTGCCGTCCGTGCCCACGAAGTCGGTATCGCAGAACTGGCAGACGGCGCTGGCGCGGTCCTGCTCGCGGCCACTCCAGAGGTTGCAGCCAGCGAAGCGGCAGAACACGGCCGGCGTGCCCGCCTGGCCGCCTTCGCCCTGCAGGGTGTAGAAAATTTCTTTGACGCTGTATGTCATTTTGGATATTCCGTCTGAACCTAGCGCATCCCAACTCAGGGACGCCGAGCAAGAGCCGCCTCGCGGCGAAGGCGTCGTCCCCCTCCGGGGGAAGCGGCGCAGCCGCTCAGGGGGGGTCACACAGGCATATAGGCCAGCCGCACGTAGATGGGTGCAAAGGCCTCGGCCTGGGTGATCTCGATCAGTGTTTCCTTGGCCAGCTCCAGCATGGCGATGAAGGTCACGACCAGCACGGTGGAGCCCTTCTCGGGATTGAAGATGCGCTCGAACTCCACGAAGCGCTGGCCTTGCAGCTGCTTGAGGATCTGGCTCATGTACTCGCGCACCGACAGCTCTTCGCGCGTGATCTTGTGGCTTTGCACCAGCTTGGCGCGCTTGAGTATGTCGCGCCAGGCGGCCTGCAGTTCGCCGACTTCCACATCGGGAAAGCGTGGCTGCAGGCTTTGCTCGATATAGACCGTGGCCTTGAGGAAGTCGCGCCCGTACTGGGGAAGCCGGCCCAGTTGCTGGGCGGCCAGCTTCATCTGCTCGTACTCGAGCAGGCGGCGCACCAGCTCGGCGCGCGGGTCCTCGGCCTCTTCGCCATCCTCCTGCTTCTTGGGCGGCAGCAGCATGCGCGACTTGATCTCGATCAGCATGGCCGCCATCAGCAGGTATTCGGCCGCCAACTCCAGGTTGCTGCTGCGGATCTCGTCCACATAGGCCATGTACTGGCGCGTCACATCCTGCATGGGAATGTCGAGGATGTTGAAGTTCTGCTTGCGGATCAGGTACAGCAGCAGGTCCAGCGGCCCTTCGAAGGCTTCGAGAAAGACTTCCAGCGCATCGGGCGGGATGTACAGGTCCTGGGGCAGGGCGAACAGCGGCTCCCCGTACAGGCGCGCCAAGGCCACCTGATCGACCAAGGTCTCGGGTGAAGCGTCGAGAGCGGCTGGGAGTTGGCTCATGGGTTGCTATGCAAAAAGGAGTGTTGGCCGTTTTTGCACAGGCGCTTTTACATCAGCGCTCTAGGCCGGTTAAGACCTGGAGCCTGCCAATTCAGGAGGGGTTGGTCTGGTAGACGTAGGGCTTCTGGTCCACGCGGCCGGCGCGCAGGTCGTCCCAGACTTCCTGGTTCACCTTCTTGTCCCACAGCAGGGCACGGCCGGCGACCTGCTGCTCGGACAGCTCGGGGTTCTGCTTTTTCAGATCGTTGATGAAGTTGGTGGTATCGGAACGGTAGTCGGGGCGGCGGAAGAAGGACATATGCGTAAAACCTCTCAGAACTGCGGATTTTAGCCGTTCGGGAGCAGCAGGCCCATGGACGGCCATGTTGGGGAAGGGTTTTGACAAGCGTTTGCAGATGGGCGCGAGGCCTGGACGCGGATGCTGCCAGAATCGGCCCTGTGTCCGGCTCTTGTGGTGATTCTTGCCCATGAACATTTTTTCCCGTCTGGCCATGGCTGCTGTGGCCGTCTTTGGCGTGCTGGCTCTGGCCGGCTGCGACCAGCAGAAGATCAAGGAACTGGAGGAAGGCCTGTCCACCGAGGCCGATGTGCGCGAGCGCTTCGGTGACCCCGAGCGCATCTGGCCCGAGACCGACGGCTCGCGCACCTTCGAGTACAACCGCCAGCCCGCGGGCACGCGCAACTACATGATCACCATAGCCCCCGACGGCAAGATGAGCGCGTTGCGCCAGGTGCTGGCGCCGCACAACTTCGAGAAGATCGTGCCCGGCCTGAGCCAGGAACAGGTGCGCCGCATGCTGGGCAGGCCGGCGCGGGCCATCCCCTATGCGCTCAAGCAGGAGACCGACTGGGAGTGGAACTGGACCGACCCGCCCACGCGCCAGATGGAGTTCATCGTCACCTTCGGCCCCGACGAGCGCGTGCTGCGCAGCGGCAGCCATGAGAAGCTGCACGACGGGCCCTGAGCCTGGATCGTGTTCACGACCTCAGGCGATCTGGAGAACAGCCTGCTGATTAGTGCAGGTCTGCATCGGGCGCGTCCTGCGCCGGGTCGCGCGCATTGCTGGCACCCGGCCCGGGCTGGTAGGGGTGATTGGGATCGCTTTCCCGGTATTTGATGCTCACGCCGCTGTCGTCGGGCTTGTCGTCGGTCACGGCGTCATAGGCCTTGCCCACGCCTTTGCCCACCAGCTTGGCCGTGCCCACGGCCGCATCGGCGGCCACGCCCACTGTCGTGGCCGTGACGCTGACGGCCGCCGCGCCCACGCTCACCACGGTGCAGCCAGAAAGCGCAAGACATAAAAAAGCCCCGGCCAGCCATGGCTTGCAAATGCTTGATCTACCCTTGTCCCGAAGGAGGGACACCGAGCAAGGGCCGCCCCGCTGCGAGGGTGTCGTCCCCCTGTGGGGGAAGGCGCGAAGCGACTCAGGGGGCATCAGTGGATTTTCATGCCGGGCGCAGCACCAGGGAAAGGCTCCAGCACATAGATGCCGGGTTGGGCCTTTTCGTCGGCGTGGCTGGCGGCCAGCACCATGCCTTCGGAGATGCCGAACTTCATCTTGCGCGGTGCGAGATTGGCCACCATCACGGTGAGCTTGCCTTGCAGCTGTTCTGGTTGGTACATGCTGGCGATGCCGCTGAACACATTGCGTGTCTTGCCTTCGCCCACGTCCAGCGTCAGCTGCAGCAGCTTGGTCGAGCCTTCGACGGGTTTGCACTCCACTATTCTTGCAATGCGCAGGTCGATCTTGGCGAAGTCGTCGATGCTGATGGTTTCGGCGATTTCCTCGCCGCCCGGCTTGACCGCCTCCGCCACGGGCGCTGCCGGCGGCTCGAACAGGGCTTCGAGCTGCTTGGGGTCGACGCGCTGCATCAGGTGCTGGTACTCGCCGATCTGGTGGTCCTTGCCCAGGGGCTGGCCCACGTCGGCAAAGCTCTCGGGCGGCACGATGAGGAAGTTGGCCACTTCGGCGGCCACGCCGGGCAGGATGGGCCTGAGGTAGATGGTCAGGATGCGGAAGGCTTCGATGCAGGTCGAGCAGACGTCCTGCAGGCGCGCTTCCATGCCTTCCTTCTTGGCCAGTTCCCAGGGCTTGTTGGCATCCACGTAGGCGTTCACGCGGTCGCACAGCAGCATGATCTCGCGCGCGGCGCGGGCCGTGTCGCGGGCTTCGTAGGCGGCCACGATGGCGTCCTTGGCCTCGCGCAGCTGGGCCAGTAGGGCCTGGCCGTCCTCGCTGACGGCGCCCAGCCTGCCGCCGAAGCGCTTGGCGATGAAGCCCGCGGCGCGCGAGGCGATGTTCACGTACTTGCCGATCAGGTCGGAGTTGACGCGCAGCATGAAGTCTTCGGGGTTGAAATCGATGTCTTCATTCCTGCCGTTGAGCTTGGCGCCCAGGTAGTAGCGCAGCCACTCGGGGTTCATGCCCAGGCTCAGGTACTTGAGCGGGTCCAGGCCCGTGCCGCGGCTCTTGCTCATCTTCTCGCCGTTGTTGACGGTCATGAAGCCGTGCACGCAGATCCTGGTCGGCGTCTTGCGGCCGCTGAATTTCAGCATCGCGGGCCAGAACAGCGTGTGGAAGGTGATGATGTCCTTGCCGATGAAGTGGTACTGCTCCAGCCGCGGGTCGGCCATGTAGGCGTCGAAGTCCTCGCCGCGCTGATTCAGCAGGTTCTTGAGCGAAGCCAGGTAGCCCACGGGCGCATCCAGCCAGACGTAGAAGTACTTGCCCGGCGCATCGGGGATTTCGATGCCGAAGTAGGGCGCGTCGCGGCTGATGTCCCAGTCGTCCAGGCCCTCGCTGGTCGAACCATCGGGGTTGGTGCGAACGCCGAACCATTCCTTGATCTTGGCGGCCACCTCGGGCTGCACATGCTTGCCGTCCTGCGTCCACTCGGTCAGGAACTCCACGGCACGCGGATCGGAGAGCTTGAAGAAGAAGTGCTCCGAGGTCTTGAGCACGGGCTTGGCGCCCGACAGGGCCGAGAACGGATGGATTAGTTCGGTGGGGGCGTACACGGCGCCGCAGACCTCGCAGTTGTCGCCGTACTGGTCCTTGGCGTGGCAGCGCGGGCACTCGCCCTTGATGAAGCGGTCGGGCAGGAACATGTTCTTCTCGGGGTCGAAGAACTGCTCGATGGTGCGCGTCTCGATGAAGCCGGCCTTCTTCAGATCGAGGTAGATCTGCCTGGACAGCTCGTGGTTCTCGGGGCTGTCGGTATTGCTCCAGTTGTCGAAGGCGATGTGAAAGCCGTCCAGGTACTGCTTGCGGCCCGCGGCGATGTCGGCCACGAACTGCTGGGGCGTCTTGCCGGCCTTCTCGGCGGCAATCATGATGGGCGCGCCGTGGGCGTCGTCGGCGCCCACGAAGTCGACCGCACTGCCCTGCATTCGCTGCGCACGCACCCAGGTATCGGCCTGGATGTATTCCATGATGTGGCCGATGTGGAAGTTGCCGTTGGCATACGGCAGGGCGGTGGTGACGAAGATTTTGCGTGCGGTCATGGAAGAAACAGCTTTCACGGTGAACCCGACATTTTAGAAGCGCCCGCCGCAGGCCGCCGAATACTGGGTCTTGTCGGTAATGGGATGGCTGCGGTGCGTTCGAGGCTGCTCCTGAAGTAGGAGCGTCTGGTGCTTGCGATTTCTGAAATTCAATGAATATTCAGGCCGAACCCGAGATCGGCTTGGTGCCATGCACTTTGAAATTTATAGCGCAACCTAGTTGCCCCGCGCTGCCACCGGCTCCGGGTGGTGCGGCCCGGGCCAGCCGAAGAACTGGGCGATCTCGGCGCTGCGGGCCAGCGCATCGCGCCGGCCCAGCGTCATCAGCTCCCGTGTATAGCTCTTCTCGAACAGCAGATAGCTGGCCAGGGCGCCGTCGCGCATGGCATCGCCCGTGTTGCTGCGCACGCCCAGCGTGCCCAGCAGCGTGCGCACCGCCAGCGGCAGCTGGTCGATGTGGCGTGTGGCGATGTCGTCCACGGGTTCGGACGGCGTGATGGCCAGCAGCTCTATGGGGTGCAGATGGCTGTGCACGCGCTCGGCCGGCGAGATCAGGGCCAGCGTCTGGTTGATGCGCTCGGAGCGCTCTATGTCCACGTTCAGCGTGTCGAGGAAGATGCTGGACAGCGCGTGGCCGGCCACCTGGGCCAGCGTGGGGTAGCCGGCATCGGGAGCCGGCGGCGAGCACGGATGCTCGCGCCGCCGGCCCGGATCGATCACCATGATTTTCTGCGCGCCCAGGTGGATGGCCGGGGCCAGCGGCGCCGTCTGGCGCATGGAGCCGTCGCCGAAATATTCCACATGGCCGTCCAGCGGCAGGGCCACGGCCGGAAAGATGAAGGGCAGGGCGGCCGAGGCCAGCAGATGCTCGCGGCTCAGCTGGGCCCGCACGGCCTTGCGCTGGTCGCGCACCCAGGGGCTGAGCGGCTGCCGGGTCTGGAAGAAGGTGATGTGCTGGCCGCTGCTGTAGCTGGAGGCCGTGACGGCCAGCGCATGCAGATGGCCGTCGGCCACGAGCTGGGGCAGGCGCTCGAAAGGCATGAGCTCGCTGCTCAGCAGTTTTTCCAGCGGCGCGTTGTCCAGCAGCGAGCGCGGCCGCGTCATGCCCCAGCGGGCCAGGGCCCAGCCCAGCGACAGCAGGGTCAGCCAGCGCGCGCCGCTGCGCAGCACGCTCAAGGAATCGGCGCGGTAGATGTCCTCGGTGTGCATATTGCGCCAGACATGGGCCATCTGCCGCACGGCCCGGTCGAAGTGGTCGCAGTTGCAGGCCAGGGCCGTCACGTTGATGGCGCCCGCCGAGGTGCCGGCCAGCACGGGAAAGGGATTCGGCCCGTGCCGCAGGCCGCAGTCGCGGCGGATCTCCGCAATGGCTTCGAGCACGCCGACCTGGTAGGCGGCGCGCGCGCCGCCGCCGCTGAGCAGCAGGCCGGTGCGCGCGATCATGGAGGCCGGGGCCATCGCCGCTGGCGCAACCTCATCCCGAGAGGCTGCGGGCAGGGGATTTGCGCTGAAGAGCGAAGAGGAGCTGCTTGCGGCCATCATGGCCGCAGTGTGCCTGCAATGGCGGCCTGTGTCCTGGGGCGCTTCCCTGGGGTCAGCGTTTTTTCCTGGCGATCAGGGTGGCCAGGGCCGTGCCGTCCAGCACCGTCACGCCGTGCTCGGCGGCCCAGGCGGCGGCATTCTCGCCCAGGGGCTGCAGGGCGGCATAGACGCTGCCGCCGGCCTGCTGGCGCCGGGTGGCATCGACCAGCTCGCGCAGCGGCTCCACGCCGTGGTTGGCTGCCTTCCAGCGTCTGGCATTGACCATCAGGGCCTGGCCGTTGCGCGCCAGCAGCAGGTCGGCGCCGGCCATGTTCAGGCGCTGCACCGTATAGCCCTCGGCCTGCCAGGCGGCTTCAAGCTGGCCGCAGAAGTCGCCCCAGGACTGCTGGCGCAGCGTCTCCTGGATCTGGGCCAGGCGCGCCGGGCTGGGCGCGTGCATCTGCTGGTAGAAAGCCATGCAGCCCACGATGAAAAACGGAAACGCGCCCAGGGCGGCGAACGGGGAAATGTCCTTGGGAAAGACGGCCAGGGAGACCAGGGCCACGGCGGCGCAGATCAGAAGGCTGATCCACCAGCGCGAGCGCAGCAGGATTGCGAACAGGGAGTTTTCGGCCATCTTCAGTTTCACGGGCAGTCTCTCAAAATCTTGGCGAGGGGCTGCATTGTCTCTCGTGCAGCCAGGCGCGCCGGCGATCTCCCTGGCACCGTAGAGATCGCCGGCACGCACTAGGGTTGGAAGCGTTCGCTAGACTATCCCTCATTCGAGAAATCACCAGCAAAATGCACCACAAGCCATGGCAGTTACTGAACAAGCGCTCCTGAGCGCACTCTCCGGCGTCCTCGATCCGCATACCGGCAAGGACTTCGTGAGCACGCGCGCCGTGCGCAATCTGCAGATCGCCGGCGGCGCTGCTTCCTCCGACATTTCCTTCGAGGTGGAGATGGGCTATCCGGCCCAGAGCCTGCTGCCTGCGCTGCGCAGCCAGTTCATCGCGGCGGCCAGGACCGTCGAAGGCGTGGGCAATGTCTCCGTCAACATCACCACCAGGGTCGCGGCCCATGCGGTGCAGCGTGGCGTGCAGCTGCTGCCGGGCGTGAAGAACATCATCGCCATCTCTTCGGGCAAGGGCGGCGTGGGCAAGAGCACCACCACGGCCAATCTCGCGCTGGCGCTGGCCGCCGAAGGCGCGCGCGTGGGCATTCTGGACGCCGATATCTACGGCCCCAGCCAGCCCATGATGATGGGCGTCTCCGGCAAGCCCGAGAGCACGGACGGCAAGACCATGGAGCCGCTCGAGAACTACGGCGTGCAGGTCATGTCCATAGGCCTGCTCGTCAACAACGACCAGGCCATGATCTGGCGCGGCCCCATGGCCACCCAGGCGCTGGAGCAGATGCTGCGCCAGACCAACTGGAAGGATCTGGACTATCTGCTGGTCGACATGCCGCCCGGCACCGGCGACATCCAGCTGACGCTGGCCCAGCGCGTGCCCATGACGGGCGCCGTGGTCGTGACCACGCCGCAGGACATCGCGCTGATCGACGCCAAGAAGGGCGTGCAGATGTTCGAGAAGGTGGGCGTGCCCATCCTGGGCCTGGTCGAGAACATGGCGGCCCATGTCTGCACCCACTGCGGCCATGTGGAGCACATCTTCGGCGCCGACGGCGGCAAGAAGATGGCGGCCGAGCAGAACATCGACTATCTGGGGGCGCTGCCGTTGTCGCTGCAGATCCGTCTGCAGGCCGATAGCGGCAGGCCCACGGTGGTGGCCGAGCCCGAGAGCGAGGCCGCCCAGGTCTACAGGAAGGTGGCGCGCGACCTGGCCGTGAAGGTGGCCCTCAAGGCCAGGGACTTCTCGAGCAAGTTCCCGACCATCACGGTGAGCCAGGGCACCTGAGCGGTGCGTGACGCGCCCCATGATGTCCCGTGACTCCTTCGGTCCGCACCTGCGGCTTGTCGGCATGGCCCTGCTCTGGGGCGCCTCCTGGCCCGCGGGCCGCGTGGTCGCCCAGAACATGCCGCCGCTGGCGGCGGCCAGCCTGCGCTTCGTGCTGGCCGTCATGGTGCTGCTGCCGTGGATGTATTTCTCGGGCGGCTTTGCCGGCCTCAAGGGCTGGAGCACCAGGCGCTGGCTGGGCATGGCGGCGGCCGGCACCACCGGCGTGTTCGGCTATGCCTCCCTCTTCCTGCTGGGCCTGCAGCAGGTGCCGGCCGGCAAGGCGGCGCTGGTCATCACGCTCAACCCCGTGGTCACGCTGCTGCTGGCCGTGTGGCTGTTCAGGGAGCACATCAACCGGGTCATCGCCCTGGGCATGCTGCTGGCGGCGCTGGGGGCCGTGGTCGTCATCTCGCACGGCCGGCCGCTGCAGATACTGCACGGCGCCGTGGGCACCGGCGAGGCACTGATCCTGGGCTGCGTGGCCTGCTGGGTCTCATACACGCTGATCGGCCGCTGGCTGCTCACGGGCGTGGATGCGCTCTCGGCCACGGCCGTCACGTCCACCGTGGGCGCCGTGCTGCTGCTGGCCGCCAGCCTGATCGTGGAAGGCCCGGCAGGCCTCTCGGCCGCCGTGCACGGCAGCCGGCAGGCCTGGGTGGCCCTGCTGTTCCTGGCCTTTGGCGCCACGGCCCTGGCCTATGCCTGGTACTTCGACGGGGTCAAGGCCCTGGGCGCCGGCGCGGCCTCGGGCTATATCACGCTGGTGCCCGTGATCGGCGTGGTGTTCTCGGCCCTGCTGCTGGGCGAGGAGATCGATGCCTCCATGCTGCTGGGCGGCGCCATGGCGGTGGTCGGCACGGTGGTCATGAACTGGGGGCGCAGACCGGCCCCCGCCATGCCGGCCAGACGGATGGCAGGGTAGCCGGACAGCGGGGCCGGCGGACGAAGGGGGAGGCGAAGGGGTGGATGGAGCAAGGGCTTATGCTTGCGGCAAACCAAACCCGGAGACGAGCCATGCATCTTCATCGGCGCCGAAGCGCCTTTTGGGGCAGCTCATTCCTGCTGGCTCTGCTGGCGGGCTGCACAGTCACGGGCCCGGCCGGGCTGCGCGGCCCCGCGGCCTCCGTTGAAGCCGCTCCCAAGGCCGTGGACTGCCCCGGCGAGGCACCTGCCGGCACAAGCTGCCTGGCGGGCCGGGACTCCATGGGCGCCTACTACCTGATCGCCAGGCCGGCGCAGTGGAACGGCACACTGGTGCTGCACGCGCACGGCGGTCCCGATCTGGCGGCGCCCGCTGCCTGGCGCGTCAGCGAGGACTTTGTGCGCTGGTCCATCATGGTGCGCTCCGGCTATGCCTGGGCCGGCTCGAGCTATCGCCAGGGCGGCGTGGCGGTGCGCGCCGCCGCGGAGGACATGGAGCGCCTGCGCGGCATCTTCCGCCAGCACGTGGCCAAGCCCAGGCGCACGATCCTGCACGGCCAGTCCTGGGGCGCCGGCGTGGCAGCCAAGGGGGCCGAGATGTTCACCGAGCAGACCGTGGGCGAGCGCCCCTATGACGGCGTGCTGCTCACCAGCGGCGTGCTGGGCGGCGGCTCTCATGCCTACGACTTTCGCACCGATCTGCGCGTGGTGTACCAGTATCTGTGCCACAACCATCCGCGCCCCGGCGAAGCGCAGTACGCGCTGAACCTGGGCCTGCCCGCCGAGGTGAAGATGCGCCAGGCCGACGTGGCGCAGCGCGTCAACGAATGCCTGGGCCTGGACAAGCCGGTGGCCCAGCGCAGCGCCGGGCAAAAGGCCGGGATAGAGACCCTCGTCAAGGTGATCAGGATTCCGGAAAGCGCCATCCAGTCGCACATGAACTGGGCCACGCTGCACTTCCAGGACATCTCGGCCCGGCGCACGGGCGGCGCCAGCCCCTTCGGCAATACGGGGGCCGTCTATGCGGGCTCTGCCAATGACGCGGCGCTCAATGCCGGCGTGCTGCGCTACCGCGCCGACCCTGCCGCCTACCGCCAGTTTGCCGAAGACACCGATCCCACTGGCCGGATTCCCGTGCCCGTGCTGTCCGCCAAATGGATCTCGGACCCCACGGCCTTTGCGGAGCTCGATGCGCGCTTTCGCGCCGTGATGCAGCAGGGCGGCCGCGGCGATCGGCTGGTGCAGACCTTCACCACCCAGGGCACGCACAGCTATATCAGCGATCCGACCTATCCGACCTTGATGGCCGCGCTGCTGCGCTGGGTGGATACCGGCGATAAACCGACGGCCAAGGGGGTTGCCGCAGCCTGCCCGGCTTATGAGGCGCAGTTCGGCAAGGGCTGCCATTTCGATCCGGACTACATGCCGGCCGCGCTGGAGACGCGCGTGCCCGAGCGCGAACGTCCGCGGTGACCCCGCCCGCGGGCGCTCGCCTGGCGGCCCAGGCCCATGCGCTGCATGCAGGGCCACGGCGGCAGCGGCGGGACCCTGGAGCCCAGGCGTCCGGCAAGGCGCAGCGTCATGCGAAGCAGCGGGATCAGCAGCCGCTGCCAGCCTTTTCCGCGATGCCGCCTATGTGCGACCGCCTGAAAAACGCCTGTGCAGGCGTCTTCCACGAGGTCAAGCATATGTCCGAAGCCCTGGCCGCCGCGGTAGCGGTACGTGAACCAGTCGCATCTTGGCGCCTGGGCGCCGTCATGGCTAAGCATTGCGCCTGGGCAAGCCGTCTCGGTTATGGTGCGTGTCATGCATGGGTCTTCTGTCTGGACTCTGGGCTGGCGCAGCCTGTGGCGCGACGTGCGCGCGGGCGAGCTGCGCCTGCTGGCCGTGGCCGTGCTGCTGGCCGTGGCCGCGCTGACCTCGGTGGCTTTTTTTGCCGACCGCCTGCAGGGCGGCTTGCAGCGCGATGCGCGCCAGCTGCTGGGCGGCGATGTGGTGGTGGTCAGCGACAACCCGCCGGCCGCGGCCTTGGTGCGGCAGGCCAGGGAGCTGGGGCTCGAGACCGTGACCACGGCCACCTTCCCGACCATGGCGCGCGCCGGCGATGCGCAGGGCGGCAACAGCCGGCTCGTGGCCCTGAAGAGCGTGGCTGAGGGTTATCCGCTGCGCGGCAGCGTGACGATCAGCGACGGGCCGGGCACGCCCGAAGCGGCCGCCCAAGGCATTCCAGAGCGCGGCACGGCCTGGGTGGATGCCGCCCTGCTGGAGGCGCTGGCGCTGAAGGTGGGCGATGCCCTGCTGCTCGGCGATGCGAGCTTGCGGATTGCGCATGTGATCGTGATCGAGCCCGATCGCGGCGCCGGCTTCATGAACTTTGCGCCGCGCGTCATGATCCAGGAGGGCGATCTGCCGGCCACGCGCCTGGTGCAGCCGGCCAGCCGACTCAGCTATCGCCTGGCGGTGGCCGCGGCGACGGATGCCGGGCGCCGTGGCGAAGAGGCGGCGCAGCGCTATCTGCAATGGGTCCAGCAGCAGGTCAAGGCACCCGAGGTGCATGGCGTGCGCGTCGAGTCGCTGGAGAGCGGCCGCCCCGAGATGCGCCAGACGCTGGACCGCGCGGAGAAATTCCTGAGCCTGGTGGCCCTGCTGGCCGCGCTGCTGTCGGCCGTGGCCGTGGCGCTGGCCGCGCGCGGCTTTGCCAACAGCCACCTGGATGCCTCGGCCATGCTGCGCGTGCTCGGCCAGAGCCAGCGGCGCATCGCCGGTGCCTACACGGTGGAGTTCGTGCTCGCCGGTGCGGCGGCCAGCACCGGCGGCGTGCTGCTGGGTTGGGCCATACACCATGTGTTCGTGCTGATGGTGGCCGGGCTGCTGCAGACCAGCCTGCCGGGCGCCGGCATCTGGCCCGCGCTCATGGGGCTGGGCATGGGCATGACCCTGCTGCTGGCCTTCGGCCTGCCGCCCGTGCTGCAGCTGGCCCAGGTGCCGCCGCTGCGCGTGATGCGCCGCGACCTGGGCAGCCTCAAGCCCGCTTCGCTGTCGGTGCTGGTAGTAGGCGTGGCCGGCTTTGCGGGCCTGCTGATGGCCGTGAGCCGCGACCGGCAGCTGGGCCTGATCGCCGTGGGCGGCTTTGCCGCCGCCGTGCTGCTGTTCGCGGCGCTGGCCTGGCTGGCCGTCAAGCTGCTGCGCCGCCTGGTCAACGAGGCCACGGCGCCAGGATGGGGCAGGGGGCCCGTCTCACCGTGGCCGTGGCTGGCGCTGGCCACGCGCCAGATCTCGGCGCGGCCCGCCTATGCGGTGGTGCAGGTCAGCAGCCTGGCCGTGGGCCTGCTGGCCCTGATCCTGCTGGTGCTGCTGCGCACCGACCTGATTGCCAGCTGGCGCCAGGCCACGCCGGCCGACGCGCCGAACCGCTTCGTGATCAATGTGCAGCCCGACCAGGCCCGGGACTTCCAGGCCACCCTGGCCAAGGCCGGCGTGCGCCAGTACGACTGGTATCCGATGATTCGCGGGCGGCTGGTGGCCGTCAACGGCCGCGAGGTCTCGCCCGACGACTACGCCGAGGACCGGGCCAAGCGGCTGGTGGACCGGGAGTTCAACCTCTCGACGACCACGGTGGCGCCCGAGCACAACCAGATCGTGGCCGGACACTGGACGCCGGGCGAGGCCGGCGCGATCAGCGTGGAGGAGGGCATTGCCAAGACGCTGGGCCTGCACCTGGGCGACGTGCTGCGCTTCGACATGGGCGGCGAGCTCAGCGAGGCGCGCATCACCAGCCTGCGCAAGGTGGACTGGAGCTCCATGCGCGCCAACTTCTTCGTGATCTACCCGGTGCAGCACCTGGACAACGTGGCCGTGAGCTATCTGGCGGCCTACCGCGCGCCGGAAATATGGCCCCCAGGCTCCCCCGCTGCGCGTGGTCCGCTGCCCCCCGAGGGGGTGCCTTCCATCTTGGGGCGGCCCGGCGATGGAAGCACGAGCTTCGACAATGCGCTGGTGCGCGAGTTTCCCAACATCACCAATGTGGACCTGAGCAGCACGCTGGCCCAGGTGCAGCGCGTGATGGACCAGGTGATCCGCGCCGTGGAGTTTCTGTTCGGCTTCACGCTGGCCGCGGGCCTGGTGGTGCTGTTCGCGGCCGTGACGGCCACGCGCGAGGAGCGGGCGCGCGAGTACGCCATCATGCGCGCCGTGGGTGCCCGGGCCAGCCTGCTGCGCCGGGTGCAGAGCGCGGAGCTGGCGGGCGTGGGCCTGATGGCCGGCTTCCTGGCCAGCTGCGTGGCGCTGGCCGTGGGCTGGGCGCTGGCGCGCTGGGTCTTCGACTTCAGCTGGAACGTGCTGTGGTGGGTGCCGCTGGTCGGTGCCCTGGCCGGCGCCGTGCTGGCCTGGCTGGCCGGCTGGTGGGCGCTGCGCGAAGTGTTGTACCGCCCGGTGATGACCACGCTGCGCCAGGCGGCGGAATAGGAGCGCGGCCGCATTCCTGTGCCGGGGCACGGTCATGCGGCATGCCCGACAATCACGGGCTTCGATTCACCAGAGCGCCAGTCCAGCCATGTCCGAGGATTCCCAGAACACCGCCCCCCAGACCCCGTTCGAATGGATCGGAGGTGAAAAAAAGGTGCAGGCCCTGGTCGATCGCTTCTACGACCTCATGGACCTGGAGCCCGGCTACGCCGAGCTGCGCGCGGCCCACGGCAGCACGCTGCAGGACGCAAGGCAGAAACTGTTCTGGTTTCTCTGCGGCTGGCTGGGTGGACCCGACCATTACCAGAGCCGATTCGGCCATCCGCGCCTGCGCATGCGCCACATGCCGTTTTCCATCGGCATCCAGGAGCGCGACCAGTGGGTGGCCTGCATGGACCAGGCCATGGGCGAGACCGGCGTGCCCGAGGATTTGCGCCAGCGCCTCAAGGCCAGCTTCATGAACACGGCCGACTGGATGCGCAACCGCGGCGTTTGAGACGGCAAGGGCGCGGATCGGCGGCTCCGTGCCGGCTCGCACGCCATCAAGCGCCGCGCGCCCGCGTCAGGCTGCGCAGGCGATGGATTCCGGCAAAAGCTGGAATTGCAGCCCGGCTAAGATTGCAACGACAATATTCTGCCGCTGGGTGCGGCCTGCCGGGTGAGCTGATCCAGCCGCAATTGCCCGGGGTCCGAGAACCTGCCGGCTTGTGGAGGTGGTGATGCTTTCCGTTTTCGACATCTTCAAGATCGGCATAGGGCCGTCCAGCTCCCACACCGTCGGGCCCATGCGCGCGGCGTTGATGTTCGCGCGCTCGCTGCAGGAGCACGGGCTGTTGCAGCGCACGGCCCGTGTGCAGGTGCAGCTGTTCGGTTCGCTGGGCGCCACGGGGCGCGGCCATGGCACCGATCTGGGCGTGCTGCTGGGGCTGATGGGCGAGGCGCCCGACAGCGTGGACCCGGCGTCCGTGGCGCAGCGCGTCGCGGCCGTGCGCACCGAGCACTGGCTGCCGCTGCTGGGCAGCCATCGCATCGACTTCAATGCCCGGGAAGACATTGCCTTTCTGGGCGAGCGCACTTTGCCCGAACACCCCAATGCGATGCGCGTGGCGGCCCTTGACGCGAGCGGAGCGCTGCTGCGCGAAGCCCATTACTTCTCGGTCGGCGGCGGTTTTGTCGTCGAGGGCGGCGCCACGGCGCCGGCCGGCGCCGGACATCTCGTGGCGCACCCATACCCGTTTGCCAGTGGCGACGAGCTGATTGCTCTCGCGCGGCTGGAAGGCATCTCGATTGCCGGCCTGGTCATGGCCAACGAATGCGCCTGGCGTCCGGAGGCCGAGGTGCGCTCCGGCCTCACGCGCATCTGGCAGGTCATGCAGGACTGCGTGCGGCGCGGCTTCGGCCAGAACAATCCCGAGGCCACGGCGCCGCTGCCCGGCCATCTGCACATGCGCCGCCGCGCGCCGGAGCTGTACCGCAGCCTGTCGGCCGGCGATGGCGCCGATCCGCTGGCCGCCATGGACTGGGTCAATGCCTATGCCATGGCCGTCAACGAAGAGAATGCCGCGGGCGGGCGCGTGGTGACGGCGCCCACCAACGGCGCGGCCGGCATCGTGCCGGCGGTGCTGCATTACTACATGCGCTTCGTGCCCGGCGCCAGCGAGCGCGGCGTGCAGGATTTCCTGCTGACGGCCGGCGCCATCGGCATGCTCTACAAGGCCAATGCCTCCATCTCGGGCGCCGAAGTCGGCTGCCAGGGCGAAGTGGGCGTGGCCTGTTCCATGGCAGCCGGTGCGCTGGCGGCGGTGCAGGGCGGTACGCCCCAACAGGTGGAGAACGCGGCCGAGATCGGCATGGAGCACAACCTGGGCCTGACCTGCGACCCGGTCGGCGGCCTGGTGCAGATTCCCTGCGTGGAGCGCAACGCCATGGGCGCCGTCAAGGCCATCAATGCCGCGCGCCTGGCGCTGCGCGGCGACGGCAGCCACTATGTCTCGCTCGATACCGTGATCCGCACCATGAAGCAGACCGGAGAGGACATGAAGTCCACCTACAAGGAGACTTCCCTCGGCGGCCTCGCGGTGAATGTGGTCGAGTGCTGAGGCCCGTGCTTCGTCCTAGAACAGCCGGCGCTTGCCCGGCTGCAGCAGCACCACCAGTGCACCGGCGCCGCCATCAAGCGGGCGGGCCTGGACAAAGGCCAGCACTTCCTTTTTCTGCACCAGCCAGCGCTGGACCTTGGCCTTGAGCACGGGCGTGCGCCCCGGGGAGCCCAGGCCCTTGCCGTGGACGATGCGCACGCAGCGTATGCCCGTGCGCTGGGCCAGGCGTATGAACTGGCCCAGGGCCTCGCGCGCCTCGTCCGAGCGCAGGCCGTGCAGGTCCAGCTGGCGCTGGATGCTCCAGTGCCCGCCGCGCAGCTTGCGCGTCACATCGAGGCCGATGCCCGGGCGCCGGAAGCTGAGCTGGTCGTCCACATCGAGCAGGGTGGCGACGTCGAACTCGTCGCTCATGGCCTCGCGCAGCACCTTCTGCTCGTCGATGGCCAGCTGCAGCGGGCGCGGCAGGGGCGCGGGCTCCTGAAAGCTCACCTCGTTGCGGGCACGCAGCGGCTGGACCTTGCCGACGGTGAGCGCAAACAGATTGCGTTCGCGCTCGCGCGCCGCGCGGGCCTCGGCCTGCGCCCGGGCCAGGGCTTCGGCCTGTTCGCGTGCGGCCTTGAGCTGGCGCGCAACACCGGCCAGATCCTGCAGGCAGCGGTGGGCGGGGCTCACAGCAGACCCTCCTCGGCCATGGACAGGGCTGCGCCCGGCGCCACGATGACGTGGTCGAGCACGCGCACGTCGATCAGGGCCAGGGCCGATTTGAGCGTGGCGGTCAGCGACTTGTCCGCGCTGCTTGGCGCGACCTGGCCGCTGGGGTGGTTGTGGGCCAGGATCACGGCGCCGGCCTGGTGGTGCAGGGCGCGCAGCACGACTTCGCGTGGGTAGACCGAGGTCTGCGTCAGCGTGCCCCTGAACATTTCCTCCAGGGCCAGCAGGCGGTTCTGGCTGTCCAGAAACAGCACGGCAAAGACTTCATGGGGCTTGGCGGCCAGATGCAGCTGCAGAAAGTGCTTGACGGCTCCGGGCGAGGAAAACACCTCGCGCTCGCGCAGCTGCTGGGCCGTGGCGCGCCGCGCCAGCTCCAGCACGGCCATGAGTTCCGCCCGCTTGGCGGGGCCCAGGCCCTTGACCGCGCTCAAATGCTGGTAGCTGGCGGCGAGCAGGCCGGCCAGGCCGCTCGCGCCCGGCAACTGGAGCAGTTCCTGGGCCAGCTGCAATACCGGCTTGCCTGCAATGCCGGTGCGCAGGATGACGGCCAGCAGCTCGGCATCCGAGAGCGCGGCCGGGCCCCGCTGCGCGAGCTTTTCGCGCGGCTGGGCATCCAGGGGCAGGTCTTTGATGGGCATGGGCCGGGTCTTGCTGGGCCGGTGCCTGCTGCGAACCGCAGCACTGGGCACAGGGAATAGCAGATTTTCTACAATGCGGGTCAGTTTATCGGGACTTTCATGACCACAAGCGCAACCTCTTCCGAACAGCCTGTTGTCCAGGCCGGCTCCTTTCTCACGCTGCACTACCGCCTGGCCGGCCCGGCCGGCGATGTGATCAACACCTTCAACGACAAGCCTGCCACGCTGTCGCTGGGCGCGGGCGAACTCTCGCCCGCGGTGGAAGAGCGCCTGCTGGACCTGCCCGAAGGCACGCATACCACGTTCGAGCTGCCCGCTGGCGAGGCCTTTGGCGAGCGCAACCCGGAAATGATGCAGTGGGTGGCGCGCAAGCTCATGAACGAGCTGGGCGACCCGCACGAGCAGTACACGGCCGGCGACGTGGTGCAGTTCCCCACGCCCGACGGCACGGGCAGCTACGCCGGCGCCGTGGTGCAGGTGCGCGAGGACGGTGCCGTGCTGTTCGACTTCAATCACCCGCTGGCAGGCCAGCCGGTGACGTTCGAAGTGAAGATCATCGGAGTGCTCTGACATGGCGCACCCCCTGAGCTGCTGCGCAGCTTCCCCCTTCAAGGGGGACGACGGCCTCTGCTGCGGGGCGGCCCTTGCTGGCCGTCCCGCGCTTCGCGTGCGCCAGTTTCATGCTGTGCTGGTGGTGCGCAGCGCCTGGGGGCATTGAGATGGTAGGAGCCAAGGAAGTCCTGCTGGCCGAGCCGCGCGGCTTCTGCGCGGGCGTGGACCGTGCCATCGAGATCGTGGAGCGGGCGCTGGCCAAGTTCGGCGCGCCCATCTACGTGCGCCACGAGATCGTGCACAACACCTTTGTCGTCAACGACCTCAAGGCCAAGGGTGCCATCTTCATCGAGGAGCTGGACGAGGTGCCGCCCGGCGCCACGCTGGTGTTCAGCGCCCACGGCGTCTCCAAGGCCGTGCAGCAGGAAGCCGAGAGCCGCGGCTTTGCCATCTTCGACGCCACCTGCCCGCTGGTGACCAAGGTGCATGTGGAAGTGGCCAAGCTCTCCAAGGAGGGCTACGAGTTCCTGATGATCGGCCACAAGGGCCACCCCGAGGTGGAAGGCACCATGGGCCAACTGTCCGAAGGCATCCATCTGGTGGAAGACGAGGACGATGTGGCCCGCGTGCAGCCGCGCCAGACCGAGAAGCTGGCCGTGGTCACCCAGACCACGCTGAGCGTGGATGACGCCGCCGGCATCAAGGCCGCGATCCGGGCGCGCTTTCCGAATGTGCGCGAGCCCAAGCAGCAGGATATCTGCTACGCCACGCAAAACCGCCAGGACGCCGTGAAGATCCTGGCGCCCCAGGCGGATGTGGTCATCGTCGTGGGCAGCCCCACCAGCTCCAACAGCAACCGCCTGCGCGAGCTGGCCGCCCGCCTGGGCACGCCGGCCTACATGGTGGACAACGCGGGCGAGCTCCAGGAAGAGTGGTTTGCCAATGCCGCGCGCGTGGGCCTGACGGCCGGCGCCTCGGCGCCCGAGGTGTTGGTCGACGAAGTCATTGCCCGCATCAAGCAACTGGGCGCCGTGGCCGTGCGCAAGATGGACGGTATCGAGGAAACGGTGAAGTTCCCGCTGCCCAAGGGCCTCAAGACCGACGCGGCGACGGGGCTGGAAATCGAAGTGCGCAAGGCGCCCGAAACCGGCCACTGATTTCATAGCGCCCTGCGTCGGCTGTATCTGAGCTCTGGGATTGAAATCTCATGAACTGCAGGTGTGGCTGGTGCAAGGCGCTTTGCTATTGATAGCGGCTGGATCAGCTCCAGAGGTCCAGCGGCGGATCGGCCGCCACGGCCTTGAGGATGTCGGAGCGGCTGACAAAGCCGATCAGCGCGCCGGTCTCGTCGGTCACGGGCAGGCCCGGCAGGCCGGTGTCGAGCAGGGCAGAGGCCACGCGGCGCAGGTCGGCGTCGGGGGAGACGGCCGGCACCGGGGACAGCATGACCTCGCGCACGGGCCGGCGCGCCAGCGCAATGGCCTCGGCGATCGCGCCGGGTTCGGGCAGCAGGTCCAGCGGCGCCATGTCGGCGCGCAACAGCAGGCCGATCACGCGGCCCTGCGGGTTGAGCACCGGGGCCTGGGCCACGCCATGCTCGGCCAGTTGCTGCCAGGCGTTGTTGACCACGGTGTCGGGCTCCACGGCCACGGGACGCACGCTCATCACGTCGGCCACATGCTGCAGCGGCCGGCGCTCGGGGTGCAGGCTTTTCGTGGTGGACCGATAGGCATTGACGGCGCCCTGGCTGGCGTTGGGCGGGCGGTGGTTTTCCGTAGGCGTCTCCAGCGCTGCTTGTTCTGGCGCAGGCATCGCAGCCGGGGCGTCTGCATCCCGGCTGGCGTGGTCCAGGGCCTGCCTGAAGTTGCGTGTCGTGCCGCTGGTTGAGCCGGTGTCGGGACCTCCGGCGCGGGTGCGCAGGGCCTGGGGACGGTCGGCATGCCGGATGGCGCCGACGGGCGAGAGCTGCGGCGCAGCGTTGCGAACCATCTGGCCGTTGGGGCCGAAGACAAAAAACATGGCAACTCCTCAAAGCCGTCCCCGTATTCATCGGCATCCGTCGCTGCAACTGTAACTACAGGGCAAATCCCGCAGGCGGGCAGATAGGGCGCTTGGCTCTAAAATCGCGCCCTATGCTCGATATCCTTCTTCTTCGCAAAGACCTTGATTCCGCCGTCGCACGGCTGGAAACCCGCAAAAAGCCGCAGGCGTTCCTGAATGTGGAGGCTTTCAAGTCTCTGGAAGCGGAACGCAAGGCGCTGCAGACCCGCACGGAGGAGCTGCAGTCCAAGCGCAACCAGCTGTCCAAGCAGATCGGCATGCTGATGGGCAAGGGCGAAAAGGATGCCGCAGAAGCCGCCAAGGCCGAAGTGGGTGCCATGAAGGCCGAGCTGGACGAGTCGGCCGCGCGCCTGGAGCAGATCCAGGCCGAGCTGCAGGCCATGCTGGTGGCCGTGCCCAATCTGCCGCACGACAGCGTGCCGGTGGGGGCCGACGAGCAGGGCAATGTCGAGGTGCGCAAGTGGGGCACGCCCAAGACCTTCGACTTCGAGGTCAAGGATCATGTGGACGTGGGCACGCCGCTGGGCCTGGACTTCGACTCCGGCACCAGGATCACGGGCTCGCGCTTCACGGTCATGAAGAACCGGATCGCCCGCCTGCACCGCGCGCTTGCGCAGTTCATGCTGGACCTGCAGACCGAGGCGCACGGCTACACCGAGTGCTACGTGCCCTATATCGTCAACAGCGATTCGCTCAAGGGCACGGGCCAACTGCCCAAGTTCGAAGGCGATCTGTTCGCGGCCAAGAAGGGCGGCCAGGACGGCGAGCCCGTGCCCGACAACGCGGCGTTGTACCTGATCCCCACGGCCGAAGTGCCGCTGACCAACCTGGTGCGCGACACCGTGCTGGCCGAAGACCAGCTGCCGCTGAAGTTCACGGCCCACAGCCCCTGCTTCCGTTCCGAGGCCGGCAGCTATGGCCGCGACACGCGCGGCATGATCCGCCAGCACCAGTTCGATAAGGTCGAGATGGTGCAGATCGTGCACCCCGAAAAAAGCTACGAGGCGCTGGAGGAAATGACGGGCCACGCCGAAGCCGTGCTGCAGAAGCTGGGCCTGCCTTACCGCGTGGTCAGCCTGTGCACGGGCGACATGGGCTTCGGCGCGGCCAAGACCTATGACCTCGAAGTCTGGCTGCCCGCGCAGAACACCTACCGCGAGATCAGCTCGGTCTCGAACTGCGAAGCCTTCCAGGCCCGCCGCATGCAGGCACGCTTCAAGAACGCCCAGGGCAAGAACGAGCTGGTGCACACGCTCAACGGTTCCGGCCTGGCCGTGGGCCGTACGCTGGTGGCCGTGCTGGAGAACTACCAGAACGCCGATGGCTCGGTGACCGTGCCCGAGGCGCTCGTGCCCTATATGGGCGGCCAGACGCTGCTGCAGGCTGGCGCTTGACCCCGCAAAAATGCCGCAGTAGCGAAAACAGCTGAATTTCTCTGCTAGAATTCCAGCTTCGACACAGGAGAGGTGGCAGAGTGGTCGAATGTACCTGACTCGAAATCAGGCGTACGTGAAAGCGTACCGTGGGTTCGAATCCCACCCTCTCCGCCAAAAAATGTAAGTTGTTGATTTTCAACAGCTTTCTACAAAAAGGCTTCAAAAGTCGTATACCAAAAGGTGTACTGCTTTGAAGCTTTTTTTGTTTTCCGAAGGCCAGGGTTACTAGGGCGTGTCATCAATCGATGTCCGAGTTCATTCCCAGGCCATGGTGCTCAATTGAGCCAAACCATGGCAGCGGCCAAGTGAATGGCACCCAGAAAGTTGCGCACCGT
>NZ_BMEU01000011.1 GCF_014637085.1 Comamonas phosphati | reverse complement strand
CCTCCGGCACAAGCTGAGGCAAACTACTACCGGCATCTCGCCAGTCAGGTCTCCACGGTGGTGGCCTGACTTAAACCAAACAGCCTCCACGAAACCCGGGGCGGTTCAGATTTGGCACAGGAACTCAATCGAATGCTGGATCGATTGCAAGCCGACTTCCAGCGTCTGACGGATTTCTCATCGGACTTGGCACATGAGTTGCGCACGCCTATCAGCAATTTGTTGACGCAAACACAGGTTGTACTGGCGGCCAAGCGCGATGCAGCAACATACCGCGACTGCCTTGCCTCTAATGCCGAGGAGTTTCAGCGCTTGGCGCGCATGGTCTCTGACATGCTGTTCTTGGCAAAAACCGAAGGCGGTGTAAGTTTGCCGCATAAGGAGCAGTTTTCTGCACACCATGAAACTTCAGCATTGCTGGAGTTCTACGAAGCCGTCGCAGAGGAAAAGCAAATCCGGCTCGGAGTAATTGGAGACGGCATCATTGATGGCGACCGTTTGATGTTCCACCGCGCAGTGAGCAACTTGTTGTCCAATGCTTTGCGCTACACGCCAGAAACCGGTGACGTCACGATCCATATTTCGACCTCAGCATCCATGACCGTCGTGGAGGTGGAAAACACGGGCCAGGAGATTGACCCAAGGGTACTGCCACGACTCTTTGACCGTTTCTATCGCGCTGACCCATCTAGGGCACATCCTGAATCTGACGGTAGCGGATTGGGTTTGGCAATTACCCGTGCCATCGTCGAAGCCCACGGAGGACGCATCACTGCAATATCCTCCAATGGGCGAACTCGATTCACAATGAATTTCCCAATAAATCCTCCGGGCCTTGAATGAGCTGGAGGAGGTAGGCGGTGCTCCGTTGTCGATTGACCTTGATAACGGACCGGAGCTCATCACCACTACCCTGGCCGAATGGGCGCAGTCCAAGGGTATTGCCCTCAACCACATCCAGCCAGGAAAACCCACGCAGAATGCTTATGTCGAACGCTTCAACAAGACTTATCGCACGGAGGTGCTCGACTGCTACGTCTTCGAGTCATTGCAAGAAGTGCGTGACATGACGGCGCACTGGCTGCGCCGCTACAACCACCATCGCCTGCACGAATCCCTTGGCCGCATCCCGCCAGTTGAATACCGTGTAAAACAATTCCCCAACCTCTACTTCTGAGTGGTCCAGGAAACCGAGGGGACTTCAATATGAAAAGCTGTCATTGCATGCTCCTTTGAGGTTGTGAACCAAATCTCGACCTTTGCATCATGAGAATGTCAAGCGCTTCTCCTCTTGGCGGAGAGAACGGTTCATTCTGTGCACCTGAATGTCGGACCACTTCAATAAAACAGGGTCTACATGGGAAGAAGCTGACAACAATGTCACCCCACTGTCCCTCTTCTGTTGGGGTCGGATTTCTAAGATTCACACATCTCCTCCTTACTATCTTTTTCAAGGCCTGGGAGATTGTTTTTCACCGACTTTCTTAGGAGCCACCACCATGTCTCAACGTCGCCTCTCCATCGCATCCGTATTTGCAAGCGCAGCAGCAGTAGCTGTTCTGGCTATGCCAGGAATAGTTTCGGCAGCCTACGAACACTCAGCCAATAACGAGCAAGGCGTGATTTTTCATCCGGAGCATTTCGTTAGCCAGAAAACACGCAATCAAGTCAAGGCCGAAACTTTAGAGGCGATGAAGAACGGCCGCTTGTCTTATGGAGAAAGAAGTTCCCCAAGCTTCATTCCCTCCACAGGCTCTGAAAAAATACGCGAAGAAGTGATCAACGAGTTGCTGCACGAATCTCCAGCAGCGCGTGAAGCACGTATACATTCCATTGTTGGCTGAGCCTAGAAAAGGCCTCATCTTTATCATTGAGATTTGTCCTGTGACTATTGAATTTACTCAACAGTGTTCAACTTTCGATAAACAGTTGTGACTATTGAGAAATTCGTCGTGACAGTTCCTGCTCTTCAATGGACGTAAAGTGTTGACTTCCACCCCAAACTGCCCCACCGGGGGCTACTGGATCAATTCTGGGTGCAAATCAACAAATAGCTGTTCTAGTCTTACTGTGTCACAAAGTAAGCCTTGTGTTTACCCTTCCGCAACAGGGGCACTGTCCGAGACGAATGATCAGCTGGTAGCTCAGAAGATGGCGCAGCGTCGTGATGGACGTCTGCGCGTGACGCTGCGCGCGCAGGACTGCCGCGGGGGATGTAATCTTCGGGAAGGGCAGGCACTTTGCATTCGATAAAGTTTTTTTTTTGCCGCCTGCAGGCTTGTCGGCGACCAGGCGTTCTGCCATCAGGAACCCGTGGGCCGCGATGCTCAAGGCGCCATGGTGGTGAAACCCACGCCAACCTCGGCCCTCGTAGTGGCCCAGACCGAAGTCCTGCTTCAGGTCTTGATAGTCGCGTTCGATGCGCCAGCGCTGATGGCAAGTGCCGACCAACTCGCTGATGGGCGTGTCCTGCGGCAAGGTGGACAGGAAATACTTGCTCGGCTCGGCGTCGCTTGCTGGCCACTCAATGAGTAGCCACTGCTCGGGGCGCAAGCGTGCTTTGCCGACATTGCCCCCGGCATGACGTACCCGCACGGCCGCAAAGCGCTCGCGCAGCGGTGTGTTGGTGCCTGCGCGCCAAGTGATGCTCTGGAATACTTCTGGCGGTAACGACATCGCCAGCGCTTTGACACTCATGGGCTGCAGCGTGGTTGTGCGCCGAGGCACCACTGGAGGGCGACCCATGCCGCTGTAAGGCTTGGGAGGCAGCGGTTGAACGCCGGGCGGCCAGACCACCACGGCCGAGGTAATGCCCACCGCATAAGCCAAGCCCATATCGCTGAGCGCCTGGCGAAAGGCATTGTCCACGCCGTAGCCCGCATCGGCCAAAACGCAGTGGCGTGGCGCGCCTTCATCCAGCAGCGTGCGCAGTTGCTGCAGGCCGACGGGATCCCATGGGTCTTATATCATTTGAACTCTATGGGTTACCACAAGGCAACAGGCCATTGACGGTTACCTATGCCGCCAGTGGATGTGTCGAGGCAATCGACCTGCAGCACGTAATCCAAGAGTAGCCTTGTCGGCAGCCCTGAGCCGGTCTATCCAGAGGCCTCCGCGGGGCTTTGCCGGTTGCGTAACAATACGTGGTTTGCGGTCTATCGTACCGCCTTTGTCCCGGTTGCCCATTGTCTCTTTCAGGCTTGGTGGCACCCACTCATTAAACCGCCGTGTATCCGGACGGCGGTGGCTTTTCAAACGGAGCTCTCATGAAGCATTCCCTCGCTCGCCGCACGGCGCTGCGCGGCATGGCTATTGCCGCCATGGCCGCATCCTCCCTGGTTTCCATGGCCCGTGCCGACACGCCGACCGTGCTGCGCGTGTCCGCCATCCCCGACGAGGCGCCGACCGAGCTGCAGCGCAAGTTCAAGCCGCTGGGCGAGTACCTGTCCCAGGCCACGGGCATCAAGGTGGTGTTCACCCCCGTGTCCGACTACGCGGCCGTGGTCGAATCGCTGGCCACCAGGAAGCTGGACATGGCCTGGCTGGGCGGCTTCACCTTCGTGCAGGCCAAGATCCGCACGCACGGCACGGCCACCCCCATCGTGCAGCGCGCCGAAGATGCGGTCTTCACCAGCAAGTTCATCACGGCCGATCCGGCCATCACCAGGCTGTCCGACCTCAAGGGCAAGACCTTTGCGTTCGGCGCGCCCTCGTCCACTTCGGGCAGCCTGATGCCGCGCTATTTTCTGCAGCAGGACGGCATCAACCCCGAGAAGGACTTCAAGACCGTGGCCTATTCGGGCGCGCATGACGCCACCGCGGCCTTCGTGGCCGCGGGCAAGGCCGAAGCCGGCGTGCTCAATACCTCGGTCTGGGACAAGCTGGTCGAATCCAGGAAGGTGGACACCAGCAAGGTGCGCGTCTTCGCCACCACGCCCACCTATTACGACTACAACTGGACCGTGCGCGGCGACCTGGACCCGGCCCTCATCAAGAAGCTGACCGATGCCTTCCTGGCGCTGGACCCGTCCAAGCCAGAGCACAAGGCCATCATGGACCTGCAGCGCGCCAGCAAGTTCATCCCCACCAAGGCCGAGAACTACGTGGGTATCGAAGCCGCGGCCAAGTCCGCGGGCCTGCTCAAGTAAGAGCGGCTCGGGTTTCATGCGTTTCAGGCTGCCTGCGCTCATGCATCAAGCGCCGACAGCTATGTTTTTAAAAGCATCAAGGCAATGAGTTTCGCGCTGGACGATGTGGGCCTGACCCACAGCAACGGCTTCACCGCCCTCTCGGGCATCACGCTGTCTGCCGCGCAGGGGGAGAGCATCGCGCTGATCGGCCCCTCGGGCGCCGGCAAGACCTCGCTGCTGAACACCCTAGGCACGGGCCATCTGCCCACCGCAGGCCGCATGACGGTGCTGGGGCAGCCCGTCACTGCCTCCATCCCCGCCAAGCCCTTGAAGGCGCTGCGCTCGCGCATAGGCACCGTGTACCAGGCCACGCCGGTTCCGCTGCGCCAGCGCGTGGTCACGACCGTGCTGGCCGGGCGCCTGGGCCAGTGGCCGCTGTGGAAGGCGCTGGCATCGCTGGCCTATCCGCAGGACATCGCCGGCGCCCGCGAGGCGCTGGAGCGCGTGCAGCTGCAGGACAAGCTGTTCGCGCGCTGCGACCAGCTCTCGGGCGGGCAGCTGCAGCGCGTGGGCATTGCCCGCGTGCTCTACCAGCAGGCCGAGCTGATCCTGGCCGACGAGCCCGTGTCCGCGCTGGACCCGGCCCTGGCCCTGGCCACCGTGCAGCTGCTGGTGCAGGAAGCCGCGGCACGCCGCGCCACGCTGGTGGCCAGCCTGCATGCGGTGGATCTGGCGCTGTCCTGCTTCTCGCGGATCGTCGGCATACGCGGCGGGCGCATCGTCTTCGACCTGCCGGCAGCGCAGGTCAGCGAAGCGCGGCTGCAGGCCCTGTATGCCGGCGCCCCAAATGGCTCGCCATCCAGCCGCACTCAAGCGCCCGAGCCTGCCTCGGTGATGGCATGCCGCTGAACGCAGGCACCGGCAGGCGCGATCCGGCCGCGCGCGGGCGCCTGGGCTGGCTGCTGCTGGCCCTGGTGCTGCTGTGGCCGCTGCTGCAGGCCTCGGGCTTCAGCCTGGCGCCGTTTCTGGCCCCCGAAAATCTCCGGGTCATTGGCCGTTTCCTGGCCAACTTCCTGCCGCCCGAGACCAGCGGCGAATTTCTCGGTTACCTGGGCCAGGCCCTGCTGGAAACCCTGGCCATTGCCTCGGCCGGCATGGCCCTGGCCTTTGCGATCGCGGTGCCGCTGTCCTACCTGGCCAGCGGCGCGGCGCGCGAGCACATGACGCTCAACCCTGTCTCGCGCGGCCTGCTCACCATACTGCGCGGCATTCCCGAGCTGGTCTGGGCCCTGGTCTTCGTGCGCGTCTTCGGGCTGGGGCCGACCGCGGGCGTGCTGGCCCTCGGACTGACCTATGGCGGCATGCTGGCCAAGGTCTATGCCGAAATCCTGGAGTCCGCGGACCCTGCTCCGGCCCGCGCCCTGCGGGCCAGCGGCGCGGGCCGCATGCAGGCCCTGCTCTACGGCCTGCTGCCGCAGGCGGCCCGCGAGCTGACCTCGTACACCGTGTACCGCTGGGAATGCGCGATCCGCGCCTCCGTGGTCATGGGCTTTGTGGGCGCGGGCGGTCTGGGCCAGCTCATGGACCAGGCCATGAAAATGCTCAACGGCGGCGAGGCCGCCAGCATTGCGCTGTGTTTCATGGTGCTGGTGGCGGCGGCCGATCTGCTCTCCACCGGACTGCGCCGTGCACTGGACGCCGCGCCCCAGGCCCGCGCCCTGCCCTTCGGCTGGCGCAGCGGCCTGCTGATCCTGGCCATGGCGGCCGGCCTGTGGGCCAGCCTGCGCCTGCTGGGCATGGACCTGCCGGCCCTTTTCACCGAGGCGGCGGCGCGCAGCATGGGCGAGTTCGTGCAAGGCTTCTTCCCGCCCGATCTCAGCCACGAATGGCTGGCCAAGGTGCTCAAGGGCGTGTGGGAGACGCTGGCCATCTCCGTCGTCGGCACGCTGCTGGCCACGGCCGCGGGCCTGCTGCTGGCCCTGCCGCGCTGGCGCGGGCCGTGGAATCTGCTGCTCAATCTGCTGCGCTCCGTGCCCGAACTGGTCTGGGCCACGATCACGGCGCTGGCCGTGGGCCTGGGGCCGTTTGCCGGCGCCCTGGCGCTGGCCCTGCACACGGCTGGCGTGCTGGGCCGGCTGTATGCCGAGGCACTGCAGAACGCGCCGCCGGCTCCGGCCCAGGCACTCAGGCGCGCGGGCAGCGGCGGCCTGCAGGCCTTTTGCTACGGCACCCTGCCCGGCGCCGCGCCGCAGCTGCTGGCCTATACGCTGTACCGCTGGGAGATGAACATCCGCATGGCAGCCATCCTGGGCTTTGTGGGCGCCGGCGGCCTGGGGCAGTTGCTGTACTTCGAGCTGTCGCTGTTCCACTACGCCCAGGCCGGAACGGTCATCCTGGCCATGCTGCTGCTGTCCATGGCCGTGGATTACGGCAGCGCCTGGCTGCGGCGCTCCATGCGCTCGTAAACACCGACTCAAGAGCCGCCGGCGCCTATCTCCAGTGCCAACCCCGAGGCACCCGGCGGCACCGACAAGGCCTGGCTGTAGACATCTCCGGCCTGCGGCAAGGCCTGGCCGTCCAGCGACAGCCGCGCCTGCAGGCGCAGCGCAGGAAACGCCGACAGGGAGACGGCAGGATCGAGCAGGTTTTCCGGCCCCAGCGTGAAATGCGCGGGCAGGGACGCTGCCGGCAGGCGCAGCACGGCCACGGGCCGGGGGTGCCCGTCGGCACGCGCCACCACAAAGACCTGGGCCTTGGCATGACCTACCCACTCAGCATCTCCCTTGGCCCAGCGCAGCTCGCCGCTCAGGCGGCTCCCGGAAGCATCCGGGGCCTTGGCCATGGCAGCCGGAGCGCCTTCGGTCGCCAGGGTTTCCAGCTTGAGCAGATCATCCTGCACGCGCAGCGCCATGTCCGATCCGGGTTCCAGCTGTGCCAACAGAGCCTGCCAATGCTGGCGCGCCTCATCCAGCTCGCCATGGCGCGCGGCGGCACTGCCGGCCAGGGCCAGCGCCTTGGGCTGATTGGGTTGCAGCTGCAGGGCCTGGGCGATGGCCTGGCCGGCTTCGCCATCCAGATCGCCGCCCTGGGCCGACGCCAGCGCGTCGGCCAGATCGGCCCAGAGCCTGGCCTGGACCTCTGCATCCATCTGGCTGCGCTGTGCCTCCTGCAAGCCCCGGCGATAGGCCTGGGCCGCGGCGTCATAGCGCTCCAGGGTTTCATAGGAACGGGCCAACATCACCCAGCCGGGCAGGTTCCGGGGTTGTTCCTCAAGACGGCGGGCCAGCCCGTCCACCATGGCTTGCACTTGCGCATCGCCCGCCCCCCCGCCCTGCGCCTCGCCATGCGCGCCGGGCTGCGCCTGCGCCAGTTGCGCCGCCGCCTTGGGGTCGCCCACCTGCAGGTACAGAGCGAACGCGGCGACCGGCAGCAACACGGCCAGAACCAATGCGCTGCCACGGCGCAGCCATGGACTCTGGCGCCAGGCGGGTGATTTCCGGGGCCGATCCAGCTCGTTCAGCAAGCGGCGCTGCAGTTCTTCCACCGCCTGGGCATGGCCGGCCTCGCTCAGGCGAGCGCCCAGGCGCTCCTGTTCCAGTTCGGCCAACTGGGCCCGGTACAGGCGCCGCAGCGTTGCCTCGTCATGCCCCTTGGCGGCCGACAGCTCTGCCGGGCCATCCGTCAGCAATGGCGGCAGCAATACCGCCAGGCTCAGCAGCATCAACGCAATGGCACCCAGCCACAGCCAGTGCATCGGGGTCATGGGCGCTCCTTGTTTTCGGCGTCATCATCCAGCCATTGCCGTGCGCGCTCGCGCTGTGCCGGGGTCAGCGGCGTATTCTCGGGACGGCTGCGGCGCAGGGTGCGCAGCAGCAGCACGAAGCCGCCCAGCACCGCCACAAAGGGGCCGTACCACAGCAGCCAGGTCGACGGTTTCCAGGGCGGGTTGTAGCGCACAAAGGCACCGTAGCGCTGCTCGAAGAAGGCGACCACCTCGGTATCGCTGCGCCCCTCCTCCAACTGGGTGCGGATCTCGCGGCGCATGTCCTCGGCCATGGGAGCCCGCGACTCGGCCACGGTCTGGTTCTGGCAGACGACGCAGCGCAGCTGTCCGGCCAGGGCCATTTCGCGGTCCTGCAAATCCTGCGCAGCCTGGGCATTTGCCCCGGCCAGCAGCACCGCCAGCGTCAATCCAAAAAATCTCATTTCACGCTCCTGAGCACGGGCAGGAGCTTGTCGCGCCAGATTTCTGCCGTCACCGGCCCCGTATGGCGAAAGCGCACGCGGCCCTGGCCGTCGATGACAAAGGTTTCGGGCACGCCCTGGATGCCGAAATCCATGCCCACCCGGCCATCGGCATCCACGGCCGAGGCACGGTAGGGGTTGCCGGCCACGCGCAACAGCGCGCGGGCCTTGTCGGGCTGGTCCTTGTAGTTGAGGCCATAGACGGGTACCTGGTCGCGCCGCGAGAGCTCGGCCAGCACGGGCAGTTCCTGGCGGCAGGGCGCACACCACGAGGCCCAGACATTGAGCAGCCAGACCTGGCCGCGCATGGATCGCAGCTCCAGGCGCTGCCGGGGGTCTTCGAGCAGCGGCAGAGCAATGGCCGGAGCCGGCTGCTCCAACAGGGCCGAGGGCAAGGCCCGCGGGTCGCGTTGCAGGCCCAGGCCCAGCATCACGGCCAGACCCAGGAATATCGCCAGCGGCAGGGCAAAGCGCATCAGGCGGCTCCTTCCAGAGCAGAGATGCCGGGCTGGCTGCGGGTACGGCGGCGCACTGCCAGGCGGAAGCGTCCATCCATCAGGCTCAGGCCGGCCCCCAGCGCCATCATCAGCACGCCGATCCAGACCCAGTCCATGAAGGGCTTGATCTGCAGTCGCACGGTCCAGCGCAGGCCTTGTTCGTCCAGCGGCTCGCCCAGGGCGACGAACACGTCGCGCGTCCAGCTGCTGTCGATGGCGGCCTGGCTCAGCGCCATGCCCTGGGCGCGATAGACGCGTTTTTCCGGATACATGGTCCACGCCTCCCCTCCCGCCCAGGAGACGCTGAACTGCGCACGCCGGGCATCGTAGTTGGGCCCCTGGGCCGGCCCCAGGCTGTCGAAGCGGAAGCTGTAGCCGCCGACTTCGACGGCCTCGCCCTGCGCCAGCGTGGTTTCGTGGCGGCTTTCCAGGCCATCGGCCAGACTGACGGCCAGCACGAAGATGCCCACGCCCGCATGGGCCAGCAGCATGCCCCACCAGCCCCAGCTCTGGCGCGCCAGGCGCTGCCCCAGCTGTCCTTTCTCAAGAGCTTGCAGAAGACGCTGCCAGAGATGGACCAGGGTGCCGAGAAGACACCACAGGCCCAGCGCCAGGCCCAGCAAGGTGGCGGGCGACAGGCGCCACCCCAGCCGGCCGCCAGCCAGCGCCAACACCAGCGCGCAGGCAACGCTGAGCACCAGCGCCATGCGCAGGCCGCGCCACAGCTCGCCGGCGGAACTGCTTTTCCAGCGCGCCACCGTGCCCACGCCCATCAGGGCCAGGGCCGGCAGCACCAGGGGCAGGAACACGGCATCGAAGTACGGCGGCCCCACGGAAATTTTCTCGCCGCTCAGCACATCCAGCGCCAGCGGATACAGGGTGCCGATCAGCACCGCCAGCGCCGCGGCGCTGAACAGCACGTTGTTGATCAGCAAGAAGGTCTCGCGCGACAGCATGGCGAACTGCCCCGAGCCGCGCCCCAGCCCCGGCGCCCGCCAGGCAAACAGCCACAGCGAGCTGCCCACCACGGCCACGATGAAGCACAGGATATAGAGCCCCCGCCCGGGGTCGACGGCAAAGGCATGGACCGAGGTCAGCACGCCCGAGCGCACGAGAAAGGTGCCCAGCAGGCTCAGCGAGAAGGCGCAGATGGCCAGCAGGGCCGACCAGCTGCGGAAGGCCCCGCGCTGGTCGGTGACGATCAGCGAATGCACCAGCGCCGTGCCCACCAGCCAGGGCATGAAGGAGGCATTCTCCACGGGGTCCCAGAACCACCAGCCGCCCCAGCCCAGCACGTAATAGGCCCAGGCACTGCCCAGCAGAATGCCCAGCGTCAGAAAACCCCAGGCCGCCAGCGTCCACGAACGCGACCAACGCGCCCAGGCCGCCCCCATCTCGCCGGAGATCAGCGCCGCCAGCGCAAACGCGAACGGCACGGCAAAGCCCACATAGCCCATGTACAGCAGCGGCGGATGCAGCACCATGCCGGGGTCCTGCAGCAAGGGGTTCAGATCCTTGCCTTCGGGCGCTGCCGGCACCAACCGCGTGAACGGGTTGGACAGGAAGAGCAAAAACAGCAGCAGGCCCACGCTGATCCAGCCCAGCACCGCCAGCACCCGGGCCAAGAAGGCCGGCGGCAGATCGCGGCTGCGCCAGGCCACGGCCAGGGTCCAGCCCGACAGCATCAGCTGCCACAGCAGCATGGAACCTTCGTGCCCGCCCCAGAAGGCCGCCAGCTTGTAGGCCATGGGCAGTTCGCTGTGCGAATTGGCGGCCACATACAGCACCGAGAAATCGCCGCTCCAGAAACACCAGAACAGGCTGGCCGCCGACAGCACGCACAGCAGGCATTGCAGCGCCGCGGCCGGTCTGGCCAGCCTCACCCAGCCCGCCAGGCCCCAATGGGCCCCGGCCAGCGGCAAAACGGCCAGCAGGGACGCCACGACCAGCGCCAGCACCAGGGCAAAGACACCCAGCTCCGCGATCATGGGCGCCCTCCTTTTTCGGCGTTCTTCAGCGCATGGGCCGCCTCGGGCGGCATGTAGTTCTCGTCATGCTTGGCCAGCACTTCGGTGGCCTGAAAGCCCCCGTCCGGCTGCAGCCTGCCAGAGACCACCACGCCCTTGCCTTCGCGGAACAGGTCGGGCAGAAGGCCGCGGTACTCCACGGGCACGCGCTGCACTTCGTCGGTTACGACGAACTTCAGCAGCATCCCGTCGTCGCTGCGCTGCAACGAGCCCCGCTCCACCAGCCCGCCCAACCGAAAGGCAGCCCCATGGGGCACCGAGCCGGCCCGGACCTGGCTGGGGCTGTAGAAGAACATCACATTGGAATTGAGCGCGCGCAGCACCAGCGTGACGGCCGTCGCCACCAGCACCAGGCCTGCAAGCACCCACAGCAAACGGCGCTGGCGCGGCTTCATGGGCGCTCCTTGACGGGTTCAGCGGCGAATTCAGCCTCGCCGCGCAGGCGGCGGCTGCGCACGTACACGCAGGCCAGTTCGATGGCCAGCGCCGCCACGCTCACGCCGTAGGCCAGGGCGATGAAAAAGGCATGGTCTTGCATTACAGGCTTTCCTCACGGGCGCGTTCCAGGATCAGGCAACGGGTGCGCACCAGGGCCACGGCCAGCGTATAGGCCCAGCAGGCCAGCGCCATCAGCAGCATGCCGGCCAGCATGGTGTGCGTCATGCTGGGCGCCGCGTCCATGCGTATGCTGGCGCCCTGGTGCAGGGTGCTCCACCACTGCACCGAGAAATAGATGATGGGGATATTGACCACGCCGGCCAGCAGCACGATGGCGCCGGCACCGTCGGCCCGGCGCGAATCCTCGACGGCCGAGACCATGGCCATGTAGCCGAGGTACAGGAACAGCAGGATCAGCTCCGAAGTCAGCCGGGCGTCCCACACCCACCAGGTTCCCCAGGTGGGCTTGCCCCAGGCCGCGCCGGTCCACAAGGCAATGGCGGTGAACAGCGCGCCCGTGGGCGCCAGGGCCCGCGCCAGCAGGGGCGACAGGCGCGTGCCGTAGATCAGCCCCAGGGCCGCATGGGCCGCGGCGACCAGATAGATGAACATGGACATCCAGGCCGCCGGCACGTGCAGAAAGATGATGCGGTAGACCTCGCCCTGCTGGTGGTCGGTAGGCGCCAGCCCGAACCCGACCCACAGGCCGGCAGTTGCCAGCACGGCGGCCAGCACGGCCATCCAGGGCCAGACCCGGCCCGCCCAGTGGTAGAAAACCGGGGGCGAGGCCAATTGGCGCCAACGGCGCCTTTCGGGAACAGAGGGAATCACTGTATTCATTCTTTGAGGGTAAAAATAGCTTCAAACGCATACTGAGTCTGCGATATCAGCTCTCTTTTTTTCAACAACGTTTGAAGGCCACTGCGCTGCGTATGGAAATGGCGCAACCCCGGCCAGGGCAGCCAAGCAAGGGCCGCCCCGCAGCGAGGGCTGCGTCCCCCTCCCCTAGCGCGCAGCGCGTAGAGAGAGGGGGAAGCGGCAAAGCCGCTCAGGGGGTGCTTCATTCGATCACTCCAGCGCGAGGCGCAAGGCGCCCGCTATGGCCCAGGGGCCGGCCAGAATCGCCAGGCACAGGCAGGCTCCCAGCAGATTGAGTGCTGGCGCGGCGCTCAGCCCCTGCTGGGCCTGGGCCACGGCATGGCTGCCGAAGATCAGAATCGGCACGCTCAGCGGCAGCACCACCAGCGCCAGCAGCAACTGCCCCCGCACGCCCAGCGTCAGTGCCGCGCCCAGGGCCGCGAGCAGGCACAGGCTGGGCGTACCCAAGGCCAGCGATGCCAGCAGAACACCGATGACTTCGCCATCCAGTCCGTACTGCCAGCCCAGCAAGGGAGCCACCAGCAGCAGGGGCAGCACGCTCAGCAGCCAGTGCGCGGCCACCTTGAGCCCCACCAGCAGCGGCAAAGGCGCCGGTGCCAGCAGCCACTGTTCCAGCGAACCGTCGGCCATGTCGTTCTCGAACAGCCGGTGCTGCCCCAGCAGCACGGCCAGCAAGGCCGCCACCCACACAATGCCCGGCGCGATCTGTTTCAGCAAGGCTGCATCGGGCCCCAGGGACAGCGGGAAAAGACTGCCCACCAGCACGAAGAACAACAGCCCGCCCAGGGCATCGGAAGGCCTTCGGGCGGCCAGCTTCAACTCTCTGGCGCAAACAGCTCTCAGCAAACAGCCACCTGCTCATTATTTGCCGCCCCGGCCACAGCCCGGGACAGATCCAGTACCGACACGCGGGATGCCGGCAACGCCAGGCTGCGGTGCGAAGCCACCACGGCCAATCCACCCGCTGCCAGATGCCGCGCCAGCGCCTGACCCAGATAGTGTTCGCCCTGCGCGTCCAGGCAGTTGTCCGGCTCGTCCAGCAGCCACAGCGGACGCCCGCACAGCAGCACCCGGGCCAGGCCCAGCCGCCGGCGCTGGCCCTGGGACAGGCGGCCGAAAGGCCGCGAGGCCGCATCCTTCACCGACAAGGCCTGCAGAGCCGCCTGCACAGCCACGTCATCCCAGGGCACAGCCAGCAGATCCAGCGAAAAGCGCAGATTCTCCAGCCCGGTCAAGGCATCGCTCATCCCGGCCTGATGTCCCATATAGGCCAGTTGCCGCTGGTAGGCTGCACCCTGGGGTACCAGCATTTTTCCGCCCCATTGGAGGCTGCCCGCGCGCCATGGCAGCAGGCCGGCCAGGCAGCGCAGCAGGCTGCTCTTGCCCGCGCCGTTATGGCCGCGCAGCATCAGCAATTGGCCAGCGCCCAGCTCAAGGTCCAGATTGCGCAGCAGCACCCGGCCACCGCGCACGCAGCCCAGACCGGATACCGAAAGACAGCTGGAAGCGGCCGTTGCCGAAACGTCCATACCGCTATTGCGCCACAGCGACCGAGGCCCCCGGCGCGGCCGGTTCAGGCACTTTCTGGCCCGGCGTATCGCTGGGGCCCTGTCCGGGAGGGATGTGAGGCAACTTGTGCGCAATGCCCTTGTGGCAGTCGATGCAGGTCTTATCCTTGCTGGCCAGATAGGTGCTGTGCATGTTCTGCGCACGCTGGCTCTGGCGCGTCAGATCCATGGAGTCGTAGTTGTGGCAGTTGCGGCATTCCAGCGAATCGTTGGCCTTGAAGCGCGCCCACTCGTGCTGCGCCAGCTCCAGCCGCTTTTCCTGGAATTTCTCGGGCGTGTCGATGGTGCCGAAGATCTTGCCCCAGACTTCCTTGGATGCCTGCATCTTGCGGGCGATCTTGTCGGTCCAGTCGTGCGGCACGTGGCAGTTGGAGCACACGGCGCGCACGCCCGAGCGGTTGGTGTAGTGGATCGTGCTCTTGAGCTCGGCGAACACGTTGTCCCGCATCTCATGGCAACCGGTACAGAATTTCTCCGTATTGGTCAGCTCCATGGCCGTGTTGAACGCGCCCCAGAACAGAATGCCGCCGATGAAGCCGCCGATGGTCAGAAAGCCCAGACTGAAATGCACGCTGGGGCGGCGGACCACCGCCCAGTAGCGCTTGAGAAGTGTCAACATGGATGAACCTCGTGCGCCGCAGCGTCAGTTTTTCTTGGGCGCCTTGCCCGGCTGGGAGCGCATGGCCTTCAGGATCACGGTGTCCACGTCTTCGAAGGTGTTGTTGACCAGGGGCCGCACGGCATCCTGGGCCACATGGCACTGCTGGCAGAAGTAGCGCCGCGTGGACACCTGTCCCAGCATATGGCCGTCACGGTCCATGTAGTGCGTCACCGAGACCGGCACGGCCTGGGAAAACTCGGCCTTGGCACGCGAGTGGCAGTCCATGCATTTGTTGAAGTTCTTGTCCACCTGGTAGCCGTCCACGCGATGGGGAATCGTGGGCGGTTGCCAGGTGTAGTTGCGCGTGCGGCGCACGTCGTCGTTGACGGCATTGCCCAGCACCGGCGGCTTGGTTTCCTGCATGATGGGCGTGATGCCGCGCGCCGAGTCATAAAAGGTCTCGGCAGCAGCGGACGGCGCCCATGCCGTGCCCATGCAAAGCATGAACAGCAGGCCCAGGATATGAATGGAATGACGGATGAAATTCATGGCCCACACTCCTTTCATCAGACCTTGGTGATCTTCACAGCGCACTTCTTGAAGTCCGTCTGCAGCGAAATCGGATCGGTGGCATCCAGCGTCACCTTGTTGATCAGCTGGCTGGCGTCGAACCAGGGCACATAGACCAGGCCGCGCGGCGGCTTGTTGCGGCCGCGGGTCTCGACACGGGTGCGCATGGAGCCGCGCCGCGAGGACACTTCCACTTCGCTGCCGCGGCGCAGGCCCAGCTCGCTGGCATCGTCGGGATGCATGTAGCACAGCGCATGGGGCACGGCGCGGTGCAGCTCGGGCACGCGCCGGGTCATGGAGCCCGAGTGCCAGTGCTCGAGCACGCGGCCCGTGGACAGCCAGAACGGATAGTCCTTGTCCGGCGCCTCTGCCGGCGGTTCGTAAGGCAGGGCAAAGATGTTGGCCTTGCCGTCGATGTTGCCGTAGAACTGGTAGCCGGTGCCGGCCTTCACATAGGGGTCCGAGCCTTCGCGGTAGCGCCAGCGGGTCTCCTTGCCGTTGACCACGGGCCAGCGCATGCCGCGCACCTTGTGGTACTGGTCGAACGGAGCCAGATCATGGCCGTGGCCGCGGCCGAACGAGGCGTACTCCTCGAACAGTCCCTTTTGCGGATAGAAGCCGAAGGCCCTGGCCTCCTCGTTCCCGTAGGCCGGGTCCAGATCCGCCAGCGGGAACTTGTCCACGTTGCCGTTGCGGTACAGCACCTCGAACAGGGTCTTGCCACGCAGCTGGGGCTTCTTGGCCAGCAGTTCCTCGGGCCAGACTTCCTCGACCTTGAAGCGCTTGGCAAACTCCATCAGCTGCCACAGGTCCGAGCGGGCCTCGCCCGGCGCCTTGACCAGTTGGTGCCAGAAGTGCGTGCGGCGCTCGGCGTTGCCATAGGCGCCTTCCTTTTCCACCCACATGGCCGAGGGCAGGATCAGGTCGGCCGCCACGGCCGTGACCGTGGGGTAGACGTCGGAGACCACCACGAAGTTGTCGGGATTGCGGTAGCCCGGATAGCCTTCCTGCGCCAGGTTGGCACCGGCCTGGATGTTGTTGTTGACCATCACCCAGTAGGCATTGAGCCTGCCGTCCTTGAGCGCACGGTTCTGCTCCACGGCGTGGTAGCCTGGCTTGGGCGGAATCGTGCCTTCGGGCAGCTTCCAGATGCTTTCGGCCGTCTTGCGGTGCTCGGGATTGGTCACCACCATGTCCGCCGGCAGGCGGTGCGAGAAGGTACCCACCTCGCGCGCCGTGCCGCAGGCCGAGGGCTGGCCCGTCAGCGAGAACGGGCTGTTGCCCGGCGTGGCGATCTTGCCCAGCAACAGATGGATGTTGTAGACCAGATTGTTGGCCCAGACACCGCGCGTGTGCTGGTTGAAGCCCATGGTCCAGAACGACACCACCTTGCTGTCGGGGTCGGCATAGAGCTCGGCCAGGGCCTTGATGCGGTTGGCCGGCACGCCCGTGAGCTTGGCCGTGTAGTCGAGCGTATAGGTGGATACGAACTTGGCGTATTCCTCGTAGCTCATGGGCTTGGCGCCGTTGGGATCCTTGGCGTTCTTGGCGGCTTTCTGCAGCGGATGCTCGGGGCGCAGGCCATAGCCGATGTCGGTGTTGCCGAGCTTGAAGTTGCAGTGCTTGGAGACGAAGTCCTTGTTGACCCGGCCCGTGGTGATGATGTGGTTGGCGATGTAGTTGAGGATGGCCAGGTCGGTCTGGGGCTTGAAGGTCAGCGACAGGTCGGCCAGCTCGTACGAGCGGTGCTCGAAGGTCGACAGCACGGCCACCTTCACGCCCGGCGTGGAAAGGCGCCGGTCGGTCACGCGCGTCCACAGCACCGGGTGCATCTCGGCCATGTTCGAGCCCCACAGCACGAAGGCGGTCGCGGCCTCGATGTCGTCATAGCAGCCCATGGGCTCGTCCATGCCGAAGGTGCGCATGAAACCGGCCACGGCCGAGGCCATGCAGTGCCGGGCGTTGGGGTCGAGGTTGTTGGTGCGAAAGCCCGCCTTGAACAGCTTGGAGGCCGCATAGCCCTCCCACACCGTCCACTGGCCGGAGCCGAACATGCCCACGGCCTCGGGACCCTTGACCTTGAGCGTCTTCTTGAACTGCTCGGCCATGACGTCGAAGGCCGTATCCCAGGAGACCGGCTGGAACTCGCCGTCCTTGGCGTAGCGGCCGTTCTTCATGCGCAGCAGCGGCCGGGTCAGGCGGTCGCCGCCATACATGATCTTGGACAGGAAATAGCCCTTGACGCAGTTCAGGCCGCGATTGACCTCGGCCTCGAGATCGCCCTGGGTGGCCACCACGCGGTTGTCCTTGACGGCCACCATGACGCCGCAGCCCGTGCCGCAGAAACGGCACGGAGCCTTGGACCAGGTCAGGCCGGCCGCATCCGTGCCGGCATTTGCGTCCTGGGACAGGACTTCGATGGGAATGCCGGCCACCGCTCCTGCGGCCGCGGCGGCGGATTGACGGACAAAGTCGCGCCTGGTGCTAGTCATGCTCTACCCCTTGATTCAGTGATTGCCAGCTTTCGACATGCTGGTAAACGAGAGAAGCGTTGATCACGCCCTGGAGTTGCTCGATCTGAGTCACACGATCCAGGATGTCCCGCGCATGGGGTGCCTCCAGCGTCACCACCAGCTTGCCGCTGGGGTGGCTTCCGTGCACCTGGGCGCCGTCGATGGCGGCCAGCCCCTGTGCCACCTGCGCCAATGCTTGGGGAATCACGTGCACCACCAGACTGGTGATGTGCAGCTCATCATTCATGTCAGGCATCCGCAATGCCCTCATGCTTGGGGAGGTCCGCCGATCAGCATCTGATAGATCCAGACCAGAAAGCCGTAGCTGACAATCAACACCCCGGTGAGTACCGGGGCCATCACCGCGGCAAGGAACGCGAAGCTGCGCAGCTCCTCGGAGCGGGTTGAGCGCGGCTGAGGGTCCGTCATAGATCGATCTCCCTTTGCTTGGATGCGCAAGGCATCCGCGATTTGGCTATAGAGATGGAAGCCGGCAATCTTGCCGACCGGCCGCAAGGCGCTGAACACCTTGCAACAAGCCATCTCGTTGGGGGCGGAGATTAAGGCAAGTTCGGCGGCCACAAGTTAACCTAGATCAAGGGAGTCGCTCGTAGGCCCGAGCCGCAACAGGAGGTTTCAGAAGGCGGACTCGGGCAGCTGTGCGCAGGTCATGTCGCGCTGCCTGACCACGTTCAGCCAGGCGCTTATCCTGGGCAGCTCATAGTGGAAGAAATAGCGCATGGCGCCCATGCGGCCCACGTTGGCAGCCATGGATAGCGAAGCATCGCGTTCCAGCACGGCCAGCGCCACATCCAGCCAGGTCCAGGCCAGCACCACGTGACCGAAGGCCTGCATATAAGGCACGGCATTGGCCAGCGCCTCCTGAGCCTCGCCCGTGGCCCAGGCCGCCTTGGTGGCGGCGCCGACTTCGGCCAGCGCCGCGGCCAGCTGCTTGGCATAGGCGGCCAGCATCTCGTGGCGCATGGCCTTCTCGATGGTGCTGTCGATGCGGCCGGCCAGCAGCTGCAGGCCGCGCCCGCCTTCCATGAGCACCTTGCGGCCCAGCAGGTCCATGGCCTGGATGCCGTGCGTGCCCTCGTGGATCATGTTGAGGCGGTTGTCGCGCCAGTACTGCTCCACCGGGAAGTCGCGCGTGTAGCCATAGCCGCCGTGGATCTGGATGGCCAGGGAATTGGCCTCCAGGCAGAACTCGCTGGGCCAGCTCTTGGCGATGGGGGTCAGCACTTCCAGCAGCAGGCGCGCTTCGTCCACGGCCTCGGGCGCGCCCGTGTGCTGCTCGTCCACCAGCCTGGCGCAAAACAGGTTCAGCGCCAGCGCGCCTTCGCCATAGGATTTCTGCGCCAGCAGCATGCGCCTGACGTCGGCGTGTTCGATGATGCGCGACTGGGGCCGGGTCGCGTCCTTGCCCCCTGCTCCTGTCGGCCGGCCCTGAGGCCGGTTCTGCGCATATTCGAGGCTGGCATGGTAGCCGGCCAGCCCCAGCATGGTGGCGGCCATGCCGATGGAGATGCGGGCCTCGTTCATCATGTGGAACATGCACTTGAGGCCTTCGCCGGGCTTGCCCACCAGATAGCCTATGGCGCCGCCACCGGCGCCATCCAATCCTGCGCCGGCACTGCCCCGGACCGGGTACTTGCCCTCGCCGAAATTGAGCAGCGTGTTGGTCGTTCCGCGCCAGCCCAGCTTGTGGTTGAGGCCCGCCAGCGCCACATCGTTGCGCCCGCCCGTGAGCCGGCCTTCGGCGTCCACCAGCTTCTTGGGCACGATGAACAGCGAGATGCCCTTGACGCCTAGCACGGGCTTGCCGTCGGGCCCGGGAATCTTGGCCAGCACCAGATGCACGATGTTCTCTGTCAGCTCATGGTCGCCCGAGCTGATCCACATCTTGTTGCCCTTGAGGCGGTAGCGCGGGCCCAGCGCATCGCCTTCGAAATCGGCACCATCGGGCTCCGCGCGCGTGGAGATGTCCGAGAGCGAGGAGCCGGCCTGGGGCTCGGACAGGCACATGGTGCCGGCCCAGCGGCCGTTGAATTCGTTGGCCGCAAAGACCTGCTGCTGCATTTTGGAGCCATGGGCCATGATGGCGTTGGCATTGCCCGAGGTCAGCATGTTCGAGCCTATGCTGATCGACGCCGCGGCAAAAAAACTGTTGGCCGCAGCCTCCACCGTATAGGGCAGCTGCATGCCGCCCATCTTGTAATCCTGCGCGGCGCTGAGCATGCCTGAGTCGGCATAGGCCTGGCGCGCGTCGTAGGTGCATTGGGGCAGGATGACCTTCTCGCCGTCAAACTGCGGCTCCTGCGTGTCCACCGTGCGGTTGAACGGCGCGTACTTCTCGCGCGCGATGCGCTCGCAGGTGTCGAGCACGGCATCGAAGGTCTCGCGCGAATGGTCGCCAAAGCGCTCGCGCGCCGTGAGCGATTCGGCCTGGAGCCAGTCGTAGAGCAGGAATTCGAGGGTGGAGCGCAGGGACATGGTTTCGGAGTCAGATCGGCATCCTGCGCCTGATTAGCCGGCACATGACGCTATGAAAACAAAAGAAAACACCCCGCACGAAGCCAGGGCTCATGCGGGGTGTTCATCGGATGGGGCAGCGCGTAGAACGTGTTGACGATCTCCTCGCGCCGCGACAGTGGCTTTGCGGGATGGGATGCCAGGCGCAACACCGCAGCAATAGCCACGCTATTGCGAGGATTTGCAACGCTGCAGACCGCCCGCAAAGCCGCTGTCCCGCAGGGTTGGAGCGAAATCGGGCGATTTCTTCGCGCTGACTCTTGCTTGCACCCCGGTGCAAGCGGCAAGCCATCGCTTCGAACTCATCCCGATTGCGCTCCAACGCGGCTGCGTAGAGATCGTCAACACGTTCTTACAGCACTTCGAAGATGCCTGCAGCCCCCATGCCACCGCCGATGCACATGGTCACGCAGACGCGCTTGGCACCGCGGCGCTTGCCTTCGATCAGCGCATGGCCCGTCAGGCGCTGGCCCGACACGCCATAGGGGTGGCCCAGGGCGATGGCGCCGCCGTTGACGTTGAGCCTGTCGGCGGGAATGCCCAACTTGTCGCGGCAGTAGAGCACCTGCACGGCAAAGGCCTCGTTGAGCTCCCACAGATCGATGTCATTCACCGTCAGGCCCAGCTTCTTGAGCACCTTGGGCACGGCGAAGACGGGGCCGATGCCCATTTCGTCGGGCTCGCAGCCGGCCACGGCAAAGCCCAGGAAGCGGCCCAGGGGCTGGAGCTTGTTGCGCGAGGCATAGCCCTCGCTGACCACCACGCAGGCGCCCGCGCCATCGGAGAACTGGCTGGCGTTGCCGGCCGAGATCACGCCGCCGGGCAGCGCCGGGCGGATGCCCGAGATGCCTTCCTTGGTCGTGCCTTCGCGCGTGCCTTCGTCCCGGCTGCAGGTCACTTCCTTGGTGATCAGGCCGCGCACCTTGTCGGCCACGCCCATGGTCACGGTGATCGGTGCGATCTCGGCATCGAACAGTCCGCCCGCCTGGGCCGCACAGGCCTTTTGCTGGCTGGCCGCGCCGTATTCGTCCATGGCGTCGCGGCCGATGTTGTAGCGCTTGGCCACCTGCTCGGCCGTCTGCAGCATGCTCCAGTAGATCTCGGGCTTCTGCCTGGCCAGGGCCAGGTCCTGGATCATGTGCAGATTCATTTCCTGCTGCACGCAGGAAATGGATTCCACGCCGCCGGCCACGTAGACATCGCCCTCGCCCGCGATGATGCGCTGCGCTGCGGTGGCAATGGTCTGCAGGCCCGAGGAGCAGAAACGGTTGATGGTCATGCCCGACGTGGTGATGGGCAGGCCGGCCTTGAGCGCGATCTGGCGCGCGATGTTCATGCCGGTGGCGCCCTCTGGGTTGGCGCAGCCCATGATCACGTCGTCGACGGCGCCGGGGTCTATGCCCGCGCGCTGCACGGCGGCCTGCACGGCATGGCCGCCCAGCGTGGCGCCGTGGGTCATGTTGAAGGCACCCTTCCAGCTCTTGGCCAGCGGGGTACGGGCGGTGGAGACGATCACTGCGGAGGTCATTTCAAAATTCCTTGTGTTCTGTGGCTGGGGTCCAGCGATCAGGCAAAGGCCTTGCCTTCGGCGGCCAGCTTGGCCAGCAGCGGCGCGGGCTGCCAGAACTTGGCATCGTCGTTGGGATTGCCGGCAAAGCGGTTCATGGCCTGCACCACGTTGAACAGGCCGACTTCGCCCGCGTAGTGCATGGGGCCGCCGCGCCAGATCGGAAAGCCGTAGCCGGTCAAATACACCATGTCTATGTCGCCGGACTTGCCCGCAATGCCGTCCTCCAGGATGTGCGCGCCTTCGTTGACCAGGGCGAAGACCAGGCGCTGCACGATCTCCTCGTCGGAGATCTTGCGCGGCGTGATGCCCTTGTCCTTGCGGTACTGCTCGATCATCTCTTCCACCAGTCTGGACGGGATGGCATCGCGCTTTCCCGCCTGGTAGTCGTACCAGCCGGCACCGGTCTTCTGGCCGAAGCGGCCCAGCTCGCACAGCCGGTCGGCCGTGGCGCTGTACTTCATGTCGGGCGTCTCGATGGCGCGGCGCTTGCGGATGGCCCAGCCGATGTCGTTGCCGGCCAGATCGCCCATGCGGAACGGCCCCATGGCAAAGCCGAACTTCTCGATGGCCTTGTCCACCTGCTGGGGCGTGGCACCTTCGTCGATCAGGAAACCGGCCTGGCGCGAGTACTGCTCGATCATGCGGTTGCCGATGAAGCCGTCGCAGACACCGGAGACCACCGCGGTCTTCTTGATCTTCTTGGCGATCTGCATCACCGTGGCCAGCACGTCCTTGGCCGTTTCCTTGCCGCGCACCACTTCGAGCAGCTTCATCACGTTGGCCGGGCTGAAGAAGTGCATGCCCACCACGTCCTGCGGGCGCTTAGTGAAGGAGGCAATCCTGTCCACGTCCAGCGTCGAGGTGTTGGACGCGAGGATGGCGCCCTGCTTGGCCACTTCGTCGAGCTGCTTGAACACCTGCTCCTTGACGCCGATCTCCTCGAACACGGCCTCGATGATGAGGTCGGCATTCTTGAGATCGCCGTAGCTCAGCGTGGTGGAGAGCAGCGCCATGCGCTCCTCGTATTTTTCCTGCTTGAGCTTGCCCTTCTTGACCTGGGCTTCGTAGTTCTTGCGGATGGTGGCCACACCGCGGTCCAGCGCCTCCTGCTTGGTCTCCAGGAGGGTGACGGGGATGCCTGCATTCAGGAAGTTCATCGAGATGCCGCCGCCCATGGTGCCGGCGCCGATCACGCCCACCGTCTTGATCTCGCGCACGGGCGTGTCGCCGGGCACATCGGCGATCTTCGAGGCCGCGCGCTCGGCCATGAACAAATGGCGCAGCGAGCGCGACTCGGGCGTCATCATCAGCTGCATGAAGGCTTCGCGCTCCAGCGCCATGCCTTCGTCGAACTTCTTGCGCGTGGCATTCTGGACGGCATCGACGCAGCGAGCCGGCGCCGGATAGTTCTTGGACAGCCCCAGGACCATATTGCGTGCGAACTGGAAGTAGGCATCGCCCTCGGGATGCTTGCAGGGCAGATCGCGCACGCGCGGCAGCGGGCCCCCCGCGGCATGTTTGCCGGCCACTTCGAGCGCAAAGGCCTTGGCCTCGGCCAGCAGCGACTCGGGCGAGGCGGCCAGCTTGTCGAACAGCTTCTGGCCTGGGATGGCGGCCAGCATCTCGCTCTTGACGGCTTCGCCGCTGACGATCATGTTCAGCGCGGCCTCCACGCCCAGCACGCGCGGCAGGCGCTGCGTGCCGCCGGCACCGGGCAGCAGGCCCAGCTTGACTTCGGGCAGCGCCACCGAGGTGCCTGGCGCGGCCACGCGGTAGTTGCAGCCCAGCGCCAGCTCCAGGCCGCCACCCATGCAGACGGTGTGGATGGCCGCGACCACGGGCTTGCTGCCCCGGTCCAGCAGATTGATCAGCGACACCAGATGCGGCTCGCGGTAAGCCTCTTCCTTGCCGAATTCATGGATGTCGGCACCGCCCGAGAATGCCTTGCCGGCACCCGTGAGGACGATGGCCTTGACGGCCGGGTCGGCGCAGGCCCTGTCCAGCCCCTCGACGATGCCGCGGCGCGTGGAAAGCCCCAGGCCGTTGACCGGCGGATTGTTCAAGGTGATGACGGCGACGGCACCGTCCACTTGGTATTCAGCAGTCATGCTGTTGTCCCCTATGCGATATAAAAGAACGATCGTGCGTTTTTGATTGTAGAAACTTTGCTGCAATGCGCCACTGCGGTTTGTCCCGCCCGGGACAAGTCGCCTGTCTCACACCTCCAGCCACTCCTTGCGGGTTTTCTGGTCGGCGCGCAGGCTGTCGGGCGTGCCGTCGAAGACGATATGGCCATGGCCCATGACCAGCGCCCGGTCCGAGATGTTCATGGCGATGGTGAGCTTCTGCTCGATCAGCAGCACGGACACGCCGCGCTCCTTGATCCTCTTCAGGTATTCGCCCACCAGCTCGACGATCTTGGGCGCCAGGCCCTCGGTGGGCTCGTCGATGATGATGAGGTCGGGGTCGCCCATCAGCGTGCGGCACAGGGTCAGCATCTGCTGCTCGCCGCCCGACATCACGCCGGCCTCGGTATGCTGGCGTTCCTTGAGGCGCGGGAACATGGTGTACATGTCGTCGAAGCCCCAGCGGCTGCTGCGGTCCTTGCCCCGGTGCTTTGATTTCTGGCCCAGCAGCAGGTTCTGGTGCACCGTGAGGTTGGGGAAGACATCGCGGCTCTCGGGCACATAGCCCACGCCCAGATGCGCGACCTCGTAGGCCTTCTTGCCGGTCAGGCTCTGGCCTTTCCAGTCCAGCGATCCCTCCCAGTGCACCAGGCCCATGATGGCCTTGGCCGTGGTGGAGCGGCCCGAGCCGTTGCGCCCCAGCAGCGCCACGATCTCGCCCGGATGCACCTCGAAGTCCACGCCGTGCAGCACATGGCTCTTGCCGTAATAGGCATGCAGATTGTTGATCTTCAGCATGTTCAATGGACTCCTACCTGCTGGTCTGCGACCGAGGAGCCCAGGTAGGCCTCCTGCACCCGCGCATTGGCGCGCACGGCCTGCGGCGTGTCGAAGGCGATCACCTCGCCGTAGACCACCACGGCGATCTTGTCGGCCAGGCCGAAGACCACGCCCATGTCGTGCTCCACGGTCAGCAGCGTCTTGCCTTCGGTGACCTTCTTGATCAACTGGATGAAATGCGCGGTTTCGCTGTTGCTCATGCCGGCCGTGGGCTCGTCCAGCAGGATGACGCTGGCGCCGCCGCCGATGGTGATGCCGATCTCCAGCGCACGCTGCTCGGCATAGGTCAGGTTGACGGCCAGCGTGTCGCGCTTCCTGTGCAGGCCGATCATTTCCATCAGCTCTTCGGCACGTGCGTTGGCGTCGTGCAGATTCGAGAGAAAGCGCCAGAAGCTGTAGCGGTAGCCCAGGCTCCAGAGCACGCCGCAGCGCAGGTTCTCGAACACCGACAGCTTGGGAAAGATGTTGGTGATCTGGAAGCTGCGCGACAGGCCCATGCGGTTGATCTCGAACGGCTTCTTGCCGTCGATGCGCCGGCCGTGCAGCAGCACCTCCCCGCTGCTGGGCTCGAAGCGGCCGCTGATCAGGTTGAACAGGGTGCTCTTGCCTGCGCCGTTGGGACCGATGATGGCCACGCGCTCGCCGGGCTCGACCGCCAGCTGGGCGCCGCGGATGATCTCGGTCTTGCCGAACTTCTTGCGCAGGTCCCGCAGCTCCAGCGCATAGGGCGCCTTGGCGGAGGAGCCCTCGAGCGCGGACCGGACATGGCCGGCCTGATCGGCCGGATGGTGGATTGCGACGCTGGACATGGCTCAGGCCCCTCCCTTCTTCATCATCATTTCCTCGATGTCCTCCTGGGCCTGGCCCCAGCGGCGCAGGGTGAAGCGCCGAAAGACCTCCAGCAGGCCCAGGCCCGCCACGAACACCACCAGCGCCACGGTCCAGGTGGCCGCCGCGCTGGTATCGAGCTGCATGCCCAGGAACGGCACGCTGGAGCCCAGCGCCGCATTGAGCTGCAGGTGATAGACCATCTCGATCAGCGCCGCACCGCCGCAGACCACGAACACGGCGCTCACCAGCAGGCCCAGATAAGGCATGAGCAGGCACTTGAAGCGGCCGAACTTGGCCACCCGCAGGTTCATCATGACCAGGCCGGCCACGCCGCCAGGCGCATACATCACCATCAGCAGGAAGACCAGCCCCAGATACAGCAGCCAGGCCTTGGTCAGCTCGGACAGCAGTACCGAGGCCAGTACCAGCAGCACGGCGCCGATGATGGGCCCGAAGAAAAAGGTCGCGCCGCCCAGGAAGGTGAACAGCAGATAGCCGCCCGAACGCACCACGCTGACGCTGTCCATGGCCGTGATGATCTCGAAGTTGATCGCCGCCAGGCCGCCACCTATGCCGGCGAAGAAGCCAGCGATGATGAAGGCGAAATAGCGCACGCGCTGGGTGTTGTAGCCCACGAACTCCACGCGCTCGGGGTTGTCGCGCACGGCGTTGAGCATGCGCCCCAGCGGCGTGCCCGTGAAGGCGAACATGGCCGCCGTGCAGACAAAGCAGTACACGGCGATCAGGTAGTACACCTGCAGGCCCGAGCCGAAGTCCAGGCCCAAGAACTTGCCGTAGACACGGTCGGTGGTGATGCCGCCCTCGCCGCCGAAAAACTCAGGGAACATCAGCGCCATTGAAGCCACCAGCTCACCCAGGCCCAGGGTGATCATGGCAAAGGTCGTCCCCGACTTCTTGGTCGTCACATAGCCGAACAGGACGGCGAAGAACAGGCCGCCCAGGCCGCCGATGAGGGGAATCAGCAGCAGCGGAACCGGCCATTCGCCGGCACCGGCCTTGTTCATGGCATGGATGGCCAGAAAGGAGCCCAGGCCCGTGTAGACGGCATGGCCGAAGCTCAGCATGCCGCCCTGCCCGAGCAGGATGTTGTAGGACAGGCAGATGATGATCAGATAGCCGATCTGGCTCAGCATGGTCAAGGCCAGGCTGCTGGTGAACAGCAGCGGCGCGACGATGAGCGCCAGGGCGAACAGGCTCCAGACCGCGATGCGGCCGAGGTTCAAAGGCTTGAAGCGGTAATAGCGCTGCTCGGCCGTGTCTTGATGGGGGAGCATGGGTGCGCTCATCGTTTGCGTGCGGTTTTTGATGATGGAAGACATGGCTCAATCCCCCCGTGTACCCAGCAGGCCCTTGGGGCGGAAGATCAGGATCAGCACCAGGAACAGGTAAGGCAGGATGGGCGCCACCTGCGACACCGTGAGCCTGAGCACCGGCCAGCCGAAGGTGGACTCATTGACGGCGTGGCCCATGGCCGTCAGGGCGCTGGCCAGCGACCAGTCGATGGCCACGGCAAAGGTCTGCACGATGCCGATCAGCAGCGAAGCCATGAAGGCACCGGCCAGCGAGCCCATGCCGCCGACTACCACCACCACGAAGATGATGGAGCCCACCGAGGCCGCCATCGCCGGCTCGGTCACGTAAGTGTTGCCGCCGATCACGCCGGCCAGGCCCGCCAGCGCGCAGCCGCCGCCGAACACCAGCATGAAGACGCGCGGCACGTTGTGGCCCAGGGCCTCCACCATTTCAGGGTTCTTGAGCGCGGCCTGGATCACCAGGCCGATGCGCGTGCGGGTCAGCAGCAGCCACACGGCCACCAGCATCAGCAGCGCCACCAGCATCACGAACGAGCGCGACTTGGGAAACTGCGTGCCGTACAGCGTGAACAGCGGGCCCTGCAGCGCGGGCGGCAGGCCGTAGGGCACGGTGCCGCGGCCCCAGACCAGCTGCACCACCTCGAGGATCAGGTAGGACAGGCCGAAGGTGACCAGCAACTCGGGCACATGGCCGAACTTGTGCACGCGCCGCAGGCTGTAACGCTCGAACAGGGCGCCCAGCCCCCCCACCAGGATCGGCGAAAGGAGCAGCGCGGGCCAGAAGCCGGCGATGCCGCTCAGGGTGTAGGCGAAATAGGCGCCCAGCATGTAGAAGCTGGTGTGGGCGAAGTTCAGCACGCCCATCATGCTGAAGATCAGCGTCAGCCCCGAGCTGAGCATGAACAGCAGCAGGCCGTAGCTCACGCCGTTGAGCAGCGATATGGTGAAAAACTCCAGCGTCATCGAAGTGCCTTGCTCTCAAATGCGTTGCGGACAAGAGGAAAGAATGCGGCGCCGCCGGCATCGGGCCCGGTGCGGCGCCGCGGCGCGAAGGGCGCTCGGGACAGGCGCTCAGGAAGGACGCTTCATCTGGCAGCTGGTCGGCGTGCTGGCCACATAGGGCTCGTAGTACTTCACGGGCACGAAGGTGTAGCCCGTGTTCTCCGCGTCGACCGGGAACTTGCCGCCGGCCTTCTCCCACTTGGTGATGTACAGGCCCTGCTGCAGCTGGTGGTCGGCCTTGCGCATCTCGACCTCGCCGTTGAAGCTCTTGATCTTCAGGCCCTCCAGCGCGGCGGCCACCTTGACCGGGTCGGTGGAGCCGGCCTTCACAAAGGCGGCATCCAGCAGGGCGAACACGTGGTAGATCGAGCTTTGCGTCAGGTCGTCGTGGAACTTCTTCTTGAACTCGGCCATCAGCGGCTGGATCGGAGGACCCATGTTGTAGTGGCCGTAGCCCACCACATAGACCTTGCCGCTGGACTGGGGGCCCATGGCGGTTGGCGCCCCCGATCCGAAGGCGTAATAGGTATAGAACTTGACGTCATTCAGGCCCGCGTCGTTGGCCGCCTTGAGCAGCAGCGCCAGATCCGAGCCCCAGTTGCCCGTGATCACCGTGTCGGCGCCCGACTGCTTGATCTTGGCCACATAGGGCGCGAAATCGCGCACCTGGGCCAGCGGCGCGAAGTCGTCGCCCACGATCTGCACGTCGGGGCGCTTTATCTTGAGCATGTCCTTGGCAAACTTGGACACCTGATGGCCGTGCGAGTAGTTCTGGTTGAACAGATAGACCTTCTTGACCTCCGGAGCATCCTTCATGAAGGTGGTCAGTGCCTCCATCTTCATGGAGGTGTCGGCATCGAGGCGGAAGTGCCAGTAGCTGCATTTGCTGTTGGTCAGGTCGGGGTCCACCGCCGCGTAGTTCACGTACAGCACTTCCTTGCCCTTGTTGCGGGCATTGTGCTTTTCCAGCGCGTCGATGATGGCCAGCGCCGGACCCGAGCCGTTGCCCTGCGTCACGTAGCGGGCGCCCTGGTCCACGGCCGAGCGCAGCGCCGCCGTGGTCTCCTGCGGGCTCAGCTTGTTGTCCAGGGGGATGATCTCGAACTTCACGCCCGAGGCATTCTTCTTGTTGAAGTCCTCGGCCAGCAGCTGGAAGGTCTTGAGCTGGTTGGTGCCCACCGCCGCCATCAGGCCCGACAAGGGGTCGATCCAGCCGATCTTGACGGTTTCACCCTTCTGCGCCCACGCGCCGCCGGCGCAGGTTGCCATCGTCGCCATCGCCATTGCCCGCATCACCCATTTCATACCTGTCTCCTTGCATTGTTTGGTACGGCCTCGGCACCAATCTAACGTCAAGCCGACGATTCACGGCTGGGGAATGCCTTAGAAACTATCGCGCATGCGACTTTCTGCATTTCAAAGACACATGCGGGACAGATCAAGTCACTTGCACACAAAAGAATTCTTTTAAAGAAATATTTTGTTTCCACACGCCACTTGCCGGGCTTGGTGCTCCATGCAAAAAGGGGTGTCCTGGGACACCCCTTGCGATCGCTGCCGCGGGCCTCAGGAAGGCCGCTTCATCTGGCAGCTGGTCGGCGTGCTGGCCACGTAGGGCTCGAAGTATTTGACGGGCGCAAAGGTGTAGCCGGTGTTCTCCGAGTCGTAGGGATATTTACCGCCCGCCTTTTCCCACTTGGTGATGTACAGGCCCTGCTGCAGCTGATGGTCGGTCTTGCGCATCTCGACCTCGCCGTTGTAATTCTGGAACTTCATGCCTTCCATCGCGGCCGCGATCTTGACCGGATCCGTGCTCTTGGCCTTGGCGAAGGCCTGGTCCAGCATGTTCAGGCCGGTGTAGAGCGTGCCCGTGTACATGTCGTCATTGAACTTGGCCTTGTAGCCATTGACGATCTTGTTCATGACGCCGGGCATGTTCATATGGCCGTAGCCGACCATGTAGACCTTGCCGCTGGCCCCTGCCCCCATGGCCGTGGGCACCCCGGTGGTGATCGCGTAATAGGTGTAGAAATTGACGTTGTTCAGACCCGCATCGCTGGCCGCCTTGATCAGCAGCGCCAGGTCCGAGCCCCAGTTGCCCGTGATCACCGTGTCGGCGCCCGACTGCTTGATCTTGGCCACATAGGGCGCGAAATCGCGCACCTGGGCCAGCGGCGCGAAGTCGTCGCCCACGATCTGCACGTCGGGGCGCTTTATCTTGAGCATGTCCTTGGCAAACTTGGACACCTGATGGCCGTGCGAGTAGTTCTGGTTGATCAGATAGACCTTCTTGATCTCCGGAACGTCTTTCATATAAGTGGTCAGCGCCTCCATCTTCATGGAGGTGTCGGCATCGAGGCGGAAGTGCCAGTAGCTGCATTTGCTGTTGGTCAGGTCGGGGTCCACCGCCGCGTAGTTCACGTACAGCACTTCCTTGCCCTTGTTGCGGGCATTGTGCTTTTCCAGCGCATCGATGATGGCCAGCGCCGGGCCCGAGCCATTGCCCTGGAACACATAGCGCGCGCCCTGGTCCATGGCCGAGCGCAGCGCCGCCGTGGTCTCCTGCGGGCTGAGCTTGTTGTCGATGCCGATGATCTCGAATTTCACGCCCGAGGCATTGCTCTTGTTCAGCTCCTCGGCCGCGTACTGCAGACTCTTGAACTGGTTGGTGCCCAGGGCCGCCATCAGACCCGACAGGGGATCGATCCAGGCGATCTTGACGGTTTCCCCCTTCTGAGCCATGGCGCCGCCCGCGCATGCCAGCAATACCGATACGGCCACAGCCTTGATTGCAAACCTCATGAAGCGTCTCCTTAGGTGTTTCTCGGAACGGCGCTCAGACTAAAACGAATGCGGGCAATGCCGATGGGTGATTGCCCTAGCGCATATCACCTAGGCGACTCCTGCCGCGGCAAGCATGGATCGCCATCACGACAGGGGCATCAAAAACACCATGGACCATCACTGCAAGGCATTTCCGCTCATGGCTTCAAAACCAGGCGGCCGGCATCGGAATGCCGGCCGCCTGGTTCGGGATGGCCGTCACAGGCCCGGCAGCTTGTAATCCTTGAGCTCTTCGCGCAGCTTGGTCTTGAGCATCTTGCCGGTCGCGCCCAGCGGGATGGCGTCCACGAAGACCACGTCGTCGGGGATCTGCCACTTGGCCGTCTTGCCCTCGTAGAATTTGAGCAGTTCCTCGCGCGTCAGTTCGGCATTGGGCTTCTTGGCCACCGCGACGATGGGCCGCTCGTCCCACTTGGGATGCGGCATGCCGATGCAGGCCGCCATGGCCACGGCCGGATGGGCCATGGCGATGTTCTCGATGTCGATGGAACTGATCCATTCGCCGCCCGACTTGATCACGTCCTTGCTGCGGTCGGTGATCTGCATATAGCCATCGGCATCGATGGTCGCCACATCGCCCGTGGGGAACCAGCCGTGGCCCTGCTCGTCCCGGACCAGGGGGCTGGTACCCTTGTAGTAGGTATCGACGATCCAGGGGCCGCGCACCAGCAGGTCGCCGTAGCTCCTGCCGTCCCAGGCTTGCTCCTTGCCGTCGTCGCCGATGATCTTCATTTCCACGCCGTAGATGGCGCGGCCCTGCTTCTGCAGGATCTGCATCTGCTCGTCCTTGGGCAGCTCCAGATGCTTGTTCTTGAGCGAGCACAGCGTGCCCAGCGGGCTCATCTCGGTCATGCCCCAGGCGTGCAGCACGCTCACGCCGTACTCGTCCTGGAAAGTGCTCAGCATCGCCGGCGGGCAGGCCGAGCCGCCGATCACCGTGCGCTTGAGCGTGGAAAAACGCAGGCCGCCCGGCTTCATGTGGCTCAGCAGCATCTGCCACACGGTGGGCACGCCGGCCGCGAAGGTCACGCCCTCGGCCTCCATGAGTTCATAAATGGACTTGCCGTCCAGTGCCGGGCCCGGGAACACCAGCTTGCAACCCGTGAGTGCGGCCGAATAGGGAATGCCCCAGGCATTGACGTGGAACATGGGTACCACGGGCAGCACGGAGTCGCGGGCCGACAGGCACATCACATCGGGCAGCGCGGCCGCATAGGCGTGCAAGGTGCTGGAACGATGGCTGTAGAGCGCCGCCTTGGGGTTGCCCGTCGTGCCGCTGGTGTAGCACATGCTGGAGGCCGTGTTTTCGTCGAACTGCGGCCAGTGGTAGCGGTCGGACTGCGGGGCGATCCAGGCCTCGTAGCTCAGCAGGCCCGGGATGCCGCTGTCCGCCGGCAGCTTGTCGGCATCGCACAGCGCCACCCAGCGCTTGACGGCCGGGCACTTGGCATGGATGGCCTGCACGATGGGCAGGAAGCTCATGTCGAAGCACAGCACGCAGTCTTCGGCATGGTTGACGATCCAGGCCACCTGCTCGGGGTGCAGGCGCGGGTTGATGGTGTGCAGCACGCGGCCCGAGCCGCTGACGCCGAAATACATCTCCATGTGGCGGTAGCCGTTCCAGGCAATGCTGGCCACGCGCTCGCCCTGCTCCAGCCCCTCGCCGTCCAGCGCATTCGCCAGCTGGCGCGAGCGGGCCGCCAGATCCTTGTAGGTATAGCGGTGGATGTCTCCCTCCACGCGCCTCGAGACGATTTGCGCATCGTTGTGATGGCGGGCGGCAAATTCGATCAGAGAGGAAATCAGCAGCGGCTGGTTTTGCATCAAACCCAACATAGATATGTCTCCTGAATGTCGTTGTAGCGATCGCGGCACATACTAACCGGCCGACCGCGCTGCCGCTGTGCGGACTGTCACCAATGCGCAAGGTCGGCGACGATGGCCGCGCCCCAGGTAAATCCTGATAGGGCCGCCGGGATTCCCGGGCCGCTGGTTCGAGGGCACGCGGCCGGGGGACAATGGCGCCATGAGCAAACCACTCGCGCAAACATTCGCATCCGGCGATGTCGCTGCGCAATCCTGTGATACCCCTGTCTGGCGCCAGCCCGGCAGGCTCGAAGCCCTGGGCAGCGCCTTCTTCACCTATCTGCCGCCCACGCCGCTGGCACAGCCGCACTGGATCGCCACCAGTGCCGGCACCGCGCAATGGATGCAGCTGTCCGATGCCTGGCTGGCCGGCGACGAAGCCCTGCAGGTGCTGGCAGGCAATGCCGTGGCCGCCGGCAGCCGCCCGCTGGCCAGCGTCTACAGCGGGCACCAGTTCGGCGTCTGGGCCGGCCAGCTGGGCGACGGCCGGGCCATCCTGCTGGGCGAAACCGCCAGCGGCATCGAAGTCCAGCTCAAGGGCGCGGGGCGCACGCCCTACTCGCGCATGGGCGACGGGCGCGCCGTGCTGCGCTCCTCGATCCGCGAGTTCCTGTGCAGCGAGGCCATGCACGCCCTGGGCATTCCCAGCACGCGGGCCCTGGCCCTGATCGGTTCGCCCCAGCCCGTGCAGCGCGAAACCATGGAAACCGCCGCCGTCGTGACCCGCGTGGCCGCAAGCTTCATCCGCTTCGGCCACTTCGAGCACTTTGCGGCGCGCGACATGCAGGCCGAGCTCAAGGCCCTGGCCGACATGGTGATCGACGAACACTACCCCGAGTGCCGCAGCGCCGAGACGCTGGCCGGCAACGCCTACGCCAACTTCCTGCAGGCCGTGAGCGAGCGCACGGCACGCCTGCTGGCCCAGTGGCAGGCCGTGGGCTTTTGCCACGGCGTGATGAACACCGACAACATGAGCATCCTGGGCCTGACCATAGACTACGGCCCGTTCCAGTTCCTCGACGCCTTCGACCCCGGCCACATCTGCAACCACAGCGACAGCCAGGGCCGCTACGCCTTCAACCGCCAGCCGCAGATCGCCTACTGGAACCTGTTCTGCCTAGGCCAGGCGCTGCTGCCGCTGATCGCCGACGAGGAGTTGACGCTCGCGGCGCTGGAGTCGTACAAGCAGGTCTTCCCCGCCGCCTACGCCGCGCAGATGCTGCGCAAGCTGGGCCTGCCCGAAGATGCACCCGACGGCACCTCGGGCACGCCACCCACCGAAGGCCGGTTCGCGCTGCTGGTCAACCCGCTGCTGCAGCTGCTGGCCGACAACCGCGTGGACTACACCATCTTCTTCACGCGGCTGACCGAGGCCGTGCAGCAGATGCAGGACGGCGGCCAACCCGACTTCGAGCCCAATTTCGAACCTCTACGCGACATCATCCTGGACCGCGCCGGCTTCGATGCCTGGGCACTCATCTATTCGGAGCATCTTGCGTATACCAGTCCTGCGCTAGCGGCCGATTTAATGCAAAAATCCAATCCACGCTTCGTGCTGCGCAACCATCTGGGAGAGGCCGTGATCCGCGCCGCCCAGGCCGACGACTTCGCACCCGTGCAGCAGATGCTGGCCGTGCTGCAGACCCCCTTCGATGCCCACCCGGCCCATGCGGCCTGGGCCGGCTTTCCGCCCGACTGGGCCTCCACCATCGAGATCAGCTGTTCATCATGAGCTTTCCCGTCCAGAAAACCGACCAGGAGTGGCAGCAAGTCCTGCAGGACAAGGGCGCCGAACCCGTCGCCTTCCAGGTCACGCGCCACGCGGCCACCGAACGCCCCTTCACCGGCAAGTACGAACAGTTCTGGGCCGACGGCAGCTACCACTGCATCTGCTGCGGCGCCAAGCTGTTCGACTCCCGCACCAAGTTCGATGCCGGCTGCGGCTGGCCCAGCTTCGACCAGGCCGTGCCAGGCGCGATCACCGAGATCGTGGACCACAGCCACGGCGTGGTGCGCACCGAGACCGTCTGCAGCAGCTGCGGCGCCCACCTGGGCCATGTGTTTCCCGACGGCCCCACGGACACCGGGCTGCGCTACTGCATGAACTCGGCCTCGCTGCAGTTCGAGGACCCTTCCGAGCCGTAACGCCGCCCCGAAACCGCCCGCTGCACACGGATTTACGGCCTGCGCCGCCATGCGTTTGGTGCATGATGGCGAATTGGCGCGAATGCGGCCCGAGGCCGCCCCCGCCCCCCGTTGTTCCAATGACTACCCGCGCATGAAGCTGCTGATCGACTTCTTTCCCATCATCCTGTTCTTTGCGGCCTTCAAGGTCTGGGGCATCTATGCGGCCACGGCCGTGGCCATCGTGGCCACCGTCGCGCAGATCGCCTACCTGCGCATGAAGCACGGCAAGGTCGAGCCCATGCAATGGGTGAGCCTGGGCGTGATCGTGCTGTTCGGCGGCGCCACGCTGCTGGCCCACAACGACAGCTTCATCAAGTGGAAGCCGACGGTGCTGTACTGGCTCATGGGCGGCGCGCTGCTGGCGGGCCAGTTGCTGTTCCGCAAGAACCTGCTGCGCTCGGTCATGGGCGCGCAGCTGCAGCTGCCCGACGCCGTCTGGCTCAAGCTCAACTGGGCCTGGACGATCTTCTTCGCCTGCATGGGCGGGCTCAACCTCTGGGTCGCCTACAACTTCAGCACCGACGCCTGGGTCAACTTCAAGCTGTTCGGCGGCATGGGCCTGATGGTGGTCTTCGTCATCGGCCAGGCCATCTACATGAGCCGCTATCTGCCGCATGACGACAAGGACAAGGCCGCCAAGACCCCCTCCACATCCGCACAGGACCAGCAGCCATGAACGCCGCAGCCCCCGTCACCGCCGACGCCATGCGGGCCGTACTGGCGCGCCGCCTCTCGCCCAGCGAGCTTGAAGTGATCGACGAAAGCTACCAGCATGCCGGCCATGCCGGTGCCAACGACAGCGGCATGGGCACGCATTTCCGGGTGCGCATCGCCTCGGCCATGTTTGAAGGCAAGAGCCGCGTGGCACGCCATCGCCTTGTGTATGATGCACTGCAGGATTTCATTGACCAGGGCATCCACGCCATCGCCATTGAAACTCTCTAAGAGCGCATGACGCTCTGGCAGGCTCCGTAGTGCGGAGCCTGTTGTTTATCCGAGCAAACTTTTATCCCTCCTAGTTTGGAATTCGCATGAGCCTGAATCAAAAGCTCCTGACCCGCCTGTTGGCCGTGACCGTGCTGGGCACTGCCGCGCTGTCTGCATCGGCCCAGAACGTGGCCATCGTCAATGGCAAGCCGGTCCCCGTTGCCCGCGTCAACGCCCTGAAGCAGCAGATCGAGCAGAGCGGCCAGCCCGTGACGCCCGAGATGGACAAGATGATCAAGGACGAGGTCATCGCCCGCGAAATCTTCATGCAGGAAGCCAACCGCCTCGGCCTGGCCGGTTCCGACGCCTACAAGCAGCAGATGGAAATAGCCCGCCAGACGGTGCTGATCCGCGCGCTGTTCGAGGACTTCCAGAAGAAGAACGCCGTGACCGATGCCGAAGCCAAGGCCGAGTACGACAAGTTCGTGGCAGCCAACGGCGGCAAGGAATACAAGGCCAGCCACATCCTGGTGGAGTCGGAAGACCGCGCCAAGGCCATCATTGCCGAAGTCAAGGGCGGCAAGAAATTCGAAGACATCGCCAAGAAAGAATCCAAGGACCCCGGATCGGGTGCCCGCGGCGGCGATCTGGACTGGGCCAACCCCAACAGCTACGTGCCTGAGTTCACCGCAGCCCTGGTCAAGCTGAAGAAGGGCGAGATGACGCAGGCCCCCGTCAAGAGCCAGTTCGGCTGGCACATCATCCGCCTTGACGACGAGCGCCAGGCAGAGCTGCCCAAATTCGAGGATGTCAAGCCCCAGATCGTGCAACAGCTGCAACAGCAAAAACTGACTCAATTCCAGCAACAGCTGCGCGAAAAGGCAAAAATCCAGTAACATGGCCTGACGCCAGCACACAAAGTTCTGGCCAGACCATCACCCAGCCCGCCTCGTGCGGGCTTTTTTTGCTGTTCACGGATTAGCGGGGAAGGTTTGAGGAGAGCGTAAACACTTCATCAGGGCTGCACGATGATCTGCGCCCTGGGCGCATAGCCGTGGTTGAGCGGCCCGTGGCCCTGGCCCGTGTAGACATCGGCGCCGGCCGCGATCGCGCCCAGGATATAGCGGCGCGCCTCGGTCACCGCCTCCACCAGGGGCAGGCCCTGCGCCAGGAACGAGGCAATCGCCGACGACAGCGTGCAACCCGTGCCATGGCCGTTGTGGGTGACGATGCGCTGCGACTGCAGGCGCAGATACTCGGCGCTGCCCTGCCCCTGCCGGCCCAGCACGTCCATGACCAGATTGCCGGGCAGATGGCCGCCCTTGAGCAGCACCGCGGGGGCTCCGGAGCCACCAGGGCCTCCAGGGCCCCCCATAGCCAGCAGATCGGCCACGGCGGCGTCCAGCGCCTCGATGCCGTCGATGCTGCGGCCCAGCAGCATGGTCGCCTCATCGAGATTGGGCGTGATCACCGTCGCCAGCGGGAACAGTTCCTTGACCAGCACCTGGGCCGTCTCGGGCGCAATCAGGCGGTCGCCGCTGGTGGCCACCATCACGGGGTCCAGCACCACCTTGCGGAGGCCGTGGCGGCGGATTGCATCGGCCACCACCCGCACCACCTCGGGCGTGGCCAGCATGCCGATCTTGACGGCGTCCACGCCGATATCGTCCACCACGGCGTCGATCTGGCCGCGCACCGTCTCCAGCGGAATGCCGTGGATGCCCGTCACGCCCAGGGTGTTCTGCACCGTGATCGCCGTGATCGCCGTCATGCCGAAGCAGCCCAGGGCGCTGCAGGTCTTGAGGTCGGCCTGTATGCCTGCGCCACCGCCGCTGTCGGAGCCGGCAATGGAAAGCACGCGTGCATAGCGCTTGCGCGCTGCGGTGGAGGAAGAGATCGGAGCAGTCACTGTCATGGGCAAAAATTATCGCCCATGCGCATCGTCAAAACGCGGTGTTTGCAGTTGTGCTGTAATGCCTGCTGACGGACGAAACAGGGGTGTCCCATGCGGCGCGCGGCTGATGCCGCGCTTCCAGGCCGGATGCGCGACTGAGAAATACCCTGGGGCCCTGGGCCGTACAGCCCACAAAGCAGCTGCCACCCGCACGGCTTTGCGCCCCTGCACCCGATCCAGGTCATGCTGGCGTGGGGAGTTTCAGCACCACTGCATACGCACCGCGTTTTGTCCTGCACTTGGGGTACCCATCCTTGCAGGTCGGCAGATGTGGCCTCCATGTGCGCCATGACCGAAAACGAACAGCACATGTCCTTGCTTGAAGCTTCTTCTCGCGTTGCAATCCTGGGCGGCGGCCTGATGGGCCGCCTGCTGGCCCTGGCATTGGCCCGGCGCGGTCACGCGATCGATCTCTATGACGCCCAGGGCCCTGCCGGCGAAGGCGCCGCGGCCCGCGTGGCTGCGGCCATGCTCGCGCCCCTGGCCGAATCGGCGATCACCGAGCCCGGCGTGGTGCGCATGGGCCAGCACGGCCTCAGGCGCTGGCCCGAACTCCTGGCCCAGCTCAATGCACCGGTCTTCCACCAGCAAAACGGCACGCTCATCCTCTGGCACCGCCAGGATCGGGGCGATGCCCAGCGCTTTTTCGGCGTGCTGGAGAAGAACCGCCGCATCAACCCCGGCCTGCCCGCCATGCAGACCCTGGACGGCGCCGAGCTGCAGGCCTGCGAGCCGGCCTTGCAGAACCGCTTCACCCAGGGCGTCTACCTGCCCGGCGAAGGCCAACTCGACAACCGCCAGCTGCTGGCCGCACTGGCCGGCACGCTCGAGCAAATGGGCGTGAAGCTGCACTGGAGTCGCCCGCGCGAACTCTCCGACTTCGCTCCCGGCACGGCCGGCCAGCCCGACTTCGTCTTCGACTGCCGGGGCCTGGGCGCGCGTTCGCAATGGAAGCAGCTGCGCGGCATCCGCGGCGAGGTCGTGCGCGTGCACGCTCCCGAGGTGACGCTGCAGCGCCCCACACGCCTCATCCACCCGCGCTACCCCATCTATATCGCGCCCAAGCAAGACCACCTCTTCGTGATCGGCGCCACCGAAATCGAATCGGACGACATGTCGCCCGCCTCGGTGCGCTCCACGCTGGAACTGCTGAGCGCCGCCTACACCGTGCACCCCGGCTTTGCCGAAGCCCGCATCGTGGAGATCGCCACGCAGTGCCGCCCCACCCTGCCCGATAATCTGCCCGCCGTGCGCCTGCTCGCGCCGCGCGTCATGGAAGTCAACGGCCTGTACCGCCACGGCTTCATGATCTCGCCGGCCATGCTGGACGTGGTGCTGGAGCTGATCGACAGCGGCGACTCGGCGCTGGCGCGCGAATTCGACGTGGCAGTCCATCGCGCGCCAGCGCTGGCCGCACACTGAACTTTGGCGCACAGCTCTCCGACCCTGGCCGCATGCAAGCCCGCGCCCGCCAGCCCTTACTGTTGAGGTATCTGCCGCGGCCCGCACCGGGGCCGCGTTTGCCTGTTCCGACTGTTTGCACACCATGAAGATCACCATCAACCAGCAAGCCACCGAACTGCCCGCCTCCGCCACCGTGGCCGATGCGCTGGCGCAGCTGCAGGCCCGGCCACCGTTTGCCGTGGCGGTGAACACCGTTTTCGTGCCCAAAGCCCAGTATGCGACCCATGCGCTGCAGGACGGGGACAGGATGGAAGTCATCTCCCCTGTCACTGGAGGATGACCCCCTGAGGCACTGCCTGCCTTCCCCCAAGGGGGACGACGCCATCGCGGCGGGGCGGCCCTTGCTCGGCGTCCCTGGCTTGGGCCGTGTCAGCTTCAAGCGCTGTGGGCCGTAATTTGAAGATCAAAGAGAAAAGTCATGAACCATTCGACAACCACCGCCGACGACGCCCTGGTGCTCTACGGCCAGCGCTTTGCAAGCCGCCTGCTGCTGGGCACTTCGCGCTACCCCTCGCCCGCCGTGCTGGAAGCCGCCGTGCAGCGCTCGCGCCCCGCCATGGTCACGGCCTCGCTGCGCCGCCAGGGCAGCAACGCCGCCGAAACCGGAGCCAGCTTCTGGGAACTGCTCAGGAAGCTCGACGTGCCCGTGCTGCCCAATACGGCCGGCTGCATGACCATCCAGGAAGCCGTGACCACGGCCCAGATGGCCCGCGAGGTGTTCGACACCCCGTGGATCAAGCTGGAGCTGATCGGCGACGACTACACGCTGCAGCCCGACACGCTCAACCTCGTGGAAGCCGCCTCCATCCTCCTCAAGGATGGCTTCCAGGTCCTACCCTACACCACCTACGACCTGGTGCTGTGCCAGCGGCTGGTGGACGTGGGCTGCCAGGCCGTCATGCCCTGGGCAGCGCCCATAGGCACGGGCCGCGGCCCCGTCAACCCCTATGCCATGCAAATGCTGCGCGAACGCCTGAAGGTGCCGCTGATCGTCGATGCCGGCCTGGGCCGGCCCTCGCACGCCTGCTCCGTCATGGAATGGGGCTATGACGCCGTGCTGCTCAACACCGCCGTGGCCCTGGCCGAAGATCCCGTGGCCATGGCCGGCGCATTCTCCGACGCCGTGAACGCCGGCCACGCCGCCTGGCGCGCCGGCGCCATGGCCGAGCAGGTGGCCGCCCAGCCCAGCACCCCCGTGCTGGGCACGCCGTTCTGGCACCATGAGTAAACAAACGCAAGGCCGCACATGAACACCGCTGAAATCCAGGCACTGGCCCAGGCCATCGTCCACCAGCACGGCAGCACGTTTGCCACGCAGGCTCCCGACGATCGGGCCGGGCATGTCCAGCTGACCGCCCGGCCGGTGCCGCCCGCACTGCGCAGCGAGCCGGCCTACCTGGCGGCGCTGCAGGCCTGCAGCGCCCTGGGCTTCATTGCCGTGGACGCCGAGACCCTGGCCCAGGCCTGGCAGCGCCAGTCCGAGCGCACCAACCAGTTCGACGTCACGCACTGGCCCGACGAGCCGCGCGATTTCGGTCTGGCCGCAGCCGATCCGGCCCAGGCTTTTGCGCACTGCCCGCGCGAGCTGGGCCTGTATGGCGTGCTGCCCACGGCCGAATGGGTGGGCCGCATGGCCCGCGCCGGCGTGCCCACGGTGCAGCTGCGCTTCAAGTCCGACGACCAGGCCGCCGTGGCCCGCGAGGTGAAGGCCGCCGTGGCCGCCGTCGAAGACACGGGCGCGCGCCTGTTCATCAACGACCACTGGCAGGCCGCGCTGGATGCGGGCGCCTACGGCATCCACGTGGGCCAGGAGGACCTGGACCTCATCGGCCACCGTGACCTGGAAACCATCCGCACCTCGGGCACGCGCCTGGGCGTCAGCACCCACGGCTACGCCGAAATGGTGCGCGCCCATGCCGTGCAGCCCAGCTACATCGCGCTGGGCGCGGTATTCCCCACCACGCTCAAGAAGATGGCCACCGCCCCGCAAGGGCTGGCACGCCTTGCCGCCTATGTGCGGCTCATGCAGCAATACCCGCTGGTGGCCATTGGCGGCATCTCGGCCGACCTGTTCCCCGCCGTGCGCGCCACCGGCGTGGGCTCGGTGGCCGTGGTGCGGGCGCTGGTCAATGCGCCCGACCCGGAAGCTGCGGCCGTGCATCTGCTCGAGCACATGCAGGCCAAGGTTTGAGGCTGGCGGCTGCAGGCCGACGCCGCTTCAAACTACTCTTTCGATAGCTGCCAGATCTTTACCCGCAAGCGCCAGCATCTATTTCCATTGCCGATTTGCGCATACGCCAGCGCCGGCAATCACCCCCCCCTGCCGATAACCTACCCATGCCCGCCCAAGCCGCGGGCATTTTTGCGTGCCGTCCTCTGGCACACTGCATGGCCGATTTCGCCATTGACGCAAGCCCTGTTCGCTTACCACGCGGACACCCAGGCGACAGGTGCGGCCCAGGCATTGGCAAAGCGCCCGGTCCCACACGCGACAATGAACCAGTCACCAGTCACGCATTAGACAGATCATGGACGACCCGATTCTTACCATGGAAGAACGTGAAGCGATCAACTCCGGTCGCTGGTTCTCATCCTTATCGCCTTCGCTTCGGCACGACATTCTTCGATGCGCCTACGTCAAACGATTCAGAGATGGCTCGCTCATCTGCGCCCGCGGCGAACCGCCCGAGGAGTGGATCGCCTGCGCCAAGGGCGCGGTGCGCGTGAGCTCCACCTCGATCACGGGCAAGCAGATCACGCTGACCTACGTGGAGCCCGGCATCTGGTTCGGCGACGTGGCCATCCTGGACGGCGACAAGCGCACCCACGATGCCTACGCGCATGGCGATACCACCTTGCTGTGCGTCTCCAAGGCCGACTTCAAGCGCATCCTGGGCCTGCATGTGGAGTTCTCGGAGGCCATTCTTCGCCTCAATGCCCGCCGCGTGCGCCAGCTCTACGGCCTGGTGGAAGACCTCAACACCCTGCCGCTGCGCGCACGCCTGGCCAAGCAGCTGCTGCACCTGATGCGCAGCTATGGCGTGATGAGTCTTTCGGACAGCAGCGAGATCCGCATCGGCCTGCACCTGGCGCAGGAGGAACTGGCGCAGTTGCTGGGGGCCTCGCGCCAGCGCGTGAACCAGGAACTCAAGTCCATGGAGCGCGAGGAAGTGATACGCATCGAGCCGGGCGGCCTGGTGGTGCGCGACCGCGATACGCTGCTGCGGATTGCCGATACGGATCACTAACCCCCCTGAGCCGCTTTGCGGCTTCCCCCCCATGGGGGGACGACACCTTCGCGGCGAGGCGGCTCTTGCTCGGTGTCACTGATCCACAGACGGTGCCTGTTTTAAGGACAGCCACCTTCGGCTGCCCGCCTCTTCTTCGCCGCTTTCGCGGCAACTCCCCCTTTTTTATGCAAACGCTCTCTGCGCTTTTGGCGCGGCGTGGCGGCTTGCGCCCGGCCACCACAAATCGAACAAAGGACTGAACCCTCATGAGTACTTTTGACCATTTCGTCGGCACCCGCCCCGTTTCCGGGCAGCATGCGTTCGACATCGCCGCGCTCACGGCCTGGATGTCCGGCCATGTCGACGGCTTTGCCGGTCCGCTGCAGGTGGAGATGTTCAAGGGCGGGCAGTCCAACCCCACCTACAAGCTGATCACGCCCGGCAAGCACTACGTGATGCGCTCCAAGCCCGGCCCCGTGGCCAGGCTGCTGCCTTCGGCCCATGCCATCGAGCGCGAGTTCCGCGTCATGAAGGGCCTGGCCGGCACCGATGTGCCCGTGCCACACATGTATGCGCTGTGCGAGGACGAGTCGGTCATGGGCCGCGCCTTCTACATCATGGAGTGCATGGAAGGCCGCGTGCTGTGGGACCAGTCGCTGCCCGGCATGACGAGCGCCGAGCGCGGCGCCATCTATGACGAGATGAACCGCGTGATCGCCGCGCTGCACAGTGTGAAGTTCGCCGAGCGGGGCCTGGCGGACTACGGCAAGAGCGGCAATTACTTCGAGCGCCAGATCGGCCGCTGGAGCAAGCAGTACCAGGCCTCCATCACCCAGCCCATCCCCGAGATGGACAAGCTCATGGAGTGGCTGCCGGCCCATATGCCGGCCAGCGCGCGCGATGAAAGCCGCGTCTCCATCGTGCATGGCGACTACCGCCTGGACAATCTGATGTTCCACCCCACCGAGCCGCGCGTGATCGCCGTGCTGGACTGGGAGCTGTCCACGCTGGGCCATCCGCTGGCCGACTTCAGCTATCACTGCATGGCCTGGCACATCCCTACCGCGCTGGGCCGCGGCATCGGCGGACTGGACCTGGCGGCGCTGGGCATTCCCGCCGAGTCCGAATACATCCGTCGCTATATCGAACGGACGGGCAAGCGCACAGGCATCACCGACCTCGACACCCTGCACAGGGACTGGAACTTCTACCTGGCCTACAACATGTTCCGCATCGCCGCCATCCTGCAAGGCATCGCCAAGCGCGTGGAGGCCGGCACGGCCTCCAGTGCCCAGGCCAAGGCCTCGGGCGACACGGCCCGCCCCATGGCGGAGCTGGCCTGGTCCTTTGCCCGGCGCAGCTGAGCTCTGCCGCCAACAACGCCCCACTCACCCATTCTCACTGCCCGATAGCAAAAGGAGCACCCATGGACTTCGAATACTCGCCCAAGACCCGGGACTTGCAGCAGCGCCTGCTCAAGTTCATGGACGACTACATCTACCCGGCAGAGAAGGAATACGCCGATGAAATGGCCGCCAACACGGCCGCCGGCAAACGCTGGACGCCGCTGCAGACCATCGAAAAACTCAAGCTCAAGGCCCAGGCCGCGGGCCTGTGGAACCTGTTCCTGCCCGTGGACAGCGCCGAGGCCTCGGGCTATCACGGCGCCGGCCTGACCAACCAGGAATATGCGCCGCTGGCCGAGATCATGGGCCGCGTGCCATGGTCCAGCGAAGTCTTCAACTGCTCCGCACCCGATACCGGCAACATGGAAACCATCGCGCGCTACGGCAGCGCGGAGAACAAGGCGCGCTGGCTCAAGCCCCTGCTGGAAGGCAAGATCCGCTCGGCCTTCGCCATGACCGAGCCCGAAGTGGCATCGTCCGACGCCACCAATATCGGCACGCGCATCGAGCGCCAGGGCGACGAATATGTGATCAACGGCCACAAGTGGTGGATCTCGGGCGCCGGCGATCCGCGCTGCTCGGTGTTCATCACCATGGGCAAGACCGATCCCGAGGCGCCCAAGCATTCGCAGCAGAGCATGATCCTCGTGCCCGCCGACGCCAAGGGCATCCGCATCGTGCGCCCGCTCAACGTCATGGGCTATGACGACGCGCCCCACGGCCACATGGAGATGTACTTCGAGAACGTGCGCGTACCCGCCGGCAGCATCCTGCTCGGCGAAGGCCGCGGCTTCGAGATCGCCCAGGGCCGCCTGGGCCCCGGCCGCATCCACCACTGCATGCGCCTGATCGGCCTGGCCGAGCGCGCGCTGGAGCTGATGTGCAAGCGCGCCTCCAGCCGTGTGGCCTTCGGCAAGACCGTGGCCCAGCAGACCGTGACGCAGGAGCGCATCGCCGAGGCGCGCTGCAAGATCGACATGGCCCGCCTGCTCACGCTCAAGGCCGCCTGGCTGATGGACGTGGCCGGCAACAAGGCGGCCAGGACCGAGATCGCCATGATCAAGGTCGTGGCCCCCAGCATGGCCTGCCAGGTCATCGACTGGGCCATGCAGGTGCATGGCGGCGGCGGCATGTGCGACGACTTCCCGCTCGCCAGCGCCTACGCCCACGCGCGCACGCTGCGCTTTGCCGACGGCCCTGACGAGGTGCACCGCAACGCCATCGCCAAGTGGGAGCTGGGCAAGTACGGCAGCTACGGCAAGAACGCCGACGTGCCCGTCACGCGCGGCAGCTGACCTCGAACCCCTCCTCCAACGGCGTCGAGCGCGCTGTTTGCCCCGCTGCCCCGGCTGCGGGGCATTTTTATTTGAACGCCCCTGTTTTAATAGCAAGCAGTGCCTACCATGCCGTTGGATCAAGCCATTATCCATCCGAACCCCAATACCAGCCATCGCTGGCTGCTCCCAAACCAATAGTGGGAAAAGTCGCCAAGGCCGGGAATCTGGAGTTGGGGGCAGATTCCATGGGCCAAGGCAACAATGCCCAAGGCAGGAAGACATGCTTTCCATCGGATTGTCCCGGGCCATTGCCTCCCCATGTGCGCCGCGCATGAGAAAATCCAAGGCTATCTTTAAAGAACACAACGGACACACCATGGAAGCAGAACGCGTCAACTCTATCGGCAACACCCTCGAAGATCTGTCCGAGCGCACGGCAGATCTACGGAGGTATCTTTGACTACGATGCCAAGTACGAGCGCCTGCGCACGGTAAACGCATCGCTGGAAGACCCCGCCGTCTGGAACGACCCCAAGAAGGCCCAGGAGCTGGGCAAGGAAAAGAAGTCACTCGACTCGGTCGTGCTGACGCTGGAAAAGCTCACCACCGAACTGGCCGACAACTCCGAGCTGTTCGAGATGAGCAAGGAAGAAGGCGATGACGCCGGCCTTGAAACCATCGAAGCCGAAACCGCCAAGCTCAAGCCGCTGATCGAAGAGCTGGAATTCCGCCGCATGTTCGGTGGCGAGGCCGATCCGCTCAACTGCTTCATCGACATCCAGGCCGGCGCCGGTGGCACCGAAGCCTGTGACTGGGCCAGCATGCTGCTGCGCCAGTACCTGAAGTACGCCGAGCGCAAGGGCTTCAAAGCCACCGTGGAAGAAGAAACCCCGGGCGACGTGGCCGGCATCAAGAGCGCAACCATCAAGGTGGAAGGCGAGTACGCCTACGGCCTGCTGCGCACCGAGACCGGCGTGCACCGCCTGGTCCGCAAGTCGCCCTTCGACTCCTCGGGCGGCCGCCATACCAGCTTCTCCTCGCTGTTCGTCTACCCCGAGATCGACGACTCCATCGAGATCAACATCAACCCGTCGGATGTGCGCACCGACACCTATCGCGCCTCGGGCGCGGGCGGCCAGCACATCAACAAGACCGATTCGGCCGTGCGTCTGACCCACATCCCCACGGGTATCGTGGTGCAATGCCAGGACGGCCGCAGCCAGCACAGCAACCGCGACGTGGCATGGCAACGCCTGCGTTCGCGCCTGTATGACTTCGAGATGCGCAAGCGCATGGAGGAGCAGCAGAAGCTGGAGGACACCAAGACCGATGTCGGCTGGGGCCACCAGATCCGCTCCTACGTGCTGGACAACAGCCGCATCAAGGACTTGCGCACCAACGTGGAAGTCTCGGCCACCCAGAAGGTGCTGGACGGCGATCTGGACGTGTTCATCGAAGCCTCGCTCAAGCAAGGCCTCTGATCCCTTCGAAAGGAAGCGATATGCTGCAACTGCGTGACGGGCAAGCCCCTGCCACCGCCATCCACCGTGCCGACTACCAGGCTCCCGCCTGGTGGATCGACACCGTGGATCTGACTTTTGACCTGGACCCCGCCAAGACCCGCGTGCTCAACAGGATGCGCGTGCGCCGCAACCCCGAGGTGGCGGCCCAGCCGCTGCGCCTGGATGGCGACGAGCTGAACCTGGCGCGCGTGCTGGTCAACGGCGCGGGCACCTCGTTCAAGATGGACGGCGACCAGCTGGTGCTGGAAAACCTGCCCGAGGGCCATGCCCCCGTGGAGCTGGAGATCTTCACCACCTGCGCGCCCGTCAAGAACACCAAGCTCATGGGCCTGTATGTGAGCGAGGACACGTTCTTCACGCAGTGCGAGGCCGAGGGCTTTCGCCGTATCACCTACTTCCTGGACCGCCCCGACGTCATGGCCATGTACACCGTGACCCTGCGCGCCAGCAAGGCCCAGTACCCGGTGCTGCTGTCCAACGGCAACCTGGTGGAGTCCGGCGGGCTGGAGGACGGCCGCCACTTCGCCAAGTGGGTCGATCCGCACAAGAAGCCCAGCTATCTGTTCGCCCTGGTGGCGGGCAAGCTGGTCGCGCGCGAGCAGCAGATCAGGAGCCGCGCCGGCAACAACCACCTGCTGCAGGTCTTCGTGCGCCCGGGCGACCTGGAAAAGACCGAACATGCCATGAACTCGCTCATGCATGCAATTGCCTGGGACGAGGCGCGCTTCGGCCTGTCGCTGGACCTGGACCGCTTCATGATCGTCGCCACCAGCGACTTCAACATGGGCGCCATGGAAAACAAGGGCCTGAACATCTTCAACACCAAGTACGTTCTGGCCAACCAGGCCACGGCCACCGATGTGGACTACGCCAACATCGAGTCCGTCGTCGGCCACGAGTACTTCCACAACTGGACCGGCGACCGCGTCACCTGCCGCGACTGGTTCCAGCTTTCGCTCAAGGAGGGCCTGACCGTCTTCCGCGACCAGGAATTCTCGATGGACATGGCGGGCACGCCTTCGGCGCGCGCCGTCAAGCGCATCGACGACGTGCGCGTGCTGCGCACCGTCCAGTTCCCCGAGGATGCGGGCCCCATGGCCCACCCCGTGCGCCCGGACAGCTACATCGAGATCAACAACTTCTACACGGTCACGATCTACGAAAAAGGCGCCGAAGTCGTGCGCATGCAGCACAACCTGGTGGGCCGCAAAGGCTTTGCCAAGGGCATGAAGCTGTATTTCGAGCGCCACGACGGCCAGGCCGTGACCTGCGACGATTTCTCGCAGGCCATTGCCGATGCCAACCCCGGCTCGCCCCTGGCCCAGAACCTGCAGCAGTTCCGCCGCTGGTACAGCCAGGCCGGCACGCCGCATCTCAAGGCCACAGGCCAGTACGATGCCGCCGCCCAGACCTACACGCTGACGCTGTCGCAAAGCTGCGCGCCCACCACGGGCCAGAGCGAGAAGCTGCCCTGCGTCATTCCCGTGCAGATGGGCCTGCTCACGGCCGACGGCCAGGAAATCGCGCTGCAGCTGCAAGGCGAAAACCCGGCCCAGGCAGCCGGTAGCCGCATGCTGGTGGTGACCGAGGCCGAGCAGAGTTTTGTCTTCACCAACGTGCCCGCTGCACCCGTACCCTCGCTGCTGCGGGCTTTTAGCGCCCCCGTGGTGCTGGAGCACGATTTCAGCGACGCCGACCTGCTCACGCTGCTGGCCCACGACACCGACCCGTTCAACCAATGGGAGGCCAGCCAGCGCCTGGGTCTGCGCATTGCACTCAACGCCATCGGAACAGGAGCAGCCGGCGCCGACCTGCTGCCCACCTCCTTTGTGCAAGCCATGCGCAATGTGCTGCGCGACAACAGGCTGGACGCGGCCTTCAAGGACCTGGTGCTCACGCTGCCGTCCGAAAGCTATATCGCCGAACAGCTGGCCGAAGTCGATCCGCAGCGCGTGCACGCCGTGCGCGAAGCCATGCAGCTGCAGCTGGCCACCGCACTGCAGGCCGACTGGGAAGCCACCTGGGAAGCCCACCGCGACACCGGCGCCTACCAGCCCGACCACGCGAGCGCCGGCCGCCGCGCGCTGGCCGGCCGCGCCCTGTCCATGCTGTGCCTGCATGCCGCCCAGACGGGCGACACGGTCTGGCCCGGCAAGGCTTACCAGCGCTGCAAGGACGCCGGCAACATGACGGACCGCACGGCCGCGCTCTCGGCGCTGATCCACAGCGCCAGCCCGCTGGCCGAACAGGCACTCAAGCGCTTCCACGCCATGTTCCAGCAGGATGCCCTGGTGCTGGACAAGTGGTTCGCCCTGCAAGGCGGTGCCTGCGACCGCGGCGGCAACGTGCTGCCTGCGGTGAAGGCGCTGATGAAGCACCCGGACTTCCAGATCAAGAATCCCAATCGTGCGCGCAGCCTGATCTTCAGCTACTGCAGCAACCCCGGCGCCTTCCACCGCGCCGATGCGGCCGGCTATGTGTTCTGGAGCGACCGCGTGATCGAGATCGACGGCTTCAACCCACAGGTTGCCGCCCGCCTGGCCCGTGTGCTGGACCGCTGGAAGAAGCTGGCCGAACCCTACCGCACGGCCGCCCGCGAAGCCATTGCCCGCGTGGCCGCCAAGCCCGACCTGTCCAACGACGTGCGCGAAGTCGTGACGCGCGCGCTGGCCGAGTGATCACCGCGGCCGCCCCCGAATTTACAAGGAGTTGAATCGACATGAAGAAACACATCAGCCTGACCCGCTACCTGGTCGAGCAGCAACGCGTGGACGGCCTGATCCCCGGCCAGCTGCGCCTGCTGCTGGAAGTCGTGGCCCGCGCCTGCAAGCGCATCAGCTTTGCCGTGAACAAGGGTGAACTGGGCGACGTCATGGGCACTGCCGGCAGCGAGAACGTGCAGGGCGAAGTGCAGAAAAAGCTGGACATCATCGCCAACGAAACCCTGATCGAAGCCAATGAATGGGGCGGCCACCTGGCCGCCATGGCCTCCGAGGAAATGGAAGGCATCTATGTGGTGCCCAACCGCTACCCCCAAGGCGAATACCTGCTGATGTTCGACCCGCTGGACGGCTCGTCCAACATCGACATCAACATGTCCATCGGCACCATCTTCAGCGTGCTCAAGAAGCCCGAGGGCCACCCCGGCGTGACGGAAAAAGACTTCATGCAGCCCGGCACCCAGCAGGTGGCGGCCGGCTACTGCATCTACGGCCCCCAGACCACGCTGGTGCTGACCGTGGGCGACGGCGTGTCCATGTTCACGCTGGACCGCGAGCAAGGCTCGTTCGTGCTGATCCAGGAAAACGTCAAGATTCCCGAGGACACCAAGGAATTCGCCATCAACATGTCCAACATGCGCCACTGGGATGCTCCCGTGACGCGCTACGTTCAGGAGTGCCTGGCCGGCGAAGAAGGCCCGCTCGGCAAGAACTTCAACATGCGCTGGGTGGCCGCCATGGTGGCCGATGTCCATCGCATCCTGTGCCGCGGCGGCATCTTCATGTACCCCTGGGACAAGCGCGAACCGCAGAAGGCCGGCAAGCTGCGCCTGATGTATGAAGCCAACCCCATGAGCTGGCTGGTCGAGCAGGCCGGCGGCGCCGCCACCAACGGCAAGCAGCGCATCCTGGAAATCCAGCCCACGCAGCTGCACGAGCGCGTCAGCGTGATCCTGGGGTCCAAGAACGAAGTGGAACGCGTGACCCGTTACCATTCCGAGGCCTGATTTTCAGGCTATAATCTTTTTCTATCGCCGGTGTAGCTCAGTCGGTAGAGCAGCTCATTCGTAATGAGAAGGTCGCGTGTTCGATTCATGTCTCCGGCACCAGATTAGATAGACCTCCCAGGAGGTTTATCTGGCCAAAAGGGAAACTGCAAAAAACAGTTTCCCTTTTTTCTTGTGCGCAACGCCTGAAACATCTGCTGTCGATACGGCAACCTCTCTCTGGCGTGCTCCATCGGAATCCGCTGCTAAGCCACATCGTGGCGCAGCGAAATCGTGCCGACGATCTCGTAGACGATGGGCACGCCGTCGATGCTGTTCGGCAAGGTCTCCTGCGCCGGCTTGTGGCACAGGTTCACCTTGATGGCATAGGAGTCACCGATCTTCGTGAGGCCCACACCCACAACGCTCGCATAAGCCTCGGCCGCAATGCGGGCCTTGGATTTGACCAGCCGGGCTTGCTCGATAGAAGTAGCCATGATGAAAACCACCTTGTGATCTCTACTCTACGCGAGCGCCGGGAATTGGCAATCAAAGGCCACGCTGCTGGGTCAGTAGCTTGATGCTCAATGCATCGAGCACCAGGCCCATTTCATTGGCATAGGTCACGCCAAGCCCGTTGGGGCCACCCACATCGCTGCCCGCGAACAGCAATGCACAGGCATGGCCTTTTTCGTCGAAGATCATGGAGCCGCTGTCGCCTCCCGAGCTGAAGGGCTGTGCTTTTTCTGCGCTCGCAATCTCGATCTGCCGATCGAAGCCGAGCTCTCCCCTCTCATAGCTCACGACGACATCGTCCACTTCGATGGCCGTGACAATGCCATGCGTCAATCCCGTGGTGCGCCCCAGCTTCAGAACCGCATCGCCCGGCACCAATGGCTCTGCCCTCAGCCCCTTGAACTGGCCAGCACCCGTGAGCGTCACCGGATCCGAGCCGACACCAGGCTCCAGGGCGGCGACGGCCGCATCCACCAGATTGTTCATGCCGGGGCTCAAGGCCACAAAGTCAAGCAGCTTGGCCACGGTGTCCGCACCCTTGCGTCCGCCGTCGTAGCTGCCAGGCTGCAGCACTGCGTCTCCCAACTTGGCCTTGTTTTCGTTGGCCAGCACATGGTTGTTGCTGAGCAGTACCACCTTGCCGTCCGCCTCCCGTGCGGCAAACGCGCCCAGGGTGCCGGCCGTCACGGCAAAGTGCCCGATCGATGCGCCAATGAGCAGCGGCCGCTGACGCTGCTGGTACCAGGGGCGGTCCTGCGGCGTGCCGACAGCCCCTCTGCGCCCCGCACACTTGAAGACCGACCCGATGTAACTGATGTCCACGCCATCGCGCCCGGCGGCGTCAAGAATGCGCTGGCGCAGTGCCGCGTCACGCTCCACGGTCCGGCGTTGCAAACGCACCGCCAGCCTGTAGTCCCCCGGCCCGGCGCCGGCGGCAATGCCCAATGCCATGCCCGGCACGACATCGGTCAGCCGCCAGCGGCCTATGGCCGGCACCGCACGCCGCTGCGCCATGAGGGCCAGCACGCGTGGACGGATCACCTCATGCGTCAATTCGGTCTTCAGATTGCGTATGGATGTCAGATCCATCTCCACCTCCTCCTGTATGGCTATCGCAATGGCACAAGGATTCACTATGCGACACCGTTCTGCCTGACAGGTAACAAACATCAAAGACCACGACACTCAACCGGCAGCCCCGATACAACCGCTACGGCCTGGCTACAAAACAGCCTGCATGCAAGCCAAACCTTCCACATACGATGGGCCCATCCACACAGCCATCCCGAAGAGGTTTGCCATGAGCTTCAATCAACAATCCAACGACAGTTCCATCGAGCTGCAGACCGCCACCGCGGTCATTGCGCTGGCGGCAGCCATTTGCAAACAGCCGGGCATAGACAGCCAGCAGCTGCGGGAGGACTTTCTGGACATACTCGGAGGCATCACCCCGCCTGCGGAAGGAATCGGCCTGGTCGGCCAGCGCGTCGCCAGCGCCATGGGTGTCTCGCTGCAGGCCTACGACGAGGCGAGTGAAAACTGATCGGACGGGAGCCAATCACCGGAGCTGCCTGCAGAGCTCCAGTAATGAAAAAAGGCAACGTATCTGCATACGTTGCCTTTCGCCGATGAGGTGCTAGTGCCTATCAGGCCTCACGAGCCGCACGCTTGCGGTCGTGCTCCTTGAGGAAACGCTTGCGCACGCGCAGGCTGGTGGGGGTGATTTCCAGCAGTTCGTCGTCCTCGATGAACTCCACGCCGTACTCCAGCGACAGCTCGATGGGGGGCGTGATCTTGATGGCATCTTCCTTGCCCGAGACACGGAAGTTGGTCAGCTGCTTGGTACGGGTGGCGTTCACCACCAGGTCGTTGTCGCGGCTGTGGATGCCGATGATCATGCCTTCGTACACGGGATCGTTGGCCTTGACGAACATGCGGCCGCGGTCGTCCAGCTTGCCCAGGGCGTAGGTGAAGATTTCACCGTCGTCCATGGAAATCAGCACACCATTCTTGCGGCCGCCGATGTCGCCCTTGTGGGGTTCGTAGCTGTCGAAGATGTTGGCGATCAGGCCGGAACCACGGGTCAGGTTCAGGAATTCGTTGGTGAAACCAATCAGGCCACGGGCCGGGATGCGGTATTCCAGACGGACGCGACCACGGCCATCGGGTTCCATGTTCACCAGCTCGCCCTTGCGCTCGCCCAGGGCTTGCATCACGCCGCCTTGATGGCCTTCTTCGATGTCGGCAGTCACCAGCTCGATAGGCTCGTGCTTGACACCGTCGATGTTGCGCATCACCACGCGGGGCTTGGAAACGGCCAGCTCGTAGCCTTCGCGGCGCATTTCTTCCAGCAAGATGGTCAGGTGCAGTTCGCCACGACCGGAGACTTCAAAGATACCGTCTTCGTCGGTCTCCTTGACGCGCAGGGCCACGTTGGAGCGCAGCTCCTTTTGCAGGCGGTCCCAGATCTGGCGGCTGGTCACGTACTTGCCTTCACGGCCGGCCAGAGGCGAGGTGTTCACGCAGAAGTTCATGGTCAGCGTGGGCTCGTCAATCTTCAGCATGGGCAGAGGCTGGGGATTGATGGGATCGGTAATGGTTTCGCCGATACCGATGTTTTCGATACCGCTGATCAGCACGATGTCCGAAGGACCGGCTTCGGTCACTTGCACGCGATCGATACCTTGGAACCTGTGGATCTGGTTGATCTTGCCGCTGTAAGGCTTGCTGTCGGGACCGGCCATGACAACCACGCTTTGACCAGCCTTCAAAGTACCTTGGGTGATACGGCCTACGCCGATACGGCCCACGAAGGTGGAGTAATCCAGAGCGGACACCTGCATCTGCAGAGGCGCAGCAGCATCGCCTTCAACCGCAGGCACGTGCTCCAGAATGGTATTGAACAGGGCGGACATGTCTTCACCCCATTTGGCACCTGGCTCGCCCTCTTCCTTGGACGACCAGCCGTTGATACCCGAGGCGTAGACCACGGGAAAATCCAGCTGCTCATCGGTGGCGCCGAGCTTGTCGAACAGGTCGAAAGCAGCGTTCACCACCTTGTCGGGGTTGGCACCGGGCTTGTCCACCTTGTTCACCACCACGATGGGCTTCAGGCCCAGGGCCAGGGCCTTCTTGGTCACGAAGCGCGTCTGGGGCATGGGGCCTTCCTGCGCATCGATCAGCAGCACCACACCGTCCACCATGGACAGGGCGCGCTCCACCTCACCGCCGAAGTCCGCGTGGCCAGGGGTGTCGAGAATGTTGATGTGCGTGCCTTCCCAGCTCACGGCACAGTTCTTGGCCAGAATCGTGATGCCACGCTCGCGCTCGATGGCATTGTTGTCCATCACCGTATCCACGACTTTCTCGTGTTCGGCGAAGGTACCCGACTGGCGCAGCAGCTGGTCAACCATGGTGGTCTTGCCGTGGTCAACGTGCGCAATGATCGCAATGTTGCGGATTTGTTTGCTCATAATGTTTTCCCAATGCCGCGGCTTATGCGCGCGGCGTGCCTTCCAAAATCTGTTGAATTTCGAGCGGGCTGAGCAGGCGCTCGGGGATCAGTTCCCCGCGCACCACACGACCAACCCCCAATAGGGCATGCGGACGCTCACCATAAACGGCGACCGCCGACGCGTCAGCCCAAGCCCCTCTGCGACGCAGGCCCGACAGAAAACGCCCTGCATCCTGTTCGCCCAAGGTGACGACCGCATGACGGTGCAGCAGAGCATCCACGGGCTGCACCTGGGCCAGGCGCTCTTCTTCGCTCATCGCCTCCAGCGCTGCCAATGTGACGCAGCGCGCCACATCGATACCGCCGGTTTCCACGCGCCGCAGAAAACGCAGGTGGGCGCCAAAGCCCAGGGCTTCGCCAACGTCTTCGCCCAGCGTACGGATGTAAGTCCCCTTGCTGCAGGTCACTCTCATCTTGATAGCTGGTTGCGCTTGCTCATCCTGCGTCAGGGCCAGATCCAATGCATGAATCGTGACCTCGCGCGCGGGACGCTCCACTTCCACGCCTGCGCGGGCGTATTCGTAAAGTGCCTTGCCATCCTTCTTGAGCGCACTGTGCATGGGCGGCACCTGCCGGATGTCGCCGCTGAACTGCGCCTGCACGGCGGCCAGCCGCTCGGGCGTGATGGCAGTCAGATCCACCACCCGCTCCTTGACGACCTCGCCCTCGGCATCGGCCGTGGTGGTGGTCTGGCCCAGGCGGGCAATGGCTTCGTAGGTTTTGTCAGCTTCCAGCTGGAGCTGGCTGAATTTGGTTGCAGCGCCGAAGCACAGCGGCAGCACGCCGCTGGCCAGCGGATCAAGCGTTCCCGTGTGCCCGGCCTTCTCGGCGCGCAGCAGCCACTTGACCTTCTGCAAGATATCGTTGCTGGACCATCCCAGCGGCTTGTCGAGCAGCAACACCCCATGCACAGGGCGCCGCTGCACCCTTGTGCGTGTGGCGTTCATGTGCTCAGCTTTCTTCGGGGCCGCGCGACGCCACTGCCTTGGCGATCAAGGCATTCATGTCGGCCGCACGCTCGGTGGTGCGATCGTAGACAAAATGCAGCGTGGGCACGGTATGGATGTGCAGGCGCTTGAACAGGCCGTTGCGCAGGAAGCCTGCAGCCTGGTTGAGCGCTTCCCGGGTCTGCTCGGCATCGCCCACGAGCACGCTGAAGAACACCTTGGCGTGGGCATAGTCGGGAGTCACCTCCACGCTTTGCAGCGTGACCATGCCCACGCGCGGGTCCTTGAGCTCGCGCGCGATCAGTTCCGACAGATCGCGCTGGATCTGGTCGGAAACCTTGAAGCTGCGGTTTGGCGCAGCGGACTTCTTTCGAGTAGCCATGGATTACAGGGTACGCGCGATTTCCTTGATCTCGAACACTTCGAGCATATCGCCTTCGCGAATGTCGTTGTAGTTCTTGAGCTTGATACCGCACTCGAAGCCTTCCTTGACTTCCTTGACATCGTCCTTCATGCGGCGCAGCGACTCGATCTCGCCCGTGTAGACGACCACGTTGTCGCGCAGCAGACGGAAGTGTGCATTGCGAGTCACCTGGCCTTGCGTGATGTACGAGCCGGCAATCGTGCCGATCTTCGTGGCCACGAACACGGTGCGGATCTCGGCCATACCGATGATCTCTTCGCGCTTTTCGGGCGCCAGCATGCCGGACATGGCCGCCTTCACCTCATCCACGGCGTCGTAGATGATGTTGTAGTAGCGGATATCCACGTCGTTGCCTTCGGCCGTCTTGCGAGCCTGGGCGTCTGCCCGCACGTTGAAGCCGATGATGATGGCCTTGGAAGCCAGCGCCAGATTGACGTCGGATTCCGAGATGCCGCCCACGCCGGAGTACACCAGCTGGACCTTGATCTCGTCGGTGGACAGCTTGAGCAGCGAGGCGGACAGCGCTTCCTGCGAGCCTTGCATGTCGGCCTTGATGATGATGGGCAGGGTCTGCACATCGCCAGCGGACATTTCGGCAAACATGTTCTCCAGCTTGGCAGCCTGCTGCCTGGCCAGCTTGGTGTTGCGGAACTTGCCGGCGCGGTAGGTCGCGATTTCGCGGGCACGGCGTTCGTCGCTCAGCACCATGAAGTCGTCGCCAGCCTGGGGCACTTCGGAGAGGCCCTGGATTTCCACGGGAATCGACGGGCCGGCTTCCTTGGCCTGCTTGCCGTCTTCGTCCAGCATGGCACGCACGCGGCCATAGGTCTGACCGGCCAGCACGATGTCGCCAACCTTCAGCGTACCGGACTGCACCAGCACCGTAGCCACGGTACCACGGCCCTTGTCCAGCTGGGCTTCGATCACGATACCCTTGGCAGCCGCATCCACCGGAGCCTTGAGTTCCAGCACTTCGGCCTGCAGCAGCACCTGCTCCAGCAGCTCGTCGATGCCCTGACCCGTCTTGGAAGACACGGCCACGAAGGGCGAATCACCACCGTACTCTTCGGGCAGCACCTGTTCCACCACCAGTTCCTGCTTGACGCGGTCGGGGTTGGCATCGGGCTTGTCGGCCTTGGTGATGGCCACCACGATGGGAACACCGGCGGCCCTGGCGTGCTTGATGGCTTCCTTGGTCTGGGGCATCACGCCGTCGTCGGCAGCGGCCACCAGGATCACGATGTCGGTGGACTGGGCACCGCGGGCACGCATGGCCGTGAAGGCCTCGTGACCGGGGGTGTCCAGGAAAGTAACGATGCCGCGCGGAGTCTCCACGTGGTAGGCACCGATGTGCTGGGTAATGCCGCCGGCTTCGCCCGACGCCACCTTGGTGCGGCGGATGTAGTCCAGCAGCGAGGTCTTGCCGTGGTCCACGTGGCCCATCACGGTCACCACAGGGGCGCGCGGCAGTTGCTCGGCTTCGGCGTTCGACACTTCCTCGGCCGTGAAGGCTTCGGGGTCGTCCAGAGCCGCCACCTTGGCGGTGTGGCCCATTTCCTCGACCACGATCATGGCCGTGTCCTGGTCCAGGGGCTGGTTGATGGTGACCATCTGGCCCATCTTCATCAGCACCTTGATCAGTTCGGAGGCCTTGATCGACATCTTGTGCGCCAGTTCGGCCACGGTGATCGTCTCGGGCACATGCACTTCGATGGCACGGAATTCGGCCGGCGCGTGTTGCTGGTTCTGCTGCTCGTCACCACGGCCGCGACGGCCGTTTCGGGGGCCACCGCGCCAGCTGGAACGGCCACCCAGACCACCGGAGCTGTCGCCACGGGTCTTGATTTCCTTCTTCTTGCCTTCGCCCGCCCAGCTGGAGGACAGCTTGGCCGACTTGACTTCCTTGCCAGCACCGGCGCCGGCGGCTCCGCCAGGACGGGCACCGGCGCCTGCATTGGCACCACCGGCCGCACCGGCAGCCTTGGGAGCAGTTTTCTTGGCATCGGCAGCCGTGGGCGCCGCAGCAGCCTTCTTGGGCTCCTCGGGCTTCTTGGCGACCAGCACCTTCTTGGGCGCGGCCATCATGGCGCGGATGGCCTCGGCCTCCGCAAGGGCCTTGCGACGGCGCTCGTCCAGATCCCTGGCGCGCGTTGCTTCTTCAGCAGCCTTGGCCTGGGACTCGGATTCAGCCTTGGCACGTGCCTCGGCCTGCGCCGCAACACGCGCAGCCGCTCCGGCGGCATGCTCGCGCTTTTCTTCTTCCTTGGCCGCTTTGGCTTCGGCTACCTTGGCGACTTCTGCGGCTGCATAGGCAACTGCACGCTCTTCGGCCTCGCGCTCGCGGCGCTCGCGCTCTTCGCGCTCCTGACGTTCCTTGGCCAATTCTTCTTCCTGATGGCGCAACTGCTCAACCTGGTGGCGAGCCTGCTCTTCACGACGTACCAGCTCTTGAGCCGTGGCACGTTCCTGCACTGCCTTGGCCATGCTCTCGGCATTGGCCTGGGCTTCGGCGGGTGTGTCTTCCCGCTTCACGAAGGTGCGCTTCTTGCGCACTTCCACCTGGATGGTCCGGGCCCGGCCCGTCGCATCCGCCTGCTTGATTTCGCTGGTGGATTTCTTGGTCAGCGTGATCTTCTTGGCACCGCCGCCGTGGCTGGCCTGGAGATGACTAAGCAGGCGCTGCTTGTCGCCGTCCGTCAGCGTGTCGCTGGCACCGCCCTTGTCCACCCCGGCCGCCTTGAGCTGCTGCAGCAAGGTATCAGGGGGCGTGTTGCGCTCTTGCGCAAACTCTGCAACCGTATTATTCGACATATATGCTCTGAACCTCCCTGACCTTACTCTTGCCCATCGGCAAACCAGTGCTCGCGTGCCTTCATGATCAACGCCTTGGCCTCCTCGGCGGTCTGGCCGGTGATATCGGTCAGTTCGTCGATGGCCAGGTCAGCCAGATCGTCACGGGTATGCACATCCGCCTGCGCCAGCTTGTCCACCAGTTCGGGGGTGATCCCTTCCAGTGCCAGCAGATCCTGGGATGCCTTGCCCACATTTTCTTCGCGGGCGATTTCCTGTGTCAGCAATGCATCCTTGGCTCGGCTACGCAGTTCGTTCACCGTTTCTTCGTCGAATGCCTCGATCTCGAGCATTTCCTGCAGCGGCACATAGGCCACTTCTTCCAGGGTCCCGAAACCTTCATCGATCAGGATGTTGGCGATTTCCTCGTCCACATCCAGACTCTTCATGAACAGCTCACGGGCCCCAGCGGACTCGTCAGCCTGTTTCTGCGCCGACTCGGCGGCATCCATGATGTTGATCTTCCAGCCGGTCAGCTCGGACGCCAGGCGCACGTTCTGGCCGCCGCGGCCGATGGCGATGGCCAGGTTCTCCTCGTCCACCACCACGTCCATGGCATGCTTTTCCTCGTCCACCACGATGGAGGAGACATTGGCCGGAGCCAGCGCGCCGATCACGAACTGGGCGGGGTCCTCGGACCACAGCACGATGTCCACGCGCTCGCCGGCCAGTTCGTTGGTCACGGCGTTCACACGCGTGCCGCGCACACCGACGCAGGTGCCGATGGGGTCGACGCGCTTGTCGTGGCTGAGCACCGCGATCTTGGCGCGCGAACCGGCATCGCGGGCGCAGCTCTTGATCTCCAGCAAGCCCTGTTCGATCTCGGGCACTTCATTGCGGAACAGTTCCACCATGAACTCGGGCGCCGAGCGCGACAGGATGATGGGGGCGCCGCGCAGCGTGGCATCCACCTCCATGATCATGGCACGCACGCGGTCGCCGTTGCGCAGGTTTTCCTTGGGGATCATCTCGCCGCGGCGCAGGCGGCCTTCCACGCGGCCGGATTCGACAATGATGTCGCCCTTGTCCATGCGCTTGACCGTGCCGGTGAGAATTTTCTCGCCGCGGGCCAGGAATTCGTTGAGCAGCATCTCTCGCTCGGCGTCGCGGATCTTCTGCAGGATGACCTGCTTGGCGGCCATGGCGCCGATGCGGCCTATGGGCAGCGACTCGACCTGCTCCTCGATGAACTCACCCACCTGGACGCCGGGGACGCGCTCTTCGGCGTCCATCAGCATTTCTTCTGCATCCGGGTTTTGCAAGCCGGCATCATCGGGCACGACCACCCAGCGACGGAAGGTGTCGTATTCACCGCTGTCGCGATCAATGGCCACGCGGATGTCTACTTCACCTTGGTACAGCTTCTTCGTGGCCTGGGCCAGTGCGGACTCCACGGCACCGAACACCACATCGCGCTCCACGTTCTTTTCACGCGAAATGGCTTCAACCAACATCAACAATTCGCGATTCATGCGACGACTCTCCTATTTCAATCACACAAAGAGGTCTGCAGTCACTGCCTCTTTGCCCCAACGATATCCGACACAAAGACCCTGCCTCAAACCGGCTTGGCCGCGCGCCCTTTGAAATTCACAATCGGAGCCAGACGTGCTTCCTTGAGCTCGTCCAGCGTAAAACCCAGTGCCTGCAATGGCGCCGGCTCACGTTTCTTGCTCACACGCTGGCCCGGCTTGACCGGAGGCTCGTCGCTCCAGACGATCTGCCAGCCACCGTCTTCGGCACGCTCCAGCGTGCCGCGGAATTTCTTGCGATTGGCGCTGATCTTGTCGCCGCCGGCAGCGCCGATGGGCTCCTTGAGCGTCAGGTCCACCATCTCGCCTTCAAAGCGGGTGAAATCCTGCTCATGGCGCAGCGGGCGATCGATGCCAGGGGACGACACTTCCAGGCGGGTGTAGTCCACACCATCGACTTCCAGCGCGAACTGCAGCTGGCGCGTCACCTTCTCGCAGTCCTCCACGGTCACGAACTGTTCGGGGGAAGCCCCCTCGGGCAGCACCGGCGCACCCTCCACCGGCGCCAGCCAAGGCAAATCGATTGTGATGCGCAATAGACCGCCCGCAGAGCGTTCTATCTCTACCAGGTCATAGCCCAGACCTGTTACGGTTTGTTCAACGATTTGCTGTAATGCCACGTGTAATCAGTTCAGTCCCGAAATGTCTGCCAACTCCAGTGCCCGGGCCTTGCGCCTAATACGCATGCCCCGCCTGGCAGTCCACAAACAATTGCCCAAAAAAAACGGGCGGTGTGTACCCGCCCGTTTGGTCGTGAAGCGCGGATTGTATCCTCAAACGACCGTTTTCGCAAAAATGCTTCGCACAAAACGAGGCTCAGCGCAAGACTTCGTCCAGGTCTTGCGCCGCCTGCACGCGCGCCAGCAATTCCTGCGCCTCGGCCACGTCGGCCGGCCGGGCGGCCGGATCGTCGGGCAGGGCTTGCAGCATGCGCGCCAGCACCGGCGCCTGGGGCAGCACCGGCCCCAGAAAGCGCGCCTCGCCGCCCTGGGCCACCAGCAGGGAGGGGAAGGTCTCGATGTCCAGATCGCCGGCCACGTCCTCGCGGTCCTCCACGTCCAGCCAGACAAAGCGCATCTGCGGGAACTGGGCCGCCAGTTGCTCGAAAGACTGCTGATACTGCTTGCAGGTGCCGCACCATGCGGCACACAGGCAAACCACCAGCCATTCATCCGCCTTGTTCATTTCTTGAGTCATCGCTTCGCGCCCGTGGAGCCGGCCCCTGCCAGCCCAGCCGAATCGGGCGGCAGCTATGGTAGCGCCTTATTGCCGATCCGGCTTCGACACCGCTTGATCGCCGACAACACGCTCTTGAACCATCGCCCCGGCGCCCCTATTCTTTCCTATAGTTGGTGCATTGGGTTGCCGCGCGGCCCGCGTCGGCAATCCACCGTTTTGGCTCGATGATGGGGACTCCATGGATTACAAGGACTACTACCAGATACTTGGCGTGGACAAGAAAGCGTCCGCCGAGGACATCAAGAAGGCCTACCGCAAGCTGGCCCGCAAATACCATCCCGACATCAGCAAGGAAACGGATGCCTCCCTGCGCATGGCCGAGGTCAACGAGGCCAATACCGTGCTGTCCGACCCCGAAAAGCGGGCCGCCTACGACGCGCTGGGCGAACCTCCTCGGCATGCGAGAGCCGGTGCGGGCAATGAAGCGGGCAATGGTGCGGGCTTTCAGCCGCCGCCGGGCTGGGACCAGCAGGGCTTTCATTTCCGCAGCGAGGGCACGGGCCCCGACGGCGACGCCGATTTCAGCGACTTCTTCTCGCAGATGTTCGGCCAGGCGGCCCGCGCCCGGCGCGGCACTGGCAGCCAGGGCCGCGCCACTCCCGACATGCGTGGCCAGGACCAGCACGCAAGCATCGAGCTGGACCTGGAGGACAGTTACAGCGGCGCCGTGCGCTCCCTGCATCTGCGCACCACGGCGCTCGACGAACAAGGCATGCCGGCCTACAAGGACAAGGAGCTGCAGGTCAGCATTCCCAAGGGCGTGCACGAGGGGCAGATGATCCGCCTGGCCGGCCAGGGCAATCCCGGCCTGGGCAGGGGCGGCCCCGGCGACCTGCTGCTGGAGGTGCATTTCCGCAGCGATCCGCGCTGGTGGTCCGAAGGCAAGAACGTCTACCAGCGCGTGCCGCTGGCCCCCTGGGAGGCGGAACTGGGCGGCCCCATTCCGTTCAAGACACTGGCCGGCGAGCTGGAGGTCACCGTGCCCGCGGGCTACCGCTCTGGCCGCAAACTGCGCGTCAAGGGCAAGGGCCTGCCCTCGGTCACGCCCGGCGATCTGTACCTGGTGCTGGACGTGGTATTTCCACCCGCGGCGACCGTACAGCAGAAACAGGCCTATGCCGATTTCGCCAAGTCCTTCCCCGGCTTTGATGCCCGCAGCCTGAGCTGAAAGGCAAACAGATGAGTTCCATCAAACGCTACCCCTTCTACGAACCCGCCGAGCTGCTGGACCAGGCCGTGCTGAGCCTGCAGGACCTGGCGCGCCACTGCTGCACCAGCCCGCAATGGGTGATAGAGCATGTGCGGACCGGCGTCTTCCGCTACGACAACGAGGACGCCGGCGCCACCGCGCAGATCAGCGCCGAGCAATGGCGTTTCAGCAGCCAGACCCTGGTGCGCGCGCGGCGCATCGCCCATCTGGAGCACAGTTTCGACGCCGACCCGCAGCTGGCCGCGCTGACCACCGACCTGATCGAGGAAGTGCAGCAGCTGCGCCGCCAGCTCAAGGCCTTGAAGGGCTGAAATGCCCCCTGAGTCGCTTCGCGCCGTCCCCCCCTCTACGCGCTATGGGAGGGGAACGCAGCCCTCGCTACGGGGCGGCCCTTGCTCGGCTGCCCTGGCTTGGCCAGCGTCAGTTTCATGGGCTGCGGGTGGCGGCGCCATCAATAACTGATTCCGGCAGGCCAAACAAAAAGCCCCTGGAGCTTGCTGGCTCCAGGGGCTTTTGCTTATCACAAGCCGCTGCCGCCGGCACGGGGCCGGACGGACAAGCGATCAACCGTGGCGCTTGCCAGGGTTCTTCTTGGTGTGGGTGTGAGAACCGCGAGCACGGCTCACGCGCTGGCCGCGGCCGGGCGTGGGCAGGGCCAAGCCATTGGGTGCCTGGGGACGGGGAGTGGCTTTGCGGTCAGCTTCGGTAACGATCTTGTTGCCCATGTCGAATTCTCTACTTGGAAGTTGCGGAAGGTTGGAAACCTTCAATTAGGCCATATCCAGAGCAAACGCGCCGGAAAAACACCGATTTTCCTGTATGGATTCTTGTGCCTTGCGTACCAGACTCCTGAAAATATAGCTATTCGCGCTTGATGGGTATCGAATTTTCATGGTTTCAATACTAAACTGAAGATTCAGCAAGTGTAGACAGCTATCAATTCAGCAGGCTCCGATCCAGCTCCTCGTCCAGGCTGCCGGCCGCCAGCACCAGCTTTCGCGTATAGGCATGGCGCGGAGCGCCCAGCACCTGCTGCACGCTGCCCGCCTCCACCACGGCCCCCTCCTTCATCACCATCACGTCATGCGCCATGGCGCGGATCACGTCCACATCATGGGTGATGAGCAGATAGGCCAGCCCTCTTTGCTTTTGCAGCTGCTGCAGCAGGCGCAGCACCTGCTGCTGGATGGTCACGTCGAGCGCGCTGGTCGGCTCGTCGAGCACCAAGAGGTCGGGCTCCACGATCAGCGCCCGCGCAATGGCCAGGCGCTGCCGCTGGCCGCCAGAGAATTCATGCGGATAGCGCGACAGCAGGCCCGGGAACTGGCTGTCGTTCAGGCCCACGGCCCCCAGCATGGCCACCACCTTGGCGCGGCGTTCCGACGCGGTCAGCTGCGGCGCATGCACCAGCAGGCCTTCAGCCACGATGCCCTCCACCGTCAGCCGCGGCGACAGCGAAGAAAACGGGTCCTGGAACACCACCTGCACCTTGCGGCGCAGGCTGCGGTTGTGCGGCACATTGCGCGCGGCCGGCTGCTGCCAGGCCTCGCCGGCCACGCGCAGCTCGCCTTCGTGCGCCAGCAGCCCCAGCACGGCCTGGGCCAGCGTGGACTTGCCCGAGCCGGACTCTCCCACCACGCCCAGCGTGCGCCCCGGCTGCAGCAGCACGTCGGCGCCCTGCACGGCCACGAAGCGCCCCTGGCGAAACCAGCCCTTCACACCGGCCAGCGGCACGGGGTAGCTCACGCGCAGGCCCTTGGCCTGCAGCACGGGCGGCACCCGCGCATCTGCCGGCACTTCGATCACGTCGCGCTGCGGCGTGCTGGACAGCAGCCTGCGGGTATAGGGATGCCTGGGCGCGGTCATCACCTCGGCCACCGTGCCCTGCTCCACCAGCACGCCCTGCTCCATCACGGCCACGCGGTCGGCAAAGCGGCGCACCAGGTTCAGGTCGTGCGTGATCATGAGCACGGCCATGCCGGTCTGGCGCTGCAGATCGCTGAGCAGGTCGAGGATCTGGCCGCGCAGCGTCACATCCAGCGCCGTGGTCGGTTCGTCGGCCAGCAGCAGCTTCGGGCTGCTGGCCAGCGCCATGGCGATCATGGCGCGCTGGCGCTGGCCGCCGCTCAACTGGTGGGCAAAGGCCTGGGCGCGGCGCGCGGGCTCGGGAATGCCGGTGGCGGCCAGCAGCTCCACGGCCTGGCGCAGCGCCTGGGCCTTGCCCAACCCCTGCTTGAGCTGCAGCACTTCGGCAATCTGCGCTCCCATGGTCATCAAGGGGTTGAGCGCCGTCATGGGCTCCTGGAAGATCATGGCCATGTCGCCGCCGCGCACGGCCTGCATCTGGCGCTCGCTCATGGCCAGCAGGTTCCGGCCCTTGAAATAGGCCCAGCCGGACAATTTGGCATCGCCGGCCAGCCGCAGCAGCGCCAGCGCCGTGACGGTCTTGCCCGAACCGGACTCGCCCACCAGCGCCAGCTTCTGGCCCGCGGCCAGATCGAAGCTGACGCTCTGCACCACTGGCTTGCCCGCGAACTCCACGGACAGATTGCGTACCGACAGCAAGGGCACCTGTGCGGCGCCCACCGGCTTTTGCAGCGCTTCGCTCATGCCGCCCCCCGGGTCGCAGCCACGACGGCGGAACCGCCTGGCGCCGCCGGCACGGCAGGCGCAGCCGGCGTGCTGGCCGCCTTGCGCGGGTCCAGCGCATCGCGCAGCGCATCGCCCATGAAGGTCAGCAGCAGCAGCGTGACGACCAGCACCGCGAACGTGGTCAGCGAGATCCACCACGCATCGATATTGTTCTTGCCCTGGGAGAGCAGCTCGCCCAGGCTGGGCGTGCCCGGCGGAACGCCCAGGCCCAGGAAATCCAGCGAAGTCAGCGCCAGAATGGCCGCGCTCATGCGAAACGGCAAGAAGGTGACCACGGGCGTCATGCTGTTGGGCAGGATGTGGCGCTTGATGATCTGCCAGTTGCTCACGCCCAAAGCCCGGGCGGACTTCACATAGTCGAGCTGGCGGTTGCGCAGGAATTCGGCGCGCACATAGTCGGACAGGCCCATCCAGCCGAACAGGGACAGCAGCACCAGCAGCAGCGAGACGCTGGGTGCGAACACGGCGCTGAAGATGATGAGCAGGTACAGCTCGGGCATGGAACCCCAGATCTCGATGAAGCGCTGGAAGGCCAGGTCCGTCTTGCCGCCAAAGAAGCCCTGGACCGCCCCCGTGACCACGCCCAGCGCCACGCCGATGGCCGTCAGCGCCAGCGCAAACAGCACGCTGATGCGAAAGCCGTAGATCAGCTGGGCCAGCAGGTCACGCCCGCGGTCGTCGGTGCCCAGCCAGTTGGCCCGGGATGGCGCCGAGGGGTTGGGCTCCTGGGCAAAGTAGTTCAGCGTATTGGGCCCATAGGGGTTGAGCGTGAACCAGGCCCAGTTGTCGCCCGCGGTCAGCCTGTCGCGGATGTAGGGGTCCAGATAGTCGGTCGGTGTCTCGAAGTCGCCGCCGAAGGTTTTCTCCGGGTAGTCGTTCCACAGCGGCCAGTAGTTCCGGCCTTCGTAGTGCACGACCAGCGGCCGGTCGTTGCTGACCAGCTCGGCGCCCAGGCTCAGCACCACCATCACGCAGAACAGAACCAGGCTCCAGTAGCCCAGGCGGTTGCGCCGAAAGCGCAGCCAGGCGCGCTTGCCGGGGGAGTCCGATACAGACACAGTGGCTGCCATCTCAGTGCCTCCCCAAAAAAGCACATGCAAACCAGAGACACCAAGCAAGAGCCGCCTCGCCGCGAAGGTGTCGTCCCTTGGGGGAAGCGGCGCAGCCGCTCAGGGGGTCAGTCAAACCGTACACGCGGATCCACCCAGACATAGCAAAGATCGCTGACCAGTTTGGTCACCAGACCGATCAGCGTGAACAGGAACAAGGTGCCCAGCACCACGGGATAGTCGCGCCGGATCACGCTCTCGTAGCTCAGCAGGCCCAGACCGTCGAGCGAGAACAGGGTCTCTATGAGCAGCGAGCCCGTGAAGAAGGCACCGATGAAGGCCGCCGGAAAGCCCGTGACGATGGGAATCAGCGCATTGCGCAGCACATGGCCGTAGAGCACCTGGCGCTCGGGCAAGCCCTTGGCCCTGGCCGTCAGCACATACTGCTTGCGGATTTCCTCGAGAAAGGCATTCTTGGTCAGCATGGCCGTGACGGCGAAACTGCCCGCCACCATGGCGATCACGGGCAAGGTGATATGCCACAGGTAGTCGACGATGCGCGCGCCCCAGCCCAGTTCATCCCAGTGGGCCGAAGTGAGGCCGCGCAGCGGAAACCACTGCAGCTGCCCGCCGAAGATCACCAGCAGCGCCAAGCCCAGCACAAAGCCCGGTATGGCATAGCCCACCAGGATCAGCAGCGTGGTGGCCAGATCGAAGCGCGAGCCCGCGCGCACGGCCTTGGCAATGCCCAGCGGCACGGCCACCAGATAGCTGATGAAGAAGGTCCACAGCCCCAGGCTGGCCGAGACGGGCAGCTTCTCCTTGATCAGCTGCCACACCTCCTTGTTCTGGAAAAAGCTGCGCCCCAGATCGAACCGCGCGAACCGGCCCAGCATCTGCCAAAAGCGCACATGGGCCGGCTTGTCGAAGCCGTACAGCGCCTTGATCTGCTCGACGCGCTGGGGGTCCACCCCCTGCGCGCCGCGGTAGGCCATGCCGCCGCCCTCGGCCCCACGGCCGGCGCCGGCCTTGGCCTCGGCCAGGTACTGCTCCACCGGACCGCCGGGCACGAACTGGACGACCACGAAGGTCATGAGCAGCACGCCCAGCAAGGTCGGCACCATCAACAACAAGCGCTTGAGTATGTAAGCCCACATAGATTCGCATTATGTCCAGAGCGCCGCGGGCCAAATCCCGGGCCTGTGACGCTTTGCAACCTGATCGACAGGTTCAAGGCGCCGGCGCCGTGCGCGGTGGAAGGCGCGCCCACCAGGTATTGATGGCCCAGGTCTCGCCCGGCGCGTAGGGCGGCACCACGGCCGGGCGCACCAGGCGCCAGGAGTCGTAGACCATGCGGTGCGTGCCCGCGCTCCATTGCGGAATCAGGTAGTGACCGGCGGCGATGATGCGGTCCAGCGCATGGCAGGCCGGCAGCAGCTCCGCCTCGGACTTGGCCTCGGTCATCTTGCGGATGATGGCGTCGACCGCCGGGTTCTTCACGCCCGGGAAATTGCCCGCTCCCTCGGTGTCGGCCGAACGGCTGCCGAACAGGTCGGCGAATTCCTGGCCGGGATTGTTCGTCCCCTGGTAGGCGATGGAGATCATGTCGTAGTCGAACTTGTCCACGCGCTGCTGGTACAGCGCGAAGTCCACCGGGCGAAAGCGCAACCGTATGCCCAGCTTTTCCAGATTGCGCAGCCAGGGCGCCACCTGGCGCATGCCGGTCTCGCTGCTGTCCAGGTATTCCAGCTCCATGGCCTCGCCCCGGGCATTGCGCAGCACGCCGCCCTGCACGGTCCAGCCCGCATCGCGCAGCAGTTGCTGGGCCTTGCGCAGGTTGTCGCGCAGGGTCTGGCCGCCCCCCGCACCATCGCTTGAACCGTCGCTGGTGCGCGGCGGCTCGGTCATGAGGCCGAAGGCTGCGGCCGGAATATCCTTTTTCCAGGGCTCCATCAACGCCAGCTCCTGCGCATCGGGCATGCCGTGGGTCTCGCAGGCCGTGTTGCCGAACAGTCCGTGCACGCGCTGGTAGGAACCGTAGAACATCTGGCGGTTCATCCACTCGAAGTCCAGCGCCAGGCCCAGGGCCTCGCGCACGCGCACATCCTGCAGCAGCGGCCTGCGCGTGTTGAGCACATAGCTCTGGAAGCCCGAAGGCAGGCGGTTGGCGAACTCGCCCTTGACCAGTTGCCCCGAATCGAAGCGCTTGCCGTACAGGCGCCGCGCCCAGTCGCCAGCGCTGAAAAAACGCATCAGATCGAACTCGCCGGCCTTGAGCGCCTCCAGCCGGGCCGTGTTGTCCCGGTAGATCTTGACCGTGACCTTGTCGAAATTGGCTGCTCCCACGCGCACCGGCAGATTTTTGGCCCAGTAGCCGGGATCGCGCACATAGGTGATGTCCTTGCCGAAGCGCACCGGGCCGATCCGGTACGGACCGCTGCCGATGGGGATGTCGGTCACCACCTGATCGAAGGGCTTGGGCTTGCCGTTTTCCAGGCCCCAGTCGCGGCTGAAGATGGGCAGAGCGCCCACGACCAGCGGCAGCTCGCGGTTGGGTTGCCTGAAGCGAAAGCGCACCGTGCGCTCATCGACCACATCGACACCGTCCACATCGAACAGCAGCGTCTTGTAGCCCGGCAGCGCCTGGGGGCCGACCAGGGTCTCGTAGCTGTGCTTGACGTCGGCGGCCGCCACCGGCTTGCCGTTGTGAAAGCGCGCCTCGGGCCGCAGCCTGAAGCTGGCCGACAGACCGTCGGGCGCCACCGTCACGTCCTCGGCCAGCAGCCCGTAGCCCGTGGCCGTCTCGTCCAGCGAAGGCGTCAGCAGGGTGTCGAACATCAGCTCGGTCAGATAGGCCGGCGCCGACCCTTTGATCGTGAACGGGTTGTATTTGTCGAAGGTGGACATGCGCAGGTTGCTCACCAGCCGCAGCTCCCCTCCCTTGGGTGCCTGGGGATTGACATAGGAAAAATGGGCAAAGCCCGGCGGATACAGCGGCTTTCCCCAGAGGGCGTAGGCGTGGTCCGCCCGGGCGGGAGCACTGCCCGCAGCACTTGCGAGCAGCAGCGTGGAAATCAACCAATGGCGCATGCGACAATTCTGCCCTACACGAGGCACTGCCAATCTGGCGGACTCTGACACCTGGCGGGCCAGCCCGACTCGGGTGCAACCAAATTCCACCATCCTTTCCTGGAGAACAATAATGGGTTTTCTCGCCGGTAAAAAACTGCTGATCACGGGCGTTCTGTCCAACCGCTCCATTGCCTACGGCATCGCCAAGGCCTGCCACGAGCAGGGCGCGGAGCTGGCTTTCAGCTATGTGGGCGAGCGTTTCAAGGACCGCATCACCGAGTTCGCCGCCGAATTCGGCTCCAAGCTGATCTTCGACTGCGACGTGGGCGACGATGCACAGATCGAAGCCATGTTCAAGGGCCTGGGCGATGCCTGGGGCCAATTCGACGGCTTCGTGCACTCCATCGGCTTTGCACCGCGCGAGGCCATTGCCGGCAACTTCCTCGAAGGGCTGTCGCGCGAATCCTTCAAGATCGCCCACGACATCAGCGCCTACAGCTTCCCGGCCATGGCCAAGGCAGCCCTGCCCTACCTCAACGACAAATCCTCGCTGCTGACCCTGTCCTACCTGGGCGCGCTGCGCTCCATCCCCAACTACAACACCATGGGCCTGGCCAAGGCTTCGCTGGAAGCTTCCGTGCGCTACCTGGCCGAGGCCGTGGGCCGCACGGCCGACGGCCGCGCCATCCGCGCCAACGGCATTTCCGCCGGCCCCATCAAGACCCTGGCCGCCTCGGGCATCAAGGACTTCGGCAAGCTGCTGGGCCGCGTGGCTGACGCCGCCCCTCTGCGCCGCAACGTGACCATCGAGGACGTGGGCAATGTGGCCGCCTTCCTGCTGTCCGACCTGGCTTCGGGCATGACCGCCGAGATCACCTATGTGGACGGCGGCTTCAGCCAGACGGCCGGCCTGTCCGCCGACCAGGTGTAAACGTGTAACCCCCTGAGCCGCTACGCGGCGGGTCGGCCATTGCTTGCAGCCCCTCGCTTTGGGCCACGCCAGTTTTTACCCCTCGCTGCATCCCAAGCCCCGCAACTGCGGGGCTTTTGCTTTCGTACTTTTGCGTTTGAGGAAACCATCGCCATCAAGGCAGTTGCGCCCCCAGCGCGCGTGCAGCCTCCAGCACCTTCTTCACATAGCGCTCGTCATAGCGGTGCACGGGCATGGTCAGCGTCAGCGCGGCCGCAAGTTCACCGTCCTTGCGCAATACCGGGGCCGAGATGCCCGCGATCTCGCTGTGCCGGTCGCCCACCAGGGCTTCGTAGCCGTTGGCGCGCACCCGGGCATAGTGCGCCCGGTCCTTCTTCACCCAGTCGCCCAGCTCGGGATCGAAGGCCACCAGCACCCGCCCGCCGGCGCCCTTGCCCAGCGGCAGCAGGTCGCCGGCACGCGCATGGTCGCGCACCGGGTGCGGGGAATCCACGCGGTACAGGCACAGCCGGTCCCTGCCCTGGCGCACATGGTAGGCCGCACTCTCGCCCGTGGCCTGTACCAGGGCGCGCAGCGCGGGCATGACCAGCCTGTCCAGCGAAAAGCTCTGCGCATAGACCGCATGCAGCCGCGATACGGCCGGGCCCACCGCATAGCGGCCGTCGTCCTGGCGCACCACCCAGCCACCATGCTCCAGCGAGGCCAGCAGCCGCAGCACGGTGCTCTTGTAGAGGCGGGTGCGATCGGCCAGCTCGGCCAGGCTCAGCGCCACATCGCCGTCGCGGAAGGCGGCGAGCACGCTCAGGGCCCGGTCCACGGCGGCCACGCCGCCGGGCGCGGCATTTTCGTCGGCCACCGATTCGGTCACGGATTTACGCGGCATAAAAATGACTCCCCATGCTCCCCCAAGAGGGGACTTTTCATCTTGGGGCGGCCCGGCGATGAAAAGCTCCCAACCTGCGTCTTGACAGCAAAGCAAGCCGCAAGCAGTATTTCAATAGAAAGAATTAAGTTCTATCTATTAGAACATTCTATCGACGCAAATTCAACAGCAGCAGGCACAGGCCCCATGTCATATCACCCCCGTTTCGAGGTTCTCATCAGTGAAGTCGGCCCGCGCGACGGCCTGCAGTCCGTGGCTTCCACCATGGCCACGGAGCACAAGCACGCCTGGATCGCCGCCCTGGCCGCGGCCGGCCTGCAGGAGATCGAGGTCGGCTCCTTTGTCTCGCCCAAGCTGCTGCCGCAGATGGCCGACGCCGCCCAGGTCGTCGTCCACGCCATCACCCACCCCGGCCTCACCGTCATGGCGCTGGTGCCCAACCTCAAGGGCGCGGAAACCGCCATGCGCGCCGGCGCGCACAAGATCACGCTGCCGGTGTCGGCCAGCCCCGCGCATTCCATGGCCAATGTGCGCAAGACGCCAGCGCAGATGGTCGAGGAAGTGCGCGCCATCGCCCGGCTGCGCGACGAGATCGCCCCCCGGGTGCATATCGAGGCCGGCATCTCCACGGCCTTCGGCTGCACCTTGCAGGGCCTGGTGCCCGAGGACGAGGTGATCGCCCTGGCCGTGGCCTGCGTGGCCGCGGGCGCCGACGAATCGGGCCTGTCGGACACCACGGGCATGGCCAACCCGGCCCAGGCCAGGCGCCTGTTCACGCGGCTGCGCGCCGAGCTGGGCGCGCAGGCCGGCGCCGCCCATATGCACAACACGCGTGGCCTGGGCCTGGCCAACTGCCTGGCCGCCTACGAAGCGGGCGTGCGCACCTTCGATGCCTCGCAGGCCGGGCTGGGCGGCTGCCCCTATGCGCCGGGCGCCTCCGGCAACGTGGTGACCGAGGACCTGGTCTTTATGTTCGAGGCCATGGGCATACGTACCGGCGTGGACCTGGAGCGCCTCATGGCCGCGCGCCGGGCGCTGGCCGCCGGCCTGCCGGGCGAGGAGCTCTACGGCATGCTGCCGCTGGCCGGCCTGCCCAAGGGTTTTGTTCCGCATTCCTATTGATCTGCCATCCCATGAACCAACCCTCGACAACCTCCGCCGCCACGCCCCTGCCCTATTCCGGCATCCGCGTGGTCGAATTCACCCACATGGTCATGGGCCCCAGCTGCGGGCTGATGCTGGCCGACCTGGGCGCCGAAGTCATCAAGGTCGAGCCCGTGGGCCACGGCCGCAATGGCGATGCCACGCGCAAGCTGCTGGGCTCGGGCGCGGGGTTTTTTCCGCTGTTCAACCGCAACAAGAAAAGCCTCACGCTGGACCTGCTCACGCCCGAAGGCAGGGAAGCCGCGCTGCGCCTGATCGCCTCGGCCGACGTGGTCACCGAGAACTTCAAGCCCGGCACCATGCAAAAGCTGGGCCTGGACTACGACAGCCTCAAGGAGCGCTTTCCGCGCCTCATCTACGTGAGCCACAAGGGCTTTCTGCCCGGCCCCTACGAGCACCGCACGGCGCTGGACGAGGTGGTGCAGATGATGGGCGGCCTGGCCTATATGACGGGCCGTCCCGGCGATCCGCTGCGTGCCGGCGCCAGCGTCAACGACATCATGGGCGGCATGTTCGGTGCCATGGGCGCCATGGCGGCGCTGGCCCAGCGCGAGAAGACCGGCAAGGGCCAGGAGGTGCAGAGCGCGCTGTTCGAGAACAACGTCTTTCTGATCGCCCAGCACATGATGCAGTACGCCGTCACCGGCAAGCCCGCGGCGCCCATGCCGGCGCGCATTTCGGCCTGGGCCATCTACGACGTGTTCGAAGTCCAGGGCGGCGAACAGATCTTCCTGGCCGTGGTCAGCGACGGCGCCTGGCGCGCGTTCTGCGATGCCTTCGACCTGGGCCAGTGGCGCGACGATCCACGCCTGGCCAGCAACAACGACCGCGTGCAGGCGCGCAGTTGGCTCATGCCGCTGCTGCGCGAAAAAATGGCCGGCTACAGCGCGGCCCACATCGCCCGGGTGTTCGAGGAGCATGGCCTGCCGTTCGCCCCCATTGCCCGCCCCCACGACCTGCTCGAGGACGAGCACCTGAACGCCACCGGCACGCTGGCATCCATGGCCCTGCCCGACGGCCGCGCAAGCAAGACCGTGCTGCTGCCGCTCACGCTGGACGGCAAACACCTGCAAGTGCGCCTGTCGTCGCCCAAGCTGGGCGAGCACAGCCTGGAGATCCTGACCGCGCTGGGCTACACGCCCGGGCAGGCCCGGGCGCTGGCCCAGGGCCTGGCACTTTGACCTGACAGGCGGCCACGCGTCCGCAGAAGACGCAGGCCGCGCGTACTACCGCAGCGCCAGCCGCTGCCGAATCCGCCCCACGACAGGCGCCTGCGCGCGACCGAGGGATTGCTTTGCCCGATTTATTTTGAGATTTCCGGAGACAAGACCATGCAATACGCCATGACCACTTCCTCTTCGCAAACCTGCCTGAGCCGCAGGGCCTTGAGCGCCGGCGCCTTGCTCGCCCTGGCATTTGCCGCCGGCCAGGCCACGGCCCAGCCCGCCTAGTGGCCGGCCAAGGCCATGCGCATGGTCGTGCCCTATACGCCGGGCGGCGGCACGGATGCCGTCACCCGGCTCATCAGCGAGCGCGTCGCCAATCTCAACCATTGGGTGATCGTGGTGGACAACAAGCCGGGCGCGGGCGGCAATATCGGCCTGGACGCCGTGGCCAAATCCGCTGCGGACGGGGCTATACCTTCGGCATGGGACAGACGGCCAATCTGGCCATCAACCCGGCGCTGCTGCCCAGCATGCCGTTCAACCCCAAGACCGACCTGGTCCCCGTGGCGCTGGTGGCCTCGCAGCCCATGGTGCTGGTCGTACCCGCCGATTCGCCCTGGAAATCGCTGCAGGACCTGATCCAGGCCGCCAAGGCCCAGCCCGGCGGCATCCGCCAGGCACTGGCCTCCACCGGTACCGTGGGCCATCTGGCCGGAGAGATGCTGTCCTTCAAGGCCGGCATCCAGGTGCTCAACGTGCCCTACAAGGGTGCGTCGCCGGCCGTCACCGACCTGCTGGGCAAGCAGACCCATTACATGTTCGGCACGCCCCAGGCCGTGTATCCGCTGATCAAGGGCCAGCGCCTGCGCGCGCTGGCGGTGACCTCGGCCCAGCGCCTGCCCATACTGCCACAGGTGCCCACCGTGGCCGAATCGGGCTTCCCAGGCTTCGAGGCCGTGGACTGGAAGCTCATCGTCGCGCCCAGGAACACGCCGGCAGGCATCGCGCAGAAGATGAACGCCGCCGTCAACCAGGCCCTGCAGGACCCCGGCGTGCTCAAGCAGCTGCAGTCCGAGGGCAGCACGCCCATGGGCGGCAGCCTCCAGCATGTCCAGGCCTATCTGCAAAAAGAGCAGGCCGGCTGGGCCGCGCTGATCCGCGACGCGAAGATCGCGCTGGAACAGCGCTATTCAATTAGAAGCATCTGGCGTTTTATTTTCCTTGATCCCCGAGCTTTTCAAGCCTGAAATCCAGATAAAACAGGCGCCAGTTGCTATCTTTTTCACTTCACAGTATGGCGCAGAACCAGGGCATGCCAGAACAGCACGGCCAGGCCGGCGCCCGTGGTGTTGGCCAGCGCATCCAGCCATTCGGCGCCGCGCGTGGTGGTGAACACGGCCTGCAGGATCTCGATCAGCCCGCCATAGGCCGCGCACAGCAGCACGACGGACATGGCGCCCACCGCCGTCCATGCCAGGCCCTGGCTGCGCGCGCGCAGCGCGCCCGTCCACCACAGCAGCGTGGCCAGCACGCCATGCAGGCCCGCATGCACCAGCTTGTCCGTATAGGCAAAGCCCTGCAGAAACGGGAACAGCCGCAGGATCAGGCCGCCGCTGGCGCCGGTCTCATTGAGGCAGCCCCACAGCACGAACAGCGCCCAGGCCAGGCTGCAGGCAGCCAGAACCCGCCAAGGCAAGGCGCGCACTGCTTCAGAGCGAGCCAGATGCCTTCCCCTTGCTGGCCGGTTTGGCAGCAGCCTTCACCGCAGCGTGCTTGGCCGGAGCTTTGGCGGCAACGGTCTTCTTGGCAGCCACAGCCTTCTTCGCAGGCACGGACTTGGCAGGCTTGGCCGGCGTGGGTTCGGCCACGCAGTCGGCGTAGTAGCGGATCTCGCCGTTCTCGTCTTCCAGCTCCACCAGGCCGTGGATGTCGGTCTCGAAGCCCGGGCACTCCTTGGCGAATTCGCGGGCGAACACCAGGTAGTCCACGATCTTCTTGTTGAAGACTTCGCCGGGAATCAAGAGCGGAATGCCGGGCGGGTAAGGCGTGACCAGGCCCACGGTGGTGCGCCCCACCAGGTGGTCGATCTCCACGCGCTCGGTCTTGCGCTGCGCGATGTGGGCGTAGGCGTCCGAAGGCTTCATCGTGGGCTGCAGATCGGACAGATACATTTCCGTCGTCAGGCGCGCGATGTCGTACTTGGCGTACAGCTCGTGCACGTGCTGGCACAGGTCCTTGAGGCCCATGCGCTCGTAGCGGCGGTGCTGCTGCACGAACTCGGGCAGGATGCGCGCCAGCGGCTGGTTGCGGTCGTAGTCGTCCTTGAACTGCTGCAGCGCCGTCAGCATGGTGTTCCAGCGGCCCTTGGTGATGCCGATGGTGAACATGATGAAGAACGAGTACAGGCCGGTCTTCTCGACCACCACGCCGTGCTCGGCCAGGTATTTGGTGACGATGGAGGCCGGAATGCCGGTGTCGGCAAAGTCGCCGTCCAGGTCCAGCCCCGGCGTGACGATGGTGGACTTGATCGGGTCCAGCATGTTGAAGCCGTCGGCCAGGTCGCCGAAGCCGTGCCAGTTGTCGAACGCCTTGCCGTTCTTGGCCTTGTTCTTGCGCGCCGCATCATGGCCGCGGATGATCCAGTCCTGGGCCGTGCCCACGCCCTCATCGGCCAGCGCCTCGGGGCCCCAGACCTCGAACCACCAGTCGTCATCGCCGAACTCGTCGTCCACCTTGCGCATGGCGCGGCGGAAGTTCAGCGCTTCCAGGATGGACTCCTCCACCAGCGCCGTGCCGCCTGGCGGCTCCATCATCGCGGCCGCCACGTCGCAGCTGGCGATGATGCTGTACTGCGGGCTGGTCGAGGTGTGCATCAGGTAGGCCTCGTTGAACAGATGGTGGTCCAGCTTCTCGTTCTGGCTGTCCTGCACCAGCACATGCGAGGCCTGGCTGATGCCGGCCAGCAGCTTGTGGATGGACTGGGTTGCGTACACCACCGAATGCTGGGGGCGCGCGCGCTTCTTGCCCATGGCGTGGTAGCTGCCGTAGAACGGATGGAAAGCCGCGTGCGGCAGCCAGGCCTCGTCGAAATGCAGATTGGCCACGTAGCCGTCGAGCATGCTCTTGATGGTCTCGGTGTTGTAGAGCACGCCATCGTAGGTGGATTGCGTCAAGGTCAGCACGCGCGGCTTGACCTTCTTGGCGTCCACGCCCTTGAGCAGCGGATTGGCGGCGATCTTGGCCTGGATGGACTCCACGCTGAACTCGCTTTGCGGAATCGGGCCGATGATGCCGAAGTGGTTGCGCGTGGGCTTGAGGAACACCGGAATCGCCCCCGTCATGATGATGGAGTGCAGGATGGATTTGTGGCAGTTGCGGTCCACCACCACCACGTCGCCGGGCGCCACGGCGTGGTGCCACACGATCTTGTTGGACGTGGAGGTGCCGTTGGTCACGAAGTAGCAGTGATCGGCATTGAAGATGCGCGCGGCATTGCGCTCGCTCTCGCCGATGGCCCCGTTGTGGTCCAGCAGCTGGCCCAGTTCCTCCACGGCATTGCAGACGTCGGCGCGCAGCATGTTCTCGCCGTAGAACTGGTGGTACATCTGGCCCACCGGGCTCTTGAGGAAGGCCACGCCGCCCGAGTGGCCCGGGCAGTGCCAGCTGTAGGAGCCGTCTTCCGCATAGTCCAGCAGCGCCTTGAAGAAGGGCGGCTGCACGCTCTCGAGATAGCTCTTGGCTTCGCGGATGATGTGCTTGGCCACGAATTCGGGCGTGTCCTCGAACATGTGGATGAAGCCGTGCAGCTCGCGCAGGATGTCGTTGGGCAGGTGCTGGCTGGTCTTGGTTTCGCCGTAGAGGTAGATCGGCACCTCTTCATTCTTGCGGCGCACTTCGCCGATGAAGGCACGCAGGCTGTGAATGATGGGATCATTGCCGCCGCCCAGCGTGAACTCCTCGTCGTCGATGGACAGGATGAAGGCACTGGCCCGGCTCTGCTGCTGGGCAAACTGCGACAGATCGCCGTAGCTGGTCACGCCCAGGACCTCGAAGCCCTCTTCCTCGATGGCTTGCGCCAAGGCACGGATGCCCAGACCCGAGGTATTCTCGGAACGATAGTCCTCGTCTATGATGACGATGGGAAAGCGAAATTTCATGGACAGCCTCCGTACCAATCAGGCCTAAAAAACGAAACAGCCGCGAAGTGTAAGGAATATCCTTATTGCAGCTTTGAAACAGGTCGTTTTTCAACCCCTGAATGTGGTGCACTGAACACACGCCGAACAAGGAGACTAGGCATGGAATACTCCACCATCTGGTGGTTGATCGCCGGGGTGCTCGTCATTGCCGAATTGCTGACCGGCACCTTTTACCTGCTCATGATGACCCTGGGCGCCATCGCCGGCGCCTTGAGCGCGCATCTAGGCCTGAGCAATCACACCCAGATCATCGTGGCCGCCGTGCTGGCCGCGGGAGCCGTGCTGGCCTGCTATCTGATGCGCAAGCGCCACCCTCCCCGCCTGCCCGCCACGGGCAACCGCGATGTCAACATGGATGTGGGCGAGACCGTCATGGTCGAGCAATGGAATCCTGACGGCACGGCCCAGGTCCGCTACCGCGGCGCCACCTGGACCGTCATGGGCCGCCCCGGCGGCCTGCCCGCCCCCGGCATGCACCGCGTGGCCGAAGTGATCGGCAACCGGCTGCTGGTCGACAAGATATGACATCGCCGTGCGCCGCCCCCAGCCTTCCGGCGCAGGGTCAACCGCACCTCCTTCACCTTCACCACCGGCTATGAGCCAACGCCCTTCGGGGCAGGAGAGACCATGGAAATTGCCATCGCCATCATCGTTATCGCCATCATCTTTGTGGCCCGCTCGGTCAAGGTCGTCCCCCAGCAGCACGCCTGGGTCAAGGAGCGCCTGGGCAAATACGCCGGCACGCTGACGCCAGGCCTCAACTTCCTCGTGCCGTTTGTCGACCGCATCGCCTACAAGCACAGCCTCAAGGAAATCCCGCTCGACGTGCCCAGCCAGGTCTGCATCACCCGGGACAACACCCAGCTGACCGTGGACGGCATTCTGTATTTCCAGGTGACCGACCCCATGCGCGCCAGCTACGGCTCGTCCAACTACATCATGGCCGTCACGCAACTCGCCCAGACCTCGCTGCGCAGCGTGATCGGGCGACTGGAGCTCGACAAGACCTTCGAGGAGCGCGACATGATCAATGCCCAGGTGGTCTCGGCCATCGACGAAGCCGCCCTGAACTGGGGCGTGAAGGTGCTGCGCTACGAAATCAAGGACCTGACGCCGCCCAACGAAATCCTGCGCGCCATGCAGGCCCAGATCACCGCCGAACGCGAAAAGCGCGCGCTGATCGCAGCATCCGAAGGCCGCCGCCAGGAACAGATCAACATCGCCACCGGCGAGCGCGAGGCCTTCATCGCCCGCTCCGAAGGTGAAAAGCAGGCCGTCATCAACAAGGCGCAAGGCGAAGCCGCATCCATCACCGCCGTGGCTGATGCCACGGCCCAGGCGCTGGAGCGCATCGCCGCCGCCATCCGCCATCCGGGCGGCGAGCAGGCCGTGCAGCTCAAGGTGGCACAGAGCGCCGTGGAGGCCTACAGCAAGGTGGCCGCCGACGCCACGACCACCCTGGTCGTTCCCGGCAACATGACGGAAGTCAGCGCCCTCATCGCCTCGGCCATGAAGATGGTCCAGGTGGGCAAGGCCAACGCGTAAATCACGCAACTCACCAGACCGCGGCAAATTTGCTGCGGTTTTTTGATTTCGGCTGCCAAATTTCTGGTTAGAATTGCAGCTTCGACGCGTGGAGAGGTGGATGAGCGGTTTAAGTCGCACGCCTGGAAAGCGTGTGTGGGTTAATAGCCCACCGCGGGTTCGAATCCCGCCCTCTCCGCCAAGACAGTACATGAGCCGTTGATTCGATGGGATTTCCCGTGGAATCAACGGCTTATTCTCTTTGTTTTCTACACAAAGGTGCTACACGGCAAGTCGAAACGGGATTCGGTTTCCAGCGAGGAACCGAACATGCCAGCGCTCCCAACAGGCCTTGTGCGCCATGCCAATGGTCGCCACTACCATCGTCGCCATTCAAGCTGAATGACGCAAGGTTAGGCAGCTTAAAGCCTTTCTTGATGGATTTGTCATGAAACCGCGGCCCTGGGGCGGCGAGAATCACGGCTACTATTCCTGATCAGGACAATGTGGGGTGCGCGGCTTTTCTTTCACCGACAGATTTTCGCTAGGCGCGTTCTTCACCCGGCATAGCTGGAAGTGGATGCAATGGGCCAGCATTGCGTTTGCCGCAGGCGCGGTTATCCTGATCAGCCTGCTCACATGGCAGCGCCTGCAGGCGGAGCAATTGCTGCTGGACGACAATGCGCAGGCACGGCAGCAAAGCCTGGCCACCATCATTTCCGAGAACCTGTCGCAGGTCATGGATCGCGGGCGCAGGGTGGCCGTGGTGGCCGAGTCCTGGCTGCGCGGCAACCGTCACGACGCCGAACTGCAGTTGGCCAACATTCTGGCCGTCGACCAAGTCTTTCTGAATTTCTCGATTTACGACCCCTCCCTGCGGCGCCTGTACAGCTCGTCGCCGACGGATGCCGGCACGTCAGATCGGGAGAGTCTGCGCAATGCGCTGCAAGGCAGCGACATGACCACCACGCAGGCCACCGTGGTACTCCCGCCGCCGGGAGTCCAGGAACAGCGCTGGGCCGTGCCCGTGCTTTTTCCCTTGGCGGACCATGGTGGCACCCGCAAAGGCTTTTTGCTGGTCACGCTGGACCTGGGGCACTTCCTGGGCCTGTACCACAACATCGACATGGGCAAAAGCGGGGCCATCCATATCCTGGCGCAGGATGGCACCGAGCTCGCGGAGGCACGGGCCGAAGGCCTGACACACCGGCGCCAGCACCAGCGCTTCGAGGCGTTTGCGGCGGCGACCAGGACGACGGGCGCCAGCAGCTTCGTGAGCGAGCTGCTGGGGCCTGGGCCCCATCTTTCGAGCCTACGGCAGGTTGAGCATTCCCCGTTCATCGTTGTGGTCAGCAAGGAGCTTGCGGAAGTTCGTGCCCTCCATGCGCACAGCGGTGCGCGCGTCTGGGTTTCGGTTGCTGCGCTGGCTGCCGTTCTCGGGCTCGCCACCTGGGGGTTTGTGCTCGGCCTCAGGCGCCAGCAGCTTTTTTTTTCCGCACTGGTCGGCGCCGATGAGGACAAGCGCTCGCTCATCGACCAACTGGAAGCCGAAAAAGCACGCGCCCTGGCCCTGGCCTCACTGGACCACCTGACGGGCCTGCACAACCGCCGCATGTTCAACGAACTGGCCGCCAGCCATCTCGAAGTGGCCCGCCGCAGCAGCAAGCACTACGCGCTGATCTATCTCGATCTGGACCGGTTCAAGCCCATCAACGACAGCCTGGGGCATCATGTCGGCGACCTGCTGCTGCAGGAGGTCGCCAAGCGGCTCAAGAGCATGCTGCGCAGCGCGGATATCCTGGGCCGCATGGGGGGCGACGAGTTCGCTCTGCTGCTGACCGGACTGGATTCGACCGAATCCGTCGATGCCATTGCAGTGAAGCTTCAGCACCGGCTGAGCCAGCCTTATCCGGGGCTAGACGGGCACGAGGTCGAGACCAGTCCCAGCATGGGCATCGCGTTCTTTCCGCGCGACGGCCATGATGTCGCGAGTCTGTGCCGCAATGCCGATTCGGCCATGTACATGGCCAAGCGCCGGGGCCGGGGCGGCTTCTGCTACTACGATGCAGAGCTCAGGCCCCAGGAGGACCGTAGCCTACGCCTGCAGGGCGAGCTGCAGCAGGCCATAGGCAAGGGGCAACTGGTCCTGCATTTTCAGCCCAAGGTCAGGCTTTCCGACTACAGCATCACGGGGTTCGAAGCGCTTGTGCGCTGGGCACATCCGGAGCTGGGATTGATCCATCCCGGCGAGTTCATTCCCATCGCGGAAGAAACCGGGCTCATCGCGGCCTTGGGCGACTGGGTGATGCAGGCCTGCTGCGCCCAGCAAGCCCGCTGGCGGGAGCAGGGTGCGAAGCTCCTGCCGCTTGCCTTCAACCTCTCCCCACGGCAGATCGACGCGGGGCTGCCCGCGCGCGTGGCCGAACTGCTGTCGCTGCACGGCCTGGAGGCTGCACACATCGAGGTCGAAATCACCGAAAGCGCGTTGACCGAGCCCCTTGATGTGGCGGTCCAGGTCCTGACGGCGTTGCGGCATATGGGGATGATGATCGCGCTTGACGACTTCGGCATCGGCTATTCCAACCTGAGCCAAGTGCGCCACCTGCCGATCAGCCACCTGAAAATCGACCGCTCCTTCATCAACGAAATCCGCACCAGCCAGCACGTCAACGTGATCGTGACCTCCATCATCACGCTGGCGCACAGCCTGGGCTTGCGCGTGGTTGCGGAAGGCGTCGAGCTGCGCGACCAACTGGTCCAACTCAAGGCCGCCGGCTGCGACGAGGTACAGGGCTACTTTCTGAGTCGCCCGGTGCCGGCTGGGCAAGCGCTCGAGCTGATGCGCCGACCCACTCTCACGCCCCAATGACCATTCTCTTTTGGCCCTAAATCTGTGGGGGAAAAGACAGGCGAATCCACGCTGGGCACGCAGCAGCCTGCCCACTCGGGCTATGTCATGGTGGCGACATCTCCAATAGAAATAATTCAATGCAAATGTTGCAAATTGCAACATTTGCATTGAACAAACTCCACAGATTGGATTGCCATGAACATCAAGCAACGCATCGTCTTGCTTGTCGCTCTCGTATTTGCCGCACTGGCAGTCATCGGCGGCTTCGCCGTGCTCCAGGCGAAAAGTAATTCGAGGCAAGTCAAGCAAGTGACGGAAGGGGTTGTTCCAAGCACCATCAAATCCGTGGAATTGATGGCACAGCTCAAGGACGTTCAGATCGCCACGCTCTCCATGATTGCAGCCCCCAACGAAGACCTGGTGCGCAAGTCCTTGGATGAGCTCAACGCGAAAAAAGGGGCATTGACGCAAGCACTTCAGGAGCAGCTCAGCCAAGCCCAAAGCCAAGCACAAAGAGGCCTCATTGAAGCGGCACAGGAAAGCTTGCAGAACTACTTCGCCTCCATCAACGATACCGCGCAGTTCAAACTCGCCGGGCAAACCGAGCTGGCCGAGGCCAACATGGGGGCGACGGTGGATCAATACCTGCGGGAGCAGGGACAGATGATCGATGCGGTGCAGGTGGAAAAGCGTCGCAGCAAGGATGAGGCAATCAATGTCCTCAATGGCAACCTCTCCCATACGGCCGTGACTCTGATGGTCATCAGTGGTGCGGCGATTCTGGCGCTGGGAATTATTGGAGTACTGCTCTACAAACAAGTCATTCATCCCATCGCGCAGATGGAAGAAAAGATGACCCAGATCGCAACGAGCCAGGACTTCACGCACCGGCTCGATGTCAACCGCAATGACGAAATCGGCCGCTCGATGAAGGCCTTCAACACGATGGTGGAGAAGATCGAAGAGAGCACGGAACTGGTGAAGCAGAAGGCCGCCGACATTCAGGCAATGCTGCGCTACGTTCCACAGGGCATTCTCACGGTGCAGCCCGATGGAGCCGTGCACCCCGAATATTCGCAGCACCTGGAAAGCATTCTGGAAACCAAGCAGATTGCAGGGGCGGATGCCATGGCATTGGTTCTGCAGGATACCCATCTGGGCGCAGACCAACGCTCCCAGATCAGCGCCGCCCTCGCCTCCTGCCTTGGCGAAGATGTCATGAACTTTGAGTTCAACAGCCATCTGTTGCCGACGGAAATTCAGCGCGAGATGGCCGATGGCAGATCCAAGATTCTCGATCTGACGTGGTCGCCGATCACCGCTCAAGATGACACGGTCATGCGCATCCTGCTGTGCATCCGCGATGTCACCGAGGTCCGCAAACTGGCGCATGCGGCCAATGCGCAACGCCGGGAATTGGCGATCATCGGGGAGATCCTGGCGATGGGGCAGCCGAAATTCGAGCAGTTCATCGAGAGCGGAAAACGCTACCTGGCTGACAACCAGCGCGCCATTGACTCCATAGACACATCGGACGCCAAAGCCGTGTCTTCTTGCATCGAGCTTTTGTTCCGCAACATGCACACCATCAAGGGCAATGCGAGAACCTATGGTTTGCAGCAACTGACCGATATCGTGCATCGCGTCGAGCAAGACTATGACACGCTGAGGTCGGGCGGAAAAGAGTGGCACACCGAGGCTCTGCTGAGCGATCTTGACGCAGTGGGACAAGCTCTGGATGAGTATGCCGCCATCAATACACAAAAGCTTGGCCGAGGCACGGGTGGATCCGCGAACCAATCCGCCAACGCTTTGCCCATGGATCGAGCCAAATTGAACGCCCTGCTTGAAAGACTGCAGGTGAGCGATGGCGACAGTCGGGATGCTCTTGCTGCGGTGGTGCGCCACACACGTTCCGCACTGGAGCGACTGGACGCTCAGCCTCTGGAGCAAATTTTGAAAGGCATTCTCGACGCCCTGCCGGCTCTTGCCGCAGAGCTCGGCAAGGAAGAGCCGCGCATCGCGGTGGAGGACAGTGGCGTGCGCATTCGCAGGCAAGCGGCTGGAGTGCTGCAGGACAGCTTCATGCATTTGCTACGCAATTCCATGGATCACGGCCTTGAAGCCGCACTGGTGCGTATCGCCAAAGGAAAGCCGGCGGCTGGCCAGATCCGCCTGCAGGTCGCTCTTGATTCCCTGGGACTGAAAATCACCTTGAGTGACGACGGCGCAGGTTTGAGCCTCGAAGCCATTCGGCGGAAAGCTGTCGAAAAAGGACTGGTCGGCACCAACGAAACCCCAACCGCAGCCGAAATCGCCCAGTACATCTTCATGCCGGGATTCTCCACTGCGAAGCTGGTGACGGACATTTCCGGTCGTGGGGTGGGGATGGATGCTGTCCGCAGCCTGATTCACGCCGAAGGCGGCGATATCGAGGTGCAGATTCTGGGACGAGATGGCGATGCCGTTCGGAATTTTCAAACCGTGGTCACGTTGCCCGCACACCTGGCCGTCGCTCAAACGCATGCAACGGTGATGACTGTATGAGCCTGACTGCTGTTTTCGTCATCGTCGCAATCGGCGCACTTGTATTGATTTCCTGGATCTGGCGACTGCGACGCAGTCTGCGGCGGCACCGGGCCATTCTCCAGGAGCTCCAGTCCCAACCGGTGTCGAACGACGAATGCGAGGCCCTACAGGCTGAGGTCACCGAACTCAGGAATACCGGTGAAGCTGTATCGCGCAAATGGCATCAGCGCCTTGCCGATCTTGAAACGGCACATGCCGCATCCATGCAATCGCTGATGCAGCAAGCGAATCAGGCCATTGCTGCCTCGCAGAGCAGCACACACGAGCTTCAGGGAGGCATCCGTGATCTGTTCGGCATCGAAATGACGTTCGATCGCTGGCATGCAGACATGACGGTGCTGCTTGACCACAACCGAGGCATGCATGCCAAGAACGATGAGTTCTCTCTCATCGTTCGCCAGATGGTCATCGTCGCACTCAATGCATCCATTGAGGCCGCCCGCGCTGGTGCAACAGGCCGGGGCTTCAGCGTCGTCGCCAACGAGATGCGTTCGCTCTCAGCGCGTGCGCAAATTCTCTCAGAGGACTATCGGCGAACCCTTTACGAAAACGACCTGATCACGACAACCACCTTCCAGGATATGCAAGCTGGCGGGCGCATGATCCTGGGCGCTGTGCGCGGACTTGAGCTAACCAATCGCAAAGGCCAGGAAGCATCGCTGCAATTGCTGGAGAACACATGATTTCCTCCAGTGCCCGAGCGAGCTTTGATCGAATGATCATCCGCAGTCTCCAGGAGACTTTCCCGACGGCATCGGGCATGCCGCCCGAGATATCGGCCGCTGCGCATTCAGCCCCGGAAGCGAACTCTCAGATGGTGGTGCTGATGATTTCATCACACACCTTCCGGATCGTGATTGCCCTGCACTTCCCGGGAACACCGGAAGCCATGCGCTACTTGACTCCTCTGCATCTGACGGGCGGAGATACGGATATGCAAGGCTTTCGCGATGGCATGTCCGAGCGCGGCAACATGTGCTGCGGAATGGTAAATCGGGAGATCGGACTTTTCTTTACCCATACGGGGATGTCTACACCTCACATCATCGACGGCCGTAGCGCGCCCTTTCTGACGACGGTGCCGCATGAATATGCGACCCATTGGCAGATCAGGCTGGATGAGCAGTTGCGGTTCTCCGCAAGCCTATGCGTGCATTCCCGTGAACCGATGGACTTTGAATGGCATCCAGACGCCCAAAACGAGGTCGCTGGTGAGCTTGAACTTTTCTAACAAAGGTATTCCACATGGCCCAGATTCTTGTCGTTGACGACTCCAGCACTGTTCGCAATGAAGTCGGTGGCTTCCTCCAGAGCAATGGTCTTACCGTGGCATATGCAGTGGATGGCCGGGACGGCTTGAACAAGCTGTCTGCAGATCCGTCGGTGAAGCTGATTGTCTGCGACGTCAATATGCCGAACATGGATGGCCTGACCATGGCGGAGAAGATTCGGAGCGATCTTCGAAATGCTTCGGTCAACATCGTCATGCTGACCACCGAGAATGCACCGGCCATGAAAGAGCGAGGCAAGGCTGCGGGAATCAAGGGATGGATCGTGAAGCCGTTCAATGGGCCGGCCGTCCTCGCAACCTTCAAGAAGCTCGCTGGCGCTGCCTGAAGAAAAAAACCAGGGCAATGGCCCGGCCCGGCTTGGCCTGGCCAGGCGCGTAGCCCACCCGCAGTTGCAGGCTCTCAGCGCTTTCTGTGTGTTTGCTGGCAGGCCTCAGAATCGGAAAGCCTGGAAGCCGCATCTACCGCCAGTCCTTGCGCAGCAAATAAGCCGAGGCACTCAAGCGACGTTGGCGCTCCTTTTCAAACCAATGGCATACCTTTCCCGGCTTGCCAATTGCGGAAAGCAGCGATGGGTTCTCAAGCAAAAGCCTTTCACTGGCAACCACATCATTCAAGTCTCCAAGTGACTTCAGGCTTTTCTTGAGGCGAGCCAGCGTTTTTTGGTGGTTTCCCGATAAAACGGGACCCAACAGTTCAAGCAGATAACGGGTCTTCTTCCCTGCTTTTCTGACATCGTGAAATGCAGCGAAATCTGGCTTCTTGGCTCTTACCGCCTGCTCTATGAGTTTGCGCAGTTGTCGTTCCGACTTCGCAACACGTGCGTCTGCAAAAGCCCGAAGCGGCCTCTGGTTTTGTCTCGCTGCCAGGCTCGCCGAGGTTTGCCAAAGAGTTTGCCGCAGCAGCGCCTGCATGCCGAGCGGTGAAAGCACGCCTCGGCCAGCTTCCATGGCAGCCTCTCGAATGGCCTGTATTTCAGGAGCAAGCACGGCGGTGTTTTGTTTCCGGAGCCTGAGCATCTCAAGCAGGATGTCGTAATCGCGGGCCCGGCCTGCTGCATTGGCGATGGATTTAAAGGTGCTTCGCCGCTGGGTATATTCTCCTGCGCCCGTCAAAGGGCGGTAGAACCACCACAACGATTGAAGGCTGCGCATCGTCGTGCGCAACTGATGCAGCCCTTCGACGGACGGCTCCCGGGCGATTTCCCTGGCCTGCTCGATTGCCGAATCGACGAGAGGAAACGCAAGGCCCGCCAGCGCTGTCTCGGCACTCAGTTTGCGTCGACTGGTTTTCCCTTTGCCCATACGAACTCCTGGGCCATGCCCAATAGCCCCCATCGTTGGCAGTGACACTGCAGCCCATTGACGGCTTCGCGGCAATGGCTGCTGCAAGGTCTGCGTCCTTTTCCCAGCCAGGGTTCGGCATAGTGTGCCATGTGTCGCGCCCTTGGGCGTATGTAAATCCGGTATGGACGCCGGCTGACGGCCGTTCAGGCACCGCTTGCGGCCAAAGCAGCGCATGCTCCGTGGCGACATGACGGCAACTGGCCGAGGCCAAAAATACGGCCCCTTTCCCTACTCCCCGGCGACAGAAAACCTCAGCCGCGCCGCCTCGATGGCCGCGATATCGATCTTTCCCATCTGCATCATGGCCTCGAAGGCCCGCTTGGCTGCGGCGCCGTCGGGGTCAGCGATTGCTTCGGTCAGGGCCCGTGGCGTGATCTGCCACGACAGGCCCCATCGGTCCTTGCACCAGCCGCAGGCGCTTTCCTGGCCGCCGTTGCCGACGATGGCATTCCATAGACGATCCGTTTCCGCCTGGTCCTCGGTCGCGACCTGGAACGAAAAGGCCTCACTGTGCTGGAACGCAGGGCCGCCGTTCAAGCCCAGGCAAGAAATGCCCATCACGGTGAATTCGACCGTCAGCACATCGCCCTGCTTGCCGGCAGGATAGTCTCCCGGCGCGCGATGAACGGCCTTCACGGCACTGTCCGGAAAGGTTTGCGCATAGAACTGCGCGGCCTCCAGAGCCGTGCCGTCATACCAGAGGCAAATCGTATTCTTGCTGGCCATTTCGCTCTCCCGCTCATGACAAATGGACGCATTCCAATGGAGTGCGGCGTTATCAGGTCGTGCTCACGCCCTGACGGCCATTGTCATCCTGCGGCTCGGCGCAAGCCTCGACAAAAGGATACTGCCGCAACGGAATCAACAGGCCGGCGAACGCCTCAATCCTGGTTTCGTTTCTTGCGGAACGCAAGCCGGGCCGCGACGATGGTGAAGCCGGCCACGAGCGAAACCACGATCCAGAAGCCATGCGGGTGCTGTGCCAGCGGAATGCCGCCGACATTCATGCCGAACAGACCCGCAAGAATATTGATGGGCAGCGCCAGCACGGTCACCACGGTCAGCACGAACAGGCTGTTGCTGTTGTCTTCATTCACTGCCGCAGCCACCTCTTCCTGCAGCAGCTTGATGCGATCCTGCAAGGTCTGCATGTCGCGCAACATCAGTGAAAACTCCTCGCTGGCGGCAGCCAGTCCCCGGCGATCGTCCTCGGCCATCCATTTGGGCGGCTGCTGCAGCAGCCGGAACAGTGCCGCAGGCTCGGGGGCCAGCAAGCGCTGCAGCCGCACCAGCAGCCGCCGCAGGCGCCCCAGGTGGGCCCGGGGATGGTGGTAGCGCTGCGCCAGGATCGCGTCCTCGATGTCGTCCACGCGCACCGTGGTTTCGCGCACCACCTTGACCAGCACATCGGCCTGCGTGCGCATCAGGTGCTCCAGCAGTTCTGCGGTGCTCGCCGGGCTGTCGCCTTCGCGCACGGCGGCACGCAATGCATCCACCGTGCGCAGCGGCTGCGTGCGGGCGGTGACGACCAGTCGATCATCAAGGCAGATCCACAGCGTGGCGAGGTCGGCGGACTCGAAATTGAATTCGAAATTCACATCGTTGAGCACCGCGACCAGCGAATCGTCGGCCCGCTCGATGCGGGTGGACGTCAGCCCTTCGCGCAAGGCCGCATAGAAGACAGGAGGCAGCGCAGCGTGGCGCTGCAGCCAGCGCAAGGACTGGGTGTTGGCCAGATTGAAGTGCAGCCAGAGAAAATCGTGGCGGCACGCTGCCGCGGTCGCGGAATCCTCCGGACCTGTACCTGCACGCGATGACGCCAGCCACTCTGCGGCAGACTGGGCCGTCATGGTTTGCGCGGGCTCGCGCGTGCCGCAGAAAAAACGCCACCCGCAGATCAGCCCCGCATCATCCGAAGCCAGCACCTGGGAGGAAACAGCTTCATTCATGGACCGTCTGGACTCCGGGCTCCATGACACACAGCACAATGCATCCGCCGCTCCCGCTACGGCGCACCAATGTCTCTCGGCTTTCGAAGCTCATCGCATCACTTTCTTCATCATTTCTTCACAATGGCCGGCAGCCTAGCCGGCACTGGTGAATATTTGATGACGTGCAACCCCTCGTCAAAGAAGCATGAAGGCGACGATGGCAACGGCGGTCGGGCCCAGGGCGCCCAGCAGCAATCCTGCAGCGCCAATGGTCTCGTCGGCAAATCCGCGCTTGAGCAAGGCCACGCCCGCAGGGTTCGGGGCATTGGCAATGACGGTAAGCCCGCCGCCAGCCACGGCGCCGGCCACCAGCATGTATTTGGAATGCTCCGGAATCTCCGCGATCAGGGAGCCAAGATAGGTCAAGGCTGCGTTGTCCGTGATGGCCGTCAACCCGACCGCGCCAATGAACAGCGCCAGCGGCTGCAGGCCCGAAACCATGGGCTGCAGCCACCATTGCTGCATGCCGCCCAGCACCACCAGGCCGGCCAGGAAGAAGCCCACGAGCAGCGCCTCCTTGATGATGAGCGGGCTCTGATGCTTGCCATAGGCTTGTGTGAAGCCCAGGAACATCAGGAACAGGCCCAGGAACATCACGGGATGGTGGGCAAACAGCACCACGGCCGCCAGCAGGACAAGGTGCACCAGCACCACGGGCAGCGGCACGCGCTCCGTGGACGGCAACCCCTCCCTGTCCGGCAATGTAGGGGGCAGATGGTTGCGCAGCAGGAAGGTGGCCACCGTTGCATTCACCAGCACGGCGGCAGCGGCTTTCCAGCCGAAGGTGGCCAACATGAAAGCGCTGTCCCACTGCCAGGCCGATGCCACCATCAACACGGGCGGAGCGGCGTAGGAGGTCAGCGTCCCGCCAATGGAGACGTTCACGAACAGAGCACCCAGGGCCAGATACTTCAGCCCTTCCGGAACATGGGACCGGAAGATCTGCGGAGCCAGCATGAGAGCGGCAATGGTCATGGCCGCCGGCTCGGTGATCAGCGAACCAAGCAGGGGCACGCCCGCCAGCCCCAGCCAGGCCGTGGCCAGCGAAGTCCGCACCGGTGCCAGGCGGGCAATGGCGTTGACCAGGGACATGACGGTTGCAAGCACCGGCCTGGACGCGGCGATCACCATCACCACGAACACGAACAAGGGCTCCGTGTAGTTGCGGCTTTCCGCATATTGCAAGGCCTGGCTGCCACCAGCGGACAGTGCCATCAGCGCAATCAGCACCATGGCCCAGAAGCCGAAGACGACCTCCACTTCGCCCAGCAGATGGAACAGGCCGGCGTGGCGGGGAAATCGATGGGAAAGGCGCTCGAACTGCTTGGCCGCAAAGGTATGCGCCAGGGCGACCGCGAAAATGAATGCGGCAATCGATTCGATGGAAATGTCGAACATAGGGGGGCGTCATCAAACTGCGAGGCGGCCCGACCTTCGCTGTTTTCCTGGAACGTCCCCACGACGCACCACCCAGCGGGAATTCTAGGCGAACATGAAAAACCTGCCGCAGCACGGCATTCCCACCAGGCATTTTCCGTTTGCCCGGTGCGCATTCAGCGCCGGCATCTTCGCCAGGACGACAGAACAATTCAATTCCTGACGGCCGAGGCAGGAACACGCTCTCATGTCAGCCCGCCCAGGCGTTGCGTCAGAAAGGCCAGAAAGACCCGGGTCTTGACCGGCAGATGCGCACGTTGGGGGTAGTAGGCATAGAAGCCCGGGAAGCTTGCGCAATAGGGAGCCAGCACCTCCACCAGTTCGCCGCTTTGCAACAGGGGCGCCAGGGATTCGCTCCAGCCCACCGTGAGGCCCACGCCGTCGCGTGCGGCACGCAGGCCTGCCTCCCAGTGATTGACCACCAGCGGCCCGTGCACCGCGCGCTCGGTCAGCACGCCATCCACCATGAACTCCCATTTGTAGACCGCGCCGCTGCTGCGCATGCGGTAGTTGATGCAGCGATGAGCCTCCAGCTCGTCGGGATGGCCGGGATGCCCGTGCGCCTGCAGATAACCGGGCGTGGCCACGCAGCACATGCGAAATTCGCGCGTCAGCCGCACCGCGATCATGTCGCCCTCCAGCGAATCGCCTATGCGTATGCCCAGATCGAAACCCTCGCGTACGATGTCGACAAAGCCATCGTCGTACACCAGTTCCAGCGCGATATGCGGGTGCTGCGCGAAGAATTCGGCCAGCAGCGGCTCGACCAGCACGCGGCCCGCGGGGTGGGCCAGGGTCAGGCGCAGCGTGCCGCCTTCCACGCCGGCGCTGGTCTGCAGGTCTTCGGTGGCGCTGCGCAGGTTTGCCAGCGCCGGTGCCACGCGTTCCAGGTAGGCGCGCCCGGCCTCGGTCAGATTCACGCTGCGCGTGGTGCGCTCGAACAGGCGAACCTGAAGCCGCGCCTCCAGCTTCTTGATGGTCTGCGACAGGGCGGCCGGCGTCACGCCCAGCGCGTGGGCAGCATAGGTCAGGCTGCGGTGCTGGGCCACCTGCTCGAAGGCGGCCAGCGAGGCCAGGATCTCGGGCTTCATGGCCTTTATTTTTAAGCAGAATTTGATAGCCTACATAGATAAGCCATCTTTTTCTTTCAAACGAGCTGCGGCACACTTCTCGCCACCTCCGCACGCAATGCGTGCCGCAGCGGTCCATGCAACCAGAAAGAGAACGCCCCATGCCTGTGGAATTCACGCTCAACGGCAAGCCGACCTCGGTCGACGTCGACCCATCCACTCCCATCCTCTGGACGCTGCGCGACACGCTGGGCCTGCAGGGCACCAAGTTCGGCTGCGGCATGGCCATGTGCGGCGCCTGCACCGTGCACCTGAACGGGCAGGCGATCCGCTCGTGCATCACGCCCATCTCGGCCGCCGAAGGGCAGAAGATCAGCACCATCGAGGCGCAGGCCAATGACAAGGTCGGCAAGGCCGTGGAGGATGCCTGGGTGCGCCACGACGTGGCCCAGTGCGGCTACTGCCAGAGCGGCCAGATCATGAGCGCCACCGCCCTGCTCAAGGGCAACAAGGCGCCCAGCGATGCCGACATCGACGCAGCCATGACCGGCAACATCTGCCGCTGCGGTACCTATGCGCGCATCCGCGCCGCCATCCACGACGCCGCCAAGGCCCTGGCCTGAAACCAAGGAGCACCCGCCATGCATATCACCACCGACCTGCTCCAGGACCTGCCGCGGGGCCTGCGCGCGCTGATGGACGACGCCGATGCATCCGCCGGCCCATCGCGCCGCAGCTTCCTCAAGCTCGCCACGGCCTCGGGCTTTGCGCTGGGCGCCTTTCCGGCCAGCGTGCTGGCCCAGGCCGGCGGCGAGGCCGCGAATGCGGCGAACGCAGGCCTCAAGCCCACGCAGCAGCCGACCGCCTTCGTGAAGATAGCTCGCGACGGCATCGTCACCGTCACCATCAACCGGCTGGACTTCGGCCAGGGCGTGCAGACCGGCCTGCCCATGGTGCTGGCCGAAGAGCTGGATGCCGACTGGTCCAAGGTGCGCAGCACGCACGGCAACGCCGATCCGGCCTATGTGGACCCCGTGATGGGCATGCACCTGACGGGCGGCTCCACGGCGATCAAGCACTCCTACACGCAGTACCGCGAACTGGGCGCCCGCACCCGCGCCATGCTGGTGGCGGCCGCAGCCCGGCAATGGGGCGTACCGGCCGACTCGTTGCGCACGCAGGCCGGCCAGGTCATGGGCCCACGCGGCAAGAAGCTCTCCTACGGCGAGCTGGCCGATGCCGCGATGCAGCTGCCCGTGCCCCAGACCGTGGCGCTCAAGGATCCCAAGAATTTCCGCATCATCGGCCATGCCACGGGCCGCATCGACGCACGCGCCAAGTCCAGCGGCGGCCAGGCCTATGGCATGGACACCCGCCTGCCCGGCATGCTCACGGCCGTGGTGGCGCACCCGCCCGTCTATGGCAGCAAGCTCAAGGCTGTCGATGACAGCGCCGCCAAGGCCGTGAAGGGCGTGCGCGCCGTGCTGCGCATACCAAGCGTGCATGGCGGCGAGGTCGTGGCCGTGCTGGCCGACGGCTACTGGCCGGCCAAGCAGGGCCGCGATGCGCTGAGGCTCGAGTGGGATGCGGTGGCCGTCGGCAAGGTCGACTCGGCCCAGCAGCTCGCCCAGTACCGCGAGCTGGCCAAGAAGCCCGGTGCGCTCAAATACGACGCCGATGTTTCCAGGCTCGGCAGCGCGCCGCACAAGATCAGCGCGGAGTACCTTTTCCCCTACCTGGCGCATACCCCGATGGAGCCGCTCAACTGCACCGTGCGCCTCTCGGGCAAGGGGGCAGCGACCCAGGCCGAGCTGTGGCTGGGCACGCAGGCCCCGGGCTGGGAGGCCGCCACGGCCGCGCGTATTCTGGACGTGGACCCGAAAAATGTGCGCGTGAACGTGCAAATGGCGGGCGGCGGCTTCGGGCGCCGCGCCACGCCCACCAGCGACTACGTGGCCGAGGCCTGCCAGATAGCCAAGGCCGCGCGCGCCGCCGGCGTGGATGCCCCGGTGCGCCTGATCTGGGGCCGCGAAGACGATGTGAAGGGCGGCTATTACCGCCCCATGCACCTGCACCACGCCGAGATCGGTTTCGACGCCCAGGGCCAGGTACTGGCCTGGGACCATGTCATCGTCGGCCAGTCCATCGCCCACGGCACGGCCTTCGAGGGCTTCATGGTCAAGAACGGCGTGGACGGTACGGCCGTCGAAGGCATGAAGGAGCCCTATGACGTGCCCATGCGCCTGTCGGTGCACCACCCGGTGCTGAACACGCCGGTGCTGTGGTGGCGCAGCGTGGGCTCGACCCACACGGCCTACGTGATGGAGACGCTGATCGACGAGATCGCCCGCGCCACCAGCCAGGACCCGGTCGAGTACCGCCTCAGGCAGTTCGGCGGCAAGCATCCGCGCCACACAGCCGCACTGAAGCTGGCGGTGGAAAAATCCGGCTACGGCAAGCGCCAGCTCGCGCAGGGCCGCGCCTGGGGCGTGGCGGTGCACGAGTCCTTCGAGTCGGTCGTGGCCTACGTGGTCGAGGCCTCGGTGCAGGACGGGGTGCCGAAGCTGCATGCCGTCACGGCCGGCGTGCACTGCAATCTGGCGGTCAACCCCCGCAGCGTGGAGGCCCAGGTGCAGGGCGGCGCACTGATGGGCCTGGGCACCTGCCTGCCCGGCGCGGCCATCACCTTCAAGGACGGCGTGGTCGAACAAGGCAACTTCAACGACTACAGCGTGGCCCGCCTGACCGACATGCCGGCCATTGCCGTGCACATCGTTCCCAGCGCCGATGCGCCCACCGGCATGGGCGAGCCCGGCGTGCCGCCGCTGGCGCCGGCGTTTGCCAATGCCGTTGCGCGGCTGACGGGCAAGCCGCTGCGCGAGCTGCCTTTCAAGCTGGCCTGAAGCGCCTGGAAACATGGCCCATGCCCATGGGCTATGCCCGGCTCAGTCCAGCTGCCGATAAATGGCCTCGGCCAGTGCATACAGCCGGTCGCGGGGCAAGGCCGCGCTGACCGCATAGCCCTGGCGCCCGTCCACCCAGTAAAAGCCGTGCGTCGCGCCCTGCTCGGTCCACTGGAAGCTTGCAGGCGCCGCCGCGCCGTCCTTCCTGGCCAGCACCGACACATACAGCGTCACGCGCTGGCCGGCCGCATCCTCGTACATGAACTGCGCCCGCGCCTGCCCGGCCTCGCCGGGCAGCAGGCGCCCGCCGACCAGGTGGTAGCCAAGTGCCTCGAGTGCCGGCACCTTGAGCGGCACGCCCAGGCGCTTGGACAGCCACTGCACCAGATGGGCCTGCTGCTGCGCCGCGACCTCGACCGGGTGGCGCTGCTCTGGCACATAGACCGCATGCGCCGCCACCGCCTCGCGCACAAAGTCCGGCACGGCGCGGGCCTGTGCGGGTGCGTGGGTCTGCCCTCTTCCACCCAGGCCGTAGCCGACACCCAGCCCCAGGCTCAGCATCAGGCCCGCGGCAAGCGCATGCGGCCACTGCCATTGCAGCCGCCGGCGCAGCGCACGGCGCAACTGGGGCGGCACGGGCTCATCCAGCACCTGCGCATGCAGGGCCTGCAGGCTTGCGCGCTGGGCCTGGATGGCAGCCATGCGCGCCGCTTCGTCGGGGCGCTCCGCCAGCCACTGCGCCACCTCGGAAGCGCTTGCCGGCGCAAGCTCTCCGTCCACCCAGGCATGGAGCGCGGCTTCGTCGGGACGGCCCGTGGACATGGATAGATTCCCCGTCATTTGACAGCCTTCAATACAACCCGGGATGGCGCATCCCCTTCCATCAGGCGCCGCAGCTGCTCGCGCGCCCGCGCCAGCCGGGACATCACGGTGCCTATCGGGATGCCCAGCATCCGCGCCGTTTCGGCATAGCTCAGCTGCTCCATCGCCACCAGCAGCAGCACTTCTCTTGCCTGCGGCGCCAGCAACGCCAGCGCACGCTCCAGGTCCAGCCGCAGCGCCATATGCGGTGTGGGGTCGTGCCCGGCATCCCAGGCCTCATCCCAGTCGACCGTGCGCTGGCGTACCGCCTGCTGCCACTGGTTGGCGTAGAGGTTGTGCATCAGCGTGAGCAGCCAGCTGCGCAGCGCCGCCTGGACCTCGGCCGCCGACCCCGCCGGCGGATGCCATAGCGCCCACTTCTGGCAGGCCCGCTCCAACGTGTCCTGCACCAGATCGTCGGCGCGGGCGGCATCCCCCATCAGCGCCCGCGCATAGCGGCGCAGGCGCGGGATGTGGACGATGGCGGCGTCGGTATTCACCCGGAATCAGGGCTTCGCTACATGCCAGGCGTTGTTGAGGAAGCCGTCACCCGTCTTGTCGCCGGGCTTGGCGTCCTTGCTCCAGTAGTAGAGCGGATGTCCTTTGTAGGCCCACTGCTTGGCGCCGTCGTCGCGGGTCACCACGCTCCAGTCCCCGATGGCCGAAGCCGCGGCGGGGGCCATCAGCGGCGGCCAGTTGGTGGCGCAGCCGCCGTTGCACACGCTCTTGCCGGACCCTGCGGCATCCTTGTCGAAGACGTAGAGCGTCATCTGGCTGGGGCCGACCAGCGCGCCGTTCAAAGTCGTGGCCGGGGATTTCGTCTGGCCGACATAGGCGGTGGAGCATGCGGCCAGCAGGGCCGAAGCCAGAATGGAAAGGGAAGCAAGACGGGTCATGGAATGTCTCCTTGGTGTTGACCTGCAGTAAACAGCTGGGCGAGGCGGTTTATTCCATCGGATTTTCCATCCGCTTCCACCAAGCCGCCGGATGCCCTCCATGGCATCAGGGCCGGGAGGAATTCATTAATATAGCCCACCATACTATTTTCAAGCACTGCCGCCATGTCCCACACCGCCCGCCAGAAAGACAAATTGATCGCCCGCGTCCGCCGCATCAAGGGACAGCTGGAAGGCATCGAGCGCGCCCTGGACGCGGATGCGGCCTGTGTCGAGGTGTTGCGCCAGATCGCATCGGTGCGCGGCGCGGTCGGCGGGCTGACCGTGGAGGTCATGGAAGACCATTTGCGCGAGCACGTGCTGGAGGCGGGCGGCGACACGGAGCGCCGCCAGGGCGGCGAGGAAATGATCGAAGTCATCCGTTCCTACATGAAGTAAGCCTTCCGCGAAAAACACCAGTTCCACCACCTGAAGCAAGAATCCGGCAATGAACACCCACCCACCCCTGGCACCCAGCCACCATCATTCCTTTCTGGGCAGCGACCACCAGCGCAATGAGCGCAAGGTATGGATGGTGATCGTCCTGACCACGGCCATGATGCTGGCCGAGATCACGGCCGGCACGCTCTATGGCTCCATGGCCCTGGTGGCCGACGGCTGGCATATGTCCACCCATGCCGGCGCCATGCTGATTGCCGCGCTGGCCTATCGCTTCGCGCGCCGGCATGCCGGCAACCCGCGCTTCACCTTCGGCACCGGCAAGCTCGGCGACCTGGCCGGCTTTGCCAGCGCCATCGTCCTGGCCCTGATCGCGCTGCTGATCGGCTGGGAAAGCCTGGTGCGGCTCACCCAGCCCATCCATATCGACTTCGACCAGGCGATTGCCGTGGCCGTCGTGGGCCTGCTCGTCAACCTGGTCTGCGCCTGGCTGCTCAAGGACGACCCTGCGCATCACGGCCATCATCACCATGGCCACGAGCACCACGATCATGACCACCATGACGAGCACCATGCCCACGGCAAGGGCCGGGACAACAATCTGCGCGCCGCCTACCTGCATGTGCTGGCCGATGCGCTGACCTCGGTCCTGGCCATCGTCGCCCTGCTGCTGGGGCGCAGCTATGGCTGGACCTGGGCCGATCCCGCCATGGGCGTGGTCGGCGCCCTGGTGATTGCGCGATGGTCGTTGGGCCTGATCCGGGATGCCGGCAGCGTGCTGTTGGACGCGGGCAGCCAGGGTGAGGAAGTGCAGCAGGAAATCCGGGAAGCCATGGCCGCCTCCGGAAACCAGCTCACCGACCTGCATGTATGGCAGGTGGGCCCCGGCCATTTCGCGGCCATCGTCGCACTGGCCGCACGCGATCCCCGGGAGCCTGCCCACTACAAGTCGCAGCTGGCGCATATCCACGAGCTTTCACACCTCACCATCGAAGTGCAGCCCCTGCCCCAGCCATGAGCATCGCCGGCACACTCCGGGCCTGGGCCGGGCGCATCCGCAGAGCCGGACCAGGAAGCAAAAAAGGCTCCCGAGAAGCCTTTTTTGCGGGCATGGTGTGCGCTTACTGGTTCGCAGGCACCTGCTGGGTGTATTCCATCAGCGTGCCGCCACCTTCGACGGAGCCGCTGGTCTGGCCGTTGCGGACGCGGCCCACGCAGGCCTGGCGGTCCAGGTCGGTCTTGAAGACATTGCAGCGGGCCACGGCGTTTTGCTCATACTGGCTCGCGCTCCGGCCGTCGCCCAGGCGGCCGCGGCGTGCCTCTTCCTTGGCGGCCGCGGCTTCACGGTCCGCGGGGTTGGCGTAGTGGTGTTTTTTGGGAAGCTGCTTTTTATGTGCCTGGGCTGCCGGCTTGGCTGCAGCGGCCTCGGGTGCAGGAGCCGGCTTGGCCGCGTCGGCGGCCTGGGCGCTGGCCCAGCCAGCCATTGTCAGCGCCACTGCGCCAATCGCCAATTGAAAAGTACGAATTCCAAAGCTGGTCATCTGTAGCTCCGTTCTGATTGGGTGAACAACGCAATCAAGCATGCGGGCTTTCCTCGGCCACTTTTATCGGCACACCCCATCAGCCCATGCAGGCCTTGGCCTACATCCGGGTTGAAGCCGCCTCAGGCTCCGGGGCAAACCACTGCGACACGCCCTGGACCAGTCTGGCAAACACCTGCTCCAGGCTTGGCGCATCCTGGCCGAACAGGGCGTGAATGACGGCCGCGTTCTCGAACAGGCCATGCAGATAAGTGCCCACCACGGTGCCATGGGCGCTCTGCCACAGCATGCCGGGCAGCAGCTCCCTGGCCGGGGCCGTGGCACCCGCCTGCATGTCGTGGCGCAGCACGGTCTGGCCATGGTGGATCTCATAACCCTGGGCCCGCACGCCCGAGAGAGCCTGCCACGGCGCCTGCAGGGCCGGCAGCTCCAGCAAGGTCGGCTGCACGGTCTTGGCCGCCTCGAACAGCGTGGCCAGCGGCAGCAGGCCCAGGCCTGCGGCATTGCCATCCACGCCGTGCAGGTCGATCAGCGCCTCGCCCAGCATCTGCAGGCCGCCGCAGATGCCCAGTACGCGCTTGCCGGCCTCGGCGTGCCGCACGACGGCGGCGTCCAGCCCCTGCGCGCGCATCCAGGCGAGATCCGCTGCCGTGGCCTTGGAGCCCGGCAGGATCACCCAGTCCGCATCCGCCAGCTGGGCCGGGCTGCGCGCCCAGACCACGCGCACGCCGGGCACCTGCAGCAGCGGCTGGAATTCGTCCAGGTTGCTGATGCGCGGATAGGCCACGATGGCAATCGTGGTGTGCACGACCTGCCCGCTGTCCGCGCTGCCGCGGTCGTCGAACATGCCGTCCTCCTCGGGCAGGCCGTGCTGGAATTGCATGGGAATCGTGGCCACGGTGGGCACACCGGTTTTTTCCTGCAGCATCTGGGGCGCCGGCGCGAGCAGGCCGGCATCGCCGCGGAACTTGTTGAGCACAAAGCCGCGGATCAGGGCCTGTTCCTCGGGCGGCAGCAGCGCCCAGGTGCCGTACAGGTGGGCAAAGGCGCCGCCGCGGTCGATGTCGGCCACCAGCAGGCAGTGCGCCTTGCTGTGCCGGGCCACGCGCATGTTGACCACGTCGCTGGCATGCAGATTGATCTCGGCCGGCGAGCCCGCGCCCTCGATCACCACCACGTCGTTCTCGGCGCGCAGCTCGTCCAGCGCCTGCGCGATCTGCGGCCAGACCCTGGCGCTGCGGCCGCGCCATGGCATGGCCGTGAGCGCCTCGCTCACCTGGCCGAGCAGCACGACCTGGCTTCGGGTATCGGCCTCGGGCTTGAGCAGCAGCGGGTTCATGCGCACATCGGGCACGGCGCCTGCGGCCAGCGCCTGCAGGTACTGGGCCGTGCCGATCTCGCCCCACGCGCCACCCGGCGTGGCCACCGCGCGCGCGTTGTTGCTCATGTTCTGCGCCTTGAACGGCGCGACCTTGTAGCCCTGGGCCCGGTACCAGGCGCACAGCGCCGTGGCCACCCAGCTCTTGCCGGCACCGCTGCTGGTGCCCAGCACCATCACGCACAGCGCCGGGCGCTGACCGGGCGCTGGCCGTGGCAGTTGAATCCCGTGATCCATGTTCTAGCTTTCCATCTCTTTCCAGGCTCGCTCCAGCGCGGCCTGCGATGCGGGCGGCAGCACACCCAGGCGCACAGCCCCGAGCAGGCCGAAACTGGCGCAGTCGCGCAGCTTGACCCCCTGCGCACGCAGGCAGCCCAGGCGTTGCTGCACCGCTTCTTCGTCAAGCGGCAGTCGCGCCACAAAATAATTGGCCAGATGGCCGGGAGCGACCCTCCAGCCCAGCCGTTCGCACAGCGCCAGCTGCTGGCGCTTCCAGCCGCGCAGCGTCTGCAGGCTGGCTGCCAGCCACTGCTGCACCTCATCCATTGTCCAGGCTTCCAGCATGGCCACGCCATGCGCGCCGACCACCCAGGACGGCGCCAGCTCGCGCAACGCGCCCAGCTCTTGATCCGGTGCATGCAGCGGCGCTATCGCATAGGCGGCGCGCACGCCCGTCAGGCCCAGGGCCTTGTTGGGCGTCCAGAGCTGCCACAGGCCGTCCATGTCCCGCCACGGCGGCTCGCCTTCCAGCCACAGGGGGCGGTAGGCGCAGTCGAGGACTTGCCAGCGCCCCCCCTCTCCCGCCAAGTCCGGTTGGCCCAGCGGGCTCGATGGCTCGCAGAGCCAATGCAGCTCGCCGTGCATCTGCTGCTCCAGCCCCCACACCCGCGCCGCCTGCGCATAGTCGCCATAGTGGTGGCTGGGCAGAGCGACAGCCTTGGCGCCGCTGCGCGACGCATGCTGGGTGAGGCGATGGATCAGCTCGCTGCTGCTGCCGCCGATGACGATGCGCCGCAGCTCCACCGCATGGAAGGCCGCGAGCCGCGCGCGCAGGCTGGTATAGAGCGGATCGGGGTACTGCGCCGCATGCGCGGCCTGCAGCGCGGCCACGGCCCCGGGGCATGGCCCGCAGGCATTGCGGTTGGTGGAAAAATCGTGCGCCGGCACGCCCAGCGCGTCGGTGCCGCCGTGGACGGATTCAAGCATGCATCACCCCCCGCCACAGCGCCACCCAAACCATGGCGGCCAGCGCACCGGCTATCTGGGCCGCCAGCACTTTCGATGCCAAATCCACGGCCCGCTGCAAATCCTCGGACTCGGGCGCCGCGCCTTGCGGGTTCAATCGGTACACCCCGGGCTTGGTCAGTTTCACGCCCAGCGCCAGCGCCATCGCCCCCATGGGCCAACCGCCATTGGGCGAGGGGGTGACGCGCGCATCGCGCCGCAGCGCACGCCAGGGCACGCCGCCGGCCAGCAGCGCCAGCCAGGCGGCGGTCAAGCGCGCGGGAATCCAGTTGAGCACGTCATCGGCCCGCGCCGCCCATTTGCCGGCCCACTGCCAGTAACGATCGCCGCGCCAGCCCGGGTAGCCCCACATGGCATCGGCCGTATTCGCCAGACGGTAGACGGCCGCGCCGGGCAGGCCGGCCACGGCAAACCAGAACAGCGGCGCAATGACGGAATCGCTGAGATTCTCGGCCAGGGTCTCGATGGCGCTTTCGCGCACGGTGGCGGCATCGAGCTGCGCGGTATCGCGGCTCACCAGCCAGGTCAGGCGCTCGCGGCCGGCCTCCAGCGACTGCTGCAGCGCGGCCTCCACGGCCAGCACCTCGTCCCTCAGCATGCGCCAGGACAGCAAGGGCTTGAGCAACACGCCCATGAGCACGCCGGCCAGCCACCAGGGCTCATACGGAAGCAGGAACTGGAGCAGCCCGTAGACAACAAAGACCATAGCTGCCAGCACGCACCACGCAATCACTCCAGCAACAAATTGAATCCAATCCCTTTGTTTTTCTTGGTGAGGCGCTATGCATTTTCCTATTACGCCAAGCAGCTTGCCCATGTAGACCACGGGATGCAGCCAGACCGGCGGCTCGCCCCACAGCCGGTCCAGGGCCAGGGCCACCAGCACGGCGATCAGGGCGCACAGCAGCTTCTGCGACCAGAAGATGGCCGACCCCGGCTCGGCCGTGAGCGCCCGGACCAGCCAGCCCAGCGGACTGAACGACCAGGCCAGCCCCATGCCCCAGGAACCCCACCACGCAACCGTCGTCATGCCGCAGGCGGGCCCTCGGTCCAGACATCGTCCATCAGCATGTCCTCGAGCGGCGCGCGGCAGGCCCATTTTTCCTGCTGCAGCATGGGCTCGGCATAGTAGGCATCGACAGGCCCCAGGCACAGCACGCCCAGCGGGTGCGCTCCCTCGGGCATGTGCAGCAGCCGCGCCAGCGCCTTCGGCTCGAAAATCGACACCCAGCCCATGCCCAGCCCCTCGGCGCGCACGGCCAGCCACAGGTTCTGGATGGCGCAGGCCGTGCTGGCGATGTCCATCTCGGGCAGGGTGCGGCGGCCGAAGATATGCGCCTCGCGCCCCGGCGGCATGGCCACCACCAGCACCTCGGCCGCATCAAGCACGCCCTGCACCTTGAGCTTCATGAAATCTTCCTCGCGCTCGCCCAGTGCATGGGCAGTGCGCACGCGCTCCTCCTCGACCAGCGCATGGATGGCCTGGCGCAGTTCGGGCTTTTTGACGCGGATGAAGCGCCAGGGCTGCATGAAGCCCACGCTGGGCGCATGGTGCGCCGCGCGCAGCAGGCGCAGCAGCACGTCTTCGGGGACGATGCCGGCGGCAAAGTGGCGCATGTCGCGCCGCTCGTAGATGGCGCGGTAGACGGCTGCGCGCTCGGCCTCGGTGAAGGGGGCGGCGGCAATCGTGGCGTAGGGTGCAGGAGTGTCGGACATGGTGCGATTGTGAGCCATTAGAACGTGTTGACAATCTCTACGCAGCCGCGTTGGAGCGCAATCGCAATGAGTTCGAAGCGATGGAACGCAGCTTGCGCCGGGGTGCAAGCCAGAGACGGCGCGAGGAGATCGTCAGCACGTTTTCATGCCGCCGAAGGGTCGGTAATCCAGTCGCGCTGCGCCGCCCCGCCTTCCAGCGCCAGCAGCGCGCGCTTGCGCGGCAGGCCGCCGCCAAAGCCGGTGAGACTGCCGTCGCTGCCGATCACGCGGTGGCAGGGCACGACGATGGAAACCTTGTTCTGTCCATTGGCCGCCGCCACGGCGCGCGTGGCCGTGGGCCGGCCTATGGCGCGCGCCTGCTCGGCATAGCTGCGCGTATGGCCGTAGGGAATGGCCAGCAGCGCCTGCCAGGCATCGATCTGGAACGGCGTGCCCACCAGGTCCAGCGGCACGCCGAACGCCTGCCGCCGCCCCGCGAAATATTCGACCAACTCCGCAGCCAACTGGTCGAGGATAGCGTTCCTAGCCTCTCTGGCCGGGCCACCGCGCGCGGCCTCGACCTGGGCCAGTTCGCGGTCCACGCGCTGCTGGGCGTCAAATTCGAGCAAGCACAGGCCCTGCTCCGACGCCACGGCCAGCATGTCGCCCAGCGGCGTGGGCAGATGGCAGGACAGCAGGGCCATGGCTTCAGTCCTCGATGCCTCGCTGAGCGGGGATACCGGCCTGGAAGGCGTGTTTGATAAGCTTCATCTCGGTCACCGTGTCGGCCATATCGATAATCTCCTGCGGGCAGCGCCGGCCCGTCAGGCAGACATGCACGTCCCTGGGCCGCGCGGCCAGCGTGTCCAGCACCTCCTGCAGCGGCAGCCAGCCGTAGATCAGCGGATAGGTGACTTCGTCGAGCACCACGAGGAAGTACTCGCCGCCCATGATGGCGGCCTTGGCCTTTTCCCAGCCGTCGCGCGCCAGCTGGGCCGAGTGGTCGAGGTCCTTGCTCTTCCAGCTGAAGCCGTCGCCCAGGCCCTCGATGGGCAGCCCCACCTGCTCGGCCAGGCGGTGCTCGCCAAAACGCGCCGTGGGCACTTTCATGAACTGGAAGACCTTGACGGCCTTGCCGCGGCCCGTGGCGCGGAAGGCCAGGCCGAAGGCCGCGGTGCTCTTGCCCTTGCCGTCGCCGGTGTTGACGATGATGAGGCCGCGGCGCTCGCCCTCGGATTTTTCATAGGGTTTCTCGGCGGGGGGAGTTTCGATCTGCATTTCTTCCTTTCAATCAGTTCCGCACCATGCGCGGCAGGGCCAGCCACTGGCCGTCCAGCTCTCGCACCTGGATGCGGTGCTCGAAAACGGCTTCCAGCGCCGCGTGGGTGGCAGGGTCGGCACATGCGCCGTGGTGCACGGCCCGGCCGGCCTGCATGATGAGCATATCGTCGGCCTGCAGCGCCACCGACAGCTCGTGCAACACGCTGACCACGCTGGTGCCCCGGGCCACCAGCTCGCGCACGATGAGCATCCAGTCGGTCTGGTGCGGCGGGTCGAGGTTGGCCAGCGGCTCGTCCATCAGCAGTACCTTCGCCTGCACGGCCAGGGCGCGGGCCAGCAGCACGCGCTGGCGCTCGCCGCCCGAGAGTTCGGCCAGCGGCCGGTGGCGCCAGTCCCAGGCCTGGGTGGCCTGCAGGCATTGGCGCACCACGGCATGGTCCTCGTCGCTGGGCGAGGCCAGCCAAGCCTGGTGCGGCAGGCGGCCCAGCATGGCCACGTCGTAGCTGGTCAGCTCGTCGGTGGCCGTCTCGTTCTGGCCCAGCCAGGCCAGCGTGCGCGCCCTCTCCTGGCGCGGCCAGCGCGGCAGGGGCCGCTCCAGCAATTGCACTTCGCCCTGCAGCGACTGCGCCGGTGAATGTGCCGGCCATAGCCCGCACAGCACCTTGAGCAGCGAGGACTTGCCCGCGCCATTGGGGCCGACGATGCTGGTCCAGCGCCCCGCGCCCAGACGCACCGTCACGTCGCGCAATATGGGCTTTTCATGCACGCCGGCATTGATGTGCTCTGCGCTGATGGCTAATTTTTTCATCGCCGGGCCGCCCCAAGATGAAAACGCCCCTCCCGGAGGGGCAGCGACCACAGGCAGTGGGGAGCGTGGGGTGTCATTTTTCATAGCATACCCGCCGTGCGTCTGTGCATGCGCCAGAGCAGATAGCTGCCGCCCAGCGCCGCGGTGAGCACGCCCACGGGCAGCTCCTGCGGCGCGATCAGCCAGCGCGCCAGGATGTCGGCCGCCAGCAGCAGCACGCCGCCCATGCCGCTGGCCAGCAGGATGCTGCGGCCGTGGCCCACACGCACCAGGCTGCGCACCAGATGCGGCGCGGCCAGGCCCACGAAGGCGATCAGCCCCGTCTGCGCCACCGAGGCGCCCGTGGCCAGGGCCAGCACCAGCACCAGGCCGTAGCGCATGGGCGTCAGCGACAGGCCCAGGCTTTGCGCCGTGGCCTCGCCCAGCGTCAGCCCGTCGAGCACGCGCGAGAAGGCCCAGGCCGCCAGCGAGCACAGCAGCCACACGGCCAGCATCAGCGCGCAGCCGCCCCAGCCCACGAAGGCCGAGGTGCCGAGCACGAAGCTCTGCATGGCCTGCAGGATGTCGGGGTGGCGCAGCTCGATCAGGTCGCGCACGGCGCCCAGCACCACGCCGACGATCACGCCGGCCAGCAGCAGGCGCAGCGTGCTCTGCACATTGCGCGCCAGCGTCACCGTGAGCAGCACGGCGGCCGCGGCACCCATGAAGGCCATGCCGGTCATGCCCAGGCGGTGCCAGATGTCCAGGCCGGTGAGCGCCGTGCCGACCGTTCCCCCCATCGCCACCAGGCCGATGGCGCTGCCCAGCGCCGCGCCGGCCGCGCTGCCCAGCAGGTAGGGATCGGCCAGCGGATTGCGAAACAGCCCCTGCGCCACGGCGCCCGCCAGCCCCAGCAGCGCGCCGGCCAGCCAGGCGCCGGCCGAGCGCGGCAGGCGGATGTCGGTGACGATCTGCCAGGCCACGGGGTCATCGCGCATGCGCAGCACGCTTTCCCAGCCCGTGCTGCCCACGCTGGCGCCCCCGGCCAGCAGCAGCGCGGTGAGCAGCGCCAACATCAGCGCCAGCCAGCGGCTGCGGGCCAGGCCCGGCCCCATGTCGTGCATGGCGCTCACTTGCGGGCGCCCAGTTTGTCAGTCAGGCAGCGCGCCATCAGGCGTGCCGCCTCGGCCATGCGCGGGCCGGGGCGCACGATGATGTCGGCTTCCTCCTGCGGGAAGATGCAGACGCGCTGGTTCATGACGGCCGCCAGGCGCTCCCAGCCCGGGTACGAGGTGGCGACCTGCATGCTGCGGCTGCCCATCATGATCACATCGGGATTGGCGCGCACCAGGAACTCCGGGCTCAGGCGCGGGAAGGGCCCGAGCTCTGGTGGCACCACGTTGCGCACGCCCAGGCGTGTCAGCGTTTCGCCGATGAAGGACTGCGGCCCGGCCGCATAGGGGCCGCGGCTCACCTCGAAATAGACGCGGGCGTTCTTCGCCGATGCGGGCATGGCCTGCGCCGCGGCATCCACGCCGGCATTGATCTCGCGCCAGACCTTTTCCGCCTCGGCCTCGGGCACGCCCAGCAGGCGGGCCAGCCGCGCCAGCGCCTTGTGCACGCCCTGCTGCGAGTTGACCTCGACCACCACCACCTTGAGGCCCAGCGCCTCCAGCCGATCAGCCACCCGCGCCGCGCGCGACAGCAGCACCACATCGGGCTTCATCGCCACCACGGCTTCGATGTTCGGGTCTATGCCGCCGCCCAGCACCGGCAGCTTGCGCACGGATTCGGGCCAGTTCGAATAGCGGTCCACGCCCACCAGCCGGTCGCACAGCTGCAGCGCGCAGACGCTCTCGGTCAGCGAGGGCAGCAGGCTCACGATGCGCTGCGGATTGCCGGGCAGTTGCACGGTGCGGCCGCGGTCGTCGGTGACGGCCTGGGGGGCTACCAGCTGCACGGCGGCGGCCGAAACCACCGAGCCGCACAGGGCCAGTGCCGCAGCACCGCGGGCCAACCAGCGCATCAAAACGGAATTCTTCATTTCAATTGCAAGGGCAGACCTGCCGCCATCAAAGTCACGCGGTCGCATGCCGCGGCGGCCTGCTGGTTCAGCGTGCCCAGCGCATCGACAAAGGCACGCACCTCGGCGCCCAGAGGAATCACGCCCAGGCCGATCTCGTTGCTGACCAGTATCACCGGGCCCGGCGCCTGTTGCAGCGCTTGCAGAAACAGAGCTGCTTGTCCCTTCCACGCCTGGTCTGGAGGCGTTTTTTGTTCGGAATCTTCTGTCGCCGGCATCAGCCAGTTGGTCAGCCACAGCGTCAGGCAATCGATGACCAGCAGACGGTGCGGGGCGCTGCGCGCCGCCAGCACGGCCGCCAGATCGCGCGGCTCTTCGATGGTGGTCATGCCCGGCACGCGCTCGGCCCGGTCGCGCTGGTGACGGGCAATGCGCTCGCGCATTTCCGCATCCCAGGCCTGGCCCGTGGCCACCAGGGCGGCTTCGCGGCCGGGGGCGCCGGCCAGCCAGTCGCGGGCCAGCAGCTCGGCGCGGCGCGACTTGCCGCTTTTCTGCCCGCCCACGATGAGCTCGGTGCGCGGCATGGTGGTTTTCAGAGGACTCATGGTTCAGGTTTCAAATTTGCGCACCCAGCAGTCGCGCCACGGCACGGGGACAGGATGCAAACCAGGCATGGAAGTAGCTCGCATGCACGCTGCCGTGCCGGTACAGGGCTTCGCCGCGGTCGGCCTGCACGGCGGCGCCGGGCCGGCTGCTGCGCCCTGCTTGCGGCATGCTGGTTTCCAGGCGGCTGTAGTGGAAAGTATGCCCGCGCAGAACACCGCCCGGCAGTTCCAGCTGCTGCATGCCCAGGCCCGCCAGGCGGGCCTGCATATGTACCTGCCCCGGCAGCAGCCCCCACAGGGCCTGCGTCACCGGCGTATCGCCGGCCGTGTCCGTCACGGATTCGCACAGGGCCAGCATGCCGCCGCATTCAGCCCACACCGGCTTGCCCGCGGCCACATGCTGCGCCAGATCCTCGCGCAGGCCGGTATTGGCCTGCAGGGCCTCGGCGTGCAGTTCCGGATAGCCGCCCGGCAGCCACAGCGCATCGCAATGCGGCAGCCTGTCTCCCGCCAGCGGCGAGAAAAAAGCCAGCCGCGCGCCCATGGCACGCAGGCAATCGAGGTTGGCGGGATAGATGAAGGCAAAGGCCGCATCGCAGGCCACGGCAACGGTGCGGTCCGCCAGCCAGGGCTCGATGGCGGTCTCCTGGGCTGCCGCCTGCGAAGGCAGGGCAAAATCGACCGCCCAGTCTTGCCAGCTGGCTTGCCCCGCGCCGGCCGTCCAGGGCCGCTGGCCCAGCGGCGTGCGTGCCAGGGCATCGGCCGCGGCATCCAGCCGCTGCATGGCATCGCCCAGCTCATGCGCGGCCACCAGCCCCAGATGGCGCTCCGGCAGCAAGGCCGCGTTTTTCTGCGGGCCGTCCAGGGTGATCCCCGCCAGCGCGCCCTGCCAGGCTTCGGGGTCGCGCAGCCCTTGCTGCAGCAATTCGGCATGGTGGCTGCTGGCCACGCGGTTGGCCACCAGGCCGGCCCAGCGCAGGCCCGGCTGATAGTGCTGCAAGCCATAGGCCACGGCCCCGAAGGTGCCGGCCATGGCCGAGGCATTGACCACGGCCAGCACCGGCAGGCCCAGCAACTGTGCCAGATCGGCGGCGCTGGGGCTGCCGTCGAACAGCCCCATCACGCCTTCCATCAGGATCAGGTCGGCCTCCTGCGCCGCAGCATGCAGCCGCGCGCGGATATCGGCCTCGCCCGTCATCCACAGGTCCACCGAATGCACGGGCGCGCCGCTGGCCAGCTCGTGCCAGTAAGGGTCGAGAAAGTCCGGCCCGCACTTGAACACGCGCACCTTGCGGCCCTGGCGGCTGTGCAGCCGCGCCAGCGCCGCCGTCAGCGTGGTCTTGCCCTGGCCGGAGGCCGTGGAGGCAATCAGCAGCGCGGGGCGGCGCGGCTTGCCGCTTTTCTGCCCGTCCACGATCAGTTGAGTTTGAGACATGCCTGCTTTCAGTTGAATCAACTCGCTCCTGGCACGAGTTGCAAATTGTGCGCCCTACAGGCCCGCCACGACATCGCACGCCATCGGCACCAGGAGCCACGGATCAGAAGTGGTGGCGCAGCGTCGCCATGACCGTTCGACCAGCCTCGGGATAGATCGACGTGGTGACACCGCCCGTGCAGCGGTAGGCCTGGGTATAGAACTTGCGGTCCAGCAGATTGCCCACGGCCAGCGCGAATTCCGTGCCACGCCACTGGTACGCATAACGCATGTCCGCTGTCATATAGCTGGGCATGCGACACTGGTTCGCAAAATCCGGCCGCTGCGAAGACACCCACTGGAGCCCGCCCGTCAGGCGATGCGCAGGCGCGATCTGCCAACCTGCACGCAAGGATACCGTGCGGTTTGGCGACAGCGGCACTTGGTGACCGGCGTAAGGCCCTTCACGGAAGGTAGAGCGGCGCAGCGCGACATTGGCACTCAGGTCAAACGCGGCATTCACGGCGTAGCCGGCATTGGCCTCTAGGCCCTGGCGGCGCGTGGGGTCAAGGTTGATGTTCGAGCCAAAGGGACCGAAGGGCCCCGCCCCGTTGGGGTCAAAGCCGATCTCATTCGTCAGCGCACTGCGGTACAGGCGGACATCGGCCTTGGCGCGTTCGCCGGCCCAGCGCACGCCTAGCTCGGTGTCGCGCGAGGTCTGCGGGCGCAAGGCCACAGCGGGGTTGGTGTAAGTGAATTCGTCCACGTTTGCCAAGCGGAAGCTGCGGCCCACGCGGGCATAGGCAGTCCAGGCGGAGCCCAGCGGCTGGCTGACGCCCAGCTCCCAGGCATTCTGCCGATCGGACAAACCGTCGGTGCCGGACGAGGAAGACTTCTCGATCCGTTCGGTGCGCAGACCCAGGCTCAGCCGGGTGCGGCTGCCAGGCAGCGTCAGGTCATCCTTCAGGTACAAGGCATGCGAGCTTGCCTTCGCCTGCGATCCGAAGGCGCCCAGCACCTCGCGCGTCCAGCGGCTGTGGTCGCTGCCGGCAACAAATATGTTCTCAAAGCCTGCCAGGCGCGCCGCATGGCGAGCGCGCAAGGCATAGCTATCAGCCTCAATGTCATAGGCATAGGTGCCCCAAGGGGCCACGGTGCGCAGCTGCTTTTCACGGTGACCCGCATCGGCCGCCAGTTGCCAGTCGCCCAGCATGGCACTGGCGAATAGCGTAGTGCGCTGGTTGTCGATCCAACCGTGGTCCGTAGGATGGGTAGTCTGATGCGGATTGGCAGCGTACTGAGCTGCGGTCAACGAACCCGGCAAACCGGTGTCGAGCGAATCCTCGGCATAGCGCACGCCTGTGCGCAGCCAATCATTGGCCCATTGTCCGGTCACCGATACACCGTCGAAGTCTGACTTGAAATTGTCCCGGTGGTTGTCAGCCTTGCGCTTGGTGCCCGACATGTCCAGCGAAAAACCGCCACCCGCCACCGTCGCACTGGCACGCGCCTCGCGTAGGCCGTTATTGCCAACACCCGCATGCACCATTGCGGCGTTTTTGCGCTCCTTGCCCGCTCCGGCCTTGGTGGTGATGACAATGGCGCCCGCCGTCGCACCTTCACCATAGGGCACCGCGCCGCTGCCGCGCAACACTTCGATGCGCTCTACGCTCTCGATCGGAATCCCTGCCAGGCGTGTGCCGCCCAAATCGGCCTCATTGATCTTGATGCCGTCGACGATCACCGCCTGGTTGCTGTCCGCAGTTGGGCCGAAGCCGCGCAAATCCAGCGCATAGTCGCCACCGCCATACAAGTCCTGGCGGCCGACCACACCAAGCAGACGCATCAAGGCTTCGTTGACGGTGCTCACACCGGCAGCTTGGATCTCTTGCGCCGTGATCACGCTCACGCCCAGTGGCAGACTGGCGGCAGGCTCCGGGAAGCGCGTCGCAGCGACCACCACCTCAGGCAACGTGCTGCCGTTGGTCACCTGTGCCAGAGCTGCGAGGGGAAATGCAACAGCGATGGCAAGATGCACCACACCCAAACGCGCGTACGAGGGAGATTTCTTCATAGGGGGAAACAAAAATAAAAAACCCCGCCGACTTCCCCGCCGGCGTATGGGCAATAACGGCTGGGCGCCCTTATCCAGAAAAGATGCGCGCATCCACGGTGTTGGCCGGTATCCGGGCTAGGCGAATCGTCCTTTTGCCGGCCTTCCCAGCGCCATGCGCCAGTGGCCGTGATGGAAAAGGGGGTGGCAAGACTTGCCATCCATTCGCTGACCGTTGCGGGGGCAGCGCAGGCACGGCGAGCCGCCTATAGCGGCCATCGCCTCCCTGCTTCCCGTTGAACTGGAGCCGCAGAAAAGCAGCGCCGAGCACCAACAGCCGCGCATTGTAACGAGATGGGAACGGCCCAGCCCTCAGCGATGTGACGAATACTTACGTTAAAAATGCCCCTTGTGCAGACTGAGCATGCACAGCGCGCTACGATTTTGGAAGAACGCGGGGCAATACCCATGCACCATGCTCTTGCACCTCGCCCGTGTGCCCCACGCCTGCATCAATTGACCGGATACTTACCGACAGCAAGACCTACAATGGCAGAGTCTATGACCCACCAGTCCTCCCTTGATTTCATTGCGGAGCGCGTAGAGCGTTTGCTGGTTCGCCACGATGAACTTCAGCGCACCAACGCACTGCTCGCCGAGCAAGTGGCTGCCCTGGCGCAGGAGCGCGACTCCCTGCGCTCCCGGCTGCAGGCCGCACGTGCACGCGTGGACGCGCTGATCGAGCGCCTGCCCGCCAACCAAGGGGAGTGACAGCCGTCTCCCCCGCCCCACAAGAATCGCCACAGACGCCCATGAAGCAGATCGAAGTGCAAATCCTGCAGCAAAGCTATGTGCTGACCTGCCCCGACGGCCAAGAGGAGCGCGTGCTGGAAGCCGTGCGCCGCGTGGACGAAGCCATGACCGGCATCCGCGACAGCGGCAAGGTGCGCTCGCGCGAGCGGGTTGCCGTGCTGGCCGCGCTCAACATGGCTTTCGATGTGCTGGACCGCGACATTCAACACGCCCAGATGGCGGCTGCCCATGCGGAGATGCAGACCATCGCCCAGGAAAACCGGGTACAGCAGTCTCCCGAGATTTCCGCCGAGGTGGTGGCCGAGCAGCAGCGCCAGCAGGCGCTGGCCGAGCAACTGGTGCTGCGCCTGGATCAGGCGCTGGAAAACGACGCCAAGCTCTTGTAAGGCGAGGCATCGCCGGAGAAGGCGTCTTGCGGTTTTGTGAAAAACTGAAAGCACCGCGGGAAATTGGATACAGGCGGCCGCAGCTGGCGGTACAGGCTTTAGAATGGAAACCGTCTGCGAGCCTGCCGGACTTTATATTTCCTTGAACCAATGCTCATTGAGCTCGGGCTTGGTACATTGCCTGGCGAGCGTGATCGTCTCGCGTCAGATGAACCCAATGTCAGGCTGCCCTTGCCCCCCTGAACCCCCGGTTCAGGATGACGGTCCGGTGGAACTTGCAGACACCTCTTCCAAACCGATGTGTCACGGCACATCGGTTTTTTCATTGCCTCTCGGGATAAAAACGCCGCAGCCCGCCCAGGCCCTTCCCGCAGGGCAGCCCCCCCGGTGGAGCGCGGAGAGTTTTCATGCCGCGCCGCAGATTGGCGCTTTACTGGCGGGGAGCGGAAAGTGTCGGGGCCTCCAGGGACTGGCTGTAGGCCACCGCGCCCACGCCCCGCTCGCGCTGGATGCGCAGGCGCTGCTGCAATTGCTCGGGCGGCAGCGCGGGCGCGCATAGATAGCCCTGGAAATAGCTGCCCTGCATGTTGTAGATCGCCGTGCATTGCTCGCCGGTTTCCACGCCTTCGGCCACTACCTCCACACCCAGAGCCAGGCCTATGCTAATGATGGCCGCCACGATGGCCCGGTCCTCCTCGTCCTGGGGCAAGCCGCGCACAAAGCTCTGGTCGACCTTGATCTTGGAGATCGGCAGTTTCTTGAGATAGGCCATGCTGGAGTAGCCCGTGCCGAAGTCGTCGATCACCAGGCCCACGCCCAGCTCGGCGATCTGCCGCACGCGCAGCGCCATCTCCTGCACGTCCATGAGCAGAATGCTTTCGGTCAGCTCCAGTTCCAGCCATTGGGCGGGCAGCGCATGGCGCTGCAGGACCTGCAGCAGGCGCTCGACAAAATCCGGCTGCCTGAATTCCAGCGCCGAGACATTGACCGAAACCTTCAGAGGCATGCCCTGGAAATACCAGCGAGCCGCCTCCTGCACCGCCTGCTCGAGCACCCAGGCACCCAGCGTCACGATATAGCCAGACTCCTCGGCCAACGGAATGAACACCGCGGGCGAGACCACGCCGAACTCGGGATCGGTCCAGCGCATCAAGGCTTCCGCGGCCACGATGCGGTCGGTCGCGATATGCACCTGCGGCTGGTAGTAGACCGCCATATGCCCCTTGCCCAGTGCCTGGCGCATGGCATGCTCGAGCTTCATGCGCGACAGCAGGCCCGCGCTCATTTGCGGCTCATAGAAGCTGAAGTTGCCGCGCCCGCGCTCCTTGGCCCGGTACATGGCGATATCGGCCTGGCGGATCAGCTCATCCAGCGTCAGGCCGTCGGTGGGGAACTGCGCCACCCCGATGCTGCATTGCACGGAAAAGCCCAGGCCGTCGAGCATGAACGGCTGGCGCATCTCACGCAAAATACGCTCGGCCACGGCGGCAGCCCGCTCGGCATTGCAGCCCTGCAGGCAGATCACGAATTCGTCGCCGCCCAGCCGGCACAGGACGTCTTCGGAACGCATCAGGGTGCTGAGGCGCTGGGCCACGAGCTTGAGCACGCGGTCGCCGAACTCATGCCCCAACGAGTCGTTGATGATCTTGAAGCGGTCCAGGTCCACGAACAATATGCTCAGGACCGATCCCAGGATGCTGGCCTCGGCGATGGCCGCCTCGACGTGCATGGTCAGCGCCAGCCGGTTGGGCAGATCGGTCAGCGGGTCGCTATAGGCCAGTTGCTCGATGCGTTGCTGATCCTGGTATTGCTGCGTCATGTCCCGCATGAAGCCTATGCTCTGCACCACCCCATTGCTCGCATCGCGCAGGGCCACCCACGACAGCCAGATGGCACACCGCCGGCCGTCGGCCAGCTTCAGCCACAGATTGCCTTCCCAGAAACCGCCCTGTTCCCATTTGGCCCGAGCCCATTCGCCCAGTTGATCCACCGGCCCGGCATCCGATTCGAACAATTCCGACACCACCAGCCCGGGCGCCTCCCCTCCCCGGAGCAAACGTGCGCAGGCCGGATTGACGCGCACGATGCGGTGCCCTGCATCGGCAATGAACATGCCGTCCAGGCTGGACTCGAACACGCGGGCCGCCAGCCGCAGGTCGGCAGCCGACTGCTCCGCGCCGGTGATGTCGCGGAACGAGTAGATGCGCCCCGTCGGCACGCCGTGGCACAGCTGGGGCACGGAGCGGCGCTCCATCACGGTGCCGTTGCACAGCTCCAGCACATCGGAGGTTTCGATCATGGCCTGCTCAGGCGCCGTGACCAGGTTGCCGAACCCGGCTTCTCCGGCCACGACCTGGGCCGTCATATGGGCCAGAATGGACGCGTCGTCGCCCTGCGTCAAAAAGGGGGTCGGCAGCTGCCACAAATCGGCAAAGCGGTGGTTGAAGGCACGAATGCTGCCGTCGAGCGTGCAGACCAACATGCCGTCCGCAGCCGACTCCAGGGTGGCGCGCAATTCGGACAGCAGGCTTTCCAGCTCGACTTCCTGCTGGGCCTGCTCGCGCCGGTCCAGCATGCTGAGCACCAGCACGCCACCGGCCTCCGGCCCCAGCGGCGAGACCTTCATCTCGACGGGAATCAACCGGCCGTCGGCCCGCCGTACCTGGGTCAGGAACGAAGCGTTGGCCTGCCAGTTGAGCGGATCGCTCCAGAAGGCCTGCTGCAAGGGTGTGGCAGCCAGCACCTGCACCGACTGGCCTCTGGCCTCGACGGCATCGAAACCCGTCAACGACCGGCTGGCCGCATTCGCGTACACCACGGTGAGCTTTTGCGCATCCAGCAGCCACAGCGCTTCCTGCAGGGAATCGAGCATGGCATAGGCCATCGAGGGCGAAATGACGTTCGCAGACTGCATCGTCATACGGAATCCGCGGGCCTAGTGCCCTTGCCTGCTTCAAAGTAATAGCAGATCCTCTGGCGCGGCAGCAAGGCATCCAGGACCTTGGGCGGCAGCCGGGAAGGATTCAGCCCGCGCCGGATGCCCAACTGCGGCGATGCCTGCAGCTCCAGTAGAAGCAGCGGCCCCTCGGGCGCGCCTGGATCGTAGACCATGATGGAAGGCTTGAGCGGATAGGCGGAGTTGACCGAGGTGACGAGGCCGAAGCGGCCGTCATGGAGCTCGATGAGCGATCCCGGCGGATAGACGCCCATCATGCGCACGAAAGCCACCAGAACGTCGGACAGGAATTTTTCGCGGTACTGGCTGTAGAGCCAGGCCAGGATTTCATGCGGCGTCAGCGCGGCGCTGGTGTCCAGCGGATTGCACAGTCGGTCGTAGCCGTTGACCAGGCAGAGTATCTGGCCGCTGCGCTCCAGCTCGGCTGCCGCCAGGCGCAGCGGGAACCCCGTGCCGTCCGCCCATTCATGGTGCTGGGCGATGATATGGGAGACATCGGCGGACAGCGCCATGCGCCGGGTGAGGGCCACGGACTCGCCCACATGCATCTCGTAGCGCACGCGCTCGGGACTCCCCTGCGCGCGCTGCTGGACGTTCATGCCGTGAATTCCCCAGGCCGGCGGATGCACCTGCTTGCCCACGTCGTGCAGCAAGGCCGCCAGGCCCAGATTTCTGAGCGGCTGGCCCGGCATGCCCATGGCCCGCCCCAGCAGCAGCGCCAGCACGCTCACGTTGACGGCATGCGAGCCGGCCCCATCGGGAATCTGTTCGGACAGCAGGTGCAGCACCACGTCCTGCGACTGATCGATTTCGGCCATGCAGCTGTCGATCAGGCTCTCACCCACCATCCGCGCCTGCGACGGCGCGGGCTGCACCGTCTTCTCCAGCCGGTCGTAATCGCCGCGCACCTGCATGAAGCGCTGCTCGCACGAGCGGATCCGGCAACGCCATGCGTCCACCGGGGACCTGGCCTCGGCCGCAGGCGCCGGCTGGTTCGCCGCAGCGGATTCCTGCGCCGGCAGCACATCGGTGCGGACAGGCTCTGCCTGCAGGCTGAAAGCATCGCTCTTGCCCGGTACATAGTGCACCGTCTGCAGACCCAGACCCTTGAGCGTCTGGAGCTGCTGGGAGGATGTGATCTTGAAGTTATTGACCCAAAAGGGATGGTCGAGCCAGCCTACGTCCAACTGGACATACATGCCGACCTGGACCTGTCCGATATCAATGACAACTGAATGATTCACATACTCTCATGCAAATGAAGACGTTACATTATGCTGAGTTCTACAACGTGCTCACGGAATATCCGGCGCACTATTGCCGGCAAACCACGTGCAGGGCCTGCGGACGCCAGCGACGCCACTGCCGATTTATCGGCACCAGAGGCTGGGTCTGTAGACCAGATCCATCCACAGGGCCCAAATTGCCGCGCCCACCAGCATGAGGCCGGCCAGGCGGGTGCCCCATTGGGCACGGGCGGCATTGATGCGCGTCTGCCCCAGCCGCCACACCCACGGGCCGCCAGCCAGCCACAGGCCGCTGCCGGCGGCAAAGGCCGCCATGGACAGGGTCCCCTGCCAGGCCCCGCCGCTGAGCGCAGCTACCAGCACGGCCGAATACAGCAGGCCACAGGGCATGAGCGCCCACAGATAACCTGCGACCAGACTGCCGCTGGGCGCGGACACCCAGGGCTGCACGCGGCGCCAGGCGGCACGGCCCGCGCTCTCCAGCCAGGCCGGTTGACGGGCCTGGACCATCATGGCCAGGCCCCAGCCCATCACGGCCACATGGAGCAAGGTCCAGAACGGCTGCAGCGCCGTGGTCCGGCTGGTCAGCCAGGACAGGCTTTCCATGGCCACGGCGGCCACGGCGCCCAGCGTGGCATACCCGGCCACGCGGCCGGCATGGAACAGGCTGGCGCGCAGCCAGAGCCGGCTTTGCAGGCCATGAACGGCCACCGGCCGGACCGTCTCATCCGAGGAGTGTCCGCGGGCCACCACGCTGCAGGGCGCGGCACACATGGCAAGACAATGGGGCCCACCCACGAGCCCCATGATCAAAGCGGTCCAGACCAGCGATAGCAACATGCGCTAGATGATCCTGGAAAACCTGGCGCGGTTCTTGTCGGCCTGCAAATATCGGTCGAACTGCATGGCTACTCCGCGCACGAAGAACCAGCCCAGTGCCGTGACCTGGAAGCCCTCCTCGCCCAGTTCCACCAGGCCGTTGCCCTCCATCTCCTTGAGAGCCTGCATTTCAGGCGCGAAGTATTTGCGGAAGTTGAGCAGCCAGGCCTGCTCCATGGGCTCGTACAGCACCGCGCCCTGGCACATGATGGCCATGATGACGGCGCGACGCACCAGATCGTCGCGCGACAGGGCCAGGCCGCGCACCACAGGCAGCTGGCCGCCGTCGATGGCGTCGTAATACTCTTCCAGCGTCTTGACGTTCTGGCTGTAGGTGGCCCCCACCTTGCCGATGGCCGAGACACCCAGGGCGATCAGGTCGCAGTCGGGCTGGGTGCTGTAGCCCTGGAAGTTGCGGTGCAGCCGGCCCTGGCGCTTGGCCACGGCCAGCGCATCGTCGGGCAGCGCGAAGTGGTCCATGCCCACATAGCAATAGCCCGCACCCATGAAGGCCTCGATGGCCCTCGACAGCATGTGGATCTTGTCGCCGCCCATCGGCAGCTCGGCCGGGATGATGCGCCGCTGCGGCTTGAAGCGCTCGGGCAGATGGGCATAGGCGTACAGCGCGATGCGGTCGGGACGCAACTCGTTGACCTGGGCCAGCGTGCGTGCAAAGGACTCCGGCGTCTGCCTGGGCAGGCCGTAGATCAGGTCCACGTTGATGGAGGCAAAGCCCAGCCGGCGCGCCTCATCCACCAGGGCGAACACCTGCTCGGCCGGCTGCACGCGGTGCACGGCCTTCTGCACCTCGGGGTCGAAGTCCTGCACGCCGAAGCTCAGGCGGTTGAACCCCAGCTCCTTGAGCACGGCCAGGCGCTCGTTGCTCACGGTGCGCGGATCGACCTCGATCGAATATTCGCCGCCGGCCTCCAGGCGGAAATGCTGGCGCAGGATGTCCATCAGCCGGCCCAGTTCCGCATCGGAAAAGAAAGTGGGCGTGCCACCGCCCAGGTGCAGCTGGCTCACGGGCTGCCCTTGGCCGCAGTGCCCGGTGTGCAAAGCCACCTCGCGCGCCAGATAGTCCAGGTACTCGGCAGCCTTCTCGTGGTGCTTGGTGATGATCTTGTTGCAGGCGCAGTAATAGCACAGCGACTCGCAGAACGGCACGTGCACATACAGCGACAGCGGCAGGGCCCGTGCGGCCGCGAACGGGGACTGGGCCTTGCGCTGCTGCAGCGCAAGAATGTAGTCATCGGCCCCGAAAGCCTCCACAAAGCGGTCGGCCGTCGGAAACGATGTGTAGCGCGGCCCCGGTACGTCGAAACGGCTCAGTAACTCAGGCGTGACAGCGGTCATGTCATATCTTTTTGTCGGAATGCGCTCAATGCCTGCCTATCCTGTACAGTCTTGTGCAGATACTGACAGCCGCGGCACGGCAAACGCAGGTTTTGGGTCGGAATGCTGGCAATGTGCGCCAAAGCCAGAAAACCGTCCTTGACAAACATCAAGGGATGCCAAGGCCGATGCTGCGACAATTTGATCCATCTTGATAACCATCAACGAGGTCACTTGCCGGCACGGCACCCGCCTTTGCCGCCGACGTTTGCCCATGAGCCTTCAGACCATCAAAGCCTCCTGCTCCAACTGCAATCTGCGCGAACTGTGCATGCCCATGGGCCTGGACGATGAGCAGATGCAGCGCATCGACTCCATCGTGGCCAAGCGCCGCAAGATCAAGCGCGGCAGCCTGCTGTTCCGCAATGGCGAGACTTTCACGTCGCTGTACGCCATCCGCACCGGCTTCTTCAAGACCTGCGTGGCTACCGAGGATGGGCGCGACCAGGTGACGGGCTTTCAGATGGCCGGGGAGATCATCGGCCTGGACGGCATCGTCAACGACCGCCATACCTGCGACGCCGTGGCCCTCGAGGATGCCGAAGTCTGCTTGATGCCTTTCGACAAGCTCGAGGAGCTGTCACGCGAGGTCACGGCCCTCCAGAACCATGTGCACAAGGTGATGAGCCGCGAGATCGTGCGCGAGCACGGCGTGATGCTGCTGCTCGGCAGCATGCGCGCCGAAGAGCGCCTGGCGGCCTTTGTGCTCAACCTCGTGCAGCGCCTGTCGGCCCGCGGCTTCTCCAAGTCGGAGCTGGTGCTGCGCATGACGCGCGAGGAAATCGGCAGCTACCTGGGGCTCAAGCTTGAGACCGTGAGCCGCACCTTCTCCAAGTTCGCCGAGGAAGGCATCGTGGAAGTCAAGCAGCGCCACCTGCGCATTCTGGATACCGAGGCCCTGAAGCGCATCGTCAACAGCCAGCAATGCCACGACTGAAACACAGCCTTCTCAAAACGAAAGCCCGCCGACTCGCGTCGCGGGCTTTTTGCTTGAGGCCGCAGCCGCTCAATCCGGCTGCCAGTCGTGCTCGGCCAGGTGGGCGTCGGCAGGCTGGACGGCTGCTGCCCCATTGAGCTCCGCCAGGCTGCGGCCCAGCATGGTGGTGAGCATGCTGGAGAACATGGCCAAGGCCCAGAAAACAAAGAAGGACACCGTGTAGACGGCGTTGCGCGGCCAGGCGATGGGCTCGCCTGCCAGATGCAATTCCAGCGGATCGACGAAGGCAAAAACCAGCATTTCCATCGCTGCGGCGGCCAGGAACGCGGGCCAGACAATCCACATCCAACGTTGAGCGACCATGGGCTGTTCTCCTGAAAGCTGCGGTGTGATGCATGCATTCTGGCCAGCAAAGCCGCTGGCGCGCAAGGCCGCCACGGGCATTACCCGAGGTGGGAAACCCTGAAAACCATCAAAAAAGGCCGCAATGCGGCCTGGAAGGGGTAGGAGCTGCAGACGCGCGCCTCAGCGGTCCGTCGGATGGTCTTCGGCGGGTGTGAGCGCGTGGTTGCGCCCTGTCAGCGCCGGCGCCTGGCTTTTCTGGGCTTCGCTCAGGCGTTTGTTGATTTCCACGCCGTGGCGGTAGTAGTCCGGGTCGATCACCGGATCGGGCGCGCTCCAGGCGATGTAGGCCGTCACAAAGCCGGCGACCACCACCACGGCGGGGCCGCCGACGACCAGCCAGACATGGGGAAACTTCCACCAGGGCTTGCCGTCCTCGGGATGAGCGCTGCGGGCAGCTCGCACGGCGGCAGCGGATTGGGAAGTATGGGACATGACGGACCTCTTTGATAGGGAAAGGCATTGCGGCAATGCCTCTCGAAGAAACAGCGACGAACGGCGATCAGCGCGGCACCAGGAACACGGCCTTTTCGGTGACGCGGCCGGCGCCGGGAATCACGGCATCCACGTTGAAATAAACCGTGTGCGAACCGGGTTCCGCCGACCCGTACGGGATCTGCAGGCGCGCGGCAATGCCCCGCGTCTCGGCCGGCCCCACGCTGACCTCTGTCTCGGACGTCACTTCCAGGCCTTCCAGCCCGGTGGCGCTGATGCGGTAGCGCTGCTCGGTCTCGGTGGCGTTCATGATCTGCAGGCGGTAGACGTTTTCCAGCTTGCCGCCGGCCACGATGCGCGACAGCGATGCGCGGTCCCGGATCACATCGAGCTTGAGCGGTTGGCGCAGCGCCAGGCTGGTGATCATGGCGCCGCTCAAGGCCAGCAGCACCGCCGAGTAGATCAGCACGCGCGGGCGGAAGATGCGACGCAAGGTCTGAGCATGCTTCCAGCCGCGCGCGATGGCATTTTGCGTGGTCAGGCGGATCAGTCCGCGCGGATACTCCATCTTGTCCATGATGGAGTTGCAGGCGTCGATGCACAGGCCGCAGCCTATGCATTCGTGCTGCAGGCCGTTGCGGATGTCGATGCCCACGGGGCAGACTTGCACGCACAGCTTGCAGTCTATGCAGTCGCCCAGGCCCTGGGCCTTGTAGTCCACGTCTTTCCTGCGCGGGCCGCGGGCTTCGCCGCGCGCCGCGTCGTAGCTCACGATCATGGTGTCCTTGTCGAACATGGCGCTCTGAAAGCGTGCGTACGGGCACATGTACTTGCACACCTGCTCGCGCATGTAGCCGGCGTTGCCATAGGTGGCAAAGCCGTAGAACAGCACCCAGAAGATCTGCCAGCCGCCCTGCAGCGCCAGCAGCTGGGCAGCCAGTTCGCGGACCGGCACGAAGTAGCCGACGAAAGTGAAGCCGGTCCACAGCGACACGGCGATCCACAGCGACTGCTTGAACGCTTTCTTCCAGAGCTTCTCGAAAGTCCAGCCGCCCTTGTCGATGCGCATGCGGGCGCTGCGGTCGCCTTCGACCTTGCGCTCGATCCACATGAAGATCTCGGTGTACACCGTCTGCGGACACGAGAAGCCGCACCACAGCCGCCCGGCCACGGCCGTGAACAGAAACAGGGCCAGCGCGCAGATGATGAGCAGCCCCGCCAGGTAAATGAAGTCCTGCGGATACAACACCAGGCCGAACAGGTAAAAGCGCCGCGCCTCCAGATCGAACAGCACCATCTGGCGCTCGCCCCAGTTCAGCCAGGGCAGGCCGTAGAAGACCAGTTGGGTGACGAACACCATGATCCAGCGCCAGCGCGAGAAAAAGCCGGCAACGGAACGCGAATAGACCTTTTGCTCGGAGACGAACATCGGGACTTCGTGGAGTCCGCCCTCGGGCTCGACGGAGGTGATCGGAATGATTTTGCGGGGCTTCCCGCTATCGGGCTGCATGGCAGTTCCTGGGTGTTGTTGTAATTTCTGAAAATGCAGACGCCTGAGAACGATCCTACTGCGAGGCGGCCCCGCTCTTGTTCGACAGGCTCCAGACGTAGGAAGCCAGCACGGCGATCTGCGCCTCGGTCAGCTTTTCCTTCTGGGCCGGCATCTCGTTTTGCTTGCCGTTGTTGACGATGTTCACGATCGCGGCTTCGCCGTAGCCATGCAGCCATACGTCGTCGGTCAGGTTGGGGGCCCCCATGGCCTGGTTGCCCTTGCCGTCCATGCCGTGGCAGGCGGCGCAGGCCACGAACTTGGACTTGCCCAGCGAGGCCCGCACGGAGTCGTGGGGACTGCCCGACAGGCTCAGCACGTAATTGGCCACGTTGCGCACATCGTCCGCCGTGCCCACGGCGGCGGCCATGGGCGGCATGACGCCGAAGCGGCCGTTGGTAATGGTTTCCTTGATCTTCTCGGGCGTGCCGCCATGCAGCCAGTCGCCGTCGGTCAGATTGGGAAAGCTCTTGCCGCCCCGGGCGTCGGAGCCGTGGCACTGCGCACAGTTGTTCATGAACAGGCGCTCACCGACGGCCATGGCCTGCGGGTCCCTGGCCATATCTTCGGTGGGCATGGCGGTGAACTTGGCGTACAGCGGCTCGAGGTCCGCCTGGGCCTTGGCCACCTCCTTGCGGTAGGCACCGGCCTGGCTCCAGTCGAGCTTGCCGTTGTAGCTGCCCAGGCCCGGGTAGATCGCCAGATAGGCCAGGCTGAAGACGACCGTGATCACGAACAGGCCCACCCACCACTTGGGCATGGGATTGTTGAGCTCGCGCAAGTCCTCGTCCCAGACGTGGCCGGTGGTGTTATCCGCGGCCGAGGTGACCTTCTTGCGCGCCACCATGATCAGCAGCAGCAGGCAGCCGAGAATGCCGCCCAGCGTGAGGGCGGCCACATAGACCGACCAGAAGTTGTGGATGAAATCACTCATGGGTTGTTTTCGTTATCAGTCCTGCAGGAAAGGCAGCTGGGCCGCCTCTTCGAAACGGGCCTGGTTGCGGCGGGCAAATGCCCACCACCAGATGCCGAGGAAGCACGCCAGCGATACCAGCGTGACCACGATGCGCACAGTGGTGATATCCATTTCCGGGCTCCTCCTGCCTTACTTGACGGCGCGGCCCAGGACCTGCAGATAGGAGATCACGGCCTCCATCTCGGTCTTGCCCTTGACTTGCTCGGCGGCACCGGCGATCTCTTCGTCGGAGTACGGCACGCCGACCGTGCGCAGCGCCGTCATGCGCTGGGCCACGGCCGTGTCGTCGACCTTGCTGGTTTCCAGCCAGGGATAGGCGGGCATGTTGGACTCGGGCACCACGTCACGCGGGTTGTGCAGGTGGATACGGTGCCATTCGTCGCTGTACTTGCCGCCCACGCGGTGCAGGTCGGGACCGGTGCGCTTGGAGCCCCACTGGAAGGGGTGGTCGTAGACGAACTCGCCGGCCACCGAGTAGTGACCGTAGCGCATGGTCTCGGCACGGAACGGACGGATCATCTGCGAGTGGCAGTTGTAGCAGCCCTCGCGCAGATAGACGTCGCGGCCCATGAGCTGCAGCGGCGTGTAGGGCTTGAGGCCCGCCACGGCTTCGGTCGTGGACTTCTGGAAGAACAGCGGCACGATTTCCGCCAGACCGCCGACGGCCACGACGAGCAGGATGAGCGTGATCAGCAGGAAGTTGCTGGTTTCCACCCTCTCGTGGGAGAAGCCTCGGGAAGAACTCTTGGGAGCCATATTGTTTTGATCGGACATTGCTTGCGCTCCTCGATGCTCAGGCGTGGGCCACGATGGCAGGCACCGCCACCTTGACGGAACGGCCGGACATGGCAGTCTTCCAGGTATTCCAGGCCATCACCAGCATGCCGCCCAGGTAGAGCAGGCCGCCGGTCACACGGATCACATAGAAGGGATAGGTCGCCTTCACGCTTTCCACGAAGGTGTAGGTCAGCGTGCCGTCGGGGTTCACGGCGCGCCACATCAGGCCCTGCATCACGCCGGCGATCCACATCGCGGCGATGTACAGCACGATGCCGATGGTGGCCATCCAGAAGTGCAGCTCGATGGCGGGCACCGAGTGCATCTTGGTCTTGCCGAACAGGCGCGGGATCAGGTAGTAGAGCGAACCCATGGTGATCAGGCCCACCCAGCCCAGCGCGCCGGAGTGGACATGGCCCACGGTCCAGTCGGTGTAGTGGCTCAGCGCGTTGACGGTCTTGATGGCCATCATCGGGCCTTCGAAGGTGGACATGCCGTAGAACGACAGGGACACGATCAGGAAACGCAAAATGGGGTCGTCGCGCAGCTTGTGCCAGGCGCCCGACAGCGTCATGATGCCGTTGATCATGCCGCCCCAGCTGGGCGCCAGCAGGATCAGCGAGAACACCATGCCCACCGACTGGGTCCAGTCGGGCAGCGCGGTGTAGTGCAGATGGTGCGGGCCGGCCCACATGTAGGTGAAGATCAGCGCCCAGAAGTGCACGATGGACAGGCGGTACGAGTAGACGGGGCGGCCGGCCTGCTTGGGGATGAAGTAGTACATCATGCCCAGGAAGCCTGCAGTCAGGAAGAAGCCCACGGCGTTATGGCCGTACCACCACTGCACCATGGCGTCCTGCACGCCGGCATAGGCCGAATAGCTCTTCATCCAGCCGGCCGGAATCGAGGCGTTGTTGACCACGTGCAGCAAGGCGATGGCCAGGATGAAGCCGCCGTAGAACCAGTTGGCCACGTAGATGTGCCTGACCTTGCGGATGCCGATGGTGCCGAAGAACACAATGGCGTAAGCCACCCAGACCGCGGTGATCAGCAGGTCGATGGGCCACTCGAGTTCGGCGTATTCCTTGCCCTGGGTATAGCCCAGCGGCAGGCTGATGGCGGCGGCCAGGATGACCAACTGCCAGCCCCAGAACGTGAAGCTCGCCAGCCTGGGCATGAACAGCTTGGTCTGGCAGGTGCGCTGCACCACGTAGTAGCTGGTGCCCATGAGCGCACAGCCGCCGAAGGCGAAGATCACCGCATTGGTATGCAGCGGACGCAGGCGGCCGTAGCTCAGCCAGGGAATGCCGAAGTTGAGCTCCGGCCATGCCAGCTGGGACGCGATGAACACGCCCACAGTCATGCCAACCACTCCCCATACGACGGCCATGATAGAGAACTGCCTCACGACGGTATCGTCGTAATAGACAGCATTGTTATTAGTAGCATCCATCGGGCACCTCAAAAATTGCTTGCAAAGTGTTCATTGGTTTGTTCTCAGGCTATTTGATCCATCTCAATCGTCGCGAAGAATGCGCTCCCCCTCTTGCTCCACGCTCTCGAACTGCCCGCGGTACACAGCCCACCACAGCGCGGCGACAACGGCCAGCACCAGCACCACGGACAGCGGAATCAATACGTACAGCACTTCCATCAGCGCTCTCCTTGCGGGCCGCCGGCGGCCGCCATTGATGAAGCCGGCCAGTCGCCTCCCGCGCTGGCCGTACCGGTCGCTGGCACGGCGGCTCCCGCCCCCGGCAGGCCTCGGGCCAGCCTTGCGGCATTGAGAAGCACCAGCAGCGAACTTGCCGCCATGCCCAGGCCGGCCAGCCAGGCCGGCATCCAGCCCATGAGGGCCAGGGGAATCGAAATCGCGTTGTAGGCAGCCGCCCAGGCCAGGTTCTGGCGCACGACGGACAACGTGCGGCGCGCAAGCAGCACGCTTTGCACGACCCGCTCGAGATTGTCGCCAAGGACGACAAAGTCAGCGCGCGATTGTGCCAGCGGAACTGCCTTGCCAAACGCAAAGGAAACATGGGCTCCGGCCAGAACCGGGCCGTCGTTGAGGCCGTCGCCCACCATGGCCACATGATGGCCCTGGGCCTGCGCCGCCTGCATGCGCGCGAGCTTGTCCTGCGGACTGCAGCCGCCCTGCGCCTGCGCCAGGCCCAGCGCCTGGGCCACCATGCGGACCGCAGCCGGGCGGTCGCCCGACAGCAGTTGCACGGAAATGCCGCGCTCCTGCAGATCGCGGATGACCTGGGCCGCCTCGGGGCGCAGGTCCTCGCTCAGATGGAACTGGGCCAGCGCCCGCCAGCCATGGTCCGTGGCCTCGGCCAGCATCACGCTCTGGCCGCTCTCCTGCGGGGCCAGCTCGGCCACTTCGCAATGCCGGGCCGAACCCAGGCGCAAACGCAGGCGCGAGGGCCGCATGCCCCGCGCACCCTGGCCTGCTGCCTCGACCCGGGCCTCCAGGCCCGCGCCGGCCTGCTCCTGCAGGTCATCCAACCGCCAGTTGCCAGCCGGCAATTCGGCCGTCAGCGCCGCGGCGGCCAAGGCCTTGGAGGCAGGATGCATGGACTGGCGTGCCAGCAAGGCTGCCAGCGCCAGCACCTCGTCGGCATTCTCACCGGCAGCAGGGGTCATGGCCCGCAGCGCCAGGCCGTCGCGTGTCAGGGTGCCGGTCTTGTCGAGCACCAGGGTGTCGACGGCAGCCAGGGCTTCCAGCCCCTGGAGATTGCGCACCAGCACGCCATGGCGCGCCAGGGTGCCGGCAGCCGTGAGCATGGCCACGGGCGTGGCCAGCGACAGTGCGCAGGGGCAGGTGACGATGAGCACGGCCACGGCCACCATCATGGCCTTGCCGGGATCCGCGGGCCACCACCAGACGGCGGCGGCAAGGGCCGCCAGCAGCACCACGGCCAGAAATGGGCGCGCCATCTTGTCGGCCGCCTGGGCCAGGCGCGGCTTTTGCAGCGAGGCGCTTTCCATCAGATCGACGATCTGCGCGAAGCGGGTGCCCTCGCCCACGCTTTCCACGCGCATGTCGACCATGGCGTCGAGGTTGTAGCTGCCGGCCGTGACGCTGTCACCCACGCCACGCGGCAAGGCCGTGGATTCGCCGGTCAGCAAGGCCTCGTCGGCATGGGTGCGGCCGCGCACGACGATGCCGTCCGCCGGGAAGGCCTCGCCGGCCAGCACGCGCACCACATCGCCCACGCGCAGGCGGCGCGTGGCGACGCGCTCGAAATCATCCGCGCCCTGCTCGCCGCTGCCGGCAATCTTGCGCAGCACCGAATCGGGCAGGCGGTTCATCACGGCTTCCAGCGCCCCGGCCGTGCGGTCGCGCAGGCGCAGCTCCAACCAGCGGCCGGTGAGCAGGAAAAAGACGAACATGGTCAGGGAATCGAAAAAGACTTCCTGACCGAAGGGCCCCGAGGGATCGAAAGTGCCCATGGTGCTGATGAGAAAGGTGATCAGCATGCCGATGGCCACGGGCAGGTCCATGCTCACGCGGCGCTGGGCGATGTCCTTGAGGGCGCTCTTGAAGAACGGCCCGCAGCAGAACAGCACCACGGGCAGGGAGATCACCCAGGAAGCCCAGCGCAGCAGCGTCTCCATCTCCAGCGACAGGTCACCGGGCCGGGCGATATAGGCCGGCCACGCGTACATCATGACCTGCATCATGCAAAAGCCCGCCACCAGCCAGCGCCACAGCGCGCGGCGCGTTTCGGCCTGGCGCAGCTCGCGCACAAAGGCGTCGCGCGCCGGCAGCGCGCGGTAGCCAGCGCGCGCCACGGCCTCCATCCACTGCGATGGAAGCACCTGGGCGGGCCGCCAGACGACGCGGGCACGGCGCGTGGCTGCGCTGACTTCGGCCTCCTGCACTCCGGGCACGGCGCGTAGCGCCTCCTCGATGGTCAGCGCACACGCAGCACAATGCATGCCCTCCAAAACGACGTACGAATCCCATACCGGAGATTCGGCCGCGTTTTCTGGAGGTTGCGAAGTCTTGCGGCCCGCAGGCCGTCCAAAGGAGGTCCACTCCTGTGGATCGTCCAGCAGCAGGCTGACAGCCTGGGCCTGGACGTAGGGGCCAGAATCAACATCAGCCTGCCGTTGCCCGATGGGCGTGACAGGGTTGTTCTGGTACATATGGTCGAGCGTAACAGCGCATCATCATACTGACGTTGATGTGGATCAAGCCTTAACAGCCCGGGCAATTTATGCTTTCATTGCATAGACAGCATGAATCCCTCAAGAAAGGAGTTGCATATGTACAACCGCATCCTGATCGCCACCGATGGCACGGAACTATCCGACAAGGCAGTCCGCAGCGGGCTGGATCTCGCCGCGCTTTGCGGTGCCAGCGTGATTGCGCTCAAAGTGGTGTCGCATTACCCGCGCAGCTACCTGGAGGGCAGCGACCTGCTGGACATCAAGGAGGCCAAGCGCATCGAGGAGCAATGGACCGAGCAGGCCCAGACGCTGCTCAACGGCATCAAGGCCTTGGGCCAGGAACGCAAGGTCGGCGTGACCACCGAAATCGTGCATTCGGACCTGGTGGCCGAATCCATCGTGGAAACGGCCAAGAAGCGCGAATGCGACCTCGTGGTCATGGCTTCGCACGGCCGCAAGGGCCTGCAGCGCCTGCTGCTGGGCAGCGAGACCCAGCATGTGCTGACCCACTCCCACGTGCCCGTGCTGGTGCTGCGCTAAGGCCTTAACGCACTGGCGCGCTCTCAAAACAAAAGCAGCCCTCAAAGGGGCTGCTTTATTTTCGAGCATTTTTCATGCTTGATTAGCCAGCCAGCATTCGCCATCCGCTATCAAATTTGGGATCAAGACAAAGATCCAAGCGCTTTGCGGCACATAACGCCTCGACCGGCTTGCGCTTGATGGCGGCCCAGCCCTTTTCCAGGCAGCGGGTCAGGCAAATTCCTTGCCGTACTGGTCGCGCAGCAGCTTCTTCTGCACCTTGCCCATGGTATTGCGCGGCAGGCTGTCCACCACGTAGCAGCGCTTGGGCACCTTGAAGTTCGCCAGTTGCGCCTTGAGCGTGTCGATCACGGCCCGGGAATCCACCTTCGCCCCGGCACGCGGCACGATCACCGCCACGCCGACCTCGCCGAAATCCGGATGCGGCACGCCGATCACGGCACTCTCGTCCACGCCGGGCAGCTCGTTGATGAAAGCTTCCACCTCGGCCGGATAGACGTTGTAGCCGCCCGAGATGATCAGGTCCTTGCTGCGCCCCACGATGGAGAAATAGCCGCGCTCGTCCTGCATGCCCACGTCACCGGTCTTGAACCAGCCATCAAACGTGAACTCCTCGGCCGTCTTTTCCGGCATGCGCCAGTAGCCCTTGAAGACATTGGGTCCCTGCACCTGGATGTTGCCGATCTCGCCCCTGCCCAGCGGCCGGCCGTCGTCGCCCTGCACGCGCACGCCCACGCCGGGCAGTGCAAAGCCCACGGTGCCGCCGCGGCGCTCGTCCTGGCCACCGAAGCGCGGATCGGCCGCATAGGGGTTGGAGGTGAGCATGATGGTCTCGCTCATGCCGTAGCGCTCCAGGATGGCGTGGCCGGTGCGCTGCCGCCAGGCGCGGAAGGTCTCGATCAGCATGGGCGCCGAGCCCGAGATGAACAGGCGCATGTGCGCGGCCTTCTCGCGGTCCAGCCGCGCATCGGCCAGCATGCGCACATACAGCGTGGGCACGCCCATGAACACGGTGGCGTCCTTGAAGCGGTCAATCACCGCCGCGGGCTCGAACCTGGAGAACCAGATCATGGGGCTGCCGTTGATCAAGGCCCCGTGGATGGCCACGAACAAGCCGTGCACATGGAAGATGGGCAGGGCGTGGATCAGCACGTCGCCGGATCGAAAGCCCCAATAGACCTTGAGCGTGGCCGCGTTGGTCAACAGATTGCCGTGCGTGAGCATGGCACCCTTGCTGCGCCCCGTGGTGCCGCTGGTGTAGAGGATGGCGGCCAGGTCGTCGGCCTTGCGCGCCACGGGCTCCTGGGCGTCGCCGTGGTGGGCCGCGCGCTCGAGCAAGGTGCCGGTGCGGTCCGTGCCCAGCGTGTACACATGGCCCACGCCGCGATTGAAAGCCAGCTTGGAGACCCAGCCGAAATTGCCCGGCGCGCAGACCACGACGGCAGGCTCGGCGTCGGCGATGAAATACTCCATCTCAGCGCCCTGGTAGGCCGTGTTGAGCGGCAGGAACACATATCCCGCGCGCAGCGTGGCCAGGTACAGCATCATGGCCTCGACCGATTTTTCCACCTGCACCGCAATGCGGCTGCCCTCGGGCAGCTGCAGCGACTGCAGCAGATTGGCCATGCGCGCGCTGCCGTGGTCCAGGTCCGCCCAGGTGTAGTAAAGGCTTTGGCCGCCGGGCTCCACGGCCTCGACCGCGGTTTGCTCCATCTGCTTGGGGAATGCGGCGCGCAGCGCGCTGAAAAGATTGGCTTGATGCATGTCGGTCATCGTGATTCGGTCGAACTCAATAACTATGGAAACAAAACCGTGCCAGCCCATCACAGGGCCGGACTTGGGTCATTCTTGTCACGCGCTGGGTAGGTTCCAGGCCAGGGACACCAGGCCAGGGCCGCCCCGCAGCGACGGTGCCGCCCCCCTCCAGGGGGAAGCCGCGCAGCGGCACAGGGGGGTTATGAGTCTATCTTGACGCCCGCGGCCTTGACCACCTGCGCCCAGCGCTGGATCTCGCTGTGGATCATGGCGGCGAACTGCTGCTGGCTCAGCTTGCCGTAGTCCGCGCCATTCTTGGCCCAGGTCGCCTTGATCTCCTCGGCACCGCCGATCTTCTGCACCTCTTCCAGCATCTGCTGCTGAATGGCTGCCGGCGTCCCCTTGGGGGCCCACAGGCCATACCAGGTCGTCACGGTGAAATCGGGCAGGCCGCACTCGCTGGCGCAAGGCACATCCGGAAAGGCCGGGTTGCGCTGCGCGCCCGCTACCATCAGGGCCTTGATGCGGCCGCCCTTGATGTGCTGGGCCGAGGAGCCCAGGCCATCGAACAGCATGTCGACATTGCCCGCTATCAGGTCCTGCAAAGCGGGCCCCGCGCCCTTGTAGGGAACGTGGAGGATGTCGGTCCTGGTCTGCAGCTTGAACAATTCGCCCGCCAGATGGTGCGAGGAGCCCGGCCCCGCCGAGGCGTAGTTGTATTGCCCGGGACGGGCGCGCACATCGGCCAGCAGCGCCCGCAGCGTGGTGTAGGGCACTTTCCTGGGATTGACCACCAGCACCTGGGGCACGCTGGCCAGCAGCGCCAGCGGTATGAAGTCGCGCTCCAGGTCGTATTCGAGCCTGGGGTAGACCGAGGGGGCGATCACATGGTGCGTGCCGCCCATGAAGAAGTTGTAGCCGTCCGCCGGCGCCTTGGCCGCGATGGAGGCGCCCAGCGTGCCGCCGGCGCCGCCGCGGTTGTCCACCACCAGGGTCTTGCCCGTGACCTTGGCGAACTGGCTGGAGAAGGGCCGGGCAAACGCATCGGTGCCCCCGCCCGCAGGAAAAGGCACGACCAGGGTCACCGGCCTGGCAGGCCAGTCGCCCGCGGCCCGCGCCACGCCGGACCAGCCGGAAAGACCGGCGGCGGCCGTCGCCCCCATGGACTTGAGCAGTGTGCGCCGCTGCACCTGCCTCAACTGCCCCAACTGCCCGCCCTCGCCTGCACATTCCTGCGGAAAAACCTGCATCGCATGCCCCCTGTTATGCCCGACCTGGCGGCCTCGCGGTCTCGCTGGCGCACCGGCCCGGCTTGTGGTGAGGACAACGCGCCATCGCGGAAGCGGACGGTGCGTCGCCGAAGGGCGCAGGGCAAAGACAGAGGCGGCTCAGGGATGCATCATGCTTTGCACAGGGATTCGATCTCCGAAGACACCGGAATCTTGCCCTGCGCCAACAGGCTGCGGTGCTTGTCCAGGCGCTTCAGGTCATAGAGATAGTTGACCATCAGCCCCATGGATTGCTTGAGCCCCTTGGACGACAGGTCAGCCGCCCAGTTCAGGCGCTCCACGCGCGCACCGTTGCCAAGGTGGAAGCGTGCCACGGCATCCAGCGGACGGCCCTTGGCAGTTTCCCGGCCCAGGTAGCGGGCCGCACAGAACATGGCCGCCTGTCGCACGGGCGACTTGTCCTGGAGCGCCGCGGGGTCCTCCAGCGCGGCCAGCAGATGCGCGGCATCCAGTCCCCCGGCGGCCTTCTCCAGCGCGGCCTTCTGCTTGTCGTCAAGCTCCTGCAGCACGGCATCGCCCTGCTTGGCCAGCCAGCTGCGCAGGCCCGGAATCGGCGACAGCGTGGCGAACTGCTTGAGCTTGGGGAACTCCTGCGTGAGCGTTTCCACCACATGCTTGATCAGCGAATCGCCGAAGCTCACGCCCTTGAGGCCGGTCTGCGTGTTGCTGATCGAATAGAAGATGGCGGTATTGGCCTTGGCAAGATCGGCCGCGGCCGCCGATTCGTCGAGCAGCGGCGCCATGCTGCCCGCGAGCTTGTCGAGCAGCGCCACCTCCACGAAGATCAGCGGCACGTCGGGCATGCGCGGATGAAAGAACCCGTAGCAACGCCGGTCGCTGTCGAGCCGGTTCTTGAGGTCGGACCAGCTGCGGATGTCGTGCACGGCCTCGTACTGGATCAGCTTTTCGAGCAGCGAGGCCGGCGAATCCCAGCTCAGGCGGCGCAGCTCCAGCAGCGCCACGTCGAACCAGCTGGAAAACAGATGCTCAAGCTCGGCGTCCAGCGCCACATAGCGCTGCTCGGCCTTGGGCAGGGACAGCAGCAGGGCCCGCATGTCGACCAGAAAACGCATGCCGCCCTGGGGCTGGGCAAAGCGCTGCAGCAGCCGCGTGCGCGAGGACAGCAGCGCGCGGCGCAGGCGCATCTCGGCTTCGCTGCGCTCGGTGTCGTTGCCGGCCTGGTCGTATTGCTGGCGCGCAGCCTGCAGCACCTGGGCATCGGGCCCGAACTGTTCGACGATCAGCGCCCAGAAATCCTTGCGCGCCGGCAGCTCGGCCTTGGCATACCACTCCATCAGCGCCTGGGCATGGCGGCCGCCCTCCACGTCGCTGAGCGCGGCATCGGCCACCTGCTGCAAATCCTCGAACACACGGCGCAGCTCGCGCGGCGACAAGGCCTCCGGCCCACGCCGCAAGGTGGCCTCCAGGCGCTGCGCCAGCGGGCGCTGCTCGGCATCGCCCTTGCCCCTCTTCTCGCCCTCCGCGCCGCGCACCCATAGCTTGGTCTGCTCAATCCAGTCTGCTGCCCAACTCATTCGCTGCCCCTGCTGTTTCAATTGCTCTCAATGGCGAAGCATGTAACGCCTGCGTACATTGGCTCTGCGAACATTATGACGGCACGGCGGCGCCTGCGCAGCCACTCGGCAGCCACCGCTGTAGCACCATGCCGACAAGCTGGCGGCGCCATGAAAAACGCAGGCGCCGGGCCTGCGTTTTGGGGGACAAGACACAGGCCATCTCAGGCCGCCGCGCGCCCAACCTCATAGGGCGCACGCTTGCCGCACCACAGCCACATCACGATGCCGCCCACGATCATGGGCACGCACAGCCACTGGCCCATGCTCATTCCCAGCGAAAGCAGGCCCAGGAAATCGTCGGGCTCGCGGAAGTATTCGGCCGTGAAGCGGAAGACGCCGTAGCCCAGCAGAAAGACCGCCGCCACCTGCCCCGGCTTGCGCTCCTTGCGCGCATAGAACCACAGCAGGACGAAGAGCAGCAGGCCTTCCAGCAGGAACTGGTAGATCTGCGAAGGATGGCGCGGCAGCATGGAGCCGCTTTGCGGAAACACCATGCCCCAGGGCAGGTCTGGGCTGGCAAAGCGTCCCCACAGCTCGCCATTGATGAAATTGCCGATGCGGCCCGCCGCCAGACCCGTGGGCACGCAGGGCGCGACAAAGTCGGCCACTTCCAGCCAGGAACGCCGGCGCGAACGGGCAAACCACAGCATGGCCGCGATCACGCCCAACAGGCCGCCATGAAAACTCATGCCGCCCTGCCAGACCGCGAAGATCTCCAGCGGATGCGTGAGGTAGTAGCCGGGCTTGTAGAACAGGCAGTAGCCGAGCCGGCCGCCCACGACCACCCCGAGCACACCCAGAAAGAGAATGTCCTCCACGTCCCTGCGGGCCCAGGCCCTGTCACCGGCCATGGCCTTGAACGGCGGATGGCCCAGGCGGCGTGTGCCCAGGAACAGGAACAGCGCGAACGCAGTCAGATAGGTCAGGCCATACCAGTGCACGGCCAGAGGGCCAAGCTGCACTGCCACAGGATCAATGTGCGGGTACATCAGCATGGCAGGCATTGTGCCGCAGTGCCGCATCGACCTGGATGTGAACAGGCGTAAAACGCGGCGGCATGCCCACGAAAAAGCGCAAATCACCCTCAAGCCCTTGCCAAACGCTGCTGCTCGAGGAGCAGACGGGTCAGCGGTCCACGGGTACCTGGATCCGCTGCTCCTGCACGATCTCGCGCACGGTGCGGGTCGAGTCCTCGATCATTTCGTTCAGCCGCTGCGGCGCTCCGCCCAGGATGTGCACGCCCATGGCCTGCAGTTTTCTCCGCACGGCCGGATCGTCCAAGGCCGCGTTGGCCGCGGCATTGAGCGTCTGCACCACGGAGACCGGCGTGCCCTTGGGCGCAATCAGGCCGAACCAGGTGATGGCCAGATTGTTCAGCCCCTCATAGCCCAGCTCCTTGAGCGTGGGCACCTGGGGCAAGGCCGGCAGGCGCTCCTGCGCGCCCACGGCGAACGGAATCAACCGGCCCGCAGCCACATGGGCCGCCGAGGAAGGGAACTGGTCGCCGATCACCTGGGTCTCGCCCGAAAGCACGCTGCTGAGCACCGGGCCCAAGCCCTTGTAGGGAATATGGTGCAGCTGGATCTTGAACACGGCATTCATGCGCAGCACGAGCAGATGCCCGATGGAACCTATGCCCGAAGAGCCGATGTTGAGCTGGTCCGGCCTGGAGCGAGCCAGCGCCACGAACTGGCCGAAGCTGCGCACGCCCAGGCTGGGCGGAACCGAGAACACCGAGGGAAGCGACGCCAGCGCGATGATGGGCACGAAGTCCCTGGCCGGCTCGATCCTGGAGGCCTTGGGCAGCATGACGGGATTGGTGGCCAGGGTGCTGATCGTGCCCAGGCCTATGGTGTAGCCGTCGGCCGGCGCCCGGGCCACGGCCTCGGCGCCGATCAGGCCGCCGGTGCCGGCTCGGTTGTCCACTTCCACCGCCTGGCCCAGCGGCACCTGCATGGCATCGGCCAGCACGCGAGCCACCATGTCGGCGGAGCCGCCCGGCGTGAAGGGCACGACCAGCCGTACGGGGCGCTGCGGATAAGACGCCGGCGCCGCCTGGGCTGCCGCCACGGCAAGGCCCAACCCCAGCGCCACGGCAACGCCGGCCGCCCTCGCTCCAAGTCCTCGTCCCGGGCCGCTTCGCAGGAAACACCTGGCATCCGGCCTTGCGGGTGCCGCTTCATGGCTCAAGCTTTGCTGCATGCCTTCTGGCTTCCTGTTCCCTCGTCACACCCAGGAAAAGCGCCGCCACGCCTGCTCACCGCGTTCAGCTGCTTTCCCAAGGCAATAAAAAACCGCCGCTTGCCCGGAGGCCAGTCGGCGGTCGGATTGTCGGTCAAGCTGCGGGCAGGCGTTGACGTCCAGTGAAAACTCAATCATCGAGCAGGGAAAGATCGCGCACGGCACCGGTGTCGGCGCTGGTCACCAGCTTGGCATAGGCCCTGAGCGCGGCCGAAACCTTGCGCGGACGCGCCTGGGCCGGCTTCCAGCCCTTGGCGTTCTGCGCTTCGCGGCGCTTGGCCAGTTCCTCGTCGCTGACCAGCATGTTGATGCTGCGGTTGGGAATGTCGATGCGGATGCGATCGCCGTTCCTCACCAGGCCGATGGCGCCGCCGGCTGCCGCCTCGGGCGAGCAGTGGCCGATGGACAGGCCCGAAGTGCCGCCCGAGAAACGGCCGTCGGTCAGCAACGCGCAGGCCTTGCCCAGGCCCTTGGACTTGAGGTAGCTGGTCGGGTACAGCATTTCCTGCATGCCGGGGCCGCCCTTGGGGCCTTCGTAGCGCACGATGACCACGTCGCCGGCCTTGACCTCGTCGTTCAGGATGTGCTCCACGGCCTCGTCCTGCGACTCCACAACATGGGCCGGGCCTTCAAACACGAGAATGGATTCGTCCACTCCGGCGGACTTCACCACGCAGCCGTTCAGGGCGATGTTGCCGGTCAGCACGGCCAGGCCGCCTTCCTTGCTGAAGGCATGGTCGTAGGAGCGGATGCAGCCTTCGGCGCGGTCCAGGTCCAGGCTGGGCCAGCGGGTGTTCTGGCTGAAGGCAATCTGCGTGGGGATGCCGGCGGGGCCGGCCAGGTAGAAATGGCGCACGGCTTCATCCTGCGTGCGCACGATGTCCCACTGGGCCAGGGCTTCGCCCATGGTTTTGGCATGCACGGTGGGCACATCGGTGTGCAGCTTGCCGGCACGCTCCAGCTCGCCCAGTATGGCCATGATGCCGCCCGCGCGGTGCACGTCCTCGATATGGTACTTCTGCGTGTTGGGCGCGACCTTGCACAGCTGGGGCACGACGCGCGAGAGGCGGTCGATGTCGGCCATGGTGAAGTCGATGCCGGCTTCCTGGGCGATGGCCAGCAGGTGCAGGATGGTGTTGGTGGATCCGCCCATGGCGATGTCCAGCGTGATGGCGTTCTCGAAGGCCTTGAAGCCCACGGAGCGCGGCAGCACGGATTCGTCGTCCTGCTCGTAGTACTCGCGGGCCAGTTCCACGATGCGGCGGCCGGCGCGCTTGAACAGCTGCTCGCGGTCGGCGTGCGTGGCCACCACGGTGCCGTTGCCGGGCAGGGACAGGCCCAGCGCCTCGGTCAGGCAGTTCATGGAGTTCGCCGTGAACATGCCCGAGCACGAACCGCAGGTCGGGCAGGCCGAGCGCTCGACCTGGGCCACCTGCTCGTCGGTGTAGCTCTGGTCGGCCGCGATCACCATGGCGTCCACCAGGTCCAGCTTCTTGAACTCCATCACATGGGTCGCGGGGTTGGCCAGCTTGGTCTTGCCGGCCTCCATGGGGCCGCCCGAAACGAAGATCACCGGAATGTTCAGGCGCATGGCGGCCATCAGCATGCCGGGGGTGATCTTGTCGCAGTTGGAGATGCACACCAGCGCGTCGGCGCAATGGGCGTTGACCATGTACTCGACCGAGTCGGCGATGATGTCGCGGCTGGGCAGCGAGTACAGCATGCCGTCGTGGCCCATGGCGATGCCGTCATCCACGGCGATGGTGTTGAACTCCTTGGCCACGCCGCCCGCGGCCTCGATCTCGCGCGCCACCAGCTGGCCCAGGTCCTTCAGGTGCACGTGGCCGGGCACGAACTGGGTGAACGAGTTGGCAATGGCGATGATGGGCTTGTCGAAGTCGCCATCCTTCATGCCGGTGGCACGCCACAGAGCGCGTGCGCCGGCCATGTTGCGGCCGCCAGTGGAGGTTTTGGAACGGTATGCGGGCATGGGGTGAATCTGCTGGTTAGACGAAAACAATCCATTATGTCCCACCCTGCAAGACCATTGCGGCCCCTGCGAGGGCCACGGCAAGCGCTTGTGCTTGCCGTTTGAGGCAAAAATAGCGGTCATCCGAATCCCCGGTTTCTGAAGCAAGACCATGCGCGTACTCGTTGTTGAGGATGATCCCGCCCTGAGATTGGGCATTACCCGTATGCTGCAGGCCGAGGGCTGGCAGGTGGACGCCGTCACGGATGGCGAATACGCCCTTGCCGCAACGGCAACAGAGCATTACGACGCCGCCGTGCTGGACCTGGGCCTGCCGCGGCGCAGCGGCCAGGAGGTGCTGCTCAAGTGGCGCAGCCAGGGCAAGGACCTGGCCGTCATCATCCTCACGGCCAACGACGGGCTCTCCAGCCGCCTGCAGGGTCTCAACAACGGCGCCGACGACTACCTGCCCAAACCCTTCGAGCCCGAAGAACTGGTGGCGCGCCTGCGCGCCATCACGCGCCGGCGCAGCGGCAACGCAAGCAACGTGCTGACCATGGGCGCCCTGAGCTTCAACACCGACACCAAGGAACTGCATTTCGAGGGCGAGCGGCTGGCCCTGAGCCCGCGCGAGACCGCTCTGCTGGAGCTTTTGATGTCCTCGCACGGCACGGCCGTGCCCAAGACCCGCATCATCTCGGCCATGTCCAGCTGGGAGAGCAACTTCAGCGCCAACTCGGTGGAGATCTACATCCTCAAGCTGCGGCGCAAGCTGGCCCCGGCGGGCATCACCATCGTCACGCTGCGGGGCGTGGGCTACGCACTGGAGGCCTTGTGAACCTGCGCCTCAATCCGCTGGGCTGGATCAACCCCAGCCTGCTCAAGCAGCTCATGCTGCCCGTGGTCGCGCTATGGGTGGCCTGCGCCGTGCTCGCCGCCGGCGCCGCCTATCTGCTGGCCGGGCGCAGCACCAACACCTCGTTCGACCGCCTGCTGGCCGACGATGCCCAGGCCCTGGCCGCCCAGCTGCGCTGGAACAACGGCAAGGCCAGCTTCGCCGCCAGCAAGGAAACCGCGGACTCGCTGGTTTTCGACTCGCTGTCCCTCAGCCATTACTCGGTCCACACGGCTTCGGGGCGCAAGCTGGTCGGCGACCTGCACCTCGATGCGACCGAGATCGAGGCGCGCACCGATACCCAACCCATTTTCTTCAGCCAGGCCAGCCCGCACGGAACCCATTTGCGGGCCGTGGCCCTGCGCATACAGCCCTCGCCTTCGGATGAGACGGTCTGGGTGATGGTGGCCGAGTCCAAGCAAAAGCGCCGCCAGGTCAAGGAAGAGATCGCGACGGCCATCTTCCTGCCCGCGGCGCTGGCCGGCTTCATCATCATTCCGCTGTTCTACTACAGCATCCAGGCGGCCCTCTCGCCCACCCGGCGGCTCAGCGCCCTGGTGGTGGCCCATGGCGATGCCGACCTTTCCCCTCTGCCCGTCGAAGAAGTGCCCGAGGAATTGCGTGAACTGGTGGCGCATACCAACTCCCTGCTGCAGCGGCTGCAGGCTTCCGTGGACGAGCAGCGCCGCTTCATCGCCGATGCGGCCCACCAGCTGCAGACGCCCATGGCCGGCATACGCCTGCTCGTGGGCGACATGCGGCGCATACAGCGCGCCGACCCCAGCCAGCCCATGGATGCGCAGGTCCTGGCCCAGCTCGACGAGGTGGCCACGCGCGGCGCCCGCATGGTCAAGCAGCTGCTGGCCTATGCCCGCGTCTCGGACAGCACCTCCGAAAATGCCGCCGTCCAATCCGAGTGCTTCGACGCCGTGGACACGGTGCTGGAGTCGGCCGCGCGCTGGCAGGCCCCGGCGCAGGCAGCCAGCAAGTCGCTCGTCGTCGAAAACCATGTTCCCGCGGCGCTGGACTTCCAGCTGCAGGGCTCGCCCGTGCTGCTGGGCGAGGTGATCTCCAATCTGCTCGACAACGCCATCCGTTACGGCGGCCCGCATGTCCGGCTGGACCTGCACCACCGCGCATCCACGCTGATCGTCCGGGTCCGGGATGACGGCCCGCCACTGGATGCCGCCACGCGGGAAAACCTGCTGCTGCCCTTCTGGCGCGGCAACCACGGCCTGCCCGAGGGCTCGGGCCTGGGCCTGTCCATTGCCCAGCGCATCGTGCAGCGGCTGGGCGGCACGCTAGGCCTGATGGCAGAGAGCGGGCTGGGGACCTGCTTCGAGATCCAGCTGCCCTGCGCAGCGGCTCCGGTCCAGGCCAGGCCCCTGCCCGCAGCCAGGGGCTGAAACCGGCGCATCCGTCGACATCAAGCCAATGTAAAGCTTGCCGGATTTAGGCTCGCACCACCGTGGCCAGCTGCGCCGGATTTCCGGGCAGCGGCCGATACAGGAGCAGCTTGAAGACAAGGAGGGCTGGAACATGTCGACACAGGCCCCAACACCGCAATTCCCCGCCAAGAAACGCCTCATCATTGCCGCAGCAGCGCTGGCCTGCGCAGCTGCCGTCGCCGGCATCGCCTACCTCGGCTCGCACAACTCCGAAGCCGCACAGGCCCCCGAGGAATCGGTGGCCGGCAAGGTGGACAAGGGCATGGTCCGCGTCCAGTCCGATCAGCTCGCCTCCTTCGACGTGGACCTGCCGCAGAGCCATACCTTCAACAACGTGCGCCACGCCATCGGCGTGATCGACTTCAACCAGGACCGCACGGCCAAGGTCTACTCTGCCTACCAGGGCCGGGTGTCCAAGGTGCTGGCCAAGGCCGGTGACGACGTCAAGGCCGGACAGGTGCTGTACACGGTGGCCGTGCCCGACATGTCGCAGGCCGCCTCCACGCTCATTTCCAGCGCCGCCGCCCTGCGCAACGCCAACGAAACCTTGAAACGCGCGGAAGCCCTGGCCAAGGACAACAGCATTGCGCAGAAGGAATATCTGCAGGCGCAGACCGAGCAGCAGACGGCCAAGGCCGCCTATGACGCGGCGCGCCAGAACCTGCACCTGTTCGACCTCAGCGACGCCGACATCAACCGGCTGGAGCAGGACAAGCGCGTGGGACTGGAATTCGCGGTCAAGAGCCCCAGGGCCGGCCGCGTGACGGCCCGTGCGGCCCAGCCGGGCCAGCTGGTGCAGCCCGGCACCGATCCCGCGCCCATGGTGGTGTCGGACATGCGTTCGCTGTGGATGGTGTCCTATGTGCCCGAGTCCGAGTTCAGCCAGTTCCGCCTGGGCCAGTCCGTGCAGGTAAGCGTCTCGGCCTGGCCCGGCAAGACCTTCACCGGCACCATCTCCTATGTGGGCGACAGCCTGGATGCCGACAGCCGCCGCTTCGTGGTGCGCGCCGACGTGGCCGATCCCGACCATGTGCTGCGCCCGCAGATGACGGCCGATTTCACCATCACCGTGGCCGCGCCCGAAGACGGCCTGGCCGTGCCGGCCGAGGCCGTGGTCCGCGAAGGCGATGGCAGCGACGTGGTATGGCTGGCCATGGGCAAGGATGCCAAGGGCCCTCTGTTCACACGCACCAAGGTGACGCGCGGCAAGACCGAAAACGGCTGGGTGCAAATCACCCAGGGCCTGAACGCCACCCAGCCCGTCGCCCGGCACAACGCGCTCTTCCTGAGCAGCCTGTACGACACGACGGCGCAGTAACGCTGCTGCAAAGCCGCTAGAAAAAACAGGAGCACTGCTGTGTTTAGACCATTGCTGGCCTTTGTGCTGTCGCGCAGAGCCATCGTCATGCTGGGCCTGCTGGCCTTCATGGGGCTGGGGCTGCTCGCCTTCTCCAAGCTCAACGTCGAGGCCTACCCCAATCCGGCCCCGGTCATTCTGGAAATCACGGCCCAGGCGCCCGGCCTGTCGGCCGAGGAGATGGAGCGCTACTACACGCGCCCCATGGAAATCGGCCTGGCCACCACGCCCAACGTGGACAACATCCGCTCCACCTCGTTCTACGGCCTGTCCTTCGTGCGGGTGACGTTCAAATACGGCACGGACTACTACTTCGCGCTGAACCAGGTGGCCAACAACCTGCAGGCCAACGTCAACCTGCCCAATGGCGTGCAGCCCCAGATCCAGGCCTCCAGCCTGGTGGGCGAAATCCTGCGCTACCAGGTCAAGGGCCCGTCCAACTACAGCCTGACCGATTTGCGCACGCTGCAGGACTGGGTGATCGAAAAGCGCCTGCTCACGGTGCCCGGCGTGGTGCAGGTCGTGACCTGGGGCGGCACCACCAAGGAATACCATGTGGATGCCGACCCCAAGCGCCTGGAGGCCTATGGCGTCACGCTCAAGAACCTGCTCGAGGCCATCGGCAACGCCAACGTCAACGTGGGCGGGCGCGCCATCAGCGTGGGCGACCAGTCGGTCAACATCCGCGGCCTGGGCCTGGTGCGCAACATGGACGACGTGGCCAACATCGTCGTGGGGCAGAAAGGCGGCCAGCCGGTCCGGGTCAAGGACATAGGCACCATCAAGGAAGGCTCGGTGCCGCGCCTGGGCGAAGCCGGACGCGACAAGCAGAACGACGTGGTGACCGGCGTGGTCATCATGAACCGCACGCTGCACACCAGCGACGTGATCGGCAAGGTCAAGGCCGCCGTGGAGAAGATCAACTCCGACGGCACGCTGCCCGCCGGCGTGACGCTGGAGCCCTACTACGACCGCGCCGTGCTCGTGGGAGTGACCACCCACACGGTGCTGCACAACCTGATCTTCGGCTGCCTGCTGGTGTTCTTCATCCAGTGGGTGTTCCTGGGCGATCTGCGCAGTGCGGTCATCGTCAGCATCAACATCCCGTTCGCCCTGTTCTTCAGCATCATGATGCTGGTGATGACCGGCGAGTCGGCCAACCTCCTGTCGCTGGGTGCGGTGGACTTCGGCATCATCGTGGATGCGGCGGTGATTCTGGTGGAGAACGTGTTCCGCAACTTCCAGCGGCCGATCGCCATACGCGCCTCCATGCTGCGCGCCATGGCCAAGGGGCCGGACGGCCCCCGCACCAGCCCCAGCGACGGCTGGACCACGCGCCTGCGCACCATCTACCTGAGCGCCACGCAGGTCGACAGCTCGGTGCTGTTCTCCACCTGCATCACGATTGCCGCCTTCACGCCGCTGTTCGCCATGCAGGGCGTGGAAGGCCAGATCTTCGGCCCCATGGCACGCACCTACGGCTACGCGCTGGCCGGCGCGCTGATCGCCACCTTCACCGTCACGCCGGTACTGGCCAGCTACCTGCTGCCCGCCAAGGTGCAGGAGAAGGAAACCTTCATCGTCCAGGCCATCCACCACGTCTATGAACCGGCACTGAACTGGGTACTGAAGAACACGCGCCTGGTGCTGGCTTGCGCAGCGCTGGCCCTGGCCGGCGGCGCGCTGATGGCCATGCACCTGGGCAGCGAATTCCTGCCCGCGCTGGAGGAAGGCAATCTGTGGATCCGCGCCTCCATGCCGCCCACGATCTCGCTGGAGGCCGGCCGCGACAAGGCCAACCGCATGCGCAAGATCATCGACGAATACCCGGAGATCATCACCGTGGTCTCGCAGCACGGCCGTCCCGACGACGGCAGCGATGCTTCGGGCTTCAACAACGTGGAACTGTTCGCGCCGCTGGAGCCCTTCGAGAAATGGCGCCCGGGCATGACCAAGACCCGTTTGATCAACGAGCTGCAATCGAAATTTGCCGCCGAGTTCCCCGGCGTCACCTTCAATTTCTCGCAGTACATCCAGGACAACGTGCAGGAAGGCCTGTCGGGCGTCAAGGGCGCGAACTCGGTCAAGATCATCGGCCCGGACCTTGCCACGCTGGAAAAGCTGGCCGACCAGGTCTATGGGGTGATGTCGCACATCGACGGCGTGGCCGACCTGGGCGTGTTCCACGTGCTCGGCCAGCCGAACATGAACATCCAGATCGACCGCGAGAAAGCCGCGCGCTACGGCCTCAACACCGGCGACGTGACCAGCGCCATCCAGACCGCCATGGGCGGCACCCAGGCCACGACGGTGCTGGAGGGCGAAAAGCAGTTCGGGCTCACGGTGCGCTTCAACGAGGGCAACCGCTCCTCGCCCGACAGCGTGCGCAACCTGCGCGTCGGCTACACCACGGCATCGGGCGCCACCTCGTACATTCCGCTGTCCGACATCGCCACGATCACGCTGGATACCGGCGCCACCTACATCTACCGCGAAAGCAACGAGCGCTACATCCCCATCAAGTTCTCGGCCCGCGGCCGCGACCTGGGCGGCACCGTGAGCGAGGTGCAGCGCCGCATCCGGCAGGAGGTCCACCTGCCCCAGGGCTACCGCGTGGTTTTCGCCGGCGAGTTCGAGGCGCTGCAGCAGGCCAAGGCCCGCATGATGATCGCCATCCCCGTGGCCATCTGCCTGGTATTCGCCCTGCTCTATGCACTGTTCAACAACTTCACCTACTGCCTGCTGACCCTGGCCTCCGTGCCGTTCACCGTGATCGGCGGCATCCTGGCCCTGTACATCTCGGGCCAGGTGCTGAGCATCTCGGCCATCATCGGCTTCATCTCGCTGCTGGGCGTCTCGGTGATGGACGGGATTCTGATCCTGACCTACTACAACGATCTGCGCGGCAAGGGCCATCACCCCCATGAGGCCATGGAAGAAGCCTACCGCAGCCGTATGCGCCCCCTGCTGATGACGGCCCTGTCCGCCTGCATCGGCCTGCTGCCGGCCGCGCTCTCGCACAGCATCGGCAGCGAGGTGCAGCGCCCCCTGGCCACCGTCGTGGTGGGCGGCATGCTCATCGGCCCGGTGTTCCTGCTGCTCGTGGTGCCGGCACTGCGCCTGGCGGTGCTGCGCCGCATGAAACTGACAAAGCGCCGCGAAGGCCTGGGAGGCAAACGTGCCTGATGCAATCCCTAATGCAATCACTGCTGCCATGAAGAAGAACCCATTCGCGATCACGGCAGTCGCGCTGGCAGCCTTGCTGGCTGGCTGTGCTGTCGGTCCGGACTATGTGCGGCCGCAGGTCGCCAAGCCGCAATCACTGACGCGCGGCCCCCTGTCCACCGCAGCGCAGGCCTCTGCCGCGCAGTCCATCGACGCCCAGTGGTGGAAGGCCTTCGGCTCGGCACCGCTGAACACCATGGTCGAGGACGCGTTGCGCCAAAGCCCGACCATAGAGGCTGCCGAGGCCACCCTGCGCGCAGCCCACCAGAACGTCATTGCCCAGCGCGGTTACTTCTTTCCGTCCGTCCAGCTGGGTTACAGCCCTTCGCGCCAGAACACGGGCCAGTCCATGTCGCCGCCACTCAACAACGGCGACTCAATCTACACCTATCACACGGCCCAGCTGAGCATCTCCTACACACCCGACCTGTTCGGCGCCAACCGCCGCCAGGTGGAGGGATTGCAGGCCCAGGAAGAAGGCCAGCGCCTGCAGCTTCAGGCCGCCCGCCTGAGCCTGGCCGGCAATCTGGTGGCGGCGGTCATCCAGACGTCCATGCTGCAGGAGCAGGCCGCCTTGATCGGCCAGGCCGTGGAAGCCGCACAGGAACAACTGGCCCACATGCGCAAGCAGCAGGCCAACGGCTACGCCAGCGGCATGGAGGTGGCCACGCAGCAGACCCTGCTGATCCAGCTGCAGCAGCAGCTGCCGCCGCTGCAGAAATCCCTGGAACAGACCCGCAACCTCGTCGCCACGCTGATGGGGCGCACGCCCGACCAGTCGCCGCCGGTGCTGCCGCTGTCCAGCTTCAGCCTGCCGGCCATGCCGCAGACGATCGCCTCCCAGCTGGTCGAGCACCGCCCCGACATCCGCATCGCGGAAACCCAGGTGCAGCAGGCCAGCGCCGCCGTGGGCGTGGCCACCGCCGCACGCCTGCCCCAGCTCTCCATCACGGCGGCCTATGGCGGCGGTGCAACCACTTTCGCCAAGATGTTCACCGCCGAGAACACGACCTGGGCCCTGGGCGCCAACCTGCTCATGCCGCTGTTCAAGGGCGGCACGCTGCTGGCCCAACAGAAGGCCGCACAAGCCGGGCTGCAGGCTGCAGCGGCCACCTACCAGGGCACGGTGCTTTCGGCCTTCCAGGATGTGGCCAATGCGCTCTATGCACTCGATACGGACAGCCATGCCTTGCGCATGAGCCGTGAAAGCGAGCAGGCCAGCCAGACCACCCTGAACCTGACCAACTCCCAGCTCAAGGCCGGCTACGCCAGCCGCCCCATGTACCTCGCGGCCCGGCAATCGTGGCTGCAGGCGCGCGCTGCGTCAGTTGCCGCCCAGGGCAGCCTGTATGGCGATACGGTGGCGCTGTACCAATCGCTGGGCGGCGGCGTGCTCAAGGACCAGCAGCCAGGAACAGCGCCCGAAATGCAGCCGTGAAGCCCGGCGGGCCGACCCCAGCTCTCCCTCTTGCCCGGTCTGCCTGCAGCCGGGCTTTTTTACGTTTCAGCGGCGGCGCGGCCCCGGCTGCATGGTCTTTTTCTGGCGCTGGATGCGCTCCTTTTTCCGTAGCTCGATCTTCTCCTCCGCCTTGCGCTTGGTGTACCCCGACCAGTCCGCCCAAACCCACCATGCGGAGGCCGCGGCATAAACGCCCAGAATAGGCCACCAAGGCCACTCGCCGACGGGCCCCATTCCCGCCAGTTTGAGCAACGACAACAGAACCGCCAGTCCCAGCAAATACATAGACCCTCCCACTTAACACGCCAGCATCGGCATCTGCATGTACGCAATGCGACTACTACAATGCGCCTGTCAGCCAATTTTTATCCAACTCACAGGAACTCACGATGAAGCAAACGTTGATCGCCCTCGCTCTGTCCATGGCCGCCGTGGCTCCCGCCATGGCCGACCAGGCCCTGGCTCAGTCCAAGAACTGCATGGCCTGCCACGCAGTGGACAAAAAGGTGGTGGGCCCCGCATTCAAGGACGTGGCCGCCAAGTATGCCGGCCAAAAGGATGCCGCAGACAAACTGGCCACCAAAGTGATCAAGGGCGGCGGCGGTGTCTGGGGCCCCGTGCCCATGCCTGCAAACCCCCAAGTCAACGAAGCCGAAGCCAAGAAGCTCGTGGCCTGGGTCCTGTCGCAGAAGTAATCGCTTCGGCACCAAGTCTTCCGCAAAAAATGCCGCTCCCCGCGAGGGAAGCGGCATTTTTCATGAGCGGCACATGGACTTGCATGCATAAAAACAAGGGATTTGCGTAGTTACGACTTTCCTTACCCGCAAGCGCAGCGCGACGGCCGCACATCGCCGCAGCCCTGGTTTTCACCCTTGGCTGGAAATGAATCAAAATGTAAAGTTTTCAGCCAAATTCACTTGCGGCCATGTCGCACCTTTGAGATCAGGAGAAAACATGTCTTCCACGCCTTCTGCCGGGGCTCCAGGCTCCCCGGATATGGCCGCGCTCGTCGCCACACGCACGCTGGAGAAATACGCCAGGGACTACTACCCCCGGCGCGAACAGATCACCATTGCCTTTCGCGGCGATATCGCCGAGCAGTTCAATTACGACAAGATCCGCCCCATGTCCGAGGCGCGCTGCCACAACCGCCGCACCGTGGTGATCGAGGGCGTGAGCCAGAAAACCGGAGCTGCCGGCTTTTACCGCATCGAATGCAACAGCTGGAACCTGATCGAGGCCGTGGGCCTGTGGGAGGAGACGGCCGCTTGAGCTTTTAAGCCATCTGCCAGGCACTGTCGGCGATCCACCAGGCCGGCACCGGCCCCGCCCGCGCGCGCGGAGCCGGTGCGCTTTTTTCCGTTCCATCCGCAGCGCCGGCCTCCGGTCGTCGCCATCATGCGCCGCAGCGCGAACATCCGGTAGCACAGCAGAAACGCCGCGCCGCCCGGCGAGACCGGCTGTGCAGCATTTTCAGGCATATGCTTACTTGAAAATATTGCAAATAAAGCCCAGGAAGCTCATATTTTAATAGCAGCCAAGCACATCAAGGCTTATGTTCGGACTCCACATGGCGTACGGCGGCCTTGGCCTGGCTGAGCATGTGGAAGTCCAGGATGCGCGTGGCCATGATGGTCTCCCACAGAAAGCCGCACAGCGCCAGCACAAAGGCCAGCACGCCGAACAGAAAGCTGAACACGGCATAGCGGTTGCCCCCGATGCCGTAGGCCTGCTCCACGAACAGCAGGACGATGGTCAAGCCTATGCACACGCCGCACAAGGTCAGCAGCGCGATGGAGACATTCGCCAGGCGGCCGCGCTGGCGCAGAAAGTGCAGCTCGGTCAGGCTTCTGGCGATCAGCGCATGGTCGCTGACCCCGCGCAGCCCGTCCTCCAGCTTGCGCGCACGGTCGATGATGCGCGCCAGGCGCCCGGCCACCGAGCCGATCATGCCCGCTACGGCCGTCAGAAAGAAAACCGGGGCGACGGCCAGCTGGATGCTGTGGGTGACGGTCTCGGCGTCTATGGACCAGATACTCATGGTGTCCTCGAATTCGTGTCATTCACGGCCTCTATTTTTATGCATGAAAGTCCGATCGGTTTTCACAAATGCCTCTCGAAAATGCACAAACGGCCGATTTTTTTGAAACTGCCGCCCGCTCGCCTATTCTGCGGGCATGGGCACCCCATGGGGTAGCTTGAGCCTGTGCCATAGCCTGAGCATGTCCAGCAGCAGCACGGGCGCCCGGTCGCGCCGGTATGCCGCGCCCAGCGGCGGCAGGCGGCCTTCGATGTGCACGTCCAGCACCCGCACGCGACCCTGGGTGCGCAGACCCGGCAGGATGCTGCGCGGCACCAGGGAAACCGCGCCGGGCTGGGTCAGCAGCCCTTCGAGAACCGGCAGCGACACCGTGGAGGCAGGAAACCACGAGGCCTCCTCCAACATGGGCAGGACTTCTGTTTCGAGGATGTTGCGCACCGCAATGCCGTAGCTGGGCAGCACCCAGCGTGCGCCTTTCAAAGCCTGCAGCGCGATATCGCGGCGGCCTGCCAGTGCGTGCTCGGCATCGGCGATCACGACGGCCGCATCCAGCAACAACGGCTCGAAGGCAAAGGCCGCCGGCAGCATGGCCGGCTGACGGCAGAACACGGCATCCAGGCCCGACCCCATCAGTTGCGACAGCAGATGCGCGCTGGCATCCTCGTGCACATCCACGTGCACCTGCGGATGGGCTTCATAAAAGCGCGGCAGCAACTGCGACAGCACCGACATGGCAGCTGCGGGAATGGCGCCCAGCCGCAGCGCTGCCGATGCCCCACGCCGTATAGACGCGAGCGATTCGGACACTTCTTGCAGTCCCGCCAGCACGCCATACGCGGTGTCGATCAGGGTCTGGCCCGCAACGGTTGGCCGCATGCCGCGCGCATGGCGCTCGAACAATTTCATGTCCAGCACCCGCTCCAGTTCGGCCAGTGCCTGTGTGGCGGCCGACTGGCTCATATGCAGATGCGCCGCAGCCTGCACGACCGAGCCGCATTGCTGCAAGGCCACCAGCAATTGCAATTGCCGCAGGCGCACCTGCTTGGTGAGCCGGGAAAAAAGCTGCCGCCCCTCGGGGCTGGCCGCATCGTCGCTGCGCTGCAGTTCGGAAAAAGGGAAACGATCAGGCATCGTCAAATCCAGGGTTTATACGGTGTTGGCCCGCAAATTTCAGAGGGGAGAGTCTTACACCTATCGGCATAGCTTATAGCTCAACGCAAATTTCGTGGACTGCACCGGCGCTGAATTTTCTATATTCAACGTTAGCAATAGCCCATCAAGCGTAGGCAACACAGTTCGTGTGCACACGCTTTTGCCGATATCTTTTCAGAGCTGCCCATGTCCGCACCATCACGCCAATACCGTCCCCTTCGCCGCCTGTCCCTGCTCTCCATCGCCGCCGCTGGCGCCCTGTGGGGCCTGCCGTGCGCCCATGCGCTGGCAGCCGAGGCCTACCCCAGCAAGCCCGTCAAGCTCATCGTGCCCTTTGCGGCCGGTGGCTCCACGGACATCGTGGCGCGCGTGATTGCCGAAGGCATGCGCTCCACCCTGGGCCAGCCCGTGATCGTGGACAACAAGGGCGGCGCCGGCGGCCTGATCGGCAGCGAAGCCATTGCCCAGGCCGCACCCGACGGCTACACCATCGGCATGGCCACGGTCAGCACCGCCACCATCAACCCCTCGCTGTATGCGCGCGCCGCCAAGATCGAGGGCAAGCTCGTGCCCGTGGCCAACCTGGTGACCATGCCCTCGGTCTACATGACCCACCCCAAGATGGGCGTCAAGGACTTCCCGGGCTTCCTGGCCAAGATCAAGGCCCAGCCCGGCGCCTACAGCGCCGGCGTGCCCGGCCTGGGCACGCTGGGCCACCTGATGCTGGCCTCGTTCAACGAGACCATGAAGACCGAGATCCAGATCGTGCCCTACCGCGGCAACGGCCCCGCGCTCAACGACGCGCTGGCCGGCATGGTGCAGGTGATGGCGGACCAGTTGCCCTCGGCCATGCCGCAGATCAAGGGCGGCAAGCTCATTCCCGTGGTGCTGGCCGGACAAAGCCGCTCGCCCGACCTGCCCAACGTGCCCACGTTCAAGGAGCTGGGCTACCCCGAGCTCAATGAGCTGGGCATCAGCTGGTTCGGCCTGGTCGTCCCGGCCGGCACGCCCGCGCCCATCGTCAAGCAGTTGCAGGAAGCCGCCGTCAAGGCCGCACACCAACCCGAGGTGCAAAAGCACCTGAAGGCCCTGGGCGCCGCCGCCACCGACATGGACCAAACCAAGTTCCCGGCCCAGATCGCGGCTGAGATCAAGCGCAACAAGGCCCTGCTGGACAAGGCCGGCGTCAAGCCCGAATGAGCAACGCAGCAAACCCATACGCGATGCCTCCCATGCACCCCATAGACGAACTCCGGGACTTCTTCGCGCAGGAAACACCGCGCATGACCGCGCTGGCCGACCAAATCTGGTCGCTGGCCGAGCTGCGCTACGCAGAGAACGCCTCGGCCCAGCTGCATCTAGACGCTCTGGCGCAATCAGGCTTTCGCATCACGCGCGATGTGGCCGGCATTCCCACGGCTTTCATGGCTGAATGGGGCGACGAGGGGCCGGTGCTCGCATTCCTGGGCGAATACGACGCACTGTCGGGCCTGAACCAGCAAAGCGGGGCCCTGGTCTGCACCCCCTCCACCGACAGCCCGGGCCTGGCCGGCCACGGCTGCGGCCACCATCTGCTGGGCACCTCGGCACACTTTGCCGCCATCGCCCTGCAGCAGCATCTGCGGAGCAGCGGCCGCAAGGCCCGCGTGCGCTACTACGGCTGTCCGGCCGAGGAAGGTGGATCGGGCAAGACCTTCATGGCCCGCGCCGGCGCCTTCGACGATGTGGACGTGGCACTGACCTGGCACCCTGCCAGCTTCACCGGGGTGTTCAGCCAGAGCACGCTGGCCAACATCCAGGCCAAGTTCATCTTCCGCGGCAAGGCCTCGCATGCGGCCCACTCCCCGCATCTGGGCCGCAGCGCGCTAGACGCCGTGGAGCTGATGAATGTGGGCGTGAACTATCTGCGCGAGCACATGCCTTCGGACGCGCGCGTGCACTATGCGATCACCGATTCGGGCGGACTCTCGCCCAACGTGGTCCAGGCCCGTGCCGAGGTGCTGTACCTGATCCGTGCGGCCCGCAACCATGAGGCGGCCGAGCTTTACGAACGTGTGCAGAACGTGGCCAGGGGCGCCGCCCTGATGACCGGCTGCCAGGTCGAAGTGGTTTTCGACAAGGCCTGCTCCAACCTGCTGCAGAACAGCACCTTGAACCAGGTGATGTACGCGCAGATGCAGGCCCTGGGCCGGCTCGAGGTCGAGGCGAGCCAGCACCGGCTGGCCAGCGACTTCCAGGCCACGCTGGACAGCAACGACCTGGAGCAGGTCAGCCGGCCGCTGGCCAGCGTGCTGCGCGGCAAGGTGCCGGCGGTCTTCGAAGGCCTGGCGCCCTACGACCCGCAAGCCAGCGACATGATGTTCGGCTCCACCGACGTGGCCGACGTGAGCTGGGTCGCGCCCACCGTGCAGGCCTGGGTGGCCTGCTACGCCTTCGGTACCCCCCTGCACTCCTGGCAGATGGTGTCGCAAGGCCGGTCGGGCCTGGCCCATGCGGGCATGGTGCGCGCGGCCAAGATACTCGCGGCCACGGCAATTTCCCTGCTGGAGCAGCCCGAGCGCATCGCCGCGGCAAAAGCCGAGCTGCTGGAGCGCCGCGCAGGCCAGCCCTATGTCTGCCCGATACCGGCGGATGTCCCCCTGCCCTTCACGCGCACCTGAACGATCCAGCAGCGGTCTGCAGGCGGCCTGTGCCGGGTCTTGACCCAGTGCAAGGCCGCTTTGCCGCTTCAAGGCCATAGTGACCGCAGTCACTCGCCCAGGAGTTGTGCATGAAGCTGATGATCGACCTTTTCTCTACCGACTATGGCCTGATGAGCTTGATCGTGATCCTGTTCATCCTCGTGATGGCCGTGTTCTTCACGCGCCTGTTCATGGGGAAGATGAAAAACGTCGCTCAGGCCCCGCTGGAGTAAACCGGGTACGGAGTCCGCGTGGTCAATTCTCCTCAGCACCACGCACAACCCCTTTCGTCAGAGACGCCGAGCAAGGGCCGCCCCGCGGCGAGGGCGTCGTCCCCCTCGGGGGGAAGCCGCGCAGCGGCTCAGGGGGATCTAGGGCGTGTCATCAATCGATGTCCGAGTTCATTCCCAGGCCATGGTGCTCAATTGAGCCAAACCATGGCAGCGGCCAAGTGAATGGCACCCAGAAAGTTGCGCACCG
>NZ_BMEU01000010.1 GCF_014637085.1 Comamonas phosphati | reverse complement strand
CCTCCGGCACAAGCTGAGGCAAACTACTACCGGCATCTCGCCAGTCAGGTCTCCACGGTGGTGGCCTGACTTAAACCAAACAGCCTCCACGAAACCCGGGGCGGTTCAAGGTGGTTTCGGGCAAGAAGGCACGCCGCTTGCGCACCGTGCAGGAATTGCCGGGTTATAAGGGCATGATCTACCCCCATGTTCTGAATAAAGGCGGGCGCGGCGTGCCGGGCTCGCTGGATGCGCTATGAGTCATGTTTCCTCGCTTTCCTATGAGCCCCTTGCCGAACGCCTGCGCCCGCACAGCCTGGCCGAGGTGACAGGCCAGCAGCATGTGCTGGGGCCTGGCATGCCGCTGCGCCTGGCCTTCGAATCGGGGCGGCCGCACAGCTGCATCCTCTGGGGGCCGCCCGGTGTGGGCAAGACCACGATCGCGCGGCTCATGGCCGATGCCTTCGATGCGCAGTTCATCTCCATCAGCGCCGTGCTGGGCGGCGTCAAGGACATCCGCGAGGCCGTGGAAAAGGCCCAGATCGCGCGCGACGGGCTGATGCAGCGGCGCACCATCGTCTTCGTCGACGAGGTGCATCGTTTCAACAAAAGCCAGCAGGATGCCTTTCTGCCGCATGTGGAAAGCGGGCTGTTCACCTTCATCGGCGCGACGACGGAGAACCCCTCGTTCGAAGTCAACTCGGCCCTGCTGTCGCGTGCGGCGGTCTATGTGCTGCAGTCGCTGAGCGAGGATGACCTCCAGCAGATCGTGGCCAAGGCCCAGGCGATACAGGCGGTACCCGCTATCGAAGATGCAGCGCTGCAGCGGCTGATCGCCTATGCCGACGGCGATGCACGCCGGCTGCTGAATACCGTGGAGACGCTGGCCATCACGGCGGAGCAGGCGAAGGTGGAGCGCATCACCGATGCCTGGCTGCTGCAGGTGCTGGGCGAGCGCATGCGCCGCTACGACAAGGGCGGCGAGCAGTTCTACGACACCATCAGCGCGCTGCACAAATCGGTGCGCGGCTCCGATCCCGATGCGGCGCTCTACTGGTTCTGCCGCATGCTCGACGGCGGCGCCGATCCGCGCTATCTGGCGCGGCGCATCGTGCGCATGGCCTGGGAGGACATAGGCCTGGCCGATCCGCGCGCCATGCAGATGTGCAACGATGCGGCCGCCACCTACGAGCGCCTGGGCAGCCCCGAGGGCGAGCTGGCGCTGGCCCAGGCGGTGATCTACCTGGCCGTGGCGCCCAAGAGCAATGCCGGCTACATGGCCTACAACAAGGCCAAGGCCTTTGTGAAGAGCGACACCACGCGGCCCGTGCCGCTGCATCTGCGCAATGCGCCGACCCAGCTCATGAAGCAGCTCGACTACGGCAAGAACTACCGCTATGCGCACAGTGAAGAAGGCGGCTTTGCCGCGGGCGAGAGCTATCTGCCCGACGGCATGGAGGAGCCCGGCTTCTACCAGCCCGTGCCGCGCGGACTGGAGATCAAGATCGGCCAGAAGCTGGAGGAGCTGCGCGCGCTCAATGCGGCCGCTCGGGAGCCGGCGGGGAACGAGTCCACAGAAGAGTGAGTCATGCGGCGCCCGGCATGCCCAGGGCGAGCTGTATGCGCTCGCGCAGCAGCGGCAGCACCTCGGTCTCGAACCAGGGATGGCGCTTGAGCCAGGCCATGTTGCGCGGGCTGGGGTGGGGCAGGGGAATCACCGGCCCCGGTGCTTCGAGCCAGGCGGCCACCGCGTCGGATAGCGTGGCGCGCGCCAGTTGCGGGCAATGCCAGGCCAGCGCATAGCGGCCCAGTATCACGGTCAGCTCGATCTGCGGCAGCGCCGCGAGCAGGGGGGCGCGCCAGGCCGGTGCGCATTCGGGCCGCGGCGGCAGGTCGCCGCTCTTGCCGGAGCCGGGAAAGCACAGGCCCATGGGGATGATGGCCACGCGGCCGGCGTCGTAGAACTGCGCGCGGGTCAGGCCCAGCCAGGCACGCAGGCGGTCGCCGCTCACATCGTCGAACGGGATGCCGCTCAGATGGGCGCGCCGCCCCGGCGCCTGGCCCGCAATCAGGATGCGCGCGCCGCTGCCGGCCTGCAGCAAGGGCCGGGGCCCCAGCGGCAAGCCCTGGCACAGCGTGCAGGCACGCACGCGCCCCAGCAGGGCGTCGAGCTCGGGTGCTTCGGTCGGGTTGGGCAGGTGCTGGCTCATAGGGGGTGATCGGGGCGGGTGTTGTCGGCAGGCTGCATGTCCGGAGCTGTCATGGGCTTGACGCCTGTGGCCGTTGATCTACTGAAATGCTAGCGCCAGGTGCATTATTTTGATGCATTTGAACGTTGAAGATAGGGTTAAGCCATTGATTTAAAAGTGTTGAATGCTCCTGTTTTTCAGGTTGCATTGCTGCATAAAAGCCTTGTCTCTTCTTGTAAAGCCACGGGAAACCCCGCCCCTGCACCGGGGCGGGCACTGCCTAGAATCGCGCCAGCTTCCTGCTGCGTGCGGCCCACAAAGTCGTGGCAAGGCAGGATGCGGACATGGCATCGCTGGCTCCGTCGTTCGGGATGAGAGGCTTGCAGTGTCTCCATCTTGGACGGGAGAAGGAGTGCGCGCGTATGGATATCCTGCTGCAGCAGATCATCAACGGTTTGGTCCTGGGCAGCATGTATGCCTTGATAGCCCTGGGCTACACCATGGTGTACGGCATTATTCAACTGATCAATTTCGCCCACGGCGAAGTGCTGATGGTCGGTGCCTTGACCAGCTGGAGCTGCATAGGCCTGATGCAGGAGGCCATGCCCTATCTGCCCGGCTGGCTCATGCTCTTGATTGCCACCATCATCGCCTGCGTGGTGGCCGCGACGCTGAATTTCGCCATCGAGAAGATCGCCTACCGTCCGCTGCGCAACAGCCCGCGCCTGGCGCCGCTGATCACCGCCATCGGCGTGTCCATCCTGCTGCAGACGCTGGCCATGATCATCTGGAAGCCCAATTACAAGGCCTATCCGACGCTGCTGCCCTCCACGCCCTATGAAATCGGCGCGGCCGTGATCACGCCCACGCAGATCCTGGTGCTGGGGGTGACGGCGATGGCCCTGGTCACGCTGATGTACCTGGTCAGCTACACCAAGCTGGGCCGCGCCATGCGCGCCACGGCCGAGAATCCGCGCGTGGCGGCGCTCATGGGCGTCAAGCCCGACATGGTGATTTCGGCCACCTTCATCATCGGCGCGGTGCTGGCGGCCATTGCCGGCATCATGTATGCCTCCAACTACGGTACGGCCCACCACACCATGGGCTTTCTGCCGGGTCTCAAGGCCTTCACGGCGGCCGTGTTCGGCGGCATCGGCAACCTCGCGGGCGCCGTGGTCGGCGGCCTGCTGCTGGGGCTGATCGAATCCATAGGTTCGGGCTACATCGGCGACCTGACGGGCGGCGTGCTGGGCAGCCAGTACACCGACATCTTTGCCTTCATCGTGCTCATCATCATCCTCACGCTGCGCCCCTCGGGCCTGCTGGGCGAGCGCGTTGCCGACCGCGCCTGAAAGGACTGCCATGAAAGACAACAAGGCACTCAAATGGTTTTTTGGCGGCCTGGCCCTGCTGGTGCTGCCGCTGGTGCTTCAATACTTCGGCAACGCCTGGGTGCGCATCGCCGACCTGGCCCTGCTGTACGTGATGCTGGCGCTGGGCCTCAACATCGTGGTGGGCTATGCGGGCCTGCTGGACCTGGGCTATGTGGCTTTCTATGCCGTGGGCGCCTATATGTTCGGCCTCATGGCTTCGCCCCATCTGGGCGAGACCTTCGAGTGGTTCAACGCCATGTTCCCCAACGGCATGCACACCTCCATCTGGTTGGTGATCCCGCTGGGCGTGCTGCTGGCGGCCTGTACCGGGGTATTGCTGGGCCTGCCGGTGCTGAGGCTGCGCGGCGACTATCTGGCCATCGTGACGCTGGGCTTCGGCGAGATCATCCGCATCTTCATCAACAACCTGGACCAGCCGGTCAACATCACCAACGGCCCCAAGGGCATCGGCCAGATCGACTCGGTCAAGATCTTCGGACTGGACCTGGCCCGGCGCCAGGAGATCTTCGGCTTCGATATTTCATCGGTCACGCTGTACTACTACCTTTTTCTCACGCTGGTGCTGATCACGATACTGATCTGCTACCGCCTGCAGGATTCGCGCATAGGCCGCGCCTGGATGGCCATCCGCGAGGACGAGATCGCGGCCAAGGCCATGGGCATCAATGTGCGCAACATGAAGCTGCTGGCCTTCGGCATGGGCGCTTCGTTCGGCGGCGTGGCGGGCTCCATGTTCGGCGCCTTCCAGGGCTTTGTCTCGCCCGAGTCGTTCAGCCTGATGGAGTCCATCATGATCGTGGCCATGGTGGTGCTGGGCGGGCTGGGCCACATCCCGGGCGTGATCCTGGGCGCCGTGCTGTTGTCGGCCCTGCCCGAGGTGCTGCGCTATGTGGCCGGCCCTCTGCAGGAGATGACCGGCGGGCGGCTCGATGCTTCCATCCTGCGCCAGTTGCTGATCGCGCTGGCCATGATCGTCATCATGCTGCTGCGTCCGCGCGGCCTGTGGCCTACGCCCGAGCATGGCAAGAATCTGCCCCGCCCATCATGAATGAGAGCCCCCTGAGCCGCTATGCGGCTTCCCCCCGGAAGGGGGACGGCGCCCTCGCTGCGGGACGGCCCTTGCTCGGCGTCCCTGGCTTGGGGCACGCCGGTTGCGTGGGATGCGGGTGCTGCATGGCACTATGGATAACTGACTAGAGAGGGCTTTCATGGCAGATAGCACGACCTCCACCGTTCTCAAGGTTTCGGGGATCTCCAAGCGTTTCGGCGGCCTGCAGGCCCTGTCGGACGTGAACATGACGATTTCGCGCGGACAGGTCTATGGCCTGATCGGCCCCAATGGGGCGGGCAAGACCACGTTCTTCAACGTGATCACGGGCTTGTACACGCCCGATACCGGCCATTTCGAGCTGGCGGACAAGCCCTACCAGCCCTCGGCCGTCCACAAGGTGGCCAGGGCCGGGATTGCGCGCACCTTTCAGAACATCCGGCTGTTCGCCGAGATGACGGCGCTCGAGAACGTCATGGTGGGGCGCCATGTGCGCACCCACTCGGGCCTGATCGGCGCGGTCTTGCGCACCCGCCGCTTCAAGGCCGAAGAGGCCGCGATCCGCGAGCGCGCCCGCGAGCTGCTGAACTATGTGGGCATCGCCAAGTACGCGGACTTCAAGGCAAGGACGCTGAGCTACGGCGACCAGCGGCGCCTGGAGATCGCGCGGGCGCTGGCCACCGATCCGCAGCTGATCGCGCTGGACGAGCCCGCGGCCGGCATGAATGCCACCGAGAAAGTGCAGTTGCGCGAGCTGATAGACCGCATCCGCCGCGACGGGCGCACCATCTTGCTGATCGAGCACGATGTGAAGCTGGTCATGGGCCTGTGCGACCGGGTGACGGTGCTGGACTACGGCAAGCCGATTGCCGAGGGCACGCCAGCCGAAGTACAGAGGAACGAAAAAGTGATAGCCGCCTATCTGGGCACCGGAGGGCACTGAACAATGCAGCAAACAATGCAAGAGCGGCCAGTGGATGCCGCAGCGCCCGCAGGCGGCAAGGCGGCAGGAGAGGTGCTGCTGCAGGTGAAGGACCTGAAGGTGGCCTATGGCGGCATCCAGGCCGTCAAGGGCGTGAACTTCGAGGTCCGCCGGGGCGAGCTGGTGTCCTTGATCGGCTCCAACGGCGCCGGCAAGACCACGACCATGAAGGCCGTGACCCGAGGCCTGCCGATGGCGGATGGCGAAATTTTCTATCTGGGCCAGAGCATCCGCAACAAGGGGGCCTGGGACCTGGTGGCGCAAGGCTTGGTCATGGTGCCCGAGGGGCGCGGCGTGTTCGCCCGCATGACGATCACCGAAAACCTGCTCATGGGCGCCTATACGCGCAACGACAAGGCCGGCATCCAGGCGGACATCGAGCGCATGTTCGGCATCTTCCCGCGCCTCAAGGAACGCAAGGACCAGCTGGCGGGCACCATGTCCGGCGGCGAGCAGCAGATGCTGGCCATGGCCCGGGCCCTGATGAGCCAGCCCAAGGTGCTGCTGCTGGACGAGCCGTCCATGGGCCTGTCGCCCATCATGGTGGACAAGATCTTCGAGGTGGTGAGCGATGTCTACGCGCTGGGCGTGACCATGGTGCTGGTGGAGCAGAACGCCAGCCGCGCGCTGGCCATTGCCGACCGTGGTTATGTGATGGAGTCCGGCCTCATCACCATGACGGGGCAGGGCCGGGAGCTGCTCGACGATCCGCGCGTGCGTGCGGCCTATTTGGGGGAGTAACCCGGGCCGGCCGCAAGGAAAGCTCCCCTGCAAATGCTTTGCATGTCAAAAAAATGACTATTTTGTGACAAATCTGGTTTGTTGTTATGGGTGTGAATTGTTTCTTTTTGGCTCTAAATTCTGAAAATTCAGAATTTAGATGTTCAAAAAAGAAATATATGGAAAAGAATCACGTATCTGAATAGACTTTGGTGCACTCGCCATGGCTGGAGGTGCCCCGCACCTCTTGAAATGGCCCTGAACTGGACGCAATCCCTGCCCATGGGCGGCAGGCGGCGGGCCTGCCGGTCCTGAGGAATGCCTTCATGACCTTTGCCCGGCGAGGCCTCTGCGCAATCGGGCGACAGCCTCCGGCCTGCGGCGGCCCTTGTCAGCTGGGGCATTGCTTTTTCGAGCACCGGTTGCAAGTGCCTGCCCGCGGCATCGGTTTCCGCAGTTCGGCGTGGCCGGCTCAAGAGCCTGCAGGCGGTGATCGCGCAGCCGGTGTGTGGGCTCTTTGCCGTCATCTGCCTGAGCCAGCCGCTCCAGCGGGATTGCTGTAGGCCGGCCTGTGCCTGCTGGGTGCCGTGTATTTTATTTTTCGTGGCGCTTGGCGGAGTCATCCATGATGCGCGCCAAAACGCAAAAGGCCTCAAGAGTACACTTCGCCCCGTTCAAACCGGGAAGCCAGGCCCAGCATGCCTTATGTGGAGCACTGGGTCGCCTGGTTCTATTTTTGTCCCCCGGTAAGGAGCATTCATGCTGTTTGGCAAGTTATTGCCGCGCGAAGGCAATTTTTTCGAGATGTTCAACCAACATGCGGACCGCATTGTTGATGCGGCGCACGCCTTCTCGCAGCTTGTCGCCAATTACAACGATCCGCATCTGCGTGAGAAATACAACGACGATGTGGACAATGCCGAGCGCGCCGCGGACCGCGTGACGCACGACGTCACCACGCTGCTGCACAAGACCTTCATCACGCCGCTCGACCGCGAGCACATCCACTCGCTGATCAACACCATGGACGATGTGGCCGACCTGATCCAGGACTCGGCCGAAACCATGTCGCTGTACGACATCCGCCAGATGACGGACGAGATCACGCGCCTGACGGAACTGTGCGTGCGCTGCTGCGAGCGCGTGCGCGACGTGGTCCAGATGCTGAGCCAAATCGCCGATCCCTCGGTGGTCGAGGCTTCCCGCAAGACCTGCGAAGAGATTGACCGCCTCGAAAGCGACGCCGACCGCGTTCTGCGCGCGGCCATGAGCAAGCTGTTCCGCGAAGAGCCCGATGTGCGCGAAGTCATCAAGCTCAAGGCCATCTACGAGCTGCTCGAGACGATTACCGACCGCTGCGAGGATGTGGCCAATCTGGTCGAGGGCATCGTCCTCGAAAATTCCTGATCTTCGCCAGGAGTCGGATATGGAAACCGCACAAGCAGCCCTCTGGGTTGTGATCCTGCTGGTTGCGCTGGCCTTGCTGTTCGATTTCATGAACGGCTTCCACGACGCGGCCAACTCCATTGCCACCGTGGTTTCCACGGGGGTGCTCAAGCCCACGCAGGCCGTGGTGTTCGCGGCCTTCTTCAACGTGGTTGCCGTTTTTGTCTTTCACCTCAGCGTGGCCGCCACGGTGGGCAAGGGCATTGTGCAGCCGGGAGTGGTCGATACGCACGTGATCTTCGGCGCCCTGGTCGGTGCCATCGCCTGGAACGTCATCACCTGGATCTACGGCATTCCCAGCAGCTCCTCGCATGCGCTGATCGGCGGCATCGTGGGTTCGGTCATTGCCAAGGCCGGTGCGGGTGCACTGATTGCCGGCGGCATCTGGAAGACCGTGGCCTTCATCTTCGTCTCGCCGGTGCTGGGCTATCTGCTGGGCTCGCTGATGATGGTCCTGGTGGCCTGGGTCTGCCGGCGCACCAGTCCCCTCAAGGTGGACCGCTGGTTCCGCCGCCTGCAGTTGCTTTCGGCCAGTGCCTACAGCCTGGGCCACGGCGGCAACGACGCGCAAAAGACCATCGGCGTCATCTGGCTGCTGCTGATCGCCACCGGCTATGCCAATGCGGCGGACGCGGCACCTCCCACCTGGACCATTGTGTGCTGCTATATGGCCATCGGCCTGGGCACCATGTTCGGCGGCTGGCGCATCGTGAAGACCATGGGCCAGAAGATCACCAAGCTCAAGCCCGTGGGCGGCTTCTGCGCCGAAAGCGGCGGTGCGCTGACGCTGTTCCTCGCCACCTTCCTGGGCGTTCCCGTCTCGACCACGCACACCATCACGGGTGCCATCGTTGGCGTGGGCTCCACGCGGCGCGCCAGCGCCGTGCGCTGGGGCGTGGCGGGCAATATCGTCTGGGCCTGGGTCCTGACGATTCCGGCCAGTGCCTTCGTGGCGGCGATTGCCTACTGGGTGAGCCTGCAGCTGTACTGATTCAGCGGCCAAGATGGAAAAGGCTTCGCGGCAGGCGAAGCCTTTTTTCTGGGCCCTCCAGGCGGCAGGGCTACTGGGAAATCTTGCGCGCCTCTTCCACCTGGTACTCGAAATAGTGCTGGAAGCTGTAGGCGATGCTGGCCATGAGCACGGTGGCTCCGATCATGAGCGCAAGCGCAACGGCGAAAATCGTGGCCCAACGGGTCTGTCCCGCCGCAGCATCCTCGGCCAGTGCCGGGTTGTATCGCCGGTTCCAGGCCCGGCCGTCGGTCAGCCCGTAGAGGATGGCGCACAGCGCGCAGGCGGCGATGGTGAATCCGAGCAGCGGAATCAGCATCCAGCTGAGCTGATCGTCCTGGCCGAGTTGCTGCACGCGTTCCATGCCATACACGCCCAAGGCCGTCGGCACGGGCAGCAGCCATCCCAGCCAGTCGCCCAGTCCGTGGAGATAGAAGCGGTGCAGGCCCAGGGGGCCTCCCAGAAAGGCCAGCCAGGCGGCCACGGTCTTGTTTTTGCTGCGCGCAGGGGATTGGACGGCGGAGGTGGACTGGGTCATGGGGCACGCGGGCAGCGCCGGGGGCTGAAGGGGTAGGATGGGTTGATGGCGCTGTTCAGGCGCCAGGCCCATTATTCATGCGCCATGCCTGTGGGCAAGTGCTGCGGCAATCTCCGCTTGCTGGTTGGCGCAGAATTGGCAAGAAGCGCAAAAAACGATATAATCTTGCGTTTTACGGCGTGTCGCTGGCCGGGTGGCCATGTCGCGTGTCTCAAACGTCGCAAGAAAACCTGCGCAGCAAGAATTCTCAAAAAGCTTGCTGTGACCACCCGAAGGATTAATCATGGTCGTTATTCGACTCTCCCGCGGCGGCTCCAAGGCTCGTCCGTTCTACAACATCGTTGCTGCCGACAAGCGCGTGCGTCGCGACGGCGCCTTCATCGAGCGTCTGGGCTTTTACAACCCCAGCGCCCGTGGTGCCGAAGAAGGCCTGCGCATTGCCCTGGATCGCGTGAACTACTGGAAGAGCGTCGGCGCGCAAGCTTCCGACACGGTTGAACGCCTGGTCAAGGAAGCTGCCAAGAAGGTTGCCGCCTAATTCAGGCTGCTGCCACTAGGGCATCGTTCCCAAAGCGGGTTCCGTTGGCTTGTCTGACGGAACCCGTTTTTTATTCATGGCGTTCAGCCAGCGTTTTGCCGCCGGGCCGCCCCCAGGCAAAAACGGCCCCCTCGGGCGCGGTTACGCGTCGCGAGCAAGCGTGGGGGCGTTATTTGATCGTGTTTTGTTGTCCCGAGAGACTCTCATGAACCATATGCCTGCACTTGAAGCTGCCACCTTGCCTACCGATGCGGTCGAGGTCGGGCGCATTGCCGATGCCTGGGGCATCAAGGGCTGGTTCAAGGTCCTGGCTTTCAGCGGCGATCCGGAAGCGCTGTTCACGGCCAAGCAGTGGTTTCTGCAGCCGCCCGAAAAAGGCGCCAAGCAGTTCAGCGGCACGGTGCTGCTGCCCATCAAGCAGGCGCGTACGCACTCGGACTCCATCGTGGCCACTTCTGAGCAAGTGCTGGACCGCAATGCGGCCGAAGCGTTGCGCGGTGCGCGCATCTTCATTGCGCGCGAGCATTTCCCCAAGGCCGAGGACGGCGAATACTACTGGGTGGACCTGATGGGCCTGTCCGTGGTCAACCGCGAAGGCGTGGCGCTGGGCGTGGTCAAGGACCTGCTGGCCACGGGCCCGCAGACGGTGCTGGTGCTGGGCTACGAGGAAGAGGGCAAGGAGCAGGAGCGCCTGATTCCGTTCGTGGACGCCTATGTGGACAAGGTGGACCTGCCGGGCAAGACCATTGTGGCCGACTGGCAGTTGGATTACTGACCCCCTGAGCCGCTGTGCGGCTTCCCCCTGAAGTGGGACGACATCCTCGCTGCGGGGGCGGCCCTTGCTCGATGTCCCTGATTCGGGGTGCGCCAGTTTCTTGCGCAGTGCAATTTGCTATTAATTATATAGCTTAAGGTGCAGATGTAACATGCGTTTCGACATCATCACACTGTTTCCCGAGCTGTTCGCTCCGTTCCTGGGAAGCGGAGTCACGCGGCGTGCCTACAGCTCGGGCCAGGTGGCCGTGCATTTATGGAATCCGCGCGACTACGCCCAGGGCAATTACCGCCGCGTGGACGACCGCCCGTTTGGCGGCGGCCCGGGCATGGTCATGATGGCCGAGCCCCTGCAGCAGTGCCTGGCCGATATCCGTGCCGCGCGTGAAGCAGCCGATGCCTTAGAGGCCGGGGAGCCGGCCCCTCTGGTCCTGTTCTCGCCCATGGGCACCACGCTCAAGCATGAAGTGGTGGCCCAGTGGTCGCAAAGCCGCGGCGCCGTGCTGCTGTGCGGCCGCTATGAGGGGATAGATCAGCGCTTCATCGACACCTATGTCACGCACCAGCTCAGCCTGGGGGATTTCGTGCTCTCGGGTGGCGAACTGGCGGCCATGGTCATGCTCGATGCGCTGACCCGCCTGCAGCCCGGCGTGCTCAACGACGAAGGCAGCTTTCAGCAGGACAGCTTCAACCCGGCGCTGGACGGCCTGCTGGACTGCCCCCACTACACGCGCCCCGAGGTCTGGAACGACCAGGAAGTGCCGGCCGAGCTGCTCAGCGGCCACCATGCCCATATCGAGCGCTGGCGGCGCGACCAGCGCCTGCGCATCACCGCGGCGCACCGCCCGGAACTGATTGCCCAGGCCCGCAAAAGCGGCCTGCTCGACGCCAAGGACGAAGGGGTTTTGGCAAAAAACGCAGGCAAGCTATAATTGCAGGTTCCTTGATCCTCTATTCGGCCGCTGCAGATAAATTTGCAGCTTGCGCAAAGCCGGTTCGCACGAGGCGCGTGTCCTTGCGTCACAGTCCTGGTGCCTTCTTGTTTGTGCAAGCCCACGCCTTGCTTTGCCTGGCGTTTTGTCCTCAATGCAGCCATGGCGCCAATCCCGGTGCTTGCCAATTGTGGCGCGGACAAGATCAAGGTGGACTAAATCATGAACCTGATCCAGACCCTCGAGCAAGAAGAAATCGCTCGCCTGAACAAGACCATCCCCGAGTTCGCCCCCGGTGACACCGTCATCGTGAGCGTGAACGTGGTGGAAGGCAGCCGTAAGCGCGTGCAGGCTTACGAAGGCGTGGTGATTGCCAAGCGTAATCGCGGCCTGAACAGCGGTTTTACCGTGCGCAAGATCTCCAGCGGTGAAGGCGTGGAACGTACGTTCCAGACCTACTCGCCCCTGATCGCCAAGATCGAAGTCAAGCGTCGCGGTGACGTGCGCCGTGCCAAGCTGTACTACCTGCGCGAGCGCAGCGGCAAGTCGGCTCGTATCAAGGAAAAGCTGCCCCAGCGCGTTAACAAGACTGCAGTGGCTGCTGCAGCCGAGTAATTCGCGCGACCGGAAGCTTTCCGGAAAAGCCGCTACAGTTTGCTGTGGCGGCTTTTTTTATGCCTGTCGCTGAACTACCTCGCAGGCTTGCTGCCTGTGGTTTTTGAATTCACCGCATGCTCACATCTCGCAATCTTCCCGATCCTTCTGCAGAACCTGCGCGGCCCGTCGGCATTGCCGATCCGCGCCAGGCGCCGCTGATCGGCGTGGACGACCATTTGCCCGCCGTGCCCTTGCCGGCCCAGACGCCCCGGGCCCTGCGCCAGCGCTTTGCCCGGCCGCCGCAGTGGCAGCCGGAAACCATGCCGGAGAAGCGCTGGGTCCACAAGCCGCCGTCGGATGCCTCCGTGCTCGTGCCCATCGTGCTGCGCGAGCAGCCCACGGTGCTGCTGACCGTGCGTTCGGCACGCCTGTCCTCGCATTCGGGGCAGGTGGCCTTTCCCGGCGGCAAGCGCGATCCGCAGGACGTGTCGGCCGAGGCCACGGCGCTGCGCGAGGCGCAGGAGGAGATCGGTCTGGAGCCGCAGAACGTGGAGGTGCTGGGCCGCCTGCCGACCTATGTGACGGGCTCGTCCTTCGTCATCACTCCGGTGGTCGGCCTGGTCCATCCCCAGCCCAGCTACTTCCCGAATCCCGGCGAGGTGGCCGATCTGTTCGAAGTGCCTTTGTCGTTCCTGCTCGATCCGGCCAACCACGAGCGCCACGCCATGCTGTGGCAGGGTGTGGCGCGCGAATGGTTTGCCATGCCTTACCAGGATGGCGAGCAGCAACGCTACATCTGGGGGGCCACGGCAGGTATGCTGCGCAATCTCTACCGTTTTTTGGCGGCCTGATGCGCAAGCTGTAACAAGCTTCATATGCGGCCGCTATGATGAAGCAATGAGCTTTTTTGCCATCCTGATCGCCTTGCTGATCGAACAGGCGCGCCCGCTGGCCCGGGCCAATCTGGTGCATGCGGGCTACAAGGCCTGGACCGTGACCGTGCGTCGCAACTTCGATGCCGGCAAGCCCCTGCATGGCTGGCTTGCCTGGTCCATGGCCATTGTGCTGCCGTGCGTGCTGGTCGTCTGCGTCTACTGGGCGCTGCTGCGGCTGGCAGGCTGGCCGCTGGCCATGCTGTGGAACGTGGCCGTGCTCTACGTCACCCTGGGCTTTCGCCAGTTCAGCCACCACTTCACCCAGATCCGCGATGCCCTGGATGCCGGGGATGAATATGCGGCGCGCCAGGCGCTGGCCGAATGGCAGCAGGTCGATGCCAGCGAAGTGCCGCGCAGCGAGGTGGTGCGGCACGTGATCGAATATTCGGTGCTGGCCGCCCATCGCCATGTGTTCGGCGTGCTGTTCTGGTTCTCCGTGCTGTCGGCCGTCGGCCTGGGTCCTTTGGGCGCCGTGCTGTACCGCATGGGCGAACACCTGTCGCGCGCCTGGTCCAAGAAGGGCGTCGAAGGCAGCCAGCCCCCGGCGAGCGAACGCCTGCAGGAGGCTGCGCGCAAGGCCTGGTACGTGACCGACTGGCTGCCGGCACGGCTGACGGCTCTGGCGTTCGCCATGGTCGGCAGCTTCGAGGAAGCCATCGACAACTGGCGCCTGTATGCCCAGCGGTTTCCGAACGACAACGATGGCGTGGTCCTGGCCGCCACGGCCGGGGCCATCAATGTACGCCTGGGCGGCGAAGCCCTGCGCCGCCGCGATGCGGGCTACACCGAGGAGGGTGAGGATGTTCACTGGGATGGCGGCAGCGACGTCACCCCGGGCCGTGAGCCGGAGCTGGCTCATTTGCGCAGCGTCGTGGGCTTGGTCTGGCGCTCGGTGGCGGTGTGGCTGCTGTTGCTGGCTTTGTTGACGCTGGCCCGTTTGCTGGGCTGAGATGCGGTGAGGCTTTTCAGTACCGGGTTTCCTGGCTCAGTTCCTCGAACAGGTTGCCATAGATTCGATAGCGGCTGGCGCTGATAGCATGAGGGCTGTCGCCCGCTTCGACCTGTGCCATCACGGCGCAGCCCGGTTCGTGCAGATGGGTGCAGTTGTAGAACTTGCACTGGTCCGCCAGCGCGCCGATATCGGGCATGTAGCGGGCCAGGTCGGTGGGCTGCAGATGGCGCAGGCCGAACTCCTGAAACCCCGGCGAATCGATCAGTGCCGTTTCGTGCGCCTCGTCCATCCAGTACCAGGTGGTGGTGGTGGTGGTGTGCTTGCCCGAGTTCAGAGCCTGCGAGATCTCGCCGGTCGCGGCATTGGTGCCGGGAATCAGCAGGTTGATCAGCGTGCTCTTGCCCGAGCCCGAGGGGCCCAGCACCAGCGTGCTCCTGCCTTGCAGATGCTGCATCAGAACAGCCTTATCGGCTTCGCCTTCCGTGGTCAGGGAGAGGGACAGTACCTCGTAGTGCGGCTCGTCCTGGACGTGGAACATCTGGCGGTAGGGCTCCAGGCGCTGCCAGGCGGCGGCAAAGGCATCCGTCAGGTCGCGCTTGTTCAAGGCGATGATGGGGCGGATATGCGCGGCCTCGGCAGCAATCAGCGCGCGGGCCAGCTGGCTTTCGGAGAACACCGGCTCGGCCGCGATCAGGATCAGCACCTGGTCGATATTGGCGGCAAAGCTCTTGGTGCGTATCTCGTCCTGGCGGTAGAACAGGTTCTTGCGCGGCAGGACTTTTTCTATCGTGCCTTCCTCGCCCTGACCGGCGGGCGGCAGCAGCCATTGCACCTTGTCGCCCACCACGGCCTGGCCCTTCTTGCCGCGCGGATGGCACATATGGCGCGCGCCGCTGGCGGCTTCCACCACACAGTGGCGGCCATGGCTAGAGACCACCAGCCCTTCCTGCAGTTGCGCGCGTTCAGCCATGCGTCACCATCTTCATGCGGCGAGCAGGGCGTTGATGCGGCGGGCGCAGTCGATGTCGGTTTCGGAAATGCCGCCGACATCGTGGGTGTTCAGGCGCACGGCGCAGCGGCCGTAGCTCACTTCCAGGTCGGGGTGGTGGTCCTGCTGGTGGGCCACCAGGGCCAGGGCATTCACAAAGGCCATGGTTTCGTAGAAGTTGCCGAAGCGGAAGGTCTTGGCGATGGCCGGCGGGCTGTCTTCGCCGGCCAGCTCCCAGCCGGGCAGGTCCGCCAGTTGCTCGCGCACCTGTTGGGCGCTCAGCGCGCTGCGCTTTTGCCGGGACCAGTCTTTTTGTTGCAGGGTGCTCATGATGGCGTCTGTGTTGGGGGTTGCTGGCTGCCGGCGGGCGCCGGCATGCGCGCCAGCCGATCCCCGGCAGGGGGGTGGGAGTAGTAAAAGCTCACATACCAGGGGTCGGGCGTGAGCGTGGACGCATTGTCCTCGTAAAGTTTGAGCAGGGCGGAAGCCAGGTGGGCGCCGTCGGCCTGCTGCATGGCATAGGCGTCGGCCTGGAGTTCGTCGCGGCGCGACAGGGCGGACATCCAGGGCGTGATGAAGAAGCTGAAGACCGGCACGGCCAGCATGAACAGCAGGAGGGCCGCGGCACTGTTGTCGGTCGACACGCGCAAGGCCTCGTTCAGCATGGGCGTCAGGCCCAGCCCGGCGTAGAACCACAGCTGCTGCGACAACCAGCCCAGCAGCGCAAAGCCCAGCAGCGAAATGCCGAACATCATCGCCATGCGGCGGGCGATGTGCTTGTGCTTGAAGTGGCCCAGCTCGTGGGCCAGCACCGCTTCCACCTCTTCGGGGCTGAGCTGCTTGAGCAAGGTGTCGAAGAACACCACGCGCTTGGCATTGCCGAAACCCGTGAAATAGGCATTGGCGTGGGCCGAGCGGCGGCTGCCGTCCATCACGTACAGGCCCTTGGCGGCAAAGCCGCAGCGCTGCATCAGCCCGGCCACGCGGGCCTTGAGGCCTTCATCGGTCAGCGGCTCGAACTTGTTGAACAGCGGCGCGATGAAGCTCGGAAAAATCCACATCAGCAGCAGAGTGAAAGCCGTCCAGCTGGCCCAGGCCCACAGCCACCAGAGGCTGCCCGTGGCGCCCATGAGCCACAGGATCAGCGCGGCAATCGGCAGGCCGATGCAGGCGCCCAGCAGCGTGGACTTGAGCAGGTCGCCCAGCCAGAGCTGAAGCGTCATCTGGTTGAAGCCATAGCGCTGCTCCAGCACAAAGGTCTGGTACAGCGACAGCGGCAGCTCGATCAGTCCCGAGATCAATGCAAAGCCGGCCAGCAGGGCCAGCTGCTGCAGCATGCCGGCGCCCAGCCGCTCGTAAAGCCAGAGATTGAGGGCATCCAGCCCGCCCAGCAGCGTCCAGCACAGCAGCACGGCGGCGGACAGCGTCATGTCGAGCAGCGAGACCTTGGCCTTGGCCAGCGTGTAGTCGGCGGCCTTCTGGTGGGCGGCAAGGCTGATGCGGTGGGCAAACACGGCAGGCACGCTGGCGCGATGCCCGGCCACATGCCGCACCTGGCGCGAGACCAGCCAGACGCGCAGCAGCCATTGCAGCAGCACGGCGGCCGCAAATACCAGCGACAGAGTGAGCGAGGGGGTAAAAGCAGGGGTGGAAGCCATGTGGCTGCAGTGTAGGCGACAATTTGCGCCATGTCTGAAGCCTCTAGCAACTGCCTAGCATCCGCCCCCGAACCCCTGGCTGCGCCGGTCGCCGGTACGCCGGCTGTCGCCACGCCGACGCTGGCCAAGTCCGATCTCAATCTGGTCTGGCTCGACTGCGAGATGACGGGCCTGCAGCCCGACCACGACCGCATCATCGAAATCGCCGTGGTGGTGAGCAGCCCCGATCTGCTCATCCGCATCGAAGGGCCGGTCTTTGCCATCCACCAGTCGGACGAACTGCTCAATGGCATGGATGCCTGGAACAAGGGCACGCACGGCAGGAGCGGGCTGATCGAGCGCGTGAAGGCCTCCACCGTCACGGAAGCCCAGGCCGAGGCCGAGCTGATCGCCTTTCTCGCCAAGTACGTGCCCAAGGGCAAGACGCCGCTGTGCGGCAACAGCATTGGCCAGGACCGGCGCTTCATGGAGCGCTACATGCCCAAGCTCAACAGCTTCTTCCACTACCGCAACATCGACGTGAGCACGCTCAAGGAGCTGGCCAAGCGCTGGAAGCCCAAGGCCTATACCTCGTTCAAGAAGGCCCAGCGCCATACGGCCCTGGCCGATGTGCATGAGTCGATCGACGAGCTGCTGCACTACCGCAAGGAACTGCTCAGCGTTTGAATTCGCCAACAGGCAAGGGGCGAGGGCGCGTTGATAAACCCGGTACTTGCGGGAAAACCCGGGGCGTGCGACAATGCGCCGCTTACCCGAGCAATGGGTAATTTGCGCATCTCCATCACACACCGGGCTCTTCATACTTGTGTGCAACGATCAAGCCGGCCAAAGCCGGTCGTTGTGCCAAGCCATACGCCCATCTGCCCCTTTTGCGAACGGGCAGTCAAAGTCTGACGGTGGATGTTGATAACCAACCGTCAAAAAAAGTGAGCAGATCGCTGACTGCATCGCTTTTTTCGTGAGCTATTCATGACTGAAAAATCCCTGGAGCAGGGCCAAGTGGCCGCTGCCGATATGTCTTTGTCTTCGCCTGAAATCGATTCCCGTCTGGACGCCATGCTGGCTGCCGCGGATGCACAAGACGTCGAAACCGAAGTAACCGCAACAGCCGAAGAAGTGGCTGCCGAGCCCAACGGCTTTGTGGAGCTGGGCCTGGCCCCTGAACTGGTGCAAGCCGTGGCCGACCTGGGCTACACCCAGCCCACGCAAGTGCAGGAAAAAGCCATTCCCCTGGCCATGGGCGAAGGCGCTGACGCCAACGGCTTCATCGATCTGATGGTGTCCAGCCAGACCGGTTCGGGCAAGACGGCAGCGTTTCTGCTGCCTGTGCTGCACACCCTGATCCAACAGCGTGCACAAGCTGATGCCGACGCCAAGGCCGAATTCGACCGCCTGTGCGCCGAAGCCACGGCCAAGGGTGAGCCCCTGCCCAAGCGCGCCAAGCGCAAGGACCCCACCAACGCCCGTAATTTCAAGGCTGCCGTGCCCGGCGCTCTGGTGCTGTGCCCCACGCGTGAGCTGGCCCAGCAGGTTGCACACGATGCCATCGAACTGGTCAAGCACTGCCGCGGCATCCGTATTGCCAATGTGGTGGGCGGCATCCCCTACCAGCTGCAAATCGCCAAGCTGCAAAATGCCGACTTGGTGGTGGCCACGCCTGGCCGCCTGCTGGACTTGCAGCGCTCCATGCAGATCAAGCTGGACAAGGTGCAGTTCCTGGTGGTGGACGAAGCCGACCGCATGCTGGATCTGGGTTTCTCGGACGACCTGGCTGAAGTCAACCAGCTGACCGCCCAGCGCAAGCAGACCATGATGTTCAGCGCCACGTTTGCTCCGCGCGTGCAGCAGCTGGCCATGCGTGTGATGCACGACAATGGCGCCGGCGTGAAGAAGGTGACCGTGGACACCCCGCAGGAAAAGCATGCCAACATCAAGCAGGCGCTGTTCTGGGCCGACAACTCCCAGCACAAGCGCAAGATGCTGGACCACTGGCTGCGCGACACCAACATCAACCAGGCCATCGTGTTCGCTTCCACCCAGGTGGAGTGCGATGGCTTGGCCGCCGATCTGCAGCAGGATGGCTTCTCGGCCGTGGCGCTGCACGGTGCGCTGAGCCAGGGCCTGCGCAACCGCCGTCTGATGGCGCTGCGCAACGGCCAGGTGCAGATCCTGGTGGCCACCGATGTGGCGGCGCGCGGTATCGACGTGCCCACCATCACCCATGTCTTCAACTACGGCCTGCCCATGAAGGCCGAGGACTATACCCACCGCATCGGCCGCACCGGCCGCGCCGGCCGCGAAGGCATTGCCGTGACGTTCGCCGAGTTCCGCGACCGTCGCCGCGTGTTCGACATCGAAGGTTATACGCGCCAGCAGTTCAAGGCTGAAGTGATTCCGGGCCTGGAGCCCGCGCAGCGCTCCCCGAGCTCGCGTGACAACGAGCGTGGCGGCCGTGGTCGTGGTGAAGGCCGTGGCGGCTTCGGTGCCCGCCGCGATGGTGACGGCTACGGCCGCAAGTCCGGTTTCGGCAGCTTTGGCGGCGGCCGCGGCAACGACCGCGGTGGCGATCGTGGCGGTGACCGCTTCAATAATGACCGTGGCGGTTTCGGCGCTCCGCGTGGTGACCGTGGTGGTTTGGGTGGCGATCGCGGCAACTTCGGTGGCCGTCCCAGCTTCGGCGGCGAGCGTCAGGAGCGCAGCTTCGAGCCGCGCGGCGATCGCAGTTTCGACCGTTCCAGCGAGCCGCGTGGCGACCGCGGCGGTTTTGCTGGTGATCGCGGTGGCTTCGGCGGCCAGCGTCGTGAAGGCGGCGGCGACTCCGGTCGCAAGAGCTTCGGTGGCCGTGATGGCGGCGCGCATGGTGCGCCTCGCGAAGCCGGTTCCCGTGAAGGCGGCTTCCGCGGCGGTGAATCGCGTGGCTTCGGCGGTGGCGACCGTCGCCCGGCGGCCTTCGGCAAGACATCTGCCAAGCCTTACCAGCCTCATGGCGACCGTGGCGAGCGCGGTGGCGACCATGGCTTCGAGCGCCGTCCGCGTGCTCCGCGCCGCGACGAGCGTTGATCGCAGCGGATTGCGCCAGCCAACTGGCGCGCCGCATCAAACAACCGGTCCTTGAGGCCCAATGCCAGTCAGTTACCACTGACTGGCATTTTTTTCGACGGGAACTTGTGCGCTCGGTTTCTGACCTCGCTTGAGAACGAACGGTCTGGGCGCCTGGGAGGCAGGCTGAAGTAGCGCGCCTGCTCGAGCAAGTCGGCCAATCGCTGGGGCAATGTCCCAGGCGTGCTCAGGCTGGCAGTGTGACGCAGCCCCAGGATGGCGTGCTGCGCGGTGTGGAAGCTGAGGCGCTGGGGCACGACGCTGGCATGCTCTGCCATCTTGCGCATCCAGCGCCGCAAAAGGGTGTAGGCGATTAACAGGCCCCACACCTCTTGCTTGACCAGCCCGGGCTGCTTGCTGCGCAGCACAGCCTGGCCGCCTTGCACAGATTGCTTGATGTCCCGAAACGCCAGCGCGATCTCCCAGCGTTGGCGATACAACTGCGCCAGATGCTGCGCAGGGTGCGCCTTGTGATCCAGCAGCGAAGTGATGAAGCGTCGTGTCCTGCCTTGCACGGTCACTGTGATGAGCTGGGCCTGCCAGTGGCTGGGCAGTTGCGAGTCGAGCTGGCGGGCCCGCTGCGAGACAGGCATGCGGATGATCTGGTCACTGGGCGACGGTTGTTCAACGAGTTCATGGCGCAGGTTGTCCTTGGCGCGCATGAGCCAGTGGCGTTGTTGGCTGAGCTGCCAGCGCAGCAGGAACGCGGCGCTGAAGTAGGCGCGGTCGAACACCGTCGCGAGTGGTCTAGCCCCAGCAGATCGGCCGCCAGGGTCAGCTCGCCTTGTTCCATGCCGCCAATGCGGGCATCCAGCAACTCGTGCGCATGGATGTCCAGCAGGCATACCGCGCGCACCTGGGGCCAGGGCAGCGGCTCGTGCTGGGTGGCACAGCTGCCCAGCGCCGCGCGGTTGTCGGGCGTGTCTGGCGCCGCCCGGACCACGCCGTCGACGGCCAGCACGCGCAGCGACGCCGTCGCGCTGGGACGGCTCCAGGCCTGCGCGATCAGGCCAAACAGTTGCCGCAACGGATCGCAGCCTAGGCGCTGGCGGGCCTGGACGCTGACGCTGGGCGCATGTTGCAGGGTCTCATTCAGCGTACTTTGAAGCAGGTGCAAAGCAAAAAGGGAATGTGTTGGACACGTTCCCTTTGTAATGCCTGTCAGGGGCCGGAGGGCTTATCTGACTGGCATTGAGCTCGGGAGCTGCTTTTTGAAGTCTGCGAGCGGAAGGCTCAGGTCGCCGGTGTGGCGCGGATGGCGCTCTTGGGGCGGAAGGCCTTGCAGGCCGCGTCATGGGTTTCGAGGTAGGGGCCTTTGAGCAGGTCGATGCAGTAGGGCACGGCCGCGAAGATGCCGTTGACTTTTTGCGTGCCGTCGGCGTTCTTCAGGCCTTCCAGGGTTTCGGCAATCGCCTTGGGCTGGCCCGGCAGGTTGATGATGAGGCTGTTGCCGCGGATCACCGCCACCTGGCGCGAGAGGATGGCTGTGGGCACGAAGGCCAGGCTGATCTGGCGCATCTGCTCGCCAAAGCCCGGCATCTCCTTGTCGGCCACGGCCAGCGTGGCCTCGGGCGTCACGTCGCGCAGCGCGGGGCCGGTGCCGCCCGTGGTCAGCACCAGGGAGCAGCCGGCGTCGACCAGCTCGATCAGCGTGGCGCTGATGCCGGCCTGATCGACGCGCACCCGATCGATCACTGTCCGTACTTGGCGACAACGTGGAACAGGTCGTAGACGATCTCGGCCTGTGGGCAATGGGCCTTGATCTCCAGTTCGTAGGCGGCGCTCATGTCGATGGCGACCGCCTTGATGCGCTGGGCCACGCCAGGCGGAAGCTGCGCGAAGAAGGCTCGGGCCTTCTCGCGTGAGCGCCCCTGGCCGACCCATAGCACCTGCCGGCCGATTGGATCGACCACCACGGTGGCGTAGCGATGGCCCTTGTGCAACGCAAACTCGTCCATCGCCAGATAGCGGATCGACGACCAGTCCGGCTCCCGCAAGCTGGCGCGCAAGCGCGTCTTGTCGATGGCCTTGACCGTATGCCAGCCCAACTCGTAGAAGGCCGCCATCGCCTGCACGCTGGCGGAGCGCAGCAGCTTCTCGCAGGCCTTGGCAAAGCGCTCGGTCACCCGGTGGTATCGCCCCAGCCAGTCGAGCTTCTCCAGTCTGGGGCCGCCACAGCGATCGCGCCGCACCCGTCGGCGCGGAACATGCAGCACAACACGGTATTCGAACGGCGGCAGATCACGCGTCCGCCGAACCGTCGTCTCATGCAGGCGATTGCAGCGCGAGCCGCACTGCTGACAGTACATGACCTTGCCAACGGCCTTCAGGTGCAGGCTCAGTGTGCGGCTGTCACCCTGTGGCCACTGCACCCGATCGAGCTTGTAGTCCGTCCAGCAGCCTAGTGACTGCAGTGTCTTGCGATCAAGCAATGGTTTCTCCTGAGTCCTGCTGCATCAGAACTCAGGGTACTCAATCGCTGAATGGGGTCACGAAATTCTGCGATGAACCTTTTTTATTAAAAAGGCTCAGCGGCCGATGGAGAACACCGTCGGCGTGCGGTTGTCCGGCGGGGTGTTGTGCTGGCGCCATTCGCGCACCAGCCGGCTTTCTATGCGCGCCGTCGCCAGGGTCAGGCCGCTGGCGATGGCCAGACGGGTGTTGGGCTGCAAGGTCTGCAGCAGGGCTTGCCACAGCGCGGCGTTGCGATAGGGCGTCTCGATGAACTGCTGGGTCTGACCCTGGCGCAAGGCCAGGGCCTCGAGATCCTTGATGCGGCTGGCGCGTTCGCCGGCGTCCTGGGGCAGATAGCCCACAAAAGCATAGTTCTGGCCGTTCAGGCCGCTGGCCGCCAGGGCCAGCAGCAGCGACACGGGGCCGATCAGCGGCACCACCTGGAGGCCCAGGTCATGGGCGCAGCGCACGATGGAACTGCCGGGGTCGGCCACGGCGGGCATGCCGGCCTCGCTGATCAAGCCCATGTCGTGCCCTGCCAGCAGCGGGGCCAGCAGCGGCTGGGGGTCGAACACGGCGGCACCCTGGTTGCCGTGGTCGCCCTTCTTGTGGGCTTGGCGCGGCAGCTCGGCAATGTTCTGCGCCTGCAGCGGTGCGGCCAGCGGGTGCAGGGCGGCGATGCGCTTGAGATAGGCGCGCGCGCTCTTGGCGTTCTCGCTGATCCAGTGCGTGAGCCCGGCAGCCGTGCGCAGCGTGCCTTCGGGCAGTACTTCGGTCAGCGGCGCCTGGCTGTCGCAGCCGAAATCCAGCGGCGCCGGCACCAGGTAGAGAATGCCGGCGGGCTTTTTCGTGGCGGCGTCGCTCATGGCAGGACCACTCCCGCCGCGCGCAGCATCTGACAGGTGCGGATCAAGGGCAGGCCGACCAGGGCCGACGGGTCGTCGCTGGTCAGGGCGTCGAGCAGGGCAATGCCCAGCCCTTCGCTCTTGGCCGAGCCTGCGCAGTCGTAAGGCTGCTCGGCGCGCAGATAGCGTTCGATGGAGGCGTCGTCCAGCGTGCGGAAGCGCACCTGCACCGTGACCACGTCGGCCTGCATGAAGCCGGTCTCGGCGCAGGTCACGCAGACGCCGGTATGGAAATTCATCTGGCGGCCGCTCATCTGGCGCAGTTGTTCGGTGGCGCGCTCATGGTTGCCGGGCTTGGACAGCGGCAGGCCGTCGAGTTCGGGAACCTGGTCGGAGCCGATCACCAGGGCGCCGGGATGCAGCCTGGCGACAGCCTGGGCCTTGGCGCGGGCCAGGCGCAGGGAAAGATCGTAGGGCGTCTCGCCGGGCACGGGCGTTTCGTCGACTTCGGGGGATACCGTCTCGAACGGCAACTGCAGGCGGCTCAGCAACTCTCGGCGGTAGCGCGAAGTGGAGCCCAGGATCAGAGCGCGCGGCAGGCGCTCGGCAACTAAGGAGTCAGGCATATCGGGATTCTCTTACACTGGCTGCATGAGCAAGGATTTTTCTGCGACCCGGCTGGATGTGCGCGCATTTGCGCAAGCCGAAGGCCATTTGCAAGGTCAGGCCCCATTGTCGGCGTTCAAGCGCCTGGCCGAGGATGCGCAGCCCCATGGCGGGGTGGAGCCCGAGGTGCGCTGGGAGGCCGAGGGCGAACTCGTCCCTGAAACCGGTGGCGCCGGCCAGGTGTGGCTGCATGTGTCCGCCGAGGTGGACCTGCCCATGGTGTGCCAGCGCTGCCTCACTACGGCGCCCATTCCCCTGGCGGTCGGTAGGTCTTTCCGCTTCGTGGCCAATGAAGCCGCGGCGGAGCAGGAGGATGACGACAGCGAAGAGGATGTTCTGGCACTGAGCCGCGAGCTCGACCTGCTGGAGTTGATCGAGGACGAGCTGCTGATGGACGTGCCCGTGGTGCCGCGCCATGAAGTCTGTCCCGTGCCCGTCAAGCTGGAGTCCAGCGATACCGATTTCGAGCAGGCCAACGAGCACAAGGAAAACCCGTTTGCCGTGCTGCGCGCTCTGGATGTGGGCAAGTCCGCCGACTGATCGAGCCGGGTCGGTCCCGAGGATGAGAGCGGGAAATTCGATTGCCGAAGGCCACGGAAAGCGTTTGCGCTATAATCGTGAGCTCCGCGCGAATCCCCTCGTGTCTTCAATGGGCTGATCGCGTTTTTTTAGGATTTACGTAAACAAGGATGCGCCAATGGCGGTGTCCTCAGGGCCGGCATTTGCCTGACCTGTTTTGCGTGGGTCGTGTTACCAACCCTTTCAAGATACACAGGAGCCATCATGGCTGTTCAGCAAAACAAGAAGTCTCCCTCCAAGCGCGGCATGCACCGTTCGCACAATGCACTGAATGTGCCTGGCATCGCTGTGGAACCCACCACCGGTGAAACCCATCTGCGCCACCACATCAGCCCCAACGGCGTGTACCGTGGCCGCCAAGTGCTGAAGAACAAGTCCGAAGCCTAAGCGACGACAGATCTCGCAAGGCCCGCGGCTACAAAATTTGTAGCGCGGGCTTTCGTGTTTGAGGGATACCCCAGACCTTTGTCCGCCGCAGGCGGTACAGGCGTCTTGTGGGTATCCTGGCGGTGCCTTCGGGCCGCCTGTCTTTCACCCCAAGCCCTGTTTGGACTTAATGGATCTGTCAGTCGCCCATGATCACTTTGGCTGTTGACTGCATGGGGGGCGACCATGGCCCCCGCGTCACGCTCGCCGCGTGCCGTCAGTTTCTGGATTCCCATACCGATGCCCGCTTGCTGCTGGTCGGCAAGCCGGATGCGCTTGCCGCTTTCAAGCACGAGCGTGCCAGCGTTGTTGCCGCGACCGAAGTGGTGGGCATGGACGACCCGGTGGAAGTCGCGCTGCGCAAGAAAAAGGATTCGTCCATGCGCGTGGCCGTTGCCCAGGTCAAGGACGGCGCCGCCAGCGCTGCTGTCTCCGCCGGGAACACGGGCGCGCTGATGGCGATCTCGCGCTACCTGCTCAAGACGCTGGACGGCATCGACCGCCCCGCGATCGCCTTCGGCCTGCCCAACGCCAAGGGGGGCGACACCACCATGCTGGACCTTGGCGCCAATGTGGACTGCACGGCAGAGCATCTGCTGCAGTTCGCGGTCATGGGGTCGGCCCTGGTGTCCGCACTCAAGAACCAGGATGCGCCCAGCGTCGGCCTGCTCAATATCGGCGAAGAGCTGATCAAGGGCAGCGAAGTCATCAAGCGCGCCGGTGAGCTGCTGCGCGCGGCCGGCGAAGCCCAGGCCCTGAACTTCTACGGCAATGTGGAAGGCGACGACATCTTCAAGGGTACGGTGGAAATCGTGGTCTGCGATGGCTTTGTCGGCAATGTGGCGCTGAAGACCACCGAAGGCGTGGCCTCGATGATCTCGGGTATCCTGAAGCAGGAATTCAAACGCAATATCTTCACCAAAATTGCCGCCATCATCTCCTATCCGGTTCTATCTGCGCTGATGAAGCGGGTGGATCATCGTCGTTACAACGGCGCGGCCCTGCTGGGGCTGCGCGGCCTGGTGTTCAAAAGCCATGGCTCGGCGGATGCCATCGCTTTCGAGCATGCGCTCGACCGCGCGTATGATGCGGCACGCAACAACCTGCTTGACCGTGTCCGCAGCCGTATTGCCGCCGCCGCACCTTTGCTGCAGGCCGAGCAGACGGAACAAGGAGCGGCCGCGCTCTGACTAGAAGACCAATGAGACGCTACGCACGCATCATCGGCACTGGCAGCTACCTGCCTCCCCGCCGCCTCACCAACAACGATCTGGCTGCCGAACTGGCCCAGCGCGGAATCGAAACCTCGGACGAGTGGATTGTCGAGCGCACCGGCATCCGGGCTCGCCATTTTGCTGCCCCCGACGTGACCAGCAGCGATCTGGCACTGCAAGCCTGCCGCCAGGCCATCGAGGCTGCGGGTGTCAGCGCCCAGGACATAGACCTGATCATCGTTGCCACGTCCACGCCGGACATGGTTTTTCCTTCGACCGCGGCCATCCTGCAGCACAAGCTGGGCATCGCCAACGGCTGCCCCGCGTTCGACGTGCAGGCCGTGTGCAGCGGCTTCGTCTATGCGCTCTCCGTGGCGGACGCCATGATCCAGACCGGCGCGGCCAAGCGCGCGCTGGTGGTGGGCGCCGAAGTGTTCAGCCGCATCCTGGACTTCAACGACCGCACGACCTGCGTGCTGTTCGGCGACGGTGCCGGTGCCGTGGTGCTCGAAGCCTCGGAAGCCCCGGGCATCCTGGCGGCCGAGCTGCATGCGGACGGCAGCCATGTGGGCATTCTGTGCGTGCCGGGCCATGTCTCGGGCGGCAATGTGCTGGGCGACCCCCTGCTCAAGATGGACGGCCAGGCCGTGTTCAAGCTGGCCGTGGGCGTGCTGGACAAGGCCGCGCGTGCCACCCTGGACAAGGCCGGTCTCACCGAGGCCGACATCGACTGGCTGATTCCCCACCAGGCCAATATCCGCATCATGCAGAGCACGGCGCGCAAGCTCAAGCTGTCCATGGACAAGGTGGTGGTGACCGTGGATCAGCACGGCAACACCTCGGCCGCCTCGATTCCGCTGGCCTTGGACCATGGCGTGCGCTCGGGCCAGGTCAAGCCCGGCCAGACCGTTCTGCTCGAAGGCGTGGGCGGCGGCTTCACCTGGGGCGCGGTGCTCTTCAAGATGTAGCCTCCGACGCTTGATACATAAGCGTTTCAAGTATTTTCAATACCAAGAATATGAAAAAGTTCGCGTTTGTATTTCCAGGGCAGGGCTCCCAGTCCGTGGGCATGCTCGATGGCTGGGGCGATCACCCCGTCGTCGCCCAGACCCTGGCCGAGGCTTCGGATGCCCTGGGCGAGAACGTCGGCCAGCTGATCAAGCAAGGTCCCAAGGAAGCGCTGGCACTGACGACCAACACCCAGCCCGTGATGCTGGTGGCCGGCGTGGCTGCCTGGCGCGTGTGGCAGGCCGAGGGCGGGGCCATGCCCGATGCCCTGGCCGGCCACTCCCTGGGTGAATACTCGGCCCTCGTGGCTTCCGGCGTGCTGACGCTGGCCCAGGCCGCGCCCCTGGTGCGCCTGCGTGCCGCCGCCATGCAGGACGCCGTGCCCGTGGGCACCGGCGGCATGGCCGCCGTGCTGGGCCTGGATGCCGACAAGGTCAAGGCCGTGTGCGCCGAGGTGACGGCCCAGCTCGGCGGCGCCGAGGTCGTGGAGGCCGTGAACTTCAACGATCCCGCGCAGACCGTGATCGCCGGCAGCAAGCTGGCCGTCGAAAAGGCCTGCGAAGCGGTGAAGGCCGCCGGCGCCAAGCGCGCGCTGCCGCTGCCGGTGTCCGCGCCCTTCCACTCGAGCCTGATGAAGCCCGCGGCCGAGAAGCTCAAGACGGCTCTGGCCGGCCTCACGCTGGCCGCGCCGCAGATTCCCGTCATCAACAACATCGACGTGTCCGTCCAGGGGGATGCCGAGGCCATTCGCGACGCGCTGTATCGCCAGGCCTTCGGTCCCGTGCGTTGGGTGGAGTGCGTGCAGGCCATCAAGGCCCGCGGCGTGAGCCATCTGGTCGAATGCGGGCCCGGCAAGGTGCTGGCGGGCATGGCCAAGCGCATTGACGCAGACCTGACGGGAGCACCCCTGTATGACGCGGCGACTCTCGCTGACGTGAAAGAATTGCTCGCATGACTGATATCCAGACCAAGCCTCAAGTTGCCCTGGTGACCGGCGCCACGCGTGGCATCGGCGCCGCCATCGCGCAGGAGCTGGCCTCGCGCGGCTATCAGGTGATCGGCACGGCCACCACCGATTCCGGCGCTGAAAAAATCTCCCAGGCGCTGGCCCCGTTTGGCGGCCGCGGCGTCACGCTCAACGTGACCGACGGCGCTGCCGTGGATGCGCTGATCGACTCCATCGTCAAGAACGACGGCGGCCTGCATGTGCTGGTCAACAACGCCGGCATCACCCGCGATACCCTGGCCATGCGCATGAAGGATGACGACTGGGACGCCGTCATCGACACCAATCTGAAGGCGGTTTTCCGAGTGAGCCGCGCGGCTATTCGCCCCATGATGAAGCAGCGCTTCGGCCGCATCATCAGCATCACCAGCGTGGTCGGTGCCTCGGGCAATGCCGGCCAGGCCAACTACGCGGCCGCCAAGGCCGGCGTGGCCGGCATGACCCGCGCACTGGCCAAGGAGCTGGGCAGCCGTGGCATCACCGTCAACTGCGTGGCGCCCGGTTTCATCGCCACCGACATGACGGCCGATCTGCCCGAGGCGCAAAAAGCCGCGCTCAAGGCACAGATCGCCATGGGTGATCTGGGTCAGCCCGGCGACATTGCCCATGCGGTAGCCTATCTGGCATCCGCGGGCGCAGGCTATGTGACGGGGCAGGAACTGCACGTCAACGGCGGCATGTACATGTAATTCCATCGGGCGGCCGACGGTGTTTTTTGCCGTGACTGCCAGATTCATTGCAATTTTGCAAGTTCCCAAGGCCGTTTCCTCGCGACGGCCGGCCGCCAAGGGCATTTGCCCGAAGCAGCTAGAATCGCGGGTTCATTCACAACCCCCAGAGGGAAACCATGAGCGATATCGAAGCACGTGTCAAAAAAATCATTGCCGAACAACTTGGCGTGGAAGAGTCTCAAGTCACCAACGAAAAGGCCTTCGTGGCTGACCTGGGTGCTGACTCCCTGGACACGGTGGAACTGGTGATGGCCCTGGAAGATGAATTCGGCATCGAAATCCCCGATGAAGACGCTGAAAAGATCACGACGGTGCAAAACGCCATCGACTACGCCAACACCCACCAGAAGGCCTGATCAGGTCTTTCCCGAGCGATCAGTTAAAGGTTTGAACGCATGAGCCGTCGTCGCGTTGTCGTGACCGGTCTGGGCTGCATCTCCCCCGTGGGCAACACGGTGGGCGAAGCCTGGGCCAATCTTTTGGCCGGCCAGTCCGGTATTGACCTCATCACCAAGTTCGATGCGTCGAACTTTTCCTGCAAGATTGCGGGCGAGGTCAAGGGATTTGAGGTGGAGAAATACATGAGCGCCAAGGATGCGCGCTCCATGGACACCTTCATTCATTACGGCATCGCGGCTGCGGAGCAAGCGGTCCTGGACGCAGGCCTGCCCACGGGCGAAGCCCTGTCCGACGATCTGGCCACACGCATCGCCTGCGTGATCGGCTCCGGCATCGGCGGCCTGCCGCTGATCGAAAACACCCACGCAGAACTGGCGGCCCGCGGTCCGCGCCGCATCACGCCGTTCTTCGTGCCAGCCTCCATCATCAACATGGTGGCGGGGCATGTGTCCATGCGCTTTGGCTTCAAGGGGCCGAACCTGTCGATCGTGACTGCCTGCACCACGGGCCTGCACTGCATCGGCGAAGCGGGACGCATGATTGAATATGGCGACGCCGACATCGTCGTCGCCGGCGGCACTGAAGCCACGGTGTCTCCCCTGGGGGTGGGCGGCTTTGCTGCCATGCGTGCGCTTTCCACGCGCAACGACGACCCCAAGGCTGCCTCGCGCCCCTGGGACAGGGACCGTGACGGCTTTGTGCTCGGCGAAGGTGCCGGTGTGATGGTGCTCGAGGAGTACGAGCACGCCAAGGCCCGTGGCGCCAAGATTTACGCGGAGCTGGCTGGCTTCGGCATGAGTGCCGATGCAGGCCATATGACGGCTCCCAACATGGACGGCCCACGCCGCGCCATGATCAACGCCCTGCGCAATGCCGGGGTCAACCAGGATCAGGTCAACTACCTGAACGCGCACGGCACCTCGACCCCGCTGGGCGACGCGAACGAGTCCAATGCCATCAAGGCAGCCATGGGCGAGCATGCCAAGAAGCTGGTGGTCAGCTCGACCAAGTCCATGACCGGCCACCTGCTGGGCGGCGCCGGCGGCATCGAGAGCGTGTTCACCGTGATGGCCCTGCACGATCAGAAGATCCCGCCGACCATCAACCTGGACAACCAGGACCCCGACTGCGATCTGGACTATTGCGCCAACATCGCACGCGATGCCAAGCTGGAAGTTGCCGTGAAGAACAACTTCGGTTTTGGCGGCACCAACGGCACGCTGGTCTTCAAGCGCGTCTGACCGCCATCCGGCAAGCAAAAGCCCGTTCTCGAAAGAGGCGGGCTTTTTGTTGCGCCAACGCCCAACGCCATAGGGTTTGCCAGGGCGCCCTGGTGCGCTTGCCGTCCGCACACTGCGACCATGACGACACGTTACCGGCCGCCGGTGGTGGCTTATGCCCTGGAGCGCCCGCATTGGGCGGGAAAAGCCGCGATTGCCTGCTGGCTGGCGCTGGCAGCCGTCATGCTGGGCTGGGCCTTGCAGCCGCAGGCGAACTGGCCGCAGCAAGCGGCGGCAGGGCTTTTGCTGCTGCTGGCTGCATTCCTGCTGTGGCGGCAGTATCGGCTCTGGCCGGCAGGGCGCCTGCTCTGGAATGGCGAGTGCTGGGCGCTGGGCCTGGGCGATGCCGCAGCCGCTGCGGAGCCGGCAGGCGTGTTTTTGCATGTGGCGCTGGACGGTGGCTCATGGCTATGGATAAAAGCCCGGGCTGCCGGGGCCGAGGCCGGTGGAGGGCGGTGGCATCGCCGGGTGTACTGGCTGTATGTGAGCGAGGAGCTGAGCCCGGAGCGCTGGGGCGATTTGCGGCGTGCGGTATATTCGCCAGTTGCGCCGCTGCCAGAGCCCGGCTGAGCCACTACGGCGAATGCATGGCCTTGGCTGCCGGATATCTGCGCGGAATCCAGGCGGCTGACCATGGGCGTCTGATGGGTTCTGCGCCTGGCGGCGGCGCGCTGCACAGGCTTTCATGACACCTCCCGACTTCCCGACACCTTCTGCAGACAGCGATCTGGCTCTGGTCGAGCGTGCCAACGCCGGCGACACGCGGGCTTTCGAGCTGCTGGTCATCAAATACCAGCGCCGCATAGAGCGGCTGGTGGGGCGCATGGTGCGCGACCAGGACCAGGTGCAGGACGTCACGCAGGAAACCTTCATCCGCGCCTACCGGGCCCTGCACCAGTTCCGCGGCGAGGCCAAGTTCTATACCTGGCTGTACCGCATCGCGGTCAACACGGCCAAGAAGGCGCTGCTGGACATGAAGCGCTCGCCCGTGCTGACCGAGAGCGCGTTACACACTGGGGATGACGATGATGAAACTTCTCGCTTCAGCCAGGAACTAACCACCGACGAGACTCCCGAAACCATGCTGGCCGCCCAGGAAATTGCCGAAGCGGTCAATGCGGCAATGGAGGCTTTGCCCGACGATTTGCGCCAGGCGGTGACGCTGCGCGAGATCGAGGGCCTGAGTTACGAAGAGATTGCCACGGCCATGAATTGCCCCATTGGCACGGTGCGTTCGCGTATTTTCCGGGCGCGCGAGGCGATTTCGGCCAGGGTCAAGCCCTTGCTGGAGCGCCAGAGCGGCAAGCGCTGGTGAATGTGCATGAGTGCGCGCGATGCGGGCAAGCAAGATGAGCAGGTGAATTCCATGAACGACGATCCGATCCAACGCGAACAGCTTTCCGCCCTGGTCGACGGGGAGGCATCCGGGCCGCAGCTGCAGGCCGTGCTGGCCTATGCCGAGAGCGACGAAGGCCAGCAATCCTGGAGCATGTACCACCTGATCGGCGATGTGCTGCGCTCCCCCGAACTGGCCCACCACAGCCAGCACGATGTGCTGTCGGGCGTGCGCCTGTTCATGGCGAGCGAGCCGCGCCCCGGCCAGGCGGAGCCCGGCATGCCCTTGGGGCAGCTGGAGCAGGTGGTTCCCGCTCCCCAGGTGCCGTCATCGGAGCGTCTGGTGGGCAACGGTGCGCCCGTGATCGCATTCCCGGTGCGCTCGGCGGCCAATGCCTCGGTGTTCCGCTGGAAGATGACGGCCGGTGTGGCCTCCATGGCGGCCGTGGCGGCCATAGGCTGGAGCGTGATGCTGGGCGGCGCCAGCCCGCTGCCCGCCGCGCAGCTGGCCGATCTCGGCACGCCGCAGGTTTCGGCGCTGATGGCGGCTGCCCCGGCTTCTGTGGCTGGCGACGAAAGCGGGCTGCCCCTGGGCGAGCAGGCGCAGTCCTCCTCCGTGGTGGCCATGGCCGGCCCTTACGGCCAGAGCGTGATGCTGCGCGACCCGCGCCTTGACGAGCTGCTGGCCTCGCATCCCCAGTACAGCAGCGCCGCGAATCTGCAGATGCCGGCGAGTTTTCTGCGCAATGCCAACTTCGCCAGCATGCGCTCCGCCCAGCGGCCCTGACGTAGGCCGGTACGCGCAGCCGCTCAATGCTGTTCATTGATTTGTGAGCAGCTTGCGCTTGATAGACATCGATTTTCGTTAAATTCTTGCTTCAGGTGCTTGAATTTCCAGCGCTTGAAGCTATTGTTTTATGAGGGGTTGCAGCTTTGCCAGAATGAGGGCCTGCAACCGAACAAGGAAAAGGATGACCATGACCACATTTGCCTGGAAGTCGCTCACATCCCGCGCGTCGGCCACTGTGTCGGCGACCGCGCTGGCCAGCGCCATGGCGCTGGCCGCCATCGGGGCTTCGGCCGTGCTGCCGTTTGCCGCGGCGCAGGCCCAGAGCGCTGCCACGGCCCGCGGTCTGCCTGATTTCACCGACCTGGTCGACCAGGTCGGCCCATCGGTGGTCAATATCCGTACGCTGGAGAAGGTCACGAGCAGCGACGACAGCCAGGGCATGGACGAGGACATGCTGGAGTTCTTTCGCCGCTTCGGCCTGCCCCTGCCCAATATGCCGCGTCGTTCGCCACGCCAGTCCCCGCCCGGCGAGGAGGAGCAGCCACGCGGCGTGGGCTCGGGCTTCATCCTCACGCCCGACGGCTATGTGATGACCAATGCCCATGTGGTCGAGGGCGCGGACGAGGTCATCGTGACGCTGACCGACAAGCGCGAGTTCAAGGCCAAGATCGTCGGCAGCGACAAGCGCACCGACGTGGCCGTGGTCAAGATCGATGCCAAGAGCCTGCCCGCCGTCAAGATCGGCGACGTGAACAAGCTCAAGGTCGGCGAGTGGGTGATGGCCATAGGCTCGCCCTTCGGCCTCGAGAACTCGGTCACGGCCGGCATCGTCTCGGCCAAGCAGCGCGATACGGGCGACTACCTGCCCTTCATCCAGACCGATGTGGCCATCAACCCCGGCAATTCTGGCGGTCCGCTGATCAATATGCGCGGCGAGGTGGTGGGCATCAACAGCCAGATCTATTCGCGTTCGGGCGGCTTCATGGGCATCAGCTTCGCCATTCCGGCGGACGAGGCCATCCGCGTCAGCGACCAGCTGCGCGCCACCGGCAAGGTCACGCGCGGGCGCATCGGCGTGCAGATCGGCCCCGTGACCAAGGAAATCGCCGAATCCATAGGCCTGGGCAAGGCCCAGGGCGCGCTGGTGTCGGCCGTGGAGCCGGATTCGCCGGCCGCCAAGGCGGGCGTGGAGGCCGGCGACGTGATCACCAAATTCGACGGCAAGCCCATCGACAAGGTGTCCGACCTGCCGCGCATGGTGGGCAATACCAAGCCGGGAACGCGCAGCACGCTGTCCGTGCTGCGCCGCGGCAAGAACAAGGACCTGAATCTGGTGATTGCCGAGGTGGAACCCGATGGCGCCGCCGCCAAGGCCAAGACCCCGGGCAGCGGCGGCAAGCCCTCCCCGCAAGGCACGCTCAGCAACAAGCCGCTGGGCCTGACGCTGGGCGAGCTGACGGCGGCCCAGAAGAAGGAGCTGGCCATCAAGGGCGGCGTCAAGGTGGTTGCCGCCACGGACGCGGCCGCCCGGGCCGGCCTGCGCGAAGGCGATGTCATTTTGCAGCTGGCCAATGTGGAAGTGGCCGACCTCAAGAGCTTCGAGGCCGCCTGGGCCAAGGCCGACAAGTCCAAGCCGGTCAATGTGCTGGTGCGCCGCGGCGAGTGGGCGCAGTACGTGCTGATCCGTCCTGCCAAATAAGCCTTTATATGCCCTGGGGCGGAGTGGATTTCGGGCTGTCAGGCCGGGTTCATCCCCTCGGGGGCAGTGTCCCTATGCCATTAGGTAGAATCCAACGCAAATGCATGGTGGTTGGATGCAAAAAAACGGCTGATTTCGGCGGTTTCCTAGCGGTGCAAAAGCCCTTGCAATTTCCGGTCGCTGATGGGCAAATGAGTGGATTGTTCTTGTGGGTAAGCTGTTGATAAATGATTTCGACAGACACATCCAATCACTTGTCAAGCCTTGCCGGGTCTTGGTTTGCGGCCCGTTTTGCCTACAATGAAGTCCCAACTATCGCAGTTGCCAGAGATTGTTGGTTACGGGCGCGCCGCCAATGGACGCGCCCTTTTTTCTTGCGCGTTTGGCCACTTTTTTCCAATTCAATAGTCGTTTTTCTCGTTGATGAATCACATCCGAAATTTCTCCATCATTGCGCACATCGACCATGGCAAGTCGACGCTGGCAGACCGTTTGATCCAGCGTTGCGGCGGCCTGGCCGATCGCGATATGGAGGCCCAGGTGCTGGACTCGATGGACATCGAGAAAGAGCGCGGCATCACCATCAAGGCCCAGACGGCGGCTCTGCAGTACAAGGCCAAGGACGGCCAGGTCTACAACCTGAACCTGATCGACACCCCCGGCCACGTCGACTTCTCCTATGAGGTGAGCCGCTCGCTGTCCGCCTGCGAGGGGGCGCTGCTGGTGGTCGACGCCTCGCAGGGCGTGGAAGCCCAGACCGTGGCCAACTGCTACACCGCGCTGGACCTGGGTGTGGAAGTGTTTGCCGTGCTCAACAAGATGGATCTGCCCAATGCCGATCCCGACAACGCCAAGGCCGAGATCGAAGATGTGATCGGCATTGATGCGACCGACGCCATTCCCTGCTCGGCCAAGACCGGCATGGGCATCGACGAGATTCTCGAAGCCGTGGTGGCCAAGGTGCCGCCGCCCAAGGGCAAGCCGGATGCGCCGCTGCGCGCCATGATCGTGGACAGCTGGTTCGACTCCTATGTGGGCGTCGTGATGCTGGTGCGTGTGGTCGATGGCCAGCTCAAGAAGGGCGAGCGCTTCAAGATGATGGCGACCGGCGCTGCCTACGAAGCCAACAGCGTCGGCGTGTTCACGCCGGCCAACCAGCCGCGTGATTCGCTCAGGGCCGGTGAAGTGGGCTACATCATTGCCGGCATCAAGGAACTGAAGGCCGCCAAGGTGGGTGATACCGTCACACTGGAAAAAAAGCTGCCCAACAACCTGGGCCCCGCCGAATCGGCGCTGCCTGGCTTCAAGGAAGTCAAGCCCCAGGTGTTCGCCGGCCTGTACCCGACCGAAGCCAGCGAATACGACCAGCTGCGCGACGCGCTGGAAAAGCTGCAGCTCAATGATGCTGCGCTGCAATATGAGCCCGAAGTCTCGCAGGCGCTGGGCTTTGGTTTCCGCTGCGGCTTCCTGGGCCTGCTGCACATGGAAATCGTGCAGGAACGCCTGGAGCGCGAGTTCGATCAGGACCTGATCACGACCGCGCCCAGCGTGGTCTACGAGGTGGTCAAGGCAGATGGCGAAGTCATCCTGGTCGAGAACCCTTCCAAGATGCCTGACCAGGGCCGCATGGAGGAAATCCGTGAGCCCATCGTCACCGTGCATCTGTACATGCCGCAAGACTATGTGGGCCCGGTGATGACGCTGGCCAATCAAAAGCGCGGCGTGCAAAAGAACATGGCCTACCACGGCCGCCAGGTCATGCTGACCTACGAGATGCCGCTGGGCGAGATCGTGCTGGACTTCTTCGACAAGCTCAAATCCGTCTCGCGCGGTTACGCCTCCATGGACTATGAGTTTCTGGAATATCGCGCCTCCGACGTGGTCAAGGTCGACATCCTGCTCAACGGCGACAAGGTCGATGCGCTGTCCATCATCGTGCACCGCTCGCAGTCGGTGTACCGCGGCCGCGCCGTGGTGGCCAAGATGCGCGAGATCATCAGCCGCCAGATGTTCGACGTGGCCATCCAGGCCGCCATCGGCGCCAATATCATCGCGCGAGAAACCGTCAAGGCCATGCGCAAGAACGTGCTGGCCAAGTGCTACGGCGGCGACATCACGCGCAAGCGCAAGCTGCTCGAAAAGCAGAAGGCCGGCAAGAAGCGCATGAAGCAGATCGGTTCGGTGGAAGTTCCGCAGGAGGCCTTCCTGGCCATTCTGCAAGTGGAGGATTGATGCAAGTCATGCAATGGTTCACGGCCGCCGTCCTGGCGGCTTTTGTCGGCTATATCGGCGCCTGGTACACCGGTGCGATCGAGGGCAATTTCGCGCTGCTGCTGCTTATGGCCACGCTGGTGACGGGCCTGTACTGGATTGCCGAGCGTAGCTACTTCCTGCCCCGGCGCCGTGCCGCGGCGCAGGCGCTGGAGCAGTCCGCGATCGAGCGCCGCGCCGAGCTCGATCGCATGGGCATCGCCAAGACGGATATCGAGGTCTCGGAAGAAGCCAAGGGCCGCATCCTCATGCAGCCCTGGTGGCTGGACTGGACGGCGGGCCTGTTCCCGGTGATCGCCATCGTGTTCATCCTGCGCTCCTTTTTGTTCGAGCCCTTCAAGATTCCCTCGGGCTCGATGATCCCCACGCTGCTGGTGGGCGACCTGATCCTCGTGAACAAGTTCACCTACGGCATCCGCCTGCCCGTGATCAACAAGAAGATCACCGAAGGCTCGCCCGTGCAGCGCGGCGACGTGATGGTGTTCCGCTATCCGCCCCAGCCCAGCCTGGACTACATCAAGCGCGTGGTGGGCCTGCCCGGCGACGAGGTGGCCTATATCAACAAGCGCCTGACGATCAACGGCAAGGAGCTGCCGGTGTCCGAGGTGCCGGACTTCCTGGACCGCGACGTGATGCGCTATTTCAAGCAGTTCGACGAGGTCCTGGGCGACAAGCCGCACCGCCTCATCCTGAACAACGACGTGCCGGCCTTCATCCAGGGTGCCAGCAACTTCGAGTTCCGGCAGAACTGCCGCTACAGCGTCGAAGGCGTGACCTGCAAGGTCCCCGAAGGCCATTACTTCATGATGGGCGACAACCGCGACAATTCGCTGGATTCGCGCTACTGGGGCTTTGTGCCGGACCGGAACATCGTCGGCAAGGCCTTCTTCGTCTGGATGAATTTCGGCGACTTCAAGCGCATCGGCAGCTTCCACTGACCGTTGCACCGTGTTTTCTGGAATGAGCGGGCAGCTACAAGCCTGCCTTTGAGGAGGGAAAAAGCATGAAGAGCATTGCAAGCCGTTCGCGTCAAAAAGGCCTGTCCTTCATAGGACTGGTGTTGATCGTGGCCTTCCTGGTCGCCGTGGTCGGGATTGGCGCACAATCGCTGCCCGTCTTCCTGGAATACCAGGCGGCGGTCAAGGCAGCCAACAAGGCGGCCTCGGAAGGCAATACCGTGGCCGAGGTCAGGGCCAGTTTCGACCGCGCGGCGGCCATCGACAACATCGACTCCGTCAGCGGTGCCAACCTGCATGTGACCAAGGTGAACGACCAGGTGGTCGTGGGCTTTGAATACTCCCGAGAAATCCATCTGGCAGGCCCGGCCTACCTGGTCTATCGTTTCAAGAAATAAACTGCGGCTTGCGCAACGGGGTCCGGGCAGGGTGCCTGGGCCTCATGAATCGCAAGTCCTATCAACAAGGCCACGGCATGCGCCAGCCAGGCTCCGGCCTGGACGGTGCATGCCGTGGAACCATTCTGGTGGAACCTGCACTTATCGCCCTGCAGCAGCGGCTGCAACATCAATTTGCCGATCCGGCCCTGCTGCAGCGTGCCGTCACGCACCGCAGCTTTTCGGCGGACAACAACGAGCGCCTGGAGTTTCTCGGCGACTCGGTGCTGAGCCTGGCCATCTCCAGCCTGCTGTACGCGCGGCTGGCCTCCATGCCCGAGGGCGACCTGTCCCGCGTGCGCGCCAATCTGGTCAAGGAGGGCACCCTGCACAAGATTGCCTTGCAATTGCAGCTGCCCGGCCTGCTGCGCCTGGGCGAGGGTGAGTCCAAGTCCGGCGGCAAGCAGCGCCCGTCCATCCTGGCCGATGCGGTGGAGGCCCTGATCGGCGCCGTCTATCTCGACGCCGGCTTTGCCGGCGCGGAAAAAGTGGTCCACCACCTGTTCGAGGCCGTGGACATCAACCCCGACATGCGCGCGGCCGAGAAGGACCCCAAGACCGCGCTGCAGGAGCTGCTGCAGGGCCGGCACATGAAGCTGCCCCAGTACCAGGTGGTGGAAATCACCGGCGCCGCGCACCGCCAGACTTTCAAGGTCGAATGCGCTGTGGCAGAGTGGAATATCAAGGCCCAAGGCATCGGCGGATCGCGCCGTGCGGGCGAACAGGCGGCGGCGGCTGCCGTGCTGGAACAATTGAAAGCCAAACACCCATGACCGATGCTGCCAAGAAAAAGATAGCGGGCACCGCCGGCGCAGCAAGCGCCAAGGCAAAAAAGACTGCGAACAAGGCGACGGATGCCGGCGGCCAGAGCCCGGCCGATATCGACGCCATGCTGGCGGCGGCCCAACCCGGCAGTGCTTCGGCGGTGAGCCGCCAGGACGTCGCCGAACCCGAGCCGCAGCCTGCACGCATCTATGCCCCCGAAGAGCAGCGCTGCGGCCTGATCGCCATCGTCGGCAAGCCCAATGTGGGCAAGTCCACGCTGATGAATGCGCTGGTAGGGCAGAAAGTCTCCATCACCTCGCGCAAGGCCCAGACCACGCGCCACCGCATCACGGGCATACGCACCAAGGACGAGACCCAGTTTGTGTTCGTCGATACGCCGGGCTTCCAGACCAAGCATTCGACGGCGCTGAACAAGTCGCTGAACAAGACGGTGATGGGCGCCATCGGCGACGTGGACCTGATCCTGTTCGTGGTCGAGGCCGGCAGCTTCACGCTGGCCGATGCCAAGGTGCTGTCGCTGTTCAAGCCCGGCATCCCGACGCTCTTGATCGCCAACAAGCTCGACACCGTGGGCCGCCGCGCCGAGATCGCGCCCTGGTTGCGCGACATGCAGGAGCGCCACCCGTTTGCCGAGTTCGTGCCCATGTCGGCCAAGAACAAAAAGGACATCGAGCGCATGTTCGGCATCTGCTCCAAGTACCTGCCGCAGCAGCCCTGGTTCTACAGCCCCGACGAGCTGACCGACCGCAGCGAGAAGTTCCTGGCCTCGGAGACCGTCCGCGAGAAGCTGTTCCGCTTCACGGGCGACGAGCTGCCCTATACCTCCACGGTGGTCATCGACAAGTTCGAGGAAGAGCCGAGCCCCAAGCACGGCCGTTTCATGCGCATTGCCGCCACCATCGTGGTCGAGCGCGACGGCCACAAGGCCATGGTCATCGGCCAGGGCGGCGAACGCCTCAAGCGCATCTCCACCGAGGCGCGCCAGGAACTCGAAAAGCTCATGGGCGCCAAGGTGTTTCTCGAGATCTGGGTCAAGGTCCGCTCGGGCTGGGCCGACGACGAGGCCCGCGTGAAGTCCTTCGGCTATGAATAAGCGGCTTGCGGCTTGAAACGCCGGCTATGATTTCCCGGACCAAGGCCTCTGCTGAGGCCTTTTCTTATCTCTGAACCCCACTGTGGCCGCCAAACGCATCAGCGACGAACCCGCCTACATCCTCCACCAGTACGACTGGAGCGAGTCCAGCCTCATCCTGGAGGTGTTCACGCGCCATCGCGGGCGGGTGGCGCTGGCGGCCAAGGGGGTCAAGCGCCATACCTCGAATTTCCGCCCCGTGCTGCTGCCGCTGCAGCCGCTGCAGCTGAGCTACACGCTGGGCGCCGAGGGCAATGCCGAGATCCATACGCTCAAGGGCGCCGAATGGGTGGGCGGCCATGTCATGCCGCAGGGCGACGCGCTGTGGTCGGGCATGTATCTGAACGAGCTGCTGATGCGGCTGCTGGCGCGCGACGATCCCTATGCCGCGCTGTTCGACATCTACGCGGGCGTGGTGCGCGTGCTCGCGGGCCAACATGGTGCCAGCACCGATGCCATCGAGCCCGTGCTGCGCGCCTTCGAGCTGGTGCTGCTGCGCGAGCTGGGCCATCTGCCCGCGCTGGACCAGGAGACCACCACCCTCAGCGACGTGGCGGCCGCGGCCCGCTACACGCTGGTGGCCGAAGGCGGCCTGCGCCAGGCCGCGCAGCACGAGCGCGCGGCGCTGGCCGGGCGGCAGTGGCAGGCCATCGAGCTGGCCCTGCAGTCCGCGCAGCCGTTTCCCCAGACGCTGAAAGCCCTGGCCGAGCCCGAGGTGGCGCAGGCCCTGAAGCCGCAATTGCGCAATCTTCTGCAATACCATTGCGGCTCAACCATGCTGCGCACCCGCCAGCTGATGATGGATTTGCAATCGCTATGAAACTTTCCGCCTCTTTGCGCACGGCGCTGTCGGTCAACGTCAACAAGGTGGCGCTGCTGCGCAATACCCGGCATCTGGGCATTCCGTCCGTGACGCGCGCCGCCGAGATCTGCCTGCAGGCCGGAGCGCAGGGCATCACCATCCATCCGCGTCCCGATGAGCGCCATATCCGCGCCCAGGACGTGCACGATCTGCACGCGCTGCTCAAGGTCTGGCCGCAGGCCGAATTCAATATCGAAGGCAATCCCACGCAGAACCTGATGGAGTTCATCCGCCAGACGCGCCCGCACCAGGCCACCTTCGTGCCCGACAGCGAAGACCAGTTCACCAGCGACCATGGCTGGACCTTCCCGCAGGATGCCGAGCGCCTGGCACCCCTGATCGCCGAGTGCCGCGTGCTTGGCGTGCGCGTGAGCCTGTTCATGGACCCCATCCCCGAGCAGATGGCGGCCGCCAAGGCCGTGGGTGCCGACCGCGTGGAGCTTTACACCGAGCCCTATGCCGCAGCCTGGGGCCAGGCCGGCCAGGAGCAGCAGCTGCAGGCCTATGCCAAGGCCGCGCAGGCCGCACTGGATGCCGGCTTGGGCATCAATGCCGGCCATGACCTGAACCGCGACAATCTGCCGGCCTTCGTGGCGCGCGTGCCCGGTCTGGCCGAAGTCTCCATCGGCCATGCGCTGATCGCCGATGCGCTGGAGCTCGGCTATGCCGAGACGGTGCGGGCTTATCAGGCTTGCATCGATGCGGGCATGGCGCGGAAGGCAGTGGCCTAGCGGTTAACGGCCGAGCGTAGCGATGGCCCGTATGGCCCCGTGCGCCAGGCGAGATGCCATTCCCCGTCCGCAAGGAACAACCATGATCTACGGCATAGGCACCGACATCTGCGATATCCGCCGCATACGCGCCAGCCTGGAGAGGCATGGCGAGCGCTTTGCCGAGAAGGTGCTGGCTGAAGCCGAACTGGCCGTCTGGCGCGCGCGCTCGGAGCGCTGGCCCGAGCGCGGCATACGCTATCTGGCCACGCGCTTTTCGGCCAAGGAGGCCTTCAGCAAGGCCATTGGCCTGGGGATGCGCATGCCCATGACCTGGCGCCACTGCGAGATCGCCAACCTGCGCTCGGGCAAGCCCGAAATCCGCCTGCACGGCGAGCTCAAGAACTGGTTCGAAGTCCAGGGCCTCAAAGCCCACATCACCGTGACCGACGAATCCGAGTACGCGGCCAGCTTCTGTGTGGTAGAAAAATGTCCCCCCTGAGTCGCTTGCGCGCCTTCCCCTGAGGGGGAAGGCCGCCTTTGCTGCGGGGCGGCCCTTGCTGGCGGCCTCGCCGCAAAGGCGTACCCGTGGCAAGCGCTGTTTGTTGATTTCCCCACCATCTGCCTTTTGTTGAAGACTTTATGAGCATGCACGCACCCCTGATCATCGATATCGCCGGCAAGCAGCTCACCGACGTGGATCGCCAGCGCCTGGCCCATCCTCTTGTGGGCGGCATCATCCTGTTCGCTCGCAACTGGGAAAGCCGTGCGGCCCTGGTGCAGCTGTGCGCCGACATCAAGGCGGTCAAGCCCGACCTGCTGATCTGCGTGGACCACGAGGGCGGGCGCGTGCAGCGCTTTCGCACCGACGGCTTCACCCACCTGCCGCCCATGCGCGTTTTCGGCCAGATGTGGATGGATGACGGCAAGGGCAGCAAGCACCGCGCGGGCAGCGGCGAAGGATATGGGGCAATGCGCGCCATGAATGCGGCCACGGCGGCCGGCTACGTGCTGGGCGCGGAACTGCGCGCCTGCGGCGTGGACTTCAGCTTCACGCCGGTGCTGGACCTGGATTACGGCGAGTCTTCGGTCATCGGCGACCGCAGCTTCCACCGCGATCCACGCGTGGTGGCAACCCTGGCCAAAAGCCTGATGCACGGCCTGCTGCAGGCCGGCCTGGGCAACTGCGGCAAACATTTCCCGGGCCATGGCAACGTCCGCGCCGACTCGCACGTGGACATTCCCGTCGACACGCGCAGCCTCACGGCCATCCTGAGCGAAGACGCCGCGCCGTATCCCTGGCTGTCCAGCGTGCTCACGGCCGTGATGCCGGCCCACGTGATCTACCCCAAGGTGGACAAGCGCCCCGCGGGCTTCAGCCAGAAATGGCTCAAGGACGTGCTGCGCGGCCGCCTGCGCTACGACGGCGCCATCTTCAGCGACGACCTGAGCATGGAAGGCGCGCGCCGCATTGACGGGCAACTGATCGGCTACACCGACGCGGCCCTGGCCGCGCTCAACGCCGGCTGTGACATGGTGCTGCTGTGCAACCAGAGCCTGGGCCTGGGCGAGCATGTGGACGAACTGCTCGACGGCATGGACGCGGCCCTGCAGGGTGGCCGCTGGGTGCCCGACGAGGACTCCGAATCGCGCCGCCTGGCCCTGCTGCCCGAGACCGAGCCGCAGACCTGGGACGATCTGATGCGCCAGCCTGCGTATCTGCAGGCGCTGGACCTCATCCCCTAGATCAGCAGGCGCCATGTGCCGCTTTTAAGCCTGGCCTCAGCCGGCAGGGGTAAATTGGCGGCCAGACTTTCACCAGAAGAGGCCGCATGACCATCACCGCGCCAGCATCTGCTGCTCGGCATAGCCGCATCCATGTTTTCAGGCAGGCCTTCGACCTGAGCCGGCCGTACTTCGTTTCCGAGCAAAAGGCCAAGGCCTGGGGCCTGCTGGCCGCCATCGTGGCGCTCAATCTGGCGGCGGTGTTCATGCTGGTGCAGATCAACGAGTGGAACCGCGTGTTCTACGACGCGCTGCAGAACAAGCAGGCCGATGTGTTCTGGCAGCAGCTGTGGCGTTTTCTCTGGCTGGCGCTGGCCTATATCGTCATCGCGGTCTACAAGTTCTATCTGACCCAGCTGCTGCAGCTGAACTGGCGGCGCTGGCTCACGCAGCACATGCTGGGGCGCTGGCTGGCGCACCAGGCTTTCTACCGGCTGGAGCTGGGGCGTTACGGTAAAGGCTCCGGGGTGCCGGACAACCCCGACCAGCGTATCCAGGAAGACCTCAACCTCTTCAGCACCTACACGGTCTCGCTGACCATGGGGCTGCTCAATGCCTGCGTCACCTTCGTGAGCTTTGTCGGCATCCTGTGGGGCCTGAGCTCGGCCATGGATGTGGGCCTGCCGCAGCTGCTGGGCGGCGGCGAGCTGCACGTCCCCGGCTTCATGGTCTGGATGGCCGTGCTGTACTGCCTGGTGGGCAGCGCCATCACCTTCTGGATCGGCAAGCCCCAGGTCTGGCTCAACAACCGCCAGCAACAGCTGGAGGCCAATTTCCGCCACCACATGATCCGCGTGCGCGAGCATTCCGAAGCCATTGCGCTGGACGGCGGCGAGCGTGTGGAGGGCGCGCAGCTGTCGCTGCGCTTTTCGGAGGCGCTGGCCAATTATCTGCAGCTCATCCGCAAGCAGAAGAACCTGACCTGGTTCACCAATTTCTTCGGCCAGGCGGCCGTGGTGTTCCCGTTCGTCATCGCGGCGCCGCGCTTTTTCAGCGGCGCCATCCAGCTGGGCCAGCTGATGCAGATCGCCTCGGCCTTCAACCAGGTGCAGGACTCGCTGAGCTGGATCGTCAACAACTACGCCGACATCGCGGCCTGGCGCGCCACCACCAATCGCCTGGGCGGTTTCGACGCCAGCCTGCACGGCGAGGAGAGCGCGCCCGAGAGTGTCAGCCTGCAGGCCGGCCCGCACACACACCCGTATTTGCATGCCCAGGCGCTGGAGGTGAATCTGCCCAATGGCGAGTGCATCATGCGGGCCGGCGAGCTGAGCGTGCAGCCCGGCGACAGGCTGCTGATCAGCGGCCCCTCGGGCAGCGGCAAGTCCACGCTGCTGCGCGTGTTCGCGGGCATCTGGCCGTTTGCCAAGGGGCGCGTGCAGCGGCCCGCGGATGCCATGTTCATTCCCCAGCGCCCTTATTTCCCCGACGGCAGCCTGCGCGATGCGCTGGCCTATCCCGGGACGGCCTCGCGTTATGCCGATACGGCGCTGGAGCAGGCGCTGATCGACGCGCAGCTGCCGCGGCTGGTGGGGCAACTGGATCGGCAGGCAGCCTGGAATGCGGTGCTCTCGGGCGGCGAGCGCCAGCGCCTGGCGATTGCGCGCGTGCTGCTCAAGCGGCCGGCCTGGGTGTTTGCCGACGAAGCCAGCAGCGCGCTGGACGCTGCGACCGAGGCCGAGGTCTATGCGCGCCTGGTGCAACTGGTGGGCGAGCGGGGTGGGGCGCTGGTCTCCGTGGCCCACCGCGACAGCGTGGCGCGCTTCCATGACCGGCGCTGGGTGCTCGATGCCGAGACGGGCGAAATCCGCGCGGTTGGCCTTTCCTCTGTGATGCCCGCTTTTTGACTGCTTCGCGGCGTGGGATGATAGAGGCCGGCCCTGTTTTTTGGAGAACCCCCGAATGCGCGTTGGTGTGCTGACTGGCGGTGGCGACTGCCCCGGTCTCAATGCAGTGATCCGTGCGGTCACCAAGTCCTTGATCAATCATGGTCAGTGCGAGGTGCTGGGCATTGCCGACGGCTTTGAAGGCCTGATGGACGAGCAGCCACGCGTCAAGCCCCTGGACTGGGACGAGGTCTCGGGCATTTTGCACATCGGCGGCACCATCCTCGGCACCAGCAACAGCGCCAATCCGCTGCGTGACGAGGCCACGCTGGCCCAGGTGCAAAGCAACGTGCAGGCGCTGGGCCTGGATGTGGCCGTGGTCATAGGCGGCGACGGCACCATGAGCCTGGCCCACGGCCTGCGCCAGATTGGCCTGCACTGCGTGGGCGTGCCCAAGACCATAGACAACGACATCGCCAGCTGCGAGCGCAGCTTCGGCTTCGATACGGCCGTGGCCACGGTGACCGAAAGCCTGCGCCGCATCGAGAGCACGGCCATGAGCCACCACCGCGTGATGATCGTGGAGACCATGGGCCGCCACGCGGGCTGGCTGGCGCTGGAGTCGGGCATTGCCGGCGCGGCCGACATCATTTTGCTGCCCGAGATCGACTACGACCTGCAGACCGTCATTGAGGTCTGCCGCCAGCGCGAGCAGCGCCAGCGCTACACCATCATCTGCATAGGCGAGGGGGCCAAGGAAAGCGGGACCAGCCTCACGGTGCGCGAACGCGTAGAGCACAGCCCCGATCCCGTGCGCCTGGGCGGTGTGGGCCATGTGCTGCGTGCGCAGCTGCAGCCCCACCTCAAGAGCGAGGTGCGCACCACGGTGCTGGGCCATGTGCAGCGCGGCGGAGACCCGACCCCGTTCGACCGCGTGCTGGCCACGCGCTTCGGCCACCATGCGGCGCAGCTGGTGCTGGGCGGGCAGTTCGGCCGTATGGTGACGCTGCAGGACGGCAGGATCGGCAGCGTGGCGATTGCCGACGTGGCCAACACCCAGCGCACCGTGCCGCTGGACAGCGACCTCATCACCATGGCGCGCGACATCGGCATCTGCCTGGGCGAGAAATCGCCCGGCTGAAGGAGACGGACATGGACCGGCATGAAGAAGCCGTGATGCAACTGCTCACGGCCAATGGCGAAACCTTTGTGGCGCCCAAGTACGAGGTGGCCGACGGCTGGCAGTGCCCGGCCTTTGTGGCGCTGCGCCCGGCGCGGCGCGAAGTCTGCGTGGTGGAAGTGTCCGCCTCGGGCTATCCGCTGGCGCTGGCCGGCCGCATCAACGAGCGCGCGGAGCGCTGGTATGCACCCTTGCTTGCCCAGTTGCAGGCCCATGGCATCGTGTCGCCAGACTGGGGCGTGAGCTGCCTGGTGTTTGTGCGCGACGACCAGATCACCTGGCTCAAGGACAGGGTCAAGGACCTGTCCGGCGTGCATGTGTTGAGCCTGGAGCAGGCCGGCAGCCCCTGGAACTGGGACGATGCCGTATGGACGCCGGAACTCGACTTTGCGCGCGAGGAGATTCCGCAGCGCGGGGCCAAGGCCGGCGGGCTGACGCATTGATCAAATTTTCCGATCACATCTATGACTACTGAATACCCCAAGCAATATCGAAAGCAGACGGCCGGCCCGGTTCTGGGCGCCCTGCTCACTATGCTGCTGGCTGCAGCGACGGCTCCGGCCATGGCCGGACAGTGGCAGATCTGCGATCTGGGCGTGAAGGTGCGCGACAAGCAGACTTCCTCCAAACAGCTGCAGACCCGTGTGGTCGATACCCAGGCATGGGGTGATGCGGAATGCCCGCAGCCTGGCGCGGCCCTGAGCTTCAGGCCCGAAGCGGCCGATCACCGGGCCGAAGTGCCGCGGCGCCAGTGGCCCAAAGCCGGCGAGACCGTGAAGGTGCGCTACCGCTACCTGGACGGCGAATGCAAGCAGCGCGGGTCTTGCCGCATCCAGCACTATGCGCTGGTGCCGGCTGCCGCCGACGGACGCTGAGCCATCTTTTTTATCTTTGCCGGATCACTCCATGACCACTCTAGGAACCCCTCTCTCCCCCAATGCCACCAAAGTCATGCTGCTGGGCAGCGGCGAACTGGGCAAGGAAGTGCTGATCGCGCTGCAGCGCCTCGGCGTGGAAACCATTGCCGTGGACCGCTACGAGAACGCGCCCGGCCACCAGGTGGCCCACCATGCGCGCACCATCACCATGAGCGATCCGGCACAGCTCAAGGCACTGATCGAGGCCGAGAAACCCGATCTCGTCGTCCCCGAGATCGAAGCCATTGCCACGCCCATGCTGGAACAGCTGGAGGCCGCCGGCGTGGTCACCGTGGTGCCCACGGCCCGCGCCACCCGCCTGACCATGGACCGCGAAGGCATCCGCCGCCTGGCCGCCGAAACCCTGGGCCTGCCGACCAGCCCCTACCGCTTCTGCGATGCGCTGGACGAGCTGCAGGCCGCCATTGACGGCTCGGACGGCCAACCGGCCATCGGCTACCCCTGCGTGGTCAAGCCGGTGATGAGCAGCTCGGGCAAGGGCCAGAGCAAGATCGACGGCCCGGCCGATGTGGCCAAGGCCTGGGATTACGCCATGGCCGGCGGCCGCGTGAGCCACGGCCGCATCATCGTCGAAGGCTTCATCGACTTCGACTACGAGATCACCCAGCTCACCGTGCGCGCCAAAGGGGCCGACGGCCAGGTCCAGACGCATTTCTGCGACCCGATAGGCCATATCCAGCAGGCGGGCGATTATGTGGAAAGCTGGCAGCCCCAGCCCATGCAGGCTGCGGCACTGGAAAAATCGCGCCAGATCGCCCAGGCCGTGACCGACGACCTGGGCGGCCTGGGCCTGTTCGGCGTGGAGCTGTTCGTCAAGGGCGATCAGGTCTGGTTCAGCGAAGTTTCGCCGCGCCCGCACGACACGGGCCTGGTGACGCTGGCCACCCAGTGGCAGAGCGAGTTCGAGCTGCATGCGTGTGCCATCCTGGGGCTGCCCGTGGACACCAGCCTGCGCAATCCCGGCGCCAGTGCCGTGATCTACGGCGGCCAGGATGCCGAAGGCCTGGTATTCGACGGCGTGGATCGAGCCCTGGCCGTTCCCGGTACCGACCTGCGCCTGTTCGGCAAGCCCGAGAGCTTTACCCGCCGCCGCATGGGCGTGGCGGTGGCGCGCGCCGCCGACGTGGATACGGCCCGCGCCAACGCCAAGCTGGCGGCCGGCAGGGTGGTGCCGCGCCGGCCCTGACGGCTGCGCCAGCCGCGCCAAAGGGCTTCCGGAGGAGCTCCTTTTGCTTCGCGAGCCGTGTCAGGCGCCAGGCTGGGCCGCGTTTTGTGCGGCCGGCGTTGCCATGGCGATGGCGCTCCAACGCGGGTGCGTAGAGCGCATGAACACGCATTCAGGGGATCAAAGCTGTCTTTGCTCGATGGTGTCCATCTGCATTTCGAAGCTGAAGAAGCGGTTGCGCCCATGTGTCTTGGCCGCGTAAAGGGCTTCGTCGGCGCGCATCAGCATGGTTTCCGCGCTGGTGTTCTCATCCGGAATGCAGGTGGTGATGCCACCTGATAACGTCAGTTGCAGATCCCCGGGGGCATTGGGCGGTCGGATCTTGAGGGATTTGAGCATCTGCCCCAGGGCCCGCGCGAAGGTCATGGCGCCCGAGCGCGGCGTGTTGGGCAGGATGAGGGCGAACTCCTCGCCGCCGTAGCGGGCGGCAATGTCGCGCGGGCGCATGCAGACTTCGCGCAGCAGTCGGCCCACATGCTTGAGGCACTCATCGCCCTGGACGTGGCCGTAGGTGTCGTTGAATTTCTTGAAGTGGTCGAGGTCGCAGAGCATCAGCGTCAGCGGCTTGCCCTCGCGGCGGGCTGCGGCGATCTCGGTATGCAGTATCCGGTCCATGCCGCGCCGGTTGACCAGGCTCGTGAGCGAGTCCAGTTCCACCATTTCATTGAGCTTCTGGTTGGCCAGATGCAGCTCGCCCGACAGGGCCACGAGGCGCCGGCGCATGTCCAGCAGACGCCGCATGGCGCGCAGCTTGGCGATCAGCACAATGGGTTTGACGGGCTTGACCAGGTAGTCGTCGCCACCGGCTTCGATGCCGCGCCAGACGTCCAGGTCATTGTCCAGGCCCGAGAGGAAGATGATGGGTGTCCATTCGCCGCGCTCGGACTCCCGCAACTGGCGCGCCACCCAGTAGCCGTCCTCGCCGGGCAGGCGTATGTCCAGCAGCACCAGATCCGGGCGCCGGCTGCGGAACAGCGCCAGGGCCGCCCGACCGTTTTCCGCTTCCAGCACCTCGCTCACGCCCGCCTGGCGCAGTTCCTTGACCAGGGCCGCGCGCACGGAGGGCTGGTCTTCCACCACGAGAACGGAAAACGGCGCGCTGGCATCCTGCGGCGTGAAACGCGCAGCGTCCGATTCAATGGCTGAGCGTTCGAGACTCGGGGGTGGAATGGCGGACATGTGGCAGCAGGTCTCTTGATCCCGTCGGGATCGCATGAAAAAAGGGCGGCTGGGCGGTCTGGCTTAGTTATGTGTAGTTTTTTGTTACTTTAACAATCTTTTTCTTACATTGATGTAAAACAATGTCCACACATGTCTGGAAGTGGCTCAGGCCAGCGGCAGTACGGTCTGGAGATTGCATTCCATTGCACAAAGGCCTGGGCCTGCGGGCAGGTGGAGCCTTGCCCCAGCTGCTCGGTATTGAGGCAGTGGGCGCCATAGCTGTTGCGCGTCGGCACCGTGTCGCCGTCCAGCCCGTATTCGCCGCGCCACTCCATGCGTTCGAAGCCGGCTCCAGTTGCCGTGCCGTGTATTGGCGGCCAACAGGGCATTGACGCCTCCCCTGCCCGCTGCTGGGCAGGGGCATCGGCCTCCTGCTGGCTGTGGTCGGACCAACCCCAACGCTGGACGGTCGCGCCATGGCCTTGGCCGGCTTCGTGGCGCCGCCGCGCTTGCGCCCGGTATTGGGGATGTGCATGGTGGGCGAGTATGGCCACGGGTTGTGGCCGGCCTGTTTTACGCACCATATGTGAAAATAGCTGCCAGCCCTTTCTGGTAAAGGGCTGGCAGCTATTGTTTGCGGAGTTCCGGCTTTACTGTTCGCGGCGCAGCGCGGGGAACAGGATGATGTCGCGGATGCTGGCGCTGTCGGTCAGCAGCATCATGAAGCGGTCGATACCGATGCCGCAGCCGCCGGTGGGGGGCATGCCGTATTCCAGGGCGCGGACGAAGTCGTGGTCGAAGTACATGGCTTCGTCGTCGCCGCTGTCCTTGGCGGCCACCTGGGCGTTGAAGCGGGCGGCCTGGTCCTCGGCGTCGTTGAGCTCGGAGAAGCCGTTGCCGAATTCACGACCCGTGATGTAGAGCTCGAAGCGCTCGGTCACCTCGGGGCGCTCGTCGTTGGCGCGGGCCAGCGGCGAGATTTCGGTGGGGTGCTCCATGATGAAGGTGGGGTTCCAGAGCTTTTCCTCGACCACTTCCTCGAAGTACAGCACTTGCAGGCTGGCCAGCGTCCGGGTGGAGAGCTTGTTCTTGTCTTCCTTCAGGCCCAGCTTCTTGAGGGCATTGATCAGCCAGTCGCGGTCGGCCACGTTCTCGCCGGCTTCGGTGTACTTGGCGATGGCCTCGACGATGGTCAGGCGCTCGAAGGGCTTGGCCAGGTCCACGGGCTTGCCGCCATAGGTCAGCGAAAGCGTGCCCACGGCCTTCATGGCGGCGTCGCGGATCAGCTGCTCGGTGTAGTCCATCAGGTCGCGGTAGTTCCAGTAGGCCGCGTAGAACTCCATCATCGTGAACTCGGGGTTGTGGCGTACCGAGATGCCTTCGTTGCGGAAGTTGCGGTTGATCTCGAACACGCGCTCGAAGCCGCCGACGATCAGGCGCTTGAGGTACAGCTCGGGCGCGATGCGCAGGTACATCTCCTGGTCCAGCGCATTGTGGTGCGTCACGAAGGGCTTGGCGTTGGCACCGCCGGGAATCGGGTGCAGCATGGGCGTCTCGACCTCGAGGAAGCCGTGCTCGACCATGAATTCGCGGATGCCGGCCACGGCCTTGCTGCGGGCCACGAAGCGCTGGCGGGCGTCCTCGTCCGTCATCAGGTCCACATAGCGCTGGCGCACCTTCTGCTCGAGGTCGGCCATGCCGTGGAACTTGTCGGGCATGGGGCGCAGGCTCTTGGTCAGCAGGCGGATGCGCGTGGCCTTGATCGACAGCTCGCCGGTCTTGGTCTTCATTAGCGTGCCTTCGGCAGCGATGATGTCGCCCAGGTCCCACTTCTTGAAGTCGGCGTACACCTCTTCGCCCACGGCATCGCGCGTCACATAGACCTGCAGGCGGCCGGTGGCGTCCTGGATGGTGGCGAAGCTGGCCTTGCCCATCACGCGCTTGAGCATCATGCGGCCGGCCACGCTGACCGGCAGGGCTTCGGCTTCCAGCGCCTCGGCTTCCTTGCCGGCATGGGCGGCGATCAGGGCGTCGGCGCGGTGCTCGGGCTTGAAGTCGTTGGGGAAGGCCGCGCTGCCGCTGGCCTTGGCCTGCTCGCGCAGGGCCTTGAGTTTTTCGCGGCGCTCGGCGATGAGTTTGTTTTCGTCCTGAGGGGCGGTGTTTTCTGCCGCTAAAGAGGTATTTTGTTCAGTCATGAAAATGAGCGCCAGCGCCAGGCGCCGGGAATAAAGGCAAAAAGGCCGGAAAGTGCAGCCGCACGGCTTGCGGCCCGAACCCGCGATTTTAGTTTTTTTTGCCGCAAGGCCAGCCCACGGCAAAAATGGCCCCCTCAAGGCGCACTTGCGCTAGGTGGCTGCCGAGGAGGCGTCACCGCTGTCGATGCCGTTGCGCTCCAGCTGGTCGGCGATCAGCTCCAGGCGCAGCAAGGGGCTGTCCAGGGTCATCAGCTGCTGCTTGACGGCCAGCGGCAGGGGCAGCAGCTCGGCCCAGCGGTTGGCGACCCAGCCGCAATCGTTCATCTGGCGCGGCGTGGGCAACCGGGCGTGGTCGGGGTCCTGGGCGCGGGCATGCAGCTGCAGCAGCACCTGGGCCAGCGCGTGGGCGACGCTGCGCAGATGCTGGGGAATGGCGATCTCCGCGTCATGAGGCAAAAGCTCCACGTCGGCCACCCAGAGGCCGTGGGGCAGCTGCCGGCTGCCGAGGATGCGAAAGCGCTGCTGGCCCTGGCATTGCAGATGCATCAGCCCGAGCTGCACGGTTTCCAGCCGCGTCAGCCTGGCCAGCGTGCCTTCGGCATGCAGCAGTTCGGGCTGGGCTCCGGCCTTGCGCACTTCGCGGCCGGACTGCAGCGCCACCACGCCGAACAGGGCATCCGCGGCCTGGCATTTGCGCACCATGTCGAGGTAGCGCACCTCGAAGACCCGCAGGCTCAGCAGCCCCTGCGGAAAGAGGACGGTGCCCAGCGGGAACAGGGGCAGGGAGTGCAGTGTGGCGGCTTCGGTCATGGTGCCCGGCTATCATCCCATGATCCGAGGGCCAGGTCGCTGCAATCTTTGCCGGCCCGGTTTCCTGTCTGTCCACTTGCCGGTAGATTCAACTACATGCTTTTTCAAATCGTTTGGTTTCTGCTGGATGTCGCGGTCAGCCTGATCGGCGGCGCCTGCCTGCTGCGCCTGTACATGCAAAGACAGCGCGTCCCCTTCGGCAACCCCGTGGGCCAGCTGGTGTTTGCGCTGTCCGACTGGATCGTGCTGCCGCTGCGCAAGCTGCTCCCCACCAAGGGCAATTGGGACGTGCCCAGCCTGGTGGCGGCGTTTGCATTGCTGCTGGTGCAGATGGTGATCGGACTGCTGCTGGGCGCCGCGGCATCGGTGCTGGCCGTGCCCTGGCTGGCGCTGTGCGGCCTGCTCAAGCTCGCGCTGATGGGCATGATGGGCATTTTGCTGGCCTATGCCGTGCTGTCCTGGGTGCAGCCGTATTCGCCCATCTACAACGTGCTGCAGCGGTTGGCCGATCCCTTGCTTGCGCCCATCCGCAAGATCGTGCCGCTGATCGGCAATGTGGACCTCTCGGCCCTGGTCGGGATGATCGTGCTGCAGGTGGCGCTTATCGTCCTGGCCCATGTGCAGGCCTGGGGCTTGGGCGCCATCGCCATGGGTGCGACGGGAGTGTGATCCAGTCCGACCGGCATCACCCAGCAAAAAGCCCGTGCGGACTGCAGTCTGCACGGGCTTTTTGCTGGAAAGCGCGGGGCGCGCTTCGCTGTTTATTCCACGGCGTCGGCGGGCAGGCGCTGCAGCATGGCCAGCGAGCTGGAGATGCGGTCGCGCAGTTCGCGGCGGTCCACGATCATGTCTACGGCACCCTTGTCCTGCAGGAACTCGGCGCGCTGGAAGCCTTCGGGCAGCTTGACGCGCACCGTGGTCTCGATCACGCGCGGGCCGGCAAAGCCGATCAGGGCCTTGGGTTCGGCCATGACGATGTCGCCCACGAAGGCGAAGCCGGCCGAGACGCCGCCCATGGTCGGGTCGGTCAGCACGGAAATATAGGGCAGGCCCTTCTTGGCCAGGCGCGTGAGCGCGGCATTGGTCTTGGCCATCTGCATGAGGGACAGCAGGCCTTCCTGCATGCGCGCGCCGCCGGTGGCGGTGAAGCAGATGAAGGGAACCTTCTGCTCGATGGCGGTTTCCACGCCGCGCACGAAGCGCTCGCCGACCACGGAGCCCATGGAGCCACCCATGAAGTCGAACTCGAAGCAGGCCACGACCACGTTGATGCTCTTGACGGCGCCGCCCATGACGATCAGCGCGTCGGTCTCGCCGGTGTTTTCCAGCGCTTCCTTCAGGCGTTCGGGGTATTTGCGGCTGTCCTTGAACTTGAGCGCATCAACGGGGATGACTTCCTGGCCGATTTCATAGCGGCCTTCGGCATCGAGGAAATGGTTCAGGCGGGCGCGCGCTCCGATGCGGTGGTGGTGGCCGCAGCTGGGGCAGACGTTCTGGTTCTTTTCCAGATCGGTCTTGTACAGAACGCTTTCGCAGCTGGGGCATTTGATCCACAGGCCCTCGGGAATCTGCTGGTGGCGTTCCGTCGGATGGGTCTGCTGGATCTTGGCAGGCAGAAGTTTTTCAAGCCAGGACATGGTGTTCCTCGTATAAATTTTGCTGCGCAACAGCATGGGCAGCAGTCTGTGAAACTGGCACAACCCAGGCCAGGGCCGCCGCGCAAGGGCCGCCCCGCCGCGCTGGCGGCGTCCCCCTTCCCCGGCGAAGCCGAGAGAGAAGGGGGAAGCGGCACAGCCGCTCAGGGGGTTGTTCTGGATTATGCGTCGAGAGCCTTTCGCACGCCACGCAGAAAGTCTATTGCCAGCGGGACGATCTTCTCGTGGGGCTGGCCGTCGAGCAGTTCGATGATGCGGCTGCCGATGACCACAGCATCGGCCACGCGGCTGATGGCATGGGCGGTCTGGGCGTCACGGATGCCGAAGCCCACGCCCACGGGCACGCTCACGTGCTGGCGGATGCGCGGCAGCATGGCTTCCACGGCCGAGGTGTCCAGGGCGCCCGAGCCCGTCACGCCCTTGAGCGAGACGTAGTACACATAACCGCTGGCCACGCGGGCCACCTGTTGCATGCGCTCGTCGGTGCTGGTGGGGGCCAGCAGAAAGATCAGGTCCATGTTGCGCGCGCGCAGCTTGGCCGCGAACTCCTCGCACTCTTCGGGCGGGTAGTCCACGATGAGCACGCCGTCCACGCCGGCTTCGGCCGCATGGTTGACGAAGGCGTCCTCGCCGTGCACCTGGTCGTAGCGCTCCACGGGGTTGGCGTAGCCCATGAGCACCACGGGCGTGGTTTCGTCCTTCTTGCGGAACTCGGCCACATAGGCCAGCACCTGCTGCAGGCCCACGCCGTTGGCAATGGCCTTGTCGCCGGCGCGCTGGATGGTGGGGCCGTCGGCCATGGGGTCGGAAAAGGGCACGCCCAGCTCGATCACATCGGCACCGGCTTCCACCATGCCGTGCATGAGGGAGGGGGTGAGGGCGGCAAACGGAAAGCCCGCGGTCACATAGGGAATCAGAGCCTTGCGGCCCTCCGCCTGGAGCTTGCTGAAAGTGGTGGCAATACGGCTCATGGTTTGTTGTTTCCTCCCGCAGCGCTGTGGGCCGCCTTGGCGGCATCGTGGCCCGGCGCACCCTTGACGGTGTGGCCGCGCATGGAGGGGCGGTCATAGTATTCGGCGCCCGAAAGGTCGGCCACGGTGCCGATGTCCTTGTCGCCGCGGCCCGAGAGATTCACGAGGATGGACTGGTCGGCCTGCATGGTCTTGGCCAGCTTCATGGCATAGGCCACGGCGTGGCTGGATTCCAGCGCGGGAATGATGCCTTCGGCGCGGCACAGGTAGTGGAAGGCGTCGAGCGCCTCGGTGTCGGTGATGCCCACGTACTGGGCGCGCTTGATTTCCTGCAGCCAGGCGTGCTCGGGCCCCACGCCCGGATAGTCCAGGCCGGCGCTGATGGAGTGGGTCTCGGTGATCTGGCCGTTCTCGTCCTGCAGGATGAAGGTGCGGTTGCCGTGCAGCACGCCCGAGGAGCCGCGCTGCAGGCTGGCCGAGTGCTTGCCGCTGTCCAGGCCTTCGCCTGCGGCTTCCACGCCGATCAGCCGGGTGTTCTCGTAGGGGATGTAGGGGTAGAAGATGCCCATGGCATTGCTGCCGCCGCCCACGCAGGCGACGACGGCATCGGGCTGGCGGCCCTGGCCCAGGAACTCGGGCATCTGCGTCAGGCACTCGTCGCCGATGACTTTCTGGAAGTCGCGCACCATCATGGGGTAGGGGTGGGGGCCGGCCACGGTGCCGATGATGTAGAAGGTGTTGTCCACGTTGGCGACCCAGTCGCGCATGGCTTCGTTGAGCGCGTCCTTGAGCGTGCGGCTGCCCGACTCCACGGGCACCACGGTGGCGCCCAGCAGGCGCATGCGGTAGACGTTGGGGCTTTGGCGCTTCACGTCCTCGGCGCCCATGTAGACGATGCACTCCAGGCCGTAGCGCGCGCAGATGGTGGCCGTGGCCACGCCGTGCTGGCCGGCGCCGGTCTCGGCGATGATGCGCGGCTTGCCCATGCGCTTGGCCAGCATGGCCTGGCCGATCACGTTGTTGATCTTGTGGGCGCCCGTATGGTTGAGGTCTTCGCGCTTCAGGTAGATCTGCGCGCCGCCCATTTCGCGGGACATGCGGGCCGCATGGTAAACGGGCGAGGGGCGGCCTACGTAGTGGGCCAGCTCGGACTGGAATTCGGCGATGAACTCGGGGTCGTTCTGGTATTGGGCGTAGGCCTCGCGCAGCTCGGTCAGGGCGTGGGTCAGGGTTTCGCTGGCGAAGCTGCCGCCGTAGCGGCCGAAATGGCCATGGACGTCGGGGTAGTGGTATTCAAACATGCGTGGTCTGCAAATATTGGGCATCGGCTGCGCGCACGGCAGCGACGAAGCGGTGGATCTTGTGGGCGTCCTTGATGCCCTTGAGCGGCTTGCCGTCGGAGCCGTCGGCCTCGACTCCCGAGCTCACATCAACGGCCAGCGACAGCCCGCGAGGGCGCACTTGCAAGATGCCATCGGTCACGTTTGCAGGCGTGAGCCCACCAGACAAAACGAGGTGAGAGGCGACGCTTGTTGGCAGGAGTGACCAATTGAATGCTTTTCCGCCGCCGCCATAGCCGTCGACATGGGCGTCGAGCAGCATGGCCTGGGCTTTCGAATAATGTTGTGCGTATTTTACGAGGTCGAACTGCGCGGCAGCCCCACTCGTGCCGTCATCGAGGGGTATGCGCGCCGCTCGCAGGTAGGGGCGAGCGCCCTGCGTGGCCGCGGCGCAGTCCTCGGGCGACTCATCGCCATGGAATTGTACGCAGGCACCCGGTATGCGGTTGCAGGCTGCTATCACGTTGGAAGCGCTTTCGTTGACGAAAAGCAGCACCGGCGTGACAAAGGGCGGCAGGCGCCGGGCCAGCTCGGCCGCACGCTCCACGCTGACGGCGCGCGGGCTCTTGGCATAGAGCACGAAGCCGATGGCGTCGGCGCCGGCGGCCACGGCGGCGTCCACGTCCTCTTCGCGCGTCAGGCCGCAGATCTTGATGCGGGTTCGTTGTGGATGGTTCATGGCAGCCAGTCAAATGCGGCCGTGCGCATGGGCAGGCCCCAGGTCTCATGGTACATGGGACCGAGAAAGTACAGGCCGTCAGGGGCGAAGGTGGGGGCCGCCGCATCGCGCGAGCGCGCAGCCAGCACCTGCTGCATCCACTCGGGCGGGTACAGCCCCTGGCCGATGGCGATCAGGCAGCCCATGATGTTGCGCACCATGTGGTGCAGAAAGGCGCTGCCCTCGAACTCGAAACGCCAGTAGCAGCATTCCATGGGTTCAAGGTCGCCCGGGCGCATGGAGCTGGCGGCCGCCTGCCTGGAGCCGCCTTCGGCCATGCGGCGGCTGACGCGGATGTCGTACAGCGTCTTGACGGGCGTCTTGGCCTGGCAGCCCGCGGCGCGAAAGGACGAAAAATCGTGTTCGCCGATCAGATGCCGGGCCGCTTTCTGCATGGCTTCGCCGTCGAGCGCATGGAACACCCAGCCCACCCGGCCGGCTTCCACGCTGGGGCGCACGGGCGACTGCAGCAGTACATAGGCGTAGCGGCGGCCCGTGGCGCAGGCGCGGGAGTGGAACGCGTCGGACACCGGCTGGGCCCATTGCACGGCAATGTCGGGCGGCAGAAAGGTGTTGGTGCCGCGCACCCAGGAGAACGGCGCGCGTTGCAGCGCGGTGTCGAAATGCACGACCTGCATGAGGCCGTGCACGCCGGCATCGGTGCGGCCGGCGCAGATGGTGGACACCTCTTGAGCAGCAAAGCGGCCCAGGGCCGCTTCGAGATGATCTTGTACGGTGTTGCCCGAAGGCTGGCTTTGCCAGCCGCTGTAGGCCTGACCGTTGTAGCTGACGCCGAGGGCTATGCGCATGGCAGAGCCTCTGGCGTGGAGTTCAAACGCATCAAATATCAACCAATTTCAGAGAGCAGGCGCTCGGCCTGCACCTTGAGATCCCCGCGGGCTTCGGCAATCACTTCCTCTATCAGCGTCCGTGCTCCATCGCTGTCGCCGATGGCATTGAATTCCTCGGCCAGTGCCAGCTTGGTGGCCAGGGGGTCTTCCGGCGCCGTGGGGGCGGACGGGGAAGACGCGGGCGTGCTGCTGCCGAGATCCAGCGACAGGGCGCCCAGGTCGAATTCCATGGCATCCGAAGCGGCGGAATCGTCTTCTGCCAGCCGATCGACGGCGGCATTCTTGGCCGTGTCCTTGGCACCGGCATCCGCCTGGGCGGTGGGCAGGGTGAAGTCGCTCAGATCGAATTCCAGGCTCTCGGGGATGCTGGGTGCCGCGGCAGCCGTTTCAGCCCCCGCGCTGCCCAGCGAGGCCGCTGGCGGCTGGGCTGCAGGCGCCGCGCTGAAGCTCGCGAAATCCATGGCGAGCCCGTTGCCCGGGTCAAGGGGCTTGGGCTGTTCGGGCAGGCTGGCCGAAGGCGATGGCACTTCGGGAGTCGTCGAAGAGGGGGCTGATGGTGTCGCGCTCCGGTTGCCAGGGGTGGCGCGGTCCGCAGAGAGCGTGGCCGGGGCATCACCGGGCTTGGGCACCGGCTCGGCATCCGCCAGGCCGCCGGGCAGGCCCAGATCCATGTTCAGGCCTGCGGGCGGGGTGGAGGCTGCTTCGTGCCCGGTCTCCAGCTTGGATTGGGCCAGTGCGGCGCCAAAGCCCAGGGCTGCGGCACCGGCGGCAGCCATGCCGCCGGCCATGGCCTGCTGCGGCTGTGCTGCAGCCGGCTGCTGGTTGCCGCCTTGCTGATACAGGGCGTTCTCGGGGTCCAGGATGCGGCCTTGTTCGACCAGGCGCTGCCATTCCGGGCCCTGGCCCTGGGTCAGTCCGCGCAGGGTCTGGGCCGTGGCTTCGAAGGCCTTGCGGTCATGGCGCTTGACATAGATTTCGGCCAGTTTCTGGTGCAGGACCGGGCGGCTGGGGTCGGTGCGCAAGGCTTCCTTGAGGATTTCCTCGGCCTGCAGGTCGCGGCCGTAGGCCAGGTAGACGTCTGCCTCGGCCAGCGGATCCACGTCGCCGGCATCGAGCTGGCTGGGCGAATACTGCATGGAGTGGCCCGACATCTGGCTGCTGGTGCCGGTATCCACATGCTGGCCGCCGCTGGAGCCGAAGAAGGAGTCGGCAGCCAGCTGGCTGTCGCCCAGCGCACTGTCCGCCACGGCTGCCGCGGCCTTGCGGCGCTGTGCCACGCGGTAGCCGCCGTAGCCGAGCAGCAGCGCCAGGATGGCGGCGCCCGCCAGCGGGATGGTGGGGTCTTCCATCAGGCTGTCGATGAAGCTGGGCTCCTGTGGCACGGGAGCCGGCGCCGACGCGGGTTTGGGCTGGGGTGCCGGTGCTGCGGCAGGGGCGGCCGCAGCAGCTGCCTCTGCCGCCGGCTCCGCGGGCTTGGCTGCATCGGCACTCTTGTTGTCGGCCTGTTCTGTCTGGGGGGCGGCTCCGGGCGCTGCTGTGGGGGCGGCGGCAGGCTCGGCCGGCTTGTCTGCGGCAGCCGGTGCTGCGGCGGGAACGGCCACGCCTGCGGCGGCGGCTGCGGCGCTGCTGCCGGTGGCGGCGCTGGCGGCAGCGCCCTCAGGCTTGGTGGCGCTGGCAATCTGGCTCAGTTCGGCCATGTTGCGCTTGAGCTCGTCCATGCGCGAGGACTGGTCGGCCGACTGCTTTTGCTGTGCCAGCTTTTCGTCGGCCGCCACGCCCTTGACGGCGCCCTTGGACAGCGTGAGCTTGTCGGGCGCGGCCGTGCCGGGCTTGGTTTCTTCCACATGGGCCTGGACCTGGCCGGAGGCCGCGCGCGAGGCGGCCTCTACCGGCGCTGCAGGGGCCGCGCCTGCCAGCTGGCGGCGGAATTGGTTGAAGTCGCGCGACTGCGCGGCCATGATGCGGCGCGCTTCGTTCTGGGGCGTGGCCTTGGCGGCGGCCTCATCGGGCACCTGGATGACGACGCCGCTGCGCATGCGGTTGATATTGCCGTTGATGAAGGCGTGGGGGTTGGCGCGCAGCATGGCCACCAGCATCTGGTCCAGCGAGACGCCGGCGGGATGGTGGGCGGAGGCCAGGCGGCCGGCGGTGTCGCCGGGCTTGACGCGCACTTCATCGCTGGAATCCTGTGCGCGGGCAGCAACTGCGACTGGTGCGGGCTTGCGCGGCGCGGGCTGGCGGCCTTCCTCGGGCGCCCGCGTCTGTGCGACGACGGCCGGGCTGCCGGGGCGTGTCCTGGGGGCCTCGGGCGCAGAGGCCTGGGCTGCGGCCGTCACGCCGGGAGCGGCACGGCGGGAAACGGGGGGGTCCAGCAGCAGTGTGTAGTTGCGCTGGAGCTTGCCCGACGCCCAGTTGGCATCGAGGACGAGATCGAGAAATGGGTCGTTGACCGGCTGGACGCTGCTCAGCTGCAGCACGGCGGAGCCGTTGGCGTGCTTGACGACCTTGACGCGGATCGCATTGGCCGTGCCCGTGTATTCCACGCCCTGGGCGCGGAAGGCTTCCGGCGAAGCCACGGCGGCCCGCAGACTGTCTGCTTCGGCCGCGCTGAGCTGGGGAATCTCCACTTCGGCGCGCAGCGGTTCGCCAAGGGCCGACTGCACCGTGATGCGGCCCAGTGCCAGGGCCCATGCATTGGAGGCCGTCATGCCGGTCAGGGCCAGGGTCGCGGCGGCGAGCGCAGAGAGTTTCCAGCGTTGCATAAAGCGTCAAATGTTTGATGATGCGTTCCAGTGGAGCTTATTGTTTTTCTGAAGCGGCTCACGGATGCACATGTAATTAAAACTTACCCAAGGCGCATGAAAAGGCTCATGGCCCCGGGCGTACGGCTTGCATTGTCATCCACGCTATTGCATTGCGAGCGATAACGCGCGGGGTATGCGCATATTGTTGTCGATTGGCAACAAGATGAAACTTGATGTGTCGATATGCCCTGCGATGGCGCACGCGGCCTGCGTGGTCGATTGTGCCGCAAAGACCAGGATGCAGATGTAAAAAAGCGCCATCCATCCTGGGGATGGCATGGCGCTTGAGGGCGCTGTGGCCGCGCGCCGGCCCGAGGCCGGCGAAGCGGGCGGTGAAGCGCGCGGTTTATGCGGCCAGCAGGATGCGCAGCATGCGGCGCAGCGGCTCGGCGGCGCCCCACAGCAGTTGGTCGCCGATCACGAAGGCCGACACATACTCGGGGCCCATGTTGAGCTTGCGCACGCGGCCCACGGCGACTTCGAGGCCGCCGGTCACGGCGGCGGGCGTCAGTTCCTTGACCGTGAGCGCGCGCTCGTTGGCGACGAACTTGACCCAGGGATTGCCGCTTTGGATCAGGGCTTCGATCTCGGCCAGGGGCAGGTCCTTCTTGAGCTTGAGCGTCAGCGCCAGCGAATGGCAGCGCATGGCGCCGATGCGCACGCACAGGCCGTCCACGGGGATGGTGGCTTCGGTACCGAGGATCTTGTTGACTTCGGCCTGGCCCTTCCACTCTTCCTTGGACTGGCCGTTGGGAAGCTGCACATCGATCCAGGGGATCAGGCCGCCGGCCAGCGGGGCGCCGAAGAATTCGGTGGGCACGTCCTCGCGGATGGTGGCAGCCACCTTGCGGTCGATTTCCAGGATGGCGGATGCGGGCGTTGCCAGGTCGCCCTCCACGGCGGCGTGCACCACGCCCATGCCCTTGAGCAGTTCGCGCATGTGGTTGGCGCCGCCGCCCGAAGCGGCCTGGTAGGTCATGGAGGAGACCCATTCCACGAGGCCGGCCTTGAACAGGCCGCCCAGGCCCATCAGCAGGATGGAGTTGGTGCAGTTGCCGCCGATCCAGTTCTTGCCGCCTGCGGCCAGCTTGGCTTTGATCAGGCCTTCGTTGACGGGGTCCAGCACGATGACGGCATCGCTCTCCATGCGCAGCGAGGAGGCGGCGTCGATCCAGTGGCCGTTCCAGCCGGCGGCGCGGATCTTGGGGAAGACTTCCTTGGTGTAGTCGCCGCCCTGGCAGGTGATGATGATGTCGCACTTGGCCAGCTCGGCGATGTCGTTGGCATCCTTGAGCTGGGTGTGCTCCGTGGCCATCGCGGGGGCCTTGCCGCCGGCGTTGGAGGTGGAGAAGAACACCGGCTCGATCAGCTCGAAGTCGCCTTCGGCCTGCATGCGATCCATCAGCACGGAACCGACCATGCCGCGCCAGCCCACCAAACCTACCAGTTGCTTACCATGTGGCTTGCTCATTTGAAACGCCCTTTCAGTTTTGAAAACAGTAGCTCGAGACTGCTTCGGCCGGCTCGTCTGGCCGGATCAGGGGCGCATGACGAACCGGGCTGGGTCAGCCTGTAATCGTCTTAATGGTCTTAACGATTTGCGCGCGCACGTCCACACCGGCAGAGGCTGCTGTGGGTTCAGTGATGAAAGGGCGGGCGGCAAACATAAGAGTTGTGATTTTAGCGAATGCGGAAAAAGCACTGAATATCAAATGTGCTGTATGCATTCGTCAAATCGTCGAAATTGTGGATTTATTTTTGACGTTTTGATTGAAAATGGCCAAAAACATGATGCGCTGCAAAGGCCGTAGGCGGCCCTGGCAGCGCTGGTGCATCAGACTTCGGCCAGAGCCTTGACCACGGCGTCGCCCATCTCGCGGGTGGTGACGCGGGTTGTGCCTTCGCTGTAGATGTCGGCGGTGCGCAGGCCTTGGGCCAGCACCTTCTGCACGGCGGCTTCGATCTTCTGGGCGGCGGCTTCGTGGTTCAGAGAGAAGCGCAGCATCATCGCGGCCGACAGAATGGTGGCCAGCGGGTTGGCGATGCCCTTGCCGGCGATGTCGGGCGCCGAGCCGTGGCTGGGTTCGTACAGGCCCTGCTTTTTGTCGTTCAGGCTGGCCGAGGGCAGCATGCCGATGGAGCCGGTGAGCATCGAGGCTTCGTCGGACAGGATGTCGCCGAACATGTTGCCGGTGACCACCACGTCGAAGCGCTTGGGTTCCTTCACGAGCTGCATGGCGGCATTGTCCACATACATGTGGTCCAGGGCCACGTCGGGGTACTGCTTGCCGACTTCGGTGACCACGTCCTTCCACAGCTGGAAGGTCTCGAGCACGTTGGCCTTGTCCACGCTGGTCACGCGCTTGCCGCGCTTTTGCGCGGCCTGGAAGGCGATATGGGCGATGCGCTCGATCTCGGGGCGGGTGTAGCGCATGGTGTCGAAGGCTTCCTCGGCGCCGGGAAATTGGCCGTCAGGAGCCACGCGGCGGCCGCGCGGCTGGCCGAAATAGATGTCGCCGGTCAGCTCGCGGATGATGAGGATGTCCAGGCCCGCGACCAGCTCGGGCTTGAGGCTGGAGGCGTGGGTCAGTTCCCTGTAGCAGATGGCGGGGCGGAAGTTGGCGAACAGGCCCAGGGCCTTGCGCAGGCCGAGGATGGCCTGTTCGGGGCGCAGCGGGCGGTCCAGCGTGTCGTACTTCCAGTCGCCCACGGCGCCGAACAGGATGGCGTCGGCTTCCTGGGCCAGCTTGAGCGTGGCGGGAGGCAGGGGGTGGCCGGCGGCTTCGTAGCCGGCGCCGCCCACGGGCGCGGTTTCCATTTCCAGGCCCAGGTTCAGGGCTTCGAGCACCTTGACGGCTTCCGCAACGATTTCGGGGCCGATGCCGTCTCCGGGCAAAACTGCGATCTTCATGATGTTCCTTTGAATTAATTTAGTAGCTGCCGGGACTTGATATACATAGATTTCAGACGTAACAAATACCAAAATCTATGAATGAAAAGCGCGGGCAGCTCATTTTTTGATAGTTGAACTCAAATCAGGCATACCCCGAGTGAGAGACATCAAGCAAGGGCCGCCCCGCAGCGAGGATGTCGTCCCCCTTGGGGGAAGCCGCAAAGCGGCTCAGGGGGTTATCAAGGTATGGGCCAGCCAGGGCTTTTGCGCCAGGCGCTCGGCTTCAAAGGCCTTGATCTTGTCGGCGTGGCGCATGGTCAGGCCGATGTCGTCGAAGCCGTTGAGTAGGCAGTACTTGCGGAAGGCGATCACGTCAAAGGCAATCTCTTCGCCCTGGGGGCGGACGATGACCTGGCGCTCCAGATCGATGGTCAGCTCGTAGCCGGGGAAGGCCGCCACTTCGTTGAACAGCAGGTCGATCGTGGCCTCGGGCAGGACGATGGGCAGCAGACCGTTCTTGAAGCTGTTGTTGAAGAAGATGTCGGCGAAGCTGGGCGCCAGGATGGCGCGGAAGCCGTACTGGTCCAGCGCCCAGGGCGCGTGCTCGCGGCTGGAGCCGCAGCCGAAGTTCTTGCGCGCGATCAGGATGGACGCACCTTTGTAGCGCGGCTGGTTGAGCACGAAGTCGGGGTTGGGCTTGCGATCCGACTCGGGCACGCCGGGCTGGCCGGGCTGGTCCAGGTAGCGCCATTCGTCGAACAGGTTGGGGCCGAAGCCGGTCTTCTTGATGGACTTCAGGAATTGCTTGGGAATGATGGCGTCGGTGTCGACGTTCTCGCGGTCCATGGGGGCCACGAGGCCCTTGTGCACGGTGAATTTCTGCATGGTGTGATTCCAAAAAATCAGTGGTCCTCTAGCGCTTGGCGCAGCCCATGAAACTGGTGTGGCACGAGTCAGAGGCAGCGAGCAGGAGCCGTCTCGCAGCGAGGCTGTCGTCCCCCTCCCGCGAAGCGACTCAGGGGGTGTATCAAGCGAACTTTCGGATGTCGACGAAGTGGCCGTGGATGGCGGCCGCGGCGGCCATGGCGGGGCTGACCAGGTGGGTGCGGCCACCGGCGCCCTGACGGCCTTCGAAGTTGCGGTTGCTGGTGGAGGCGCAGCGTTCGCCGGGCTCCAGGCGGTCGGCGTTCATGGCCAGGCACATGGAGCAGCCGGGCTCGCGCCATTCAAAGCCCGCAGCCTTGAAAATCTGGTCCAGCCCTTCGCGCTCGGCCTGTTCCTTCACGAGGCCGGAACCGGGCACGACCATGGCCAGCTTGATGTTCTTGGCGACCTTCTGGCCCAGCTTCTTGACCACGGCCGCGGCTTCGCGCATGTCCTCGATGCGGCTGTTGGTGCAGGAGCCGATGAACACCTTGTCCACGAAGATGTCGTTGATGGGCTTGCCGGGGGTCAAAGCCATATAGGTCAGCGCACGCTCGATGGCACCGCGCTTGCTGCTGTCTTTTTCCTTGTCGGGGTCGGGCACGGCCGCGTCCACGCCCAGCACCATCTCGGGCGAGGTGCCCCAGGTGACCTGCGGCACGATCTCGGCCGCGTTGAGCTCGACCACATGGTCGAACTCGGCATCGGCGTCGGATTGCAGCGTCTTCCAGTAGGCGACGGCGGCATCCCACTCGGCACCCGTGGGCGCCAGCGGGCGGCCCTTGATGTAGTTGATGGTCTTCTCGTCCACGGCCACGAGGCCGGCGCGAGCGCCGCCTTCGATGGCCATGTTGCAGACGGTCATGCGGCCTTCCATGGACAGGTTGCGGATGGCTTCGCCCGCGAATTCGATGGTGTAGCCCGTGCCGCCGGCCGTGCCGATCTTGCCGATGATGGCCAGCACGATGTCCTTGGCCGTGATGCCGGGCGCGGCCTTGCCGTTCACCAGGACCTGCATGTTCTTGGCCTTCTTGGCCAGCAGGGTCTGCGTGGCCATCACGTGCTCCACCTCGGAGGTGCCGATGCCGTGGGCCAGCGCGCCGAAGGCGCCGTGCGTGGAGGTGTGGCTGTCGCCGCAGACCACGGTCATGCCGGGCAGCGTCGCGCCCTGTTCGGGGCCCATCACGTGGACGATGCCCTGGCCCTTGTCCATGAAGGGGAAGAAGGCCGCCGAGCCGAATTCGGCGATGTTGCTGTTCAGCGTGACGATCTGCTCCTTGCTGATGGGGTCGGCAATGCCGTCGTAGCCGCGCTCCCAGCCATCGGTTGGCGTGTTGTGGTCGGCCGTGGCCACCACGGAGCTGATGCGCCAGAGCTTGCGGCCGGCCATGCGCAGGCCTTCGAAGGCCTGGGGGCTGGTCACTTCGTGCACCAGGTGGCGGTCGATGTAGAGGACGGAGGTGCCGTCTTCCTCGGTGTGAACGACGTGCTCGTCAAAAATCTTGTCGTAAAGAGTGCGTCCCATGGCTGTCTCGTGAGGTTGGGTTTGTTGGGTGTGGGTGTGAATGCGGCGAAATCGGTATATGCGGTGGGCAGGCAGCAGGCATCAGGCCTGGGCGCTGCTGGCCGGACATAGGTGGTCCACCAGCAGGCGGGTGGTGACGGGCAAGGCGTCGAAGTCGCGCGCCACCACGCACAGTTCGCGGCGTGCCCAGTCATCGCTCAGGTGCACGGCGCGCAGATGGCCCACGCCGTGCATGAGCTCGAAGGCTCGGTCCGGCAGCAGGCCCAATCCCAGGCCATTGTCGATCATGCGGCACATGGCATCCAGGCTGGTGACCTGGATGCGCTGGTGCAGCGCATGGCCGGCCTGGGCTGCGGCGGCGCGCATGGCCAGGCTGATGGAGGAGCCGGTGTGCAGGCTGACGATGTCCCATTCCAGTACTTCGGCAAAGGCCACGCCATCGCGCTCGGCCAATGCGTGGCGCTCGGGCACCACCACCACCAGCCGGTCCTCGCGGTAGTGGCGGTATTGCAGCGGCACATTGCCCTGGGTCAGCTGCACCGTGGTCTGCTTGCTGTCGGGCTGCGGGGTCTGTTGCTGGCCGCCCAGCGTGCAGATGCCGATGTCGGCCGTGCCTTCGGCCACGGCGCTCAGCACGTCGGGGCTCAGGTGCTCCTGCAGGTCGATCTTGATCTGGCTGTGTTCGCGGGCGAAGGCGCCCAGGTCTTCGGGCAGGAACTGCACGATGGCCGACATATTGGCGTGCATGCGCACATGGCCGCGCACGCCTTCGGCGTACTCGGACAGCTCGCCCTGCATGCGCTCCAGCCCGTAGAGCACGTTGCGCGCATGGTGCAGCAGGCTTTCGCCGGCGGGCGTCAGCGTCACGCCGCGGCTGTGGCGGTACAGCAGGGCGGTATCGACGGTGGCTTCAAGATCGGACAGGCGCTTGCTCACGGCGGATGCCGCGATGAACTCGCGCTCTGCGGCGCGGCCAATGCTGCCCAGCTCGCAGACAGCCACAAACAGCTGCAGCGAGGTGAGGTCTATGCGCCTTGCAAAACTACGCTCGGAATTCTTCATGGGGGAGGTTGTGTCTTCTCGTTTGGAGAAGCTAATTGCATTTTTACCTATAAATTACTGCTTATCCATCTTTGAATGAGATGCCTTTGTTGGCGATGGGTGATGATTTGGCGACGGTCTTGTCGTCGGTTGGCGATGCATTGCCTGAGCTGGCCACGTTTCCCATAGCTGTTAACAGACAGTAAAGTGGCGTGACGCTGTGAGAGCATGCTGCAAAAATAGGGGCCTTTGATCACGTTCCTGCCGCCTCGCCCATCCAACCGCCGGCTCCCGTCCGGCATTTTTCCGATACCGCCTTGTCCTCGTCTTCACGTTTTTCTTCCCAGGGGTCCCGCTGGAGCCATGCCTGCCTGATGGCCTTCGCGAGCCTGACCCTGGCTCTGGGTTCCGCCACGGCGGATGCCGCTCCCGTCAAGAGCAAGGCTGCTCCGGCCCATACATCGAAATCCTCTGCCAAGGCTGCGCCGGCCAAGGCGGGCAAAGGGGGTAAATCGGCGAAAGGCGGCTCGGCCAAAAAAGGCGCGGGGTCTTCCCGCCACGGCCATGCTGCTAGGGCTGCGGCCGGTGCCGCGGCAGCCGCAGCCCCCATGGGTCTGGAGCGCTGGAGCCCGGCACCCGGCGCATCGGCCGGTAATGCCGACGATGCCAAGGAAGTGGCGGCGCTGCGCGAATCGGCCCAGGCCGGCGATGCCAAGGCCCAGTACCTGCTGGGTTCGCGCTACCGCTTCGGCAACGGCGTGAAACAGGATCTGTCCCAGACGGTGCAGCTGTACCGGAGCTCCGCTGAGCAAGGCTATGCGCCGGCCCAGTCGGACCTGGGCGTGCTGTATGCCAACGGGCGCGGCGTGGCGCAGGATGACGGGCAGGCCGCGCAGTGGTATCGCAAGGCGGCCGATCAGGGCGACGGCATCGCCCAGAACAATCTGGGCCTGATGTATGCCGAAGGCCGCGGCGTGGCCAAGGACGAGGCGCAGGCCGTGCAATGGTTCCAGCGCTCGGCCGACAAGGGCGAGGCCGCAGGGCAATACAGCCTGGGCGTGATGTACGCCGGCGGCCGGGGCGTGAAGGAAGACGCCAAGACCGCGCTCAAGTGGTTCGAGCAGGCGGGCGAGCAAGGCCATGTGGATGCCCAGTACAACGCCGGCATGACCTATGCCGAAGGCGCCGTGGTCAAGCAGGACATGCAGCGCGCGGCCCGGTGGTTCGAGAAGGCCGCCAACCAGGGGCTCGCCTCGGCCCAGTCCACGCTGGGCTTTCTGTATGCCAACGGCCAGGGCGTGCCGGCGGACCCGGCCAAGGCCGTGCAGTGGTTCGAACGCTCGGCCAAGCAGGGCTATACGCTGGCCCAGTCCAATCTGGCCTCGCTTTACACGGGCGGCCAGGGCGTAGGCAAGAATCCGCAGAAGGCCTATTTCTGGCTGCTGGTCGCCAAGGACAAGGATGCTTCGCTGGAAGCGCGCACCCAGGCGGCTGGCGAAGCCCTGACGGCAGCGGAGCGCCTGCGTGCCCAGCGCGAGGCCAGGAGCTGGAAGCCCGTCAGGGAAGAGGGCTTGGCCCAGGCCGCGCTACGACAATAAAAAAACGCAGCCGAGGCTGCGTTTCTTATCAGCTGAAGAAGCTCTTGAGGCGATCGGTCCAGCCCTCGCCGCTGGGCGAGTGCTTGGCGCCGCCCTTCTTGAGCGATTCGTCCAGTTCCTTGAGCAGCTTGCGCTGGTGCTCGGTGAGCTTGACCGGCGTTTCCACCACGATGTGGCAGTACAGGTCGCCGGGATAGCTGGAGCGTATGCCCTTGATGCCCTTGCCGCGCAGGCGGAACTGCTTGCCGGCCTGCGTGCCTTCGGGAATGTCGATGGCCGCCTTGCCCGCCAGCGTGGGGACCTCGATCTCGCCGCCCAGGGCTGCCGTGATGAAGCTCACGGGCACGTTGCAGTGCAGGTCGTCGCCGTCGCGCTCGAAGATGTCGTGGTCCCTGATGCGGATCTCGATATACAGGTCGCCCGCGGGGCCGCCGTTGGTGCCGGGTTCGCCGTTGCCGGCCGAGCGGATGCGCATGCCGTCGTCGATGCCGGCCGGAATCTTGACTTCCAGCGTCTTCTGGCGCTTGACCTTGCCCTGGCCGCCGCAGGAGATGCAGGGCTCGGGAATGATCTTGCCGGTGCCGCGGCAGTGCGGGCAGGTCTGCTGCACGCTGAAGAAGCCCTGGCGCATCTGCACGCTGCCCATGCCGTTGCAGGTGGAGCAGGTCTTGGCGCTGGTGCCGGGCTTGGCGCCGCTGCCGTGGCAGGTGTCGCAGTTGTCCCAGCTCGGGATGCGGATCTGCGCATCCTTGCCCTTGGCCGCCTCTTCCAGGGTGATTTCCATGGCGTAGCTCAGGTCGTTGCCGCGGTAGACCTGACGGCCGCCACCGCCGCGCCGGCCCTGGCTGAACATGTCGCCAAAAATATCGCCGAAGGCCTCGGCAAAGCCGCCAAAGCCTTCGCCCATGCCGCCCATGCCGCGGTTGGGGTCGACGCCGGCATGGCCGTACTGGTCGTAGGCTGCGCGCTTTTGGCTGTCCGAAAGCATCTCGTAGGCTTCTTTGGCCTCCTTGAATTTTTCTTCGGCTTCCTTGGACTTGTCACCCTGGTTGCGGTCGGGGTGGTATTTCATCGCCAGCTTGCGATAGGCTTTTTTCAGTTCGTCGTCCGAGGCGTTTTTGGCAACGCCCAGAACTTCGTAATAGTCACGTTTGGACATGTTGGTTTCCGGTCGGAGAGAACAGGAACGCCGCGCGACCCCGGACGAGGTCGGCGCGGCGGCAAGCGGTCAGGGTTTTAAAGCCGGGCCCGCTCGCGCTTAGTCCTTCTTGACTTCCTTGACTTCAGCGTCAACCACGTTGTCATCGCCGGCGGCGGAGCTTGCGGCGGATGCACTTGCGCCAGCGGCGGCAGCTGCCTCGGCACCGCCGGCGGCGGCCTGGGCGTCGGCGTACATCTTCTCGCCCAGCTTCTGGCTGGCAGTCATCAGCGCCGTGGTCTTGGCGTCGATGGCCTCCTTGTCGTCACCCTTGAGGGTTTCTTCCAGCTCCTTCACGGCAGCTTCGATGGCCGACTTCTCGCCGGCGTCGAGCTTGTCGCCGTGCTCGGAGAGGCTCTTCTTGACGCTGTGCACGGCGGCTTCGCCCTGGTTCTTGGCCTGGATGATTTCCAGCTTCTTCTTGTCGTCGGCTGCGTTCAGTTCCGCATCCTTGACCATCTTCTGGATTTCGTCCTCGGACAGGCCGGAGTTCGCCTTGATGGTGATCTTGTTTTCCTTGCCGGAGGCCTTGTCCTTGGCGGACACGTTCAGGATGCCATTGGCGTCGATGTCGAAGGTCACCTCGATCTGGGGGATGCCGCGTGCGGAGGGCGGAATGCCTTCCAGGTTGAACTCGCCCAGCAGCTTGTTGCCCGAAGCCATTTCGCGCTCGCCCTGGAACACCTTGATGGTCACGGCGGGCTGGTTGTCCTCGGCCGTCGAGAAGGTCTGAGCGAACTTCGTCGGGATCGTGGTGTTCTTGGTGATCATCTTGGTCATGACGCCGCCCAGGGTCTCGATGCCCAGGGACAGGGGAGTCACGTCCAGCAGCAGCACGTCGGAGCGTTCGCCGCCCAGCACCTGGCCCTGCACGGCCGCGCCCACGGCCACGGCTTCGTCGGGGTTCACGTCCTTGCGGGGATCCTTGCCGAAGAATTCCTTGACCTTTTCCTGCACCTTGGGCATGCGGCTCATGCCGCCGACCAGGATCACGTCGTCGATGTCGGACACGGAGATGCCGGCGTCCTTGATGGCCGTGCGGCAGGGAGCGATGGTGCGCTCGATCAGATCGTCCACCAGCGATTCCAGCTTGGCGCGGGTCAGCTTGATGTTCAGGTGCTTGGGACCCGTGGCATCGGCCGTGATGTAGGGCAGGTTGATGTCGGTCTGGGCCGAGTTCGACAGCTCGATCTTGGCCTTTTCGGCGGCTTCCTTCAGGCGCTGCAGGGCCAGCACGTCCTTGGACAGATCGACGCCCTGTTCCTTCTTGAACTCGGTGATGATGTAGTCGATGATGCGCTGGTCGAAGTCTTCGCCGCCCAGGAAGGTGTCGCCGTTGGTCGACAGCACTTCGAACTGCTTTTCGCCGTCCACGTCGGCGATCTCGATGATGGACACGTCGAAGGTGCCGCCGCCCAGGTCATACACGGCAATCTTGTGGTCGCCCTTGCCGCCCTTGTCCAGGCCGAACGCCAGCGCGGCAGCCGTGGGCTCGTTGATGATGCGCTTGACTTCCAGGCCGGCGATGCGGCCGGCGTCCTTGGTGGCCTGGCGCTGGGCGTCGTTGAAGTAGGCCGGCACGGTGATCACGGCCTCGGTCACGGGCTCGCCCAGGAAGTCCTCGGCGGTCTTCTTCATCTTGCGCAGCACTTCGGCGCTGATCTGGGGAGGCGCCAGCTTCTGGCCGCGCACTTCCACCCAGGCGTCGCCGTTGTCGGCCTTGGTGATGGTGTAGGGCATCAGGTCAATGTCCTTCTGCACTTCCTTCTCGTCGAACTTGCGGCCGATCAGGCGCTTGGCGGCATAGATGGTGTTCTTGGGGTTGGTGACGGCCTGGCGCTTGGCCGAGGCGCCGACGAGGATCTCGCCGTCGTCCTGGTAGGCAATGATGGAGGGCGTGGTGCGGGCGCCTTCGCTGTTCTCGATGACGCGGGTGGTGTTGCCTTCCATGATGGCAACGCAGCTATTGGTCGTGCCCAGGTCGATACCGATGATTTTTCCCATATTTCTCTCCGTATTCGTGAAATGTTCGATTGGTTCTTAGTTTGTGGCCGCGGTGCCCGGGTTCAAGAGCCGCGGCGCAATTTCTTGGGGCGTCAGCCTTGGGCGACCGTCACCAGGGCCGGGCGCAGCACGCGGTCGGCGATCAGGTAGCCCTTTTGCAGCACGGCGACCACGGTGCCGGCTTCCTGCGGAGCGGGAACCATGCTGATGGCCTGGTGCTGGTGGGGGTCGAATTTCTCGCCGGCGGCCGGGTTGATGGCGACTACCTTGTTGCGCTCCAGGGCCGAGGCCAGCTGGCGCAGCGTGGCGCCCGAGCCTTCGCGCAGCTGCTCGGCGGTCGCGTTCTCGATGGCCAGGGCCGCGTCCAGGCTGTCGCACACGGGCAGCAGGCTCTCGGCAAAGCTCTCGATGCCGAACTTGCGGGCCTTGGCCACGTCTTCGTCGGCGCGGCGGCGCACGTTCTCGGCTTCTGCCTTGGCGCGCAGATACTGGTCGGCCAGCTCGGAGCTCTTGGCCTTGAGTTCTTCCAGCTCTGCCTTCAGACGCTCCATCTCGTCAGACGCGTTGGCAGCCATGGCGGCTTCGATTTCTTCGGGGGATGCGTCTTGCAAAGGGTTGGGATTGTTGTCGGACATAGGTAAATGTTTCTCAGAACTTAAGACAATCTTGCGGATAGATGCGCACGGCCGCGATTATTTCAAGCCTTGCATGGATGTAAAACGGCAGAAGAGGCTGTTTTGACTCGAATCCACGGCCTGGAGAGGCTTGGAGGCGAAGCCAAGGCTTCGATCAATGGTCCGCAGCGCGCATGCAAAAACCTGCTTTCCCCAGGCAGAGAGGCAGGTTTATATGGACGCAAGTGTACAGACACAAAGCAGCTGCGCTAGAATCTCACGTTTTGCCTTGCCGCACCACTACCGACGCAGTGGGCGGCGTTTTCCCAAAAGGAGCCGATATGCGTCATTACGAAATCATTTTGTTGATCCATCCGGATCAGAGCGAGCAAGTGCCCGCAATGCTGGAGCGCTACAAGGGCATGATCACCGCTGGTGGCGGCAAGATCCACCGCGAAGAAGACTGGGGCCGCCGTCAGCTGGCTTACCTGATCAACAAGCTCGCCAAGGCTCACTACCTGTGCCTGAACATCGAAGCCGACCAGGCTGTGATGGCTGAGCTGGAACATGCCTTCAAGTTCAACGATGCCGTGCTGCGTCACCTGACGGTTCAGAAGAAGAAGGCCGACACCGCTCCTTCCTCCATGATGAAGACCGTCGAGCGCGAAGAAGCCCGCAAGGCCAACCAGGCCGAGCACGCCTAAGCTTCTGGCATCCAGACTCTGAAGGAGTGGAAAACCGCGTTGCACTGACGGGCACCCTCGCCGAGCTTGCCGCTCTGCGCTACACGCCCGCCGGATTGCCGGCCCTGGATCTGCGCATCGAGCACAGCTCGCAGCAAGCGGAAGCCGGCAGCCAGCGCAGCGTCACGGCATCCGTCAAAGCGGTGGCCTTCGGCCCGCTGGCTGAAAAGCTGGCCCGCCAGGCGCCAGGCAGCCAATGGAGATTCCAGGGCTTTCTGGCCACGCCGCGCAACACCAAGATGCTGGTTTTGCACATTCAGGATATTCAACAAAACTAATTTTCAAGAGGTCCAGAAATGGCCACGTTCAAGAAATTCAACAAGGACAAGCGTCCCAAGCGCAACACCCAGTCGCTGCTGTTCAAGCGCAAGCGCTTCTGCCGCTTCACCGTCGCCGGCGTCGAAGAAATCGACTACAAGGATGTCGACACCCTGCGTGACTTCATCGCCGAAAACGGCAAGATCGTGCCCGCACGCCTGACCGGCACGCGCGCCATCTACCAGCGTCAGCTGAACACCGCCATCAAGCGCGCCCGCTTCCTGGCTATGGTTCCTTACACTGACCAGCACAAGATCTAAGGAGCACAACCCATGCAAGTTATTCTGCTCGACAAGGTTGTGAACCTGGGCAACCTGGGCGATATCGTCAAGGTCAAGGACGGCTATGCCCGTAACTTCCTGATCCCCACGGGCTCTGCCCGTCGTGCGACCGCAGCTGCCAAGGCTGAATTCGAAGCCAAGCGCGTCGAACTGGAAAAGGCTGCTGCCGAGAAGCTGGCTGCCGCTCAAGCCCTGGGCGAGAAGCTCAACGGCGTGAACGTCAAGCTGACGCAAAAGGCTGGTGTGGATGGTCGCCTGTTCGGCTCCATCACCAATGCCGACATCGCTGAAGAACTGACCAAGTCCGGTTTCGAAGTGCACAAGGCTCAGGTCCGCATGCCCAACGGCCCCATCAAGATGGTTGGCGACGCGACCGTGGTGGTGGCTCTGCACACCGATGTGTCCGCTGAAGTCTCCGTTTCGGTGTACGGCGACCACTCCTGATCCAGATTCCGGTCTGAATTGGCAAAAAACCGCCTTCGGGCGGTTTTCTGTTTTCCGGCCTGCACTTGTCGGGCGATGAGTCAGGCGATGGCTGTTGCCGCGTCCAGGTATGTGCGCGCGGAAGTGACGCAGCGAGCGCCTCCCGCTACGATGGAGGGCTGCCCCCAAGGAGTTTCATGTCGTCTGTAATGCCCCCGCTCGATCTTGATGAAGATGCTTTTGCGCCGGTGCCGCCGGCGGACCAGCAAGTGGCGCAGCTGCGCGTGCCGCCGCATTCCATGGAGTCGGAATCCAGCGTGCTGGGCGGCCTGTTGCTGGACAACAATGCCTGGGACCGCGTGGGCGATCTGCTCTCCGAGGGCGATTTCTATCGCCATGAGCACAAGCTGATCTTCGATGCCATCAGCAGGCTCGTCAATGCCAGCAAGCCCGCCGACGTGATCACGGTCTACGAGCACCTGCAAGGCATTGGCAAGGCCGAGGAAATCGGCGGCCTGATGTATCTGAACCAGCTGGCCCAGTACGTGCCCAGCGCCACGAACATCCGCCGCTATGCGGAAATCGTGCGCGAGCGCGCCGTGCTGCGCAAGCTGGTGACGGCCAGCGACGAGATCGCCACCAATGCCTTCAACCCCCAGGGCAAGACGGTGGAGCGCATTCTGGACGAGGCCGAGCAGAAAATTTTTGCCATCGGCGAAGAAGGCTCGCGCATGAAGCAGGGCTTCCAGTCGCTGGATTCGCTGGTGGTGGACCTGCTCGACCGTGTCCAGGAAATGGCCGACAACCCCATGGACGTGACCGGCGTGCCTACGGGCTTTGTCGACCTGGATCGCATGACCTCGGGCCTGCAGGCGGGCGACATGGTGGTGCTGGCGGCGCGTCCTTCCATGGGCAAGACCTCGTTTGCCGTGAACATCGCCGAGCACGTGGCGCTCAACGAAGGCCTGCCGGTCGCCATCTTCTCCATGGAAATGGGGGCGGCCCAGCTGGCCGTGCGTATCGTGGGCTCCATCGGCCGCGTCAACCAGGGCAATCTGCGCACCGGCAAGCTCAGCGACGACGAATGGCCGCGCCTGACCGAAGCCATCGAGCGACTGCGCACGGTGTCGCTGCACATCGACGAGACGCCGGGCCTGACCCCGTCCGAGCTGCGCGCCAATGCACGGCGCCTGGCGCGCCAGTGCGGCAAGCTGGGCCTCATCGTGGTCGACTACCTGCAGCTGATGAGCGGCTCGGGCTCCAGCAGCGCCGACAACCGCGCCACTGAGCTGGGCGAGATCTCGCGGGGCTTGAAGATGCTGGCCAAGGAGCTGCAGTGTCCGGTGATCGCGCTGTCCCAGCTCAACCGCTCGGTGGAGCAGCGTACCGACAAGCGCCCCATGATGTCCGACCTGCGCGAATCGGGCGCCATCGAGCAGGACGCGGACATCATCATGTTCATCTACCGCGACGACTACTACAACAAGGAGAGCAAGGAGCCCAATATTGCCGAGGTCATCATCGGCAAGCAGCGTAACGGCCCGACGGGCACGGTGAAGCTCTTCTTCCAGAAGAACCAGACGCGCTTCGAGAACCTGGCTCAGGGCTACGGCAGCGATGAATATTGATACCCCCTGAGCGGCGCGAGGCGGCTCTTGCTCGGCGTCCCCGGCTCGGGGTGTGCCAGGTTTGATGGGCAGCTTGCGATGGCAGGTAAGTGCCGTACATGAAGAAAGCCGCAAGCACCCGTGGGGTGCTTGCGGCTTTGTTTTGTCGGCAGGCCGGGTCTAGGTCGTCAGGCGCAGCACGTAGATCACCAGAGCGGCCACGCAGACGCCCAGAATGCCGCTGGCCCAGGCCAGGCGCTGCGCGCCGGTGCGCAGCGCGCCCACCGTGGCCACGATCTGGGCGTTCTGCTGGGCCAGCTTCTCTATGATCTCCAGCGACTGGCGCTGGGATTGCTCGAGCTGGGTCGTGCGCTCTTCCAGGCCCTGGACCAGCAGCAGGGCCTGCTCGCCCGAAGACTTGGCCGGCGACAAGTGCTGGGCCGCCTGCTGCGCGGCATCCGCCTGGGTCTGGTGCTGCGCCTGGGCATCCTTCTTCTTGCGCATGCCCTGGGCGGCCTTGACCACCTGGGGCGTGGCCTTGATCACATCGCCCCAGGGAACCATCTTGAGCGCACTGATCCAGCTGATGGCCATGGCTTAGAGCACCTCGCTGGCAAAGTCGGCCAGGCGCGAGCGCTCGCCGCGCGCCAGCGTGATGTGGCCGCTGTGGGGCCAGCCCTTGAAGCGGTCCACCACATAGGTCAGACCCGAACTGCCTTCGGTCAGGTAGGGGGTGTCGATCTGCGCCAGATTGCCCATGCAGATGATCTTGGTGCCGGGGCCGGCGCGCGTGATCAGCGTCTTCATCTGCTTGGGCGTCAGGTTCTGGGCCTCGTCGATGATGACGTACTTGTTCAGGAAGGTGCGGCCGCGCATGAAGTTCATGCTCTTGATCTTGATGCGGCTGCGGATCAGCTCGTTGGTCGCGGCGCGGCCCCATTCGCCGGCGTTGCCGCCGTCGCCCTTGGCCAGGAATTCCAGGTTGTCGTCCAGCGCGCCCATCCAGGGCCCCATCTTCTCTTCCTCGGTGCCGGGCAGGAAGCCGATGTCCTCGCCCACGCTCACCGTGGCGCGGGTCATGATGATCTCGGTGTAGCGGCGCTCGTCCAGCACCTGGGCCAGGCCGGCGGCCAGGGCGAGCAGGGTCTTGCCGGTGCCGGCCGTGCCGGTCAGCGTGACGAAGTCCACATCGGGGTTCATGAGCAGGTTCATGGCGAAGTTCTGCTCGCGGTTGCGCGTGGCAACGCCCCACACGGAGTTCTTGGGATTGCCGAAGTCGCGCAGCGTCTTGAGCACGGCCGTCTTGTCGCGGATCTCGGTCACGCGCATGTACAGGCTGGGCTCGCCGGGGCCTTCGTAGTAGACGAACTGGTTGATCATCAGCTGGTCCACGATGGTGCCGCTGACGCGATAGTAGGTGATGGCGCCTTCCTGCCAGCTTTCCACGTTCTTGCCGGCCTTGGCCCAGAAGTCTTGCGGCAGGGCCAGGGCGCCCGCATACAGCAGGTCGCCGTCGTCCAGCACCTTGTCGTTCTGGTAGTCCTCGGCGGCTAGGCCCAGGGCGCGCGCCTTGACGCGCATGTTGATGTCCTTGGACACCAGCACCACCTCGCGGTCGCTGTATTCGCTGCGCAGCGCGGCCACCACGCCCAGGATCTGGTTGTCGGCCTTGCCTTGCGGCAGGCTCTCGGGCAGGGCGGCATCCAGCGGATGGGTCTGGAAGTACAGCGTGCCGGTGGCACTTTTCTGGCCCGTGGCATTCAGCGGCAGGCCCTTGTCCAGGCCGTCGGAGGGCTGGGAGGCCACGAGGGAGTCGAGCGTGCGGCTGACCTGGCGGCCGTTGCGCGCCACTTCGGTCATGCCCTTCTTGTGGTTGTCCAGCTCCTCCAGCACCACCATGGGCAGGAAGATGTCGTGCTCCTCGAAGCGGAACAGGCTGCTGGGGTCGTGCAGCAGCACATTGGTGTCCAGCACGAACAGCGTCTTGGGCGCGGGGTGGCCGTGGCGGGCCTTGCGTCCCGAAACCGGAGCCGCTGCCGGCCTGGCGGGTGCGACCGGTGCCGAAGGCGCGGTCGGAATCACGGCCGGAGCCTTGGCGGATCTATCGGCGGTCTTGGCGCCGCGTGGTTTCCTGGCGGTGGCAGCGGCGTTGGCGGGTGCGGCGCTGGCGGTGCTGGCAGTCGTGGCGCGGCGGCCGCCGCGCGGCCTGGCTGCTGCGCCGTTGGCGGCGGCAGGAAGGCTGTCGCTGATGACTGTGGTTCCCAATGCGTTGTCGGTTTCCGCAGCACGGGTGGTGAGAAAGGCTTCTGCGGGGAGCTTGGCGGCACGGCGGCCGGGGGCGGGAGGCAGGGGCATAGTGGGCGAACCGTTCCTCAACAAGGATCAAAAAGCACAAAGCCGCCTGGAAACCGAGGCGGCTTTGTTTGGGTGAAAAGGAAAAACTGCGTAGCACTGAGGCATTGCCCCATTATGCATAGCTCGGTGCACGGGTAGGCCGGATTTTCGATTCTTTGCAGGCTGCGGCGTTGTTAAAAACTTTGAAACATTGCCGATGTAGGCGTTTCCCGGTCGTGCCGCTGCCAACAGGCGGGGAACAAGCCTCAGGCGACTTTCTTGTCCTGGGCCTTGATGGCCTTCACGGCCTTGAGTACTTCGTCCACATGGCCGGGGACCTTGAGGCCGCGCCATTCCTGCGCCAGCAGGCCGTCGGGGCCGACCAGGAAGGTGGAGCGCTCGATGCCCTTGACCTTCTTGCCGTACATGATCTTGTTCTTGACCACGCCGAACATGTGGCACATCTTCTCTTCGGTGTCGGCAATCAGCTCGAAGGGCAGTTCCAGCTTGGCCTTGAAGTCGTCGTGCGACTTCATGTTGTCGCGCGAAACGCCGAACACGGTGGCACCGGCTTTCACGAAATCCTTGTACTTGTCGCGAAACTGCATTGCTTCCGTGGTGCAGCCGGGCGTATTGTCCTTGGGGTAGAAGTACAGGATCAGAATCTGGCCCGTGTGGGAGGTGTTGGTCACCTTGATCCCGCCGGTAGCGTTGGCTTCAAATTCAGGAAGGGGTTTGTTGACAACGATCGCCATGCGCTTGTATCTCTCGGGTGTAGTCGTTGAAATGCTGAAGGCGCTTGATATTTTGTTTTTATTGATCGGGCGCCCCCAACCGCAACATACGATTTTACCCTGAAATACGTATTGCCCCTATTGAAGGGGCAGGAGTCTACTCCAGAAGTAGGGCTGCAATCACATTGCGGCCTTCTCCGGCAAGGATGTTGTAGGTGCGGCACGCGGAGTGGGTGTCCATGGTTTCCAGCCCCAGGCGCTTTTCCATCAGCGGCTTGAGCCAGGCCGGCGGCGGAAAGCGGTTGCGCGCGCCGCTGCCGAAGATGATGACTTCGGCTTCGAGCCGGGCCAGTTCCTCGAAGTGCGCGGCCGTGAGGTCCTCGAAGCGGGCGCAGCTCCACTCCTTGAGCAGGCCGCGCGAGCCCACGATCAGGCTGTGTTCATGGTTTTGCTGGTCCACGGCAATCCAGCCCGGGCCGTAGCCGGTGATGGATTGCGCTTCGAATTTGTCGGCCTGGAGTTTCATGGGTGGTATGCGCAGTGGCGTGGCCGCGATGGCGGGGGTCTCCATGCAGCCAAGGTGGGGACGTTGCCGCATTGCGGAACTGTGGTCAAATTATAGGTTTCACCATGCCGCACAGTGCTGCATGGCGTGCTTCAAATCCTTTCCTCCTATCTTGAGCATGAAAACCGTTCAAAAATCCGCAAAACTTGCCAACGTCTGTTACGACATCCGCGGGCCCATCATGGACGCGGCCAAGAAGATGGAAGAGGACGGGCAGAAGATCATCAAGCTCAATATCGGCAATCTGGCCGTGTTCGGCTTCGATGCCCCCGAGGAAGTGCAGCAGGACATGATCCGCAATCTGCCCAACTCGGCCGGCTATTCCGACAGCAAGGGCATTTTCGCGGCGCGCAAGGCCGTGATGCACGAGACCCAGCGCCAGGGCATCAAGGGCGTGACGCTGGACGACATCTACCTGGGCAACGGCGCCTCCGAACTGATCGCCCTGGCCACCAACGCGCTGCTGGACAACGGCGACGAGATGCTGCTGCCCGCGCCCGACTATCCGCTGTGGACGGCCGTCTCCAGCCTGTCCGGCGGCACGCCCGTGCACTATATGTGCGATGAGGCCAACGGCTGGATGCCCAATCTGCAGGACATCTGCGCCAAGATCACGCCGCGCACCAAGGCCATCGTGGTCATCAATCCCAACAACCCCACGGGCGCGCTGTACTCCAGGGAGCTGCTGCTGGAGATCGTGCAGATCGCCCGCGAGCACGGCCTGGTGATCTTCGCCGACGAGGTCTACGACAAGGTGCTGTACGACGATGTCGAGCACACGCCGCTGGGCAGCCTGTCCACCGATGTGCTGACCATCACCTTCAACTCGCTGTCCAAGGCCTACCGCAGCTGCGGCTACCGCGCCGGCTGGATGGTGATCTCGGGCGACAAGAAGCCCGCCAGGGACTACATCGAGGGCCTGAACATGCTCTCGAACATGCGCCTGTGCGCCAACGTGCCGGGCCAGTGGGCCGTGCAGACGGCACTGGGCGGGCACCAGAGCATCGACGAGCTGGTTCAGGAGGGCGGCCGCCTGCGCGTGCAGCGCGACCTGGCATGGGAGATGATCAACGCCATTCCGGGCGTGTCCTGCGTCAAGCCCCAGGCGGCGCTGTACATGTTCCCGCGCCTGGACCCGGCCGTGTATCCGATCAAGGACGACCAGGAGTTCTTCCTCGAAGTGCTGCAGGAGACCAAGGTCATGCTGGTGCAGGGCACGGGCTTCAACTGGCCCGAGCCCGACCACTTCCGCATCGTGTTCCTGCCGCATGAGGCCGACCTGCGCGAGGCCATCAACCGCCTGGCGGCCTTCCTGGCCAGGTACCGCCAGCGCCACGGCACGGACAAGCCCCGCGCCGCGCAGGTGCAGGGCAAGCCCGCCAAGGCCGAGAAGGCTGCATAGAGATCGTGAACACGTTCTAAGAATCTTTTTTAATAGCTGAAGGCGCTTGAGTGGCAAGCGCTGAAGCGTGTTTTACCTTTGAAATTTATGAAACCAATCCAAGTAGGCCTGCTGGGCATCGGCACCGTGGGAAGCGGTACTTTCAATGTGCTGGAACGCAACCAGGACGAGATTCGCCGTCGTGCGGGCCGTGGCATTGAGATTGCCATGGTGGCCGACTTGGATACGGCGCGCGCCCGCAGCGTGGTCGGCGACAAGGCCAAGGTGGTGAGCGATGCGCGCGAGATCATCGCCAACCCCGACATCGAGGTGGTGGTGGAGCTGATCGGCGGCTACGGCATCGCCAAGGCCCTGGTGCTCGAAGCCATTGCGGCCGGCAAGCATGTGGTCACGGCCAACAAGGCGCTGCTGGCCGTGCACGGCACGGAAATCTTCAAGGCCGCCGCCGAAAACGGCGTGATCGTGGCCTACGAAGCGGCCGTGGCCGGCGGCATCCCCATCATCAAGGCGCTGCGCGAAGGCCTGACGGCCAACTCCATCCAGTGGGTGGCCGGCATCATCAACGGCACGACCAACTTCATCCTGTCCGAGATGCGCGACAAGGGCCTGGACTTCGACGTGGTGCTCAAGGAGGCTCAGGCGCTGGGCTATGCCGAGGCCGACCCGACCTTTGACATCGAAGGCGTGGACGCCGCCCACAAGGCCACGCTGATGAGCGCCATCGCCTTCGGCATTCCCGTGCAGTTCGACAAGGCCTATGTGGAAGGCATCACCAAGCTGTCCTCGGCCGACATCCGCTACGCCGAGCAGCTGGGCTACCGCATCAAGCTGCTGGGCATCACCAAGCGCACCGACAAGGGCATCGAGCTGCGCGTGCATCCGTCACTGGTGCCGGCCAAGCGCCTGATCGCCAACGTGGAAGGCGCGATGAATGCCGTGGTCGTGTATGGCGACGCCGTGGGCGCGACCCTTTACTACGGCAAGGGCGCCGGCTCCGAGCCCACCGCCTCGGCCGTGATCGCCGACCTGGTGGACATCGTGCGCCTGCATGATGCCGACCCCGCCCACCGCGTGCCGCCGCTGGCCTTCCAGTCCAGCACGCTGGGCGCAGCCGGCAAGGAATTGCCCGTGCTGCCCATGAGCGAAGTCGTGACCAGCTACTACGTGCGCATCCGCGTTTCCGACGAAGCCGGCGTGCTGGCCAAGATCACCGGCCTGCTGGCCGAAGCCGGCATCAGCATCGATGCCGTGCTGCAGCGCGAGGCCGACGAAGTGGGGGGCGAAGGCTCGACCCAGACCGATCTGATCATCCTCACCCACGACACCCGCGAAGGCAATATGGACGACGTGCTGGCGCAGATCCAGGGCCTGCCCACGGTGCTGGCCCCGATCACGCGCATCCGCAAAGAGGAATTGAACTAACCCCCTGAGCGGCTGCGCCGCTTCCCCCGGGAAGGGGAACGACACCAGCGCGGCGGGGCGGCCCTTGCGCGGTGTCCCTGAGTTGGGCTGCGCCGGTTTCATGCGCAGCGCCCTGGATTACTGACAAGGAAGCCCATGCTTTATCTGTCCACCCGCGGTCACGCCGACCGCAAGCGTTTCTGCGACATCCTGCTCGAAGGCCTGGCACCCGATGGCGGCCTGTACCTGCCCGAGCAATATCCGCGCATCGACGATGCCAGGCTGACCCAGCTGCGCGAGACGCTGGCCACCAAGGGCTATGCGGCGCTGGCCTTCGAGATCCTGTCGCTGTACATCGACGACATCCCGGCAGACGACCTGCGGGCCCTGTGCGCCAAGACCTATACGCAGGAAGTGTTCGGCACCGCCGCCATCGCACCGGTACGCCAGCTCGAAGGCAATCTGCTGATCGAAGCCCTGTCCAACGGCCCCACGCTGGCCTTCAAGGACATGGCCATGCAGCTGCTGGGCAATCTGTTCGAGTACGAGCTGGCCCGCCGCAGCGAAGAGCTGAACATCCTGGGCGCCACCAGCGGCGATACGGGCAGCGCGGCCGAATACGCCATGCGCGGCAAGAAGGGCGTGCGCGTGTTCATGACCAGCCCTGACGGCCGCATGAGCCCCTTCCAGCAGGCGCAGATGTTCAGCCTGCAGGACGAGAACATCCACAACATCGCCATCGAGGGCGTGTTCGACGACTGCCAGGACATCGTCAAGGCCGTATCCAACGACCACGCCTTCAAGGCCCGATACAAGATCGGCACCGTCAATTCCATCAACTGGGCGCGCCTGCTGGCCCAGGTGGTGTACTACTTCGCGGGCTATCTGCAGGCCACGACGACGAATGCCGAGAAGGTCAGCTTCACCGTGCCCAGCGGCAACTTCGGCAACATCTGCGCCGGCCACGTCGCGCGCCAGATGGGCCTGCCCATCGCCAAGCTGGTGGTGGCCACCAACGAGAACGACGTGCTCGACGAGTTCTTCCGCACGGGCGTCTACCAGGTGCGCGGCGCAGCCCACACCTACGAGACTTCCAGCCCGTCCATGGACATTTCCAAGGCCAGCAACTTCGAACGCTTCGTGTTCGACCTGGTCGGCCGCGACGGCGCGCGCACCAAGGCCCTGTTTGCCGAGGGTGTGGCCCGTGAAGGCCGGTTCGACCTGAGCCAGGACCCGGCCTTCAAGAAGGCCGCAGCCCAGTACGGCTTTGTCAGCGGCACGAGCTGCCACGCCGACCGCCTGGCAACCATCAAGGACTGCTACCAGCGCCTGGGCCAGATGATAGACACCCACACCGCCGACGGCGTGAAGGTGGCGCGCGAGCACCTGGATCCATCGGGCGCCGAACCCATGCTGGTGCTGGAAACCGCCTTACCCATCAAGTTCGCCGCGACCATCGAGGAAGCCCTGGGCCGCTCGCCCGACCGTCCCGCCAAGTTCGACGGCATCGAGAACCTGCCCAAGCGCGTGGTGGTCATGGCCGCCGACGCCGAGAAGGTCAAGGCCTTCATCGCGGACCACTGCCAGTAAGCGGCCCGGCTCAAGGAGGAAGGCACCTGGAGCCCGGCTGCAGGTGCTTTTTTTTGGATGAAAATGCCTTCAAACGCTTGATGGAACGGCGTAGAAAGCTATCAAAACAGCAAGGCGCAACAAAGGTGATGCAGGCATGAAGGTCATAGGCTTTGCCGGATATTCGGGCTCGGGCAAGACCACGCTGGTCGAGGCCGTGGTGGCGCTGATGCGCGAGCGCGGCCTCAAGGTGTCGGTGGTCAAGCATGCCCACCACCGTTTCGACGTGGACCGCGAAGGCAAGGACAGCTGGCGTCACCGCGAGGCCGGCGCCTACGAGGTGCTGCTGGCCTCCGACCGGCGGCTGGCGCTGATGCGCGAGTTCGAGCAGCCCATGGAGCTGTCGGTGCGCGATATGCTGGCCGAGCTCGATCCATCCGCCGACTGGGTGCTGGTCGAAGGCTTCAAGCATGGCGACGTGCCCAAGATCGAGGTCTGGCGCGAGCAGCCCGACCGCGTGAAAAAAGGCAAGCGCACCGAGCCTTTGTTCCCGCACGACGAGCGGGTGCTGGCCGTGGCCACCGATGCGCCGCAGGCCCTGCCCGTGGCGCCGCGCCAGCCCGTGCTGGACCTGAACCGGCCCGCGCTGGTGCTGCAATGGCTGCTGGAGCAGGGCGAGCAACTGGTTTATTTGCAGGAGAAGTAAGGCAATGCAAGCACAGAGAAAACCGCTCAAACCCCTGGATGAAGCCCTGCGGGAACTGCTGGCCCAGGCGCAGGCGCTGCCCGGTACCGAGCGGGTGGACACCTTCGATGCCGACGGCCGCGTGCTGCTGCAGGATGCCGTATCGCCGCTGCAAGTGCCGCCCCAGGACAATTCCGCCATGGACGGCTATGCCGTGCGCACGGCTGACTGGATCGATTCCGGCGTCGACCTGCCGGTGTCCCAGCGCATTCCGGCCGGTACCTCGCCCGAGCCCCTGGCCCCGGCCTCGGCGGCCCGCATCTTCACCGGCGCGCCCGTGCCCGCCGGCGCCGACGCCGTGGTCATGCAGGAGGACTGCGAGGTGCTGGAGGACGGCCGCGTGCGCATCAAGGCCCGGCCCCGGGCCGGCCAGTGGATCCGCCGCGCCGGCGAGGACATCGCCCTGGGCGCGACGGTGATTGCCGCCGGCACGCGCCTCACGCCCGCCCACCTGGGCCTGGCCGCCAGCATGGGCAATGCCCGCCTGCAGGTGGCGCGCAAGCCGCGCGTGGCACTGTTTTCCACGGGCGACGAGCTGGTCATGCCCGGCACCGTGGCGCCGCAGGACATGAGGCCCGGCAGCATCTACAACAGCAACCGCTTCTTCCTGCGTGCGCTGCTGCTGCGCATGGGCTGCGAGGTGACGGACCTGGGCATAGTCCCCGACGACCGCGAGGCCACCATCGCCGCCCTGGCCCGGGCGGCTGCGGGGCATGACGTGATCGTCACCAGCGGCGGCGTCTCGGTGGGCGAGGAAGACCATATCAAGCCCGCCGTGCAGCGGCTGGGCCAGCTCGACCTCTGGCAGATCGACATCAAGCCCGGCAAGCCCTTTGCCTACGGGCGCGTGAACCGCAGCGAGGCTGGCGCAGGCTTTGCCCATTTTGTCGGCCTGCCGGGCAATCCCGTCTCGAGCTTCGTGACTTTCCAGGTACTGGTGCGGCCCTTCCTGCTGCGCCTGCAGGGCGTGGCAAACGTGCTGCCGCGCGGCATGCCGGCGCGCGCCGACTTTGCCCTGTCCAAGGGCGACCGCCGCCGCGAGTTCCTGCGCGTACGCTACAACGACAAGGGCGGGCTGGAGCTGTTTGGCAACCAGAGCTCGGGCGTGCTGACCTCGGCCGCCTGGGGCGACGGCGTGGTGGACAACCCGGCCGGAACCACGATCGCCGCGGGCGATATCGTGCGCTTCATTCCTTTTGCGGAGCTGATGGCATGACGACGAGCTTGAAGACACCATTGAAGACGGTCACCGTGCGCTATTTCGCCTCCATCCGCGAGGCCTTGGGCACGGGCAGCGCCACGCTGCAGACCGCGGCCGCCACCGTGGGCGCGCTGCGCGAGGAACTGATGGCCCAGAGCTGCGCGGCCGCCGCCGCGCTCACCCACGGCAAGGCCGTGCGCATGGCGCTGAACCAGGCCATGTGCGAAGGCGACGCCGAAATCCGCAGCGGCGACGAGGTGGCCTTTTTCCCGCCCGTGACGGGCGGCTGAAGCCGCAAGTCAAACTAAAATTGGCGCCATGCGGTGCCTTGCGGGAGCGTGTATCGCGCGACCAGCGTCCGAGCCGCGCATGCAACCCAGCCGCCAATTAGAACAATCCCGAGGGAGACAATCAAATCATGAAGCAGCCGATTCTCGGTGGGGTGGCCACTGCCCTGGTCCTGGTCCTGTCCCTGTGCGTTGTGTGGCTCCTTGGGCTCGAGCTGTTCATGGGCTGGGCCTCCTACGCGCTCATGTGCGCAATCCCCTTTGCAATCGTCTGCGGTGCCTTCTGGCATGGCGAGGAGCCGCGGCCGATCGCCGGATGGCCGCAGCCGCTGCGTGGCCTCGCCTATCTCGTCCTTGCCGCGCTGGTTGGCGCGGTCGTCGCGATCGTGCACTGGCAGACGCGCGGAGGCGGCATCCATCCGCCGGTGCCGATGGCGGTGATGACGATCATCACCTCGGTCGTCACGGCCTTCTTTCTCACGATTGTGTTCGGCGGCTGGCCCTTCACGCGGATTCCGAACCGGCTGGCGGGTGGCCTCGCGCTGCTGCTGTCCGTCTACCTGGTCAACGCCGCGATCTTCCACCTGTTCTTCGACTTCGGGTTCGCCGCGGGCGCGCCCTGGTACTCCGCACGGCTCGACCCGGCAGGCCTGTTCAATGCCTGGGACGTGGTCGTCTTGATGGTCACGTCGCTTGCCGTGATGTTCGTCTTCCTGTTCCTCGACCTGTGGCCGCTGACCGCTGTGCCGGCGCTGCGATCGCAGCCGGCCCTGGGCCTGGTGTGGCTGGTTTGCTGCCTGGGGATCGGATGGGGTATCTTCCGGTTCGGCACCCAGGTCCTGGGCCTGCCCGCGCCGAGCTTCATGGTGCAGGTGCCGATCCCCTTCATCTTCGGGGCCATTCTCATGCTGAACATGCTCGGCGGATCGCTGTTGCCGAAGCTGCCGCAGCCGGCGCGCGGCCTGGTCGGCGTGGTCATCGCGGCGCTGCTTGGCGCCGCACTGTCGCGTTTCTGCGCGGCGCTGATGCCGCTCCTGAGCGGCCCGCTGCCTTCGGGTCCGGAGGGCAACTTCGCAGCCGAGGTCTGGCTGGCCAATGCCCTCCTGGCGGTGACCTTCCCCTTTCTCGCCTTCTACGGTGACTTCTTCGGGCTGTGGCCGCTTGCCGCCCGGCCGCAGGCCGGGACGGAGACCAAGGCGTAGGGGTCGCGGAGCCTCGGCTTTCGGGCGCCGAGTTCCTGGAGAGCTACAGCCCTGAGCGGCCGCAGGCGATAGGGCGAAGCGGCGTCGGCCTGAATGACTTCACGAGTTGAGGACTAATTTTGCGGCCCAGTAAAGGCCAATGGCCAGCTGAACGGTGAATGCGCCGAATCGAGCCGTTACCGCAAACACTGATGTAGAAGCAAGATGGATGAGTGATTGAAGAATACGGGCAGCAAGCAGCCAATAAGCCAGTGAATCCGTGATCTCAGCACGATGGGTCGCGATAGCCAGGATGAGAAGCCCACCAAAGATGGGAAGGCCTTCAATACAGTTGGCGTGAGCCCTGGCAAGCCGCTGCATGAAAGGGGAGAGGCCTGCGTTGTCTGGGGAAAAGCCGTTGGCCGGAACTTGCCTGCTAAAAACAAGCCACGAACGTATCGCTTCCATCAGGACGAGCAGTAAAAGTGCCCAAGTCATGAATCCAGCAAGTGCTATGGAGCTTTGGCTGATCATCGTGAACTCCTTTTGTGAAGCCTAACGTTGGGCACGAGCGGCAGATGCAAGTGGGCATACCCCGCTGGTGCTGCTCCTGCCATGGTTCCTGCTATGGTTCCCGGGTCAGACCTTGAGTTATATCCCGCCCGTCATGCCATGAGCGAAAAAAAATCTTCCACCAACGCGGTGAATGCCGACATCAGCGCGCGCACGCGCCAGGCCCTGTCCGAGGCCCGCTCGCGCGGTGTCAAGCTTGGCACCGCCGGTGCGGCCAATATCCGCGCCACGGTGGAAAAGCGCAAATCGGCGGCCGATGCCTTTGCCCGGCAGCATGAGGCCTTGTTTGCCGAGCTGCAGGCCAGGGGCCTGACCCATCGCGCCATGGCGGCCGAGCTCAATGCGCGCGGCGTCGCGGCGGCCCGGGGCGGCGAGTGGACGCACGGGCAGGTGCAGCGCATGCTGGACCGCTATGCGGACTGGGCCAAGGCCATCAACGGCTAGCCCAGCTGCCAAGCCAAAGAGCAAAAGCCGTGCAGTTGTGTGGCACGGCTTCTGTTTTGATCGCTGCTGGCATTTGACGCCTGTTTGGCTCTTACTCCTGCGGCGCCTGCCGCGCCAGCTGCGGCGCACGCCACTCCAGCAGCTCGGCCAGGCGCTGCACGATCCAGCCGGCCTCGGGGGGGCTGACCACCGAGCCTTCGGCGGCGAGGCCGGCGTGCATGCCCAGCAGCACCTGCTCCTCGGAAGAATTGCCCGAGTGGTACAGCGTCTGGGCCTGCTCCACCAGATGGCAGGCCAGGTCTTCGCACAGCTCGTAGCGGGCCACGACTTCGGCAATCGGCGTGCGCAGGCGGCCGCAGCGGTCGCGGAACAGCTCGGCAAAGCTCGGCGGGGGCTGGATCTGGCTGGTGTCGTCCATCGCGCAGCTCCTCAAACGGGTTCGAACAGGCGCTCGAAGCGGGCCAGGTCCTCGGCCAGCTCGCAGGTGATGAGCTGGCCCGATTTGTTGTCATGCTTGCGGTGCGCGGCGAACAGCGCGGCCTTGCCCTTGAAGTTGTAGTCGGGCAGGTGGATCAGTTCATAGGGGTAGGGCACAAAGAGCTGGAACTCGAAAATCATCCGATGCTCGTTGCGCGGCGAGGGGTACAGCGTGTACTCCGGCAAATTGATGGTTTGTGTGGCCATGGCGCAATGCTAATGCCACTCACGCAGCTGTGCAGGCCTGCGACAATGCGGGCATGACTGCCTCGCGTGTTTCCATCCAAACCCAGGACTTTGATGTTTCCAGCGAAATCGCGGCCCTGCGCGCGGGCGATGCGCGCGTGGGCGCCGTCTGCAGTTTCGTGGGCATCGTACGTGATCATAATGAAGATGACGCAGTCTCCAGCATGGAGCTGGAGCACTATCCGGGCATGACCGAGAAGTCCATCGAGGCCATCATAGCCAAGGCCGTGCAGCGCTTCGGCATCTACGGCGCGCGCGTCATCCATCGCATAGGCCTGCTCCAGCCCATGGACCAGATCGTGCTCGTGGCCGTGACCAGCGCCCACCGCGGCAAGTCCTTCCAAGCCTGCGAATACATCATGGACTACCTCAAGTCCGAAGCGCCGTTCTGGAAGAAGGAGCAGACGGAGCAGGGCGCGCGCTGGGTGGACGCGCGCGTGAGCGACGAGCAGGCGTTGGCGCGCTGGAAAATTGAATGACCCCCTGAGCCGCTGGGCGGCTTCCCCCTGGAAGGGGGACGACGGCCTTTGCTGCGGGGCGGCCCTTGCTGGCCGTCCGCACGTGGGTAGTGGTCGGTGGCATGGGCCATGGGAATGCGCAGTAAAGCTGCATTTCTATAAATTGATAGCTGCTTGCGCCTTTATTCATTGAGTTTCAGATGAGAAATCATCTGTAATTAAATATTGACAAGTGTCAATAGCTCTGTTTTTTGTAGTCTTGCGCGCTGCTTTGCAAGCATTTGGGCTTGGCTCCTACGCAGTCGGCACGGTGCCGGCGTGATGCTTGGTGCTCATGAGGTGCGCGGCTGGCGCTGTGCCGCCTATGTCTTGAAATTCCTTGTTCGGCTATCAGATACACCCCAGTGACTCTGATACGGAGCGAAAGCCTTACACCATGCGAATTGACAAACTGACCACCAAATTCCAGGAAGCCTTGGCCGATGCGCAGTCTCTTGCGCTCGGTGCCGACCAATCCTCCATCGACCCCCTGCACCTGCTGGTCGCCATGCTGCGCCAGGACGACGGTCCGCGCTCGCTGCTGCAGCGCGCCGGCGGCAATGTGCAGCACCTGCAGTTCGAGGCCGAGAAGGCCATGAAGGACCTGCCGCGCGTGCAGCAGCAGGGCGATGTACAGGTTGGCTCGGAGCTGGCCCGCCTGCTGCAGGCCACCGAGAAGGAAGCCTTGAAGCGCGGCGACCAATTCATTGCCAGCGAGCTGTTCCTGCTGGCGCTGGCCGATGCCGCGGGCTCGGCCACGCGCGCCGGCGTGCTGCTCAAGCAAAGCGGCGTGAGCCGCTCCAGCCTGGAATCCGCCATCGACGCCGTGCGCGGCGGGCAGAAGATGGACAGCGCCGAGGGCGAGGGCCAGCGCGAGGCCCTGAAGAAATACACGCTGGACCTGACCGAGCGCGCCCGCAGCGGCAAGCTCGACCCGGTGATCGGCCGCGACGACGAGATCCGCCGCGCCATCCAGGTGCTGCAGCGCCGCAGCAAGAACAACCCCGTGCTGATCGGCGAGCCCGGCGTGGGCAAGACCGCCATCGTCGAAGGCCTGGCCCAGCGCATCGTGGCCGGCGAGGTGCCCGAGAGCCTGCAGAACAAGCGCGTGCTGTCGCTGGACATGGCGGGCCTGCTGGCCGGCGCCAAGTACCGCGGCGACTTCGAGGAGCGCCTCAAATCCGTGCTCAAGGAAATTGCCCAGGACGAAGGCCGCATCATTCTCTTCATCGACGAGATCCACACCATGGTCGGCGCCGGCAAGGCCGATGGCGCCATGGACGCGGGCAATATGCTCAAGCCGGCCCTGGCGCGCGGCGAGCTGCATTGCGTGGGTGCGACCACGCTCGATGAATACCGCAAGTACATCGAGAAGGACGCGGCGCTGGAGCGGCGCTTCCAGAAGGTGATCGTGGACGAGCCTTCGGTGGAGGACACCATCGCCATCCTGCGCGGCCTGCAGGTCAAGTACGAGGCCCACCACGGCGTGGACATCACCGACCCGGCCATCGTGGCTGCGGCCGAGCTGTCGCACCGCTATATCACCGACCGCTTCCTGCCCGACAAGGCCATCGACCTGATCGACGAGGCCGCGGCCAAGATCAAGATCGAGATCGACTCCAAGCCCGAGGCCATGGACAAGCTCGAGCGCCGCATGATCCAGCTCAAGATCGAGCGCGAGGCCATGAAGAAGGAAAAGGACGAGGCTTCGCAAAAGCGCCTGCAGCTGATCGAGGAGGATCTAGAGAGCCTGGAGCGCGAATACGCCGACCTCGAGGAAATCTGGAAGGCTGAGAAGGCCAGCGCCCAGGGCTCGGAGCAGATCCGCAAGGAGATCGACCAGATCCGCTTCCAGATCGACGAGTTCAAGCGCAAGGGTGACTTCAACCGGGTGGCCGAGCTGCAGTACGGCAAGCTGCCCGGCCTCGAAAAGCAGCTGCACGAAGCCCAGGCCAAGGAAGAAGGCCAGGGCGGCGTCACGGCCAACCGGCTGCTGCGCACCCAGGTCGGCGCCGAGGAAATCGCCGAAGTGGTGAGCCGCGCCACCGGCATTCCCGTGGCCAAGATGATGCAGGGTGAAAAAGACAAGCTGCTGCACATGGAAGACAAGCTGCACGAGCGCGTGGTGGGCCAGGAAGAGGCGATTTCCGCCGTGGCCAATGCCATCCGCCGCTCGCGCTCGGGCCTGTCCGATCCGAATCGTCCCACGGGCTCCTTCCTGTTCCTGGGCCCCACGGGCGTGGGCAAGACCGAGCTGTGCAAGGCGCTGGCGGGCTTCCTCTTCGACAGCGAAGACCATCTGGTGCGCATCGACATGAGCGAGTTCATGGAAAAGCACTCCGTGGCACGCCTGATCGGTGCGCCGCCGGGCTATGTGGGCTACGAGGAGGGCGGCTACCTGACGGAAGCCGTGCGCCGCAAGCCCTATAGCGTGTTGCTGCTGGACGAGGTGGAGAAAGCCCACCCCGACGTGTTCAACGTGCTGCTGCAGGTGCTGGACGACGGCCGCCTGACCGACGGCCAGGGCCGCACGGTGGATTTCAAGAACACCGTGATCGTGATGACCAGCAACATCGGTTCGCATTTGATACAGGCCATGGTGGGCGAGGATGCGGACGAGGTGAAGGAAGCGGTCTGGGGGGAACTAAAAAACCATTTCCGCCCCGAATTCCTGAACCGCATCGATGAAACCGTGGTCTTCCATGCCCTGGATGCCAGGAACATCGAGGCGATTGCCAGGATCCAGCTCCAGCTGCTGGAGCGCAGGCTGGAGAAGATGGAGCTGGCGCTGCAGGTGTCCGAACAGGCGCTGGCCGAGCTGGCCAAGGTGGGTTTCGATCCGGTGTACGGGGCCCGTCCGCTCAAGCGGGCGATCCAGCAGCGCATAGAAAACCCGCTGTCCAAGCTGTTGCTTGAAGGGAAATTCCCGCCCAAGAGTACCATCTCGGTACAAGTGGACCCGGTGAACGATCCCGGGGTCTTCAGGTTCGAGTCTGCAGGCACTGCCTGAGGGTTCGGACGATAGCAAGTACGGCTTGCGCAGACAGGAATGCGCCAGCGGCGCATGGCCAGGGCAGGCTTTCTGCCTCAACCTGTTTGCGTAGGCCGTGAAAGGTACTGTTTTGAACGATTTCGCCACCACCGCCACCCGCTGGGCCGTCCGCATCATGCTGATGCTGGTGGGCCTGGTGTTCTTCGTCTGCCTGCTGGCCGTGGCCAGCGCCTTTGCGCTGCTGTGGGCGGTGCGGGCGCTATGGGCCAAGCTCACGGGCCAGCCCGTCTCGCCCTGGGGCATGCGCATGGGGTCCACGAGCCCGTTTGCCGGATGGCAGACGGTCTACCGCTCGGGAGCCGAGTGGATGGCGCAATCGTCCAGCGCCGCTGCCTCGGACGCGGCTTCGGCCAGGTCCGAGCGTGAAGCGCGCACGCGCCGCGGCATCCTGCCCGGTGCCGGCGATGTGACCGACGTGCAGCCCCGCGAAGTGCACGAATCCTGATGGCCGCACCACCTGCCGTCCGATAGGATGGAGGGCGTAAAAAGCAAACCGTAACAAGGGCCTGGGCCATATGCGCCAGGCCCTGTTTTTCTGGCGTTAAGGTGTAGGCCCTTCAGTTAGAACGCGTTCTTAGAACGTGTTTACGATCTCTACGCAGCCGCATTGGAGCGCAATCGGGATGAGTTCGAAGCGATGGCTCGCAGCTTGCACCGGGGTGCAAGCAAGAGACAGCGCGAAGAAATCGCCCGATTGCGCTCCAACCCTTCGGGACAGCGGCTTTGCGGGCGGTCTGCGGCGTTGCAAATCCTCGCAATAGCACGGCTATTGCTGCGGTGTTGCGCCTTGCATCCCATCCCGCAAAGCCGCTGTCGCGGCGCGAGGAGATCGTAAACACGTTCTTAGGACGACGACTTGTGCACGCTTGCCGGCATGAGTTCCAACGACAAGCACGAGCACATGGACTTGCATCGCATCTTCGATCTTCAATACCAGGCCAGCCGCGCGCAGGTGGATGTGCCTCTGCTGGTGCGGCGTGAGCGCCTGCTGCGATTGCAAAAAATGCTGGATGAGCACGGCCCGGCCCTGGCCGCCGCCGTGCAGGCCGACTTCGGCATGCGCTCGGCGCGCGTCACTGAGCTGCTGGACATGCTGCTGCTGCGCCAGCAGCTCAAGCACGCGCTGCGCCATCTGGCGCGCTGGTCCGGGCGCCAGCGCGTGCGCACGCCGCTGATGCTGCAGCCGGGCAAGGCCTGGATCGAGCGCCAGCCGCTGGGCGTGGTCGGCATCATCTCGCCCTGGAACTACCCGGTGCAGCTGGCCCTGGCGCCCGCGATCACCGCGCTGGCGGCAGGCAACCGCGTCATGCTCAAGCCCAGCGAGCTGACGCCCCGCACCTCGGCGCAGCTGGCGGTCCTGGTCTCCCAGTTCTTCGCGCCCGAGGAGTTCTGCGTGATCGAGGGCGATGTGGGCGTGGCCACACAGTTCTCGGGCCTGCATTTCGACCATCTGCTGTTCACGGGCTCCACTGCCGTGGGGCGGCGCGTGGCGCAGGCGGCGGCCGCGCACCTGACGCCGACCACGCTGGAGCTGGGGGGCAAATCCCCCTGCATCGTGGCTGACGACTGCAATCTGCAGGACGTGGCGCTCAAGATCGCCCACGGCAAGCTGGTCAATGCCGGCCAGACCTGCATCGCCCCCGACTTCGTCCTGCTGCCGCGAGGGCGCGAGGCGGAGTTTGCCGAGGCCTTCATGGAGGCCGTGCGCAAGCTGTATCCGCGCATCTCGGGCAACCCCGACTACACCTCCATCCTCACCAAGCGCCATCTGGCGCGGCTCAGGCAGATGCTGCGCCAGGCCCAGGGGCTGGGGGCGCAGGTGCACTGGATGCAGGAGGGCGCGGCCGCGCAGCCCGAGGCCGGCGCCGAAACTCAGGCCATGGCCTGGGGCGATGCCGTGGAGCGGCAGATGGCGCCGGCCCTGGTGTTCGGCGCCACGGGCGAGATGCAGCTCATGCAGGAGGAAATCTTCGGCCCCATCCTGCCCGTGATCTCCTATGAGCGCATGGACGATGTGATCAAGGCCATCAATGCCAGCCCCAGGCCGCTGGCGCTGTACTGGTTCGGCCAGGACGAGCGCATGCGCGATGCCGTGCTGTCGCGCACGGTCAGCGGCGGTGTCTGCGTGAACGACACGCTGCTGCATGTGGCGCATGAGAATCTGCCATTCGGCGGCGTGGGTGAAAGCGGCTGGGGCGCCTATCACGCGGAGCAGGGCTTTCTGCGCTTCACGCACCAGAAGGCGGTGTTCGTGCAGTCGCGCTGGTCGGCCACTTCGCTGCTGTATCCGCCCTATGGCGCCCGGTTCGACCGGATGATGGACGGGATCCGGCGCTGGCTTTGAGCCCCGGCGTCAAGTCCTGCTATTGCATCGAGGTTGCCTTGGCGCCACGCGTCAAGACATTTTCCGCAGCAATGCAGCAGATGCCGGGGCTATTTGTCTGGACTTGACATTTCTGTTCAAACCCGAGTCAAACCATTGCTGCATGCGCGCCAGCTGCTTCATTTTGGTGAGCGCATAGCACATCCAAAACCGTAGGGCAAGAAATTGCGCACAGCCGTACTTGCGCGCATGGCTAACCCGCAGCATGCGTGCCAAAAAGCGGAATTTGTAGACAATTACGCCCTCTCCATTCTCACACGTTTTTGTTCCGGTTTTTTCCATGTCTAGTATCCAGGTTCGTCCAGCCACTCTTCGCGATGCAAAAGCGATTGCCCAGATCCATACTGCTTCCGCACTGGAGGCTTACCGCGGATTGCTTCCCGACGATCAGTTGAAATCCATGTCTTCGGTTGAAAAGCGTCAGGCGTACTGGCGTGAAGCCATTGAATACTGCGAGCCCCAGGTCCAGGTTGCCATCGACGGCGACAAGGTCGTGGGCTTCATCGGCTTCGACCGCTCGCGCGATGAGAAATCCCGCCAGACCACCGGCGAGATCTGGGCCATTTACGCGGCCCCCACCCACTGGAGCCAGGGCGTTGGCGTGGCGCTGTGGGATGCTGCCCGCGACGGCCTGCTGGAAGAAGGCTGCACCAACGTGACCGCCTGGGTGCCGCTGCGCAACGAGCGCGCACTGCGTTTCCACGAAATGGCCGGCTTCAAGCGCGAAATGTCCACGGCCAAGACCGCCGTCATCGGCAGCATCAAAATCGAAGAGGTTCGCCTCAAGCGTCCCCTCAACTAATCACGCCACTTGGTGGCGTTCGCAGCAAGGGTTGCCGTGAATACCGAGTCTTCATCCGTACCGGCCTGGACCCTGCTGCAGTGGCAGGAACTGGGCCAGCCACGCCAGGCCTGGTGGCGCAACGAAAGCGCCACGGCCCTGCCCAGAAAAGTGCAGACCGCCGATGACCGCATGCCTGCCGATCAGGCCTATCGCCTGATCTGCGAAGGCACGGCGCTGGCATGGCGCGGCGATTTCCACAATGCACGCCAGCTGGTGCTGGCCCTGGGCCGCCGGCTGGACAGGAAGTCCCGCGGCAAGCAGGCTGCTCCCGTCGCATCTCCTGTCGGCTTTCCCCAGGCCTTTCATCTGCACCGCCAGGCGCAGGCACAGCGCGCGCGCGTGCTGTCGGGCGTTCTGATCGAGTTCGATGCGCAGTGGTGTTGCGCCCTGCGCCGCGCGCCCGATTGGCGCCAGGCCTGTGAGGAAGCCTGGGGCGCCTTGCCCGGCGGTGAGCATGGCGTGCTGATTCCCCTGCGCGAATTGCTGGGAGCCGTGGGTGCGCACGAGTGGCGCAAGAAAGGCGTGGAGATTCCTGCGCTGGGGGCCAAGGCGCGCATCCATGCGCATTACGGCGTGTTTTCGCCGGTGCGCGGCGAGTATCTGGATCTGCTGGCCCGTGCCCCGCTGCCCGCGGCCGGCAAGGACCAGGCCTGGGAGGCCTGGGATATCGGCACCGGCACGGGCGTGATCTCGGCATTGCTGGCAAAGCGCGGCGTGCAGAAAATCGTTGCCACGGACATGAGCGAGCGGGCGCTGGCCTGCGCCAGGGACAATCTGCAGCGCCTGGGATTTGAGCGCCGCGCGCAGCTGGTGCACACCGACCTGTTCCCCGAAGGCCGCAGCGGACTCATTGTCTGCAACCCGCCGTGGCTGCCGGGCAAAACCGCTTCCCTGCTGGACCAGGCCATCTACGACGAAGACAGCCGCATGCTGCGCGGCTTTCTGCAAGGACTGGCCGGCCATCTGCTACCGGGCGGCGAAGGCTGGCTCATCCTTTCCGACCTGGCCGAGCACCTGGGGCTGCGCTCGCGCGAAAGCCTGCTGGCGTGGATAGCCGAAGCCGGCCTGCAGGTCCTGGGGCGCGAAGATATCCGTCCGCGCCACGGCAAGGTGCAGGACAGCGGCGACGCCCTGCATGCCGCGCGCGCGGCCGAAGTGACCTCGCTGTGGCGGCTCGGCATGCGCTAGCGTGTTGGCGACGCCTAGTCGGGCACTGTTTCCGGTTCGGTTGCCTGGGGGGCCTCAAACAGGCTTGCCAACTGCTCGCGCAGGGCTGCGGCGCGCTCCTCGCCTGCATGCTGCTGCACGGCATCCAGCAGCGCCAGGCCGGCGCTGCGCAAGGCCGGCAGATCGCGCGCCTCGCGCAACTGGGTGCGCAGGCTCTGGGCCAGGGCCTCGTGGCGCTTGGCAAACATGCGCTCGCACAGGTCGAACAGATACATGCGGGTGCCGGGCAGATTGAGCGTTTGGCGGCCTGCCGGATCTGCCGCGGCCGATGCTGCCGCTGGTGCGTCAGATTCAGGCTGAGGGATGCTTGCCTGGTGAGATGGATTGTTGACCGCCGGGCTGGGGTCTATCTGCAGATAACCCTGGGCAATCAACTCCTTGACCAGTGCCGCATGCTCGTCGCCCAGCAACTGCTGCAGCTGGGCCAGCGTCTTGCCGCCGGCCATGAGCAGCACGGAGCGCTCGCGCAGCGGCAGCTGGCGCTTGCCGGGCTGGAGTTCTTCATGGGCTTTGGCGGTTCTTTGCAGCAACATAGCGGGGGGACGTCGAGCAGCGTTGTGGCGTCTGGGGCAGTGTGGGAAAGCGCCTATTGCAAGCTACAACCATGACAGTGGTGTGAATCTGCTGCCGTTTGGAATGTCTTGCGGTGGCATCAAGCACAATTTGCGCCAACGCCTGCGTGCTTGAGCACCAAGGTCATGTAACAAGTAGCCGAGGCGCTCGGCTCGGTGCTGGAAGCCGGTTTGATGATTGAGATTGAAGGGCCCGCCGCAGGCGAGCCACAGGTGAAGAAATGAGATTGCTGCTCGCGCCCATGGAGGGGCTGCTGGATTTCGTGCTGCGCGACGTGCTGACCCGTGTGGGCGGCGCGGACCGCTGCGTGTCCGAATTCATCCGCATCACGGGTTCGCTGCTGCCGGACAAGGTGTATCTGCGCGCCATGCCCGAGCTGCGCAATGGCAGCCGCACGCTGGCTGGCGTGCCGGTGCGCGCGCAGCTGCTGGGTTCCGATCCGGCCAGCATGGCCGACAACGCGGCGAATCTGGCGCGGCTGGGGCCGGAGGGCATAGACCTCAATTTCGGCTGCCCGGCCAAGGTGGTGAACCGCCATGGCGGCGGCGCCTCGCTGCTGCAGGACCCCGAGCAGATTGCCCGTGTCGTGGCCGCCGTGCGCAAGGCCGTGCCGGCGCAGGTGCCGGTGTCGGCCAAGATGCGGCTGGGCTTCAACGACCGCTTGAAGATGATCGAGTGCGCCCGGGCCATGCAAGATGGCGGTGCCTGCGAGATCGTGGTCCATGCGCGCACCAAGCTCGACGGCTACCGTCCGCCGGCCTACTGGGAGGAGATTCCGCGCCTCCGCGAGGCCGTCTCCGTGCCCGTGGTGGCCAATGGCGAGATCTGGACCGTGCAGGATGCGTTGCGCTGCCGCGAGATTTCGGGCTGCGACGACTTGATGCTGGGGCGCGGCATCGTGGCCGACCCCGGCCTGGCACTGGCCATCCGCGCGGCCGTGGCGCAAGGCGGCGACGCGGGCGCCGCGACCCTGGGCTGGCAGGAGCTGGTGCCGCAGGTGCAGCGCTTCTGGCAGATGGTGTGCGAGGACCTGGAACCGCGCCAGCGGGCAGGGCGGCTCAAGCAATGGCTGAACCTGATGCGCAGGCGCTTTCCCGAAGCCGAGGCCGCGTACCAGGAGGTACGCACCCAGACCGAGCAGCGCGTCGTCAGTGCCTGGGTCGCGGCGCTGCCGCAGCGCGATTGGAGCAAGGGCTGAGCGCGGCTACAGCAGGCTGTCGGGCGCCAGCGGCCCCAGCAGCTTGAGCATGAGACGCAGGCCCAGGCTGGCATCGGGCTCGGTGTAGGAGTCGTCCAGGCCGCTGTCCTGGGGGGCGCGCCAGACCAGCCGGCCCTGCGGGTCGCTGGGGTCGATTTCCACCCGCCAGCTGTTTTCTGGCAGGCCGTCCTCTATGCTGCCCGTGGCCTGCCGGCTGAAGGAGCGGCTGGCGATCAGCAGGGCGATCTCGGTGTTCTGCAGCTGGGAGCGCATGTCTAGGTTCATGGAGCCGACGACCACCAGGCGAGAGTCGATCACCAGCAGCTTGGTGTGCAGCATGGCGCGCGAGGCGCCGGTGGCGCTGCCGCTGGAGCCTGCCGTGCTGGAGCGCAGCGCCGAGCGCATGGTGGCCGGTTCGCTGCGCAGCTCGTACAGCTGCACGCCCATTTCCAGCAGGGCCTTGCGGTGGCGCGCATAACCGGCATGGGCCAGCGGTGCGTCGTTGGAGGCCAGCGAATTGGTCAGCACGCGCACGCGCACGCCGCGATCGCGTGCCGAGCGAAAGGCCGCCATGATCTCGGGGCCCGGCACGAAATAGGGCGAGACCACGAGCAAGTCCTTCCTGGCCGAGCGCACCAGGGCCAGCAGTCCGTCGACCACCGAATCGGCCTGCAGCACGGGCGCGGCCGCCTTGCGCAGGGCCGCCGGTGGATCGTTGAGCTGCAGCGTGCCGGCGCCCGTGCCGGTGGCCGTGCCGCCGGCGGGCTCTGGAGTCCCCTCGCCGGCTTCGCCGCCGTCGCCCGGAATCTTGGCGGGGCGGTCGGCCAGTACGGCCGCCTGGGCCCAGACCCAGGGAACCAGGCCCAGGTTCATGGGCTGTTCGTCCCAGATGGCGGCATTGGCTGGGGCGTGTCTTGAAGTGCCGTTCGCGGTGCCGGCCGTGTTGGCGTCCTCGGTCTCGAAGCGGTCCCTGAGCTGGTACAGGTCCTGCAGGCGGATCAGCGACTGCACGGGATAGGCGCGCACGTTGTTCCAGTAGCTGTCGAAGCTGCCGGACAGGGCCTGGACCACGGGGCCGGCCACCAGCACGTCGAGGTCCACGAAATTGCCGTCCTCGGCGACGTTGAAATAGGCATCGCCCAGATTGCGGCCGCCCATCACGGCCATCACGTTGTCGGCCACGAACAGCTTGTTGTGCATGCGCTGCTGGGCGCGCTGGAAGTCCGTCAGAAGCGTCCAGGCGCGGCCCACGGTGGAGCCGCGCGAGCCGGCCAGCGGGTTGAACATGCGCATCTCGATATTGGGCACGAAGGCCAGGCGCATGACCTGGGCGTCAGGCCCCGTGCTGTGGAAGTCGTCCAGCAGCACGCGCACGCGCACGCCGCGCTTGGCCGCCTGCACGATGCCGCGCAGCAGCCGGGCCGTGCTTTCGTCGGCGTGGATGGCGTAGTACTGCAGGTCCAGCGTCTTCTGGGCGTTTTCCACCAGGCTCAGGCGGCTGCTGTAGGCGCTTTGCGGCCCGGCCAGCAGCGAAAAGGCCGAAGCCGTGGGCTTGGCCGCGGCAGGCCTGGCCTTGTCGACCAAGCTGCCAAGCGCGGTGTCCTGGGGCGTGGCATAGGCCGTGGATACCGGGCGCTCCACATGTTGTGGCAGCGGCGCGGCGCAGCCCGCGAGCAGCAGGGCCGTGGCCAGACAGGCGATGGTGCGTCGAAGGTGGTCGGGGTTCGGGGCGCGCATGCCGCAACTGTAGTGCAGGCTGGCGGGGGTCAGAAATCCGCGCGGCCCTGCACGCGCGCGATCACGCGCAGGTCGGGGCCGGTCTGCCGGATGTCCTGCCACTGCAGCGGCAGGGCTTGCGACAGCTCGTCCAGCGGCCCGAAGTTGGCGATGCCCATGCCGGCCGTGCCCAGCAGCTTGGGCGCCAGATACAGCAGGAACTCGTCCACCAGTCCTTCACGGATCAGCGAACCATTGAGCTTGAAGCCAGCCTCCACATGCAGCTCGTTGGTGCCGCGGGCGGCCAGGTCGCGCAGCATGGCGGCCAGGTCCACCTTGCCTTGAGAGCCGGGCATAGGGATTACCGTAGCGCCTTGCGACCGTAGTTGCTCGATCCTGGGCTGATTCATGCTTGAAGTGTAGATAAGACAGCCGCTGGGTGCTTTCAAAACATGAGCATCGAGCGGCATCTGCAGTTGGCTGTCGACCACGGCAATGCGCGGCTGGCGCGGTGTTTGCACCTCGCGCACATCGAGGCGCGGATTGTCCTGCAGCACCGTGCCTATGCCGGTCAGCAGCGTGCAGGCGCGCGCGCGCCAGGCATGGCCGTCGGCGCGCGCTTCAGGCGAAGTGATCCACTGGCTGCGGCCGTTGTGCAGGGCGGTCACGCCGTCCAGCGAGCTGGCGGCCTTCATGCGCACCCAGGGCGTGCCGCGCACCATGCGGCTGAAAAAGCCGATGTTCAGCTCGCGCGATGCGGCGGCGCCGGGGCCGACCTCCACCTGCACGCCGGCGGCGCGCAGGCGCGCAAAGCCCTGGCCCGCCACCTGCGGATTGGGGTCCGTCAGCGCTCCCACCACCTTGCCTATGCCCGCGGCAATCAGGGCGTCGCAGCACGGTCCCGTGCGGCCGTGATGCGAGCAGGGCTCCAGCGTGACATAGGCCGTGGCGCCGCGCACATCATGGCCCCTGGCCGCCGCATCGCGCAGCGCCATGACTTCGGCGTGCGGTCCGCCCGCCTGCTGGGTGAACCCCTGGCCGAGCACGCTGCCGTCTGCACCCACCAGAACGCAGCCGACGCGGGGATTGGGCGAGGAAAGAAAAAGCGCCTGGGCGGCCTGCTCAAGCGCTTGCTGCATGGTGTGGGCATGGTCTGTCATGCCCGGGATGGTACTGCAGGCCATTCAGGCTCCCTGGAGGGCCTTGGGCGTTTATTTGCCCCAGCAGTCCGTGTCGTAGCCTGTCTGCCCGGAAGTCTTGCCGTTGGCGCCGCGCAGGCCGGTGTGGCTCAGCGTGTAGATGCCGCATCGGTCGCCGGCCTGGGCGCCCCTGGGAGTCGCCGCAAGGGTGTAGGCCATGGCGGTATTGCCGGCGGCAAAGCCTATGCTGTAGCGCTTGCCGTTGTCGCCGGACCAGGCCAGCGCTGCGGGCAGGCTGCCAGGGTAGGCCCCGGTGGCGGTGGCCGCGCGCTCCAGCCACTGCTGAGCCTGCAGCAGCCCCGCGCGCGCATCGGCCCGGTGGCCGCGCCGCACGTATTCCGCGTAGCTGGGATAGGCGAGTGCGCCGAGGATGCCGATGACCGTGGCCACGATCATCAGCTCGATCAGCGTGAAGCCTTGCTGCCTGTGCTTCATGGGCGGCCTCCTTGGAGCACGTTCTTACTTCAGCTGGCGCCAGCTGGGGCGCAGCGATTGTTCGGGCATGCGGGCCAGCAGTTCGCTGCGGTTCCCGGCGTCTATGTCCATGGCCTTGCCTTTCCGGGCGATCAGCAGGTGCGAGCCCCTGGATACCTGGGTGCGCGAGACCTGGAGGTCGCTGGCGTCGAGCAGCCCGTCGCCGTTCTGGTCCACGATCTGCACCGAGGGGCGGGCGCCGTCCATGATGTTGATCAGGGTGCGGTACTGGCGCTCTTGGTCGACTGCGGCGGAGTCGCAGCTCTCCCTTCCGGCATCCGCGTTCGAACCCTTGGCGGGCACCTGCGTGTACACGGCCAGGATGTTGCTGCCGTCGTAGAACTCCATGGGCTTGAGCAGGCGTTCGCCCACGGCGGGCAGGTCGAGATACCAGCCATTGAAGTCGGCCCAGGTGTTGCGGTTCAGCGCGCTGTGCGCGTGCCTGGCGCCCACGGTGGCGCCGCTGCCGATTTCGGTGATGGCCTGTTCGGCCAGCCTGGCACGGGCCACGCCCTCGCCAAGTGCCCGGGGTGCCGGTATGCAGCCGGCGACGGGTGCGGTGCAGCCGCTGTCGCCGGGATGCACCTGCAGTCGTTGTCCCCTGGCCGTGTCAACGAGGCGGTAGCGCGTGTTGTCCAGCACCGCATACAAGGTTTGCACCAGCACGCTGCTCGGGTCGTCCGGCGTGATGTTCCGGCCCGTGCCGAAGGCCACCATCATGCCGCCCATGGGCACGCTTTTGGCGCCGGCGCCGCTGCCCACCGTCATGAGGCGGTCGTTGGCGCGCACGGAGGGCGCGGCCGTGATGGGCTGGATGTGGGGCCGCGCGGCCCCACCTATGCCGGCCGCGTCCATGGCGGCAGGGCCTGTGGCGGTGAACAGCGGCTGGCCGCCAAAGGCCACGCCCCAGAGTTCGCTGCTGGCGCCGGTCAGATCGAACTTCCACAGATGGCCCTGGTTGTCGCCGGCATAGACCACGTCGGGGCGGCCGTCGCCGTTCAGGTCCAGCAGGCGCGGGGCGGCCAGGCCGTTGTCGGCCGCCTTGCCGGTGCCCGCCGTGTCGCTGGTGGCCGCCATGCGCTTGAGCTCCATGGCGCCATCCAGATACTGGATCAGCAGCACGGGCCGCTGGTTGGCGCTGTTGTAGCCGTTGCCCAGGACGGCGGCCCAGCGGTCGTCGTTCAGCCGCGCGATCTGCGTGGTATGCAGGGGGTTGTCTTCGTCGCGCACCGGCAGGGCCGTGATATGGCCTATGTCCCGGTCTTCCTCGGCGGCTTTGGCGCAGGCGGTTTTTTCGGCGCTGCCCATGCCGGAGCGCGCGCAGTCGGGCGCCGGCTCGGTGGCGCCGCGGCTGCGGTCCAGCCTGGCCAGTTGCCGCGCGCTGCTTTCCGAAAAGCCGGCCGGGTGGCTCACGTCCAGCACGAAGTAGCCCTTGCCGCCGGCGCCCAGCGTTCCCACCAGCAGAGTGCGCCAATCGGCGGCACCGCCCGTTCCCAGGTCCACGTCGCCCGTCATGGGCGAGCCGTCCACGAAATACAGGTGCTTGCTGTTGAACTGCGGATCGGCCAGCCGGCCCAGCGTGGGAAGGACGCCCCGTGGAACATAGGCGATTTTTTCGCTGCCGTCGGCGGCGGCGAAGCCGTGCAGCATGCCGTCGTTGCCGCCCGCATAGAGCATGGCGGCACGCGTGGTATGGCTGCGCATGAAGGCCGCGTAGCCGTTGAGCGCATGGTTGCCGGCCGGTGCGCCCGTGTACCAGATGGCGGAGCCGATGATGTCGCCCTGGCGGCTCTTGCGTTCGCGCAGGGGCTTCGCGGCAGTGTAGCCGGCGGTGTCGGAGCCTTCCAGGCGGCGGTCGCCGCGGAGGTAGTCGAGGCGGTTCTGGCTCAGCAGGGCTTTTTGCGCGGCGCTCAGATAGGCTTCGCCGCCGTCCCAGCGAAACGGCACGCCGCCCTTGTAGCCGGCCCCGCTCCATTGGTCGCTCCAGCTCAGCACCAGGCGGCCGTCCACAGAGTCCAGCGCATCGAGCTTGTCGGCCGTGCTCTTGCCGCCCCAGCCGGGAAGGGGCACGGTGGAGCCGTCGGCCTGTACGGCGGTGGCGGTGATGAAGCCCTTCCAGGCATTCATGGGCTCGTAGGCTGCGGTGAACTTGCCCACGGCCATGCGCGCGCTGCTGGCGCCGCTGGCCGCCGTGGAAGCCAGCTCGGGGGCGGCCTGGACGCTGATCTGCCCCACGATGTCGCGGAAGGCCAGGGCCAGGTCTTCAGCCTTGGTGACGGAATAGAAGCGCCCGCGGCCGTTGAGTGCGGCATGCCAGAGGTCCAGGGCCCGGACGTCTTCGCTGGCGCCCATGTCGGGCCATTGCTGCCGGCCGGTCACCAGGTCGGGAAAGCTGCCGTCGTAGCCGAAGGGCGACTGCCGGGTCGGCGCCGCCAGGGCGCCGGCTCCGGGCCAGCTGCCGGCATTCGTGCCCAGGCCTATGGTATAGGTCGCCATATGCGGCCAGGTGGCGGGGTTGTAGCGGGGGTTCCAGAAACGCTCGAGCACGGCCTCCCGATTCGTGGCATCCCTGCCGAAGCTTTCGGTCGGCGGCGCCTGGCGGTAATCGGCGGCGGGCTGCATGGTGCCGACGAGATCGCCTGGCGGCTGCAGCGGCGCGGCCCAGCTGTGGAAGGCCCAGTCGGCCAGGGTGTTGCCGTAGCTGTCGTGGTAGAGCTGGTTGTAGGGCCGGGATGAGGCATTGGCGCTGCCATAGGCCATGCCGTTGGGCAGGGTCCGGTTGACGCTGTTGTCGTCCTGAGAGCCGCCGGACGTGGCGCCGTTCCAGCGCCCGTCGGTCAGCATGACATGGTAGTTGCGGCGGCAGCCCAGGTAGGGGGCGCCGGTGCTTCCCGGCACGGCAGCCCAGGGGCCGTCCCGGCTCAGGGGCAGTCGCATATAGGCATCGGCCTGCTGCAACAGCTTGTGCGACGGGGTGCCGCCGCCGGGCCGCAGCTGCGTGACGAATTCGATGAAGCGGGTCCGGTGCGCCGGACCCAGCACCTGCATGGAGTTGCTGCCCGCCTGCGCGGCCGTGGCGCTGCTGTTGAGATGGCCGGGAGTGCCGTTGTTGGCGTTCATGGATTGCCAGGCCAGGCGGATTTTCCCGTCCGGCAGCAAGGCGGTATCGCGCACGACCCCGCCCACGCCGCCATGGCCTATGAGCGCGTGCCGCAGCACGTTGATGCGGCGGCTGGTGGCGGGCCAGCTGCCGTCGGCTGCGGGAGTCTCGTTGTCCGTCGCGCCCGTGGCGGTTTCGGCGTCCAGGCGGTAGTCCATGCTGCCCGAGTCGTCGACCGAGATGATGACGTTGGGGGCGACATGAGGCTGCCGGGTGCCAGGGGGCGACTGCGCCAGATCCAGCGCCCAGGAGGCAGGGGCGGCCGGGGCGGCCGCCAGCGCAAGCAGGACCTGGCTCAGTCTCGGGAGCTTGTTTCCGTGCATGGCGTTCTCCTTTCAGTTATGGCGCTTTGTGTCACCCGCAGCCCTGAAACTGGCGCGGCCCAAAGCCGGGGATGCCGAGCAAGAGCCGCCTCGCGGCGAAGGCATCGTTCCCCTCCCGTAGCGCGCAGCGCGTAGAGAGAGAGAGGGAAGGCGCGAAGCGACTCAGGGGGTGCCTCATTTCAGTCTTTTCGCTTTTGCTGCGCATAGGTCTGCTGCAGCACCGCCATGGTGCCGGGCCTGAGGCCGTAGGCCAGGGCCGTGATGCGGTACACCACGCCGGGTGTCAGATGCAGGGGCAGCAGCTTGCCGGGGGCGCCCGCGTTATCCGCGATGAGGCCCGAGCTTTTGCTGCTGCTGTCGTAGGGCAGCACTTCGATCCAGTACCAGCCGCCTCGGTCGCCGGCGCTGGTGTCCGCGAGGATGGGGTGGACCGGCTTGCCGGCACTGCCGGTCGCGGCGCCGGTGTATTGGCCATAGCGTGCGCCCACGCCGGGGCTGGCCATCTGGGCCAGTGTGGGGCCGCGGGCGGCATCGGCGTTGTTCCAGAAGTCCTGCTTGCCCGCGCGCTTGGCGCACAGGCCGTTGCGGCATCCGGTGCCTTGCTGCTCCAGTGCGGCCAGCTGCGGGCCAACGTCCTGGGCTTCCAGCGGGATTCTGTCGGCGGTGCCGCTGCGGCAGATGTCGTCGTTGCCGGTGCAGGTGCTGCCGTCGGCATTTTCTCCGCGGATATCGAGTTCGGCATCCTGCAGCAGGGCCTGGGCGGCTTCGAAGGCGCGCTGGTAGTCGGCATCGTTGCCCACCACCATTTCGTTGAACAGCGAGGTGCGCGAGGCCCATAGCGTCAGCAGCAGGGACAGCATGACGAACACCATGACGGCGAACAAGGCCACGCCGCGCTGGCGCTGGAAGTCGGGTGGCATGCACGGCATGGCGGCTCTTTCCTGCAGGCGTCAGAGCACGGTGCCGATCAGCCCCTGGCTGCGCAGCTGGAAGATGCTGCGAAAGACCATGTGCATGCGCCGGGCGCGCTCGCCGGCGGCAGTCATGTCGACGGCCGAGCCGTCGCAGCCGGTATAGGTGCTGCCGGCGGGCATATCGACGGGCTCGTTGCCGTAGAGCACCAGGCAGACTTCGACGGCCTGCACCTTGCCCCAGTTGCCGTCGCCCACGGCATCGGCGGCGAGGTACTGGATTCTGGCGTCGCCCGGCACGGTGTTGTCCTGCAGCAGGTAGCGCAGTTGGAAGTCGGCGACGTTCTGTACCAGGGGCTGCGGCGCGTTGGCGGTGTCGTTGCCGCCGCACCGCAGCTGATCGCCATGGCGCTGGAAGATGCTTTCCACCCGCTGGTCCGGGCTGCTGTTGGCCGGGCCGCCCAGGCAGTTGCGCGCCTGGGCCTGCTCGCCGGAGGCCGTATGCACCGGCTCCTTGTAGCGGTGGTAGCCCAAGCTCATGGCGGAGCTGGAGCCCAAGAGGGTGTCGGAGGCGGGCGCAAAACCCTTGCCGCCGTCGGCTGCCGGGGCATGGGCTTCGAACGCCACGGGAGCGGCCGCGCTGCCGGGATTGAGTCTGAGGTAGAGCGAGCCGGCCTGCCGCACCTGCTGGCCCATGGTCCGCATGGCGTGGGCGGCCTGCAACTGCATGCCGCTGGCATCGTTCACGGCTCCCGCCACGCCGCGCGAGGCGATGAGCGCGGCCATGGCCGCGGCGACGACCAGCAGGCCCACGGTGATCCCGACCATCAGCTCCAGCAGCGTGAGGCCGCTCTGGGCCTGCTGCCGCATGAACTTCCGCGATGGCAGCGCAGCAGGCGCTGCACAGGGTGCTATCAATTTCGATAACATGTTCAGGCTCCGGGGCAGAAGTGCCGGGCCGCTCCGGCATCCAGGTGGGGCGCGCAGCGGGCTGCGGCCGCGAGGTACTGCAGATGGCAGGTGTAGCCCTGAGGGCAGGCAAGGCTGTCGCCGCCGGTGCTGAAGGAGCCATCGGCGGCGCGCAGCTGCGTGGCGTCGATGGCGTTCCTGTGCTTTCTTCTGTCGGCGGCATCGGCGATGTCCGGCTCGTTCTCGCGCCAGGCGATCATCACTCCCAGCTGGCGGCGCTGTGGGGCCGTGCTTTCGCCGGGGGCCGGAAAGACGCTGGCCAGACCCAGGGGCAGTGTATTCCTGACGGATTGCTTCCAGGCGCCCAGGTCGTGGGCTGCCAGTTGGGCGTGTGTGCAGGCCTGGGTCTGGCAGTCGCCCGGCGCCGGTGTGTCGGCGAAGGCCGTGGCGTAGGCGTCGAGGTTGGCCAATGCATTGGGATTGACTTTCATGCGCTCGCCCAGGTCTTCGATCAGCCGGACGGCCTGGGCGCGGCGCACGGCGGTCTGGGTGTCGGCCAGGGTGCGTATCTGCACCTGCAGAATGCCCAGCAGGCCCAGGGCCAGCACCATGCTGGCCACCAGCGATTCGATCAGCGTGATGCCGCGCTGGCGGGAGGCTGGGATTACTGGCATGTGGCTTCTCCTTCCAGGACTCTGATGCGCCCGCCGCTGGCCATGCACAAGGTCTGGGTGGCTGGCGAGGAAACGCCCGGCCCGGCGGGCGAAATCGTGAAGCTGAAGATATTGGCGCCGTTGGCCATGCCGTAGCGATCGAAGCGCAGCATGGCGCCGGACGGATTGCGCATGATGTTGAGCTGCCTGGGCGGCGGGCTGGCCTGCAGCAGCGTTTCGTTGGCCTGCCTGGTGCCGTTGCCGTTGGTGTCCACGAACACGAACCAGCCGCAGCCCCAGGCCTGCGTGGTGTCGGCTTCCTGGCAGCCGTCGGTGTTCTGGCCGTTCTTGCGCACGACGACGTTGCCGCCGCGCTTGGCCGCTTCGGAGCGGGCGTAATACAGCGTGGCCTGCAGCTCGGCGGATGCCTGGCGCACGCGCCAGCGCTCCATCAGCCGCGTGAAGCCCGGCACGGCCAGCGCGGTCAGAAGGGCCAGCACGGCCGCTGCCGCCAGCAGTTCGATGGCGGAGAACCCGGGAGCGCGGCCGGGGCGGGCCGATCTTGCGGGAGGCGGGCTGGGCATGTTGCGCAGGGCCGGTGCCGGGTGGGCGCGGGCGGCGGCTATGGCCTGCCGGCTCAGTACCGCCTGCCAGGCGGGCTCTGGGTGTAGCCGGAGCAGGCGCCTGAGTTGGGCCGGCCCTGGCACTCGCGGTAGAGGCGTCGGTCTCGCTCCAGGCTGCTCTCCTCGGAGCTGCTGCGGATATTCAGTATCCTGACGCGACCGCCGCTGGCTCGCCTGCCGCCGGATTTTTCCGGATCGCGGGCTTGGCCTTTTCTGGCCTGCGCCGTTTCGAGCATGGCCAGGCCCGGCAACAACAGCAAGGCCCGGAGGGCGCTGCGGCGGGAAGGAGCGGCGAGCTGCTGCATGGAAGTCCCTCTATTGCATTTTGTTACGCGATTGCATTTTGGCAGCAGGGATTGGCGGTGGAGTCAGGGTTTGCCTGGAGCGGAACGGAGCCCGCGCAGCGGGTTTGGCGCCGGCCAAAAGGCGTTGGCGCGCCTCTTGATATAATCGCCAGGTTTTGCATGGTGCAAGACGCACGTTGGGGCCTTTCCAGCCCTGGCGCAAGTAACCAAGGTGCCCTCCGCCGGGCGCTGATTTCCAAGGAAAACCAAATGATCGCTGCCTCTATCAAGGCTGACGTTGTCAAGGCCAATGCCCGTTCCGAAAACGACACTGGCAGCCCTGAAGTGCAAGTGGCTCTGCTGACCGCTCGCATCAACGAACTGACTCCCCACTTCAAGCAACACGCCAAGGACCACCACGGTCGCCGCGGCCTGCTGCGCATGGTGAGCCGTCGTCGCAAGCTGCTGGACTACCTGAAGGCCAAGGACGCTGACCGTTACACTGCACTGATCGCCAAGCTGGGCCTGCGCAAGTAAGCACGGTGAGAGATCGAGACGCCTGAGTTAGTCTGCTAGCTCAGGCGTTTTTTACTTCGGAGAACGCAGGACAGAGCGAAGCTGTGTCATTCCATTGCTGCATTATTTGTAGCATCTAGTGCAGCATTGGAATGGCATCGTGTTCTGTTTGCGCTCCAAATCCAGTCTGGATGCGTGCATCCAGCTTCCAAAAAAGGAGTCGATATGACGATGTTCAACAAAGTGACCAAGACTTTCCAGTGGGGCCAGCACACGGTCACCATGGAAACCGGCGAGATCGCACGCCAGGCTTCGGGTGCCGTGCTCGTCAACATGGACGACACCGTGGTGCTGGCCACCGTGGTGGGTTCCAAGATCGCCAAGGCCGGCCAGGATTTCTTCCCGCTGACCGTGGACTACATCGAGAAGACCTATGCCGCCGGCAAGATTCCCGGCAGCTTCTTCAAGCGTGAAGCCAAGCCCAGCGAGCTGGAAACCCTGACCAGCCGCCTGATCGACCGCCCGATCCGCCCGCTGTTCCCCGAAGGCTTCTACAACGACGTGCATGTGGTCATCCACACCATCTCGCTGAACCCCGAGGTGGATGCCGACATCGCCGCCATGATCGCCGTCTCGGCCGCACTGTCGGTCTCTGGCCTGCCGTTCAACGGCCCCATCGGTGCCGCCCGCGTGGGTTACATCAACGGCGAATATGTGCTCAACCCCGGCCAGACCCAGCGCAAGGATTCGCAGATGGATCTGGTCGTCGCCGGTACCGAAGCCGCCGTGCTGATGGTGGAATCCGAAGCCCTGCAACTGCCCGAAGAAGTGATGCTGGGTGCCGTGGTGTTCGGCCACGAGCAGGGCAAGATCGCCATCAACGCCATCCACGAGCTGGTGCGCGAAGGCGGCAAGCCCGTCTGGGACTGGTCTGCGCCTGCCAAGGATGAAGCCCTGATTGCCAAGGTGGCCGAGCTGGGCGAAGCCAAGCTGCGCGCTGCCTACCAGGAGCGCAACAAGCAGGTGCGCACGCATGCCTGCCGCCTGGCGTATGCCGACGTGAAGGCGGCTCTGACCGAGCAGGGCGTGGCATTCGACGGCGTCAAGGTCGAAGGCATGCTGTTCGACATCGAAGCGGGCATCGTGCGCAGCCAGATCCTGGCCGGCGAGCCCCGCATCGACGGCCGCGACACCCGCACCGTGCGCCCCATCGAGATCCGCAACTCCGTGCTGCCCCGCACGCACGGCTCGGCCCTGTTCACGCGCGGCGAGACCCAGGCCCTGGTGATCTCCACGCTGGGCACCGAGCGCGACGCGCAGCGCATCGACGCGCTGGCCGGCGAATTCGAAGACCGCTTCCTGTTCCACTACAACATGCCTCCCTTTGCCACCGGCGAAGTGGGTCGCATGGGTTCGACCAAGCGCCGTGAAATCGGCCACGGCCGTCTGGCCAAGCGCGCCCTGGCGGCCTGCCTGCCGTCGAAGGAAGAGTTTCCCTACACCATCCGCGTGGTGTCGGAAATCACCGAGTCCAATGGCTCGTCGTCCATGGCCTCGGTCTGCGGCGGCTGCCTGTCCATGATGGATGCCGGCGTGCCCATGAAGGCGCACGTGGCCGGTATCGCCATGGGCCTGATCAAGGAAGACAACCGCTTCGCCGTGCTGACCGACATCCTGGGCGACGAAGATCACCTGGGCGACATGGACTTCAAGGTGGCCGGTACCACCAACGGCATCACGGCCCTGCAGATGGACATCAAGATCCAGGGCATCACCAAGGAAATCATGCAGGTCGCCCTGGCCCAGGCCAAGGAAGCGCGCATGCACATCCTGGGCAAGATGCAGGAAGCCATGGGCGAAGCCAAGGCCGAGATCTCGTCGTTCGCTCCCAAGCTGTACACGATGAAGATCAACCCCGAGAAGATCCGCGACGTGATCGGCAAGGGCGGCGCCACCATCCGTGCGCTGACCGATGAGACCGGCTGCCAGATCAATATCGAGGAAGACGGCACCATCACCATCGCCGCTACCGAAGCCGCCAAGGCCGACGAAGCCAAGCGCCGCATCGAGGAGATCACGGCCGAAGTCGAAATCGGCAAGGTCTACGAAGGCCCGATCACCAAGATCCTGGACTTCGGCGCCCTCATCAATCTGCTGCCCGGCAAGGACGGCCTGCTGCACATCAGCCAGATCGCCCACGAGCGCGTGGAAAAGGTCTCCGACTATCTGCAGGAAGGCCAGATCGTCAAGGTCAAGGTGCTCGAGACCGACGACAAGGGGCGCGTCAAGCTGTCCATGAAGGCGCTGACCGAGCGTCCTGCCGGCATGCCCGAGCGTGAACCCCGCGAGCCGCGTGAGCCGCGCGAATTCCGCGAACGTGCTCCGCGTCAGAACCGCGAGCCCCGTGAACCGCGCGAAAGCCGTGGCAACGACGACGAGCAGCAACAGCAGCAGTAAACCTGGAGCCGAGCCGGCCGTCAGGCTGGCTCGGCCCTTGTTTTGATGGCTGCCGGCGCTTGCCGTGCAAGCGCCACAGCTCTATTTGATTCATAGTCGCCAAGAGTCTGCTACATGGAAACAGCAACAATGCGTGCGGTGGAAATCACCGCTTTCGGTGCGCCTGACGTGCTGTGCTTGGGCGAGCGCCCCATGCCGGTGGCCGCCGAGGGCGAAGTCCTGATCCGCGTGGCGGCCAGCGGCATCAACCGCCCGGATGTGCTGCAGCGCAAAGGCCACTATGCCCCGCCGCCCGGCGCTTCGGATCTGCCGGGGCTGGAGGTGGCTGGCGTCATCGTGGCCGGTGACGAAGCTGCGATGGCGGCGTCGGGTTTCAAGCTCGGCGACCGCGTCTGTGCCCTGGTGGCTGGCGGCGGCTATGCGCAGTACTGCGTGGCCCCCGTGCCCCAATGCCTGCCCATTCCGCAGGGCCTGAGCGATGTCGAAGCCGCTGCACTGCCCGAGACCTTTTTCACGGTCTGGAGCAACGTGTTCGATCGGGGGCGCCTGCAGCCCGGCGAAACCCTGCTGGTGCAGGGCGGCAGCAGCGGCATCGGCGTCACGGCCATCCAGATGGCCAAGGCCTGGGGGGCGCAAGTCATCGTGACTGCCGGCAGCGACGCCAAGTGCGAGGACTGCCTCCGGCTTGGTGCCGACCATGCCATCAATTACAGGACGCAGGACTTTGCCGAGGAGGTGCGACGCATCACCGCAGGCGAGGGCGTCGATGTCATTCTCGACATGGTGGCCGGCAGCTATGTGGCGCGCGAGGTGCAAGCCCTCGCGGCCGACGGCCGCCTGGTCATCATCGCGGTACAGGGCGGAGTCAAGGCCGAGCTGGATGCGGGATTGGTGCTGCGCAAGCGGCTGACGATCACCGGCTCCACGCTGCGGCCGCGTCCCGTGGCATTCAAGGCCGCGATTGCGCAAGCGCTGCGCCGCCATGTCTGGCCCATGATCGAGGCGGGCACGGTGCGTCCGACCATTTACCGCGAATTCGATGCAGCCGACGCGGCGCAGGCCCATGCGCTGATGGAGTCGAGCCAGCACACCGGAAAAATCATTCTGACCTGGGAAAAATGAAGCAAAAACTCATTGTCGGCAACTGGAAGATGAACGGCAGCCTGGCTGCCAATGCGGCGTTGCTGCAGGCTCTCAAGCAAGGTCTGCCCGAAGGCGGCAAGGCCGGCGTGGCCGTGGCTGCGCCCGCCGTGTACCTGGCGCAGCTGCAGGCCGAGCTGTCCGGCTCTGCCATCGGCATCGGCGCGCAGGACGTGTCGCAGCATGAGCAGGGCGCCTTCACTGGCGAAGTCTCGGCGGTCATGCTCAAGGAATTCGGTGCGCGCTATGTGCTGGTCGGCCATTCCGAACGCCGCCAGTACCATGGTGAAACCGATGCCGTGGTGGCGGCCAAGGCCCAGGCGGCCCTGGCCAAGGGCATCACGCCCATCGTCTGCGTGGGCGAGACCCTGCAGGAGCGCGAAGCAGGCCAGACCGAGGCCGTGGTCAAGCGCCAGCTGGCGGCCGTGATCCACCAGGTCGGGGCTTGCGTGAGCGAGCTGGTCGTGGCCTATGAGCCCGTCTGGGCCATCGGCACCGGCAAGACGGCCACCCCCGAGCAGGCGCAGGCGGTGCATGCCGTGCTGCGCGCGCAGCTGGCTGCGGCCACGGAGCATGCCGGACGCGTTCCGCTGCTCTACGGCGGCAGCATGAATGCCGCCAATGCGGAGCAGCTGCTGGCTCAGACCGATATCGATGGTGGCCTGGTGGGGGGGGCTTCCCTCAAGGCAGCCGATTTCTTGACCATTGTTGCTGCGGCTCAATAAAGACTTGAGGGCCTTGCCAGGCCCGGCAGCGGCACGTTTACGATTACAGGGTTTCCTATGAATATTTTGTCCAGCGTCATTCTTGTGGTCCAGATGCTTGCAGCATTGGGCATGATCGGCCTGATCCTCATCCAGCACGGCAAGGGTGCGGACATGGGGGCATCGTTTGGCAGCGGCAGCTCCGGCAGCCTCTTCGGCGCTTCCGGCAGTGCCAACTTCCTGTCGCGCACCACGGCGGTGCTGGCTTCGGTGTTTTTTGCAGCCACGCTGGCGCTGGCCTACCTGGGCAACTCGCGCCCGGTGAGCTCCGGCAGCGTGCTCGAAGGCGCTGCGGTGACGGCCCCGGCTGCGCCTGCCGCACCCGCTCAGCCCGAGGCCGGCAATGCACCCGCCGCCCCGGCCGCAGGTGCCGAAGGCGCTGCGCAGATCCCCACCAAATAATTAAAAGAAAACCCTGACGTGCTTCTGGAGAAGCACGTTTTTCAGGGTAGAATCTAGGGATTGTCTGGGGGTCGAAATCTTTGCAATGAAGATTTCCGAGGTTGCCGGACTTTGAGGCGAAGCCGTCGTGGTGGAATTGGTAGACACGCTATCTTGAGGGGGTAGTGGCGAAAGCTGTGCGAGTTCGAGTCTCGCCGACGGCACCAACACATAACTAAAAGCCTGCCCTGCTGATCAGGCAGTGATCTGTAGGGCTTGTCTTTCACACAAGGCCCACACGATGAACATCGATCAGTACCTTCCCGTTCTATTGTTCATTCTTATCGGCATGGCGGTGGGCGTTGTGCCCCTGGTCCTGGGTTACATCCTCGGTCCCAACCGTCCTGACGCTGCCAAGAACTCCCCCTACGAATGCGGCTTTGAAGCGTTTGAAGATGCGCGCATGAAATTCGACGTGCGCTACTACCTCGTCGCCATTCTGTTCATTCTGTTTGATTTGGAAATCGCATTCCTGCTGCCCTGGGTCGTTGCGCTCAAGGAAGTGGGTGGTGCGGGTTTCGTTGCCGTTTTGATTTTCCTGGCTGTTCTGGTCGTGGGCTTTGCCTACGAGTGGAAAAAAGGCGCCCTGGATTGGGAATGAACAGCTTCTCTGAGGTGACACGATGATCGAAGGCGTGATGAAGGAAGGCTTTATCACCACCAGTTACGACACGGTGGTGAATTGGGCCAAGACAGGGTCGATCTGGCCCATGACGTTCGGACTGGCCTGCTGTGCCGTGGAGATGATGCATGCCGCCGCTGCGCGCTATGACATCGGCCGCTTCGGCTCGGAAGTGTTCCGTGCCAGCCCGCGCCACTCGGACCTGATGATTGTTGCCGGCACGCTGTGCAACAAGATGGCTCCGGCCATGCGCAAGGTCTACGACCAGATGTCCGAGCCGCGCTGGGTGCTCTCCATGGGTTCCTGTGCCAATGGCGGCGGCTACTACCACTACAGCTATTCCGTGGTGCGCGGCTGCGACCGCATTGTCCCGGTGGATGTGTATGTGCCCGGCTGTCCTCCGACGGCGGAAGCGCTGATCTACGGCATCATTCAGCTGCAGCAGAAGATCCGCCGTACCCACACCATCGCTCGCGTTTAAAGGGCTGAGATGACTGCAATCGCAATTCACCCCGAAAAGCTTCGGGATGTGGTGGCTGCTGCCTTGGGCGAAAAAGCCCGCAGCGTCACCCTGGCACTGAATGAAGTGACGGTGGAGGTTTCCGCGGACCAGTATCTGGATGTCATGCAGACCCTGCGCAATGCGCCGGACTGCAAGTTCGAGATGCTGGTGGACCTGTGCGGCGTCGATTATTCGACCTATGCGGAAGTGGGCAGGGACGGTGCCCGTTTCGCCGTGGTGTCCCACCTGATGTCCCTGACCCTCAACCAGCGCCTGCGCGTGCGCGTGCTGTGCGCCGATGACGACTTTCCTGTCGTGCCTTCGGTCAACCCTATCTGGAATTCGGCCAGCTGGTTTGAGCGCGAGGCGTTCGACCTGTTCGGCATCGTGTTCGAAGGCCATGACGACCTGCGCCGCATCCTGACCGACTACGGCTTCATCGGCCACCCGTTCCGCAAGGATTTCCCTTTGTCGGGCTATGTGGAAATGCGTTACGACGCCGAGCAGCAGCGCGTGGTGTACCAGCCGGTCACCATCGAGCCGCGCGAGATCACGCCGCGCATCATCCGCGAAGACAACTATGGCGGAGGCCTGCACTGAAGGCGCGCGTCGCCTTCTGACGGAAGACCATGGCTGAAATCAAGAATTACTCCCTGAACTTTGGTCCGCAGCACCCGGCAGCGCACGGTGTGCTGCGTCTGGTGCTGGAGCTCGACGGTGAGGTGGTGCAGCGCGCCGACCCCCACATCGGCCTGCTGCACCGCGCGACCGAGAAACTGGCCGAAAGCAAGACCTACATCCAGTCGCTGCCCTATATGGACCGCCTGGACTATGTGTCCATGATGTGCAACGAGCACGCCTACTGCCTGGCCATCGAGAAACTGCTGGGCCTCGAAGTGCCCATGCGCGCCCAGTACATCCGCGTGATGTTCTCGGAAATCACCCGCATCATGAACCACCTGATGTGGCTGGGTTCCTCGGGTAACGATGCCGGCAGCTCCACCATCCTGATCTACACCTTCCGTGAGCGTGAAGACCTCATGGACATGTACGAGGCGGTTTCGGGCGCGCGCATGCACGCGGCCTACTTCCGTCCCGGCGGCGTGTACCGCGACCTGCCGGACAGCATGCCCCAGTACAAGGCCAGCAAGGTGCGCAATGCGCGGGCGCTGGAGCAGCTCAACGAAACCCGCCAGGGTTCGCTGCTGGACTTCATCGATGCCTTCACCCAGCGTTTTCCCAAGTGCTGCGACGAGTACGAAGTCCTGCTGACCGACAACCGCATCTGGAAGCAGCGCAACGTCGACATCGGCGTGGTGACGGCCGAGCGCGCCATCAACCTGGGCATGACCGGCCCCATGCTGCGCGGCTCCGGCGTGGCCTGGGATCTGCGCAAGTCGCAGCCCTACGATGCCTACGACAAGGTCGACTTCGACGTGCCCGTGGGCGCGACCGGCGACTGCTACGACCGCTACCTGGTCCGCGTGGCCGAGATGCGCGAGTCCAACAAGATCATCAAGCAGTGCGTGGACTGGCTGCGCGCCAACCCCGGCCCGGTGATCACCGACAACCACAAGGTGGCTCCGCCGGCCCGCGAGGCCATGAAGTCCAACATGGAAGAGCTGATCCACCACTTCAAGCTCTTCACCGAAGGCTTCACGGTTCCCGAAGGCGAGGCCTACGCAGCCGTGGAGCACCCCAAGGGTGAGTTCGGCATTTATTTGATCAGCGATGGAGCCAACAAGCCCTATCGCCTGAAGATTCGTCCACCAGGATTCGTGCACCTGGCCGCTCTCGACGAGATGAGCCGCGGCCACATGCTGGCTGACGCCGTGATGGTGCTCAGTACCCTGGACATCGTGTTTGGAGATGTTGACCGATGATTACCGAAGCGACCAAGGAACGCTTTGCGCGTGAGGTGGCCAAGTATCCGGCTGAGCAAAAGCAGTCTGCCGTGATGGGCTGCCTGTCCATCGTGCAGCAGGAGCAGGGCTGGGTGAGCGCCGAGAGCGAGGCCGTGATTGCCGAATTTCTGGGCATGCCCGAAATCGCCGTGCACGAAGTCACCACCTTCTACAACATGTACAACCAGCAACCCGTTGGCAAGTACAAGCTGAACGTCTGCACCAACCTGCCTTGCCAGCTGCGCGACGGCTACAAGGCGCTGCACCACCTGGAGCACAAGCTGGGCATCAAGATGGGCGGGACCACGCCCGACGGCCTGTTCACGCTGCAGCAGTCGGAGTGCCTGGGCGCCTGCGCCGATTCGCCCGTGATGCTGGTCAACGACCGTTGCATGTGCAGCTTCATGAGCAACGAAAAGCTCGACGAGCTGGTGGACGGCCTGCGCGCTGCGGAGGGCAAGGCATGAGCACCATCCTGAACAACCCCGCCGCCAATGCGGTGCTGGCCCAGTTTGCCTCCTCGGGCAACGAGACCTGCTTCCACGACCGCCACCTCAATCCGCAGATCTATGCGGATCTGAACGGCAGCAACTGGTCCATCAAGGACTACGAAGCGCGCGGCGGTTACCAGGCCCTGCGCAAGATTCTGGGCCAGGATGGCACGGGAGCCGAAGGCCTGACCCAGGACCAGGTGATCGCCACCGTCAAGGAATCCGGCCTGCGCGGCCGTGGCGGCGCAGGCTTTCCCACGGGTCTGAAGTGGAGCTTCATGCCCCGCCAGTTCCCGGGGCAGAAGCACCTGGTGTGCAACTCGGACGAGGGCGAGCCCGGTACCTGCAAGGACCGCGACATCCTGATGTTCAACCCCCACATCGTGATCGAGGGCATGATCATTGCCGCCTACGCGATGGGCATCAGTGTCGGCTACAACTACATCCACGGCGAGATCTTCCAGGTCTACGAGCGCTTCGAAGCCGCTCTGGAGGAAGCCCGCGCCGCCGGCTATCTGGGCGACAACATCCTGGGCAGCAGCTTCAGCTTCCAGCTGCATGCGCACCACGGCTTCGGCGCCTACATCTGCGGCGAGGAAACCGCGCTGCTGGAGTCGCTGGAAGGCAAGAAGGGCCAGCCGCGCTTCAAGCCGCCGTTCCCGGCCAGCTTCGGCCTGTACGGCAAGCCGACCACCATCAACAACACCGAAACCTTTGCGGCCGTTCCCTGGATCATCCGCAACGGCGGCCAGGCCTATCTCGAGTGCGGCAAGCCCAACAACGGCGGCACCAAGATCTTCTCGGTCAGCGGCGACGTGAACCTGCCCGGCAACTACGAAGTTCCGCTGGGCACTCCGTTCTCCAAGCTGCTGGAGCTCGCCGGCGGTGTGCGCACCGGCCGCAAGCTCAAGGCCGTGATCCCCGGCGGTTCCTCGGCGCCCGTGCTGCCCGCCGACATCATCATGGAATGCACGATGGACTATGACTCCATCTCCAAGGCCGGTTCCATGCTGGGTTCGGGCGCGGTGATCGTGATGGACGATTCGCGCGACATGGTCGAGAGCCTGCTGCGCCTGTCGTACTTCTATTCCCACGAATCCTGCGGCCAATGCACGCCCTGCCGTGAAGGCACGGGCTGGCTGTGGCGCGTGGTCAATCGTATCCAGCACGGCGAAGGCCGTCCGGAAGACATCGAGCTGTTGGACTCGGTGTCCGTGAACATCATGGGCCGCACGATCTGTGCGCTGGGCGATGCGGCAGCCATGCCGGTGCGCGCCATGATCAAGCACTTCCGCCACGAGTTCGAAGCGAAGATCCAGAACGCTTCCAAGCAGGCCGCGTAAGCACCTGATCGCGAGACAAGCATATGGTTGAAATTGAACTGGACGGAAAAAAGGTAGAGGTCCTGGAAGGCAGCATGGTCATGCATGCCGCCGAGAAGGCCGGCTCCTATATTCCTCACTTCTGCTACCACAAGAAGCTCTCCATTGCGGCCAACTGCCGCATGTGCCTTGTGGACGTTGAAAAGGCTCCCAAGCCCATGCCTGCCTGCGCCACGCCCGTGACGCAAGGCATGATCGTGCGCACCAAGAGCGAAAAGGCCATCAAGGCCCAACAGTCGGTGATGGAGTTCCTGCTCATCAATCACCCGCTGGATTGCCCCATCTGCGACCAGGGCGGCGAATGCCAGCTCCAGGACCTGGCCGTGGGCTATGGCGGCAGCAGCTCGCGCTACGAAGAAGAAAAGCGCGTGGTGTTCCACAAGAACGTGGGCCCGCTGATTTCCATGGAGGAAATGAGCCGCTGCATCCACTGCACACGCTGCGTGCGTTTCGGCCAGGAAGTGGCCGGCGTCATGGAACTGGGCATGATCCACCGCGGCGAGCATTCCGAGATCACCACCGTGGTGGGCGATACCGTGGACTCCGAGCTGTCGGGCAACATGATCGACATCTGCCCCGTGGGCGCGCTGACCAGCAAGCCTTTCCGCTACAGCGCCCGTACCTGGGAACTGTCGCGCCGCAAGTCGGTGTCTCCGCACGACTCCACCGGTGCCAACCTGATCGTCCAGGTCAAGAACCACAAGGTGCTGCGTGTCGTGCCCTTCGAGAACGAAGAGGTCAACGAGTGCTGGATCGCCGACCGCGACCGCTTCTCGTACGAAGCCCTGAACAGCGACGAACGCCTGACCCGGCCCATGCTCAAGCAGGGCGGCGAGTGGAAGGAAGTCGACTGGCAGACGGCCCTGGAATACGTGGCCAACGGCCTGCAGCAGATCAAGAGCCAGCACGGCGCCAACGCCATCGGCGCCCTGGTGAGCCCGCACAGCACGCTGGAAGAGCTGTTCCTGGCGGCCAAGCTGGTGCGCGGCCTGGGCAGCGAGAACATCGACTACCGCCTGCGCAATGCCGCATTCACGGCCGCCCAGGGCGTGCAGTGGCTGGGCCTGCCCATCGCCGGCCTGTCGAACCTGCAGTCGGCCCTGGTCGTCGGCTCCAACCTGCGCAAGGACCACCCGCTGTTCGCACAGCGCATCCGCCAGGCCGCCAAGAAGGGCTGCAAGGTCTTCGCCATCAACGAGCGCGTGTACGACTGGGCTCTGCCCGTCAAAGCCTCGGTGGTCGCCGCCGCGGACTGGGCCCAGGCCCTGGCCGACGTGGCGGCCGCAGTGGCCCAGACCAAGGGTGTGGATGCCCCCGTGGCTGCCACCGCCGACAACGAAGCCCAGGCCATCGCCGCCGCGCTGCTGGCCGGCGAGCAAAAGGCCATCCTGCTGGGCAATGCCGCGGCACACCATGCACAGGCCGCCACGCTGCTGGCCCTGGCCAACTGGATTGCCGAGCAGACCGGCGCCGCCGTCGGCTACCTGACCGAGGCCGCCAACACCGTGGGCGCGCAGTGGGTCAAGGCAGTTCCCGGCGCCAACGGCCAGAACGCCGGCCAGATGCTGGCTGGCGGCCTGAAGGCTGCCGTCCTGCTGAACAACGAGCCCGAGTTCGACAGCGCTGCCGGCAAGGCCGCTGGCGAGGCACTGGCCAAGGCCGAGATGGTCGTGACCCTGAGCCCGTTCAAGGCCAACCTGGAATGCAGCGACGTGCTGCTGCCCATCGCGCCGTTCACCGAAACCTCGGGCAGCTTCGTGAATGCCGAAGGCCGCGTGCAGGGCTTCCATGCCGTGGTCAAGCCGCTGGGCGATGCCCGTCCGGCCTGGAAGGTGCTGCGCGTGCTGTCCAACCTGCTGGGCATCTCCGGCGTGGACTACGAGACTTCCCAGGACGTGCTGGCGGCCGCCATCGGCGCTGCCACGCAAGTGCCTGCCAGCCAGCTGAGCAACGCGGCCCAGGCCGTGGCCAGCCTGCCGGCAGCCGGCAATGCGCCCGCTCCGGTGGTGGCGAGCATTTACCAGCTCGACAGCATTGTGCGCCGCGCAACGTCGCTGCAGTTGACGGCCGATGCCCGTCAGGTTCGTGAGGGAGGCGCCGCATGATCGACGCATTGCAACTCTGGGGCGCCGGCTTGTCCACGGCCCCTTTCTGGACCGACGTGGCCTGGCCCGTCATCTGGATTCTGCTGGGCATCGTGGCCATCGTGGCCCCGCTGATGGGGGCCGTGGCCTACCTGACGCTGTGGGAGCGCAAGCTGCTGGGTTTCATGCAGATCCGCCTGGGCCCCAACCGCGTGGGCCCCATGGGCCTGCTGCAGCCTCTGGCCGACGGCCTGAAGCTGCTGACCAAGGAACTGATCCAGCCCACGGCGGCTGCCAAGGGCCTGTTCTACGTGGGCCCCGTCATGGCCATCATGCCGGCCCTGGCCGCCTGGGTGGTGATCCCCTTCGGCCCCGAGGTGGCGCTGACCAACGTCAACGCCGGCCTGCTGCTGCTGATGGCCATCACCTCGATCGAAGTCTATGGCGTGATCATCGCCGGCTGGGCCTCGAACTCCAAGTACGCCTTCCTGGGCGCGCTGCGCGCCTCGGCGCAGATGGTCAGCTACGAAATCGCGCTGGGCTTCTGCTTCCTGGTGGTCATCATGGTCACGGGCAGCATGAACCTTTCGCAGATCGTGATGAGCCAGGCCCACGGCCAGTTCGCCGCCATGGGCGTGGGCATCCTGTCCTGGAACTGGCTGCCGCTGCTGCCCATCTTCATCGTCTACCTGATCTCGGTCGTGGCCGAAACCAACCGCCACCCCTTCGACGTGGTGGAAGGCGAGGCTGAGATCGTGGCCGGCCACATGGTCGAGTACTCGGGCATGGGCTTTGCGGTCTTCTTCCTGGCCGAATACGCCAGCATGTGGCTGGTGTCGATTCTGGCCGTGATCATGTTCCTGGGCGGCTGGCTGCCTCCGGTCGACTTCCTGGGCTTCATCCCGGGCTGGATCTGGCTGGCCATCAAGACCTTCCTGGTCGTGTCCTGCTTCATCTGGATCCGCGCCACCTTCCCGCGCTTTCGCTACGACCAGATCATGCGCCTGGGCTGGAAGATCTTCATTCCGGTCACGCTGGTGTGGCTGATCGTTGTGGGTGCCTGGCTGTACTCGCCCTGGAATATCTGGAACTAAAGCGGGGTACGTATGTCTGCGGTTGCTGCAACTCCTTTTTCCTTCAAAGACTTCCTCAAGAGCTTCATGCTCTGGGAACTGGCCAAGGGCATGGCCCTGACCGGCCGCTACACCTTCCGTCGCAAGATCACGGTGCAGTTCCCCGAGGAAAAGACCCCTCTGTCGCCACGCTTCCGTGGCCTGCACGCCCTGCGCCGTTACGAGAACGGCGAGGAGCGCTGCATCGCCTGCAAGCTGTGCGAGGCCGTCTGTCCGGCCATGGCCATCACCATCGAATCCGACGTTCGTGATGACGGTTCGCGCCGCACCACGCGTTACGACATCGACCTGACCAAGTGCATCTTCTGCGGCTTCTGCGAGGAAAGCTGCCCGGTGGACTCCATCGTGGAGACGCACATCTTCGAATATCACGGCGAAAAGCGCGGTGACCTCTACTTCACCAAGGACATGCTCCTGGCCGTAGGCGACCGCTATGAAGCCGAGATTGCCGCCAACAAGGCAGCCGATGCCAAGTACCGCTGAAGCGGCTCCCTGATCACTTGAAAAGATTCGATCCATGGACGCCAAAACTGGTTTTTTCTATTTGTTCTCGGCCGTGCTGCTGTTCGCAGCCTTCCGGGTGGTCACGTCGCGCAATCCCGTGCACGCCGTGCTCAATCTGATCCTGGCCTTCTCGCAGGCCGCGGCCATCTGGCTGCTGCTGAAGGCCGAATTCCTGGGCATCGCCCTGGTGCTGGTCTACCTGGGCGCCGTGATGGTGCTGTTCCTGTTCGTGGTGATGATGCTGGACATCCGCATCGATGCACTGCGCCGCGGCTTCTGGAAGCATTTCCCGTTTGGCGCGCTGGTCGGCGCACTGATTACCTTTGAAATGGGCATGGTGCTGATGGGCGGCTTCGGCGATGTCGAAGAGTCCAAGGCCGTGGCGGCCACCGCCGTCAATGCCGCAGGCCAGGCCGTGCAGTATTCCAACACCCAGGAGCTGGGCAAGCTGCTGTACACCAAGTACCTGTATCCGGTGGAAATCGCCGCCGTGATCCTGCTGGTGGCCATGATTGCCGCGATTGCCCTGACGCTGCGCAAGCGCAAGGACAGCAAGGCCGTGAACCCGGCCCAGCAGATCCGCGTGCGCGCCCAGGACCGCGTCAAGCTGGTCAAGCAGTCGGTCACGCAGCCCCCGCAACAACCTGCCGCGCAAGCCGCGGCGCCTGCCGTGGAGACAAAAGCATGACGCTGACTCTGGGCCATTTCCTGACGCTGGGCGCCATGCTGTTCGCGCTCGCCGTGGTTGGCATCTTTCTGAACCGCAAGAACCTGATCGTCTTGCTCATGGCCATCGAGCTGATGCTGCTGGCCGTGAACATGAACTTCGTGGCGTTCTCCAGCTATCTGGGCGACATGAACGGACAGGTGTTCGTGTTCTTCATCCTGACGGTGGCTGCCGCTGAGTCGGCCATCGGTCTGGCGATCCTGGTGCTGCTGTTCCGTAACAAGAGCAGTATCGATGCGGAAGATCTCAACGCCCTCAAGGGTTGAGTCCGCCCGTTACTTGCAAGGTTCTCAAGAATGAGTCAAACCCTTTCTGCATCCATGCTGCTTGCGGTGCCGCTGGCTCCGCTGGCCGGCTCCGCACTCGCGGGTATCTGGGGCACCGCCTTCGGCGGCAACAAGATTGGTCGCACCGGCAGCAGCTCCCTGACGATTGCGGGCGTGCTGGTCGCCTTCATCCTGTCGACCCTGGTGTTCCAGAGCGTCGTCTTCGACGGCGCCAAGTTCAACGACACCATCTACACCTGGATGGTGGTCGGCGGCCTGAAGATGGAGGTCGGCTTCCTGATCGACTCCCTGACGGCCATGATGATGTGCGTGGTGACCTTCGTGTCGCTGATGGTGCACATCTACACCATCGGCTACATGGCCGAAGACGACGGCTACGACCGTTTCTTCTCCTATATCGCGCTGTTCACCTTCTCCATGTTGATGCTCGTCATGAGCAACAACCTGCTACAGCTGTTCTTCGGCTGGGAAGCCGTGGGCCTGGTCTCCTACCTGCTGATCGGCTTCTACTTCAAGAAGGAATCGGCCATCTTCGCCAACATGAAGGCCTTCCTGGTCAACCGCGTCGGCGACTTCGGCTTCATCCTGGGCATCGGCCTGATCGCAGCCTATACCGGCACGCTGAACTACTCTGAAATCTTCGCCAAGCTGCCCGAGATTCAGAACACGCAGCTGCCCGGCACGGGCTGGATGCTGGTGACCGTGACGGCCATCTGCCTGTTCATCGGCGCCATGGGCAAGTCGGCCCAGTTCCCGCTGCATGCCTGGCTGCCTGACTCCATGGAGGGCCCGACCCCGATCTCGGCGCTGATCCACGCCGCCACCATGGTGACGGCCGGCATCTTCATGGTTTCGCGCATGTCGCCGCTGTACGAGCTGTCCGATACCGCCCTCAACCTGATGCTGGTGACCGGTTCCATCACGGCGCTGTTCATGGGTATCCTGGGCATCATCCAGAATGACATCAAGCGCGTGATCGCGTACTCCACGCTGTCGCAGCTGGGCTACATGACCATCGCCCTGGGCGTGTCCGCCTACTCCGTGTCCGTGTTCCACCTGATGACGCACGCCTTCTTCAAGGCCCTGCTGTTCCTCGGTGCCGGCTCGGTGATCATGGGCATGCACCACAACCAGGACATCCGCTGGATGGGCGGCGTGCGCAAGTACATGCCCATTACCTGGATCACCTTCCTGCTGGGCAATCTGGCACTGATCGGCACGCCGTTCTTCGCGGGCTTCTATTCCAAGGACGCCATCATCGAAGCGGTGCACGCCTCGCACCTGCCTGCCGCCGGCTTTGCCAGCTTCGCCGTGCTGGCCGGCGTGTTCATCACGGCCTTCTACTCCTTCCGCCTGTACTTCATCGTCTTCCACGGCAAGGAGCGCTACGACCAGAACCCCGACGCGCATCACGATGACCACCATGGTCATGACGACCACCACGGCCATGGCCACGATGCCAAGCCCCATGAGTCGCCTGCCGTCGTGACCGTGCCGCTGATCCTGCTGGCCATTCCCTCGGTGGTGATCGGTGCCATGGCGCTGGACGCCATGGTGCTGGGCGACTTCTTCAAGGACGTGATCTTCGTCGACGGTGCCAAGCACCACGCGATGGCCGAACTGGCCGAAGAGATCCACGGCTGGGTGCCCATGGCATTGCACGGCTTCTCGGCGGCTCCGTTCTGGCTGGCCCTGGCCGGCGTGCTGCTGTCCTATGTGTTCTACATGCTCAAGCCCGGGATTCCTGCCGCCATCATGCGCTTCTCCAGGAAGATCGGCCTGTACCAGGTGCTGGAAGGCAAGTACGGCGTGGACTGGGTCTACGAGAACATCTTCGCCCGTGGTGCCCGCGCCTTCGGCACCCTGTTCTGGAAGGTCGGCGATCAGGCCATCATCGATGGCGCCATCGTGAACGGCTCCTGGAAGCTCATGGCCAAGTTCGGCCAGTGGGCGCGCGGCCTGCAGTCGGGCTATCTCTATCACTACGCGTTGGTCATGATCCTGGGCATCTTTGCGCTCATGACGTACTTCGTGTGGCTCAACAAGTAGTAGGGGAAAAACAAAAATGGGATTGTTGAGTCTTGCTATCTGGGTGCCGATCGCCTTCGGCATCTTTCTCCTGGCCCTGGGCCGGGAAGGGCAGGCCGGCGCGGTGCGCTGGATGGCCCTGCTCGGAGCCCTGCTGGGCTTCGCGGTGACGATTCCGGTCATGACCGGTTTCGACACCACCACGGCCAATATGCAGTTCGTGGAGAACATGCTGTGGATTGAGCGCTTCAATATCCACTACCACCTGGGCGTGGACGGCATCTCCATGTGGTTCGTGCCGCTGACGGCTTTCATCACCGTGATCGTGGTGATCGCCTCGTGGGAGAACATCACCGAGCGCGTGAACCAGTACATGGCCTCGTTCCTGATCCTGTCGGGCCTGATGGTCGGCGTGTTCGCCGCACTGGACGGCATGCTGTTCTACGTGTTCTTCGAAGCCACGCTGATCCCGATGTACCTGATCATCGGTATCTGGGGTGGACCGAACCGCATCTACGCGGCCTTCAAGTTCTTCCTGTACACCTTGCTGGGCTCGCTGCTCACGCTGGTGGCCATCATCTATCTGTACACCCAGTCGGGCGGCAGCTTCGAGATCCTGGACTGGCACAAGCTGCCGCTGTCCGGCACGGCGCAGACCCTGATCTTCTTCGCCTTCTTCGCGGCCTTCGCGGTGAAGGTGCCCATGTTCCCGGTCCACACCTGGCTGCCCGACGTGCACGTGGAAGCGCCTACCGGCGGCTCCGCCGTGCTGGCCGCCATCATGCTGAAGCTCGGTGCCTACGGCTTCCTGCGTTTTTCGCTGCCCATCGCTCCCGATGCGGCGCATGAATGGTCCGGCCTGATCATCACGCTGTCGCTGATCGCCGTGATCTACGTGGGTGTGGTGGCTCTGGTGCAGAAGGACATGAAGAAGCTGGTGGCTTACTCGTCCGTGGCGCACATGGGCTTCGTGACCCTGGGCTTCTTCGTGTTCAACAACCTGGGCATCTCCGGCGGCCTGGTGCAGATGATCGCCCACGGCTTCGTGTCGGGCGCCATGTTCCTGTGCATCGGCGTGCTGTATGACCGCGTGCACTCGCGCGACATCGCGGCCTACGGCGGCGTGGTCAACACCATGCCCAAGTTCGCGGCTTTTGCCCTGCTGTTCTCCATGGCCAACTGCGGCCTGCCAGCCACGGCCGGCTTCGTGGGCGAGTGGATGGTGATCCTGGGCGCCGTGAACTACAACTTCTGGATCGGCCTGGGCGCCGCCACGGCCCTGATCTTCGGCGCGGCCTATACGCTGTGGATGTACAAGCGCGTCTACCTGGGCCCGGTGGGCAACGACCATGTCGCCGAGCTCAAGGACATCGGCTGCCGCGAATTCCTGGTGATGAGCGTGCTGGCCGTGGCCGTGCTCGCCATGGGCCTGTATCCCAAGCCCTTCACCGATGTGATGGATGTGTCCGTGGCCGAGCTCATCAAGCATGTGGCCGTGAGCAAGCTCCACTGACCAGACTGAAACGAGAGACTCAAGATGATTGACAACTTCAGCTGGCTGGCGATCTACCCGGAGATCACACTCCTGGTCATGGCCTGCGTGATCGCCTTGGTGGACCTGGGCGTGACCAGCGCGCGCCGCACGGGCACCTATGTTCTGACGATGCTGACCCTGCTGGTCGTGGCCGTGATGCAAGGCATGTATGCCACCAGCGGCAGCACCTTCTATGGCTGGGGCAACATGGTGGTTTCCGACGCCATGGGCAACTGGCTCAAGTGCTTCGCCACCATAGCCATGATGGTCACCCTGGTGTACGCACGGCCTTACGCGGGCGACCGCGACATGCTGCGCGGCGGTGAGCTGTTCACCCTGGCCATGCTGGCACTGCTGGGCATGTTCATCATGATTTCCGGCAACCACTTCCTGGTGATCTACCTGGGGCTGGAGCTGCTGACGCTGTCCAGCTACGCCCTGGTGGCCCTGCGCCGCGATCATGCCACCTCGGTGGAAGCCGCGATGAAGTACTTCGTGCTGGGCGCCATGGCCTCGGGTTTTCTGCTGTACGGCATGTCCATGCTCTACGGCGCGACCGGCTCGCTGGACATCGGCGAAGTGTTCAAGGCCATCAACTCCGGCCAGATCAAGCACCAGGTGCTGGTCTTCGGCCTGGTCTTCGTGGTCGCCGGCCTGGCGTTCAAGTTGGGCGTGGTGCCCTTCCACATGTGGGTTCCCGACGTGTACCAGGGCGCTCCCACGGCGATCACCGTCCTGCTCGGCGGCGCGCCCAAGCTGGCGGCCTTTGCCATGGCCATACGTCTGCTGGTGGACGGCCTGCTGCCGCTGGCCATCGACTGGCAGCAGATGCTGATGGTGCTGGCCGTGGCCTCGCTGCTGGTCGGCAACCTGGCCGGCCTGCAGCAGACCAACCTCAAGCGCATGCTGGCCTACTCGACGATCTCCCAGATGGGCTTCGTGCTGCTGGGCCTGATGTCGGGCGTGGTGGATGGCAAGGTGGACCCCGCCACCGTGGAGAACGCCTACAGCTCGGCCATGTTCTACGTGGTGACCTACGTGCTGACGGCGCTGGCTTCCTTCGGCATCATCCTGCTGCTGGCCCGTGAAGGCTTCGAGAGCGAGGAAATCTCCGATCTGGCCGGCCTCAACCAGCGCAGTCCCCTGTACGCCGGCGTGATGGCCATCTGCCTGTTCTCCATGGCCGGTATTCCTCCGCTGGTCGGCTTCTACGCCAAGCTGTCCGTGCTGCAGGCACTGGTGGCTTCGGGCAGCAGCCTGTACATCGGCCTGGCCGTGTTCGCCGTGATCATGTCGCTGATCGGCGCCTTCTACTACCTGCGCGTGGTCAAGGTCATGTATTTTGACGAACCCATCACGGCCACCAGCGTTTCGGCGCCCCTGGACGTGCGCGTGGTGCTGACCATCAACGGTGCGCTGGTGCTGCTGCTCGGTATCCTGCCGGGCGGCCTGATGGCCCTGTGCGCCGACGCCATCGTGCGCGCTCTGGCCTCCTGATGACCCGGGCAGGCAGCCGGTTCGCCGGCTGCCTGCACTTTTGTTTTTGGAATGCCCCCAGCGTGTCTCAAACCGCTTCCATCTGGCTTGTGATCCTGGCTGCCCTTGTGGCAGCCAATTTGCCTTTTATCAACCAGCGCTGGGCCGTGTTCGGCCCCGTCGCCAAGGCGCGCAAACCCATGTGGGCGCGTCTGCTGGAAATGCTGCTGCTGTACTTCCTGGTCGGCGGCCAGGCCCTGCTGCTGGAGCGCCGCGCCGGCCAGATCGCTCCCCAGGGCTGGGAGTTCTATGCCATCACGGGCGCGCTGTTCCTGACCCTGGCTTTCCCGGGCTTCGTGTACCGCTATCTGGTACACCGTCGGGGCTGAGCGCCTAAAGGCGCATACTGGTGCCGCGAGGCGCCGCTAGCGTTGCCCGAGAGACCATCATGAAAGTGCTTGACCTTCATTGCCCCATGGGCCATGTATTTGAAGGCTGGTTCGCTTCGGAAGATGATTTCCAGAGCCAGCTGCAGCGCAAGCTGGTGCAATGCCCGGTTTGCGGCGCCCACGACGTGGCCAAGCGCCTGAGCGCGCCGCGCCTGAACCTGGGGGCGCAGCCGCCCCGGCCGACGGCCTCGCCGGCGGCTCCCGCCGCTTCCGCGCCGCAGCCGGCCCCCGAACCCAGTCCCCAGGCCGGCGAGCAGCTGCAGGCCATGCAGGCCGCCTGGATGCAGTGGTCGCGCAAGGTGGCGGCCAGCACCGAGAACGTGGGCGACCGCTTCGCCGATGAAGTCCGCCGCATGCACTATGGCGAGATCGACGAGCGCGCCATCCGCGGGCAGGCCAGCCCCAAGCAAGCCAGGGAGCTGGTGGAAGAGGGCATAGGCGTGATTCCCCTGGCCCTGCCCGAAGGCGGAAGCGGCACGCTTCAATAGGCCCTGGCTTGGGCTGCATGCCAGACTTCGATTTGCTCTGAATCCAATAGCATCAGGTGCTTGAATCTAATGCGTTTTGGTTGAGAAAATATTCGGAAGCTCCGGATTTTTTCGTAGTCAGCTTCCTTATCGATAGCATTCCTTTTTTCTTTGTCGTCTTTTGAGTCATGGGCGACAAAGTCAAGCACATTTTGCGTTGGTTTGCCAGTGGCCCTGGGCTTGGCAGGGGGTATTGCCATCCCAGGGTTTCCCGTATCCGGGTTTGGCTTGAAGCGCGCACCTGATACGTTGTCGGTTGCTCATTTATTGATAGCGTGAAGGCGCGCCTTGCAGGCGACGGGGCAGGATGTGTCGGAATTTTGACAGCCGCTGCCCCCGCATGCGTGCAGGGCCCATGCCGTGCTTGCTTTCACCTGTGTGTGTGAGCGGATGCTTCTCTGCTAGATAAGCCATAGCAGCAAACCTAGGGAAAACATGGTGCCGCCTGCATCCTGAAATGGCCACGACCCTAGGATTTTCCCGCTGCGGCCTTGCGGCGCGCGGGGCCAAGATGCCACACAGTGGACTGGCTGCGCGGGCGATGCCCATGCGGACCAGCTTTCTGGCGGCTTTCACGATCTGAGGCCTTGACGCACCAAGCGTGTGTCCATGAGCACACCGATGAGCGAACTGATTCTCCAAACCCATCACCTCACCAAAGAGTTCAAGGGCTTTACGGCTGTCAGCAAGGTCGACCTGGCTGTGCGCCGCGGCTCCATTCACGCGCTGATCGGCCCCAATGGCGCGGGCAAGACCACCTGCTTCAACCTGCTGACCAAATTCCTGGAGCCGACCTCGGGCAGCATCCTGTTCAACGGCACGGACATCACGCGTGAAGCCCCGGCCCAGATCGCGCGCCGCGGCGTGATCCGATCCTTCCAGATCTCGGCCGTGTTCCCGCACTCCACGCTGCTGGAGAACGTGCGCATAGGCCTGCAGCGCAAGCTGGGCACGGCTTTTCACTTCTGGAGCAGCGAAAAGACGCTGGGCCAGCTCAACGACCGCGCCATGGAGCTGCTGACGGAAGTGGGTCTGCAGGACCTGGCCGATGAAGTCACCGTCAACCTGCCCTACGGCCGCAAGCGCGCGCTGGAGATCGCCACCACGCTGGCCATGGAGCCCGAACTCATGCTGCTGGACGAGCCCACACAGGGCATGGGTCACGAGGACGTGGACCGCGTGACGCAGCTGATCAAGAAGGTCTCGGCCGGCCGCACCATCCTGATGGTGGAGCACAACATGAAGGTCATCTCCACCATCGCCGACCGCATCACGGTGCTGCAGCGCGGCGCGGTGCTGGCCGAAGGGGCTTACGAAGAAGTCTCGAACAATCCGCAGGTCATGGAAGCGTACATGGGCACGACCGAAGGCCAGCTGCAGGGGGGGCATTGACATGCTCCCCCTGAGCCGCTGCGCGTCTTCCCCAGGGGGACGACGGCCTTTGCTGCGGGGCGGCCCTTGCTGGCCGTCCCGCGCTTGGACCGCGCCAGTTTCGTGGGCCGTGGGTGGTGCAGCGCCATGGATGGCTGGCTTCGGCCGTGCCTGTTTTGAGTGATATGCCTTGGACAGACGAACCATGAATAAGACAAGCACTCCGGCGTTGGAGATCAAGGGATTGAATGCCTGGTATGGCGAATCCCATGTGCTGCACGGCATGGACCTGGTGGTGCAGCCGGGCGAGGTGGTCACGCTGCTGGGCCGCAACGGCGCGGGACGCACTTCCACGCTGCGTGCCGTGATGGGGCTGACGGGCGCGCGCAAGGGCTCGATCCGGATCAACGGCGTGGAGACCATCCATATGCCCACGCACCGGATTGCCCACCTGGGCCTGGGCTACTGCCCCGAGGAGCGCGGCATCTTCGCCAGTCTCTCGTGCGAGGAAAACCTGATGCTGCCGCCGCCGCTCAAGGCCGGCGAGGCGGGCATGAGCATCGAGGAAATCTACGGGATGTTCCCCAATCTCTACGAGCGCCGCCACAGCCAGGGCACGCGCCTGTCGGGCGGGGAGCAGCAGATGCTGGCCGTGGCCCGCATCCTGCGCACGGGCGCGCGGCTGCTGCTGCTCGACGAAATTTCCGAAGGCCTGGCGCCCGTGATCGTGCAGGCGCTGGCACGCATGATCACCACGCTGCGCGCCAAGGGCTATACCGTGGTCATGGTGGAGCAGAACTTCCGCTTTGCCGCGCCGCTGGCCGACCGCTTCTACGTGGTCGAGCACGGCCATGTGGTGGAGCGCTTCGGCGCCGCCGAACTTGAGGCCAAGATGCCGGTGCTCAACGAGCTGCTGGGCGTCTGAGCCTTTTGCAACCGATTCCTGGATTTTTTGCTTCATTGACCCGCTGACAACAAACCACCCCGACCCAAGGAGACCGTGATGAAAGCAAAATTGAGCGTTCTGTCGTGCATGCTGGTGGCCGCCGGCCTGGCCAGCCCCCTGGTGCAGGCCCAGGAAAAAGTGAAGATCGGTTTCGTGACCGACATGTCCAGCCTCTATGCCGACGTGGAGGGCAAGAATGGCGTGATCGCCATGCAGATGGCCATCGACGACTTCGGCGGCAAGGCGCTGGGCCAGCCCATCGAACTGCTGAGCGCGGACCACCAGAACAAGGCCGACATCGCGGCATCGAAGATGCGCGAATGGATCGACACCCAGAACATCTCGCTGGTGTTCAGCGGCACCAACTCGGGAACGGCCCTGGCCGTCTCGCAGGTGGCCAACGAGAAGAAGCGCGTGCACATCAACAACGGCGCGGGCTCCTCGGCGCTGACCAACGATCAGTGCAACCCCTATACCATCCACTACGCCTATGACACCGTGGCACTGGCCAAAGGCACGGGCGGCGCCGTGGTGGACCGCGGCGGCAAGACCTGGTTCTTCCTGACGGCCGACTACGCTTTCGGCCATGCGCTGGAAGCCGATACCACGGCCGTGATCAAGGCCAAGGGCGGCCAGGTGCTGGGTTCGGTCAGGCACCCGCTCAATGCCTCGGACTTCTCGTCCTTCCTGCTGCAGGCCCAGAACTCCAAGGCCCAGATCCTGGGTCTGGCCAACGCGGGCGGCGACACCATCAACGCCATCAAGGCGGCCAAGGAATTCGGCATCAACAAGACCATGAAGACCGCGGGCCTGCTGGTCTTTCTGACCGACATCCACAGCCTGGGCCTGAAGAACACCGAGGGCCTGCTGCTCACCACCAGCTGGTACTGGGACATGAACGACGAGACGCGCAAGTTCGCCAGCAAGTTCTTCGCCAAGACCAAGCGCATGCCCACCGATGTGCAGGCGGCCGACTACTCGGCCGTGATGAACTACCTGAAGGCCGTCGAGGCCGTGAAGACCACCAACGCCGAGAAGGTGATGGCCTACCTCAAGAGCACGCCCATCCACGACTTCTATGCCAAGGGCTCCATCCGCCCCGACGGCACCTTCGCGCACGACATGTACCTGGTGGAAGCCAAGAAGCCCAGCGAATCCAAGAAGCCCTGGGACTACCTGAAGGTGCTGCAGACCCTGCCCGCCGACACGGTGTGGACCACCAAGGCCGAGACCAAGTGCGCGGCCTGGAAGTGATCTGATGCTCCGGTCCTGACGCTTATCGACTACCCACCAGCGTACCTCTCATGGAAATTTTCGGTGTTTCATTGCCGGGCCTGATGAGCCAGCTCCTTCTGGGGCTGGTCAACGGTTCGTTCTACGCAATCCTGAGCCTGGGTCTGGCCGTGATCTTCGGCCTGCTCAACGTCATCAACTTTGCGCACGGCGCACTGTTCATGCTCGGGGCCATGTTCACCTGGATGGCCATGAGCTATTTCGAGATCAACTACTGGGTGATGTTGATCCTGGCTCCCGTGCTGGTGGGACTTTTCGGTGTGCTCATAGAGCGCTTTCTGCTGCGCTGGATCTACAAGCTCGACCATCTCTACGGCCTGCTGCTGACGCTGGGGCTGTCGCTGCTGATCGAGGGCTTGTTCCGCTCGGTCTACGGCGTCTCGGGCCTGGGTTACGACACGCCCGAGCTGCTCGACGGCGCCACCAACCTGGGCTTCATGGTGCTGCCCAACTACCGCGCCTGGGTGGTGCTGGCTTCCATCGTGGTCTGCATCGCGACCTGGTTCGTGATCGAGAAGACCCGCATCGGCGCCTACCTGCGCGCGGGCACCGAGAACCCGCGCCTGGTCGAAGCCTTCGGCGTGAACGTGCCCGTCATGATCACGCTGACCTATGCCTTCGGCGCGGCGCTGGCCGCCTTCGCCGGCGTGCTGGCCGCGCCGGTCTACCAGGTCACGCCGCTGATGGGGCAGAACCTCATCATCGTGGTGTTCGCCGTGGTGGTGATCGGCGGCATGGGCTCCATCATGGGTTCCATCGTCACCGGCCTGGGGCTGGGCGTGATCGAAGGCCTGACCAAGGTGTTCTGGCCCGAGGCATCGTCCACCGTCGTCTTCTTCATCATGGTGATCGTTCTGCTGATTCGCCCCGCTGGCCTCTTCGGCAAAGAAAAATAATGAAATACCCCCTGAGCCGCTTCGCGTCTTCCCCCAAGGGGGACGACGGCCTTTGCTGCGGGGCGGCCCTTGCTGGCCGTCCCGCACTTGGGTCACGCCAGTTACATAAGCTGTGGGCGTTGCGCAGCGCCATGAATGACTGATATGAAATCCAAGATGCTTGTTCAACGCATTGCGCCCTGGGGTTACGGCCTGCTGCTGCTGGGCCTGATCGCCGCGCCGTTCCTGGGCGCCTATCCCGTGTTCGTGATGAAGCTCATGTGCTTCGCGCTGTTTGCTTCGGCCTTCAATCTGCTGCTGGGCTATACGGGCCTGCTGTCCTTCGGCCATGCGGCCTTTCTGGGGGGCGCGGCCTATGTCACCGGCTATACCGTCAAGGCCTGGGCCGTCACCCCCGAGATCGGCATGCTGCTGGGCACGGGCTTTGGCGCCTTGCTGGGCCTGGTGTTCGGCTGGCTGGCCATCCGCCGCCAGGGCATTTATTTCGCGATGATCACGCTGGCGCTGGCCCAGATGCTGTTCTTCGGCGCCCTGCAGGCGCCGTTCACGGGCGGCGAGGACGGCCTGCAGGGCGTGCCGCGCGGCAAGCTGCTGGGCCTGCTCGACCTGGACAGCGACCTGACCATGTACTACGTGACGCTGGCCATCGTGGTGCTGGCCTTTCTGCTCATCGTGCGTACCATCCATTCGCCGTTCGGCCAGGTGCTCAAGGCCATCAAGGAGAACGAGCCGCGCGCCATCTCGCTGGGCTACGACGTCAACCGCTTCAAGCTGCTGGCCTTCGTGATCTCGGCCGCGCTCACGGGGCTGGCCGGCTCGCTCAAGACCGTGGTGCTGGGCTTCGCCACGCTGTCCGACGTGCACTGGACCACCTCGGGCCATGTGATCCTGATGACGCTGATGGGCGGTCTGGGCACGCTCTCGGGTCCGCTGCTGGGCTCGGCCGTGGTCGTGGCGCTGGAAAACAAGATCGGCGACTTCGGCACCTTCATGGTGCACACCACGGGCATAGACTGGTTCTCCACGCTGGGCGAGTCCGTGACCATCGCCACGGGCCTGATCTTCGTGCTGTGCGTGCTGCTGTTCCGCCGCGGCATCATGGGCGAGCTGATCGCCTGGCTGCAGCGCAAAAAATGAGATCCAGCCAGGGCATGGGCCCTGGTTTTTCCGTTTCGATCAGCCTGGCGTCTGAGAGCCAGTCCGCCAGGCCACCGCCCCCGCATAACCATGGCCCAGGGGCACCGCCGCGCTGCGGATATCCGCCAGTTGCACCTCCAGTGCTCCGCTCCATTCGGCCAGCCCCAGGCTCGCGCATTTGAGGCGGGCCTCGTGCCGCGTCCAGGCAGTCGTGAATGCTTCAAAAAAAGAAGCGTCTTGCTCAATAAGCATCAAGGTTTGAGCGGTTTTCTTGCCTAGAAACAGCTGTGCCACGCCTTCCAGCTCGCTGCGCGACACCGTGGCGTCCACCGGCTGGAGGTCGATGCCGACCGGCCCCTGCCCGTGCCAGGCCAGCAACGCCCGTCCGGGCGCATGGCTGATGGAGCAGTGTGGCGCGGCCAGCGGCTGGCCGCGCAGCAGCACCCGAGGTGCCTGGTTGCTGAGGCTGGTGAGGTGCAACTCGCTCTCGGCACAGCCCAGTTCCGGCGCCAGGCAGGCCCGCAAGGCGGCACGGGCCTGCTGCCGTGCCTGGTCGCGCTCCAGGGTCAGCCCCTGCACCAGCCGCACCCGCGGCGCGCCGGCCTGCCGCCAGCCGTCGAAGGCGCAGGGCTGGATCTGCATCAGATGCGCACGGCGCCGGGCACGGCCGGCGCGCCCTCCCAGCGCGTTCGGTCGGGCAGGGTCTCGCCCTTCATCACCAGGGTCAGCGGGCCGAGCTGCACGCCGTCGCCCACGCTGGCGCTGTACAGCACGGTGCAGCGCGCACCCATGGTCACGCGGCTGCCTATCGTCACATGGTCGATCTTCATCACCCGGTCTTCGAACAGATGGGTCTGCGGGCAGCACAGCGCGTTCAGCTCGCTGTGCGCGCCTATGGTCACGCAGTCGTGCTCGGTGATGTCGGTGGTGTCCAGGTAGGCGCTGGCGGCGATGCGGCTGCCCATCAGGTTCAGCGCCAGCGGCAGCCAGGGCGTGCCGCGCAGATAGCGCAGGAAGTTGGGCACCGCGATGCCTTCGTACATATTGGTCGCGGCCTCGGAGAGCCAGACGAAGGGCGTCCACATGGGCACGGCCTTTCTGCCGTAGCGCCCCACGGTGAGCCACTTGAACAGCGCCACCAGGAAGAACGCCACCATGCCGAAGACCACGCCCGACACGGCCAGGTCCAGCACCACGTCGCCCCAGTGCCCCTTGGCGGCCAGGGGCATGGCGTCGAGCACGATGGCATAGCCCACGGCGATGACCAGGGCATGGGGTGCGGCGATGCGGGCGGCTTCGACCAGGCCACGGCCCAGGCGCCGCCAGGCCGAGGGCGCGAAGGTCAGGTGCTCGGGGTAGCCCTGGGCCACTTCGCGCGCCGGCAGGTTGATGGCGGGCGCGCCCAGCCAGGTGTCACCGCTTTGCATGTCGGCGTTGCGCGGCACGGCGGTCATGACGCCGATGAGCACGTTCTCGGGGATGGTCGAACCGTCGGGCACGTAGGCGCCGTTGCCGATGAAGCTGCGGCGCGAGACCACCGTGGGCTTGACCGTCATCCAGCCGCCGTCGATGTGCTCGTCGCCCAGCATCACGGCATCGGCCACAAAGCATTCGTCGCCCAGCGTCAGCATGTCGGGCACCACGCCCAGCGCGGTGGACAGCTCGGTCTGCTTGCCCACCTTGGCGCCCAGCAGCCTATACCAGGTGGACGAATACACCGTGGCGTAGATGCCGTGCAGCGTGCCCAGGCTGGCTTCCTGGATCTGGTTGACCAGCCACTTGCCAAGATAGCGGCCGCTGTGCACCGACCAGGTGCCGGCCCGGGTGCGGGGCAGGAACAGGTAGCGCACCAGCGCCGCCACCAGCACCGTGCAGGCCACCAGCACCGCGCTGGCGGGCAGCGCCAGCACGAAGAACTTGAGCAGGCGCAGCACGAATGCGCCCACGGCGTCCACGGTGCCGTCCTCGATCAGCGGCCGCACCGAGATGGCGTCCACGTCGAGCACGTCGATCAGCATGAAGGTAGGGAAGACCGGCATGAAGAACAGCGTGGCGATCAGCAGGCCGCCGCCCAGGTAGACCAGCATCTCCCAGGCCTGCTGCGCCGGGCCGGCGGGCTGGCGCGGCGGCAGGCTGGCCGGATCGAAGCGCCCGGTCTCGCGCGCGGGCGAGCCGGACCATACCGTGCGGGCCGGCTGCACCGCGCCGTCGGCCAGCGCCGACTGGCCTTCGAGGTGCGCCCAGTCTTCCAGGCGGGTATTGCCCTCGAGCACCACGTACGAGCCTATGCAGGCCTCGTTGCCGATGTCGATGCGGCCCAGCACCAGCTCGCCGCCTTCGACACGCGCGTTCTCCAGATTCACCGCGTTGCCTATGCTCGCGCCGTCGCCGATGGCGAGCAGGTCATGCGCGCGCACCGTCATCGAACCGAGATTGGTCTCGACTCCCACCCTGGCACCCAGCGCGCGCAGCCACAGCGGGTGCAGCGACGAGCCGGTGATCATGGCGATGGGCACGGCTTCCACCAGCCGGTCGGCAAACCACCAGCGAAAGTAGGTCCATCCCCACAGCGGATAGCGCCCGGGCTTGAGGCGTCCGGCCACCAGCCATTTGCCGGCCCAGGCGATGGCGAATTCGGCCAGCGTGGCGATGGCGAAGGCCAGCACCGACATGGTCACGGCGAACCAGACCGAATCGGTCTCGTCGCCGGTGAAGAAGTGGTAGGTGAAGAAGGGCGCCAGCCACTGTGCCATCTTGATCAGCACCAGGAGCGGAATCGCCATTGCCTGCGCCGTGCCGCAGCGCCAGCGCCGCCATGCCGAGTGGATGCGGAACGGCCGCTCCCATCCGGCGATTGCGGCCGCCTCTTGCTGCTGCATTCCCGCCTGCAGTGCCTCGGCAATCGCGCCGACGCGACGCTGCTGGTAGATGGTGCTGACCGAAGCCCCGGCAAAGCGCGCGTCGGCGCGCAGCAGCGAGGTCAGCCGGGCCGCGAACAGCGAATGCCCGCCCAGGTCGCTGAAGAAGTCCAGGGTCCGGCGGATGGACTGGCCCGGAAAGAGCTGGGCCAGCGCGGCGAACAGCACTTGCTCGGCCGGGGTTCGGGGCGTGTCGGAGTCGGCGCTGTCCACAGCGGCGGACAGCTCCATGGCCTTGAGTGCCTTGCGGTCGATCTTGCCCGAGGTCAGGCGCGGCATCTCGGCCAGCGCCTCGAAGCGCGCGGGCACCATATAGGGCGGCAGGCGTTCGGCCAGCGCATTGCGCAGCGCCGCATGCGAAGGCGACGCCTCGGTGGGGACATAAAAGGCCACGAGCTGGTCGATGCCGTCGTCGCGGCGCAGCAGCACCGCCGTGGTGCCCACGCCCGGCTGCCGGGCCAGCACGGCCTCGATCTCGCCGAGCTCCACGCGGAAACCGCGGATCTTGACCTGGTCGTCGGCCCGGCCCAGGCAGTGGATCTGGCCGTGCTCGTCGATGCGGGCCAGATCGCCGGTGCGGTACAGGCGGGTGTCGTGCGGGCCGTTGGCCCAGGGATTGGCGAGGAACTTCTCGGCCGTCAGATCGGGGCGGCCCAGGTAGCCCGCAGCCACGCCAGGGCCGGTGATGCACAGCTCGCCGACCTCGCCTTGCGGCAGCCCGACCAGCGTGGGCGCGGTGCCGGCCGGAAAGCTGTCCGCGTCGATCACCTGCACCACCACCAGGCCGTAGTTGGGCAGCGGCGTGCCTATGGTCACCGGCTCACCCGCTTGGAGTTCGGCCAGGCTGGCCGACACCGTGGCCTCGGTGGGGCCGTAGGTGTTGAACATCTGGCGCGAACCACCATCACCCCGGTGGGCCCAGCGCGCGACCAGTGTCTCGGGGCACATCTCGCCGCCGAGGTTGATGAGGCGCAGGTTGGGCACGTCCTGGGCGAACAGCGCCAGCAGCGTGGGCACGGCGTGCAGCACCGTCACCTGCTGGGCTATCAGCGCGCGCGGCAGCGCCTCGGGGTCGCCGGCGATCTCGCGCGGCGCCAGCCACAGCGTCGCGCCGACGAGGTAGCTGATCCAGATCTCCTCGAACGACATGTCGAAGGCCACCGAGAAGCCCTGGTAGACCTTGTCGCTCTGGCGCACGCCCAGGCGCGCGTTTTCGCTGCGCAGGAAGTGGCAGATGCTGCCCTGGGTGATGGCAATGCCCTTGGGCTTGCCGGTGGAGCCGCTGGTATAGATCACATAGGCCGGGTGCTCTGGCAGCGCGCCTTCGCGGCGGCGCAGCACCGTGTCTGCGGGCAGCGGCGCCAGCAGCGCGGTGTCGGCGAGGATTCGAGCCGAAATGCCGGTTTGCGCTTGCACCACCTGTGCTTGCTGCTCTGTGATCAATAGCGCGCGGGCAGCGGCGTCTTCCAGGCAGGTGGCGATGCGCTCGGTCGGGGTTTCGGCATCGAAAGGCAGCCAGGCCGCGCCGGTCTTGGCAATGGCCAGCTGCAGCGTCAGCAGCTCGATGCCGCGCGGTAGCCACAGGCCCACCATGTCGCCGGGGCGCACGCCGGCCTCGATCAGCCGGTGCGCGGCGCGGTCGGCGTCGGCGTTGAGCTCGGCATAGCTGCGCTGGCGAACTTGGTCGCCCTGCCCCTCGATCAGCGCGATCTGGTCGGGGAGGACGGAAGCCGTGGCCTCGAAAATATCGGCCAGCACCTCATGGCGCAGCAAATCCGGCCGCTCGGGCCCGCGCAAAACAACTGTGTCAGACATACCATCAGCGGCTTACCCGGTGCAACCGTGCACCAGAACGTGGCGGTGCCGCTCTTTTCTGGTCGTCATTATTGAGCGGGACGGCGCGCTTTCCGCACTGCGCGGCCCGCTTCCTGCCGGGCGTTGCGCAATATTTACATTGATGACAAAGGGTTGGGTCTAAAGTTTCAGCGCATCGGCATAGCCCGTCATCTCCAGGTAGCCGCTGCCGGCGCGCGCGCGGCTGCCGTCGGCGCCCATGCGCAGCAGCTCGCTCAAGCCTTCCCAGTAGATGGCGCCGGTGCTGGCGCGGCTGTCCAGTTCCTGGTCGTCCACCAGGGCCTGCACCTCGAACAGGCCGGCGGGGGTCTGCACGCTCCAGGCGATGGGATAGCGGGCGCGGCTTTGCGGGCTGCTCCAGTAGCGCAGCGGCTCGAACCGCACCTGCTGCGGCGCGAAGCTTTGCGCCGCCTTGCCAGGGGCGCGGAACGAGCCGCCGGCCCATAGCGCAGAGCCGTCGGGGCGGCGCAGATGGAAGGCCGTGAGCGCGCTGCCGTCGTCGAGATTCATGCCTATCCAGTCCCAGCCCCGGGCCTCCTGGTGCAGCAGGGCTTCGCTGCATTCGTGGTCCAGCCAGGCGCGGTTGGCATGGGGATGCCGTGCCGAGCTTTCCACGGCCAGGCGCCGGCCCTGCACCGTGATGCTGCCGCTGACCTGCAACTGCGGCTGGCTGTAGTAGTAGCTCGCCTGGTCGCCGTCGGGGCCTTTGCGCGACAAGCCGTTGCGGCCTTGCAGCAGCACGGGCTGGGTGCTGTCGAACTGCAGCTCCAGCGTGAAGGCCTGGGCCTTGAGCCGTGCCTGGTAGCGGCTGGCCTGGTCGGCCGGCTGCCCCGCCACGGGCTGGCGCTGCAGCTGCCAGTCCTGGATATGGACCCGGGTATCAAAGGTGGCCGCATCGGCCAGGCCCATGCCCGCGCGCGCCACGCGCTGGTCGTGCAGCAGCTGGCGGCCCTGGACGTCGCACAGCGCCGCATGCGCAAAAATCAGCTGCCTGGCCGCGAAGTCCGAGCGCAGTTTCTGCGTGGTATCCACGCGCGAGCGGAAGAACGTGAGCTGAAAGCCCCAGGGCCTGCCGCCGGCCAGTACCTGGCCCGTGATATACCACCACTCGGTCCGCAGATCGGGGTGGCTGCCGAAGTCGCGTGGAAACACCAGGGCCTTGGGCGGCAGGGCAGGGGCTGGCCGCGCCAGCGGGCCGGCGCCGCCCAGGGCCAGAGCCTGCAGCCACAGGCGCCGCCGCATCATCGCTTGCATGTCACCAATCCTCCTTGACGGCCAGCACGGCCTGGGCGCTGGCCGCCTGGCGCCCGGCCAGCCAGGCGGTAATGGTGCCCGCCAGCACCACGGCGGCGCAGAGCGCGGCGAGCCGCAGCGCGGGCAGGCGCAGATCCATGGTCCAGTGAAAGCTCTGCGGATTGACCACATGCACCAGGATCACGGCCACGCCCAGGCCCAGCAGCGTGCCGGCCACGGCGCCCAGCGCGGTCCAGGCCAGGCCCTCGGCGGCGACCACGGCCAGGATGTTGCCGCGTGTCAGCCCCAGGTGGGCCAGCAGGCCGAATTCCTTGCGCCGGGCCAGCACCTGGGCGCTGAAGCTGGCGGCAATGCCGAACAGGCCTATGCCTATGGCCACGGCCTGCAGCCAGTAGGTCACGGCAAAGCTGCGATCGAAAATGCGCAGCGAGCGTTCGCGCAAGGCGCCGCTGCTCACGAACTCCAGGGCCGGTGAAGTGCCGGCCTCCTGGCTGGCCTGTACCGCCTGCTCGATGCGGGCCTGCGTCGCGGCGAAAGACTGCTCCGGTGCGGACTGCGGCCAGATGGCGATCTCGCTGGCCTGCCCGCTGCCGCCCAGGCGCAGATAGTCCTGCCAGTCCATGGCGACCGCGCCGAACTGGCGGATGTAGTCGCGCCATATGCCTGCTACATAAAACGAAGCTGCCGGCGTTTGCGTATCATGGATTTCATGGCTGAAAGCCTTGGAAAGCAGCGGCCAGCCGTCGCCGACTCCAAGGTGGTAGAGCTGGGCGACGGCCTCGCTGATATAGACGGGCGTTCCCTGGCGGGATAGCTTGGTATCGGGAGCCTGGACCCACGGCAGCTGCTGGGCTTGCGGGCCGTGCAGGGGCCGCACCAGCAGGCTGACGGCAGGCTGGTCGGGCAGCAGCTGCAGGCTGGTGGTGCGCATGGCCTGGGCGCGCTCCACACCAGGCAGTGCGCCAATGGCCTGTGCCGCGCGGGCCGGCAGCAGGGCCGCATCGACGCGGCTGGAGCCGCCGGCGGCGCGCACATACCAGGGTGCGGGTAGCACGGCATCCAGCCACTCCAGCATGCTGCCGCGAAAGCTGGTGACCATGACCGTCAGCGCCACGGCCAGGGACAGGCTGGCCACCACGCCGCCCACGGCCACCGTGGTGGCGCGGCGCATGCGGCGCGCGCGCTCCACGGCCAGCAGCGGCAGCGCCCGCTGCAGCAGTGCCCGGGGCAGGCCGCGCAGCAGCAGGGCCAGCAGCCAGGGCAGGGCCGCCATGCCGCCCAGCAGCAACAGCGCCACGGCCGCATAGGCCGCCAGCGGCACGCCGGTCACGGGCGGCATCAGCGCCAGCAGCACGCTGGCGAGCAGCAGGGCCAGCGCCGGCCAGGTCCTGGCCCGCGATTCCATGCCGCTGCCCATGCCCTTGAGCGTGGCGGCCGGCGGCAGTTCCATGGCCTGGCGGGCCGGCCACCAGGCGCCGGCCACGGTGGCGGCAACGCCCAGCAGGCCGAACACCAGCGTGGCCACGGGGCTCCACTGCAGTGCGGGGCTGACGCCGGCAAAGTAGCCGCCGCCCAGGTCGCCGCCCAGCCAGTGCAGGGCCAGCCAGGCCAGAGCGGCACCTGCGGCAAGGCCGGCGATGCTGCCGAGCAGGCCCAGCAGCAGGGCTTCCAGCAGCACCAGGCCCAGGCGCTGGCGCGGCGTGGCGCCCAGCACGGCCAGCAGCGCGAACTGCGGCGCCCGCTGGGCCACGCTGAGGGCCAGCACCGAAAACACCAGAAAAGCGCCCGTGAACAGAGCCACCAGCGCCAGCACCGTGAGGTTGACGCGGTAGGCGCGCGACATTTCGCCCACGCGCTGCTGCTCGTCGCCCGGCTGCTGCACCAGGATTTGCGGCTGCCAGGCCGGCAGCTTGTGCAGTGCGGCGATGACGGTGCTGCGCGCGGCGCCGTCGGCCAGCAGCAGGTCGATGCGGTCGATCGTGTTCCATTGCTGCAAAAGGTCCTGCAGGGGGCCTATGTCCATGAAGGCCACCGGCGCTCCGGCGGCGGCCACGGTGCCGGCCAGGCGCAGCGTCTGCCGCCGGCCGTTCAGCAGCCATGCTATGGGCGTTCCGGCCGGCGCATCGGCAGGCAGGTGCAGGGCCTTGAGCGCGGCGGCGTTGAGGAACACCGCATCGGGCGCGAACAGGTCCAGGCGGTCGTTGCCAGCGGCCAGGCGCGGCACGAGCGCGGGCGCCACGGGCGCCATCAGCAAGGCATCGCTGCCCAGGACGCGCAGCACCGTGCCCTGCGCGGCGCCACGGGTCTGGCCGGCCTTGTTTGGCTCGGCCTGTCCCTGCGGCAGCAGCACGGAGGTCTCCACCCACGGCACGGCGTGCGCTATGCCCGGGGTCTGCGCCACCTGCTGGTACAGCGCCAGCGGCAGGCCGCCCTGCATGGCATGCAACTGCAGATCGGGCTGGCCGTTGACACTGCGCGCGGCGCGCGAGAACTCGTCCAGGGCCGACTGGTTGATGACATGCACGGCAAAGCCCAGGGCCACACCCAGCATGATGGCCACCCAGGCCGTGGCCGCACGCCATGGATGGTGGCGCAGCTCCTGCCAGGAAAAAGTGCAGAGCAGGGACCACATGGCGGGCCCTAGCAAGCCGCCTCGGGCTGCATGCCGCGGCTGGTCAGCCGCAGAATGCGATCCGCGCGCCGGGCCGCATCCATGGAGTGCGTGACCAGCACCAGCGCCGTCTGCCGTTCGCGGGTCCGGGCCAGCAGCAGGTCCATGATCTGCCGGGCCGTGCCCGGGTCCAGATTGCCCGTGGGCTCGTCGGCCAGCAGCAGCGGCGGCTCGTGGACCAGGGCGCGGGCAATGGCCACGCGCTGCAGCTGGCCGCCGCTGAGCTGCTGCGGCAGGCGCCCGCCCAGCTCGGCCAGGCCCACGGCCTGCAGCACCTGCTGCACGCGCTCCTGGCTCTCCGCGCCATGGCGGCCCAGCAGCATCAGGGGCAGGGCGACGTTCTGGGCCACGTCCAGATGCGGCAGCACGTGGAAGGCCTGGAACACGAAGCCCAGGTGCCGGCGCCGCCAGATGGCGCGCTGGGCTTCATTCAGCGTGGAAAGGTCCACGCCGGCATGCACCACGCGGCCCTGCTGCCAGCTGTCCAGCCCGGCCAGGCAGTTGAGAAACGTGGATTTGCCCACGCCTGAGTCGCCCACCACGGCCACGAACTCGCCGGGCCGCACCTCGCAGCTCACCTGCTCGAAAACCGTGGCCGGTGCCGTCTCGCCATAGCGCTTGGCCAGTTGGTCCACCTGCACCAGGGGAGTGAGATGAGGACTTGTGCAGGAGGGGCTAGGCATATCCCCATCTTAAGCGCCGGGTCAGCGGGCTTCTTGCGCTGCGTCTATCGCGGCCATGGCCGCGGCCAGCAATTGCTGCTGGGCGTCGGGGGCATCGCAGGCAATGGGCTGGCGCCTGGGCATGCTGCGCAGCCAGGTGATCTGGCGTTTGGCGAGCTGGCGCGTGGCGGCAATGCCGCGCTCGCGCAGGCCGCCCATGTCCAGCGGCCTGGAGGTGTCGGCTGCAAAGGCGTCGAGCACCTCCCAGGCCTGGCGATAGCCCACGCAGCGGATCGAGGGCAGGTCCGGGTGCAGGTCGCCGCGCGCGCGCAGCCCGCGCACTTCGTCGATAAAGCCCTGCTCCAGCATCAGGTCGAAGCGCAGCGCAATGCGCTGGTGCAGCCAGGCGCGGTCTTGCGGCTCCAACGAAAAAAGCGCTTGCAGGCCGATGGATTCTGCGTAACCTGCTTCTTTTTTCGAAGTATGAAAGCTCGACAGCGGCTTGCCCGAAACCTCCCAGACTTCGAGCGCGCGCTGGATGCGCTGGCTGTCGCCGGGGGCCAGCCGGGCGGCGGTGACGGGGTCGACCTGCGCGAGCCGGGCATGCATGGCGGGCCAGCCCAGCCGGGCGGCCTCGGCATCGAGCGCGGCGCGCACCTCGGGGCTGGCGGCGGGCATGTCGTCCAGGCCGTCCATCAAGGCCTTGAAGTACAGCATGGTGCCGCCCACCAGCAAGGGCAGGGCGCCGCGCGCGCGGATCTCGGCCGCGAGCCGCACCGTGTCGCGCACGAACTCGGCGGCGCTATAGGCCTGCAGCGGATCGAGGATGTCGATCAGGTGGTGGGGAACGGCGGCCAGTTCCGCCCGGGACGGCTTGGCCGTGCCTATGTCCATGCCGCGGTAGACCAGGGCCGAATCCACGCTGATGATTTCCGCCTTCTGGCCGCTCCGCTCCAGCAGCGCGGCCAGGGCCAGCGCGGCCGCGGTCTTTCCCGAGGCGGTGGGGCCGGCGATGGCAATACAGGGCAGGGTGGCGTTGGCTGTCATGGAGGCGAGGGGTTGCGGGCGATGTCAAGTGTTTGCGCAAGTATGGCTGCAAGCACCGCCGTCTCATGAGCCGGGCCGCCAATTGGCGATATTCTTGGGGTGTTTTGTTGTTCCCGGTAAGCAGGAGCGCTGCGCACCGGGGCATGGGCCCTTTGAACTCCTGTTTTGTGGATGCTTGGAAATGCCAATTTGCCTGGGACTTGCTGCGAACAAACTTCACCACCAGAACGAGGATGCCGCGCTGTTTTCCTTCCTGCGGGCCTGCGAGGCGGGAATCCGCGAGCTGCAGCTGGGCTTTCATGCCATCGGGCGCACCTATGACGCCATCTCGGCGGCCGGCATGCTCCACGGCTACAAGGACCTGGTGCGCTACCCCTACGGGCGCGAAGGCGGGTTGATGAAGCTGGTGGCCGAAGTCGTGGGCATGGAGGGCGAGGACCGCCAGCTCGACGGAGCGATCTACCTGGCCGATCCCGTCGATCCCTCGTCCATCTTTCCCGAAGCCCTGGCCCTGAAGCGCCAGTGCGTGATCCACGGCAAGCCTTTTTTGTCCACCGTGGCCTCGGCGCGGGACTGGGTGGAGATGGAGCGCATCCATGCCGGCCTGCCGCGCGACCGCAATGCCGACCGCTTCTTTGACTACGAGAGCCAGACGCTGGCGCTGATCGCCCACGATGCGATGAAGCCGACCATGCTGGAGTTCGCCGAGCGCAACTTCGAGCTGCTGTCGCGCTACCGCCGCCGCGTGGGCACGGGCACCACGGGGCAAAGGCTCAACGAGCTGGCCTGGAGCAAGGGCTGGCCCGCCGACAAGCTGTGGGTGGACCGCTTCAACAGCGGCCCGCTGGGCGGCGATGCGCAGATTGCCGACCTGGTGCTGGAGCGCCGCTGCCAGCGCGCCATCTTCTTCGAGGACCCCCATGTGGCGCGCCAGCACGAGGCCGATATCCAACTGCTGGAGCGCGCCGTGACCACCGTCACGCACGAGGCCGTGTGCAGTACCTCGCCCCAGGTGGCGCAGCGCTGGTGCGACGCGGCAAGCCGCCGCAAGTGATGCCGAATCACCTGGGAGCCATCACTTGGCGTTGCGGTAGCGCTTGAGTTCGGCCTGCAGCCAGGGGCCGCTGGGTTCGGCGGCTCTGCCGGCGCAGCGCACTTCATAGGCCTTGTGGCTCATGCTGCTTTCGCTGCCCGCGCGGGCGATGAAGTCCTCGGCCGTCGAGACCCAGCCTTTTTTCTGCAGATCGTCGTATTTCTGGCGCAGGTGGTCGGCGGCCTTGCCGCTGTCGTACCAGCTGCCGTTGCGCATGAATTCGCAGCCCGAGTTTTGCAGGTGCTCGATCAGGTGCTGGATTTCCCGGGCGGCGGCCGGCGAGGGCGGCTCGGCCCGTGTGGTCAGGGGCAGAGCGCAAAACCAGCAGAGGACAAGCGAGGCGCGTGGCTTCATGGTGCGTGTCTGGGAAGGAATTGCACCATGGTAGCCGTGGCCCGGAACAGGCAAGCCGCAACAGAAAAGGCCCCGAAGGGCCTTGTCGATGGGACGTGAAAGCGCCGGAGGCTCAGATCACGCCCTGTGCCAGCATGGCGTCGGCCACCTTCACGAAGCCGGCCACATTGGCGCCGTCGATGTAGCTCACGGTGCCGTCCTCGCGCTTGCCGTACTTCAGGCAGGCGGCGTGGATGCCTTGCATGATCATCAGCAGGCGGGCGTCCACCTCGTCGCGCGTCCAGGACAGGCGCATGGCGTTCTGGCTCATTTCCAGGCCCGAAGTCGCCACGCCGCCGGCGTTCGAGGCCTTGCCGGGTGCGTAGAGCACGCCAGCGGTTTCGAAAGCCTTGGCCGCTTCGATGGTCGAGGGCATGTTGGCGCCTTCGGCCACGCACAGCACGCCGTTGGCGATCAGGGTCTTGGCGTCGTCTTCATGCAGTTCGTTCTGGGTGGCGCAAGGCAGGGCCACGTCCACCTTGATGGACCAGGGACGCTGGCCGGCCATGAATTGCACGCCGGGCACCTTGGCAGCGTAGTCGCTCACGCGGCCGTAGTGGTGGTTCTTGACGTCCATCAGGATGGCCAGCTTCTCGGTGGTGAAGCCTTCGGGGTCGTAGGCGGTGCCCGAGGAGTCGGACACGGTCACGACCTTGGCGCCCAGCTGCAGGGCCTTTTCCACGGCGTACTGGGCCACGTTGCCCGAGCCGGAGACCGACACGGTCTTGCCCGCGAAGGACTGGCCGCGGGTGGCCAGCATTTCCTGGGCGAAGTACACGGTGCCGTAGCCGGTGGCTTCGGGGCGGATCAGCGAGCCGCCGAACGACAGGCCCTTGCCCGTGAACACGCTGCCGGCGGTGTTGGACAGCTTTTTGTACATGCCGGCCATGAAGCCGACCTCGCGGCCGCCCACGCCGATGTCACCGGCGGGCACGTCGGTGTCGGGGCCCACGTGGCGGAACAGCTCGCTCACGAAGGCCTGGCAGAAACGCATGACTTCGGCAGGGCTCTTGCCCTTGGGATCGAAGTCCGAGCCGCCCTTGCCGCCGCCCATGGGCAGCGTGGTCAGCGCGTTCTTGAAGGTCTGCTCGAAAGCCAGGAACTTCAGCACGGACTGGTTCACCGAGGGGTGGAAGCGCAGACCGCCCTTGTAGGGGCCGATGGCCATGCTGTGCTGGATGCGGAAGCCGCGGTTCACATGCACCTGGCCCTTGTCGTCGGTCCAGCTCACGCGGAACTGGATGATGCGCTCGGGTTCGACCAGGCGCTCCAGCAGGGAGTGTTCAGCGTATTTGGGGTTCTTCTCGATGAAGGGCCAGAGGCTTTCCATCACTTCGGTGACGGCTTGCAGGAACTCGGGCTGGCCGGGATTGCGTTGTGCCACTTCCTCCAGGAACTGGCCGACGGACTCGTACTTCATATGAGAGAACTTTCTGACTAAAAACGGGCTGCTGACAAATTGTGCAAACCATGATTATGCCAAAAAGTTATGCCTCCATGCTTCTTTTTGGGGCGTGGTTTGCGCAGTCATGGTGCGCGAATGCCGTTATTTGGTGCATGAGAAAATCGTTTCCCCATTGGGAACGGGTATTGGTGCAATATTTTTGAACCGAAACGGTGCGCAAAGAGGGAATGCAACGGAGTTTTCGCTTTGCGGCGCAGCCGGACTGCGGATTGCCGCGCGGGCAATGCCGCGCATGGGGCTGGCGGTCGCCCGCGCCCAGGCGCACGCCGCACCGGCCGGCTGTCCCGCGCCGTCATCGTGGCCGCTTGCGGCAATCCAGGGCCGGGCCGGCGGCGCGAACCGCTGCCCGGCCCGCCCGGTTTTCTTCCTATCGGCCGCGCAGAAAGAGGGCGTCCATTTCCTTCATGCTCATCTGCCGCCAGGTCGGGCGGCCGTGATTGCATTGGTCGGAGCGCTCGGTCACTTCCATCTGGCGCAGCAGCGCATTCATCTCGTCGAGGGTGAGCTTGCGGTTGGCGCGCACGGCGCCGTGGCAGGCCATGGTGGCCAGGATCTCGTTGCGCGCGCGCTGCACCACGGTGCTGGCGTCGTGCTGGGCCAGTTCGGCCAGCACGCTGCGCGCCAGCTCCACCGCGTCGCCCTGGGCCAGCGTGGCGGGCACGGCACGCACGGCCAGGGTCTTGGGCGAGAACGGGGAGACTTCAAGGCCCAGGGCCTGCAGCGTCTCGCCATGGGCCTCGGCCGTGGCCACTTCCTCGGGCGTCGCGGCAAAGGTGGCCGGGATGAGCAGCGGCTGGCTCGGAATACGGTCGTCGCCGTTGATGGCGTTCTTGAGCTGCTCGTAGACGATGCGCTCATGGGCCGCGTGCATGTCGACCACCACCAGGCCCAGATGGTTCTCGGCCAGGATGTAGACGCCGTGGATTTGCGCCACGGCGCGGCCCAGCGGCCATACCGGTGCAGCACTGTCGGCAACGGCCGGGGCCGGCTGGGCCAGCGGTGCTGGCATGGCTTCCGCGACTTGCGGCGCGACGGCAGGCGTTGTCGACCTGGCGCTGAAGTAGCTGGACTGGCCCGAGGGGCGCAGCTTGACGGCCGTGGCTTCGGCTGCGTCGCTTCCGGCCGCCGTGCCTGGATGGCTCGAGGCCGCCGGCGCCGATGCCGGAGAGGCGGCAGGCATGGCGGGTGCCGCAGCGGTTTCGGCGGGCTCGGCTTGCGGCGCATCGGGGGCGGCCGGCGCTGCGGGCGACGCCGGCATGGCTTCGCGCATGGGCGCCCACAGACTGGCCAGATCGCGCACGGGGTTGCCGGCACGCTCTTCGCCAAAAGCCATGCGGGTCTGCGGCCAGGCGGGGCTGGGAGCCTGGCCGGCTTCGGCAATCAGGCCGGGCTGGCGCGTGGTTTCCTGGGCAGCGGCTTCGACCACGGCGGCGGCGCGTGGCGCGGCCAGGGCGTTCTCGATGGCATGGCGCACGGCCTGGTGCACCTCGCGGCTGTCGCGAAAGCGTACTTCGATCTTGGTCGGGTGCACGTTCACGTCCACGCGCGCCGGGTCTATCTCCACATACAGCGCATAGACCGGCTGCTTGTTGCCGTGCAGCACGTCCTCGTAGGCGGAGCGGGCGGCATGGGTGAGCACCTTGTCGCGCACGAAACGGCCGTTGACGTAGCAGAACTGATGGTCCGGGCGCGAGCGCGCCGCGTCGGGAATGCCGGCGCGCCCCGTGACGTGGACGGGTCCGGCCCAATGGTCCACGGTCACCGATTTGTCCACGAAGTTGTCGCCCAGCACATCGGACAGGCGGCGGGCCAGGGCGGCGTCGGCATTTGAATCATCGGTAACTGCAGCCCGCCATTGCTCGACCAGCTTGCCCTCGTGCCAGATGGCAAAGCCCACGTCGGGACGGGCCAGCGCATGGCGACGCACGGATTCGATGCAGTGGGCCAGCTCGGTGGCATCCGTCTTGAGAAACTTGCGGCGCGCCGGCGTGGAGAAGAACAGCTCCTTGACCTCTACCGTCGTGCCCTGGTTGCGGGCTGCGGGGCGCAGTTCGCCGCTGCGGGCGTCCAGCAGATAGGCCGATTCCTGGCCGGCCGGGCGCGAGAGGATGGAGGCTTCCGATACCGAGGCGATGGCAGCCAGCGCTTCACCCCGAAAACCCATGGTGGCCACGGTTTCCAGATCGTGCAGATCCGAAATCTTGCTCGTGGCATGGCGGCGCAGGGCCACAGGCAGCTCGTCACGGGGAATGCCGCCACCGTCATCCTCGACGGAGATCAGGCGCACGCCGCCGGCGAGCAGGCGCACGGTGATCTGGCGCGCTCCGGCGTCCAGGGCGTTGTCCACGAGCTCGCGCACCACGGATGCCGGACGCTCCACCACCTCGCCGGCGGCAATCTGGCTGATCAGCTCGTCGGGCAGGTCGCGAATGGGGCGGCGGGATGGGGTGGCTTCGGAGGAAGCAGGGGAGAGTTCAGGGCTGGATGCGTTCACGCAAGCATTCTAGGCGCGGGGGCAAGACGGCTTCGAAGTGAGCTTTTTGCGGTTCCGGAAACAACAAAGAGCTGCGGATGCAGCTCTTTGTTATCCCAGGCCAGGGATGCCGTGGCCTGGAGAGGGCGCTGGGACGCTTTAGCGATGGCGGCCGCTGGTCATTTCGTTGCCGATCAGGGCGCCGGCTGCGGCACCACCGATGGTGCCCACGGGGCCGCCGAACAGCACATTGCCGACGGCGCCGCCGGCCACGGCGCCCGCACCGATGCCGAGTTGTCGATTGCTGGGGCCGTGAGCGCAGCCGCTCAGGGCCAGGGTGCCGACCACTGCGGCGGCCAGGACCAGGGATTTACCGGTTTTCAGGGTGTTCTTGATCATTTTTGGATTCCTCTCATCTTGCTTGTTGGGGAAAGACTGCTGTGCATCTCATCCCGGATGAGTGAAGCAGCAGAACCATGAAGGCTGGTTCTGGATTTTGCGTCGTTGCACAAGATTTGCGCATGGCTCTGACACGCCTCCACTGTGCCTGTACAAACCCGCTGGTTTGATGAGATTCAGGTATAGATTTAACAAAACTTGTAACAAGGTGAGTGTGCCAGAACGTGATTGTTGGCAGCTGCAAACAGTTGTGACTCTGGTTGCAATGTTCTGCCGAAGCCTGGCCGCCAGGGCTCCTGGCGCGCAGAATGAAGGATTTTGCGCAGTACATTACAGGCCGGCATGCTGCCGCTCCCGTCACGCGGAAATCAAGAGGATTGCGCCTTGGAAATCATTCAGTTCCTGATCGACTTCATCCTGCACATCGACAAGCATCTGGAGGCCTTTGTCGTGGCCTACGGGCCCTGGGTGTACGCCTTGCTGTTCATCATCGTGTTCGTGGAGACCGGCGTGGTCGTCATGCCGTTCCTGCCGGGTGATTCGCTGCTGTTCATCACCGGCGCCCTGTGCGGAGCGGGCTTCATGAGCTTTCCGCTGGCCGTGGCCGTACTGCTGCTGGCCGCCGTTCTGGGCGACCAGTGCAACTACACCATAGGCCGCTACCTGGGGCCCAAGGTCTTCCAGTGGGAGGATTCGCGCTGGTTCAACCGCAAGGCCTTCGACCAGGCGCATGCTTTCTATGAGCGCTACGGTGGCATCACCATCATCCTGGCGCGCTTCATGCCGTTCATCCGCACCTTCGCACCCTTTGTGGCCGGCGTGGCCCGCATGAGCCGCGCGCGGTTCAGCATGTTCAACGTGGTGGGCGCGCTGGTCTGGGTGCTGGGCATCAGCACGGCGGGCTATTTCTTCGGCAACCTGGAGTGGGTGCGCAACAACCTGGAGAAAATCATCTGGGGGCTGATCCTGATTCCGGGCCTGCTGGCCATCTTCGGCGCCTGGCGCGCGGGCCGCGGCGACAAGGCCCCGGCGGTGCAGTAAGTCTGGGCTGGCCTCATGAAAAAGCCCCGGTGCAGATGAACCGGGGCTTTTTCTTTTCATGCGAGAGGTCTAGCGGTTATCCGCGGCGCTGCGTGAAACGGGTGTGGTTCACGAAACTGGCGCACTCCGAGCGCGGGACACCGCGGGACAGCGCTGAAGAGCCGCCCCACATCGGGGCGTCGCCCCCTCCGGGAAAGGCGGCGAGGCCGCTCAGCGGAAGTCAATATCTGCGGTCGTGGCGCTTGCCCACCTCGTTGCCGATGAGCGCGCCGGCTGCGGCGCCACCCACGGTGCCGAGGGTGGAGCCGAAGACCGCATCACCCACCACGCCACCGGCTACGGCGCCCACGCCGGTGCCGATCTGGGCATTGGTGGGGTGAGAGGCGCAGCCTGCCAGAGCCAGGCTCAGCAAAGCAGCTGCTACCAGGGAAGAGCCGGTTCGTATCCTCATATCCATCTCCTTGATGGGAGCGCAGGCGGAAGGGGCAAGCCGCTTGTGGCGGGTGGTTGCGCCAGCCCTCGCTCCAAGTGGAACACGCCTTCATAGTGCCACGACTGCCGCGGGCGAGTGGTAGGAGATGGGCGCAAATCGTCCGGCAGGGGCAACAGCTCCTGCACGCAGGCGTGCGCTGGCGCTCCTTGAAGAGTGTGTCGGACAGAGCCTCAAACCGACCGGCTGCGGGCCAGCGGCGGGTTGTGGGCGAAGTATTTGCGGATGCCGTTCATCAGGGCGTCGGCCAGATCTTCCTGGTAGCTGCTGCTGCGCAGCTTGGCCTCTTCCTCGGGGTTGCTGATAAAGGCCGTCTCCACCAGCACGCTGGGGATGTCCGGAGCCTTGAGCACGGCAAAGCCGGCCTGTTCGACCTTGCCCTTGTGCAATCGGGCCATGCCGCCGATCTCGCCGAGCAGCGAGGTGCCGAGTTTGAGGCTGTCCTTGATCTGGGCCGTGGTGCTCATGTCCAGCAGCATGCGCTGCACGTGCTGGTCCTGCACGCCCATGTTCAGGCCGCCGACCAGATCGGACTGGTTTTCCTTGTTGGCCAGCCAGCGCGCGGCCGTGCTGGAGGCGCCGCGCTCGCTCAGCGCAAACACGCTGGCGCCGCGCGCGGCGGGCGTGGTGAAGGCATCGGCATGGATGCTGATGAACAGGTCGGCCTGCACGCGGCGGGCCTTTTCCACGCGGGTGGCCAGGGGCACGAAGAAGTCGGCATCGCGCGTCATGAAGGCGCGCATGGGGTTGCCGCCCACGCGGGAGTTGTTGATGCGCTCGCGCAGCAGGTACGCCACCTTGAGCACCACGTCCTTCTCGCGCAGGCCGCTGGGGCCCGTGGCGCCGGGGTCTTCGCCGCCATGGCCCGGATCCAGGGCCACGATGATGATGCGATCGGTGCGCCGCGAGGTGGCCTGGCCGGCGGGCGCCGGCACAGGGGCGGGAGGCGGAGGTGCCGGGCGAGCCGGGGCCGGCATCGGCGCCTGGGCCGAGGTGATGGGCGCGGGTGCCGGCGTCGAAGGCGTCGTGCCGGGGCGGTTGTGCTGGGCAATCAGGTCGCCCAGTGGGTCGGGCTGGGGCGCTGCGGCAATCGCGGCCGGCGGCGGCGTGGTGATCGGCGAGGAAGGCGAGGGTGCGGCTGCCGCTCCCGGGCCGGCGTCGCGCAGCCGCTCGCTGATCAGCGCTTCCAGCGGGTCCACGGCCTTGGCCGGGTAGAGGTCGAGCACCAGGCGGTTCTTGTAGGGCGCGACGGGCGCCAGCGTGAAAACCTGGGGCCGGGCTTCCTGCTTGAGGTCGATCACCAGGCGCACCACGCTGGGCGAGTTCTGCCCCACGCGGATGGTCGAGATGTTGGGGTCGTCGGGCCGCACCTTGGCCACCAGTTCGCGCAGGGCCGGGTTCAGGTCTATGCCCTCGATGTCCACGGCCAGGCGTGGCGGCGTGGGAACGAAGATGGGCTTGGCCGTCAGCGGGATGTCGGACTCGATGGTCACGCGCGAGTAGTCGGGCGCAGGCCAGACGCGCACGGCGACGATGCTGGCGCCCTGGGCGATGTGCTGGCGGCCCAGCAGCAGCACGATGGAGCCCGCTTGCAGCAGGCCACGGCGCGAAAGGGCCGAAGGCGCGAACGGGACGGGGGTGGGTAGGGCTTTGCTCATGCCTTGAATGCGTCAAGCACGGTGCAGCCGGCCGGTGTGAACGCCTGGAGCGTCACCTGCCGCCGTGCGTCGTCGGTTGCTTCGATATGGATAGCTATATCCGCAACAGGTGTAACCGCTGCGGCCTTCTCGGGCCATTCTGCCAGCTTGAGGCCGGGGCTGGCAAAAATGTCGCGAAAACCGGCATCCTCCCATTCGCGCGGATCGTCGAAGCGGTAGAAGTCGAAGTGCCAGATGGACAGGTCGCCCACCTCATGCGGCTCCACCACGGCGTAGGTCGGGCTCTTGATGCGGCCCTGCACGCCCAGGGCGCGCAGCCAGTGGCGCACCAGCGTGGTCTTGCCGGCCCCCAGATCGCCGTGCAGGGTGACGTAGGCATGGCGCAGCAGGGGCTGGGCCGCCAGGACCTGGGCAAAGCGCGCCGTGTCCTCTTCGTCGTGCCAGACAATGCGCCATTCCTGCAGGGGCACAGTCGCCTGGCTTTCTACAATCGGGGGGATATGGTGAGCAGCAGTCAATTGGTTCCTTTGATGCAAGCCTGGGCTCGCGAGCTGGGATTTTCCCAAATTGGTGTGGCTGGTGTGGATTTGTCCTCGGCCGAACCCGGTTTGGAGCAATGGTTGGCGCAAGGCTTCCATGGCGAGATGCATTACATGCAGGCCCATGGCTTGAAACGAGCGCGTCCGGCCGAATTAGTTCCCGGCACCGTGAGCGTGATCACGGCCCGCATGGATTATCTTCCGCGCGACACGCCCGAAGGCTGGCAGGCGGTGGAATGGTCGCGCCTGCAAAGGCCGGGCGAAGGCATCGTGTCCGTCTATGCGCGCGGTCGCGACTATCACAAAGTGTTGCGCAACCGGCTGCAGAAGCTGGCCGACCGGATCGCGCAGGAAATCGGGCCCTTCGGCCACCGCGTCTTCACCGACTCGGCGCCGGTACTGGAGGCCGAGCTGGCCAGCCGCAGCGGCCTGGGCTGGCGCGGCAAGCACACCCTGGTGCTGCACCGCGAGGCGGGTTCCATGTTCTTCCTGGGCGAGATCTATGTGGACGTTGCTCTGGAGCCCACCGAGTCCGTGAGCGCGCACTGCGGCAACTGCACAGCCTGCGTGGATGCCTGCCCGACCGGTGCCATCGTGGCGGCGCACCGCGTGGATGCGCGCCGCTGCATTTCCTACCTGACCATCGAGCATCCAGGCAGCATTCCCGTGGAGCTGCGCCCGCTCATGGCCAACCGCATCTACGGCTGCGACGACTGCCAGCTGGCCTGCCCCTGGAACAAATTTGCCAAGACCAGCGCGCTGCCCGACTTCGATGCGCGCGCTAGTCTGGCCGGGACCCAGCTGGTGCATTTCCTGGCTTGGGACGAGGCCATGTTCCTGCGCCTGACCGAAGGCAGCCCGATCCGGCGCATAGGCCATGAGCGCTGGCTGCGCAACGTGGCCGTGGCCATGGGCAACGCGCTGCGCGTGAGTAACAACGCCGCCGAGCGCGCCAGCCTGCAGGCCGCGCTGGCAGGCCGCGCCGATCACGGCAGCGAAGTGGTGCGCGAGCATGTGGCCTGGGCGCTGGCCCAGGCGCCGCAGGCCTAGGATCGGCTGGCTCGCGGCGCGAGCAGGTCATGAACACCTTCTCAGGCCCGGATCAAAGAAAAGTCGGGAATCAGTTGCAGGGCCTGGTGCGACCGCGGATCGCATTGAATGGGTACAGGTTCGATATCTGCAGAAAAACTCGGGAAAACACTGACAAATTGTCACGGATAGGGTCGGGCCAAGCGGCACCCGGCTTTTAGGGCGTGTCATCAATCGATGTCCGAGTTCATTCCCAGGCCATGGTGCTCAATTGAGCCAAACCATGGCAGCGGCCAAGTGAATGGCACCCAGAAAGTTGCGCACCG
>NZ_BMEU01000009.1 GCF_014637085.1 Comamonas phosphati | reverse complement strand
GACAACGTGTCGATCACCGTGAAGCTGATCGCCCCCATCGCCATGGAAGAAGGTCTGCGCTTCGCTATCCGCGAAGGCGGCCGCACCGTGGGCGCTGGCGTGGTTGCCAAGATCATTGCTTAATTGGTTTGTAGGGGTATAGCTCAATTGGCAGAGCGTCGGTCTCCAAAACCGAAGGTTGTAGGTTCGATTCCTACTGCCCCTGCCACCTTCTGATGGTGGAATCAACGAGAGCCCGCCTTTGGCGGGCTTTGGCGTCTTGAAATTGCGCAAAACTTGTGCATTTGAAATGAAATATGGCCACTACTCAGGTTGAAACGGTCAGCTCTGGAGCTGACAAAGCAAAACTAGCCGCTGTCGCGGCTTTAGTTGTTGCTTCGATTGCCGGTTTTTATTTGCTGAGCAAGCAAGGTCAGGTGGCTCAATGGGCTGCCCTGATCGTCGGCTTGCTGGCTGCTGCCGGCGTGTTCCTGGTTTCCGAGCCTGGCAAGCGCTTCATCGGCTTTGCCCGTGCTGCCTGGCTTGAAGTGAAGAAGGTCGTCTGGCCGACTCGCAAAGAGACATTGCAAATGACTTTGTATGTCTTCGGCTTCGTGGTGGTCATGGCTTTGTTCTTGTGGTTCACCGACAAGACGCTGGAGTGGGTCTTGTACGACCTGATTTTGGGCTGGAGGAAGTAATGGCAGACGTTGTCGAAACGGATGTGAATGGCGGGGCGGCAGCGCCCGGCAATCCAGATCTGCGCTGGTATATCGTCCATGCATATTCGGGCATGGAAAAGGCCGTGGAGCGCAACATCGCCGAGCGCATCGCGCGTTCGGGCATGCAGTCCAAGTTCGGTCGCATCCTGGTTCCTTCCGAAGAAGTGGTCGAGATGCGCAACGGCCAGCGCCGTACGACCGAACGTCGCCTGTTTCCGGGCTATGTTTTCGTCGAAATGGTGATGGATGACGATACCTGGCACCTGGTCAAGCACACCAGCAAGGTGACGGGCTTCGTGGGCGGCGCCAAGAACCGTCCGGCTCCCATCTCCGAGGAAGAAGTTCGCAAGATCGTCGATCAGATGCAGGAAGGCACTGAAAAGCCGCGTCACAAGGTCGAGTTCATGGTGGGCGAACTGGTCCGCGTCAAGGACGGTCCTTTCACCGATTTCAACGGCTCCGTCGAGGAAGTCAACTACGAAAAGAGCCGCTTGCGCGTTTCGGTCACCATCTTTGGCCGTGCGACCCCTGTGGAATTGGAATTCGCTCAAGTTGAGAAAACTTGAGAGACGAAATAGAATAGCCGGCTTCGCATTTTTTGACTCGATGCGAGGTCTTGGATAAGAGTCAGTAACCTCGGGGAGCTGTCTGCACTGTTTGTGCGGATGGCGCTATACCCGTAAGGAGCTTTCAATGGCGAAAAAAATCGTCGGCTTCATCAAGCTGCAAGTGCCAGCTGGTAAGGCCAACCCTTCTCCTCCAATCGGTCCTGCGCTGGGTCAGCGCGGCCTCAACATCATGGAATTCTGCAAGGCGTTCAACGCCCAGACCCAAGGTGTCGAGCCCGGCCTGCCTCTGCCTGTGGTGATCACGGCTTTTGCTGACAAGAGCTTCACGTTCATCATCAAGACGCCTCCTGCAACCGTTCTGATCAAGAAGGCTGTGAAGCTGGACAAGGGTTCTTCGAACCCTCTGAAGAACAAGGTCGGCAAGATCACCCGTGCTCAGCTGGAAGAAATCGCCAAGACCAAGCTGAAGGACATGAACGCTGCCGACGTCGACGCCGCCGTGCGTACGTTGGCTGGTTCTGCCCGTTCGATGGGCGTGATCGTGGAGGGTGTGTAAATGGCCAAGTTGACCAAGAAGCAAAAAGCTCTCCAGGGCAAGGTTGATTCCAACAAGCTGTACGCTTTCGCTGACGCTGTGGCGCTGGTGAAGGAAGCTGCAACTGCCAAGTTCGATGAATCCATCGACGTGGCCGTGCAACTGGGCGTGGATGCCAAGAAGTCGGACCAAGTGGTGCGTGGCGCCGTGGTTCTGCCTCACGGCACCGGCAAGACTGCTCGCGTGGCTGTGTTCGCACAGGGCGCCAAGGCTGAAGAAGCCAAGGCCGCTGGCGCTGACGTGGTCGGTATGGACGATCTGGCCGCTATGGTCAAGGCCGGTGACATGCCTTTCGACGTGGTGATCGCTGCTCCTGACGCTATGCGCGTGGTGGGTCAGCTGGGCCAGATCCTGGGCCCCCGCGGCCTGATGCCCAACCCCAAGGTTGGCACCGTGACTCCTGACGTCGCTACGGCTGTGAAGAACGCCAAGGCGGGTCAAGTGCAGTTCCGCGTGGACAAGGCCGGCATCATTCACGGCACGATCGGCCGTCGCTCGTTCGACTCCGAAAAGCTGCAGGGTAACCTGGCTGCTCTGATCGATGCCCTGAACAAGGCCAAGCCTGCTACCAGCAAGGGTCTGTACCTGCGCAAGGTGGCAGTGTCGTCGACCATGGGTGTGGGCGTTCGCGTCGATACACAATCCATCTCGGCGTAATTGCTAGAAATCGTCAGGCAAGCAATGGCCGCGTGCCAATGCTTGCCTGGTGTGGTGGGCTGTCAAGAGTGTCTTGGCAGGCCATCCAAGACCGTTGGTGTGATTCGGATCACTTAATCACGATGGCCAACGCAGATGGCGATCCCGCTGCAGATGGATTTATTTCCAAAAAACAGTTGGTCGCTGCAACAAGAGCGTGCATGAGGGGCTAGCCCCGATTGCGCATTTGAAGGAGTAGACCTTGAGTCTTAATCGCAGTGAGAAAGAAGCGGTCATCAATGAAGTGACCAGCCTCGCCGCTAAAGCTCAAACGCTTGTGATCGCGGAATACCGCGGCATCACGGTCGCCGACATGACCAAACTGCGCGCCGATGCCCGCAGCAAGGGTGTGAGCCTGAGTGTTCTGAAGAACACACTGGCCCGCCGTGCTGTGGCTGGTGGCCAGTTTGACGTGGTCGCCGACCAGATGACCGGTCCGCTGGTCTATGGCTTCTCTGAAGACGCAGTGGCCGCCGCCAAGGTGGTGGCCGATTTCGCGAAGACCAACGACAAGCTGGTGATTCGCGGCGGCGCTTTCGGTGGCAAGGCCCTGGACGTCAATGGCGTTAAGCAACTGGCAAACATCCCCTCGAAGGAAGTCCTGCTCGCACAACTGTGCGGCTTGCTCATGTCGCCTATCTCGCGTACAGCCGTGGTGCTGGGCGCCCTGGCGGCCAAGAAGAGCGAAGGCTCTGTCGAGGCAGAGGCAGCTGCTGCTTAATCGCGGCAAAACAAACCAACCAATTTAGGAAATCAAAATGGCATTCGATAAAGACGCATTCCTGACCTCCCTGGACAGCATGACTGTTCTGGAACTGAACGACCTGGTCAAGGCAATTGAAGAGAAGTTTGGCGTGAGCGCTGCCGCTATGGCCGCTCCTGCCGCTGCTGGCGGCGGTGCCGCTGCTGCCGTGGAAGAAAAGACCGAGTTCAACGTCGTTCTGACCGAGGCTGGCGCCAACAAGGTGTCCGTCATCAAGGCCGTGCGCGAAATCACCGGCCTGGGCCTGAAGGAAGCCAAGGATCTGGTTGACGGCGCTCCCAAGACCGTGAAGGAAGCCGCTCCCAAGGCTGACGCTGAAGCCGCTGTGAAGAAGCTGGTCGAAGCCGGTGCCAAGGCTGAATTGAAGTAATTCAGTTGTTTCAAGGGCTGGAGACTCTTTCAGGGTCTCCAGCCTTTGGCGCTTGTGGGGCGCGCTGAAAGAACACACCAAAAAGCAGGTTTCCAGAGGAGTCTGCTTTTTAGTGTCTTCTGACAATCCGACAGCAGAAGATGCCTTGGTTCGGGCGATGTGCAACGCATCGCCGTCAGCCATGGTTGGTAGTGGCCAACCGCCAAGCCCGCAGGGAGCTTCCCATGTGGGGCAGTCGTCGTAGACCCAGGACTCATGTCTTTGCCCGGAGATCTCATGGCCTATTCTTACACCGAACGCAAGCGAATCCGCAAAAGCTTCGGGAGCCGCGAAAGCGTGCTCGAAGTGCCTTATCTGCTGCAGATGCAAAAAGATGCCTACACAGCATTCTTGCAGGCAGATGTAGCCCCCAAAAAACGTACCATTGACGGCCTGCAAGCGGCCTTCAATTCCGCCTTCCCCATCGTCTCGCACAATGGTTTTGTGGAGATGAAGTTTGTCGAGTACAACCTCGCCAAGCCTGCGTTCGATGTCCGTGAATGCCAGACCCGCGGCCTGACCTTTGCGTCGGCCGTGCGTGCCAAGGTGCAGCTGATCATCTACGACCGTGAGTCTTCCACGGCGCAGTCCAAGGTGGTCAAGGAGGTCAAGGAGCAAGAGGTCTACATGGGCGAAGTGCCCCTGATGACCGACAAGGGCTCGTTCATCATCAACGGTACCGAGCGCGTGATCGTGTCTCAGCTACACCGTTCGCCCGGCGTGTTCTTCGAGCACGACAAGGGCAAGACCCACAGCTCGGGCAAGCTGCTGTTTTCGGCGCGCATCATTCCCTACCGCGGCTCCTGGCTGGATTTCGAGTTCGACCCCAAGGACCTGCTGTTCTTCCGTGTCGACCGTCGCCGCAAGATGCCGGTCACCATCCTGCTCAAGGCCATCGGCCTGACGCCTGAGTCCATCCTGGCCAACTTCTTCGTCAACGACAATTTCCGTCTGATGGACAGCGGCGCCCAGATGGAATTCGTGGGTGATCGCCTGAAGGGCGAAGTGGCCCGCTTCGACATCACCGACAAGGCCGGCAAGGTCGTGGTGACCAAGGACAAGCGCGTCACGGCCCGCCACGTCCGCGAGTTCGAGCAGTCCGGCACCAAGTTCATCAGCGTGCCAGAGGACTTCCTGATCGGCCGCGTGGTGGCCAAGAACATCGTCGACCCCGACACCGGCGAAATCATCGCCAAGGCCAACGATGAGCTGACCGAAGCCCTGCTCAAGAAGCTGCGCGCGGCATCCGTGCAGGAGCTGCAGTGCATCTACACCAACGAGCTGGACCAGGGCGCCTACATCTCGCAGACCCTGCGCACCGACGAAACCGTGGACGAGTTCGCCGCCCGCGTGGCCATCTACCGCATGATGCGCCCCGGCGAGCCGCCGACCGAAGATGCCGTGCAGGCCCTGTTCCAGCGCCTGTTCTACAACGCCGACACCTATGACCTGTCGCGCGTGGGCCGCATGAAGTTCAACGCCAAGGTCGGCCGCGACGAGCCTACCGGCCCCATGGTGCTGTCCAACGAAGACATCCTGGCCGTGGTCAAGATCCTGGTGGACCTGCGCAACGGCAAGGGCGAGGTCGACGACATCGACCACCTGGGCAACCGCCGCGTGCGCTGCGTGGGCGAACTGGCCGAGAACCAGTACCGCACCGGCCTGGCACGTATCGAAAAGGCCGTGAAGGAGCGTCTGGGCCAGGCCGAGCAAGAGCCGCTGATGCCCCACGACCTGATCAACTCCAAGCCGATTTCCGCGGCCCTCAAGGAGTTCTTCGGTGCGTCGCAGCTGTCGCAGTTCATGGACCAGACCAACCCTCTGGCCGAAATCACGCACAAGCGCCGCGTCTCGGCCCTGGGCCCGGGCGGCCTGACCCGCGAGCGTGCCGGCTTCGAAGTGCGCGACGTGCACGTGACCCACTACGGCCGCGTCTGCCCCATCGAAACGCCTGAAGGCCCGAACATCGGCTTGATCAACTCGCTGGCCCTGTACGCCCGCCTGAACGAGTACGGCTTCATCGAGACGCCGTACCGCCGCGTGGTGGACGGCAAGGTGACCGACCAGATCGACTACCTGTCCGCCATCGAGGAAGGCAAGTACGTGATCGCCCAGGCCAATGCCGAGCTCGATGCCGAAGGCCGCCTGACCGGCGACCTGGTCTCGGCCCGTGAAGCCGGCGAATCGACCCTGGTGTCGGCCGAGCGCGTCCAGTACATGGACGTGTCGCCCGCGCAGATCGTGTCGGTGGCGGCTTCGCTGATTCCGTTCCTGGAACACGACGACGCGAACCGCGCCTTGATGGGTGCCAACATGTCGCGCCAGGCCGTGCCTGTGCTGCGCCCCGAGAAGCCCATGGTCGGTACCGGCATCGAGCGCGTGGCCGCCGTGGACTCCGGCACCGTGGTGACGGCCACCCGCGGCGGTATCGTCGACTATGTCGATGCGACCCGCATCGTGGTGCGTGTCAACGACGAAGAAGCCGTGGCCGGCGAAGTCGGCGTGGACATCTACAACCTCATCAAGTACCAGCGTTCCAACCAGAACACCAACATCCACCAGCGTCCCATCGTCAAGCGCGGTGACAAGCTGGCCAAGGGTGACGTGGTGGCCGACGGCGCGTCGACCGACCTGGGCGAAATCGCCATCGGCCAGAACATGCTGATCGCCTTCATGCCCTGGAACGGCTACAACTTCGAAGACTCCATCCTGATCAACGAGCGCGTGGTGGCCGAAGACCGCTACACCTCGATCCATATCGAGGAACTCGTGGTCATGGCCCGCGACACCAAGCTGGGCCCTGAGGAAATCACGCGCGACATCCCCAACCTGTCCGAGCAGCAGCTCAACCGCCTGGACGAGTCGGGCATCATCTATGTGGGTGCCGAAGTGCAGCCCGGCGACGTGCTGGTGGGCAAGGTCACGCCCAAGGGCGAGACCACGCTGACGCCTGAGGAGAAGCTGCTGCGCGCCATCTTCGGCGAGAAGGCCTCCGACGTGAAGGACACCTCGCTGCGGGTGGACCAGGGCTCCCAGGGCACCGTGATCGACGTGCAGGTCTTCACGCGCGAAGGCATCCAGCGCGACAAGCGCGCCCAGCAGATCATCGACGATGAACTCAAGCGCTTCCGCCTGGACCTGAACGACCAGCTGCGCATCGTGGAGGCCGACGCTTTCGACCGTATCGAGAAGCTGCTGACCGGCCGCGTGGCCAATGGCGGCCCGCAGAAGCTGTCCAAGGGCGCCAAGATCGACAAGGCCTATCTGGACGGCGTGGAGAAGTTCCACTGGTTCGATATCCGCCCCGCCGAAGACGAAGTGGCTGCCCAGCTCGAATCCATGAAGAACGCCATGGAGCAGACGCGCCACAGCTTCGACCTGGCTTTCGAGGAAAAGCGCAAGAAGCTCACGCAAGGCGACGAGCTGCCCGCCGGCGTGCTCAAGATGGTCAAGGTCTACCTGGCCGTCAAGCGCCGCCTGCAGCCTGGCGACAAGATGGCCGGCCGTCACGGCAACAAGGGTGTGGTCTCCAAGATCACGCCCGTGGAAGACATGCCTTTCATGGCTGACGGCACCACCGCCGACATCGTGCTGAACCCGCTGGGCGTGCCTTCGCGCATGAACATCGGTCAGGTGCTCGAAGTCCACCTGGGCTGGGCCGGCAAGGGCCTGGGCCAGCGCATCGGCGACATGCTGCAGAAGGAAGCCCGTGCTGCCGAAGTACGCGCCTTCCTGGAAGAGGTCTACAACTCGCGCGGCCGCAAGGAAGAGCTGACACAGCTGGACGATGGCGAAGTCTTGGCCATGGCCAAGGAACTGACCACCGGCGTGCCTTTCGCGACCCCCGTGTTCGACGGCGCTTCCGAGCAGGAAATCAAGGACATGCTGAAGCTGGCCTATCCGGACGAAGTCGCTCAGACCAAGGGCCTGACCGACAGCCGTACGCAGGCCTATCTGTATGACGGCCGTACCGGCGAGCGCTTCGAGCGTCCGACCACCATCGGCTACATGCACTACCTGAAGCTGCACCACCTGGTCGACGACAAGATGCACGCCCGTTCCACCGGCCCGTACTCGCTGGTCACGCAGCAGCCTCTGGGCGGCAAGGCCCAGTTCGGCGGCCAGCGTTTCGGTGAGATGGAAGTGTGGGCGCTGGAAGCCTATGGCGCCGCCTACGTGCTGCAGGAAATGCTGACCGTGAAGTCCGACGACGTGCAGGGCCGTACCAAGGTGTACGAGTCCATCGTCAAGGGCGAGCATTCCATCGAGGCAGGCATGCCCGAGTCGTTCAACGTGCTGGTCAAGGAAATCCGTTCCCTGGGCCTGGACATCGAACTCGAACGTTCTTAATTTGAAAAGGGAAAGAGTCCATGAAATCGCTACTCGACCTGTTCAAGCAATTCACGCCTGATGAGCATTTCGATGCCATCAAGATCGGCCTGGCCTCGCCCGAAAAGATCCGCTCGTGGTCTTTCGGTGAGGTGAAGAAGCCCGAAACCATCAACTACCGTACCTTCAAGCCCGAGCGCGACGGTCTGTTCTGCGCCAAGATCTTTGGCCCGATCAAGGACTACGAGTGCCTGTGCGGCAAGTACAAGCGCCTCAAGCATCGCGGTGTGATCTGCGAGAAGTGCGGCGTGGAAGTGACCCAGACCAAGGTCCGCCGTGACCGCATGGGCCACATCGACCTGGCGGCGCCCTGCGCCCACATCTGGTTCCTGAAGTCCCTGCCTTCGCGCCTGGGCCTGGTGCTGGACATGACGCTGCGCGACATCGAGCGCGTGCTGTACTTCGAAGCCTATGTGGTGACCGATCCCGGCATGACCCCGCTGAAGAAGTTCAGCATCATGTCCGAGGACGACTACGACGCCAAGTGCGCCGAATACGGCTATGACGAGTTCACGGCCAAGATGGGCGCCGAAGGCATCAAGGAGCTGCTCGAAGGCATCGACATCGACGTCGAGATCGAGAAGCTGCGCAACGACCTGACCGGCTCCGAAGTCAAGGTCAAGAAAAACGCCAAGCGCCTGAAGCTGCTGGAAGCGTTCAAGAAGTCCGGCATCAAGCCCGGCTGGATGGTGATGGAAGTGCTGCCCGTGCTGCCTCCGGACCTGCGTCCGCTGGTGCCGCTGGACGGCGGCCGTTTCGCGACCTCCGACCTGAACGACCTGTACCGCCGCGTCATCAACCGCAACTCGCGTCTGCGCCGTCTGCTGGAGCTCAAGGCTCCCGAGATCATCGCGCGCAACGAGAAGCGCATGCTGCAGGAGGCCGTTGACTCGCTGCTGGACAACGGCCGCCGCGGCAAGGCCATGACGGGTGCCAACAAGCGTGCCCTGAAGTCGCTGGCCGACATGATCAAGGGCAAGAGCGGTCGTTTCCGCCAGAACCTGCTGGGCAAGCGCGTGGACTACTCCGGTCGTTCCGTGATTACCGTGGGTCCTTACCTCAAGCTGCACCAGTGCGGTCTGCCCAAGCTGATGGCCCTGGAGCTGTTCAAGCCCTTCATCTTCGCCCAGCTCGAGCAGCGCGGCATCGCCACGACCATCAAGGCGGCGAAGAAGGAAGTGGAATCCGGCACGCCCGTGGTGTGGGACATCCTGGAAGAGGTGATCAAGGAACACCCGATCATGCTCAACCGTGCGCCTACGCTGCACCGTCTGGGCATCCAGGCCTTCGAGCCCATCCTGATCGAAGGCAAGGCCCTGCAACTGCACCCGCTGGTCTGCGCGGCCTTCAACGCCGACTTCGACGGTGACCAGATGGCCGTTCACGTGCCGCTGTCCGTGGAAGCGCAGATGGAAGCCCGCACGCTGATGCTGGCCTCCAACAACGTGCTGTTCCCGGCTTCGGGCGAACCCTCCATCGTGCCTTCGCAGGACGTGGTGCTGGGCCTGTACCATGCGACCCGCGAGCGCATCAACGGCAAGGGCGAAGGCCTGGTGTTTGCCGACCTGACCGAAGTGCAGCGCGCACTGGATGCCGGCGAAGCCGAGCTGCAAGCCAAGATCAGCGTGCGTCTGACCGAGTGGAACAAGAACAAGGAAACGGGTGAATTCGAACCCTCGACCTCGCTCGTGGACACCACCGTCGGCCGTGCCCTGCTGTCCGAGATCCTGCCCAAGGGCCTGCCGTTCAGCAACATGAACAAGGCGCTGAAGAAGAAGGAAATCTCCAAGCTGATCAACGCCTCGTTCCGTCGCTGCGGCCTGAAGGCCACCGTGGTGTTTGCCGACAAGCTGCTGCAAAACGGCTTCCGTCTGTCGACGCACGCCGGTATCTCGATCGCCATCGGCGACATGCTGGTGCCGCCGCAGAAGGCCGAGATCATCGGCCGCGCCGAAGCCGAAGTGAAGGAAATCGAGCAGCAGTACGTCTCGGGCCTGGTCACGGCCGGCGAGCGCTACAACAAGGTGGTGGACATCTGGGGCAAGGCCGGCGACGAAGTCTCCAAGGTCATGATGGCCCAGCTGGCCAAGGAAAAGGTCGTCGACCGCCACGGCAAGGAAGTCGAGCAGGAATCGTTCAACGCGATTTACATGATGGCCGACTCCGGTGCCCGCGGCTCCGCAGCCCAGATCCGCCAGCTGGCCGGCATGCGCGGCCTGATGGCCAAGCCTGACGGCTCCATCATCGAGACGCCTATCACCGCGAATTTCCGCGAAGGCCTCAACGTGCTGCAGTACTTCATCTCCACGCACGGCGCCCGCAAGGGCCTGGCCGACACGGCGCTGAAGACCGCCAACTCGGGTTACCTGACGCGTCGTCTGGTGGACGTGACGCAGGACCTCGTGGTGAACGAGGACGACTGCGGCACCTCCAACGGCGCGGTGATGCGCGCCATCGTCGAGGGCGGTGAAGTGATCGAGTCCCTGCGCGACCGCGTGCTGGGACGCTCGACCGCCGAGGAAGTGCTGCATCCCGAAACCCGCGAAGTGCTGCTGGAAGCCGGCGCCCTGCTCAACGAAGACACGATCGAAGAGCTGGAAGCCCAGGGCGTGGACGAGATCAAGGTGCGTACGGCCCTGACCTGCGAAACCCGCTTCGGCCTGTGCGCCAGGTGCTACGGCCGCGACCTGGGCCGCGGCGGCCTGATCAACCTCGGCGAAGCCGTGGGCGTGATCGCTGCCCAGTCCATCGGCGAGCCCGGCACGCAGCTGACCATGCGTACCTTCCACATCGGTGGCGCCGCTTCGCGTGCCGCCGTCGCCTCCAGCGTGGAAGCCAAGTCCAACGGCAGCATCAGCTTCAACAGCACGATGCGCTATGTGACCAACACCAAGGGCGAGCTGGTCGTGATTTCCCGTTCCGGCGAAATCATCATCAGCGACAACGGTCGCGAGCGCGAGCGCCACAAGGTGCCTTACGGCGCCGTGCTGACCATCAAGCCCGATGAAGCCATCAAGGCCGGCAAGATCCTGGCCAACTGGGACCCGCTGACCCGCCCCATCATTACCGAATACGCCGGCCAGGTGAAGTTCGAGAACGTGGAAGAGGGCCTGACGGTGGCCAAGCAGGTCGACGAAGTGACCGGCCTGTCCACCCTGGTGGTGATCGACCCCAAGCGCCGCGGTTCGGCCAAGGTCGTGCGCCCGCAGGTCAAGCTGATCGACGCCAACAACCAGGAAGTCAAGATCCCCGGCACCGACCACTCGGTGACCATCGGCTTCCAGGTGGGCGCGCTGATCCAGGTGCGCGACGGCCAGGACGTGGGCCCCGGCGAAGTGCTGGCCCGTATCCCCGTGGAAGGCCAGAAGACCCGCGACATTACCGGCGGTCTGCCGCGTGTGGCCGAGCTGTTCGAAGCCCGTACGCCCAAGGACAAGGGCACGCTGGCCGAGATGACCGGCACCATCTCCTTCGGTAAGGAAACCAAGGGCAAGGTGCGCCTGCAGATCACCGATCTGGAAGGTAAGGTCTGGGAAGAGCTGGTGCCCAAGGAGCGCAACATCCTGGTGCACGAAGGCCAGGTGGTGAACAAGGGCGAACTGATCGTCGACGGCTCCGCCGATCCGCAGGACATCCTGCGCCTGCTGGGCATCGAGGAACTGTCGCGCTACATCGTCGACGAAGTGCAGGACGTGTACCGCCTGCAGGGCGTGAAGATCAACGACAAGCACATCGAGGTGATCGTTCGCCAGATGCTGCGCCGCGTCGTGGTCGAGAACCCTGGCGATACCACCTACATCCAGGGCGAGCAGGTGGAGCGTTCCGAGATCCTCAACACCAACGAGGCCGCGCAGAAGGATGGCAAGATCCCTGCGACCTACTCGAACGTGCTGCTGGGCATCACCAAGGCTTCGCTGTCCACCGACTCCTTCATCTCGGCCGCTTCCTTCCAGGAAACGACTCGCGTGCTCACTGAGGCTGCCATCATGGGCAAGCGCGACGAGCTGCGCGGCCTGAAGGAAAACGTGATCGTGGGTCGTCTGATCCCCGCCGGTACCGGTCTGGCCTACCACCAGGCACGCAAGGCCAAGGACGCCATGGACGATGCCGAGCGCCGCGCCATTGCCGACGCCGAGGCTGCCGAGCTGGCTGGCGTGACTGCCGATGACGAAGCCGCTGCCGGCGACGTTGCTGCCGACTGAGCGGCACATACTCCCGGGGCCCTCGGCGGCCCCGGGTAGTGACCCGCTCCGCGCTCCCGCTCTGCCTAGCGCAGACGGGAGCGTTTTTTTTCCGTTTCTTCAAGATCGCCTTTTTTGAGAAGGCCCGCCGTCCATGAGCCAATCGCCCGAGAAAAAACCGTCGCCAGCCGCCAGTGCGGCTGTTTCCGCGCCGGCCCTGTGGCAGCAGCTGGAGGCCGTGGCCCAGGCCTTGCACGGCATTCTGGGCGGGCAGTCCAGCAAGGCCGTGCTGGGCCAGGTGCCGCAGCGCCTGCGTCCCGGCGTGCAGGCCCTGCTGTTCCAGGTGCTGCGCCAGCTGGGGCGCGCGCAGGCGCTGCAAAAGCAGCTGGCGCCGCGCTCGCCGGCGCCCAAGGTCAGCGCCTTGCTGTGCACGGCGCTGGCGCTGGCCTGGGATGAGGCGCAGGCACCTTATCCGCCCTTCACCCTGGTCAACCAGGCCGTGGAGGCCGCCAAGCGCGGCGCGGCGCGTGCCCAGTCCGGCTTCATCAACGCCTGCCTGCGCCGCTTTCTGCGCGAGCGCGATGCGCTGGTGGCCGCCACCGAGTCCAATCCCGTGGCCGTCTGGAACCATCCGGCATGGTGGATAGAGCGCCTGAAGAAGGACCATCCGCAGGACTGGCAGCGCATGCTCGCGGCGAACAATGCCCAGCCGCCCATGACCTTGCGCGTAAACCGGCAGAAAACGACGCAAGACCAATACCAGTCTGCGCTGGCAGCGATTGAATTGAAGTCGCAACCGCTGGCCGACATGGGCCTGCAGCTGGAGCAGGCCGTGGCAGTGCAGGTGCTGCCGCATTTCGCCGAAGGCTGGGCCTCGGTGCAGGATGCAGCCGCCCAGGCCGCGGCCCCGCTGCTGCTGGATGGCTTGCGCACAACCGCCGCTCCTTTGCGCGTGCTGGATGCCTGCGCGGCCCCGGGCGGCAAGACGGCGCATCTGCTTGAATATGCGGCGCCGGGTTCGCTGCAGGTCACGGCGCTGGAGATCGATGCCGAGCGCGCCAGCCGCATCGAGGACACGCTGGGCCGTCTGGGCCTGAAGGCCTGGGTGCTGGTGGCCGATGCCTCCCGACCCGAAGACTGGTTCGAGCGGCAATGCCAGGGGCAGTTGTTCGATGCCATCTTGCTCGACGCACCCTGCACGGCCTCGGGTATCGTGCGTCGCCAGCCCGATGTGCGCTGGCTGCGCCGCGAAAGCGATGTGGCCCAGCTGGCCGAGATCCAGGCGCGCCTGCTCGACACGCTGTGGCCGCTGCTCAAGCCCGGCGGCCGCATGGTGTATTGCACCTGCTCGGTTTTCAAGGCCGAGGGCGATGCCCAGGTGCAAGCGTTTCTTGCGCGCAACACTACGGCCCAAAGCTTGCCCGCGCCAGGCCATTTAATTCCCGGCAAAGCCGATAAACCGGGTTGCGTGGCCGACAATGCTTTGGGTGACCACGACGGCTTTTTTTACGCTCTGCTGGAAAAATCGCGCTAACGCTTTCGCGGGAGCCCTGCGCCGCGTGGCCCTGCCGTGGGGCCTGGCGCTGGCCTTGCTGTGGGTCGCGCCCATGGTGCAGGCCCATGCCGATACCGTAGCTCCCGATATCAGCGGCATGCAGGTGGAGCGCACGGAAGAGGGCGTTTTTCTTTCGGCCAATCTGCAGTTCGAACTGCCTTCGCAAGTCGACGATGCCCTGCGTCAGGGCATTCCCATGTATTTCGTGGCCGAGGCCCAGGTGCAGCGCGAGCGCTGGTACTGGTCCGATCAGCATCTGGGCACGGCCAGCCGCTATTACCGTCTGAGCCATCAGCCGCTCACCCGCCGCTGGCGCCTGCATATCTCCAACACCTCGTTCACCAGCGCCGGGCTGGGCCTGGCCCTGGGCCAGACCTATGACCGCCTGGAAGACGCCCTGGCGGCCCTCCAGCGGATTTCGCGCTGGAGGATTCTGGAGCCTGGCCAGCTGAGCTCCGCTTCGGGTGTGTCGGTGCAACTGCGTTTCCGCATGGACCTGTCCGCGCTGCCAAGGCCATTGCAGATCGGTGCGCTGGGCCGCTCGGGCTGGAACCTGCAGCTCTCGCGCACCCAGACCCTGGAGCCCGCGCCCTGATGCCCGAGTTCAAAGACATAGGCGGCGAGGCGTCGATTCCCAGCGCCGACCGCTGGTCGCGCACCACCCGCTGGGCCGTGGGCGCCGGCGTGGCCCTGATGGCCGTGGTCGGCGTGCTGCTGCTGTTCATGCTCACGCTGGCCACCAACAACCGCCAGGCCTACGAACGCAATTACAACTGGCTGCTGGCGGCCAATATCGTGCTTTCCGCCCTGCTGCTGTGCGTGCTGGTCTGGGGCGGGCTGCGCCTGGCCCTGCGCCTCAAGCGCGGGCGCTTCGGCAGCAAGCTGCTGCTCAAGCTGGCGGGCATCTTCACGCTGGTGGGGCTGGTGCCGGGGCTGTTGATCTATGTGGTGTCCTACCAGTTCGTCTCGCGCTCGATCGAGAGCTGGTTCGACGTCAAGGTGGAGGGCGCCTTGTCGGCCGGCGTGAGCCTGGCCAGCGCCACGCTGGACACCGTGGCCAACGACATGGCCAACAACACGCGCACGGCCGGGGCCCAGTTGTCCCAGGTCTCCGAAGCCGGGGCGGCGTTGATGTTGGAGCGCATTCGCGACCAGCTCGGCGCCACCGATGCGGTGCTGTGGAGCTCCGCGGGGCGTGCCATTGCCAGCGTGGGCAAGTCGCAGTTCTACCTCAAGCCCGAAAAGCCCAGTGCCCAGGTATTGCGCAATCTGCGCGAGCAGGGCGAGCCGCGGGCCGTGGCCAGCATCGAAGGCCTGGACGACGACAGCGGCGATGCCCAGCCTGCTGATGTCGCAGCCAATGCGCGTGTGCGCATACTCGCGCTGATCCCCAACCCCACCGTGGGCCTGCTGGCCGAGCCGCGTTATCTGCAGGCCACGATTCCGCTCCCCGCGTCGCTGGTGACCAATGCCTTGGCGGTGCAGGCTGCCAATCGCGAATACCAGGAACGGGCGCTGGCGCGCGGCGGCCTGCAGCGCATGTACATAGGCACGCTGACGCTGGCGCTGTTCCTTGCGGTCTTTGGCGCCGTGGTGCTGGCCCTGGTGCTGGGCAACCAGTTGGCCAAGCCTCTGCTGCTGCTGGCACAGGGCATGCGCGATGTGGCGCGCGGCGACCTGCGGCCCAAGCCGGCCCTGCAGAGCCGGGATGAGATCGGCGGCCTCACGCGCTCCTTCGCCCTCATGACGCAGCAGCTGGCCGATGCGCGGGCCGACGCCAACCGCAATCTGCTGCAGCTCGATGCGGCGCGGGGCAATCTGCAGACCATCCTGGACAACCTGACCTCGGGCGTGGTCGTGCTCGACCAGAAGGGCCGCATCGTGCTCAGCAACCCGGGCGCGACGCGCATTCTGCGTGCGCCCATGGCGGTGTTCCGGGGCAAGAAGCTGGCCGATGTCTCGGGCCTGCAGAATTTCGGCCGTGTCGTGCAGGAGCAGTTCGAGCTATTCCTCGGCGACCAGGCCGCCACGCAGGGGCGCGACCGCTGGCAGCAGGTGTACGAGCTCGATGCCGGCGACGGCGATGTGGTGCACAACACCACCAGCCTGGTCATGCGCGGCGCGGAATTGCCCGATGCCCAGAGGCTGCTGGTGTTCGACGATATTTCCGAAATCGTCTCGGCCCAGCGCGCCCAGGCCTGGGGCGAAGTGGCGCGGCGCGTGGCCCACGAGATCAAGAACCCGCTCACGCCCATACAGCTGTCGGCCGAACGCCTGGCCATGAAGCTGACCGACAAGCTGCAGCCCACGGAGCAGGCCCTGCTGGCCAAGTCCGTCAAGACCATCGTGGACCAGGTCGGCGCCATGAAGCGCCTCGTCGACGAATTCCGCGAATACGCGCGCCTGCCTGCCGCCAATCTGCAGCCGCTGGACCTCAACGCCTTGATCGCCGAAGTGCTGCAGCTGTATGGCGAGGAGAATGCGGCCGTGGTCGTCACCGCCTCGCTGGACCCCGAGTGCCCCCAGATCCGCGGGGACGGCCAGCAGCTGCGCCAGGTCATCCACAATCTCTTGCAAAATGCCCAGGACGCCACGGCCCAGAGAGCCAAGGAAACGGGGCAGACTCCAGGACCCGTGTTCATCGAAACCCGCTGGAATGCCGGGGCGCAGCGCGTGCGCATGAACATCTGCGATAGCGGCACGGGCTTTGCTCCCAATATCCTGCAAAGAGCGTTCGAACCCTACGTCACCACCAAGGTCCGGGGCACAGGCCTGGGGCTGGCCGTGGTGAAAAAGATTGCCGACGAGCACCATGCTCGGGTTGATCTGGGTAACCGAGAGGACGGCGGGGTGGTTCAAGGCGCGCAAGTATCGCTATCATTTGCGCCTGATGACCGTGCATGAGCGGCCTGACGACGTTTTGCACTCAGTACAGCAATAGGTTTTTAGACACATGGCAAACATACTGGTGGTCGACGACGAACTGGGGATCAGGGATCTGTTGTCGGAAATCCTCAACGACGAAGGTCATAGTGTGGACCTGGCCGAGAATGCCACTCAGGCACGTATTGCCCGTGCTTCCAGCAGCTACGACCTGGTGCTGCTGGACATCTGGATGCCGGACACCGACGGCGTGACCTTGCTCAAGGAGTGGGCCTCGGCCGGACAGCTGACCATGCCCGTCATCATGATGAGCGGCCATGCCACGATCGAGACGGCGGTGGAGGCCACGCGCATCGGCGCGCTGTCCTTTCTCGAAAAGCCCATCACCATGCAGAAGCTGCTCAAGGCCGTGGAGCAGGGTCTGAGCCGCAACGCAGCTAGCTCTTCATCCGAAGCTCCGGCCGCAGCTGCGGAAGGTGGCGCGGCGCCGGCGCCAGCCGCCAGCATCAGCCCGCAGTCGGTGGAAGACAGCCTGCCGCATTCGCACCAGGGCTTCGATCTGGATCGCCCGCTGCGCGAGGCGCGCGACGGCTTCGAGAAGGCGTATTTCGAATTCCACCTCGCCCGCGAAGGAGGCTCCATGACCCGCGTGGCCGAGAAGACCGGCCTGGAGCGCACCCACCTGTATCGCAAGCTGCGCCAGCTCGGCGTGGACCTCGGCCGCAACCGCCGCGGCTGAATCTGCAAAAAGTTTGCGGACTTCCATTTCGAGCTAAAAAATATGCCTATAATCACGGCTTCAGCGAAAAACGCTAGGCCCGGTAGCTCAGTCGGTAGAGCAGAGGATTGAAAATCCTTGTGTCGGCAGTTCGATTCTGTCCCAGGCCACCAAAATTCAACGCCCAACTGTTCTCGGTTGGGCGTTTTTGCTTGTGGATTCCGCCCGCCACGCGGGGCATCCGGTCATTCTGTGTCTGCAGCAAGGGTCCAAGGCCGTGGCGGAAGCACCTCCGGTTATCCTCTGTTTCGCCCCTTTCCTCTCTTGACATCGGCGCTGACTTCTTCGCCGTGGCACACGCAATCAGGTCCGCTTGATCTTCCTCGCCCCGCCATGGCGCCGATCGGCCTTCTCGGCCACCGGCTTCATGGCCGCGATCCGGGTGGCTTGCTCGGTGAGCTTGAGCAGCGCGGCGTCGAAGGCCGCGAGTTCCTCGGCACTCAGTGCCGCCAGCACCTGCTTGTGGAAGACGATGGTACGAGGAAACAGCTCCTCATACAGCGCGCTGCCTTCGTCGGTCAGGCGCACCAGCGCGCTGCCTTCGTCGGTCAGGCGCACCAGCGCGCGTCGCTTGTCCTCGCGGTCGCCCACCCGTGCCGTGATGCCCTTGGCCACCAGCTCGGTGATCAGGCGCGAGACCCGCGGCCGCTCCAGCTTGGCCCGGAGCGCCAACTCCGAGGGTGACATGGCCCCATGGGCCGCCAACAGCGCGATGAGGCGCCATTCGCGCCGGGTGATGCCGTAACGCCCCTCGCACAGACGTGTGATCATGGCGCCGCTGGCCTCCAGCAGGCAGCTGAGGCGGTAGTTCAACAGCTCATCGACAGTGCGCGGATCAGGGAAGGACATCGGGTTTGTGCGGAGGATTTCGCAGCGATTGTTGAATAGATGAATTATTGATCTGCGGCATAGACTGAACAGCATTCTTTGGAGCAGCAGCAATGGCAGTCACCCAACTCGCACGCGGGACGCGCATCCAGGGCTCGGAGGTCTTCGATCTCGAAAATTCCTGGCGCGGCTATCGGATCAACAAGATGTGCAACGCGCTGTCCGCGGCCACTAACCGCGAGGCTTACCGGCGCGACGAAGAGGCATTCATGGGCGCTTATGGCCTGACCGAGGAAGAAAGGGCGCTGGTGCGCGCCCGCGACTTCTCGGGCCTGCTGGCCCAGGGCGCCAACATCTATTTCCTGCTCAAGCTGGGCGTGGTGACGGGCAACGGCCTGTACCACATGGGCGCCAGGATGCGCGGCGAATCCTACGAGCAATTCCTCGCGACTCGCAACCAAGCCGGAGCAAGCTGAAAATGGGCAAGATCATCGCCGGCATCGGCACCTCTCACGTTCCTTCCATCGGCGGCGCCTACGACCGCAAGAAGACCGAGAACCCTGCCTGGAAGCCCCTGTTCGACGCCTATGTGCCCGTGCGCGAGTGGCTGCGGGAGATCAAGCCCGACGTCGCCCTAATGGTCTACAACGACCATGGCGCGGACTTCTTCTTCGACAAATACCCCACCTTCGCCATCGGCTGCGCCGAGAGCTATCCCATCGCGGACGAAGGCTTTGGCGTGCGCCCGCTGCCGCCCATCCCGGGTGACCTGGCTTTCTCGCAGCACCTGTGCACCAGCCTGGTCTACGACGAGTTCGACCTCACCATCTGCCAGGAGATGGCGGTCGAGCATGGCTTTCTGGTGCCCATGCACCTGTGCTTCGACCCCACGCCCGAGAGCTGGCCGGTGCCCACCATCCCCGTCGAGGTCAACGTGCTGCAACACCCGCTGCCCACGGCGCGCCGTTGCTGGCGCCTCGGCCAGGCGATCCGCCGCGCGGTCGAGAGCTACGAGCGCGACATCAAGGTGGCCATCATCGGCACCGGCGGCATGTCGCACCAGCTCACCGGCCCCCACTTCGGCGCGATGAACGAGGCCGCGGACATGGACTTCCTGGACCGACTGGAGAACGACCCCGAGAGCCTCACCGGCTGGACCCACGAGACCCTGATGCAGAAATACGGCGTCGAGGGCATTGAGCTGATCATGTGGCTGGTCATGCGCGGCGCCATGGACCCCCAGGCCAGGCGGGTGCACCGCAACTACTATGCGCCCATGACCACCGGCATGGGCCTGATCACCTTCGAGGAGGCCGTCTGATGCGAACCCAGATCGCCATCATCGGCGCCGGCCCCGCGGGGCTGATGCATGTCACACATGCTGCACCTGGCCGGCATCGAGTCGGTGGTGCTGGAGCGTGCCGGCCGCGAGCATGTGCGCACCCGGCTGCGCGCCGGGGTGCTGGAGCAGGGCGTGGTAGAGATGCTGCGCGAGCTGGGCCTGGGCGAACGCCTGGACCAGCTCGCGCTCAAGCAGAGCGCGCTGGACTTCCGCTTCGACGGTGCCTCGCGCCGCATCGACTTCGAGGCCGAGATCGGCCGCAACGTCTGGGTCTATCCGCAGCACGAGGTGGTCACCGATCTCATGAACGCGCGCCAGAAGGCCGGCGCCGCCATCTTCTACGAGGCTCCGGTGCAGCGCATCGATGGCCTGGAGGGCGAGCGCCCGGTGCTGCACTTCGAGCACCAGGGCGAGTCCTGCCGCCTCGAGTGCGATTACGTCGCCGGCTGCGACGGCTTTCGCGGCGTGAGTCGCTCGGCCATTCCGGCCGACAAGCTCAAGGTGTTCGATCGCATTTATCCCTTCGGCTGGCTGGGCATCCTGGCCGAGGCGCCGGCCGCCACCAACGAGATCGTCTGGGGTTGCCATGATGGGGGCTTCGCGATGCAAAGCATCCGCAGCCCCAGCGTGACCCGCTTGTACCTGCAGTGCGCGCCCGACGAGAACCCCGACCACTGGTCCGACGACCGCATCTGGTCCGAGCTGCACAAGCGCCTGGATGTGGAGGGCATGCCGCCGGTCAACGAAGGCAGAGTCACGCAAAAAGGTGTCACCGCCATGCGCAGCTTCCTGGCCGAGCCCATGCAATGGGGCCGTCTGTTCCTGGCGGGCGATGCGGCCCACATCGTGCCGCCCACCGGCGCCAAGGGGTTGAACTCGGCGCTGGCCGACATCAAGGTGCTGGCCCGCGCGCTGGTGGCGCACTACCGGGAGGGTGCTGACGCGCACCTGGCCCGCTACTCCGACACCTGCCTGCGCCGCATGTGGTTGGTGCAGCGCTTCTCGGCGGGCTTGTGCACCATGACCCACCAGTTCCCCGGCCAGAATCCGTTCGTGCAGCGCCTGCAGCGCACCGACCTGGACTACATGACCGGCACCCGTGCCGGGCGCCTGCAGTTTTCCGAGAACTTCACCGGGCTGCCGGTGGAGGCGTGAACGAAGGGGAGAGACAAGCCATGAACCCGTCCCGCCGACACATCCTCGCGGCAGGCCTGCAGGCCGCTCTCGTCCTGGGGGCGAATCCGCTCGCCCGGGCCCAGGCCGACTGGCCGTCCAAGCCGCTCAAGGTGGTGGTGAATTTCCCGCCAGGCAGTTCGCCCGACGTGCTGGCGCGGGCGATCTCGGTGCCGCTGCAGCAGGCCCTGGGCCAGCCCGTGGTGGTGGAGAACAAGGCCGGCGCCAGCGGCATCATCGGTGCAGACCAGGTGGCCAAGTCGGCGGGTGACGGCTACACCCTGCTCGTGACTGCGGGCAGCCTGATCACCAACAACCCGCATTTGTTCGCCAAGCTGCCCTATGACACCGCGAAGGACCTGGTGCCCGTGGCGCCGGCCGGGCGTCTCACCCTGTTCCTGATGGCGCGCGGCGACTTCCCGGCGCAGGACGTCAAGCAGTTCCTGGCCTACTTGAGGAGCAACCCCAACAAGGTGTCCTATGGCTCGGCCGGTAACGGCACCGGCCTGCACATCGCGGGGGAACTGCTCAAGAGCCAGGCCGGGGTGCAGGCGGTGCACGTGCCCTACAAGGGGGCCTCGTCGGCGCTGCAGGACCTGCTGGCCGGGCAGATCGACTTCTACTTCGACCCCGGCATCGCCATCCAGCATGTGAAGTCCGGCAAGCTCAAGCTGCTGGCCACCGCCACGCCCAGGCGCTCCAGCCTGTTCCCCGAAACGCCGACCCTGGACGAGGCCGGGCTCAAGGGCTTCGACGCCGGCACCACGCACGGCTTCTACGCGCCTGCCGGCACGCCCGGGGCGGTGGTCGAGCGCCTCAACCGCGAGATCAACCGCATCGTGCTCCTGCCCGAGATACGGGCCCGGCTGGCCTATATGGCCGCCGAGCCCACGCCCATGAGCCCGGCCGAATTTGATGCGGTGATGCAAAGCGACAGCCGGCGCTATGCCGCCATCATCAGGGCGCAGAACATCCGTGCCGACTGAATCGTGATCGGGCCGCCCAATGGCCGGCCGTGCCTTTGAGCTATATCAAGGCGGGCACGGCCGCATCGCCCTCCTGGTCTCATAAGATGTACATTAAATGCATCTTATGTCTGCAGGCGGCGGGAAGGAGTTGCGATGGGCACCGATGAGCTGTGTACCGAAGACGAAGTTGCGCGCTTGGTGCATGCGTTCTATGCGCGCGTGCGCCAGGACGAGGTGCTGGGGCCCATCTTCGATGCGCGCATCACGGACTGGGACCATCACCTGGCCAAGCTGGTGGACTTCTGGTCGGCCATTTTGCGGCGCACGGCGCGCTTTTCAGGGGCGCCCATGCCCAAGCACGCGGCGCTGCCGGGGCTGAGCCCGGAGCTGTTCGAGCGCTGGCTGGGCCTGTTTGAGGCCACGCTGGCCGAGCAGCCCAACCGCGCCATGGCCGAGCAGGCAGGGCAGGCCGCGCGCCGCATTGCGCAAAGCCTGTGGTTCAGTTATCAGATGAGCCGCGACCCCCAGGCGCTGCCGACGGTGGTGAGCCATGTCTGAGCTGCTGCAGATCGAGGAGCCGGCCGGCCGGGCTCCCAAGCCCAAGGCTCCGGCGCCGCAGTGGCAGGCTTTTCTGGAGCTCGGTTTCCGGCCCCTGTACATGGCGGGCTGCCTGTGGGCTGCGGTGTCGGTGGTGCTGTGGGTGTTCGCGCCGCAGTGGCTCGCGGGCCGGCTGGGGGGCGTGCTGTGGCATGCGCACGAAATGCTGTGGGCTTTTGTGGTGACGATTGCCGTGGGCTTTCTGTTCACGGCGGCCGGCAACTGGACCGGGCGCAACCCTATCCAGGGCCGCGCGCTGGGCGGGCTGTGCCTGCTGTGGCTGCTGGCGCGCGCGGGCTTTCTGGTGGCGGGCGATGCGGCCTTTGCGGTGGCTGCCGCATGCGAGCTGCTGTTCTTTGGCGCTGCCGCCGTGGCGCTGGGCCGGGTGATCTACGCGGCGCGCAGCCGGCGCAACTACGGCCTGCCGCTGCTGGTGCTGGGCCTGGGCGTGGCCGATGCGCTGTATCTGCGCGCGGCATGGCAGGGCGGCGACCATGCCGCGCTGATGCAATATCTCCATGCCGGCCTGCTGTGCATGGCCGTGATTGCGCTGCTGGTGGCGCGGCGCGTGATTCCGTTCTTTGCCATGCGGGCCGTGACAGGCCTGCAGATTCCCATGCACACGGCCAGCGGGCAGTGGCAGCTGGGCGCTGGCGTGCTGGCCATTGCCTGTCTGTTGCTGGGCTGGAAACCCGGCATGGCGGCGGCTCTGGCCCTGGCGGGGCTGCTCACGCTGTGGCAGGTGCTGGCCTGGAAGCCCTGGGCCGTGCGCCAGGTGCCGCTGCTGTGGATTCTGTATCTGGGCCATGCGGCCCTGGGCGCCGGCCTGCTGGTGGCCGCGGCCCAGGCGGGCGGCTGGGTGCTGCGCCTGGCCTGGCCCGCCCATGTGATCGGCGTGGCCGGCTTCGCGGTGCTGATCATCGGCATGGTGACGCGCACGGCGCTGGGCCACCTGGGCCGGCCACTGCGCACCGACAGTGCCATGGTGGCCATGTATGTGCTGGTGCTGGCCGCTGCCGCGCTGCGCCTGCTGGCGCTGCTGCCGATCGGGGGGGGAGCTGGGCTGGCACCGGCGGCGCTGCATGCTTCGGCGCTGGCCTGGGCGCTGGCGTTTGCGCTCTATCTGTGGCGCTTTGCGCCGCTGCTGATCCGGCCGCGCCTGCAGCAGACGACTCAGCCCGTAGTGCGCGCGGCGATCAAGCCCGGGAAACCTGCTTGAACGGAGCCCCTACATGCGCCTGACCCGGATGACCGACTATGCGCTGCGCCTGCTCATGCATGTGGCCCGGCGGCCCGAGCGGCTGTGCACGATTGCCGAGATCGCGCAGGCCTACGGCATTTCCGAGGCACACCTGATGAAGGTGACGCACCAACTGGCCCTGCGGGGCTGGATAGAGACCGTGCGCGGCAAGGGCGGCGGCATGCGCCTGGCCCACCTGCCGCAGCAGATCAACCTGGGCGCCGTGGTGCGCGGCATGGAGCCCGACTTTGCGCTGGTGGAATGCTTTGCCGGCGGCAACCAATGCACGCTGACCGGCGACTGCCGCCTGACGGGCCTGCTGCAGGGCGCGCTGCACAGCTTCATGGCGCATCTGGACGGCTTCACGCTGGCGGACCTGGTGCCCGGGGCGCCGGCCGGCGAGGTGGTGCTGATGCCGGCCCTGCGGCTGCCGAAAGAGGCGCGGACATGAGCTATGGGCTGCTGATCACGCTGCACCTGCTGGGGGCCGTGGCATTTGCGGGCACGGTGTTCTTCGAGGTGGTGCTGCTGGCCGGCGTGCACGACCGGGTGCCGGCGCAGCACATGCGCCCCGTGGAGCAGGCGCTGGGCACGCGCGCCACCGCCGTCATGCCCTGGGTGCTGCTGGTGCTGTACACCGCGGGCGCGGCCCTGGCCTGGCGGCACCGCGCGCTGTTGGCTCACCCGCTGGCCAGCAGCATGGGCACGCTGATGGCGCTCAAGATTGGGCTGGCGTTCAGCGTGCTTGGGCACTTCTTTACTGCCATGTGGTGGCGCCGCCGGGGCCAGCTCAACGGGCAGCGCTCGCACCGGCTGCACCTGAGCGTGTTCTGCCATGTGCTGGCCATTGTCCTGCTGGCCAAGGCCATGTTCTATCTGCATTGGTGAGTGCATCGGGCGCTGCAAGCGCCGCCCCGTGCCCAAGTCGCGTTAAGCTCGGCGCTGGCGTGGCATGCAGTACAGGAGGGCTTGGGTGGCAGCGCATTGGCAACCGGGGCTGATCGCCCTGCACGGAAACCGCACCGAAGTGCTGGCCGACACGGTGCTGGCCTGGCTGGCCGCGCATCCTCTCGATGCGCTGGAGCCCGAGATCGTGCTGGTGCAGAGCAACGGCATGGCCGAGTGGTTCAAGATGCGCATGGCCAAGCGGCAGGGCGTGTGCGCCGCCGCGAGCGTGGAGCTGCCGGCGCGCTTCGTCTGGCGCAGCTATCGCCAGATCCTCGGCAGGAATGAAGTGCCGCGCGCATCGCCGCTCGACAAGACTCCCATGATCTGGCGCCTCATGCGCCTGCTGCCGCAATGCCTGGCCGAGTCTGAGCTGGCGGGCAGGTTCGCGCCCCGATTCGCACCAATCGCCAGCTTTCTGCGCCCCGGCGAGCCCCAGCGCCTGCTGCAGCTGGCCGAGCGCCTGGCGGATTTGTTCGACCAGTACCAGATCTACCGCGCCGACTGGCTGGGCGCCTGGGAGCGCGGCGAGGACGTGCTGCGCACGCCGGGGCGGCCCGATGTCCCGGTGCCCGAAGGCCAGCTCTGGCAGCCCGCGCTGTGGCGCCAGGTACTGGCCGAGCTCGACGAACAGGAGCGCGCCGCCACGCGCCCGGCGCTGCTGGAGCGTGTGCTCGGCGCGCTGCAATCGGGCCAGCCGCCCGTGAGCCCGCTGGCGCGCCGCGTGGTGGTGTTCGGCATGAGCCAGATGCCGCTGTCGCTGATGCAGTTTTTGAGCGGTGTTGCGCGCCACAGCCAGGTGCTGATTGCCGTGCCCAACCCCTGCCGTTTCCACTGGGCCGATGCCATAGACGGGCGCGAGCTGCTGCGCCAGCAGCGCCGCCGCCATCCGCTGCGGGCCGGTAGGGACCTGGCGCAGATTCCACTGGAGGCCATGCACGCCCATGCCCATCCGCTGCTGGCGGCCTGGGGGCGGCAAAGCCGCGACTATGTGCGCCAGCTCGACGCCTTCGACACCACGGACGAGACGGCGGCGCGGGTGGCAACGCAGTGGCGCTGGCCGCGCGTCGATGTGTACGAAGAGGCCGATGCCGAGGAGCTGGCCCGGGCGCCACTCTTGGCCCAGGTGCAGCAGCGCATACGCGACCTGGTGCCGCTGGCCGAGCATCCGCGGCTGGAGGTCGCGGCCGGCGACCGCTCCATCGTCTTTCACAAGGCCCACGGCCTGGTGCGCGAGCTCGAAGTGCTGCATGACCAGCTGCTGCAGCTGCTGGCACAGCCAGCGGCCCCCGGAGAGGCGGCGCTTGCGCCGCGCGACATCGTGGTCATGCTGCCGGCCATCGAGGAGGCCGCGCCCTCGATACGCGCCGTGTTCGGTCAGTACGGTCGCCACGATGCGCGCCATATTCCGTTCGACATTGCCGACCTGGGCGCGCGCACCAGCAGCCCGCTGGCGGCGGCGCTGCAATGGCTGCTCAAGCTGCCGCAGCAGCGCTGCCGGCTGAGCGAGCTGTGCGACCTGCTCGACGTGCCGGCCGTGGCCGCCCGCGTGGGGCTGGCGGCCGACGACCTGCCCCAGCTCAGGCGCTGGATGGCGGGCGCCGGCATCCGCTGGGGCCTCAACGACGAGCAGCGCGCGCAGCTGGGGCTGGTCGCCTGCGGCGACTCCAACAGCGCCTGGTTCGGCCTGCAGCGCATGCTGCTGGGCTATGCCAGCGGCCCTCTGGCGGAACTGCCGGCCGACGCGCGCGCGTTTGCCGGCATCGAGCCCTACGACGAAGTCGGCGGCCTGGGCGCCGAGCTGGCCGGCAGCCTGGCCAGCCTGCTGCAGCGCATGCTGCAGTGGTGGCAGACGGCGGGCAGCCCGGCCACGCCCGATGCCTGGGCCCAGCGCTTTCGCGCCTTGCAGGGCGATTTCTTTGCCAGCCAGGGCGACGAGGACCAGGCCCTGCTGTCGGCCCTCGATGCGGCGCTGGACCGCTGGCAAAGCGCCTGCGAGCAGGCCGGTTTTGCCGCCAGTCTGCCGCTGGAGGTGGCGCAGGAGGCCTGGCTGCAGGCGCTCAGCGAGCCGGCGCTGAACCAGCGCTTTCGCGCCGGCGGCGTGACGTTCTGCACGCTCATGCCCATGCGCGCGATCCCGTTCGAGGTGGTGTGCCTGCTGGGCATGAACGACGGCGACTACCCGCGCCGCGCCAGCCGCGCCGACTTCGACCTGATGGCCGTGCCCGGCCAGCAGCGCCCCGGCGACCGCGCGCGCCGCGACGACGACCGCCAGCTCATGCTCGATGCCCTGCTGTCCGCCCGGCGCCAGCTCTACATCAGCTGGGCGGGTCGCCACGTGCGCGACAACAGCGAGCAGCCGCCCTCGGTGCTGGTCTCGCAGCTGCGCGACTATCTGGCCGCGGGCTGGACGGGCGAGGGCGGCGCTGACCTGCTGGCCCAGCGCACGCAGCAGCATCCGCTGCAGCCCTTCAGCCGGCGCTATTTCGAACTGCAGTCCGGGCTGCACACCTATGCGCGCGAATGGCATGCGGCCCACGATGAGGCGGCCGGCATGCTGGAGGTGCCGGCCGCCGCGGCCTTCGAGCCCGACCCCGCCGCACCCCTGACGCTGGCGCGGCTCACCGATTTCTGGCGCAATCCGGCGCGGGCCTATCTGCGCAACCGGCTGCTGGTGCGCTTCGAGCAGGACGACGAAACCATTGCCGACGACGAGCTGTTTCAGGTCGACGGCCTGGTGGCCTACGGACTGGTGCAGCAGCTGCAGCAGGACGTGGTCACGCGGCTGGCGCAGTCCGCTGCGGTCGATGTGCCGCGGCAGCTCGGCCAGCAGGTGCGGCGCCTGGCGCGCGCGGGCCTGCTGCCGCTGGCCGGGCTGGGCCGGCGCGAGGCGCAGGGCCTGCAGCAGCAGGTCGCGCCCTCGCTGCTGGCCTGGCAGCGGCTGATGCAGGACTGGCCGCAGAGCGCGCCCCGCGAGCGCCTGCTGCTGCAAAGCGGTGCCTTGCTGCTGGACGACTGGATAGACGGATTGCGCGAGCGCTTCGATGCCGTGACCATTGGGGAAAGCGGTGAGGGCGAGAGGGTCGGCAGCTACACGCGCAGCTGGTTTGCCCTGGACCCGCGCACGCTGCTGGACCGTGAAGGCCGGCTGCGGGCCGACAAGCTGCTGTCCGTCTATGTGCGCAGCCTGGCGCTATCGGCCGCGGGTGCACAGGCACAGGCACGGGCCCTGGGCTGCGTGGTGGCGCGCGACACGGTGCTCTGGGTTCAGCCCATGGAGCCGGCCGAGGCCGAGAAGCGCCTGCTGGCGCTGATGCAGGGCTGGCTGGCGGGCCAGGATGCGCCGCTGCCCCTGCCGCTGCGCACGGCGGTGGCCGCGGCCGGGGGCGATCTGCGGGCGGCGGCCGCGGCCTACGAGGGCGGCCATATGCTGGCCGGCGAATGCGAGGACGCCAGCTGGGCCCGCTGCTATCCGGACTGGAGCGCCCTGGTGGCCGATGGCGGATTTGAAAACCGGGCGCAGACCGTGTACGGGCCGCTGCTGGACTGGAAGAACCAGTACCTGCTGACCGAGCCCCTGCCCGCCATGGAAGAGGTGAGTGAATGACGGCGGAGCAGCCAGGAACTTCTACGCCCAGCCATGTGCTGGACGCGCTGCACTTTCCGCTGTGGGGCTCGCGCCTGATCGAGGCCAGCGCGGGCACGGGCAAGACCTGGACGATTGCGGCCCTGTACCTGCGCCTGGTGCTGGGCCATGGCGGCGAAGAAGGGTTCGCGCGGCCGCTGATGCCGCCCGACATCCTGGTCATGACCTTCACGCGCGCCGCCACGCGCGAGCTGTCGGACCGCATCCGCGCGCGGCTCATCGAGGCCAGGCAGTGCTTCCGGGGCGAGGCCGAGCCGACGGCGCACGACGGTTTGCTGCGCGCGCTGCGCGACGCCTACCCCGAAGGCCCGGTGCGCGAGCAGGCCGCATGGCGGCTGGACATGGCCGCGCAGTGCATGGACGACGCGGCCATCCACACCATCGACGCCTGGTGCCAGCGCATGCTGCGCGAGCACGCCTTCGACAGCGGCAATCTGTTCAACGAAACCCTGGAGCCCGACGAAAGCCAGCGCCGGATCGAGGCCGCGCAGGACTATTGGCGCCAGCAGTGCTATCCGCTGTCGGGCGAGGTGCTGGAGCAGGCGCTGAGCGTCTGGCCCCATGTGGGCGCGCTGATTGCCGACATGCAGTCGCTGCTGCGCGAAGCCGTGCCCGCCGCGGCGGGCGAAGGCACGCTGGGCGAGTGCGTGGAACGCGCGCTGCAGCAGCAGGCCGGCAGCCTGCAGAGCCTGGCCCAGGGCTGGCTGGACAAGGCGCAGCGCCTGGAGGACTGGCTGGACGGGCAGCTGGCCAACCACAAGGCCGCGTGGAACGGCGCCAAGCTCAAACCGGCCAATTACAAGAACTGGCTGGCGGCCCTGCGCGAATGGGCGGCCGCGCCGCATCCCGACCTGGCAGCCATGCTCAAGACCGGGGCCACCCGTCTGACGCCCGAGGGGCTGGACGATGCCCGCAAGGGTGATGTACCGGTGGAGCTGCCGCTCGAGTCGCAGGCCCTGGCCGATGTGCTGCGGCAGCTGGCGCAACTGCCCAGCTTTGCCAGCCAGCTGCGCCTGCATGCCGCGGCCCAGGTGCAGCGGCGCCTGCAGTGGCTCAAGCGCCAGGCCGGCACCTTCGGCTTCGCCGACATGCTGCAGCGCCTGGACGCCGCGCTGGCCGGCGAGAACCGCGAAGCCCTGCGCGCCAGCATCCTGGCCCAATATCCGGTGGCGCTGATCGATGAATTCCAGGACACCTCGCCGCTGCAATACCGCCTGTTCGACCAGATCTACCGCACGGCCGACAACGCCGCCGATAACGCGACCGGCAGCGCCCTCCTGCTGATCGGCGACCCCAAGCAGTCCATCTACGGTTTTCGCGGCGCCGACATCTACAGCTATCTGCAGGCGCGTGCGGCCACCGAAGGGCGGCACTATGTGCTGGGCACCAATTACCGCTCCACCGAGGCGCTGGTGGGGGCCGTCAACCACTGGTTCGATGCGGCGGAAAAGCGGCCCGGCGAGGGGGCCTTCATGTTCCGTGAGGGCGCGGCCCGCAATCCCCTGCCGTTCGAGCCCGTGGCCGCCCAGGGCCGCCGCGAGGTGCTGATGGATGGCGGCGCGGCCATGCCGGCGCTGACCATTGCCTGGGACGGGGCCTGGGATGCAGAAGGCGGCGATGAGCCGCTGGGCAACGAGGTGATCCGCCGCCGCGGCGCCGAGCACTGCGCGAGCCAGATCGTGCAATGGCTGATGGACGAAGCCACGGGCTTTGCCAGGGCCGATGAACCTTTGCAGCGCCTGCGCCCGGCCGACATCGCCGTGCTGGTGCGCACGGGCAAGGAGGCCGCGGCCGTGCGCCGGGCGCTGGCCAGGCGCGCCGTGGCTTCGGTGTATCTGTCCGACCAGGATTCGGTGTTTGCCAGCGGCGAGGCCCAGGACCTGTTGTACTGGCTGCGCGCCGTGGCCGCGCCGCTGGATGCGCTGGCCGTGCGCGCGGGCCTGGCCACGCGGCTCATGGGCCTGTCGTTTGACGAACTGGCCTGGCTGGCCAGCGACGAAGAAGCGTTCGATGCGCGCAGCGAGCAGCTGCGCGAGCTGTACGGCGTGTGGCTGCGCCAGGGTGTGCTGGCCATGCTGCGCCAGACGCTGTACCGCTTCAACCTGCCCACGCGCTGGCTGGCCGAGATCGGCGGCGAGCGCCGACTGACCAACTATCTGCACCTGGCCGAACTGCTGCAGACGGCCAGCGCCCAGCTCGAAGGCGAGCAGGCGCTGATCCGCTGGCTGGCCACGCAGATCGAGGCCCCGGGAAACAGCAGTGGTGGCGGCGAGGCGCAGATCGTGCGCCTGGAATCCGATGCCGATCTGGTCAAGGTCGTGACCGTGCACAAAAGCAAGGGTCTGGAATATCCGGTGGTCTGCCTGCCGTTCGCGGGCAGCTTCCGCCCGCTGGACAGGCGCACCACGGCCTATCTGTCGCTGCCGGTGAACGACGGCGAGGTGGATGGCGCTGCGGCCTCGCGCGAGCTGGTGCTGGACTATGACAGCGAACAGCTCGTGCAGGCCGACCGCGAGCGCCTGCGCGAAGACCTGCGCCTATTCTATGTGGCCCTGACCCGAGCGCGCCACGCGCTGTGGATGGCGCTGGCGCCCATGAAGCGCGGCAATGGCCGGGCCTGCGTGAACGAGCAGGGCGCGGCCGGCTATTTGCTGGCCGGGCCCGAAAAGCAGTCGCCCGCCCAGTGGCGCGCCAGCGTGGCGGCGCTGGCCGCTGGCTGTGCCGGCATCCATGTGAAAGACCTGCCGGCCGAGCTGCCCGAAGTACGGCGCTGGACGGCCGCCGAAGCGGCTCCGGCGCTGGGGCCCGCGCCCGGCTATGCGGCCGAGTTCGACCGCAGCTGGGGCATAGGCAGCTTTTCCTCGCTGACGCGGGCCATGGCCGCGCCCAGCCTGCCGGTGTTGCTACCTGTATTGCCTTTTGCGGTACTGTCGCCGGCCGACGACGAGGCCCAGGCCGCGACCCTGGAAAGCGCGGTACCCACTGCCATGCCCGACCTAGCTCCCATGCAGGCCCCTGCCGGTGCGGTCTGGCACCGCTTCATGCGCGGCCCCGTGGTGGGCAATTTCCTGCACGACCAGCTCGAATGGCTGTCGGGCGAAGGCTTTGCCTTGCCCGAGGAAGAGGCCAGCGAGCCTGCCAGCCTGGAAGCGCGGCTGCTGCGCCGCTGCGAACGCGCGGGCCGCAAGGAGCAGGCGGGCGATGTGCTGCGCTGGCTGCGCGCCGTGGTGCACCAGCCGCTGCCGCCGCTGGATGTGAGTCTGGCGCAGCTCGGCAAGCGCGATGCCCTGCTGGCCGAGATGGAGTTCTGGCTGCCTGCGCAGCGCCTATCGGCGCAGCGCATCGACGCCCTGTGCCGCGAGCACATACTGCCCGGCCAACCACGCCCAGCGCTGCCGCAGCGCGAGCTGCACGGCATGCTCATGGGCTTTGCCGACCTGGTGTTCTGCCACGCGGGCCGCTACTGGGTGCTCGATTACAAGACCAACCATCTGGGCGCGGACGGCAGCGCCTACACGGCCGAGGCGCTGGCCGCAGCCATGCTGCACCACCGCTACGACGTGCAGGCCGCGCTGTACCTGCTGGCGCTGCACCGGCTGCTGAAAAGCCGGCTGGGCGAGGGCTACGAACCAGCTCAACACCTGGGCGGTGCGCTGTATTTCTTTGTGCGCGGCCTGGATGGCGAGACGCGGGGCCTGCTGGCGCTGCCTTCATCGCCGCAGATGCTGGCATTGCTGGAGGCGCTCGATGCCTTGCTGAATGAGTCGGAGGAATTGGCATGAGTGCTGGCAGGCGTTTCGGGCTGGTGTTCTTGCGTTCAGCATGCTTGCCTTATGGACAGGAGCCGGGTTTCGTCCGTAAAGCGGGCATGCAGTTCGTAAGAATGGGAGGCGCAAAGTCATGAGAGGGCGCCGCAAAATCGATCTGCAGACGCTGGACCTGTTCGCCCAGCCCCAGCTGTCCGCCCAGGACACGCTGAGCGCGCTGGCGCGCCTGAGCGATGCGGGGCTGCTGCGCCGGCTGGACAGTGCGCTGGCCGCCTTTGTGTTGAGCCAGGACCCCGGCGCGCAGCCCGCGCTGCTGGTGGCCGCCGCCGTGCTGGCGCAGATGGAAGGGCGCGGCCATAGCTGCCTGCCGCTGGCCGAGCTGGTGGCCAGGCCCAACGACGTGCTGGCCTGGCCCAGGGAGGCCCAGCCGCTGCTGGCCGCGCTCTGGGCCCAGTTGCCGCAGCGGCCGGAGGACTGGCTGGCCGCCCTGCAGCGCAGCCCCGTGGTGCGAACCATGGGGGTGGAATCTATGGACAACAGTGTTGATAACGCTGTGGATGATGGCCGTCCATTGGTCTTGTGCACTGGCTCCGAGCCGCTGCTCTATCTGCGCCGCTACTGGGATTACGAGCGCGGCGTGGCGGCGCAGATCGCCCGACGTACAGAGGTGGATGCCGAGCCCGATACGAGCCAGGTACGCGGCTGGCTGGAGCGGCTGTTCGGGCCATCCAGCGCTGATAAACCGGACTGGCAGAAACTGGCCTGTGCGCTGGCGCTGCGCGGGCGGCTGTCGGTGATCACGGGCGGGCCGGGCACGGGCAAGACCTATACGGCCGCACGCTTGCTGGCTCTGCTGTTCGCCACGGCGCCCGATGCGCAGCAGCTGCGCGTGGCCCTGGCCGCGCCCACGGGCAAGGCGGCGGCGCGGCTCAAGCAGGCCATCGATGCCTCGCTGCTGGACCTCAAGGACAGCGTGCAGGGCGAGCTCGACCTGCACGCGCTGGTGCAGCGCATGGGTGCGGCGCGCACGCTGCACTCGCTGCTGGGCGCGCGGCCCGATACGCGCTACTTCCGCCACCATGCGGGCAATCCGCTGGATGTGGACGTGCTCATCGTGGACGAGGCCTCGATGATCCATCTGGAGATGATGGCCGCGCTGCTGCAGGCGCTGCCGCCCACGGCGCGGCTGATCCTGCTGGGTGACAAGGACCAGCTGGCCTCGGTGGAGGCGGGCGCCGTGCTCGGCGACCTGTGCCGCGACGCGCAGGCCGGCTGCTATCTGCCGGCCACCTGCGCCTATGCCGAAAGCGCCACGGGCCAGCGCATTCCTGCCGAATTCAGCGCCACCAGCGGGGCCCTGCCGCTGGCCCAGCACACCGTCATGCTGCGCGAAAGCCGCCGCTTTGGCGGCCCCATAGGCCAGCTGGCGCAGGCGGTCAACCGCGGCGACGCGCCGGCCGCCCAGGCGCTGCTGGCCGAGCATACGCGCTCCGGTGCGGACGCCGTGCTGTGGGCCCGGCAGGGCGGCGCGGCGCAGCGCATTGCCGAGAGCGCGGTGAGCGGTCGCGGCCATCAGGCCGGCTATGCCGCCTATGCCGCGCAGCTGGGGTTGTGGCGCAGCGACCGGCCGCAGACGCAGCAGGCGCATGAGGACTGGGTTTGCGGCGTGCTCAATGCCTTTGACCGCTTTCGGCTGCTGTGCGCGGTGCGCGAGGGCGACTGGGGTGTGGCCGGACTGAACCGCGCCGTGGAGGCCGCGCTGCAGGCCAGCGGCGCGATCCGCAAGGAGGGCGAGTGGTACGCGGGCCGGCCCGTGATGGTCACGCGCAATGACGTGCAGCTTAACGTGTTCAATGGCGACATCGGCATGGCGCTGCCGAGCTTTGCCGATGCATCGCGGCTGCGCGTGTACTTTCTGCAGGGCGACAGATTGCATGCCGTGAGCACGGCGCGCCTGGCCCAGGTGGAGACGGCTTTCGCCATGACCGTGCACAAGAGCCAGGGCTCGGAGTTCGAGCACACGGCGCTGGTGCTCTCGGCCCAGGGCGGCAATGTACTCAACCGCGAGCTGGTCTACACCGGCATCACGCGCGCGCGCCAGGCCTTCACGCTGTGGGCCGAGGTGCCGGGGCTGCTGGCCTCGGCCATTGCCAGCCCCACGCAGCGTTCCAGCGGTTTGCTGCGATTTTTGGAGCGATCTGCGCTTGATCTATGACGATTTCAGATATTTTTCTATCTGTAATCGTTGCCTGTTGAGCGCAAGCTGCTACGAATAAAGCTGTCAGTGTTCGTACACGGCTTCCCAGCTGGCAAAGCCCTTGACCTCGATCGGGTTGCCGCTGGGGTCGTGGAAGAACATGGTCCATTGCTCGCCGGGCTCGCCTTCGAAGCGCACCTGGGGCTCCAGCACGAAGCGGGTGCCGGCGGCCTTCAGGCGCTCGGCCAGCGCCAGCCAGTCGTTCTTGAGCAGGATCACGCCCAGGTGCGGCATGGGCACCAGGTGGCTGCCCACCTGGCCGGTGTTGGCCACGGCGAACGGCCGGCCAAGGTGCAGCGAGAGCTGGTGGCCGAAGAAGTCGAAATCGACCCAGGTAGCGGTGCTGCGGCCTTCGCGGCAGCCGAGCACGCCGCCGTAGAAACGGCGCGCCGCGTCGAGGTCGGTCACATGGTAGGCAAGGTGGAACAGGCTTTGCATAGTGACTCCACGATAGCACCGCAGGCGTGCTTACTTGCTCTGGTAGCGCTCCATCATGGCCATGGTGCTGGCCTTGCGGTCGGCATTGATCTTCTGCACCGTGGGCCGCTCGCCCATGCGCGCCAGGTAGTCGCGCACCGGCAGGTCGGCCAGCACGTCCTTGCCGCAGACGATCCTGGTCGCGGCGCTGACCAGCGGCAGGTGCACGATGGCGCTGCAATCGGCCAGCGTGAAACTGTCGCCCGCGATGAACGGCGCATCGAAGCGCGCGATCCTGGCGAAGGCGGCCACGTTCTTCTCCAGCTGGGCCTGCGACTTGTCGCGCGTGGCATCGCTGACCTTGCCGCCGAAGAAGGCCTGCGGGTAGAGATTGCGCGCCACCAGCTCCAGGTGCAGGTTCAGGTAGGCGCACAGCTCGCGCACCTTGGCCGCCGCAAACGGATCGGCGGGCAGCAGCCGCACCCCGGAGGGCTGCGCTTCCACATATTCGATGATGGCATCCGATTCGCTGATGGCGCCGTGCGCGGTGCGCAGATACGGCACCTTGCCCAGGGGCGACGCCTGGCTGTTGGTCTCGCCGATCCATGCCAGTTCTTCCTCGAAGGGCAGGTTTTTCTCCATCAGGGCCAGCTTGACCTTGTTGTAGTAGTTGCTGGCCGAGAAGCCGCACAAAGAAAGCATTCTTGTCTCCTGGGTTGTATCGAGCTTGAAATGGTAGTGTCCGGACACTGTGCCATGCGTCGCCGACCGGATAGCGGCTCCTACAATGCCAGGGCTTCATCCGCTTCGATTGGAGAGAATTTCATGAAATTGCAAGGTTTTGCCGCCGTGGTGGCCATGTGCTCGGCGCTGTTTTCCGGGGCCGTGCTGGCCCATCCGGATGCCGCCCATGTCGAGGCGCAGAACGCCTGGGCGCGCGCCAGCGTGCCGGGCCAGCAGGGCTCGGGCGCCTTCATGCGCCTGACGGCCAAGGAGCCGTTGACGCTGGTGGGCGTGGAAACGCCCGTGGCCGGCGTGGCCGAGGTGCACGAGATGAAGATGGACGGCGATGTGATGCGCATGCGCGCCATCGAAGCACTGGAGCTGCCCCAGGGCGTGGCCGTGGACCTCAAGCCCGGCGGCTATCACATCATGCTGCAGCAGCTCAAGGCGCCGCTGGCCAAGGACACCCAGGCGCCCATCACCCTGGTGTTCAAGAATGCCAAGGGCGAGGTCTCGCGCCTGCACCTGCAGGTGCCGGTGCGCATGGCTGCTCCTGCCGGCGGCGATGCCCCACCTGCCCAGCATGGGCATATGCACTGATGCGGCGCTGACCGGCACCCAGCGGCCGCCTCGCGCTTTCCTGCAAGGCTTCCGGCCCGGGGCCGAAAGCCTTCTTCATGCGGATGCGGCCGGTGGCAGTGACTGGGATTTCCACTGATGGCCTCGCATCCTTCTTTGGCGCGGGGAGGCTCTGGGTTAAGCTGTGTTGCAACGGTGGGCCTCGTTGCTTTCAATCGGAAGGCGCCGGCCTGTGGTGCACACATCCTTCTGCGAGAGCAATCATGAGCGACGCATCCTCCTTCGGCTTTGGCAAGTTCATCCCCGGCTTCGATTTTCTGCAGGGCCTGGCCCAGAGCGCGGGCTCCGCGGCCAAGCCCCTGGGCGGCATGCCGCAATGGGTGGCGCCCACGGTCAGCATCGAGGAGGTGGAAAAGCGCATCACCGAACTCAAGGCCGTGCAGTTCTGGCTGGAGCAGAACGGCCGCGCGCTGGCCGCCACCATCCAGGCGCTGGAGGTGCAGCGCATGACGCTGTCCACCTTGAAGGGCATGAACGTCAGCATGGGCGAGCTGGCCAAGTCCTTCCCGTTCCCCGGCGCCGCCGAGCAGGCGGCCGCCATGGCCCAGGATTTTTCCGCCTGGCCCATCAATGCGGCGGCAGCTGCCGGCGGCAAGGCAGGGGCCGGGAGTGAAGCCAAAGCGGGGGGCAAAGCGGAAGCCAAAATGGGGGCCAAAACGGGGGCCAATGGGCCGGCCGATGCGGAGCCCACGCAGGCCGCGCTGAACCAGGCCATGCAGTGGTGGGGGGCGCTGACCCAGCAATTCCAGCAGATTGCGGCCAAGGCCCTGGCCGAACCCGTGCCGCCCGAAACACTGATGGCGGCGCAGCGTGCCACCGAGATGGCCGGCGGCCTGGCCAAGGCCACGATGGACCAGGTCATGTCCTTTGGCAAGGCGTCTGCGGAAGGCGCAGCGCAGCCTGCCGCCAAGACGGCCAAGGCCGCGGCGGCCAAGAGTGCTGCCGATGCTGCTTCCAAGAGCGCCGCCAAGCCTGCCGCCAAGAAAGCCGCGGCCCGGCCCGCGGCCAAGAAGGCTGCGGCAAAGACCGGCGGTTCGCGCGCCCATTGACGGGCCGTGGCCCTGCGCATGCTGCGCCGGGCCGCATCCGCTGGTGCGTGGCGCAGCAGATCCCACACGAAAGAGGTGCCCATGTCGTTGTTCCCCGTAGGCCATGCCAGCCACCCGGACTGGCGCGAGGCCGTGCAATCCGTGGTGCGGCAGCTGTTCATGCAGATGAAGCAGCCCGGCCATGCCAGCCGTCCGCGCCTGGGCCTGATCTATGCCTCGCACGCCTATGCGCGCCATGCGCAGGACATGCTGATGCTGCTGGCCCAGTCGCTGCCGCGCGTGACCGACTGGGTGGGTTGCACGGCCGGCGGCGTGCTGGCCATGGCGCATGAGTACCCCGATACGCCGGCGCTGGCCGTGATGCTGCTGGATGTGCCGGCCGCGCATTACCGCGTGTATTCGGGCGTTGCCCCGCTGGCCATGGACGGCGAGGCCGGCTTCGAGGCCGACTCGGCTCTGGTGCATTCCGAGGCGGGCCAGCCGGAGCTGGCCGAGCTGCTGCAGGAACTGTCGGAGCGCACGCAGACCGGCCATCTGTTCGGCGCCCTGGGCGGCCAGCAGGGCGAGGGTGTGCAATTTGCCTGCCGGGCCGAGGATCTGCCGGCTTTGCGCACCGGCGGCACGGTGGGCGTCTTTCGCGGCGGGTTTTCGGGTGTGGCCTTCGCCTCCGAAGTGCCTTGCATCTCGCGCCTGGCCCATGGCTGCATGCCGCTGGGCGAGGGGCTGGAGATCACCGAAACCAGCGGTTCCGTGCTGCTGGCGCTGGGCGGCCAGCCGGCCTTGCCCCGGCTGCTGCAGCTGCTGGACGTGCAGGCCAGCCCGGACCAGGGCGGCGGCTGGCAGGCCGCCCTGGGAGCGCTGCGCAACACGCAGGCGGCGATTGCGCCGCTGGGCCATGGGCTGGAGCGCGGGGTGCTGACCCCCGAGGCCCAGGTGCTCAACCTGGTGGGCCTGGATCCGCTGCGCCAGGGCGTGGCCCTGTCCTCGTCGGTGGAGGTCGGGCATTCCATCATCTTCTGCCAGCGTCAGGAGCATGCGGCACGGCACGAGCTCATGCAGATGGGCGCGGCCCTGCAGGATGCCCTGCTGCCCGACTTTGCCGAGGGCGCCGGGCCGGCGGGCGGCGAGCCCGTGGTGCCCCAGATCCGCGGCGCCATCTATGTGAGCTGCAATGGCCGCGGCAGCGAACTTTTCGGCGGGCCGGATACGGAGCTCAGGATACTGCGCCACGCGCTGGGCTCCGTGCCGCTGATCGGCCTGCTGGGCGAGGCCGAGATCATGGACGCACGCCTGCACCATCTGGCCGGCGTGCTGACGGTCTTCACGGAGCCGGCTGCGGCAAGCTGAAGCCGGCCCGGCCTTGCCAGCACTGCTGCGGTAAGATAGCGACCGCTCCGGGGTGCACGCCAGTGCTGAGATCCACACCCGAGAACTTGAACCGGGTCATTCCGGCGGAAGAAGAGCTTGCACCCTGAGGTGGCCGCGCGTCCATGCGACACGGGCAGGGAGCCTTCGGAGCATCATGTACCGCTCTCGAAGGAATTCCATGGACAAGGCCAAGGCCGACCTGCTGGTCGCAGACCTGCTCGCATTCATCGCGATGGATGGCTGCACCGACGACCAGTTCGACCAGCTCGCCCTGCGGCTGTTCGCCTACCAGTACGAATCCAACACGCCGTTTCGCAGCTTCTGCCAGCGGCGCGGTGCCACGCTGCGCAATGTGAAGACCTGGAGCGACATCCCGGCCGTGCCCATCGACGCCTTCAAGGCCATGGAGCTGCGCAGCGAACCGGCCTCGCCCGCCGAGCGCGTGTTCATGACCAGCGGCACCACGGGCCAAGCCAAGGGACTGGCTGCGCGCGGACGCCACTTCCACCCCAGGCTCGAGGTCTACGACCTGTCGATGACGCGCAACTTCGCGCAGCGCTTCATGCGCGGCGTGCAGCGCCTGCCCATGGGCATTCTCTTTCCCGACGAGCAGGCCATGCCCAACTCGTCGCTGGCGCATTACCTGGCGCTGGCCAGGACCGAATTCGGTACCGACGACAGCCGCTATTTCCTCACCCCCGAAGGGCTGGACCTGCCCGGCCTGTACGCGGCGCTGGAGGAGTCCGAGCGCACGGGCCGGCCCTATGCGCTGCTGGGCGCGAGCTTCAGCCTGGTGCACGTGATGGACGCGCTGCGCGCCGAAGGCCGCAGCTTCCGCCTGCCGGCGGGCAGCCGCATCCTGGACACGGGCGGCTACAAGGGCCAGTCGCGCGAGCTGCCGCTCGAAGAGTTCTATGCCGGCCTGTCGCAGCTGCTGGGCGTGCCGCGAACGCACTGCATCAACATGTACGGCATGACCGAGCTGAGCACGCAGTTCTACGACGACGGCAACGCCACGCTGCCCTCGGTCAAGTCGGGCCCGCACTGGATACGCTCGCGCCTGGTCGAGCCCGTCACGGGCCGCAGCGTGGCGAGCGGCGAGCGCGGCATTCTCGTGCACTGCGACCTGGCCAACTACAACGCGGTCACCACCATCCTGACCGAGGATGTGGGCCTGTGGGCTGACGAGGACTTTTTGCCGCCGGGCCGCCCCAAGGCAAAAAGCGGCCCCCTCGGGGGGCAGCGGCTACACGCAGTGAGCGAGCGTGGGGGCCATTTTCTGCTGCTCGGCCGTGCCGAAGGTGCTGCCGCCAAGGGCTGCTCGCTGGCCGTCGAGGAATTCGTGAAGGCTGCGGCCGCTTAAGGATTGGCATGAAGATCGAACGGATCACGGCCGGCTACCTGCCCGGATTGCGCGAGGACGAGGTGCAGTGGCAGGTGCTGCCCTTCGAGCGCGAGGGCGTGCGGCTGGAAGTCTCCGTGCCCGTGCTGAGCGCGGCCCAGATGCAGGCGCTGGCCGCCCATGTGCGCCAGGCCGCCGACCGCCATCTGCGCACGATGGCGGTGGCCGAAATCATCGAGGTGATAGACCGTGCCATCGCGCGGCTGCTGGACCGCAGCGACCCCTACCGCCGCGAGGCCGAGGCCTGGCTGCCCGTGGTCAGCGGCTATGACGCCGACATGGTGCGGCTGGGGCTGACGGGCTTCTTCAAGACCTTCCGCGCCGCGCAGCTGCGGCGCTTTGTGGCCGAGGACTTTGCCAACCCCGCCGTGCTCGACGGCTTCCAGCCAGCGCCCAAGGGCGGTGCGGTGCGCGCCTTCGGGCCCGATCTGCTGGTGCACAGCTGGGCCGGCAACGTGCCCGCGCTGTCGCTGTGGAGCCTGGTCTGCGGCCTGCTGGTCAAGGCCCCCAGCATTGGCAAGCTGGCCAGCGCCGAACCGCTGTTCGCGGGCTGGTTGGCGCGGCTGCTGGCCGAGGTCCATCCGCCGCTGGCCGACTGCCTGGCCGTGGTCTGGTGGAGCGGCGCGGGCGGCGCAGGCGACGAAGGGGCCGGCGCGCTCTATGCTGAGGCCGACACGGTGCTGGCCTATGGCGGCCATCAGACGCTGGATGCGCTGCGCCGGCGCCTGCCCGTGACCACGCGCTTTCTGCCGCATGGCCACAAGCTGGGCTTCGGCCTGGTGGGCGCGGCTGCGCTCGATACGCTCAAGGCGCCCGCCGTGGCCCGGCTCGCGGCCTGGGACGTGATGCGCTACGATCAGCAGGGCTGCTATTCGCCCCATGTGTTCTACGTGGAGCGCGGCGCGGCTGTGCCGCCGCGCGCCTTTGCCGACTACCTCACGGCCGAGCTGGCCAATCTGCAGCGGCGCTTTGCGCGCCGCCCTTTGGCGCTGGAAGAGGGCGCGGCCGTGGCCTGGTGGCAACAGGCCGTGGAATGGGCCGGCGACGACCAGCAACTGCTGGGGCCGATGGATGCGCCCTGGAGCGTGGCCTACAGCGACAGCCTGCAGCCGCTGGCGCCCACGGCCCTGTACCGCACGATTGCCGTGGTCGGCGTGGACAGCCTCGAGGCCGTGGTGCCCGTGGTCGCGGCGCAGCGCGAATATCTGCAGACCGCCGGCATCGCGACCTCGCCCGAGGCGCTGTACCGGCTGGCCGGCCTGCTGGGCGCGGCCGGCGTCACGCGCATCAGCGCCCTGGGCTCCATGAGCATGCCCGAGGCCGGCTGGCACCACGACGGGCGCTTCAACCTGATCGACCTGGTGCGCATGACCGAGATCGAGCAGTCGGCCGAACTCGCGGCCCAGCCCTTTGCCTCTTATTCGGACTGAAGGCATGGCATTCCTCGATATCCAGCAGGTGGTCTTCAGCTATCCCGGCCGCGCCCCCGTGGTGGCCGGCGTGGACTGGCGCCTGCAGGCCGGCGAGTTCCACTGCCTGCTGGGCCGCAGCGGCTGCGGCAAGACCACGCTGCTGCAACTGGCCGCGGGGCTGTTGAAGCCCCAGGCCGGCCACATCATCCTGCGCGGCGGCGAGCTGGCCGCGCCCGGGCCGCAGGTGGGCTTCATGTTCCAGGCGCCCACGCTGCTGGACTGGCGCAGCGCGCTGCACAACGTGCTGCTGCCCGTGTCGCTGCAGCGCCGGCCCACGCCGCAGGACCAGGCGCGCGCGCTGCAGCTGCTGGAGCAGCTGGGCCTGGCCAGCCATGCCGGGCACCATCCGCGCCAGCTCTCGGGCGGCCAGCAAAGCCGCGTGGCGCTGGCGCGGGCCCTGGTCCTGGAGCCGCCGCTGCTACTGCTGGACGAGCCCTTTGCCGCGCTGGATGCCATTACGCGCGCCGAGCTGCAGGACGACCTGCTGCGCACCTGCCGCGAGCACGGCACCACGGTGCTCTTCGTCACCCACGACATCAACGAAGCCGTCTACCTGGGCGACCGCATCGCCCTCATGCACGGCGGACGCATCGTCGATGACTGGACCATCGCCCTGCCCACGCCGCGCACCCAGGCCATGCGCCATGGCGCGGCCTTCAACGACTACTGCGCCCGCGTGCGCGCCGCCATGGACGGGAGCCGCGCATGACGCCGAATCCATTCCAGGCCAGGTTGATCGCCGCAGCGCTACTGGTGGTCCTGCTGGGCCTGTGGGAGCTGCTGGTGCGCTCCTGGGGCCTGTCGGCCCTGGTGCTGCCCGCGCCCTCGGCCATTGCGCAATCGCTGTGGACCGGCCTGGCCTCGGGCTATTTCTGGCCGCATATCCGGGCCACGCTGCAGGCCCTGCTGCTGGGACTGGCCGCAGGCGGCGCGGTCGGCCTGCTGGCCGGCATGGCGCTGGCCGAATCCGCGCTGCTGGAGCGCGTGCTCAAGCCCTATGTGGTGGTCAGCCAGGTCGTGCCCAAGCTGGCGCTGGCGCCGCTGTTCGTGCTGTGGTTCGGCTTCGGCATGCTGCCCACGGTGCTGATCACGGCGCTGATCTGTTTTTTCCCGCTGATGGAGAACACGCTCACGGGCTTGCGGCAGGTCGATGCCCAGCGTCTGCAGCTGTTTCGCATGCTGGGCGCCACGCGGCTGCAGACGCTGCTGCTTCTCAAGCTGCCTACGGGCCTGCCCGCCATCCTCGCGGGCCTGCGTGTGGCCGTGGTGCTGGCCCTGGTCGGCGCCGTGGTGGCCGAGTTCATGGGCGCCAGCCGCGGCCTGGGCGCCGTGGTCATCGCCGCCCAGGGCATGATGGACACCACGCTGATGTTCGCGGCCTTGGTGCTGATCGCCGCCATGGGCCTGCTGCTGTACCAGGCCTGCCTGGTGCTGGAGCGCAGGCTGCTGCGCGTCCATGTTTATGCCCACGAATCTTCTACCCCACAACCTTGAACGCCACCCTGCCATGAAGCACCCAATTCTGACTTTCTCCCGCCGTCAATTGCTCGGTGCCTGCGCCGGCATCACCGGCCTGACGCTGGCGGGCGCCGGCATGGCCGCACCGGCAGCAGCTGCCGCACCTGTCCAAGGCAAGATCCGCCTCGCGGGCTGGAGCAAGCCCATCAGCGAGATCACCAACATCCTCGCCGAGCCCGAGAAAGGCTTCTTCAAGGCCCAGGGCGTGGAGCTGGCCTACCTGCCCGGTGCGGGCGGCGGCGACGCCATCCGCAACCTGCTCAGCGGCCAGGCCGACGTGGCCTTCACCGACCCCGGCTCCTTCTTCATGGCGCTGGACAAGGGCGAGAAGCTGGTCGCCATCTACGACATCTATCCGCAGAACGTGTTCAACGTGGTCTCGCTGAAGTCGGCGGGCATCCGCAAGCCCGCCGACCTCAAGGGCAAGAAGATCGGCGTCTACAGCCTCTCCAGCGGCACGCGCCAGAACCTGCTGGTCATGCTGCACCAGGCCGGCCTCAAGGAGTCGGACGTGACCATCGTCGTCACCGGCCTGCTCAATTTCGCGCCGCTGATGCAGGGCCAGGTCGATGCCACGGCTGCCACCGACACCGGCCTGGCCGTGGGCCTGCGCAAGGGCATGGGCGAAGTCAACGTGATGCAGGTGCGCGACCATTTGAATATCTCCAGCGACATGTTCGTGGTGCGCGAGGACGTGCTGCGTGAGAAGAAGGACCTGCTCAAGGCCTTTCTCAAGGGCTACCGCGACAGCGCGGCCTGGATGATGGCCAACCCCGAGGAAGCCGCCACGCTGGCCGGCAAGTACGCCATCGACGGCACGCAGCGCGACATCAGCCTCGACGTGGTCCGCTTGCGCAATGCCTCGGCCCAGCCCGTGCAAGCCGGCAAGCCCCTGGGCAGCTTCGACCTTGCCGCGCTGCAAAAGGGCGCCGACGCCTATCGCGCGCTGGGCATGGTGCAAAAGCAGATCAAGGTGTCGGACGTGGTGGATACGAGCCTCACCCCCTGAGTCGCTTCGCGCCTTCCCCCTCTCTCGCTTCGCGGGAGGGGGACGATACCCTCGGTGCGGGGCGGCCCTTCCTCGGTGTCTCTCGCCTGGCCTCCGCCCGCGTCAAGGATTGCGAACGGCATATCAGCACAATGGAAAGTGACATGAATCAACTGTCCGGAATGAACCTTCGCGGCAAGGTGGCGCTGGTCACGGGCGCGGGCCGCGGCATAGGCGCGGCCATTGCCGCGGCCTTTGCGCGCGAGGGCGCGCTGGTGGCGGTCAACTACCTGTCCAACGACGCGGCCGCGGCTCAGACGGTGGCGGCCTGCCAGATGGCCGGCAAGGACGCGGGCGGCGATGCCTGGGCCGTGCAGGCCGACGTGGGCTCGCAGCCCGCGGTGCAGGCCATGGTGGAAGGCATTGCCCGCGAAGCCGGGGCCATAGACATCGTGGTCAACAACGCCTTCCGGCCCTATGCCTTCGACCCCGAGCGCCGCAGCCGCTTCGACGCGCTGGACTGGAGCGACTACCAGGCCCAGTTCGACGGCGCCGTGGGCGCGGCCTTCAACGTCTGCCGCGCGGTGCTGCCGCAGATGCGCCAGCGCGCGCGCGGCAGCATCGTCAACATCGCCACCAACCTGATCGAGCACCCGGTCGTGCCCTACCACGACTACACCACGGCCAAGGCTTCGCTGGTGGGCTTCAGCCGCAATCTGGCCAGCGAGCTGGGGCCCCAGGGCATACGCGTGAACTGCGTGGCGCCCGGCCTGGTCTATCCCACGCAGGGCACGCAGGGCACCAAGGAGTCGTTCCGCGAATCGCTGATGGCGGCCACGCCGCTCAGGCGTCTGGCCAGTCCCGAGGACGTGGCCGGGCCGGTGCTGTTCCTGGCCTCGGATCTGAGCGGCTTCATGACGGGCCAGGTGCTGTTCGTGGACGGCGGCCTGGTGATGCGCTGACCTGGCCGAAAACTGCAGAGTTCAGCAGCCGATCTGGGCGGCCTTGGCACAATCGCGGTCATTCCACCACTCCAAGGACCCTGGCATGAGCGAGCCGGCAGCGACCCACCCCAATCAGTTCGCCTTGCTGGGCCAGCGGCGCTTTGCGCCGTTCTTCTGGACCCAGTTCTGCGGTGCGGCCAACGACAACCTGTTCAAGTTCGCCTTCACGGTGATGGTGACCTACCAGCTCGGCGTCTCCTGGCTGCCGCCGTCTCTGGCGGGGCTGGTGATAGCTGCGCTGTTCATCCTGCCCTTCCTGCTGTTCTCCGCCACCTCGGGCCAGCTGACGGACAAATGGGACAAGACGCGCATGTTCCGCCTGGTGAAGAACCTGGAGATCGCCATCATGCTGCTGGCGGCCTGGGGCTTTGTCTCGGCCAACGTGCCCGTGCTGCTGGGCTGCGTGTTCCTGATGGGGCTGCACTCCACGCTGTTCGGTCCGGCCAAGTTCGCCTACCTGCCCCAGGTGCTGGGCGAGCGCGAGCTCACGGGCGGCAACGGCATGGTGGAGATGGGCACTTTCGTGGCCATTTTGCTGGGCAATGTGGCCGGCGGCCTGCTGGTGGCCGTGCCCGAGGTCGGCCACACCCGGGTGGCCGTGGTCTGCGTGGTGCTGGCCCTGGTCGGGCGGCTGTGCGCGCAGTTCATCACCCATGCGCCGGCCACCGATCCCGGCCTGGCCATCAACTGGAACCCCATCACCGAGACCTGGCGCAATCTGCAGCTGGCGCGCCAGAGGCCCGTGGTGTTCCGCTCGCTGCTGGGCATCAGCTGGATGTGGTTCTTCGGTGCCGTGTTCCTGGCCCAGTTCCCGAGCTTTGCCAAGGAAGTCCTGCACGGCGACGAGCACGTGGCCTCGCTGCTGCTGGTGATCTTTTCGATTGGCATCGGCATAGGCTCGCTGCTGTGCGAGGTGTTCAGCCGCCGCCATGTGGAGATCGGCCTGGTGCCGCTGGGGGCCATCGGCATGAGCGTGTTCGCCATCGACCTGTACTTTGCCGCGCGGGCGCTGCCGGCCTCCGGGCTGATGGGCGTGGGCGCCTTCTTCGCCCAGCACGGCCACTGGCGCGTGATGCTGGACCTGGGCCTGCTGGCGCTGTCGGCCGGTATCTACAGCGTGCCCATGTATGCGCTGATCCAGATGCGCAGCCAGCCCACGCACCGCGCGCGCATCATCGCGGCCAACAACATTCTCAACGCGCTGTTCATGATCGCCTCCAGCGTGCTGGCCGGGGCCCTGCTGTCCGCGGGCCTCAGCATTCCGCAGGTGTTCCTGGCCACCGGCATCGCCAACGCCGTGGTGGCGCTGTATGTGTTCCTGCTGGTGCCCGAGTACCTGCTGCGCTTCGTGGCCTGGGTCGCCACCCACTTCATCTACCGCTTCAAGGTACGCGGCGACGAGAACATTCCGGCCGACGGCCCCGCCGTGCTGGTCTGCAACCATGTGAGTTTCGTCGATGCCATCCTGCTCATGGCGGCCAGCCCGCGGCCCATCCACTTCGTGATGGACTACCGCATCTTCCAGCGCCCGGTGCTGGGCTGGCTGTTCAGGCTGGCCAAGGCGATTCCCATCGCGTCCCACAAGGACGATCCGGCGACCTACGAAGCGGCCTTTGCGCGCGCCGCCGAAGTGCTGCGCGAGGGCGACCTGCTGGCCATCTTTCCCGAAGGGAGCATCACCAGCGACGGCCGGCTGCAGCCCTTCAAGGCCGGCATCATGAAGATCCTGGAGCAGGCGCGGCGTGACGGCCTGGCCGTGCCCGTGGTGCCCATGGCGCTGGCCAATCTCTGGGGCTCGTTCTTCAGCCGCATCGAAGTGCGCGGCGGCCGGAACGTGGCCATGATCAAGCCGCTGCGCCGCGGCTGGCTCAACCCCGTGGGGCTGGAGGTCGGCGCCGCCGTGCCGGACCTGGAGGTCATGCCCGAGCTGCTGCAGCAGCGTGTGGCGGGTCTGCTGGAGCGGCCGCGCTGAAACGCCTTTTGGGGCGGAACCCAGGGATGCTTGCGCATAAAAGTATTGCAAACCGATGCCCGAGGAGGGCTGGCAAGCCAAGCTGGGCAATCCTGGCCCGAACCGGGCGCGGCCACGCGATGATTCGCCGCACCGCAGCCACAGCGCGGCGGCCTATCAACAACAGGAGCGCTCTTGTGATCAACGCCTCGGTCTTGGCCCGTACGTTTCGCCATGGCCTGTGGGCCATGGGCATGGCTTGCGCCTTGTGGGGCGCCGGCTCCGCACAGTCCCAGAGCGAGACCTCGCTGGCGCTTTCGGCCCTGCCCGTGGCATCGGTGATGGCGGTCGCGGCTTCCACAGGCAACTCGCAGGAGGCCGCCGCCGTGCCGCTGTTCCTGTCCGCAGGCGGTATGTCGTTGGAGGTGGCGGGCTGGCTGTTCGCCAGAAAGCACCAAAGCACCTGGTGGCCTTTGTCTGGGGCTTCATCTTCTTCGCGCTGTTTGCCTTCTTCGTGGAGTTCGTGTCCTATCTGCCCGACTACGGCGGCTATGTGCGCTACACCGTGGTCACGGTGCTGCTGGGGCGCTATGCCATCCTGGCGCTGAACCGCTATCTGGAGCGGCAGAAGCTGCCGGAGGCTCTGCCCGAGGTGCCGCGCCGCGGGGAGCTGAGCTACGACGTGGCGCTGGGGCGGCTGTCCAAGAGCGTGTGCCCGGGCTGTGAGCGTCCCGTGGACCTTAATAACACCGAGATCGACTTCTGCCCGCACTGCGGCATAAGCCTGTTCGACCACTGCGGCCATTGCCAAACGCGCAAGAGCGCCTTCTCGCGCTTTTGCCATGCCTGCGGCACACCGGCCGGCAAGGTGGTGCGCACCGGCCTTGCCGCCGTCGATGTCTGAGCGGGCCAGGCCGAGCCGCCCGGAGTGCTTGTATAGGGTTTGGTGCTGGCTTCAAAAAGCAAAACCCACACAAGTGGGCTTTGCTGGTTCCGGGTGAAATGGATTGGCTATCGAGGCAAGTTGAGCTGGTAGGTGGCGTAATGGGCTGCGAAGACTCGGCCATCCTTAGCGGTTCCTGTCAGCTGAAGACCCGAGGCGTAGGTGTTGGGGCCATAGGCACCAGGCTTGCTTGCATCGCATGGCGCACTGCTGCTGCCGATGAATGGCGTGCAGTAGATGGTTGTAGAACGTGCCGTTGGCGCTACGCGGGTTGAATCATCGAACCCTTGGCGGGTATTGGTGGTGGAGTTCCATAGGGTGCCGAACAAGGTCACTCGCGTCGGGGGCGTGGCGCCAGCGGGTACTGTCCAGGCGTTGCCACCAGTAGCCACGGTGATGAGCGCAGGCCGGGCGCCGTCCTGTATGGAGTACAGGGGCACTGTGCCTGCCAGCGCTCCGTTGCTTGGAACGTCTGTGCCTGCGAAGGCTTGCGACTTGAACTCGGCGCTGATTTCTGCAAAGTTTTTTTGCTTGAGTTCGGCCAAGGTCAGGGCACGGGCCCGGGTGCGGTAGGTTTGCGTGGCGTCTGGGGTGGTGCCCGTATTGCCGCGCAGGAAGTACTTGAAGGTCCACACGCCCTGGGTGGTGGCTCTGGCCAGTTGGTCCTCGGTTGCCGGGGGCTGAGCAAAGACCAAGCTGGGTTCTATATCCCAGAGATTCGGCAGGTTGGTTTGTCCGGATGCATAGGCCGTAGCTAGCCGCAAGAAGCTGGTGCCGGAAACCTGACCGTTGGCACGCTTGAAGTTCAGGCTGGTGTAGCCGGCTGCGGGCCAGAGTGTCAGCGTTTTGCCGCTCGGTGTATTGACTTCGACATGGTCGAACTTGAATGCGCGTTGTCCGCCGGCCAACTCCGTTTCGTTGTGCACGTTCAGGCTGTAACCGGTGCTGTAGTAATCGTAGCTGGATTGATTGAGCGTGGGGAAACGGCGTATCTGCTGGAATGCATTCACGCCGCCGGAATACGCATACTGGTTGCCGATGGCGCGCAGTTTGCCGTCGCCATCCTCGCGTACGATGATCTGCTCGAAGGACTCGGTCTTCTGCGAATCGACGGTGCGATAGGAAATCACCACATCGCCGTTGGCTCGGGTGAACTCATAGGCCCCGATATCGAACACCACGCCCGTGGCGCCGCTGCGGAACAGGCCGGAGAAGGCGCCGTTGTTGCCGGCATCGCGCCCGACGCGCAAACCGTTGCTGAGGTAGGTGCCGGGGTCTTGCGTGGAGAAGATTGCCTTGCAAATCGGGCTGGACACTGCGCCGGCGTTGCCGACGGCAGTACCGTTATTCACCGTGGCGCTCACACGCTGGTCGATTGGCAATGCGTAGCAGTCCGTCATCTGCTTGAGGAGCGCTGCGATCTTGACCGCAACGCCTTCCTTGGGCAGGGCGGCCGGGGCAACTGGCTGCAGCGCAGGCGGCGCGCTGTCCTTGCTCGTGAACTGGACTACGTTGGGTTGCCCGTCGCTTGCTCCGCGCACCGCCACCTCGATGTTGCTGGTGCTTGCCGTGGCGGGTGTGATGGTGACCAGCAGCGAGTCCAACAGCCGGTCATAGCCTTTGCCGTCCGGGGTGAAGCCGCCTGTGAGCGGGTTTTCGCCTTTGACGCCGACTGTGTCCAGCAGCGGAGCCAGAATGGCTTGAATTTTGTCCGCCTGTGTTTGAATGGCCGCAGGTGTCACGGCTGCCGTTCCCGCGGCAACTTCGGATGCCAGATTGGCTGGATTGCCGGAGGGGCTGAGCAGCGCCGCAATCAGCGTGGTGACAGGCGTGACCTTGACCTCCGTGCTGGCTGCGCCGCCGAGCATGCTCACCAGGCGCTCCGTCTCTCCATTGACGGTACGGCTGGCAACGATGACGAGAGGCGCCTTGACGTTGGCGGACGCGGGAATGGTGATGTCGCATTTGCCATCGTCGCCCACGGGGCCGCAGGAACCGACCACTTTGCCGGTCGCATCTGTAATCGACACCGTGGCGCCTACGAAGGCTGCGCCGCCGATGTTGAAGGTTTTCACCGTCGTATCTTTGGCTGCAGTGTCATTGTTGCTGCCGCCTCCGCCGCCGCAGGCGGCCAGAGTGGCAATGCAGATGCTTGTCAGCGTGAATGCCAAGGGACGTGTGGATATGCGCATCGCGTGTTTCCTTGTGTTTAATTCGAAACAACAAGTTACATGCTAGCGGAGCTCCAGCACGAAAGCATCAGCCATTTGGGCGATTGTCAAAAGCGCAACGGTTTCAACAGTGAAGAGCCGGCCTGCATCAGAAGGCGTATGGGCTGTGGTTTGCGGTGGGGGCAGCTTTGCTCAGTATCTGTCTGCACAGATTCTTCCGGAGAGGGGGGCTCGGCCAGACATCCCTCTCCTTCAACGGCTTGGCCTCAGACCCCGCGTGAGCGGTCCGCCTTGAACCGGGCACGGAATTCGGCGAAGGTACCGGCGTCCAGTGCGTCGCGGATTTCCTGCATCAAATTCAGGTAGTAGTGCAGGTTGTGGATGGTGGTCAGCATGGGGCCCAGCATCTCGCCGCAGCGGTCCAGGTGGTGCAGGTAGGCGCGGGAAAAGCCGCCGCGGCCGCCCTGATCCCAGCTCACGCCTTCGGTGCCCGCGCAGGCGTGGCAGGTGCAGGTGGTGTCCATGGGCTGGTGGTCGGTCTTGTGGCGCGCGTTGCGGATCTTGAGGTCGCCGTAGCGCGTGAAGATGGTGCCGTTGCGCGCATTGCGCGTGGGCATCACGCAGTCGAACATGTCCACGCCGTCGGCCACGCCCTGCACCAGGTCCTCGGGCGTGCCCACGCCCATCAGGTAGCGCGGCTTGTGCTGCGGCAGCAGATGGGGCGTGTGGGCCATGATGTCCAGCATCTCGTCCTTGGGCTCGCCCACCGAGACGCCGCCCACGGCGTAGCCGGGGAAGTCCATCTCGACCAGGGCCTCGAGCGACTCCTCGCGCAGGTTCTTGAACATGCCGCCCTGCACGATGCCGAAGAGGGCGTTCGGGTTCTCCAGGCGCTCGAACTCGTCCTTGGAGCGCTTGGCCCAGCGGCGGCTCATTTCCATGCTCTTGCGCGCCTCGGCCTCGGTGGTCTTCTTGCCGTTGGTCTCGTAGGGCGTGCATTCGTCGAGCTGCATCACGATGTCCGAGTTCAGGATCGTCTGGATCTGCATGCTGACCTCGGGCGACATGAACAGCTTGTCGCCGTTGACCGGGCTGGCGAAGTGCACGCCTTCCTCGGTGATCTTGCGCATGGCGCCCAGGGACCAGACCTGGAAGCCGCCCGAATCGGTGAGGATGGGCTTGTCCCACTTCTCGAAGCCGTGCAGGCCGCCGAAGCTCTTCATGATGTCCAGGCCCGGACGCATCCACAGATGAAAGGTATTGCCCAGGATGATCTGTGCGCCCATCTCGTGCAGGCTGCGCGGCATCACGCCCTTGACGGTGCCGTAGGTGCCCACGGGCATGAAGATGGGGGTCTGCACCACGCCGTGGTTGAGCGTGAGTTGGCCACGGCGGGCGTGACTGGTCGGATCGGTCTTGAGCAGGTCGAATTGCAGCATAGCCCTCCATTGTCCCAGATACCCGCCGCCGCCTGCCGGGGCGGCCCTGCTTGGCCCGGGTACGCTGTCCGTTTTTCGCCTATGGCCCTACACTGCAGGAACCGCCAGATGAAAGGGGTTTTCAATGCTCAAGATCATGATCGCCGTCGACGGCTCTCAGGCGTCTCTGGAAGCGGTGCGGCACGGCATCCGCCTGGTGGAGCACGGGCTGAAGGCGCACTTCGTCATCGCCCATGTGCAGAAGGAAGCCACGCTGCTGGAGCTGGCGACCCAGGATTCGGACCTGATCGCCAATGCCAGCATCGAGGCCGGCATGGATCTGGTGGCGGCGGCTCAGGAGCTGCTCAAGGCGGCAAACCTGCCCTACGAGGTGGAGATCAGCCTGGGCGAGGCATCGAGCACCTTGATCGACATCGCGGAAAGCACGGAGTGCGACCACATCCTGATCGGCGCCACGGGGCAGACCGCGCTGGGCAGCATCCTGATCGGCTCGGTCTCGCGCGAGGTGGCGCGGCACAGCCGCCTGCCGGTCACCATCGTCAAGCTGCCGGAAATGCCCGAGATGGCCGACCCCGACGAGGCGCCGGAACAGGACAGCGCGGCGGAAGACCCCGACAGCACGAAGACTCTGGCCTAGTTTCGATGGCGGCCAGCGCCGGCCAATAAAGCGTTTGCAGTCGTTCTGATCGTTTTCTAGGCGGCCCGGCGCTGTCTTGCCGCATCGCCATGGGCGCGTTGCCAGGCGGAACGGCCCTGGTGCTGCGTGTGCAGCTTGCCGTGGGGCAGGCTGGCCAGCCGCTGGAACATCCAGCGGCAATAGCCGCGTATGCGCAGGCACTTGTTGATCTCGTCCTCGGGCAGGGGGCCGGAAACCACGATCAGGCTGTCGGCGCCATCCCAATCGCCGGCGGTGCGCAGCTTGCGCCGCACGCCCAGCGCCCAGGCATGGATGCGCGTCGGATGGCCGTGCTGGCAGACCTGGCCCGTGGCCAGGTCGAAGGCAATGGCCACCAGCTCCGTCTTGAGCCTGAAGCGCCGCTCCCCCGTGACGGCACTCGGCTCGTCACGCATGTCATAGAGGTAGTAGTGCCCGGCCTTGAGCTGATACCGCAGATGTTGTGAATCCATGACCTGTGCTCCCCAGAGCGTGTTGACGATCTCTACGCGCCGAAGAGATCGTCAACACGCTCTTCTCGCCGCACAGGACGATGTTGGAGGATTCTCTATGAAAAGCGCTGGCGCGGTCCGGCCTCGATGGGCTTATATGCGCTGCTTTCCTGGGGCATTTTGCCATTTGCGTCCGAGAGCACCTGGCGCAGCAGTCCCAACTGGTCATAAAGCTCGCGCACCTGCGGCTGGCCCAGGGGCAGCAGCAACTGCTCCAGCCATTGTTCGTGCGCCTCGGCCATGGCGCCGAACTGCTTGTTGCCGCTGCGCGTCATGCGCACGATCATGGAGCGGCGGTCCTCGTTGTCGACGATGCGCTCCACCCAGCCTTCGGCCACGAGCTGGTCGGTCAGGCCCGTCACATTGCCGCCGGTCACCATCAGGTATTCGGACAGCGTCTTCATGCGCAGCCCCTGCGGAAAGCGGCTGAGCTGGGCCAGGTAGTCGAAGCGCGGCAAAGTAGTGCCGAACTGGGTGCGCAGCTGGGTGCGTATGACCTGCTCGATCTGCGTGCTGCAGGTCAGCAGGCGCAGCCACAGGCGCACGGCCTGGTGGTCGTCATGCGAGAGGCCGGCCTCGCGGCCGGGCAGGTCCGTGGCCGCGACGGCGGGAGTGTTGTCTTTGGCTGCCATAGGTGTGCATCGTGCAGGCGCACGGCGGACATGGGTTCAGGGTTAGTTCCTATTCTAGTGAAATATTCATGCATGAATAATTTAAGCATAAAGCAATTTTTCGAGCACGAATACTGGCCATGAAAATCGTTTGCATAGGTGGCGGCCCCGCCGGTCTGTATTTCGCACTGCTGATGAAGCAGCTGAACGCGGCGCACGACGTCACCGTCGTGGAGCGCAACAAGCCCTACGACACCTTCGGCTGGGGCGTGGTGTTCTCCGATGCGACCATGGACAACATGCGCGAGTGGGACCCGGTGACGGCCGCGCAGATCGAGGCCGCCTTCAACCACTGGGACGACATCGAGCTGCGGTTCAAGGGCCGCCGGATCCGCTCGGGCGGCCACGGCTTCGTGGGCATTGGTCGCAAGCATCTGCTCAACATCCTGCAGGCGCGCTGTGAGCAGCTCGATGTCAAGCTGGTGTTCGAGACCGATGCGCAGTCCGACGCGGACTATGCGGACGCCGACCTCGTCATCGCCAGCGACGGTGTGAATTCGCGCATCCGCACCCAATACGCCGAGATCTTCAGGCCCGACATCGTGACGCGGCCCAACCGCTATATCTGGCTGGGCACGAACAAGGTCTACGAGGCCTTCACCTTCGACTTCGTGCGCACCGAGCACGGCTGGTTCCAGGCGCATATCTACAAGTTCGACGACAAGACCTCGACCTTCATCGTCGAGACCACCGAGGACACCTGGAAGGCCCACGGCCTGGATACGGCCGACCAGCAGCAGTCCATTGACTTCTGCGAGCGGCTTTTCGCAGACAACCTTCAGGGCGAAAAGCTCATGACCAATGCGCGCCACCTGCGCGGCTCGGCCTGGATCAACTTCCAGCGCGTGGTCTGCGACCAGTGGTGGCTGAAGAACGCCAAAGGCAGCCATGTGGTGCTGATGGGCGACGCCGTGCACACGGCCCACTTTGCCATCGGCTCGGGCACCAAGCTGGCCATCGAGGATGCGATCGAGCTCACGCGCCAGTTCAAGCTGCTGGGCGACGACAAGAAGCACATCCCCGAGGTGCTGGCCGCCTACCAGGAGGCGCGCCGCGTGGAGACGCTGCGCATACAGAACGCGGCCTGGAATGCCATGGAGTGGTTCGAGGTCTGCGGCCGGCGCTACTGCGACCAGCTTGAGCCCGAGCAGTTCATGTACTCCATGCTCACGCGCAGCCAGCGCATCAGCCACGAGAACCTGCGTCTGCGCGATGCGGCCTGGCTGGGCGGCTACGAGCAATGGCTGGCCGAGAAGAACGGCATGAACGCGGACGGCAAGGCCCCGCCGCCGATGTTCCTGCCCTATACGCTGCGCGGCCTCACGCTCAAGAACCGCATCGTGGTCTCGCCCATGGCCCAGTACTCGGCCGTGGACGGCGTGCCCGGCGACTACCACCTGGTGCACCTGGGCGCGCGCGCCATGGGCGGGGCTGGCCTGGTGTTTGCCGAGATGGCCTGTGTGAGCCCCGAGGGCCGCATCACCCCGGGTTGCCCGGGCACCTATTCCGAGGCGCAGAAGGCGGCCTGGAAGCGCATCGCCGCCTGGATTCACGCCAACACCGACGCCAAGTTCGCGATGCAGATCGGCCACGCGGGCGCCAAGGCCTCGACGCGCCTGGCCTGGGACGGCACCGACCTGCCGCTCCCGGGCGGCAACTGGCCCATCATGTCGGCCTCGCCCCAGCAATACCTGGAGGGCGTGAGCCAGATCTCCAGGCAGATGACGCGCGCCGACATGGACCTGGTCTTGGCCCAGTTCGTGCATGGCGCGCAGATGGCGGCCGAGGCCGGCGCCGACTGGCTGGAGCTGCACTGCGCCCACGGCTATCTGCTCTCGGCCTTCATCTCGCCGCTGACCAACCACCGCGAGGACGAATACGGCGGCAGCCTGGAAAACCGGCTGCGCTATCCGCTAGCAGTCTTCCAGGCCGTGCGCGCCGTCTGGCCCGAGGACCGGCCCATGTCGGTGCGCATCTCGGCCCATGACTGGGTACCGGGCGGCATCACGCCCGAGGACGCGGTGCAGATCGCCAAGGCCTTCAAGGCCGCGGGCGCCGACCTGATCGACTGCTCGTCGGGCCAGGTCAGCAAGCTCGAGAAGCCGGTCTTCGGCCGCATGTTCCAGACGCCGTTTGCCGACCGCATCCGTCAGGAGGCCGGCATTGCCACCATGGCCGTGGGCGCGATCAGCGAGGCCGACCACGCCAACTCCATCATCGCGGCGGGCCGCGCCGACCTGTGCGCCGTGGCGCGCCCGCACCTGGCCAACCCAGCCTGGACGCTGACCGAGGCGGCCAAGATCGGCTATACCCAGGTCGCCTGGCCCAGGCAGTACTTCCAGGGCAAGCGCCAGATGGAAGCCTTGTTCGAGCGGATGAAATGAAACACCCCCTGAGTCGCTTCGCGCCTTCCCCCTTTCTCTACGCGCTGCGCGCTAGGGGAGGGGGACGCAGCCCTCGCTGCGGGGCGGCCCTTGCTCGGCTGCCCTGGTTTGGGTCGGGCCAGTTTCGTGGGCTATGGGTGGCGCGCAGCGCTTTGGGGAACTGAATGACAGGCGATTTGAACAATCAACACGCGCTGGTGACGGGCGCGGGCCAGGGCATCGGCGAGGCCATTGCGCGGCAGTTGCTGGCGCGCGGCGCCAGGGTCACGGTGCTGGGGCGCAGGGCCGAGCCGCTGCAGAAATTGGTGGACGAATTCCCCGGCCAATGCCGCATGGAGCTGGCCGATGTGTCCAGTGAATCCGAGGTGAAAACCGCTTTTTCCCAGGCAGCATCTGCGCTGGGTGCTATTAATATTCTGGTCAACAACGCAGGCCAGGCGCAGAGCGCACCGTTTCTGAAGATGGATGCGGCGCTATGGCAGAACATGCTGGCCGTCAACCTCACGGGCGCCATGCTGTGCATGCAGCAGGTGCTGCCCGCCATGGTGGAGCGCGGCTACGGGCGCATCGTCAACGTGGCCAGCACCGCAGGGCTCAAGGGCTACGCCTACGTCGCGGCCTATTGCGCGGCCAAGCACGGCGTGGTGGGCCTCACGCGCGCGCTGGCGCTGGAGTTCGCGAGCAAGGGCGTCACCGTCAATGCCGTCTGCCCCGGCTATACCGAAACCGAGATCGTGCGCGAAAGCATTGCGCGCGTGGTGGCCAAGACCGGCCGCACGCCCGAGCAGGCCATGGCCGAGTTCGTCAGGGGCAACCCCCAGGGCCGGCTGGTGCAGCCGCGGGAAGTGGCTGATGCCGTGCTCTGGCTCTGCGGCCCGGGCGCCGGTGCCGTGACAGGCCAAGCCATTGCCGTCGCTGGCGGCGAAGTGATGTGAATGGAGACCTCAATGAGTGAATACGCAATCGATCCCGCCCTGGTGGCGGGCAACCACCAGCAGCTGGCTGGCTACCAGGCCCGGCATTTCCTGTGGCAGGTGACGGACGGCGTGGCCACGATCACGCTCAACCGCGCCGAGCGCAAGAACCCGCTGACCTTCGACTCCTACGCCGAGCTGCGCGACCTGTTCCACAGGCTCAAGTGGGCGCAGGACGTGAAGGCCGTGGTGCTGGTGGGCGCGGGCGGCAATTTCTGCTCGGGTGGCGATGTGCACGAAATCATCGGCCCGCTGGTGCAGCTCAAGGTGCCCGAGCTGCTGATGTTCACGCGCATGACGGGCGAGCTGGTCAAGACCATGCGTGCCTGCCCCCAGCCCATCATCGCGGCCGTGGACGGCGTCTGCGCCGGTGCCGGCGCCATCATGGCCATGGCCTCGGACATGCGCCTGGGCACGGCGCGCAGCAAGACGGCCTTTCTCTTCAACCGCGTGGGCCTGGCGGGCTGCGACATGGGCGCTTGCGCCATCCTGCCGCGCATCATCGGCCAGGGCCGCGCCAGCGAGCTGCTCTACACGGGCCGCAGCCTGGGCGGCGAGGAGGGCGAGCGCTGGGGCTTCTTCAACCGCCTGTGCGAACCCGAGGCCCTGCTGGAGCAGGCCCAGAAGCTCGCTGCCGACCTGGCCGCCGGCCCCACGTTTGCCAACGGCATCACCAAGACCATGCTGCACCAGGAATGGGCCATGACCGTGGAGCAGGCCATAGAGGCCGAAGCCCAGGCCCAGGCCCTGTGCATGTTGACCGAGGACTTCTCGCGTGCCTACCACGCCTTCGTCGCCAAGCAAAAGCCGGTGTTTGGAGGAAATTGACATGGCAGACAGCAGCTATCTGAAGTGGCCGTTTTTCGAGGCCCGCCATGCGCAGCTGGCGCAGCAGCTAGCTGCCTGGGCCGCGCGGCATATTGCCCACGACCACGGCCCCGATGTGGATGCCGAATGCCGGCAGCTGGTCAAGGCACTGGGCGCGGCCGGCTGGCTGCGCCATGCGGTGGCCGGCGCGGAAAACGGTGGCGTGGGCGAGCAGATCGATACGCGCGCCATCTGCCTGATCCGCGAAACCCTGGCGCGCCACAGCGGGCTGGCCGATTTCGCCTTTGCCATGCAGGGCCTGGGTTCGGGCGCCATCAGCCTGGCCGGCACGCGCGAGCAGAAGCAGCGCTACCTGACCCAGGTGGCGGCGGGCGAGGCGATCGCGGCCTTTGCGCTGTCCGAGCCCGAGGCGGGCTCCGACGTGGCGGCCATGGCCTGCGAGGCCAGGCTGGAGAGTGGTGATGATGGCGGCCACTATGTGATCAATGGCGAGAAGACCTGGATCTCCAACGGCGGCATTGCCGACTTCTACGTGGTCTTTGTGCGCACGGGCGAGGCGCCGGGCTCGCGCGGCATCTCGGCGCTGATCGTGGAGGCCGGCACGCCGGGCTTCGAGATCGCCGAGCGCATAGCCGTGATCGCGCCCCACCCGCTGGCGCGCCTGAAATTCACCAATTGCCGCGTGCCCGTGGCGCAGCGCGTGGGCGCGGCCGGCGAGGGCTTCAAGGTGGCCATGCGCACGCTCGACGTGTTCCGCACCTCGGTGGCCGCCGCGGCCCTGGGCTTTGCGCGCCGGGCGCTCGACGAGGCGCTGCACCGCGCCACCACGCGCAAGATGTTCGGTGGCGTGCTGGCCGATTTCCAGCTCACCCAGGCCAAGCTCGCGCAGATGGCCACGCAGATCGACAGCGCGGCCCTGCTCACCTACCGCGCGGCCTGGCAGCGCGACCAGGGCGAGAACGTGACGCGCGAGGCGGCCATGGCCAAGATGACGGCCACCGAGAACGCCCAGCAGGTCATAGACGCCGCCGTGCAGATCTGGGGCGGGCTGGGCGTGGTCAGCGAGCAGCCCGTGGAAAAGCTTTACCGCGAGATCCGCGCGCTGCGCATCTATGAGGGCGCGACCGAGGTGCAGCAGCTCATCATCGCGCGCGAACTGCTCAAGAGCGCCCAGGCCTAGGAGAGCTAGCCATGTCCTATACCGCCCATATCGACACCTTTGCGTCTGACAATCTGCCGCTCGCCGAGCTGCAGCCCGAGTATGTGTTCGAGCTGCCCGAGCTGCAGTTTCCCGAGCGCCTGAACTGCGCGGCCGAGCTGCTGGACCGCCATGTGAAAGAGGGGCGCGGCGACAGGCTGTGCATACAGGCCGAGGGCCTGCGCTGGACCTATGCCGAGCTGCAGGACAGGGCCAACCGCATCGCCCATGTGCTGACCCGGGACATGGGCCTGCTGCCGGGCAACCGCGTGCTGCTGTGCGGCCCCAACAACCCCATGCTGGTGGCCAGCTGGTTCGGCGTGGTCAAGGCCGGCGGCATTGCCGTGGCGGCCATGCCGCTGCTGAGGGCCAAGGAGCTGTCCGCCGTCGTCGACATCGCGCAGATCAGCCATGCGCTGTGCGATGACGCGCTGCGCGCCGAGGTGCTGGGCGCGCAACAGAAAAGCCAGGTGCTGAAGTCCGTGCGCTTTTTCAATGTGCGCGCCGAGGATGCCGATGCGCTCGAAGCGCGCATGGCGCAGGCCTCGCCGCACTTCGAGGCGGTGGACACGGCGGCCGCCGATACCTGCCTGCTGGGCTTCACCTCGGGCACCACGGGCGTACCCAAGGCCACCATGCATTTCCACCGCGACGTGATGGCCGTCTGCGCCTGCTGGCCGCAATCCATGCTGCGCGCCCATGCCGACGACGTGTTCGTCGGCAGCCCGCCGATCGCCTTCACCTTCGGCCTGGGCGGGCAGGTGCTGTTTCCCATGTCCATAGGCGCTTCCATGGTGCTGCTGGAGAAAGCCGGCCCGCCGCAGCTGGTGGACGGCATAGAGCGCTTCGGCGCCACCGTGGTGTTCACGGCGCCCACCTCCTACCGCGTCATGGCCCAGCAGGGCGAGCGTATCCGCCGCACGCGGCTGCGCAAATGCGTGTCGGCCGGCGAGGCGCTCACGGCCTCCACGCGCGCGCTGTGGAAGGACGCCACGGGTATAGAGATCATCGACGGCATAGGCTCCACCGAGATGCTGCACATCTTCATCTCGCACCGCGAGGAAGACGCACGGCCCGGCGCCACGGGCAAGGCCGTGCCCGGCTACCGCGCCAAGGTGGTGGACGAGCAGGGCAACGAGGTGTCGCCGGGCACCGTGGGCAAGTTGGCCGTGCTGGGCCCCACGGGCTGCCGCTATCTGGCCGACAGCCGCCAGACCCAGTATGTGCAGCATGGCTGGAACCTCACGGGCGACGCCTATCTGATGGATGCCGATGGTTACTTCGTCTACCAGGCGCGCACCGACGACACGATCATCTCGGCCGGCTACAACATCGCGGCGCCCGAGGTGGAGAACGCCCTCCTGGCCCATGCGGCCGTGGCCGAGTGCGCGGTGATCGGCATGCCCGACAGCGAGCGCGGCCAGATCGTCAAGGCCTTTGTCGTGCTGCGTGCCGGGCATGCCGGCGACGAAGCCATGGCCAGGGAGCTGCAGGACTTCGTGAAAAGTACCGTGGCGCCCTACAAATATCCGCGCGCCGTGGCCTTTGTGGACCAGCTGCCGCGCACGCCAACGGGCAAGCTGCAGCGCTTCAAGCTGCACGGGCAATGAAGGGACGGCCATGACGCATGCATACGCCACGCCGCGCTTCGTCAGCCAGGTGCCCATACGCTTCGCGCACTGCGATCCCGCGGGCATCATCTTCTTTCCCCAGTATCTGGTGCTGTTCAACGGCCTGGTCGAGGACTGGTTCAACCGCGCCCTGGGCGTGCCCTATGCCGATATGGTGGCGCAGGGCCGCACCGGCCTGCCCATCGTGCACCTGGAGTGCGACTTCCGCGCCATCACGCGCATGGGCGAGACCGTGGATTTCGGCCTGCGCCTGGCCAGGCTGGGCAACCGTTCGCTGACGCTGGCCGTGGACTGCACGGGGGCCGACGGCGAGCTGCGCGTAGCCGCCACCAAGGTGCTGGTGTTCACCGATCTGCAGACCCACAAGGCGATTGCCGTACCCGCCCATATACGCGCCGCGATGGAGCGCTGGATGAGTGAATGAACTCCCCCTGAGTCGCTTCGGGCCTTCCCCCAAGGGGGACGACGCCATCGCCGCGAGGCGGCTCTTGCTCGGCGTCTCTGGCTTGGGTCGGGGGGCGTTTATTTTCATGGCCCGTTGCGCAAGTCCAAGTTTGGTTTCTAGAAAGGAATGACGATGCAAGTACTGCTGCCTGCGGGCTGGCCCCGCCCCAAGGGTTATGCCAACGGCGTGGCCGTCAGCGGCCGCCAGATCTATGTGGCCGGCATGATAGGCTGGGACGGCCAGGGACGGTTCCACACCGACGACCTGGCCGGCCAGGTGCGCCAGGCGCTGCAGAACGTGGTGGAGGTGCTCAGGGAGGGCGGCGCCGGGCCCGAGCACATCGTGCGCATGACCTGGTACATCACCGACAAGAAGGAGTACCTGGCCCGCCAGGCCGAGATCGGCCAGGCCTACCGCGAACTCATAGGCTCGTTCAGCGTGGCCATGACGGCCGTGCAGGTGGCGGCGCTGATCGAGGACCGCGCCAAGGTGGAGATCGAGGTCACGGCCGTGGTGCCCGAGTGAAGCGCAGGGCTGGGCCGCGACCCTATGCCTCCCGAAAATACTTGATGAACAATGTGGCCAGCTGCTTGGCTGCGCTGCTCAGCGGCACGCCGCGCTGCTGGATCAGGCCCAGGGCCATGGGGGGCGGCAGCGGGCCGACATGCAGGCGCTGCAGCCCGGCGCCATAGGTCGTGTCGTTTAGCAAAATCTCGGGACAGAACCCCAGCATGTCGGTGCGCCGCATCAACTCGCCCATCAGCATGGGCGAGGCGCAATTGACCATTTTGCGTGGTACCGCCAAACCCTGGCCTCGCAGCCAGCTCACCAGCGTTTCGCTCTGGCTGCCTGGCGAAAAATTCATCACCCAGGTCGCATCCTTCAGGTCTTCCCAGGTTCTGGCGCCAGCCAGGGGATGGCCTTGTCGCCCGGCAGGCAGCGCGACCACGTCGATCAGCGGCTCAAAGACCAATTCGTAGGGCAGATTGCTAGGGTCGGCAATGGCGACCGCGAAATCCAGCCGGCCCTCCAGTAGCGCTGGAACGAGACTGCTCAGAAAGCCCTCGCTGAGCGCCAACTGGGCGTCGGGCGCCCACTGCTCGAAGGCCTTCCAGATCCGGGGCAGCGCCTCAATGGCGATCAGTGGCGATGCGGCCACCGCCACATGGGCTCCCGATCCGCCGCAGATCAGCTGTATTTCCTCGCGCGCCTTGTCCAGCAGCGACAGCGACAGCCGCGCATGGGAGAGCAGTATCTTGCCCGCCGGTGTGAACTCTATGCCCTTGTAGCTGCGCATCAGCAACTCGGCTCCCACATCCTCTTCCAGCTCGCGCAGCGATTTGGTCAAGGCGCTCTGGCTGAGAAACAGGGCCCGCGCGGCGGCGCGGATCGAACCGCTTTCGGCGACCTGGGTAAAGGCCCGGATCTGATGGTTTTTCACGGGTTTGGCGGGTGAATCGTTTTGGTGGTCACCCCGGAAAATATACCGGCTTTCGGCCTTCGCCCCAGGACTATATATTTTTCTGCATGCACTCGAAATTCAGCTCCTACGTCGACGCCGATGCCATGCGCGCGTGGCGGCATGCCATTCATCGCCAGCCCGAGCTGGGCTTCGAGGAATTCCAGACCAGTGCGCTCGTGCAGCGCTGCTTGAGCGAGTGGGGCTATGAAGTCACCACGGGCCTGGCGGGAACGGGCCTGGTGGGCACGCTGGTGTTCGGCCCCGGCCCTGCGCGCCTGGGGCTGCGTGCCGAAATGGATGCGTTGCCGATCCAGGAGGCCACGGGGCTGCCCTGGGCGAGCGAAGTCCCCGGCAAGATGCATGGCTGTGGCCACGATGGGCACACCACCATGCTGCTGGGCGCGGCCCAGGCGCTTGCGCGGCTGCATCGCGAGGGCTGCGCCATGGACGGCACGGTGCACCTGATCTTCCAGCCAGCGGAAGAACTCGGCGGTGCCGGCGGTGCCCAGAGGATGATGCAGGAGGGCCTGTTCTCGCGCTTTCCCTGCGATGCGGTATTTGCGATGCACAACCTGCCGGGCGTGCCGCAAGGCCGGTTTCTGTTTCGCGAGGGGGCATACATGGCTTCGTCCGACCGGGCGAGCATCGTGTTCGAGGGCTGCGGCGGCCACGGCGCCATGCCCCACCTGGCGACGGACCCCACGGTCGTGGCGTCGGCCACCGTGATGGCTTTGCAGAGCATCGTCGCGCGCAACGTGGACCCGCTGGCGTCGGCCGTGATCACGGTAGGCCGCCTGCAGGCCGGGCAAACCTACAACGTGATCCCCGAGACCGCCGAGCTGGAACTGAGCATCCGCGCCTTGAAGCCCGAGATCCGCGATCTGCTGGAGCAGCGCATCCGGGCCGTGGCGCAAGGCCAGGCCGACAGCTTCGGCGCACGCTGCCGCATCAGCTACGAGCGCGGCTATCCGGTGCTGATCAACGCGCCCGCGCAAACCCGGCTGGCCATGGACGTGGCGCAGTCGCTGTTCGGTACCGCGCAAGTCATGGCCAACGCCGAGCCGCTGTGCGCAAGCGAGGACTTTGCCTACATGCTGCAGGAGCGGCCAGGCAGCTATGTCTTCATCGGCAATGGTGACAACGGCCACACGCATGGCTGCGCCTCGGGGCCTTGCAGCGTGCACAACCCCAGTTTCGACTTCAACGACCGCAACCTGGAGCCAGGCGCCACATTCTGGGTGGCGCTGGCTCACGCATTCCTATCGACCCCCACCCGGAGCTGACTTATGACAAGCATTACTTTCCCCCGCCGCCGACGCGCCCTGGCGTTGTCGCTTTGTGCGCTGTGCTCGGCTGCGTTTGCCATGGGCGGCGCGCAGGCCGCGGATCAGCGTGTGGTGACGCTGCTCGTGCCTTACCCTGCCGGCGGCCTGTCCGACTCCATCGCTCGTGCGTTGAACACGGCACTGGGCAAGGCGCTGAACCAGCAGGTCATCGTGGACAATCTGGGAGGTGTCAGCGGCTCGCTGGCCGCGCAGAAGGTGCTGAATGCGCCGGCCGACGGGCACATGATCTTTCTCGGCTCTCCCAACGAGGTGATTCTCTCGCCCATGGTCAACGCGGCCGTCAAGCTGAGGGCCGAGGATTTCCGCATGCTGGGCCTGGTCTCGGTGAATCCGCTGGTGCTGCTGACGCGCGCCACGCTGCCCGTGCGCAACGCGGACGAATTCATCGCCTATGCCAAGACCCAGGACAAGGGCTTGTCCTATGGCAGCGTCGGCATCGGCTCCATGTACCACCTGCTGGCCGAAAGCATGGCGCAGCAAACCCAGATCCGGGTCACGCACGTGCCCTACAAAGGTATGGCGCCAATGGTTCAGGACATCGGCGGCAACAGCATAGACTTCGCCATCCTGCCCTATTCCACGAGCTTCAAGGGCATGTCCGACCAGGGCCGCCTGAAGCTCATCGGCTGGCTCGCACCCACGCGCAGCGAGCTTGACCCCACCGTGCCCGCGCTGGGCGAAGGCAATGCCCTCAAAAACTTCAGCCACGCCACCTGGGCCGGGCTCATGGTGAGCCGCAAGACCCCCGCCGATGTCGTCGCGCGCTTGAACAAGGCCCTGACGGAAGTGCTGGGAGACCCCGAGGTGCGCCGACAGATTGCCGCCACCGGCTCGGAAGTTCCCCGGCCCCAGACGCTGGCTGAGGCCGACCGCTTGCTCAAGGACGATACCGCCAAGTTCCGGGCCATGGCCAAGAGCGTTCAGCTGCAGCCGGAGTAAGCTCAGAAATCCAGCAGGCTAAGGCCTACGCTCAGCATCGTGCGCTTGTAGTTGTAGTCCACCAGGCTGTCGCCATAGCCGCTGAACAGCTGCACGTGCAGGCGCAGATTGCTCTTGCCGCCGTTCCAGCCTTCGCCCAGGGTGCGCAGCCACTCGATGCGGCCCGAGCCCTTGCCCTGGCCCAGAGAGCCGCGGGCCGTGAAGCCCAGGTAGTTCTGGTCGTTGACGTTCCAGCCCAGCTTGACTTCGCCGCGGCCTATGTAGTCCTGGATGTGCGGGTTGTCGTCGTTGGGAGCGCTTTCGTTGATGCGCTTCCAGGCCTTGAGGTGCAGCTGCCAGCGGTTGCCCAGCTCGGCCCCGGTCATCAGATACCAGCGGTTCCAGCTGCGCGACAACGGGTTGCTCTGGCCGTTGGACTGGTGCACCAGGCCCACGCCCGAATAGCGCCAGCGCCAGCCGAAGGGCAGCGGTGCGTCGGTGGGGTAGACGTAGAACACCTCGGGCTCGTGGTCCGTGGTGCGGAAGGGGCGCGAGATGGCGCCGTTGAACAGCTGCCAGTACGACTGCTGGGTATAGCCGAACCACAGCGAATCCTTGCCGCTGGAGGTCGGCCCGGTCAGCAGGCCCGAGGCGATCTTGGTGCGCGCCGACAGCTGGATGCGCATCTCGTGCTTCTGGTAGGCCTGCGAGTCGGGGGAGCCGCGGCTGGGCGAGTAGGGCTGGTCGTCGACGCGGCTGCCGAGCACGGCGGACACCGACATGGGGCGGTAGCCGCGGAAGCTGAAGGTGCCGCAGTCCGAGCCAGGCTCCAGTTCGTAAAAGCGCGAGATCTCGCTGTAGCGCGGGTCGCGACAGCCGCCATTGGTCGGTGTGACGGGCTGGGCCAGGCCCTGGCCAGCCGTGGCGACGGCTGCCGCTTCGGGCGCCTGCGCGGAGGTGTTGCCGGCGCTGGCGGGAGGGGCGCTCCAGCCGGTGGAGGGAGGCGCCGTGAGCGGCTGCTGGTTCCGGGCCCAGGCGTCGAAGCAGGCCAGGCGCGCCGCGTTGTCGGTGCTGGCCGCGCACTGGCGCCAGGCTTCGGGGCCCGGGGCGCTGGCGGCCGCGGTCTGTGCCTGGGCCGGCAGCATCCAGGCACCGCAGGCCAGGGTGGCCAGTGCGGCGGCGGGAGAGATGAAGGGGCGGTACATGCTGATTCAGGGAAGGGTGGGGGCGTGGTCCGGGCGCAGGGACTGCTGCTTGCGCAGCACGAAGGGGCTGGGCCGGGCCTGGTCGTCCTGCAGATAGTCGCCACGAATTTCCCGGCCGCAGCTGCCGTCGACGGCCTGGCCCAGCCAGGTGCCGGTGATATGCACCCCGTCGGCGCTTTCCTCCAGCGTGACGGTGCCGTCGTCCACATCGCCGACCATGGGCAGGCGCGTGTCGCCGCGCAAGATATAGCCCTTGGCCGTGCCATCCCAGTCGGGGTGCGGGCCGAGCTCGATGCGCACACGGCCGGGCAGGCCGTCGACGCTGCCCGACCATTGGCCTTGCAGCTGGGTATCGCTCATGTCACGGCTGGCGGGGCATGGCAGGGGCTCATGCTGGGCATGGGCACCGGTCAGGAATGCGAAGCTCGCTCCTAAAAAAAGAGCATTGCGAAGGAGGGCGGAAACTGTCATGGGCAATCGGTCAGGGCGCTGCGCCAGCGCCGGGTTGGGCCTTGCGGGCGGCGAATTCCTCGCGCAGCTTGCGCAGCTTCTCGCGCGGGTCTTCCTTGGCGGTGGCGGCGTCCAGGTTCATTTCCTTGATGAAGCGGCTGGGCTGGCAGGCCACCATCTCGCGCCCCTTCTTGCGGCGCTTGGTCCAGCTCACGGCCAGCGTGCGCTGGGCGCGCGTGATGCCCACGTACATCAGGCGGCGCTCTTCCTGCAGGCGGGCTGCGGTTTCGTCGCTGACCAATAGCCGTCGGCCGTTGTCGTCGTCGAGCTTGAAGGGCAGCATGCCCTCGGTGGCGCCCACCAACATCACATGCGGCCATTCCAGGCCCTTGGAAGCGTGCAGGGTGGAGAGCACCACCATGTCCTGTTCCTGCTGGCGCTCGCTGATGGTGGACAGCAGGGCCACGTTCTGGGCGACTTCGAGCAGGCTCTTGACCTCGGTCTGTGTGCTGGTGCCCGCCGCATCCTCGATCTTGCCGCCCGCGCGCTGGGCCATCCAGTCGCAGAACTCCAGCACATTGCTCCAGCGCGCGGCGGCCACGGATTCGCTGTCCTCGCTGTCGTAGAGATACTGCTCGTAGCCTATCTCCTTGAGCCAGTCGAGCAGAAAGCCGCGCGCGGCCTCGAAGCCCAGCGTCTGGCGGGCACGGTATTCGAGGTCGTTGATGGCGCGGCCGAACTCCAGCAGGCCGTCATGCGCCTTCTTGGGCAGGGCGTCCTCGAGCATGGCGTTGAACAGCGCGCCGAACATGCTGGTCTTGTGGGCCGCCGAGAACTCGCCGAGCTTGGCCAAGGTGGTGTGGCCTATGCCGCGGCGCGGCGTGGTGATGGAGCGCAGAAAGGCCGGATCGTCGTCGTTGTTGATCCACAGCCGGAACCAGGCGCACAGGTCCTTGATCTCGGCGCGGTCGAAGAAACTGGTGCCGCCCGAGACCTTGTACGGGATGCTGGCCTTGCGCAGTGCTTTTTCGAAGGGCTTGGCCTGGTGGTTGGCGCGGTAGAGGATGGCCATGTCCTTCCAGGCCGGCTGCGGGTTCATGCTGGCGCGCAGGCCCTGGATGCGGGCCACGGCGCGCTCGGCCTCGTGCTCTTCGGTGTCGCAGTCCACGATGCGCACCGGTTCGCCCTCGCCCAGCTCCGAGAACAGGGTCTTGGGAAACAGCTTGGGATTGGGGCCGATGACGTTGTTGGCCGCGCGCAGGATGGCGCTGGTGGAGCGGTAGTTCTGCTCCAGCTTGATGATCTTGAGCTGCGGAAAGTCTATGGGCAGCTTCTTGAGGTTGTCCAGCGTGGCGCCGCGCCAGCCGTAGATGCTCTGGTCGTCGTCGCCCACGGCCGTAAAGTGGGCGCGGTCGCCCACCAGCATCTTGAGCAGCTCGTACTGCGTGGCGTTGGTGTCCTGGTACTCGTCCACCAGCACGTGGCCCAGCAGGCGCTGCCATTTCTCGCGCACCTCGGCATGGCCCTTGAGCAGGCGCATGGGCATGCCGATCAGGTCATCGAAGTCCACGCTCTGGTAGGCGGTGAGGCGCTCCTCGTAGCGCTGCATGATCAGCGCGATGGTGCGTTCGTTGTCGTCCTGGGCCATGGCCAGGGCCTTGCGGCTGTCCCAACCATTGTTTTTCCAGCCGCTGATGGTCCACTGCCACTGGCGCGCCGTGGCCAGGTCGGTGGTGCCGCCCGCGCAGTCCTTGAGGATGCCGGTCACGTCGTCCTGGTCGAGGATGCTGAACTGGGGCTTGAGGCCCAGCACATGGCCGTCCTCGCGCACCATGCGCACACCCAGGGCGTGGAAGGTGCAGACCATCACGTCCTTGGCCTGGCGGCCGATCAGCCCGGTGGCGCGCTCGCGCATTTCGGCGGCGGCCTTGTTCGTGAAGGTGATGGCCGCGATGCGCCGCGGCGCCAGGCCGTTCTCGATCAACCGCCCGATCTTGTGCGTGATCACGCGCGTCTTGCCCGAACCCGCGCCGGCCAGCACAAGGCATGGACCTTCGGTGTAATGCACGGCTTGAAGCTGGGCGAGATTGAGGCCTGCGGACATGAAGCGACGGATTGGATGGCAGTGAGGGAGCAGGGAGCATACCGCTTTGCCGTGATCCTGCTTTCTCAGGATCGTGACAACTGACGACAGGCGCGGGAATAGGGTCGGCCAGGCGGAAGAAATTTCGCATCGGCGCACCGTGCCAAGCCAGCGGCAATGCGGTGAGAATCTGCCGGTGCTGTCCGTTCTTCTCATCACCTTTCCCTTCTTCGCCCTGGTGGCCTGCGGCTTTGCCGCCACGTGGCGCGGCGTGCTGCCCCAGGCGGCGATACCGGGGCTCAATGCCTTCGTGCTGTATTTCGCGCTGCCGTGCATGCTGTTTCGCTTCGGGGCGCAAACACCCATCGCTCAGCTGCTCGACGCCAACGTGACGGCCGTCTACCTGCTGTGCGCGCTGCTCATGGTGGGCATGACCGTGGCGCTCACGCGCCGGCGCCTGGGCTGGAACGATGCGGCCTTCGGGGCGCTGGTGGCGGCCTTTCCGAATACCGGCTTCATGGGCGTGCCCATGCTGGTGGCGCTGCTGGGGGCGGGCAGCGCGGGCCCGGTCATCGTGACCATGGCCATCGACATGGTGATCACCACCTCGCTGTGCATTGCGCTGTCGCGGCTGGATCTGTCGGGCAGCCACGGCGTGGCCGTGGCGCTCAGGGGCGCTTTCAGGGGCATGGTCTCCAATCCCATGCCCTGGTCCATCGCCCTGGGCGGCGCGGCCTCGGCCTGGGGCTGGGTGCTGCCCGCTCCGCTGGACGGGACCGTGGCCATGCTGGCCGGCGCGGCCTCGCCCGCGGCCTTGTTCACCATAGGCGCGGTGCTGGCGCGCTCGCAGCTGAACCGCCACGAGCGCGTGGCCGCGCGCGACTATGTGCCGATCGCGCTGGCCAAGCTCGTCATCCATCCGCTGCTGGTCTGGGCCGTGGGCAGCGCCGCCATGGCCCTGGGCCTGCCCCTGGGCCGCGAAGCCTTCGTCACCCTGGTGCTGCTGGCCGCGCTGCCCTCGGCCAGCAATGTCTCGCTGCTGACCGAGCGTTTCGGCGCCCACAGCGGCCGCGTGGCCCGCATCATCCTGGTGAGCACACTCGTGGCGTTTGTTTCTTTTTCGGGAGCCGTGGCTTTAATGGTTTAGGGAACCTGTGCAGAAAGCACTCTTCGGCGCCAGATCGCCTTGTAGGCCATGGATTTCAATGAAGTGAATTGATTGAAAAACAATTTATGCGGACCATGCCTGGTTGAATATGTGTGTTTTTACAATTTCCTTGCCTCGTCCCCGTTTTCTTACATCTGCATGCCGTCCACATCCTCTTGGCTGAAGCGCTTCTTGGCTTTGCACAACTTCGCAATGGTTGCGACGGTGTATGTGCTCGCCTGGTCGCTGTTGCCGCCCCTGCTGAGTTCCAGCCTGCCCTTGGACGTTGTAGAAAGTCTGACCTGGGGAAGGGAGTGGCAGTGGGGCTATTACAAGCATCCGCCATTGGCCCCGTGGGTGCTGCAGATGTTCTATCTGGCCTTTGGCAAGATGGGTCCCTTTCTTTTGAGCCAGTTGTGCATTGCCGCGACCCTGTGGCTGGTTTGGCGCATGGGCTGCCGACTGATGGTGCGCGAGCGCGCCTTTCTTGGCGCGGTGTTGACCATGGGCGTCGCCTACTACACCACTCCGGCGCTTGAATTCAACCACAACGTGGCGCAAATGCCGGTATGGGCGGCGCTTGGATACAGCCTGCTGGCCTGCTTGCAGGACGGACGTTTACGCCAATGGATAGTGCTGGGTATCGTGGCTGGCTTGGGCATGCTCACCAAATATTCGGTGGCGCTGCTGCTTTTTTGCCAGGTCATGTACCTGCTGCTGACGGCCGAGCGTCGCGTGCTGCGCCGGCCGGGGCCCTGGCTGGCGCTGGTGATCATGCTGGCCTTGTTTGCTCCGCATCTGTACTGGCTGTGGCAGTCCGATTGGTTGTCCATGGCCTATGCCGGCGAGCGTGCTGCGAGTGCCGGCACGACCCCCCGCCTGGACGCCTTGGTGTTTCTTGGCGCGCAGGCCCTCAACCATCTGCCATTGGCGTTGATCGTGGCGGCAGCGCTGGTGTTCTCCCGTAGAGAACGCCAAGCCGCGCCGGTGATCGAGGAAGGCCGGGGTCTGCATGCCTCGCGGCCAGGCTATCTTCTGGTTCTGGCATTGGGGCCGGGTTTGCTGGTCACATTGCTGGGTGCGGCGACGGGTAAGAATTTGCGTGACATGTGGGGTATGCCGATGTGGTCGTTCAGCGGCCTATTGGTGGCGGCCTGGCTGCCGGCGCATTGGCTGAAGTCCATGCGTCCGCGGCTGTTGCGTGGATTAATGGTGTGGCTGCTGCTGATTTCGTTGCTGTCGGGGACTTATCTGGCCTATGGCGCGCAGTGGCGCAAGCGTCCCGCGCGCACAGACTGGCCGCAAGCCGCACTGGCGCAGCATGCACAGGAAGCCTGGAAAGCAGTCGCCAATTGCCGGCTGGATACGGTGGCTGGCGATTACTGGCTGGCTGGTCTGATCACGGTGGCGCTGCCGTATCGGCCATCGATCCTCATCGCCGGCGACGAACGCTATTCTCCGTGGGTGACGCCGCAGCGCCTGCGGGCGCATGGCGCCTTATGGGTATGGCCGGGGAAGGCTGCACCCGAGTCGTTTCGGCCGCTGGATAAGCTGCTGTCGGAAACAGGCATGCCATGGCGAGAGGGGCTGTGGCAGGTGGATTGGCCTCGTGCTGCGACGGGCGGGCCGTTAACCGTGTATTGGCGGGCCTATATACCCGAGGGCTGCGCACGCCGGCCTTGAATTTTGGGAGTGACTGCATATGGCATTGACGCATGCCGCCTGTCGCGCGAATCGCGGCACTGATTTTCATGGCGAATACGAGCCGGCTGCTCCAGCAGGCGAGCTGCCACGGGCACCGCTGCGGTTGAGCTGTGTGGTGCCAGCCTACAACGAGCAAGCGAATCTGGCGGATTTTTTACGCTTGCTGGCGCAGACCGTGCGGTCACTGACGTCCGAGTTTGAAATCGTTGTAGTCAACGACGGCAGTAGCGATGGCACACATGAGGTGGTCATGGGGCTGTTGCATGAACTTCCGCTGCACTATTTGGCGTTGTCGCGCAACTTCGGCAAGGAAGCGGCTCTGTCGGCAGGCATTGTCCATTCGCGTGGCAACGCCGTGCTGTTGATTGATGCCGACTTCCAGCATCCGTTGGAGATGTTGCCTGAGATGCACAGGCTGTGGCAGCTCGGCTATGACATGGTTTATGGCGTTATCGCCGACCGGGAGGCGGAAAGCGGCGCCAAACGCCTGGGAACGGAGCTGTTTTACCGCTTGATGAATTCCGGCAACTCGGTCAAGGTCCCGCCGCATGCCGGCGATTTCCGCTGGATGGACCGCAAGGTGGTGGAGGCCCTCAAGGCCTTGCCCGAGCGCAACCGCTTCATGAAAGGGCTTTATGCCTGGGTGGGTTACAAAACGGCGGCGCTGCCCTTTGTGCCCAGGGATCGCGCAGCGGGTATCTCCAGCTTCAATTTGCGCAGGCTGGGGTCCCTGGCATTGCTGGGGATTACCTCATTCACCACGCTGCCGCTGCGGGTGTGGAGCATGATAGGCGGAGGCATTTCGTTGATCGCACTGGCCTATGGCGCGTGGATTGCGGTCGAGGCCTTGTTGTTTGGCAATCCATTGCAGGGATGGCCCACGCTGGCGGCGAGCATCATGCTGTTTTCCGGTGTCCAGCTGATGTCCATCGGCATTCTTGGCGAATACATAGGACGCATCTACGATGAAGTCAAACAGCGCCCCATCTATCTGGTGGCGCATGACGCGGACCGCAGTCCGCTGCGTGACGAGGCATGAGTGCAGTGGCGACATCGCCGTTATTTCCGGATTCCAGGGCTGGCGTCAGCCATAAGCATGCTCATGGTCAATAAATCACGGACCTTTGGGGCGAGTGCCGCAGCATGAGCAAGCTCTCTCGTACAACGCGTGCCATTGTTCTATGCGCCGACGACTATGCCCTGCACCCGCTGGTGGACGAAGCCGTGGAGCAATTGGCGCTGGCCGGCCGCCTGTCCGCCACCAGCTGCATGACGACCTCGCCACGCTGGCTGGAGGCGACGGCCCGCCTGAAGCCGCTGCGGCCCAGGCTGTCCGTGGGGCTGCACTTCAACCTGACGGAAAGCCACGGTGGGCAGCACGCGGCACAGGCCCTGGGCGCCGTCATCCGCCAGGCCTATGTGGGCCGGATGCCAGCCGAACCATGGCGCGCAGCCTGGCGTGCGCAGTTGGATGCCTTCGAGCAGGGGATGGGGGGAGCGCCGGACTTCATTGACGGCCACCAGCACGTCCACCAGCTCCCAGGCTTGCGCGAGGCGCTGCTGGCCGAACTGCAGGCGCGCTATGCCGCCCATGAAATGCCCTGGGTACGTTCCACGGCCCCGGCGGGCGGACTGTGGCGCAGCCCCAAGGCCGCCATCATCGCCGTGCTGGGCGGCTGGACCGCCACCCGCGGCTTGCGCGGCGCGGGTGTGCCGATGAACCGGGGATTTGGCGGAGTCTATGGTTTCGATGCGCCCGATGCTGCCGCCTACAGTGCGCAGATGGCGCGCTGGCTGCCGCACATGGCCGAGGGCGGCCTGCTGATGTGCCACCCGGCCGCCGGTGTGGTGGAGGGGGACGCCATCGGCCGCCAGCGGCCCGTGGAATTCGCCTATCTGATGTCGGAAGACTTTGGCGCCCTGCTGCGGCTCAGCGGCTGCCATGTGCACCAGGGACCGGCACAGGGCCTGTGCCCCCGATGATCTGACTATCAAAAGCAGAGCGTCTTGTGCAGAACCTGTCTGTAAAAGACGCCTTTTTTGATATCAATATGACAAGGGCTGTGCGTACCGCCCTTTCGCCAGGGATGCCGAGCAAGAGCCGCCTCGCGGCGAAGGCATCGTCCCCTTGAGGGGACGCCGCGCCAGCGGCTCAGGGGGAGATCAGTACTCCCAGAACATCCGCTGCAGTTCCTTGGTGTTGGCGCCCTTGGTCAGCGCCAGCATGGTCAGGATGCGGGCCTTTTCGGGGCGCATGTCGTGGGCCACGACCCAGTCGTACTTGTCGTCGGGCTGCTCGGCATTGCGCAGCACGAAGCCATAGGGCACGCGCGAGGAGCGCACGATGAGCACGCCCTTGGAGCGTACATCCTGCAGCGGCTTGACCATGCGGTCGGCGACTGAGCCGTTGCCCGTGCCGGCGTGGACGATGGCCTTGGCGCCGCTGTCCACCAGCGCGTTCACGGCCGTGGGCTGGACGTTGCCGTAGGCATAGACGATGTCCACCTGGGGCAGCTTGTCGATGCTGTCGATGTTGAACTCGGAGTTGTTGGTGTGGCGCTTGACGGGCGCGCGGAACCAGTAGTTGCGGCCTTCCACGACCATGCCCAGCGGGCCCCACTGGCTCTTGAAGGCGCCGGTCTGGATGTTGATGTCCTTGTTTACGTCGCGCGCGGTCTGGATCTCGTCGTTCATGGTGACGAGCACGCCCTTGCCCTTGGCATCCTTGGCGCCGGCCACGCTCACGGCATCGACCAGGTTGAGCGCGCCGTCGGCCGACAGGGCCGTGCCGGGGCGCATGGAGCCGATGACGACGATGGGCTTGTCCGTGTGCACGGTCAGGCTCAGGAAGTAGGCGGTCTCGGCCAGGGTGTCGGTGCCGTGGGTGATGACGATGCCGTCCACGTCGGACTGCTTGGCCAGGGCCGAGACGCGCTTGGCCAGGGTCAGCAGATTGTCGTTGGTGAAGCTTTCCGAGGCGATCTGGAACACCTGCTCGCCCGTGACCCGGGCGTAGTTGTTCAGCTCGGGCAGGCCGGCCAGCAGCTTGTCCACGGGCACCTTGGCGGCGGTGTAGGTGGCGCTGTTGACGGCCGAGGCGCCGGCGCCCGCGATGGTGCCGCCGGTGGCCAGCACCACCACGTGGGGCTTGGCCGCGGTCTGGGCGGCCGCGGCATTGGCGGCGGGAGAGGCGTCCTGTGCCAGGCTCAGCGCGGGGACGGCTGCAAAGCCGGCAAACGCGATGGCGGCGGCCATCACGGACATGCGAAACGATTGGAAAGCCATGTGTGCTCCAGTTGTGAAGGTGGCGGCCTTGTGGGCCGAGGCACGCACAATGCACTACTGCGGCCCGGCCGGCATCGGCGCAAACACCGATAGGAGCAGTGCAGCGAAATGGCTAAAAGTGCTATTGAAAAGAAAGCGGTTCACCTAGGGTGAAGGCTGATCTTGGGTCAATTCATGTTTGAAATGACATAGGGTTATGCGTAATCGGCTATCAGATAGATAGCGGATCAACATCCACCAGCCAGCGCACGATGGGGCGGTGCTCGCCCTGGCCGCGCAGCCAGTGCAGCCAGGGTTGCCAGTGGTTCAGAAACCGCAGCAGCGTGCCGCGGCTGGTGGCCTCCAGCAGCATTTGCGCGCGCTCCACATTGGCCACGCGCTGCACGGCCATGGGAATCGGCGGGTAGATGAAGACCTCGTCCAGGTAGGGCAGCTGCGCATCGCGGGCGGCCTGTGTGGCCGCATTCAGAAAGGCCTGGGCCGCTTCCTGGGTCCGGGCATCGGCGCGCACTATGGCCTGGAAGGCATAGGGCGGCATGCCGGCGTCCAGGCGCTCCTGCAACTGGCGGGCGGCGAAGGCCGGGTAGTCGTGGCTGCGCAGCGCCGTGTAGACGGTGTTGAGCGGGTCGTGGGTCTGTACCCACATTTCGGCCCGGCTGCCCTGGGCTGCCACATAGCCGGCGTCGCGCCCGGCGCGGCCGGCGGCCTGCATGAGCAGGCAGAACAGGCGCTCGGGCGCGCGGTAGTCGCTCGAATACAGCGCGCTGTCGGGCTGCACGGCGGCCACCAGGGTGATGCGCCGGAAGTCATGGCCCTTGGCCACCATCTGCGTGCCGACCAGCACGTCGATGTCTCCCGAGTGCATGGCGGCCAGCTGCTCCTGCAGCGCACCCTTGGCGCGCGTGGTATCGGCGTCGATGCGCGCCACGCGGGCCGGCTTGCCGTCGGGGCGCTGCACATTGCGCAGCAGGCGCTCCAGTTCCTCCTCCAGCTGCTCCGTGCCCTTGCCCAACGGCAGGATGTCGGGGTTGCCGCAACCGGGGCAGGCGTGGGGCACGCGCTGGGTGAAGCCGCAGTGGTGGCAGCGCAGCGTGCGGTCGCCCTTGTGGAAGACCTGGTGCGCGCTGCAGTGCGGGCAGTCGCTCTTCCAGCCGCAGTCGGCGCAGAACAGCACGGGCGCGAAGCCGCGCCGGTTCAGCAGGATCAGGCTTTGCTCGCCGCGCTGCACGCGCATGGTGATGGCCTCCAGCAGCGGTGGCGAGAACACGGCCTTGCGCGGCTGCTGGCCCATGTCCACCAGCCGCACCCGGGGCAGGGCGGCCTCACCGATGCGGCTGGGCATGGCAAGGCGCAGATAGCGCCCCGGGCCTCCCTCTGCGGCGGGGCTGCTGGCGTGCCAGCTTTCCAGCGAAGGCGTGGCGCTGCCCAGGATGACCTTGGCGCCAGTGTCGCGCCCGCGCCAGACGGCGAGGTCGCGTGCCGAGTAGCGCGCGCCTTCCTGCTGCTTGTAGCTGGCATCGTGCTCCTCGTCGACCACGATCAGCGCCAGCCGCGGCAGGCTGGCAAACACCGCCATGCGCGTGCCCAGCACGATGCGCGCGCGGCCCGTGTGGGCGGCCAGCCAGCTCTTGAGGCGCTGCGGGTTGGTCATGCCGCTGTGCATGCTGACCACGGCCTGCGCCCCGTATTGCGGCGCGAAGCGCGCCGTGAAGCGCTGTTCGAGCTGGGGCGTGAGATTGATCTCGGGCACCATCACCAGCGCCTGGGCCTCGGGGCTGGCTTCCAGCACGGCCTGCACGGCGCGCAGATAGACCTCGGTCTTGCCGCTGCCCGTGCTGCCGTAGAGCAGGAAGGGGCCGGGGTTCTGCTCGATTTGCGAGAAAACGCTGGCCTGCTCTGCGCTCAGTGCCACGGATGGGATGGTGGCTGGCGTTGGCGCCGCGGCAGGTTCCACGGCGTGGGGCGCGGCTTCTTCCTCGGCCTTGCCCTTGCGGGGCTTCTTGGGCGGCTTGGCGGGCTTGGGGGGCGCCAGCCGGCGTGCCAGTTGCTCGGCCGTCATGTCGCGCAGCTGCGGCGGCAGGGCGCTGACGGCGATCTCGCCCACGCTGCGCTGGTAGTAGTGCGCGGCAAAGGCCACCAGGCGGCGCCAGCCCGCGTCCAGTGGCGCAAGGCCCGGCAGCACGCAGGCCACGCTGCGCAGCTCCAGGCCCTCGGGCAGCGGGAGCGGCTCGGCCGGTGGTTCCCAGGCCACGCCCAGCAGCTCGCGCTTGCCCAGCGGCACCCGTACCAGCGTGCCGGGAGCCAGAACTTCTTCACAGGCGTAGCTGAGCGGTTCTCCCACGGCGCTGTGCACAGGCGTTTGAACGGCGATATGGGCGATATGGGACATGAGGGCAGGAACGGAAGCCGGGCCGCAGGGGCCGGAGGTCAAGGGGCGCTTTGGGGAGGGAGCATACGTGCGAACCCGTCAGCTCCTCTATAGCAGGTTTTGGTGCCCTGCATGGCTTTCAGGCTTGTGGATAACTTTGTGAGGAAAAACCGCAGGCAGGCCAGCCAGGTGGGTCTTTAATACTTTCTATCGCAACTGGCGATGTCCATTGGCAGAAGTTTGAATTTATATAAAACAACAACTTATGTGGGTTTCTGGTTTGGCTCAAAAAGGTGCAGGCAATCCGGAAGATGCATGGGCTGCTTGCGCACATCTGTGCATAAATCAGCCGCGGGCAGGCTGTCAAGCGCGCTCTTCCCTAGATCAAAATGCCGGTAAATTCACCAGTTAAATGGTGCAGTCGCCAAAAAGTAGCATGAATGCATGGCCGGCACATGCTTGGCCCCCTGTTGCCGGCAGGTATGTGCATAACTTTGTCCTACAGAGCCTGTGCCGAACTTCCTGCAAAAACCCTGAGGGCTCGCGCCAGCCTGCCGCATTTTTGCAGAGCGTGTGTTTGTTGTTGTGCATCAATGGCTTGCGTCTGTTTCGCAGACGGTGCATGGCATGCAATAGTCGCCGAATAACCATTTATAACACTCGGGATAGCGGCCTTTTGCAGCCGGAGGCAAAGCAAAAAGGACCCAAAGGTCCTTGTTGCGTACGCGAAACCCGGCGGAGCGTGGCTTCAGCGGCCGGCGCGCTGCTGGCGCGAATAGCCGTGCACGGTTTCCACCAGCGCCGCCACGTGCTCGGGTGGGGTGAACTGGCTGATGCCGTGGCCCAGATTGAAGATGTGGGTGGGGCCGGTGCTGCTCTTGTCCGTATGCGGCGTGCCGAAGCTGTCGAGCACGGTGCGCACCTGGGCCGCGATCTGCTCGGGCGGCGCAAACAGCACATGGGGGTCGATATTGCCCTGCAGCGCGTGGCTGGCACCCACGATGACGCGTGCCTGGCCCAGGTTGGCCGTCCAGTCCAGGCCCAGCACCTCGCAGTCGAGCGCCTTCATGTCGGGCAGCCAGATGCCGCCGCCCTTGGTGAAGACGATGCGCGGCACATCCTGGCCGTCGACGCCGGTGCGCTTGAGCTGGGCCAGCACGCGCTTGGTATAGGCCAGGCTGAATTCCTGGAAGGCGCCGTCGGCCAGCACGCCGCCCCAGCTGTCGAACATCATCACGGCCTGGGCGCCGGCATCGATCTGGGCATTCAGATAGGCGGCCACGCTGTCGGCGTTGACGGCGAGGATGCGGTGCATCAGGTCCGGGCGGCTGTACATCAGGCTCTTGACGAGGCGGTAGTCGTCGCTGCCCTTGCCCTCGACCATGTAGCAGGCCAGGGTCCAGGGGCTGCCCGAGAAGCCGATCAGCGGCACGCGGCCGTCCAGGGCCTTGCGGATGCTGGTCACGGCGTCGAACACATAGCGCAGCTTGTCCATGTCGGGCACGGCCAGCTGCTCAACAGAGGCCTCGTCGCGCACTTGCCTTGCAAAGCGCGGGCCCTCGCCTTCGGCGAACGACAGGCCCAGGCCCATGGCATCGGGCACGGTCAGGATGTCCGAGAACAGAATGGCCGCGTCCAGCGGGAAACGCTCCAAAGGCTGCAGCGTGACTTCGGTGGCGTAGTCGACGTTGGTGGCCAGGCCCATGAAGCTGCCGGCCTTGGCGCGCGTGGCCTTGTACTCGGGCAGGTAACGGCCCGCCTGGCGCATCAGCCACAGCGGCGTGTAGTCGGTCGCCTGGCGCCGGCAGGCGCGCAGGAAGGTGTCATTGGTCAGGGGGGCGAAGCTCATGCCTGCGATTGTCGCCCAGTCCGGCGGCGCCATTGCGCGCATTCCCGAGCAGAGCAGTCCGCACACCTTGGCAGCAGTCGGCCTGCGCGCCCCGCTCGAAGCCGGTTGTCGGGGCATATGGCTTGTCATGCAAGCGTCATGTAACTGTCGCGTTGGTTTCATGCGTGTTGACAACAATAACGGCACGCAGAAACACCGTGTGGCACAGGCAGGCTGCCGACTGCGTCCAACATCAGAGGAAAGCAGATATGAGGCACCCCGACGTTCTTGATGCGCTGGACACCCAGCCGATCACCGCCCCCCAGTCGCCATTCACTCCGCTTTCCTCGCTCAATCCGCTGCCCTCACCCGCTCCGGCCAAGGCCGGAGCGCTGAAGCTGGAAGTGCGCTGGGCCCGTCATCTCGACGAAGTCCGGTTGGCGCAGCGGCTGCGCTACCAGGTATTTGCCGAGGAAATGGGCGCCGTGCTGCAGACCCCGCTGTCCGGCTACGATATCGACGCCTTCGACGATTTCTGCGAACACCTGGTGGTGTACGACGCCGAGCGCGAGGTCGCCATCGGCACCTACCGCCTGCTGACGCCTGCGCAGGCACAGCGCGCGGGCGGCCTGTACAGCGACCAGGAATTCGATCTCGCCCCCATCAATGCCTGGCGCCCCCATCTGGTGGAACTGGGCCGCAGCTGCGTGCATGCCGAACACCGCCTGGGCGGCGTGATCCTGGCACTCTGGGGGGCGCTTGCCGAATTCATGCAGCGCAACCAGCTCGAAGCCATGGTGGGTTGTGCCAGCATTCCCATGCAGTATCCGGGGCTGGCCCACGGCGAAGGCCCGGCGCGGGTGTGGCAGCAGCTGCGCCACAGCCACCTGGCCGAGCCCGAGCTGCAGGTGCGCCCCCGCGTGGCCCTGCCCGAGCAACTGGCCCATGTCAGCACCAGCGCCGCACAGGTGGAGCCGCCGGCGCTGATCCAGGGCTATCTGCGTGCCGGCGCCAAGGTGCTGGGCGCACCGGCCTGGGACAGCGACTTCAACACCGCCGATCTGCCCATCATGATGCGCATGCAGGATCTGCCCGCGCGTTATCGCCGCCTCTTCGGCCGCAGGGCTTGAGCCCCGGGCGGCCGAGCCGTCAGGCTGGGGCCTCCTCGAAGCTCTCGGCCAGCAGGCCCAGGGCCGAGAATCCCATGGCCAGCATGGTGAACACATAGGTGGCCGTGGCTATGCCCAGGCTCAGGCTGTAGCCCCATTGCAGAACCTCGCAGGCCCATGTGGCGCCGGGATAGATGGCGGCGCACCGGCTGGAGGCCGGCATGTGCACATACCAGGTCACGGCGACCAGCATCAGCGCCAGCACCATGGCGGCATTGCGCAGCCGGTGGGTGGGCCACACCTGCATGCTCAGGAGCAGCACCGCCGGAATGGCCGCACCCCAGACGAACATCATCAGCCAGCTCACCAGCGGTACCTGGGCCAGCACGGCCTGCAGCCAGGCCATCTTGGGCAGCTCGTTGATGGCGGCCAGCACGTCCCAGACGAAGGGCAGCACGAAACCGGCGACCGCCAGGCTGGCCAGCGCCAGTGCCCGCAGCAGGTTCCTGCTGCGCCTGGACGGGTGAGAGAGGGTGTGAAATACATGCATGGCCCACCTCCTGTGCGGTGCAGGGCAGGCAGTGGCCGTATGCATCAAAAGCATGGCATCCGAAGGCGCGGCCACTGCGGCGCCTGGGGTCTGGAGTACAAGTTCCCTCGGACGAATCCAGTCTAGTCTTTTTGCGCGGGGGGCGACATAGGGCCCAAGCCCAGGATGGCGTGGGCAAAATCCCGGCCGTCAAGCTGCCGTCAGCACGGTAGCAAAGCGTAAAGGCTGGGCTTTTACAGCGCGCCTAGCGCATCCAGGACTTCGCTGCGGGTCAGCAGCTCGGTCATCACCACGGGCGGCCTGCCCGGAGCGTAGAGCACGTACACCGGCACGCCGCTGCGTCCCAGCGCATGCAGGGCCTGGGTGATGGCCGGGTCCTGGCGCGTCCAGTCGGCGCGCAGCAGCTGGACGTGGGTTCTCTCGAATGCGGCCAGCACCTCGGGATGGCTCAGGGTGGCGCGCTTGTTGACCTGGCAGGTCACGCACCAGGCGGCGGTGAAGTCCACGAACACCGGCCGGCCCTGGGCTTGGGCGGTCTGCACGCGTTCGGCCGACCAGGGTTGCCAGAGCTGCTTGTCGTTGGCCTGGGCGCTGGCGGTGGGCGTTTCGGCGGTGATCAGCGGCACGGCCTGCCACAGCAGGCCGGCCGACAGCAGCAGCACCGCAGCGGACAGCACCCAGCGCGTACGCCCCTGCAGGTGCAGGGCCCAGATCAGCGCGCTCAAGGCCAGCAGCAGGGCCAGCAGGGCCGCCGCACCATCCACGCCGCTTTGCTGGCCCAGCACCCACACCAGCCAGATCACGGTGGCGAACATGGGAAATGCCATGGCGTGGCGGAAGGTCTGCATCCAGGCGCCGGGCCTGGGCAGCCAGCGCACCACGGCGGGCACGAAGCAGGCCAGCAGATAGGGCAGGGCCATGCCCACGCCCAGGGCGGCAAACACCGTCAGCGCCTGCGGGGTTGGCATGTCGATGGCAAAACCCAGCGAGGCGCCCATGAACGGCGCCGTGCAGGGCGAGGCAATGGCCACGGCCAGCACGCCCGACAGGAAGGCGTCCATGACGGGGTGGCGCGCCTGCACCGAGGCCAGGCGGCCCGGCAGCAGGCTGCCGAACTCGAACAGGCCCACCAGATTCAGGCCCAGCAGCGTGAACAGGGCCGCCAGCAGTGCCACGACGGCCGGAGACTGCAGCTGAAAGCCCCAGCCCAGCTGCTGGCCCGCAGCCCGCAGCGCCAGCAGCAGCGCGCCCAGGGCCAGAAAGGACAGGATGACGCCGGCCGCGTAGGCCAGGCCGCCCAGGCGCTGGGCGCGGCCGTTCTGCCCATGGCGGGCAAAGCCGACCACCTTGACGGCCAGCACCGGGAACACGCAGGGCATGAGATTCAGGATCAGACCGCCGATCAGGCCGCCCAGCAGGGCCGCCAACAAGCTGGTGCTGCTGGCGGTGCTGCCGGTGACGGGAGACTGCTGATCGGCCGCCGCCTGGTTGGCCTGCAGCGCCGCAGCCAGCGCCGGTGAGACGCTGGCCAGCGTGGCCGGCGTCCACTGGCCCTGCACGGCCAGTTCGCTGCGCCAGGCTGCGGGCCGGCCCTTGGCCAGCGCGGCGGCGCGCTCCGGCAGCGGCAAGGCCAGCACGATGGCCAGCTGCCGGGGCGTCTGGCCGCGCAGATCGGACAGCGGCAGGTTTTCGGCGACCCAGGTATCGCCTTCCCAGCGTTGCTGCCAGTCCTTGCCCGGTTCTGCGGCGTGGTGGAAGGTCTCGGCGTTCTCGGGGTAGAAGTCCAGCGTCTTGCCGCGCACGGCGGCGGGCAGGCCCGGCACCCGCAGGCTGATGCGGTCGTCCACGAGCTTGGCATCGCCTTGCTGCGCGCCGGGCGCGATCACGGCCTGGCCGGCTTGGGCCAGTGCGGCGGGCTCCTGGGCGCGGGCCTGGGCAAAGTCCTGGCTGTGGTTGGCCGTCGTGCCCTGCACGGGAAGCTGCAGCTGGAAATCGCCGTTCTCGGGAATGCACTCCACGCGGCAGATCAGCCAGCTGGCCGACAGGCGCACGTTGACCAGACCCGAAGCCGGGGCCTTGAAGTCGGCCGCCACCTGGACGGGCACCGGCAGCAGCACCGTGTCCTCATAGCCGTAGTTGACCAGTGGGCCCACGCGCAGCGCGTGGGGCGCGGGCCAGGCGATGGGGCCGGCCGAAAGCCCGGCGGGCAGCTGCCAGCTCAGCTCGGTGGGCAGGCCGGAGTCGCCGGCATTCTTCCAGTAGGTATGCCAGCCGCTCTGGTGCTCCAGCCGCAGGCCCAGCCACAGGGTCTGGCCCGCCACGATGCCGTCGGGTGCCTGGGCCACGAGCTCGGCGCGCACGCGCGGCGTCTGCACGACGGCACCGGCCGCCCCGCTTTTCAGGACGATCTGCGCATGGGCGCCGCTGGAGAAGGCGCTGGCCGCGACGGCGATCGCCAGCATGAACCAGAGCGCGAAGCGGGTTGCAAGCCGCGCATGGAGTGACGGCAGTCCGGCGGTACGGGGGAGCAGGTGAGATGGCATGGCGGACTGTGGGAGTCGATGGCGGTATTTTGGTTCCCCGCGGCAGGCGGTGAACGATTGGCAAAACCTATGCTTGGATAGGCGCATGGTATTGGACAGGGCGTGCGGCCGGACGCCATCATGGCCCGGCAAAGCAAGAAGCCCGCAAGAAGCTCTCTGGCCGGGCACTACAGGAGACAAGCATTATGGTGAACACTTCCCGCCGCCGCTTCCTGGCAGCCGCGGCCGCTGCAGCCGCCTGCGAATTGCCCTGGCATGCCGCGGCCGCCTCGAATTACCCGGACAAGCCGGTACGGGTCATCGTGCCGTTTCCGGCCGGAGGCACCACGGACGTGGTGGCGCGGCTGGCCATGCAAAAGCTGGGCGAGCTCACGGGCCACTCCTTCGTGGTCGACAACAAGGGTGGCGCCAACGGCGTCATAGGCACCGAACTGGCTGCCCGCGCTGCGCCGGACGGCTACACCCTGTTGATGAACACGGCGGGCGCCCAGACGCTGAGCCCCGTGCTCTACAAGACCAGCTACGAGGCACTGGGCAGCTTCGAGCCCATCAGCCACCTGTGCGACGTGGGCTTTGTGGTCATCGCGCGCAAGGACCTGCCCGTCAACAGCCTGCAGGAGCTGATCGCCATGGCCAAGCAGGGCAAGTCGCTGAGCGCCTCCTCGGGCAGCAGCATGATCTCGCTGATCACCGAGCAATTCAAGAAAGTGATCGATGCTCCGGCCCTCGTCAATGCCCAGTACAAGGGCACGGGCCCGCAGATGCAGGCCGTGGTGGCGGGAGAGGTGGATTTCTCGTTCGACTCGTTCACCTCGGTCGAGATGATCCGCGCGGGCAAGGTCAAGGCACTGGCCGTGCTGCTGCCCCAGCGCGCGCCGACCTTCCCGCAGGTGCCGACGATACGCGAGCTGGGCATCTCGGGCATGGATTTCAGCTCCTGGTCGGGGCTGCTGGCACCCAAGGGCACGCCCCAGGAAATCGTGGGCTATCTGGCGCAGCAGATGGACAAGATCCTGCAGATGCCCGACGTGCTGGCCAAGCTGGCCAGCTACAACTACGTGCCGCGCCGCGGCACGCCGCAGGAGTTCGGGAGGCTCATCGCCGCCGACAACGAGCGCTGGAAGCGCGTCGTCAAGGAGTCCGGCATCACCCTGAGCTAAGCCCTGGCCGCCCCGCCGGGCTTGGCGGGATGTGGCATGGATGGGCGCTGCGGCGATGGTGCGGGGCGCCCGTAAACCCGTGCTGACGTAGCGGGGCGCAAGTTTTGCCGTCGCCGGCTGCCGCGGCCCGCTACGATGAGGGGATGAACGCATCCGCCCTGCCTACCCAAACGCTATGGCCTGCCCGCTGGTGGGCCGAGGTCTCGGCCTACGATTTCGCGCAGGCCCAGGCCAGCGGCCTGGCGGCCCGGACCGTGGCCGTGCTGCCGGTGGCCGCGGTCGAGCAGCACGGACCGCATCTGCCGCTCTCCGTCGATGCCCGCCTGCTGCGGGGCGTGATCGACGCGGCCTTGCCGCTGCTGCCCGCAGACTTGCCCGTGCTGTTCCTGCCGCCGCAGAACATAGGCTTCAGCGTCGAGCACCAGTCTTACGCGGGCACGCTCACGCTCACGCCGGCCACGCTGATCGCGCTGTGGTCCGAGCTGGGTGCCTGCGTGGCGCGCGCCGGGGTGAAGAAGCTGCTGCTGCTCAACGGCCACGGCGGCCAGGTCAGCGTGATGGACGTGGTGGCGCGCGAGCTGCGCCAGCGCCACGGCATGCTGGTCTACGGCAGCAGCTGGTTCTCGCTCGCGGACGATGCGGCCAATGCCCAGTTCTGCGCGCACGAGCACCGCTTCGGCATCCACGGCGGAGAGGTCGAGAGCTCGATGATGCTGCACCTGTCGCCGCAGGCCGTGCACATGGAGCGGGCGCAGAATTTCGCATCCACCTCGGAGCACCGCGCGCGCCACTATGAGCTGATCGGCAACGGCAGGAGCGCCAAGATGGGCTGGGCCATCGAGGACTACAACCCGGCCGGCGCCGTCGGCAACGCGGCGGCGGCCACGGCCGAGCGCGGCGCGGCCATGGTCGATTCCTCGGCCCGCGGGCTGGCCAAGCTGCTGGACGAAATCCACGACCTTGCGCCCGATACCGTCGGGCGGCCACCACAGCCGATGTAACAAGGGTGCGCGTCGTTCACGGCGCTTGCAACGGAAGCGTTCCAAGCCAGGGACGCCGGGCAAGAGCCGCCTTCTCCCCCTTGGGGGAAGCGGCAAAGCCGCTCGGGGGGGTTACTGTTTCGGAATCCTGGCCTGGACGATCACATCGCCCCAGCGCTTGATTTCCGACTGCAGCAGCCTGGCCGCCTGCTCGGGCGTGCTGGCCTGGGCCTGGACGTTGAGCTCGCGCAGCTTCCTGGCGACTTCGGGGTGGTTCACGGCGGCCGTGATTTCCTGGTTCAGGCGCGCGATGACGGCCGGCGGCGTCTTGGAAGGCGCGGCCAGCGCATTCCAGGATGAGGCCACAAAGCCCTTCACGCCCGATTCCTGGGCCGTGGGCACCTCGGGCAGCAGGGGCGAGCGCTTTTCCCCGGTGACGGCCAGCAGGTTCACGGCCTTGGAATTGATCTGGCCCATGATGGGCGTGAGGATTTCCACGGCCGCGTCGATCTGCTTGCCGCGCAGCGCGGTCACCACGGCGGGCGTGCCGTTGAAGGGCACGATCTGCGCGTCGATGCCGGCCGTGGTCTTGAACAGCTCGGCCGCCAGGTGCTGGGTGCTGCCCACGTTGATGCTGCCCAGGTTGAGCTTGCCGGGGTTGGCCTTGGCGTAGCCCACCAGTTCGCCGAGGTTCTTGAAGGGCGACTTGGCATCGGTGATCACGCCGATGTCGAAATAACCCAGCGTGGAGACCGGCGTGAAGTCCTTGACCATGTCGAAGGGCAGCTGGTTGAACAGGCCCACCGTCACGGCGCTGCCGTTGGACATCAGGAACAGCGTATGCCCGTCGGGCGCGGACTTGGCCACGGTATCGGCGGCCACGATGCCGCCCGCGCTAGGCTTGTTCTCGATCACCACGGGCTGGCCCAGCTGGGTGGACAGCTGCTGGGCCACCACGCGCGCCGTCACATCGGCCACGCCGCCGGCGCCGAAGGGCACGACGATGCGGATGGGGCGGTTGGAAAGCCCTTGCTGGGCGGCTTGGACGCTCACGGTGGACAGGGCCAGCATGGTGCCGCCGGCGGCAGCGTGTATCAGGGTGCGGGTGAAGGAACGTCGTTTCATGTTTGTCTCTGTATAGGGCTCTTTATCCAGCCAGTGTGGCGTAAAAGCCCGCAAGCACCCAGTGCGTCCCCGTTCTGGCTGCTATGCCGATTGCGGATAGCGTGAAGATGATGCTGGCTCAATCCAGCAACTGCACCTGCAGCATGCCCCAGTGGTGCAGGCATTCGCGCAGGATCAGCAGCGCGGCGGCAGCCTGCACGTCCTGCGGCTGCGCCTGGCCGGCATGCAGGCCTTGCTCGGCCTGGCCCACCAGCACGGCAAACAGATGCTCGATGGCGTCGCGCGTGGCCAGCTGCGGGCCGGGATGCACGGAACCGCCCGTGGCGCTGAGCACCAGCTGGCGCAGCAGGGGATCGGCCGTGCACAGCGTCTGCACCTGGGCCGGCAGCCATTGCACGGCGGGCATCACGGCATCTTCCACCTCGGCAATGCCGTTTTCGAGCGCCAGCGCGCTGGGCATGCGGTTGCCGAAGGCGTGGGCCAGCGTCTCTATGCCTATGGGCAGGCTGTGCAGCTCGGCCCTGGCGCCTGGGCCATGGTGTATGCGCAGCTCGAGCTGCTCAGCGCCCAGTTCCAGCTCCACGCAGGGCTGTCCGGCATCGATGTGAAGAGCGGCAGTCATGCCGGATGTTGTAGCGCAAGGCGCGCAGCAACAATCCGGTCGTGGGTAATCAATGAGCTGATTGGCTTGATCTGCTGCTTATGCATGCGTTATCCAGCTGCGGTGTTCGTTGGTATCGAGGTGGTTGAGCGTGTTGAAGGTCTGCAGCATCAGCCGCTTGGGGCTGGTGCTGAATTCGGTCACGGCGCTGTTGCGCAGGCGCATGTTCAGCGCGATGGTCACCTCGGGCGAGGTGCCCAGCACCTGGCCCACGGCCGTGGAGATGGGGCCGCCGCTGCTGACGATGAGCACGTTGCCGCCGGCATGCTGGTGGCGCACCTGCTCCAGCACCTGGTGCACGCCGCCCGAAAAGCTGTCCCAGTCGGGCATGCCCTGGGGGCTGATGGTGCCGCCCATCCACTGGGCCAGCGCATCGCACAGCAGGCGGAAATGCTGGCGGAACAGCTCGGGCGTGTCGGCCTTGGGCGGGGGCGCGGGGTGGATGGCCTTGAGCAGGGCCGCGCTGTCGTATTCGTTGAGGCCCGGCACGGCCTGCACGGGCGTGGCCAGGCCCCCCAGGCCTTGCGCAATGCCTTCCAGCGTCTGCCGGTGGCGCTTGAGCGTGCCCGTGAAGACGGTGTCGAATGCCAGGCCCCGTTCGCGCCAGTACTCGCCCAATCGCACGGATTGGGCGCGGCCGCGCTCGCTGAGCTGATCGTAGTCATCCGCGCCAAACGAGGCCTGGCCGTGGCGCACAAGGTAGAGGGTTCCCATGGCGCGGATTGTGTTGCGCCGCCAGCGGGCCGCGCTGTCATGCGTGCGACCGGCTGGCGCGCGGGCGACAGCTGCTATCCCGCATGATTTTTCCGGGTTGGCGTGGTGCGCCAGGCCGGCGGCAGGTTAAGATAACTGAGAGCTATTCTCAAAAACATCACAACACGCTCCGTTTTCACGACCGGTCCAGGCATTGGCGGCTGCTCTGCAGCCACCGCTGTTGGCCGGTGGTGAGGCGGGGCGTGTTTCTTTTTTGTGTGCTGATCCATACTCTTTCCAGGAGAATCGAATGTTCCGACGACACTTGTCTGCACTGGCCGCCGTTGCCAGCCTGTGCGCGCCCCTGGCTGGCGCGCATGCCGCGCAGGACGAGCTGACGCTCTACACCACGCGCGAACCCGCGCTGATCCAGCCTCTGCTGGCGGCGTTCACGGCCAAGACCCAGATCGGTGTGAAGACCGTGTTCGTCAAGGACGGGCTGCTCGAACGCGTGAAGGCCGAGGGCGAGCGTTCGCCCGCCGACGTGCTGATGACCGCGGACATCGGCAATCAGCTTGACCTGGTGGACGGCGGCGTGACCCAGCCCATCCACTCCAAGGCGCTGGAGTCGGCCATTCCCGCCCAGCTGCGCGGCGCCGACAGCCAGTGGTTCGCGCTGTCCATGCGCGCCCGCGTGCTCTATGTGGAAAAGGATTTGCCGCTCAAGAGCTTCCGCTATGAAGACCTGGCCGACCCCAAGTGGAAGGGCAAGGTCTGCATCCGCGCGGGCCAGCACCCCTACAACACGGCCCTGATCTCGGCCATGATCGCCCATGACGGCGAGGCCCGCACCGAGCAGTGGCTGCGCGGCGTCAAGGCCAACCTGGCGCGCAAGGCCACGGGCGGCGACCGCGACGTGGCGCGCGACATCCTGGGCGGCATCTGCGACATCGGCCTGGCCAACACCTACTATGTAGGCCACATGAAGGCCGCCAAGGAGGGCACGGACGCCCGCAAGTGGGGCGACGCCATCAAGGTCGTCAAGCCCACTTTTGCCGGCAGCAAGGATGGCGGCACGCACGTGAACATCAGCGGCGCTTCGGTCGCCAAGCATGCTCCGCACAAGGACAACGCCGTCAAGCTGCTGGAGTTCCTGGTTTCCGAGCCCGCGCAGAATCTCTACGCCCAGGCCAACTACGAACACCCCGTGCGCAAGGGCGTGGCGCTGGACCCCGTCGTGGCCCAGCACATCGGCGAGCTCAAGGTCGATACACTGCCGCTGCCCGAGATCGCCAAGCACCGCAAGCAGGCCAGCGCCTTGGTGGACAAGGTAGGGTTTGATAAGTAACCCCCCTGAACGGCTGCGCCGCTTCCCCCGAGGGGGACGGCGCCTTCGCCGCGAGGCGGCTCTTGCTCGGCGCCCCTGACCAGGGGCGCTTTTGAGGCTGAGTGCTCTTTTTTCTATGTCTTTTGTGCTTCGCTCGGGGCTCAGGCCCGTTGGGCCTGTATGGCAGGGCGCCAGCTGGCTGATTGCCCTGGGCGTGCTGGCGCCCATCGTCTCGCTGGCCTGGCTGGCGCTGGGTGCCGATTTTGCGCACTGGCAGCATCTGGCCCGCCATGTGCTGCCCGATGCCGCGATCAATACCGGCCTGCTGCTGGCCGGCGTGGGGCTGCTGGTGCTCGTCGTCGGCACGGGCTGCGCCTGGCTGGTCACGGCCTGCGATTTTCCGGGGCGCGGCCTGCTGCATTGGGCGCTGCTGCTGCCGCTGGCCATGCCGGCCTATATCGTGGCCTTCGCCTATCTGGATCTGCTGCATCCCATAGGCCCGGTGCAGGGCGCGCTGCGCTGGCTGCTGGGCTATGACAGCCCGCGCCAGTGGCGCCTGCCCGATCTGCGCTCCATGGGCGGCGCCATCTTCGTGCTGGGCTTTGTGCTCTATCCCTATGTGTACATGACGGCACGGGCCATGTTCATGACCCAGCCGGCCCACCTGATGGAGGCCGCGCGTTCGCTGGGCGAGACCCGCTGGGGCGCTTTTGTGCGCGTGGCCCTGCCCATGGCGCGGCCCGCGCTGGCCGTGGGCCTGAGCCTGGCGCTGCTCGAGGCGCTCAACGACATCGGCGCCTCAGAATTCCTGGGCGTGAACACGCTCACGGTCTCGGTCTACACCACCTGGATCACGCGCTCCGACCTGGCCGGCGCGGCGCAGATCGCCTGCTCCATGCTGCTGGCCGTGGTGCTGCTGGTCTGGCTGGAGCGCCAGGGCCGCAGCCGCCAGCGTTTCGGCTCGGCCCAGCGCATGCGCGCCATCCAGCCGCGCCGCCTGCACGGGCCCCTGGCCTGGTGCGCCACCGCCGTGGCCGCGCTGCCCGTGCTGATCGGCTTTGCCGCGCCCGCGGCCTATCTGGCCTGGGAGAGCTTCAAGCGCCTGAGCCAGGGCCTGGGCATTTCCGCCGAGCTGTGGGCCAGTCTGGGCAACACGCTGAGGCTGGCGCTGGGCGTGACGCTACTGGCGGTGGCCAGCGGCCTGATCGTGGCCTGGGCCACGCGCACCGGCATCAGCACCCGTTCGCCAGCGCGCTGGCCAGCGCGGGTGGCGGCGCTGGGCTATGCCGTGCCCGGCACGGTGCTGGCGATCGGCCTGCTGACGCCCGCGCTGGCGCTGGACGCTGGCTTTGCCCGTCTGTTCGGCATGGACGGGCTGCCGCTCATGGGCCAGGGCATGGTGCTGGTAGCCGCCTGCGTGATCCGTTTCCTGGTCATGCCCGTGGGCGGCATCGAGGCCGGGCTGGCGCGCATTCCGCCCACGCTGGAGCAGGCGTCGCGCCTGCTGGGCGAGACCGCCGCAGGCACGCTGCGCCGCGTGCACCTGCCGCTGCTGCGCCCGGCCATTGCCAGCAGCGCGCTGCTGGTCTTTGTCGATGCCATGAAGGAGCTGCCCGCCACTCTGCTGCTGCGCCCCGCCGATTTCGACACCTTGGCGACCTGGCTGTATGCCGAGGCCGCACGGGGGACCTACGAGGAGGGTGCGATTGCCGCGCTGTGCATCGTCGTGGCGGGTCTCGTGCCCGTCACCCTGCTGGCGCGCTCGCAGCTGCGCGTGCGCCAGTAAAACGATGCTTCTGTTTCAATAGCTTGTAGCACCTGCAGATCAATGAATTCATTGTCAAAACAATCGACAAACCACAGACAGCCTGCGTTGTGCGCTATGCCATTGAAGAAAGTGCCGGTATCGCCATGACCACCTCCCTGCATATCGAACAGCTGCATCTGGCCTACGCCACGCCCCAGGGGCCGCACAGCGTGGTGCACGATTTCAGCCTGGAGGTGCCGGCCGGCCATATCGCCAGCCTGCTCGGCGCCTCGGGCTGCGGCAAGACCTCGGTGCTGCGCGCCATTGCCGGATTCGAACCCGTGCAGTCCGGCAGCATACGGCTGGGTGAAGTGCTGCTGTCCGCGCCGCAGGTCCATCTGCCGCCGGAGCGGCGCCGGGTCGGCATGATGTTCCAGGAGTATGGGCTGTTCCCTCACCTCACCGCAGCGCAGAACGTGGCCTTCGGCCTGCGCCGCCTGGAGCGCGCGGCGCAAATGGCCCGCGTGCAGGAACTGCTGGCCGTGGTCGGCCTGGCCCAGGCGGGCGCGAAGTTCCCGCACGAGCTCTCGGGCGGCCAGCAGCAGCGCATTGCGCTGGCCCGGGCCCTGGCGCCGTCGCCGGCCTTGCTGCTGCTGGACGAGCCCTTCTCCAACCTCGACGCCGCCACGCGCGAGCGCCTCACGGTGGAAGTGCGCGACATTCTGCGCGCCGCGGGCCAGACGGCGGTGCTGGTGACCCACCATGCGGCGGAGGCCGAGGCGATGGCGGATCAGATCTGTGTGATGACGCCCGGAGGGTGAGGGGTTTGGTTTTTTGCCTTTCGCCATTTGCCTGCGGCGTGCTTGTTTTTTGGGGCAGAGGCCGGGTTTCGCCCCGGCTGGCGAGGTACTTTCTTGTCACACGACAAGAAAGTACCCAAAGAAGCGTGCCCCACTGTCTGCGACCCTTCGGGCAACCTGCGTCACGAGGCTTGCGGGGTGCGCCGCCCAACTCGCTATGCGCTGCGCGCGTCGCTCGGACAAACGGCGGCAAGTCAGACCACGAAGCGTCTGCACTCTGCGGTGCAGCCGCCACCCCGCAAGCCTCGTGCCGCAGGCGCAGACACAGGGGGGCGAAACAGCGCAGTCCGCTCCCCCCCCTTTTGGCTGCGCAGGTTTGCCCGGAGCGCAGCGCAGGGACGCAGACAACGGGGCGCATTTCTTCTGCCTACTCTTCTTGTGCGAGCCAGAAGAGTAGGTCGCCTGCCGGGGCGAATCCCGGCCCCTGTCCAAAACATTGGCATGCAGCCAGCAGTGAATCCGGCTACAGCAAAACACTCCCCTGCACACAGCTCACCACATCCCCCCCCACCCACAACCGCTGCTCATCGTCATGCTGAACGGAGATCCAGCCGTCACGGCCCAGGCAGGCGCCCTGGTTGGCCATATAGGGCGTCTGCAGCTGGCCCTGGGCCGTCAGCCATTGGCCCAGGCAGGCGTTGAGGCTGCCCGTCACCGGGTCTTCCACGCCCGGCGGGATGAAGGCGCGCACTTCCAGCTGGGCCTGCTGTGGCAGGGCCGCGCGCAGGCCGGTGGAAAAGGCCTCGGCCTCGCGGCAGGCGCGGCCTATCAGCGGGGTGGCGTCGTCGTCCTGGTACAGCGCGGCCACGCCGACCTTGTGGCCCAGCGCGTTCAGGCGGGCCATGTCGGGCTCCAGCGACAGCACGGTGTCCGTGCTGTCCAGCAGCAGGCACAGCCACTGCGGTCCGTTGTCCAGCAGCGCGGCGTCCAGCACCTGGGCAGGCTCCAGGCCCAGGGCGGTGTAGATATGGGGCAGGCTGGCGGGCAGCGGCAGGGCCTGCATGGACGGCGCGGCGAAGGCCAGGCCGCTGCCGGTGTCCGTGTTGGTGCGGCGCAGGGCGATCAGCCCCTTGGCGCACTCCTGCACGATGAGCGTATCCGACTGCGGCGTGCCGCCATGGGCCAGCCAGGCATGGCAGCTGCCCAGCGTCGGGTGGCCGGCAAACGGCAGCTCGCCCACGGGTGTGAAGATGCGCACGCGGTAGTCCGCGCCCTGGGCGCGGCCGGCCGCGGTGGGCGGCTGCAGGAAGGTGGTTTCCGACAGCTGGGTCCAGCGTGCGAAATCCTGCATCTGCGCATCGCTCAGGCCATCGCCATCCAACACCACGGCCAGCGGCGCGCCGCGATAGGGCACGGCCGTGAATACATCCACGGTCATGAAGGGGCGCTGGCGCAGGGTGTTGGAGGCGTTGGCAGAGGTCATGGCCGTCAAGCGAGTAGATGGTTGGAAACGAAAAAGCCGGCAGAGCCGGCTTGCAGGATAGGCGTTGCCCAGACCTTAGCCGGCGTGCTGGCTGCGAATAGCCGAAGCCAATGCCGCAATGCCCTTGTCGATCTGCTCGGGTGTCACGGTCACATAGGACAGGCGCAGCGTGTTGTTCTGCGCGTCGCCCGCATAGAACGGCGCGCCGGGCACGAAGGCCATGCCGCGTTCCACGGCGGCGGCCAGCAGCGTCTGCGCATCCATGCCCTGAGGCAGCCTGACCCACAGGAACATGCCGCCCACGGGGCGCGTCCAGCTGACATTCAGGCCGCTCATCTCGCGGTCCAGTGCGGCCAGCATGGCGTCGCGCTGCACCTTGTACATGGCGCGGATGGTGGGCACGTGGCGGTCCAGGAAGCCGTCCTTGATGACTTCGGCCACCACGCGCTGGTTGAAGCTGGGCGTGTGCAGGTCGGCGGCCTGCTTGGCCTGGGTGAGCTTGCCGTAGACGGACTTGGGCGCCACGATAAAGCCGATGCGCAGGCCTGGTGCCAGCACCTTGGAGAACGAGCCCATGTAGATCACGCCCTCGGGGTTGCGCGCGGCCAGCGGCAGCGGCGGCTGCTCTTCGTACCAGAGGTCGCCGTAGGGGTTGTCCTCGACCAGCGGAATGTTCAGTTCCCTGGCCTTTTCGACCAGGGCCTGGCGGCGCGCGTCGCTCATGGTGCGGCCCGTGGGGTTCTGGAAGTTGGGCAGCACATAGGCCAGGCGGGCCTTGCCGGCACCTGTGCCGACCTGGTTGGCGAAGTCCTCGATCAGCATGCCTTCGTCATCGCTGTCCACGCCCACGGCCACGGGCTCCATGGGGGTGAAGGCCTGGAGCGCGCCCAGGTAGGTGGGCTTTTCCACCAGGATGCGGCTGCCCTTGTCCAGGAAGATTTTGCCGATCAGGTCCAGCGCCTGCTGGCTGCCGGTGGTGATCAGGATCTGCTCGGGATCCACGTTCCAGGGCAGGAAGTCGGCAATCGCCTGGCGCAGGGGCGCAAAGCCTTCGGTGGTCGAGTACTGCAGGGCCGCGGCGCCGTCGCGCTGCATCACGGCCTGGCAGGCGGCGGTGAAGGCGTCCAGCGGGAAGGCCTTGGGCGAGGGCAGGCCGCCGGCCATGCTGATGATGCCGGGACGATCCGTCAGCTTCAGGATCTCGCGGATTGCGGAGGAATTCATCTTGGCAGCACGTTCTGCCAGCGTCCATGTCGTCATAAACTTTGTCTACTTTGGTGCGGGCGCCCTGCGGCTGGGGGTGGCAGGACGGTCCGGTATGTTTTATGCCTGCGCTGTCGTGCAGGCTCAGGGAGCCTATTGTGTCGCCTGCGGCGTGCCTTTGTGGGGCGGCGGGCCAATAGGCGCATGGTCGGCGGCGTTTGGCGCGATCGGCACCCAACTTGTCTGGATCAATGTAAAACTTTGACCATTACAGTTCCAATACAGACAGGTTCACAATCATGCCTTCTGTATTGGTGCTTGTTTCGGTACAGTTTTTCGCGGTTTTTCCACATTTGCCTGCTGCCATGCCCGTCTCCCTGTCCCGCCAGTCCTCGCAGACCCTGACCCAGCAACTGGCCGAGCGCCTGGCCGAGCGCATACGCATGCACCTGCTGCCCGCCGGCACGCGCCTGCCCTCGGTGCGCGAAAGCGCGCGCCAGCAGGGTGTGAGCCCTTATACGGTGGTGGCTGCCTACGATCTGCTGCAGGCGCAAGGGCTGGTGGAGGCGCGCCCGCAGCGCGGCTTTTTCGTGCGCGACCTGGCGCAAAAGCCCCTGGCCGGCCAGGCGGCGCCGGCGGCCGCGGCCAGCAAGGCGGGCCTGCCCATGGGCATACCGCCGGGCACGCGCATCAACGCCTCCATGCTGATCCGCGGCATGTTCGTGGAGAGCGTGGACGGCAAGCCCCAGCCCGGCGCCGGCGTGCTGCCGGCCGAGTGGCTGGACGCCGGCTTTCTGGCGGCTGCCATGCGCAAGGTCAGCAGCGGCCGGGCTCTGCGCGATTCCCTGGTGCGCTATGGCGAGCCCATGGGCGACGGCCGCCTGCGCGAGGCGCTGTCGCGGCGTCTGCTGCACCTGGGCATTGCAGCCATGCCGGCCCAGATCATGACCACCATGGGAGCCACCCAGGCGCTGGACATCGTGAGCCGCGCCCTGCTGCAGCCCGGCGACCCGGTCATGGTGGAGGAGCCTGGCTGGGCCGTGGAATATGCGCGCCTGGCGGCCATGGGCATGCGCGTGCTGCCCGTGCCGCGCGGGCCCGAGGGGCCGGATCTGGCCGTGATGCAGCGCTATTGCGAGACCCTGGCGCCCAAGCTCTATGTGAGCGTGAGCGTGCTGCACAACCCCACGGGCTACAGTCTCTCGGCGGCCAGCGCGCACGAGGTGCTGCAGTTGGCGCAGCGCTACGGCTTCTATGTGGTCGAGGACGATACCTACAGCCACATCGCGCCCGAGCATGCACCGCGCGTGACCGTGCTCGACCGCCTGCAGCGCAGCATCTACGTGGGCGGCTTTGCCAAGGTGCTGGTGCCCAATTGGCGCATAGGCTATCTGGCCGCGCCGCCCGAGCTGGTGGAGCGCCTGCTCGATACCAAGCTGCTGTCCACGCTGTCCTCGCCCACGCCCATGGAGCAGGCGCTGGCGCTGTGCATGGAGCAGGGCCAGCTGCGCCGTCATGCCGAGCGCTTGCGCCGCCGCCTGTCGCTGGCGCGCACGCGCAGCGTGGCGCTGGCCCAGAAGGCGGGCTGCCGCTTCGTGGCCGAGCCGGCCGGCCTGTTCGGCTGGGTGGATACGGGCGTGGATACCGAGGCGCTGGCCCAGCGCCTGCTCGACGAGGGCTATCTGATCGCGCCGGGCGCCATGTTCCACGCCAGCCGCAGGCCCAGCACCTGCATGCGCATCAATTTCGCGACCACGCAGGAGGCAGGATTCTGGCGTGTGTTCGGGCGGGTCATTGCTACCCCCTGAGCCGCTTTGCGGCTTCCCCCAAGGGGGGCGACGGCCTGGCTGCGGGGCGGCCCTTGCTTGCCGTTTCTGGCGTAGGCCGCGTCGGTTTCAAGAGCCGTGGACACTGCTGAGGTGTCAGGCCTATCTGGCCGAGGCCGGCATGCCCGGGTGCAGGTCGCAGAGCATGCGCAGCAGAATGCGGTTGAGGTCCTCGGTCTCCCATTCGTGCTCCTCGCGCAGTTGGCGGATGGGCGCAGCGTCGGGCGATTCCAGGGCCACGGCCATGGCCAGCGAGCCCGCATAGGGGCCGGTGCGCGCGAGGACGGCGTCGAAGATGCGGTCGGACAGCGGCATGCGGCGCAGCGCCGTGCTCAAGGGTTCGTGCAGCAGCAGGTCGAGCTGGGAGAACAGCGCGCACAGGTACATCTCGCGCTGCAGGTCCAGGCCGACGCCGGCTTCGATCAGGTGCTCGGCCAGGCGCGCGCGCAGCACCATCTGGGTGCGCAGCGGCACCAGATCCTGCTCCGTGCAGGCATGGGGCAACTGGTCGGCCAACCAGCGCTGCAGCGTGCCCAGGCCCAGCATGACCAGGCCGCGGCGCAGCGAGTCCACGCCGCGGCGCAGGCCCAGGGCGGCGGAGTTGGTGTAGAGCATGAAGCGGTAGGCCAGCATGGGGTCCTCGGCGAGGAGGCGCTCCAGCACGTCCATGGACTGTTCTTTGTCGATGGCCTGTATCAGCTTGAGCATGTTGTCGCGCGCGGGCTGGGGCGGCTGCAGGCGAAAGGCCTGCACGGTGTCGGCCACGGGCCAGCCGGCGACGGCGCCGGCTTCGTGCCCGTCCAGGCAGGTGCGGGCCAGCGCCAGGCTCTTGAGGCCTTCGTACATCTGGCCGTCGAGCAACTGCAGCGGGCGCGTGGACAGCTGGGGCGGGTCCTGCGGTTCGATGTGCTGCGCCAACTGCGCCAACTGCGCGGACGGCAGGTTGGGCACGCCTTCGGCGCCCTGAGGCGGCAGGCTCAGCAGGCTGCTGGCGAACAGGCGGGCCGTATCGGGCCCGGGCACCTCGTCCAGCGGGCCGCCCCAGACCAGCATCAGGCCGCGGGCCCTGGCCTGCTGGGCCAGCTCGTAAATGCCTTCGTCCTGCAGCAGCCAGTCGCCGCGCACCTCGAGCCAGGGGCTGCCCTGGGGCGCATGGGCCAGCAGATCGCACAGCGCCTGGCGGGACTGGGGCGACAGCAGCAGCGGCGGCGCCTGGTCGCTCCACAGCTCCCTGAGGATGCGCAGCAGATGCTGCATGTCGGCGGTGGCGCCCGGGTCTTCATGCAGATAGAGCTGCACGCCAGCCAGACGCCGCTGGCGGTTCCACAAGGGCCGATAGCCAAGGGTCAGGGAGCTGAGGACGGACTGGGCCATGGAAAGCAGGGTGGTTGAAATGAAAAAACGGGCAGATGCCGCGGCAAAGCCGTATCCAGGGCCTGTATCGATGCCGGCCCTGGCATGCGCCGATGCCGGTCAGCCAATGTAGTTGAACAGGGACAGCTTCTGGATCTGCGCATAGGACTGCAAGGCCGCCTGCAGCCCGACCTTCTGGTTTTCCATGTCCGAAATTGCCGTGACCATGTCGATGTCCTCGGCCCTGGAGCGCGCGCCCTCCTGGGTCAGCGCCTGGCCCTTCATGTCGGATTCGAGCCGGTCCGCGCGGTTGAGCTGGTCGCCTGCGTAGCTGCGCATGGCCTGCACGCGGCTCATGCCGGCGTCCAGCTCGCTCAGCGAGCGCCCCAGCGACTGCGACAGAGCCGTGCTGCCCTTGGTGCCGGCCTTGACGGCGGCAATGGCATCATCCAGCACGCGGAAAAGGTCGGTCCGCGTGCTGGGCGTCATGCTGAAGCTGTCCCCGTTGGCGGGGGCACCCTGGATTGTGACCTGCTGGCCGTTGATGGTGATGGGCTGCCCTGCCGTGTAGGGCTGTGCGGGCACCACCGGATTGGGGACAGCGGCGCTGGAGTTGATGACATAGCTCACCGCGCCTGTGACAGGGTCCTTGCTGAACTGGATGGTGTAGCTGTCGCCCGTGACCAGGCCGGGGTTGGTCACGGTCCCGATATCGGCCCAGGCCGCGCCGCTGTTGGTGGCAGCGCTGCTCACCGCGAACACGCCATTGCCCGTGGGCACGTTCAGCCAGGCGGCATGGCCGTCCAGTGCAATGGGCAGGCCGTTGTCGCTGCCCGTGTTCTGGCCCGGCTGCAACTGGCCGGTGGCGCCCGGCGGCGTGTTCTGGATCGGCGTGGCCGGGCTACCCAGCCCACGGAAAATGGGCAGGCCGTTGGAGTCCTTGGCATTGGCGTAGTCCAGCACCTGATTCCTCAGGCTGTTCATCTGCTGCACCAGGGCGTCGCGGGCTTCCTGGTTATAGGAGCCGTTGCCGGCCTGCACGAGCAGTTCGCGGAAGTCCTGCAGCGCGCCGTGGGCCGTGCCCAGCACCGATTCGCCCTGGGCGATGACGTCGCGCTGGGCGGCCAGCACGCGCTGGTCGTTCTCCGAGCGCGAGATGCGCGTGCGGGCACGCTCTGCCTGGGCGGCAGCCACGGGGTCGTCGCTGGCGCGCAGCACGCGCTTGCCGGCGGTGGTCTTCTCCATCAGATCCATCAGGCCGCTCTGGCGCGAGCCCAGGTTGCTGATGGTGCTGTCGTACATGTTGGCCGTGCCGATGCGTGCAATGCTGCTCATGTTTTTTTCTCCGTGATCGTTCGTGGCCGGGCCATCAGCGGCCCAGGGCCTGGATGACGCTGTCGAAAACGCCTTGGGCCACCTGCAGCATCTTGGCGGAGGCCTGGTAGGCCTGCTGGTACTGCAGCAGCTTGGCGGCTTCTTCGTCCAGGTTCACGCCCGACACCGCCGAGCGGTCGGCCTCCAGGTTCTTGGCGATGGACTCCGACAGCTTGGCGGCGTATTTCGCGCTCTGGGTTCTCGTGCCGATCTGGGCCATGGCGGTGGAGAAACCGTCGCTCAAGGTCGTGGCGCCGTCGAAGAGAGCGGCGTCGCGCAGTTTCAGGAACGAGGCGGCGTTGCCCGCATCCGAGCCGTATTGCGTGGTGGGCCCGAAGCTGACGGTGTCGCTTTGGCCGCCCTTGACGGCCGGGGTGCCCGACAGCGTGACGCTGAGGCCCGCAGCCAGGGTGATGGGCTGACCCGAGATGTATTTGCCGGTGGCCGGCACGCCGGCAGGCGGCGGCGTGATGGTGTATTGCATTTCGTTCAGCGCGTTGAGCGAGAACGACAGCGTGGTGCCGGCAGGGAAGGCCACAGCATTGAAGCCCTTGCCGGCCTGGATACCGGCCATGCGCAGGGCGGGGTCGCCCAGCGACTTGATGCTGGCAGCCACCGGATTGGCCACGGCGAGGGCATCGCCCGAATGCACCAGGGTCTGCACATCGCGCGCGGCCGAGGCCATGGGGCGAAAGAGAATCGACTGGCCCTTGCCGCCATCGGCCGGCAGATTGAACTGCAGGCCGTCGATGGTCATGCCGGCCAGATCGTTCATGTCGTTGAACGAGGTCGTCTTCCCGTCCGACAGGCGCACGACCCGGCCCTTGGGGGCATCGTCTCCGAACACGATCTTGTAGTCCGAAGCCTTGATGGCCGTGGAGTCCTTCACGGTCACCGTGGGCGTGCCGGGCGCCAGCCACTGGGTGCCGGTCGTCGTGCCTGGCGTGGTGAGCGGGATGTTGAACAGCGCGCCGCCGGGTTGGCCCGAGAGCGTCAGCCCCAGCTTGTTCTGGGTGTTGAGCGCATCCCCGATGGCGATCGTCATGCGGCCCAGCAGATTGCGGCCTTCGGCCAGGTCGCTGTTCTGGAATTGCAGCAGGCCGGCGATCTCGCCGCCGCCCACCATGGCGTGCGTCAGCTCCACGGGCTGGGCGCCGGGCTGCTGGAAGTACAGGCTCATCTGGCCGCTGCCGGGGTACTGGGTGGACTCCTGGGTCGTCAGCTTCGCCGAGGTCTGGCCCAGCACCAGCGGCTGGCTGCCGCCGACGAACAGATTGATGGAGCCGTCGTCCGCATTCACCTGGGAGGTCTGGACGTACTTGTTGATGTCGCGCACCAGCTGGTCGCGCTGGTCCAGCAAGTCGTTGGGCGACTGGCCTGCGGCCACGGTGCGGCTGATCTGGGCATTGAGAACAGCGACCTGAGCCGCCAGGCTGTTGACCACGTTCACGTCGTTGTTCATCTGCTGGCGCGTGCTGTAGTCCAGCTCGTCAAGCTGCGCCGAGGCCGAGCGCAGGCGCGCCGCCAGCTCGCTCATGCGCGTCAGCACCACCTGGCGGGCGGAGGAGTCCGTGGGGGCGCTGGCCACATCGCCGAAGGCATTCATCATGTCGTTGATCGCGGCGCCCAGGCCGTTGCCGCCGCCGGAGAAGGTCTCCTGCATCTGGCTCAGCGACTGCGCGCGGATGGCATCGGCGGCGCTGGCCGTGCTGGCCGCCGCGGCCTGGCGGTTCAGCAGCTCCGAGAAATGGCGCGCAATGGTCGCGACATCGACGCCGTTGCCGATGTAGCCCGAGCCCATGTTCTGCCCGACAGCCGTCTCGAAAGCCACGGTCTGGCGCGAATAGCCGGCCGTGTTGACATTGGCGATGTTGTGGCCGGTGGTTTGCAGCGCCACCTGATTGGCCATCAGGGCGCGGGCACCGACGTTCAGCAGACTCATGATTGGTTCTCGTTAGGTTGGGGCTTGGCCGCGAGGGCGGGCGACGTGGCGGGTGTCGGGACGCCGGCCTGCGCCACGCTCTGGATGGCGCGGCTGAGCTTGCTGGCATAGGCCGGATCGGTGGCGTAGCCGGCCTTCTGCAGTTCGCTGGCATAGGCCAGGGCCGAGCCCGTCTGGCCCATGGCCTTCTCGTAGCGCGGGTTGGAGCCGATCAGGCGGGCGTAGTCGCGGAACGAATCCTCGTAGGAGTCGTAGGCGCGGAACCTGGCCGTGACCTTGCGCGGCGCGCCGTTGATGTATTCGGTGGTGGAGACCTCGGCCACCTTGCCCGTCCAGCCCGAGCCGGCCTTGATGCCGAACAGGTTGAAGGAGTTGCTGCCGTCCTTGTTGCGGATCTCGCTCCTGCCCCAGCCGGTCTCGTGGCCGGCCTGGCCCAGCATGAAATGGGCGGGGATGCCGCTTTCCCTGGCCACGCGTGCCGCCGCCTGGGTATGGTGGGCGACGAAGTTGTCGCGGCCCTTGGGCGCCGGCGCGTAGGCGTTGATGGACTGGGCGCTGTTGCTGCGCGCGCCGCTGTAGGCACCGTTGCCGTTGAAGCTGCGCCAGGCGTTGCGGCCCAGGCTCAGCGTGGAGGGCACGGACAGCTCCGCGTCGTCGGCGGCCTCGGTGCCCATGGTGCGCGCCAGCTGCTTGGTGATGGCTTCGCTCAGGCCGCCGGGCTGGCCCGACATGGCCACCGACAGCTGCTGGTCCAGCAGGTCGGTGCTCAGATTGCCCTGGGCGCTGTCGAGCAGGCCGGACTTCATGGTCGCCTCGCGCATGCTCTTGATCATTTCGCGCATGAACAGCGATTCGAGCTGCTTGGCCGTCTCGCGGGCGGCCTGCGGGCTGCTGTCGCCCGCGGCCGCCTTGAGCGCGTTGAGCGAGCGGGAGTCCGCCGCCAGCGCGTTGCCGGCCGCCAGCGAGGATGTGGTGGGCAGGGCGAGGCTCATATCACTTCCAGTTCGGCGTTGAGGGCGCCCGCGGCCTTGATGGCCTGGAGGATGGCCAGCAGGTCCTGCGGCGTGGCGCCCAGGGTGTTGAGGGCGCGCACCACGTCGGTGAGTTGCGGCGAGGACGGCATGCTGATGACCTTGCCGGGCTCCTGGCGCACCTGGATGTCGGACTTCTGCGCCACCACGGTCTGCCCTTGCGAGAAGGGGCCGGGCTGGCTGATGACGGGCGTGGTGCTGATGGTGATGGACAGGTTGCCGTGGGCGATGGCGCAGGGGCCCAGCGTCACGGCCTGGTTGAGCACGATGGAGCCCGTGCGTGCATTGATGACCACCTTGGCGCTGGGCTTGGAGGTCTCGATGGGCATTTCCTCGATCTCGGCGATCATGCGCACGCGGGAGCCCGAGTCCTGCGGGGCCAGCACGCGCACCGTGCGCCCGTCCATGGCCGTGGCCGTGCCGGCGCCCAGGCGCTGGTTGATGGCGCGCACCACCTTGTCGGCGGTCTGGAAGTCGGTGGCGTTGAGCCCCAGCGTGATGGTGTTGCCCTCGGCCAGCGGCGTGGGCACGGCGCGCTCGACCTGGGCGCCCTGGGGCACGCGACCGGCGTTCAGGTGATTGACCTGGACCTTGGAGCCGCCGGCCGCGGCGCCGGCGCCGGCGATCACCACATTGCCCTGGGCCAGCGCGTAGATCTCGCCGTCGGCGCCGCGCAGCGGCGTGGCCACCAGCGTGCCGCCCTTGAGCGACTTGGCATTGCCCATCGAGGAGACGTTGATGTCGATGGCCTGGCCGGGCTGGGCAAAGGCCGGCAGCTCGGCCGTGACGATGACGGCGGCCACGTTCTTGAGCTGCAACTGGCCGGCATTGCCCGTGGCGGGCAGGGCAATGCCCATCTGCTCGAGGTAGTTGGACAGCGCCTGCTTGGTATAGGGCATCTGCGTGGTCTGGTCGCCGGTGCCGTCCAGGCCCACGACCAGGCCGTAGCCGGTCAACTGGTTGCTGCGCACGCCCTGGATGGCAGCGACCTCCTTGATGCGGGTGGCATGCGCGGGCAGGGTGAGCCCGCTGGCGCCGAGAGCTGCAACCACCATCAGGGCGGTGCGTGCCGGGCGCAGTGACAGGAGCGTGGACAGTACTTTCATACCGTCCATTCTCGGAAGAATCAGAATGGCATAACGTTCAAAAAGAACCGTGACAACCAGCCAATTGACTGGGCTTCGCCGGCCTGGCCGCGGCCGCGCGATTCCACGCGCAGATTGGCCACCTGGGTCGATGCCACGGTGCTGCCGGGGCGCAGCGAGCGCGGGTCCACGGTGCCCGTGAAGCGCAGCACGTCCACGTTGTGGTTCACGCCGATCTGCTTTTCGCCGGCAATGACCAGATGGCCGTTGGGCAGCACGTCGACCACGGTGGTGGCGATGGAGCCCGTGAAGTTGTTGTTGCTGGTGGTGCCCCCCGAGCCCTTGAAGTCGGTGCCGCTCTTGACGCCCAGCGTCAGCGCATCCTTGATCGTGTTTTCGGCACCGCCCTTGAACAGCGGCACGGCGCTGATGCCCGTGCTCATGTCGTTGGTGCGGCCTACCTTGGAGTCCGAGCTCTGGCTGGCCGAGACGCGCTCCACGATCTGCACCGTCACCGTGTCGCCGACCATGCGTGCGCGCTGGTCTTCGAAGATGGGGCGGTAGCGGCTGGCGTTGAACAGGCTGCCCGTGGGCGTCTGTGCCAACTGCTCGCGCGGCTGCAGCACGGGCGGTGCCGTGGAAGGCATCTCGACGGGCGGCGGAGCGTTGGGCGAGAGGGCGCAGCCGGACAGGCTTGCGGCCAGCAAGGCGAGGCAAACGCCGGCCGCAGGCAGGAATGGAAGGCGTTGGGTCATGGCGGTGTTCATGTAGAAATGGGCAGGGGCTCAAGCCAGAGACGCCGAGCAAGAGCCGCCTCGCAGCGATGGCGTCGTCCCCCTTGGGGGAAGCCGCGCAGCGGCTCAGGGGGTTAGAGCTGCGCCAGCTTGGCCAGCATCTGGTCCGAGGTCTGGATGGCCTTGGAGTTCATCTCATAGGCGCGCTGGGTCTGGATCATGGTCACCAGCTCCTGCACCACGTTCACGTTCGAGGCTTCGAGGTAGCCCTGCTGGATGGTGCCCAGGCCGTTGAGGCCGGGCGTGCCCTGCTGGGGCTGGCCCGAGGCGGCGGTCTCGGTATAGAGGTTCTGGCCACGCGGCTCCAGGCCGGCCGGGTTGATGAACTGGCTCATGGCGATGTTGCCCACCTGCTGCGGCGCGGCCTGGCCCGGCATGGTCGCGCTGACCACGCCGTCGGCGCTGACCGACACCTTGGTTGCGCCCTGCGGGATGGTGATGCCGTTGGCCACGGGGAAGCCGCTCGAAGTGACCAGCTGGCCTTGGGCGTTGACTGCGAAGGAGCCGTCGCGCGTATAGGCCATGGTGCCGTCGGGCATGTTGACCTCGAAGAAGCCGTTGCCGTTGATGGCCATGTCCAGCGAGTTGTTCGACTGCTGCAGGCTGCCCTGCAGGAAGTTGCGCGTGGTGGCCACGGTGCGCACGCCCAGGCCCAGGTGCAGGCCGGTGGGCAGCTGGTTCTGCTCCGTGGACTGGGCGCCGGACTGGCGCAGGTTCTGGTAGATCAGGTCCTCGAACACGGCATTGCCGCGCTTGAAGCCCGTGGTCGAGACGTTGGCCAGGTTGTGCGAGATGACGTCCAGCTGGGTCTGCTGGGCTTCCATGCCGGTCTTGGAGATGAACAGCGAATTGATCATGATTCTTTCCTTTCAGAACGGCGCGTCAGCCATTCACGCTTAAGAGTTGGCTGGCGGTCTTGTCGTTGGTCTCGGCGGTCTGCATCAGCTTCATCTGCTGCTCGAACTGGCGCGAGGCGGCGATCATGCCGACCATGGTCTCCACGGAATTCACGTTGGAGCCTTCGACGGAGCCCGAGAGCAGCCGTGCGTTCTCGTCGTTGGGCAGGGCATCGCCCTGGGCGGCGCGGAACAGGCCGTCGTCGCCGCGCGTCAGCGGTGCATCCTCGGGCGGGGTGACCAGCTTGACGCGGCCCACGGCCACGGGCAGCTGGCTGCCGGTCTTGGCGGTCAGCGTGCCGTCCGAGCCCAGGGAAATCGTCGATTCGGGCGGAATGTCGATGGGCGCACCGCCGTCCGACAGCACGGGCATGCCGTTGCTGTTGACCAACTGGCCTTCGGGCGAAATCTCGAACACGCCGTTGCGCGTATAGGCTTCCTGGCCGTCCAGCCCCTGCACCGCGAACCAGGCGCGGCCCATGGCCATGGCGTCCAGGGCGCGGCCCGTGCGCTGGGCGGGGCCGGGCGTGTCCACGTAGCCGGAGGTGGCCTCCAGCGCGAACACGCGCGTGCCCGAGCCGCCGCCTTGCAGGGGCACCGAGCGGAACGTGGACATCTCGGCGCGGAAGCCGTTGGTGCCTGCATTGGCCAGGTTGTGGGCCAGCACGGCCTGCCGTTGGGCCGCCGCGTTGGCCCCAGTCATCGACGTATAGATAATTTTGTCCATGAGTGGCTCCTACCCCCTGAGTCGCTTCGCGCCTTCCCCCTGGAAGGGGGACGACGGCCTTTGCTGCGGGGCGGCCCTTGCTGGCCGTCCCTCGCTTGGGGCGCGCCAGTTTCCGGGGGAAACAAACGGCGCGAACGTTATGAATGGCCTACGGCCTGCGGTTACCTCAGGTTCACCAGGGTGGAGAACACCTGGTCCTGCGTCTTGATGGTCTGGGCGTTGGCCTGGTAGGAGCGCTGGGCGGTCATCATGTTGACCAGCTCGGCGGTCAGGTCCACGTTGGACTCTTCGAGGGCACCGGCCTGCAGCGAGCCCAAGGTGCCGCTTTGCGCGGAGCCGTTGAGAGCCAGGCCGGAATCGGCCGTGGCCACCCATTTGTTGTTGCCTACCGAGGCCAGGCCCTGGGCGTTGGTGAACGAGGCCAGGGCCAGCTGGCCCTCGGTGCGCGTCACGCCGTTGGAGTAGCTGGCGACGATGGAGCCGTCCTTGCCGACGTTGATGCCGGTCAGCGCGCCGGCGGTGTAGCCGTCCTGCTTGAGGTTGCTGACGGCGAACTTGGCGCCGAACTGGGTGATGCCCGTGAAGTCCAGCGTCACGCCGGTGGTGCCGTTGATCAAGCCCGGAGCCGGCGCGTTGGGGTTGTTGGCCTTGATCTGCACGCCGGCGACCGGGCTGCCGCTGGTCAGCTTGCCGGAGGCGTCGAACACCAGGGTGGTCAGCAGGTTGGCGACCTTGGGCGGCACGGCCGTGGGGTCGTCGAGGCCGTCGTAAACCTTCCAGGTATTGGGTGCGGTATCTTTCTCGAAGTACATCTGCACCGGCGTGGCCACGCCCTGGCTGTCGTAGACGTTGAGCGAGGTGCCATAGGTGGCGCGCGGCGTGGCGGCGATGGGCGGCGTGGCGGCGGGATTGCCGGCGGCCACGGTGGCGCGCGCATCGAGGTTCAGCTCGACGTTGACCTTGCTGGTCTGCTTGGCCGCGATGGGCTGGCCGGTGGGAAAGCTCATCGGCACGGGCACGGCGCCGGCCATGATCTTGCCGGTGGCCGGGTCCGCCTGGTAGCCCATGACGTTGTCGCCCGAGACGGTCTTGAGGTTGCCTGCCTTGTCGAGGCCGAAGCTGCCGGCGCGCGTATAGGCCGTGCTGCCGTCGGGCTGCCTGACGATGAAGAAGCCGTTGCCGTTGATGGCGAGGTCCAGGCTGTTGCCGGTGGTGGTGATGGAGCCCTGGCGGAACTGCTGGGACACGCTGGCCACGTTCACGCCGATGCCGCTGGACTGGCCGCTGGCCGAGCCGACGGCGCTGGCCACCATTTCAGCGAAATCGGCGCGCGAGGACTTGAAGCCCGTGGTGTTGGCGTTGGCGATGTTGTGGCCGATGACGTCCAGATTCTTGCTCGCGGCATTCAGGCCGGAGAGGCCTTGTTGGAAACCCATGGTGTTCTCCTGAAAGCGATTGGTCAGTGGTTCAGTAGACGGCCTTGACGCCGGAATAGGCCAGGCTCTGGCCGTTGTCCAGCTCCAGCGTCAGGCTGCCGTTGGTGGCGCCCGTGGCAATCACGGCATGCGGTGACAGCGTGGTGGAGGCCACGGCGGCGTTGCCATTGAGGGCCGTCACGGAGTAGCGCAGCTGCGAGGTATCGCCGGTGTACTTGCCCGCGGCCTTCCAGGTGAAGTAGTTGCGGCCGGCCTGGCCCGAGCCCAGATCGATGGTGTCGACCGGCTCGCCGCTGGCGGTGGTGACCTGGACCTTGACGCTGGAGGCTGCGCCGTCCAGGTCGAAGGCGGCCGTGTGCGTGCCGTCGGCGGCCACGCCCAGCGAATTGCCATCGGTCAGCACCGTGCGGCCGATCATGGACGTGCCCTGCAGCACCTGCATGGCCGTGAACTGGCCGGCCATGGTCTGCATGGTCTGGTTCAGTTGCTGGATGCCGGTCACGGTGTTGATCTGCGCCATCTGCGAAGTCATCTGGGCGTTGTCCATGGGGTTCGTGGGGTCCTGGTTCTGCAACTGGGCCACGAGCAGCTTCAGGAAACGGTCCTGGGCCTCGTTGGGGTTGGTGGCCGAAGCCTTGCTTGTCGTCGTGCTGGTGGAGGTGGCGTCCACGCTGCCTGCGCCGTAAATCATGGAAGGGCTCCTGGTTCGAAAAAGGCGCTCACTGGCCCATTTGCAAAGTCTTGAGCAGCAGCGTCTTGGCCGTGTTCATGACTTCCACGTTGTTCTGGTAGGAGCGCGAGGCCGAGATCATGTTGACCATCTCGTCCACGGCGCTCACGTTGGAATGGGTGACATAGCCCTCGGCATCGGCCAGCGGATGGCTGGGATCGTGGATGCGGCGGCCCGGCGTGTTGTCCTCGCTGATGGCCTTGACCTGCACGCCGGCCGAACCGTCCTGGCCCATGGGCACGGTCTGGAACACCACCTGGCGTGCCTTGTAGGCGTTGCCGTCGGGGCCGGCCACGGCGTCGACGTTGGCCAGGTTGGAGGCCACGACGTTCAGTCGCTGGGACTGGGCGCTCACGGCGCTGCCGGAGATGTTGAAGATGGAGAACATGGACATGGAAAAGCTCCTGGTGCTTGGTGCCGCCGCTTACTGGCCCTGGATGGCGCTGAGCATGGTCTTGGCCTGGCCGTTGATGAAGCGCAGCGTGGCCTCGTAGCGCACGGCGTTGTCCACGAAGTTGGCGCGTTCGCGGTCCAGGTCCACCGTGTTGTTGTCCATGCTGGGCTGGGACTGCACCGAGTAGCCGAGCTGGCTCTTGCCCAGCTCGCCCGTGGTGGCTGAGGGCAGCGGCATGTGGCCGGCATGGGTGGCGCTGGCCAGCGTCAGGGGCGAGGGGCCGCTGGTGGCCGACAGCAGGGCCTCGCGGAAATTGAAATCGCGCGCCACGTAGCCGGGCGTGTCGGCGTTGGCGATGTTGCTGGCAATCGCGCGCTGGCGTTCGGCGCGCAGCAGCAGTGCCTTGCTTTGGAAGTCCAGTCGTTCGGTCATTTTGTTCAGCATGGTGGCCTCGCTTCAGAGTTCTGCATGCCAGGGCCTTCGTGGTGTTGGCGCCTGCGCATGGTGGCAGCCCGCAGACTGCGGCATGCGTCGATTATGAAAATCGGCCCGCGGATCTAAAGCGCGAAGAAAGCGGTATTGCTTGCCCACTTCCATCCATTGGTGCCGGGGCCGCGCGCCTATATTTGCGGCACAGGCTGAACAAAGGCCTGCCGTATCCATCAAGGAGTGCCCGATGCCCGTCCGTTGCCAACCCCAGCCTGCCGCTGCCATGCCGCGTATGCGCCGCATGGCCCTGGGTTGCATGCTGGCCTTGGCGGCGGCAGGCGCCTGGGCGCAGCAGGGCGGTCAGCAAGACGGCATCACCCAGCTCAACCAGATCAGCCAGCGCTTTCTGGACGAAGCCCTGCACCAGGGACCGGAAACGCCGGCGGGCGGCAACGCCCTGCCGCTGCGCATGGAAGTGCAGCTGGGCCAGCTCGATTCGCGCCTGCGCCTCGCGGCCTGTGCCAAGGTGGAGCCCTATCTGCCTGCGGGCGGCCGCCTGTGGGGCAGGACCCGCCTGGGCCTGCGCTGCCTGCAGGGCGCCGTGCCCTGGAATGTGTTCTTGCCGGTCACGGTCAAGGCCTGGGGGCCGGCCTGGGTGCTGCAGACGGCGGTGCCGGTCGGCAGGGGCCTGGCCGCCGGCGACGCCGTGCAGGCCGAAGTGGACTGGGCGGAAGATGCCGCGCCGGTGTTTGCCAACTCCCAGGACTGGATTGGCCAGGTCGCGGTCCGGCCGCTGGCTTCGGGCCAGACCCTGCGCCAGAACATGCTGCGCCCGCCGCCGCTGTTTGCCGCCGGCGCACAGGTGCAGGTCATGGTCAACGGCGGCGGATTCGCCGTCTCCGCCTCGGGCAAGGCCACGGCCGCAGCCGGACAAGGGCAGGCGGTGCGGGTTCGCCTCGATAATGGGCGCCTGGTCTCGGGGACGGTCAGCCCCCAAGGCGTCGTCCTGGTCCAGTAACGGCGGCTCCGTGTACAAAAAAACCCTCAAGTTTCACGCCGCGTGGTCGAAAGCAAGGCTACAGCGCCTTACGCCGCCAGGGCGATTGGAGAACGACTATGAAAATAGGTAACAAAGCGGATTTGCTGCAGGCTGCACAGCTCGCCAAGCAAACCCCGAAATCCGCGACCACTGTCGCCACCGAGGAATCGGCCAAGGGCCTGCCCGAGCGCGCCGCCGGCGTGCCCGTATCCTTTTCCTTCTCGGCCCGCGCGCTGGACACCCAGACCCGCGCCCATGCCGACTTCGACGCCGACCGCGTGAAAGCCATGCGCGAAGCCATCGCCAACGGCACGTTCCGCGTCAACGCCGATGCCGTGGCCGACAAGCTGCTGGCCAACTCCGAGGAATTCCTCGTTTACGGCCGCGCCTGAGGCGCAGTCCATTCTTGTTCTCCAGGACAGACCAGACCATGACCTTGCAAGAAATGCTCGATTCGCTGGACGCGGTGGTTCAGACGGCTTCGGCATCGCTGCAGGCCCAGGATGCTTCTGCCCTGGAGCAGGCCAGCACCCGCCTGCGCGACGCCATAGTGGCTTTCTCCCAGCTGGCGCGCCGCTTTTCCGCACAGGACTGGACGCCGGAACTGCGCGAGCGTGCCCAGCGTGTGGGCGCCGAGCTGACGCTGATGCGCGACCAGATGGCCCGCCTGTCCGTCCTGGCCCAGCGCCGCGCCCAGGCCCTGGTGCCCATGGCAGGCGACGACACGACTTACGAAAGCAGCCTGCGCGCCAGGCCCCAGGCCGGCCAGGGCCGGGCACGCATCTATCACGCGGCCAGCTGATTTCCCTGCCTTCATTTGTTCATGACACAGCCCTGCAATGCAGGGCTGTGTTTTTGATAGCATCTGGTGTGCTGCCAATAAGCGTTTGAGTCCTAAAAAACCATGAAGAAAGGCACCCGCAGGTGCCTGATTCATGGGCCGCAAGCGCTCAATGTGCCCGCATCTTGGTGCGCAGCCGTGCAATCGCCTGGCTGTGCAGCTGGCAGACGCGCGACTCGGTGACGCCGAGGACGGCAGCGATCTCCTTGAGGTTCATGTCGTGCTCGTAGTACATGCCCATCATGTACTGCTCGCGCTCGGGCAGGGCCTTGATGGCCTCCACCAGGGCGGAGCGCAGGCGCTGGTCGCGCAGCTGCGAGAACGGGTCGGCGCTGGTGTCGGCCACATGGCGTTCCAGGTAGTCGTCGCCGTCTGCGCCGCTGGGCGCCATGTCCTCCAGGTACACGAGCTGGGTGCCGCGCACCTTGCCCAGCAGCGACTGGTAGTCGTCCAGGCTCATCTTGAGCTCGGCGGCGATCTCAGACTCCAGCGGCGGGCGGCACAGGCGCTGCTCCAGCCGGTTGAGCGCCTGCTCGATCTCCTTCTGGCTCTTGCGCGAGCTGCGGCTCATCCAGTCGCCTTCGCGCAGTTCGTCCAGCATGGCGCCGCGGATGCGCTGGCTGGCGAAGGTTTCGAATTGCACGCCTTGCTCGCTTTCGAAGCGCGAGAGCGCTTCGGCCAGGCCAATCATGCCGACCTGGATCAGGTCATCCACTTCCACATTGGGAGGCAGCTTGGCAATCATGTGCAGGGCAATCCGACGCACGAGCGGCGCGTGCTGACGGATCAGTGCGTCTCGGTCGAGTTGGCCTTTGGCGGTGTACATGGCTATCAATGGCTCCAGGCAAGAGGGGCGGATGCAGCCGTATCCAGTCTTGGCGCGGAATGCTCGTGCAAAGGCAGGATGCAGGCGGTCTTGAGCATGTGCAGCGTGAGCTGATGCAGGTCGCGCGTCTGGCGCCAGCGCAGGCGCATGAGCACGGGGGCATCGCCCAGGTGGCGCTGCGAGCATTGCAGCAGCGCGTTCAGGCGCTGCAGGCGGATCTGGGATTGCTGCGCGTCGGTGAGCACGCTGCTTTGCCTGCGGCTCCAGTCGTAGCGCGGCGGGCCGGCGGCGGCGGCCGGGGCCTCCAGCGCGGCCAGCGTGCATTCCACGCCGGCGTAGACGGCCAGGGCCTTGAGCTGGCGGTAGCTGTCGACCAACTGCTCGGCATCGGGCGGCACGATCAGCAGCGGCTGCAGGTTCTGGCTTTGCAGCAGCGGCGTGAGCGCCTTGGCGCTGGCGTAGATCAACACCGTGGTGTAACCGCGCACATAGCGCTGCAGGGCGGCCAGCGGTTCCAGGCCCAGCTCCCGGGCCGTGGCGCGCAGGCGCGCCAGCCCCTGGCGGGCGGGCAGGGTGGCGACGGAGCGGGTTTCAGACGCTTCGGCCAGGGTGCGCAGGCCCATCTGGGCATGCCAGGCCGAGCGCTCCAGCAGCTGGGCCATGCCTGGCGTCTGGAAGGATTCGCCCTGGCTGCCGTCCAGCACCAGCACCCTCTGGCCCAGGCGCTGCAGCTGGGCGCACAGCGGCCACAGCACGGCCTGCTCGGCCGCAGTGCTGTCCTGGCTGTGCACCATGGCCAGCACGCGCAGGCCCGCCATGCCGGCGCTGTCGGCCTGCAGGTGCAGGCCCATGCCCTGGTGGGGGGGCGAGTAGTGCTCAAGCATGGGCGACCTCGGCGGCGTGCGATGCGGAGGGCGTGAAGAAGAAGTCCAGGTCCAGGGCCTTGGGGTCGAAGGCCGACTTGACGCTGGAGCGCATGGAGGTCGCGACCAGGGCCTGAGCGCTGGCACGCTCCCAGTCCTCGGGCACGCGCTGGCCATTGGTCACGCCGCGCAGCTGGATCTGGTGGCGGATCAGCGTGTCGATGGAAGGGCCGAGCTTGACGGCTTCGTCCACCTTGGTCAGCACGGCCTGGTGCGAGCCGTGGGCCTTGAAGGCCTGCATCACGTCGTCCAGCGCATCGCCCTGGGCGGCCGCGTTGACCGCCAGCAGCTGCTGCACGCCGGGCAGATCCAGCACGCCCATGATCTCGTCCTTGCGCGGGTCGCGCGGGGCCACGCCCGTGGTGTCGATCAGCACCATTTTCTTGCTTTCGAGCAGGCCCAGCAGGTCCTGCAGCGCTGCCTTGTCGTGGGCCTGGTGGGCCACCATGCCCAGCATGCGGGCATAGGCGCGCAGTTGCTCGTGGCCGCCGATGCGGTAGGTGTCCAGCGTGATCAGGCCCACGGAGGAGGGGCCGTGCTCGGCGGCGCATAGCGCGGCCAGCTTGGCCGTGGTCGTGGTCTTGCCCACGCCGGTGGCGCCGACCAGGGCGAACACGCCGCCCTGTTCATAGATGGGGGCCTGGGCCTTGTCGGTACGCAGATTGCGCTCCAGCACTTCCATGAGCCAGCGCACGGAGTCGCCGGCCGACAGGTGCTCGGGCAGGCGCTCGATCAGCGCACGCGACAGCGCGGGCGAGTAGCCGGCGCGGATCAGCTTGTGCATCAGGCTGGACTGGATGGGGTTCTGGCGCGTCTGGCCCAGCCAGGTCAGGGTGTTGAAGCGGTCCTCGATCAGGTCCTTCATGGACTGCAGCTCTTGCATGAAGTGCTGCTGGCTCACGGAGCCTGCGGCGGCTGGCTTGGCGGCCGTCAGGGAGTCCTTGACCACGATGGGTTCGCCGCGCAGCGGGTTGTGGCGGCTCACGTTCAGGCTGGGGCCGGGCGGCTGGCCGGCCGGTGCGCCGGGGCGCACGGTCTCGTTGTGCTGGCGCGCGCGCTGGGCGAAGGTGGGCAGGGCCTCTTCGGTTTCCAGCTCCGATTCGTGACGGCGGCGCAGCATGCGCTCACGCACATAGTCCTGGAAGGACAGCGTGCTCATGGACAGCTGTTCCACGTCTTCCTGCACCGACTGGGACAGGGCCTGCGACTGCTTGGTCTGGCGCTCCTGCACATGCTCCAGCGTGCTCATGCCTTCACCCATGCGCGGCTTGGCGGCCTGGCGCGACAAGAGGCTGGTGCGCTCGCGCATGCCTGCCGTGTCCTCGGCCGAGCGGCGCTCGATGGCGGCCTGCAGAGAGGAGGCGGGCTTGCCGGATTCCAGGCCCTGCAGCGTGTCCTCGGCCGTGGCCATGACTTCCACGCCATCGGGCGTCTGGCGGTTGGAGAGAATGAGCGTGCCTTCGCCGAAAGCCATGCGCGCCTTGGCCAGGGCCTCGCGGGAGGTGGGGGCGTAAAAGCGTCTGATGTTCATGCGGATGCACCTTTAAGAATCGGGCCGATGCGGATGGTGTGCGTCTCGGGGATCTCGCTGTGGGCGAGCACCTGCAGACGCGGCGCCACACGGCGCAGCAGCTTGGCAATGGAATTGCGGATGGAGTCGGGCACCAGCAGGCAGGCGGGCAGGCCCAGCTCTTCCTGTTGGTTGGCCACGTCGACGGCTTTTTGCGTGAGGATCTCGGCGACGCCGGGGTCCAGCGAGGGCGCGCCGGGGTTGGACAGGGCCTGCACCAGCAGACGCTCCAGGCCGGGCTCGATGGCGATGACGTTGAGCTCGCGCGTGGGGCCGTAGATCTGCTGCACGATGGCCGGAGACAGCGCGATGCGCACACGCCGCGCCAGTTCCGCCGGGTCGTTGGTGGTGGTGGCGTTCTCGGCCAGGGTTTCGATGATGGTGCGGATATCGCGGATGTGCACAGAGTCCTCCAGCAGCAGCTGGAGCACTTTCTGGAACGTCGTGATGGGCACCATTTTGGGAATGACTTCTTCGATCAGCTTGGGAGCCAGCTTGGCCACGTGGTCGACCAGCTGCTGGGTTTCCGTGCGCGACAGCAGCTTGGCCGCATGCACTTGCATCAAGTGTGACAAATGGGTGGCCATGACGGTTTCCGAATCAACGACGGTAAAACCAGCCATTTGTGCCGCTTCCTTCTGGCGTTCGTCGATCCAGTGGGCCGGCAGGCCGAAGGCCGGGTCGGTCGTGGCGGTGCCGATCAGCGGCGTGGAGATGCCGCCGGGGTTGATGGCCAGGAACATGCCGGGGAAAGCCTCGCCTTCGCCCACCATCACGCCGCGCAGCGTGATGCGGTAGGCGCTGGGCTTGAGCTCGAGGTTGTCGCGCACATGGACGGCCGGCGGCAGAAAGCCTACTTCCTGTGCGAACTTGCGGCGCACGCCCTTGATGCGGGTCAGCAGGTCGCCCTGGCGGTTCTTGTCCACCAGCGTGATCAGCCGGTAGCCCAGCTCCAGGCCCAGCAGGTCCACGGGCTGGAGGTCGTCCCAGGTGGCTTCGCCGTCGCCCTGGCTGGCCTGGGCCACGGGAGCCGGGGCAGGTGCGGCGGCGCGGGCCTTTTGCTGCTGGTCCAGTGTCCAGGCCAGCCAGCCCAGCAGGCCGCCCATGGTCAGAAAGGCCAGGTGGGGCATGCCGGGGATCAGGCCCAGCAACAGCAGGATGCCGGCGGTAATGCCCAGCACCTTGGGCGACATGAACAGCTGCTGCACGATCTGGTGGCCCATGTCGGCGTCCTTGCCCACGCGCGAGATCACCATGGCCGATGCCACCGAGATCAGCAGGCCCGGGATCTGCGCCACCAGCGCATCGCCCACGGCCAGCAGAATGTAGCTGTCGGCGGCCTGGCCGGCCGACAGCCCGTGCTGGGCCATGCCGATGGCAAAGCCGCCGATGATGTTGATGACCAGGATCAGAATGCCGGCAATGGCATCGCCGCGCACGAACTTGCTGGCGCCGTCCATGGAGCCGAAGAAGTTGGCTTCCTCCTGCACCTCGGCGCGTCGGCGCTTGGCTTCGGTCTCGTCGATCAGGCCGGCGTTCAGGTCGGCGTCCACGGCCATCTGCTTGCCTGGCATGGCATCCAGCGTGAAGCGGGCCGACACTTCGGCGATACGCTCGGCGCCCTTGGTGATCACCACGAAGTTGATGACCACGAGGATGGCGAACACGATCAGGCCCACGGCGAAGTTGCCGCCGATCAGGAAGTGGCCGAAGGCCTCGATCACCGCGCCGGCAGCGCCCGGGCCGGTATGGCCTTCGAGCAGCACGACCCGGGTGGAGGCCACGTTGAGCGACAGGCGCATCAGCGTGGTCAGCAGCAGCACCGAGGGGAAGGCCGCGAAGTCCAGCGGCTTGAGCATGTAGGCGGCCACCATCATCACCATCAGCGCCACGGCGATGTTGAGGGTGAAGAAGGTGTCCAGCATCCAGGGCGGTATCGGCAGCACCATCAGCGCCAGGATGGCCACCACCAGCAGCGGCGCGGTCAGGCCTTGCAGGGCCTTGCTGTTGGAGCCCGTCCACTGTTGCAGGGCTTGAAGCGGATTGGTTGTCATCAGGCTTTACCTTCGGGGGCGCCGGCCGGCGGCCGTGCGGCAGGTGGCGTGGCGGGCCGGTTGTCGCCGCGCTGGGGGTCGAGCTCCACCGGCACGGCGGGCTGGCCCAGGTCGTCGGGCATGGGGCCTTCGCCGCGCAGCGCGGCCTTGAGGCGGTAGACATAGGCCAGCACCTGGGCCACGGCGGTGTAGAGCGCGGCGGGAATGGCCCGGTCCAGCTCGGCATGGGCGTACAGCGCGCGCGCCAGCATGGGCGATTCGAGCACCGGGATCTTGTGTGCGCCCGCCACTTCGCGGATCCTGAGGGCCACCAGGTCGGTGCCCTTGGCAATCACCTGGGGCGCCGCCATGGTCTGCTCGTCGTAGCGCAGGGCCACGGCGTAGTGCGTGGGGTTGGTGACCACGAAGTCGGCGCGCGGCACGGCCGAGACGCTGGCGCGGTCGGCGATCTCGCGCTGCTTCTGGCGGATCTTGCCCTTGATCTGCGGGTTACCGTCGGATTCCTTGTGCTCCTTCTTGACTTCCTCGTGGCTCATCTTCAGGCGCGACTTGAACAGAAAGGCCTGCAGCGGCACGTCGATCACGGCGACCAGCAGCACCACGATGAGCAGCAGCGCCACGCCGCTGGTCAGCCACGAGCCGACCATGGACAGCGCCATGGGCGAAGGCTGGGCGGAGACGGCCGTGACTTCGGCGATGCGGCTGCCCATGAACTTCCAGGCCACGAAGCCGAGGATGGCCGTCATCAGCACCATCTTGACCACGGTGACGAGCTGCTGCTTGGAAAACAGATTGGCAAGGCCCTTGAGGGGATTGAGCCGGCTGAACTGCGGCTCAATGGGCTTGAAGCTGAAGATCCAGCCGCCCGCAGCCACGCCGGCCAGCACGGAGGCGCCGGTGGTCACGATGGCGAAGACCAGGGCGACAGCCAGGCCCAGGCCCAGCATGGATTGGAAACGCTCGAGCATCTGCGCCGGGTTCCTGGCAATGCTGCCGTCGAAAGCCAGCTGCTGGGCCATGGCCAGGCGCAGCTGCTGCACCAGCGGCTGTGTGCCGATGAACATCAGCGCTGCGCCGGTGCCCAGGATGGCCAGATGCGACAGGTCCCGCGAGCGCGCACCCTGGCCGTCCTCACGCGTTTTCTGCAGTTTGCGTGCGGTTGCTGGCAGGTTTTTGTCTTGGGAGTCGGCCATGGCGCAATGACGGATTGGATGGCGTCATTGTGCGAATTGGCCGCGCGGGCAATGCGCGGATAAGCGGTGCTCCAGGCCTGCTTATCCGAAAGCTGGGTGTTGCTGGTGGCTTTGCCTGGTCTTTCTCGCGTGCGGCAGGAGCCGGGACTCGCCCCGGCAGGCGACCTACTCTTCTTGCTCGCACAAGAAGAGTAGGCAGAAGAAGTGCGCCCCATTGCCTGCGTCCCTTCGCTTCGCTACGGGCAAACCTGTGTCACCCGATTCAGTCTGCGGTGCGCCCCAACTCACTGCGCGCCACATGTAAACATGCGGCGCTGCGCTCGAACAAACGGGCGCAAGTCAGGTCACGAAGCAGGTGTGTCCTGCGGCACACCCGCCGCGGCCTGAATCGGGCGCCGCAGGCGCAGCCAAAAGGGGGGGAGAGCGGGAGCCACACGGGCCGTCGCTATCGCTCGGCCGGGGGAGCAGCGAGGCTTCAACTTTCTAAAGTCTGCACGATCTACGCATCGATCCTTTCGCCAGGGACGCCGAGCAAGAGCCGCCTCGCGGAGAAGGCGTCGTCCCCCTTCTAGGGGGAAGGCGCGCAGCGCCTCAGGGGGTCAAAACCCCAAGCTCGCCAGCAGATCGTCCACCTGGGACTGGGTGGTCACCACGTCGGGCGTGTTCGCCGGGTCGACCACGGGGCCGGCCAGGTGCTCGGCAGGCTTTTCCTGCGGTGCGGCCGTGGCCGTCTGCGGATGATCGGGAGAGGTCTGGATCAGCAGCTCCACCAGCTGTGACTCCAGGTCGGCGGCCAAGGCCACCACGCGGGCAATCACCTGGCCGGTGAGGTCGTGGAAGTCCTGGGCCATCATGATCTCGGTCAGGTGGGAGTCGGCCTGGGTCGAGCCCTCCTCCACTTCCTGCAGGAAGTTCATGATGTGGCCCTTGGCCACGGCCGCCACGGGGTCCTTGACCAGTTCGGCGCGCATGGTGCGCACGCGCTCGACCAGAGCATCCTGTTGGGCCTTGGCCAGCTCCACGCGGCCCAGCACCTTTTCGGCTGCTGCGCCGGTCAGGCGCGCGATATAGGAAAGACGGCTTTGCGCATCCGGTAGTTCACCCATGCTGCCGCGCAGCCGGTCCGCATAACCCAGCTCGTTGAGCGAGTCGTGCAACTGGCGTGTGAGCAGGCCGATCTTGTGGTGGACGTTGCCGGCTGGAGCTTCCTGACTGCTGCTGTTCATGGCTTACATGCCCAGTTTTTTGAGGATCAGATTGACCTTCTCCTCCAGCGTGGCCTTGGTGAAGGGTTTGACGATGTAGCCTGCGGCGCCGCCCTGGGCTGCAGCCACGATGTCCTCCTTGCGTGCCTCGGCCGTGACCATGAGCACGGGCAGGTGCTTGAGCTTTTCGTCCTGCTTGATTTCGGTCAGCAGCTGGAAGCCGTTCATGTTCGGCATGTTGATGTCGGTCACGACAAAGTCGAACTTGCTTGAGCGCAGCTTGTGCAAGGCCACCACGCCGTCTTCGGCTTCGTCCGCGTCGGGAAAGCCGCTTTCCTTGAGCAGATTGCGCACGATGCGGCGCATGGTGGAGAAGTCGTCAACAATCAAAAAGCGCAGGGCATTAGCCACGAGAGGCCCTTTCGGTCATAAAGTTCGGGAGCATGGCCATATTGGTAACAATTTGAATCATTATGGCGATTGGCGAGCATTGTCCTGCTTTTCGGCACTCCGGGCAGGAACTTCAGAACTTGTTACAAAGACTTCGTTGTCGCTCAGGGACATCTTCGGGGCCGCCGCGCGCGGCATGGCCGGCTTTGCGGGCTGCAGCGGCCTGGGGTCGGCGATGCCGATCACATCGGAGGCTGCGGCTTTCTCGGTATGGCCGAAGCCCAGCAAGCGTTTTTCGGCTTCCTTGGTCAGCACCGTGATGGCGATGCGGCGGTTTTGCGGTGCGCGGGGCTCTTGCGGCAGCAGCAGGTCGCTGTCGGCCAGGCCCACGACGCGGGCCAACTGGCTCAAGGGCATGCCGGCGCCCACCAGTTCGCGGCGCGAAGCGTTGGCCCGGTCGGCGGAGAGCTCCCAGTTGCTGTAGCCGCGGTCGCCATTGCCGTAGGGCGCGGCGTCCGTGTGGCCCGAGAGGCTGATGCGGTTTTCCGCGTTGGACAATGCCGAGCCCACCTCGCGCAGGATGTCGCGCATATAGGGTTTGACCACGGCGCTGCCGCTGTCGAACATGGGGCGGTTCTGGTCGTCCACGATCTGGATCTGCAGGCCGTCGGGCGTCATCTCGGTGCGGATCTGCGAGCGGAATTCGTTCAGGCGCAGATTGCTGGCGATCAGCGCATCCACCTTGGCCTTGAGCGCCTGGATGCGTTTGGCGTCCTGTGCCACGGCATCGGATTTTTCCGAGGCCGTGCTCGAGCGGCGGTTGGAGGTGTCGTCGCTTTCGGAGCGGCGCACCTGGCCATATACCTTGGCCAGGTCGTTGCCGCCGCCGGGAATGATGCTGGAGCTGTTGCCGGAGCCGTCGCCGCCGGCCATCGAAACCTTCAGCGGCGAGGAAAAATAGGCCGCGATGCCCTGCAACTCGCCCTTGGCGGTGGAGCCCAGCAGCCACATCAGCAGAAAGAAGGCCATCATGGCCGTCATGAAGTCGGCGTAGGCAATTTTCCAGGCGCCGCCATGAGGGGCGTGAGCGGCCTTCTTGACGCGCTTGATGATGATGGGCTGGAGTTTTTTTTCAGCCATGAATGCCTCCGCTGCAGGGTGCCGTCGCGCTGACCGGCATCACTTCTTGCCCTTGACGTGGGCCTCGAGTTCCAGGAAGCCAGGGCGCTCGGTCGAGAACAGCACCTTGCGGCCGAATTCGATGGCCGTGCCGGGGTTGTAGCCCTGCATGCTGGCCAGCAGCGTGGCCTTGATGCATTCCAGTTCCTTGGCTGCGTCCTGCGCGCGCTGCTCCAGCAGCGCGGCCATGGGCTCCACCAGCGCGTAGGCCAGCAAAATACCCAGGAAGGTGCCGACCAGGGCCGAGGCGATCATGCCGCCCAGCACCGTGGGCGGTTGGCCCACCGAGCCCATGGTGTTCACCACGCCGAGCACGGCGGCCACGATGCCGAAAGCCGGCAGGGCGCCGGCAAGGCGGTTCAGGGCGCCGACCGGGCCGTGGGCCTCGGCATGGTGGGCGTCGATCTCGCTGTCCATCAGGGCTTCGATCTCATGCGAATTGAGATTGCCCGAAACCATCATGCGCAGATAGTCCGTGAGGAATTCGACGATGTGGTGATCGGCCAGCAGCTCTGGGTATTTCTGGAAGATGGCCGATTCTTTGGGTTCTTCCACATCGGCCTCGATGGACATCAGGCCTTCCTTGCGCGCCTTCTGCAGCATTTCATACAGCAAGGCCAGCAGCTCCATGAAGCGCGCCTTGTTGTGGCGCGAAGCCTTGACGGCGGCTGGAATCGCCTTGGCCGTGGCCTTGAGGACCTTGGGCTGGTTGCAGACGATGAAGGCGCCGAAAGCACCGCCGGCGATGGTGACCAGCTCGAAAGGCAGGGCCTTGGCGATGACTGGCACATTGCCGCCATGTATCACATACATGCCGAAAATGCAGCCGAAGGCGACGATGTAACCGATAAGGACAAGCATGGGAGTGATTGTGAGAGGGCTGGCCGTTGTCGTTGGCGGAAAAAGCCGGGTGATTGCTTGTTAGATCGGCAGCTAGAGGCGCTTTTGTAGGGCTGTCTCGCATCGGGCCGCAGGCGTGGCGCAGCGAAGCGGGCGATGGATTCGTAGCCGGTATGCCGCGGATCGCCGGCGGCAGAGGCGGCGATCCGATGTGATCGATGGCATCGTCTTCCAGGCAGGCCCGGAAGGCTGCCGTGGAGGCGGCGAGGGCAGAGCATGGGAGAGCACGTGCAGAGCGTGCGATGCATCTCCGGCATGATCGGAGAGGTCAATGTGGCGGCCAGCTGCAGTCAAGCGCGCCGGAGACGGCGCGCCACTTGGCGCTGCAGGCGGTGCAGCGGCCGGGCGGCCGCTTCCTTCAGTCAGTGCATCACGTGGGGCTGGCCGTCGAACATGTGTTCGAACTGCGTCATCCAGGGCTCGGCCAGAGCCCGGATCATGGCGTCGTTGGACAGGATGCGCTGCATGATGCGGGCTTTCTCGCGGCGGTTTTCCGGCGGCAGCGATTCCCTCTGGGACTTGAAGCGCAGCTGCTCGATCAACACCGCGCAGGCGCCCTCGTAGCGCATCACGCCATCCCAGTTATGTTCGCGGGCTGCCTGCAGCATTTTGCTGCTGCTGTCCTCGATGGCCTTGTAGTAGTCGATCAATGCCTCAGGCATGCGCACCTGCCTCCCGCTTGTTGTTGATCTGGGATGAGGCCGCTGAATGCGTGCCCTGCGCGGCCTCCTTGATCTGCTCCCAGCTGCTGGCAATGGGCTGGATCAGTTGGGCGACTTCCTCGAGCTTGGCGTCGTCGTTTTGCGCATTGGCCAGCACCAGCTGGCGCAGCGAATATTCGTAGACGTTGCCGAGGTTTTCGGCCAGCTCGCCGCCGGCGTCGCGGTCCAGCGCCGTGAGCAGGCCTTCCTCGATGATGCGGATGGCTTTGCCGACCGCACTGCATTTGCCCGGAATGTCGCCGCGCGCCATGGCGCCGCGTGCAGCGGCAATCGAGGACAGTATGCCTTCATACAGCAGCGAAACCAGCTTGTGCTGATCGATGGTATGCATGCTGGTTTCGGTGCTGATGCGCTGGTAAACCGAAGCGGCGCGGGGTTGGAAAGGGCTGAACATGGCGGAATCCTTGGAGGCTGTATCTTGTTGTCGGCTGACGGCTCGATAAATCAAGATCAGCCCGAAGTCTTGTTCCAGGTGGTGACTTGCTGGGCAACGTAGGCGTTCAAGGCGTTGAGCGAGCTCATCTTGGAGTCCAGCGCGTTGTACTGGCGTGTGAGGTTTTTCTCGAAAGCGTCGACCTTGTCCTGGACGCGTGCCTGGTCCTTGGCGTTTTGCTTGAGCGAACGCTGTAGCGAGCCGTCCTTGCTCTGGAAGAAGCCATCAACGGACAGCAGGTTGGTGGTCAAGGCCTTGACCTGCACGGCAATGCCGGCTGTTGCGCCCGTACCGGGGTTGTAGAACAGGTTCTTCAGATCGTCCATCTTTCCGTTCATGGCCGTGCTTAGCTTGCCGCTGTCGATGGACAGATCGCCGCCGCGCAACTGCGCGATGCCCACGTCGGACAGGCGCTTGAAGGTGGCAGACCCCGAGGTGAGCGCCTGCATGGCGTTGCGCAGGGAATTTTGCAGCGTGATCGTGGTCGAGTCGCCCTGCAGCATGCCGCCTTTCTTGGCCGCGGCATCGTATTTGGTGGCCTCATTCAGAAGGTCGTTGATGGCGTTGTAGGCATCGACGAAGGCCTTGATGTTGCCCTGGATCGTGGCGGTATCGGGCGCCACCGTGATCTGCACGGGGCCTGTGGTGACCTGTACGGCCGTGAAAGTCACGCCGCTGACCGTGTCCTTGAAGGCATTGGTGGCGGAGGTGACGGCGATGCCGTTGACGGTCGCTTTGGCATCGGCGCCGGCCTGCGTGACCTGGAATCCTGTGGTGCCGGGCGGGAACGCCGTGCTGACCAGGCGCGACAGGCCGGCGGCATCGGTGTTGTTGCCATCGGCATCGGCCACCGTCATGTGAAAGGCGGCGGCGGCTCCGGTGGCCTTGCTGCTGAGCAGCAGGCGCTGGCCCGAAGCATCATTCAGCACGGTGGCCGAAATGCCGGCGCTGGAGCCGTTGATCTTGCTGGCAATGTCATTGAGCGTGTCGGTGGCCGAGACGGTGATGTCGACCAGCTTGGTGTCGGTGGCCGGCGGCGTGGCTGCCGTGGCGCCGGTCCACAGCGTCAGCGTGCCCGCGCCGACGGCGCTGCCTGGGGGGCTGATGGGGCCCGATGCCGTGGAGTGCGCCTTGGCCAGGCTTTGCACTTCGACATTGAAGGAGGTGGGCTGGGTGCCGCCAATCGCGGTCGCCGTGACGGCCTTGTCGTTGCTGGTGGTGACCGTGACGCCATTCCAGCCCGTGAGGCTGGTCAGCTTGCCGGCGGCATCGCTCAGCGTGGAGACCAGGGATTTGATCTGGCCGAAGGCGGAAATCTTGGCCTGGGTGGCGGAGGCATCGAGCTTGAGCGTGTTCAACGGACGCCTCTCGAGCTCGACCAACTGCGAGATGATGTTTTTCACATCCAGGCCGTTCGTGCCTACACCTACGGATGAAATTGTCGCCATGTCAGCCTCCTGAACTTATTGCTGCCCGATTATGTCAAGGTGGATACGCTTCGATGCTTGCTAAACCAGGGGCTATGCAGCTCATTTCGGGGGATGCACGGCCTCCATGGTGCCCACGGCAAGGCAGGCCGCGACTTGCGCCGGGCCTGCCGTCGGATGAGAGCACCGGGGTCATGGCCCCGGTCGATCTGCCGCTTAGCCGCGCAGCAGGGCCAGCACGCCCTGGGGCAGCTGGTTGGCCTGGGCCACCATGGCGGTGCCGGCCTGCTGCAGGATCTGGGCGCGCGACAGATTGGCGGTTTCCTGGGCGAAGTCGGTGTCCAGGATACGGCTGCGCGACGAAGCCATGTTCTCCGAGCTGACCTGCAGGTTGGAGATGGCCGTCGCGAAGCGCGACTGCAGGGCACCGAGCTTGGCGCGCTCGCCGTTGATGAACGACAGGGCCGAGTCCACGGTCTTCAGAGCGTCGGTGGCCTTGGCGAAGGTGGTCACGTCCAGGTCGGAGACCTTTTTCAGGGTCGAGGCGCCGGTGGTGATGGCATTGGAGGTGCTGGTAACCGAGAAGGATTTTTCCGCATCCAGCGTGATGTAGCCGCTGGTGAGGGAGTTGTCGGCATTGGTGCTGGCGCTCAGCGTGGCTGTACCGCCAGCGGCGGCACCAGTGGAATCGAGCTTCTGCACGGTGACGGCGCCAGCATTGGCTGTGCCAGTGTTAGCCACGCGGATGTCGTTGCCGGTGGCGTTGGTCAGCACGATGGCCGTACCGGCCTGGTTCACGGTGGCGGTCACGCCGGTCTTGGACGATTGGTTGTTGATCGCGGCCACGGCAGCCGACAGGCCGTCGGGTCCGCTCGCTGCCGACAGCGTGAACGAAACCACCTGGTCGGCGCTGTTGTCCGAGCGCAGGTTCAGGGAGTAGGAGCCTGCGGAGGCAAAGGACAGGCTGACGTCGGTGCGCGCGGTGGCCGTCACGCCGGTACTGCCCGTGACGGCAGCGATATTGGAGGCAATGGTCTTGGCGGTGTCGTTGGCTGCCACGTTCACGGACTGGCTTCCCAGCGCGCCGTTGAGGGTCACTGCGCCCGAGGTCACGCCGTTGGCACCCCAGGTAGCCCCCGAGCCCGAAGCGGTGCTAGCGCCGGTGGCCTGGATCTGGTTGTTGCCGTACACATTGGTGCGCATATTGGCCGTGGCGGCCGTGATGGTCTGGTTGGCGTTGGCGCCGACCTGGAACTGCTGGGTGCCGAAGCTGCCGTCCAGCAGCTTGGCGCCGTTGAAGTCGGTGGTTTGCGCGATGCGGTCCAGTTCGGACACCAGTTGGGTCACTTCCTGGTTCAATGCCTGGCGGTCACTGGCGCTGTTGGAGGCGTTGGCCGACTGCACGGCCAGTTCGCGCACGCGCTGCAGAATGTCACCGGCAGCCTTCATGGAGCCTTCAGCGGTCTGGGCCAGCGAGGTGCCGTCGCCAGCGTTGCGCACGGCCTGGTTCAGGCCGCGGATCTGGCTGGTGAAGCGCTCGGAGATGGCCAGGCCGGCGGCATCGTCCTTGGCGCTGTTGATGCGCAGGCCCGAGGACAGGCGCTGGATCGAGGTGTTCAGCGACCCCTGGTTGGCGCCGAGGTTGCGCTGGGCGATCATCGAAGCGAGGTTGGTATTAATGCCGAGTGCCATGACAAATCTCCTGAAAAAAACCTACTGAATCTGGCGTCACCGCCAACCGAGACTGGACCCGACCTGCCCCGGCGGCCCGGCAAGCTCTTTTCTTCAAGCCTGCGAGCGGCGAAACATACGGCTCCGTGTGTGCTTCATATGTCCCGTTGTTTGGTGTTTCGGAAGGAGTCGCGGGAACTTTAGGGGCAAAACTGCGGATTGCCCGGTTTTTCGGTTCTTTATCTGCGCACTGGCTGCCCGGCCAGTCTCCACAATCCGTGGCATCCGTCCCAAACGTCCGCCTGGAGAGCGGCACCAACCCCAAACGTGTTTGCTCACAGGTCCAACAGGAGTTCGCAATGGCACAGACAATCAATACCAACATCGCTTCGCTGACCGCCCAGCGGAACCTCAGCACCAGTCAGGGGTCGCTGAACACCTCGATCCAGCGCCTGTCCTCGGGCCTGCGCATCAACAGCGCCAAGGACGATGCCGCCGGCCTGGCCATCTCCGAGCGCTTCACCAGCCAGATCCGCGGCCTGAACCAGGCGGCCCGCAATGCCAATGACGGCATCTCGCTGGCCCAGACGGCTGAAGGCGCGATGAAGTCGGCCGGCGATGTGCTGCAGCGCATCCGCGAACTGGCCGTGCAGTCGGCCAACGCCTCCAACAGCGCCAGTGACCGCCAGGCATTGAACCAGGAGGTGGGTCAACTGGTGTCCGAACTGGACCGCATCGCGCAAACCACCGACTTCAACGGTGCCAAGCTGCTGGACGGCAGCTTCGGCACCCAGCAGTTCCAGGTCGGCGCCAACGCCAACCAGACCATCACGGCCGCCACGGCCAATATGCGCACCAATGTGTACGGCAACAACCAGATCCAGGCAACCGGCGCTAGCGTCGCTTCGGGCTCGGGGGCTACCTGGGGTGCCAACGGCGTGACCTCGGGCGCAGTGACCCTCAACGGCGCGCTGGGAAGCCAGTCCGTGAACGTGGCAGCCAACGACACCGCCAAGACCATTGCCGCCAACGTCAATGCCGCCACGGGCAATACCGGCGTGACGGCCACCGCGCGCACCGATGTCAGCCTGTCCTTTGCCTCCGCCGGCTCCTACTCCCTGAACCTGCGCTCGGACAACAGCGCCGACCAGGTGGTTTCGTTCACGCTGTCGGCAGCGAGCGGACCCGACGGCCTGTCGGCTGCCGTGGCCGCGATCAACAACCAATCGTCCAAGACCGGCGTGACCGCTGCGCTCAACAGTGCCGGCACGGCCGTGGTGCTGACCAACGCCACCGGCAATGACATCCGCGTGGCTAACACTGGCGTGGCCAATGCTGGCGCCGTCACCGTGCAGAAGCTCGATTCCACTGGTGCCGCCGCTGGCGGTTCCGCCACGCTGAGCGCCAGCACCAATGCCGACAACTCCCTCACCAGCGGCTACATCACGCTGGATGCGGAAAAATCCTTCTCGGTTAACAGCACCTCCAATGCCATCGCCACCAGCGCCTCGACCCTGAAAAAGGTCTCCGACCTGGACGTGACCACCTTCGCCAAGGCCACCGAAGCGCTGAAGACCGTGGACTCGGCCCTGTCGTTCATCAACGGCGAGCGCGCCAAGCTCGGCGCCCTGCAGTCGCGCTTCTCGACGGCCATCTCCAGCCTGAACATCACTTCGGAAAACATGTCGGCTTCGCGCAGCCGCATCCTGGACACCGACTTCGCCCAGGAAACCGCCAATCTGTCGCGCGCCCAGATCCTGCAGCAGGCCGGCACCGCCATGGTGGCCCAGGCCAACCAGATTCCGCAAGGCGTTCTGGCCCTGCTCAAGGGTTGATTCGGTAGCTGTCAGGCCGTAGCTCGGCCTGGATGCCGGGCACTCCTATGGGGTGCCTTTTGTTTTTTGTCCGCTGGATTTTTCATGAAGCCGTCTCGACACCTTGTTTCCACAATGGAAAAACGCATCCATGCCGCACATGCTGCGGCGGATTGGGCTTTGCTGGAGAGACTGTGCCGGCAGGCCTTGGTAAAGAATCGCCGCGACCGCACCGCGCACCGCATGCTGGGCTATGCATTGCACCAACGGCGCGAGGTCGAGGCGGCCGTGACGGCTTACCAGTGGGCCACGGAGTTCTGGCCGGAAGACGCGGAACTGCTGGTCAATTACGCCAGCCTGTTGGTGGAGCAGGCGCGCAACGTGCAGGCCTTGCCTCTGCTGGAGAAAGTGGTGGCTTTGCGCCCGCGGCACAGCATTTGCTGGGCCAAGCTGGCGCAATGCTGTTATCCGATGGGGCGGCATCAGCAAGGTTTCGATGCTAGCCAGAAGGCCTTGGAGCTCGCCCGCAACCCGTTGGAGCGCCTGTCAGGACTGACCCAGCGCGCCATCCATCGCCGCGAACTGGGCCAGGTGCGCGAAGCCGTGCAGGATTGCGAGCAGGCCATTGCCCTGGCGCCTTCCGATATGGCCGGCTACGCGAACCGCATGCTGTTCATGCTGGCCGATCCTGCCTGCGGGGCGCAGGAGTTGGCCGCTGCGGCACAGGACTATGCCCTGCAATTCGAGGCGCCGCTGAAGAGTCTGTGGCCGGATTTTGCCGGCATTGACCGCCAGCCCTGGCGCAAGCTGCGCGTGGGCTTTGTGTCGCCCGACTTCCGCGACCACGCCGTCATGTATTTCGTCGAAGGCCTGCTGGCCCAGCTGGATCGGCGCCAGTTCGAGGTGTTTGCGTTCTATCTTTTCCCTGGCAGCGACTACATCACTCAGCGCGTGGAGCGTCACGCCGACCATTTCATCCGGCTGGCCTCGCGGCCCGCACAGGAGCAGGCGCAGGCCATACGCGATCAGGGCATCGACATTCTGATCGATCTTGCCGGGCATACGGGGAATAGCGGTCTGCTGGCCATGGCGCACAAGCCGGCGCCGGTGCAGGTGTCTTGGCTGGGCTTTCCGGCCACCACGGGGCTGCAGGCGATCGACTACAAGTTCAGCGACGATGTCACCGATCCCGAAGGTGCGGACGACCAATATGCCGAGCAGCTGTACCGCCTGCCCACGCTGTTTTGCTGCTACCGCCCGCTGATCCGCGAGCCGCTATGGCGCTACCAGCCCCGTTACCAGATGCGGCCCACGCCGGCCGTGGCCAATGGCTACATGACGTTCGGCTCATGCAACAACCTGGGCAAGCTGACGGACGAGGTGTTGGCGCTATGGGGCCGCATTCTGCAAAGCGTGCCGGACTCATGCCTGCTGATCGAAGGCAAGAACCTGGGGAACCCGGAGACGGCAGACGCCTATCGCCAGCGTTGTGTGTCGCTGGGCATCGACGCGGGCCGGCTTGAGCTGGTGCCGCTGGACAGGTCCAACCAGTACCTGACGTATCACCGCATCGACATCGCTCTCGATCCCTTTCCGCTGACGGGCGGAACGACGACGTTCGACGTGCTGTGGATGGGCGTGCCCATTGTTTCCATGGTCGGCGAAAGCTTCAAGAGCCGCATGGGCGCGGGCATGCTGGCCCACCTGGGGCGCACCGAATGGCTGGCTCAGGATGCTGAGGACTATGTGCGCATTGCCCGGCAGCTGGCCGAGGATGTGTCGCGCCTCAATGCCGTGCGCCAGGGGCTGCGCGCCGAGGTGGAACAGTCCGTGCTGATGCGCGAGGATATTTTCAATCACCATTTCGGCGAAGGCCTGCGCGCCATGTGGCTGCAGTGGCTCGCCCAGCGCCAATGCCCTGGCGACGAGGCGGCTCAGCAGCAGGCCATGCAGCAGTGGCTGCAGGATTTCCCGCAGCAGTGGGGCGAGCCGCCCGTGCCGGGCGTGGGGCTGGAGCCGGGGTTGCGCGTGCCTTTGTCCGAGGCGCATCAGCGCCTGCAAAAACTGGTCGATCAGGCCAAGGCCAAAGAGCCTCCTCGTGGTGGGCAGATCAGCGACAGCCACTGGATCGCCGTGACCGAGTTGGCCGAAACCGTGCTGTGCGCCGTGCCGCACGACCCGGTCGCGCTTGCCTGCCTGGCCGAAGTCGAGCAGGCGCACGGCCATGCGGACTTTGCCGTGACCTATATGCGCTATGCGGCCGAGGCCATGGGGCTGGGGGCTATTGCCTGAGTCAATTGCCGCCTGTTGGGGGCGGGAGCCAAAGCCCGCCCCGAGGGGCTCTCCCTGGAAGGGGCTTTTCCTCTTCTTATGGCTGGCGCTGGCTCAATTGGTTTGCCGGCGCAAAAAACCGTCCGGAGCTACTGTCACCATCAGCTGTGCTGGACAGTTCCTGTCCACTTCAAACGAAGGGTTTCGAGCCAGCCATTCATGCACCGCCGTTTTGGGATTGTTGCCCACATCCCATGGTCGGTCTGCGAAGAAGCCCTGAGGCATGTCTTCCACGAAAGTGTCGAAAACCACGCAGTAGCTGCCTGGCGTGACCAAGGGCGCGTAAGCGTTCAGTTCCTGCAATACATGTGCGTGGGTATGCATGGAGTCCAAGCAGACCAGCACGCGCGAATAGCCGCTGGCGATTTCCCGCACCTGCTGCACCACATCCGGATCAATCGACGAGCCCTGGATCATCTGGATGCGGCTGGCCATGGGGTGGGCCTCGATGGCCTGGCGGTTGTGCGCGCGGATGTCGATGTCTATGCCCAGGACTTTCCGCCGGGATGCGCGCGGGTCGATGGCCGTGCCTGCCTCCATGGCGTCGCACATGTCCAGCAAAGCGAGCAGCGAAGCGCTGAGCACCAGGGAGCCGCCGTGGGCGATGCCGGTCTCGATGATGAGGTCGGGCTTGACCCGCCAGACCAATTCCTGCATGGCCGCCATGTCTTGCGGGTACTGGATGATGGGGCGCCCGAGCCAGTCGAAGTTGTAGACGTATTTGCGCTGCATGGAGGCTTGCAGCCAATCGCGCGAAAGTGCCTGGAAGGCTGCATCCTGTGCATAGCTCGCCAGGCGCTCGCGGCGCTCCTGGTCAAACTGTTCAATGGGGTTCATGGTCAATGGCTCCAATCAATCGGCTATGGATTTCATCTGGAATAGGGTGCTGTCGAATATGGATTGCGGGCGTACGCTCCATTCAACCTGCAGCCGCTTAATGGAAATGGGGGCGAAATGCTGTGCGACCGCTCCTGTGCCGGGATGATGGACGGAGCAGCCGGTGCACGCCTGCAGCCAGTGCAGCCATTGCGCATGCGTTGTCTGCTGGCCGCTTGCGACGTTGTAGACCTTGGCGCGGCCGGAAAGCGCAATGCGCGCCAGCCAATCCACGGCGTCATCGAGATGCACGTAGTCCTTGGCCGATGCGGGGCTGGTCTGCAGCTCGACCCGGCCGCTGCGCGCCTGGTGCAGCAAGTCGGCAACCAGATTGCCCGAACGGGGATCCATTCCCGGACCGACGACATTCGAGACGCGGGCAACCCGGACCCCTGTGCGGCCACTGGCATGGCATAAGGACTCGCCGGTGAGCTTGCTCAGGTTATACAGATAGGATGGATCATGGGGGCACACCTGCAGCGCAGCATCCTCATCCGTACTGGCTGCTCCTTGATAAACGCGCGTGGACGACAGGTACAGAAGAGAGTCGAAGCATGCATGCCGCAGCATTTGGGCCAGCAGGCCCACATGTGCCTCTATGGTGTCGAAGGGGCGCGTGCGAAAGTTGCCTGTGAGGCCGGCGCAATAGACCACATGGCCTAGAGGCCGCTCCAACAGGGCAGCCTCACCGCGGGACGGTGCCCATACGGAATGGCCCCGGTTGCGCAAGTGCTCGGCCAGCCGGCCGCCGATAAAGCCCGAGGCGCCGATGACCGTGAAATCCGGGCGGCTCACTGCCGCCTCCCCACAACGCGCAGCGGCGTGCCGGCATAGACCGTGTAGGCGGTCAGTTCGCCGCGCACGACAGACCCTGCGCCGACCACGCAGCCCCGGCGGAGCAAGGCCCCGTCCAGCAGCGCGCAATTGGCGCCAATCCATACATCGTCCTCGATCACGATCCCGCCCTTGCTGGGCAGGAAGCCTTGCTCGCGAATCAGCCGGTGGCGGTCGGAGTAGGCGTGGTTGACCGGGGCGAAGGTGCAGTTGGCGGCAATGGCCACATGGCTGCCGATGCAGATGCCGTTGCCGGTGTAGAGCACGCAACCCGCATTGACGATCGAATGTTCGCCTATGACGAGGTCTCCGCTGCCTCCCGCCGGCTTGACTTTGACGAAGCTGTCTATCGCGCTGTGTGCGCCCAGCACGATACGGCTGCCGCGTATGGAGTCCTCGATGTCGGCCAGGTGCGAGATGCGGGCTGTAGGGTGGATGTCAATCATGCAGCGAACTCCTGCCAGCCCGGCACAGCCGTGGCGAAGCGCCCACCCCAGGCCCGGACATAGGCCAGCTGCTCCATGATTTCGCCGCGCAGGTTCCAGGGCAGGATCAGTACCACGTCGGGCCGGTCGGCACGCAGCCGTGCTTCGTCGACCACGGGAATGCGGCTGCCGGGCAGGTGCTTGCCCTGCTTGGCGGGGTTCTTGTCCACCACATAGGGCAGCAGGTCGGCGCGCACGCCCGCGAAGTTCAGCAAGGTGTTGCCCTTGGCGGCCGCGCCGTAGGCCGCGACCTTGAGTCCTCGGGCCTGTGCGGCTAGCAAAAAAGTGAGCAGCTCGCGCTTGATGCGCAGGCACTGCTGCTGGAAATCGCGGTAGAAGCCAGGCGAGCTTACGCCGGCCTTTGATTCGCGTGCCAGCAGCGCCGCCACGGACGGCTCCACGGCGCGGGGTGTGCCGTCGCTGCGCCGCGCATACACGCGCAGGCTGCCGCCGTGGGTGGGCAGTTCCTCGACATCGAACACCTCCAGCCCGTTGGCCGCGAAGATGCGCTGCACGGCCGTCAACGAGAGATAGGAGAAATGCTCGTGGTACAGCGTGTCGAACTGGCATTGCTGCACCAGCTGCAGCAGATGCGGAAACTCGAAGGTGGCGATGCCCGCCGGCTTGAGCAGCAGGGCGAAGCCGGCGACGAAGTCGTTGATGTCGGGCACGTGGGCCAGCACGTTGTTGGCCGCCATCAGGTCGGCTGCATGGCCCTGGGCTTGCAGTTCGCGTGCCAGTTCCCGGCCGAAGAAGCGCTCGATCACGGGCAGCCCCCTGGCGCGCGCGGCGGCGGCCGTGCTCGTCGTGGGCTCCACGCCCAGGCAGGGAATGCCGCGTGCTGCCACATATTGCAGCAGGTAGCCGTCGTTGGCCGCGATCTCCACGACATGGCTGTGCGCGCCCAGGCCGAAGCGCGCGGCCATGGCGTCGACATAGGCGCGTGCATGGGCCAGCCAACTGCTGGAGAACGAGCTGAAATAGGCGTATTCGGCGTCGAACAGTTCGTGTGCCTGGGCGAAGTCCTCGGTCTGCACCAGCCAGCAGCTCTCGCAGACCAGCACGCGCAGCGGATACCAGCGTTCGGGCGCGTGCAGCGCTGCGGCACTCAGATAGGCGTTGGACGGCGGCGCCGTGCCCAGGTCGGCCAGCGGCAAGGTGACGGGTGCGCCGCAGTGGCGGCAGTGCATGCTCACAATGCGATTCCTTTGAAATCCGTGCCCAGCAGCGCATGGCCGGCGTCGCGGGCCGAGCGTTCGCACACGGGCAGCGGCCAGGCAATGGCCAGGCGCGGGTCCAGAGCGTCGGCGCCGGCCTCGCAGTCCGGCGCGTGGGGCGCCGAGTGCAGGTACAGCAGCTCCGCTCCGTCTTCCAGTGCCTGGAAGCCGTGGGCCAAGCCCGGCGGGATCAGCAGGGCCGCGTGGTTGTCAGCCGAGAGTTCCTCGGCGTGCCACTGCAAAAACGTGGGGGAGCCCGCGCGCAGGTCCACGGCCACGTCCCAGACGGCGCCGCGCAGGCAACTCACGAGCTTGGCTTCGGCCATGGGCGGGTTCTGCCAGTGCAGGCCGCGCAGCGTGCCCGCGCGCTCGGTGCGCGTGTGGTTGATCTGGGCCACGGGCCAGTGCCAGCCGGCGTGCTGCAGCTCCTCGGCGCAGAACATGCGGGCCAGAAAGCCGCGCGCATCGCCCAGCGGCCGGCGCTGCACGCGCATCAGCCCTGCCAGCGGCGTGGGCGTGACATGAAAGCGTGCGCCGGCGCTCATGGCGTGGTGCCTTCGTAGGCCGCCAGGTCCGCCAGGCATAGCGCGCTTGCATCGGCCCCGGCCTGCAGGGCGCGATACCAGTCCATGGTGCGCTTCACGGCTTCGCGCAGCGGCCAGCGTGCAGCGATGCCCAGGCGCTGGCGGGCCAGGGCGGTCTCCAGTGCCAGATGGCCGGCCTCGTGCGGCCCATTGCTTTCGATTTGATAGCATACGGTGCTTTCGGGATAGGCGCTGCGTGCCATTTCTATGACGGTTTTGACCGTGGCGGACTCGTGCGGCAGCGGGCCGAAGTTGTAGGCGCCGGCGTGGTTCGGGTCCTGCCACAGCGCTTCGGCCAGCCGCAGGTAGGCGGCCAGCGGTTCGAGCACATGCTGCCAGGGGCGTGTGGCTTCGGGGCGGCGTATGTGCAGCGTCTGTCCGGCTTCCCAGGCGCGCACGGCGTCGGGCAGCAGGCGGTCGGCCGCCCAGTCGCCGCCGCCGATCACGTTGCCGGCGCGCGCCGTGGCCACGGCCACGCCCTGGGCGGCGAGAAAGGCATCGCGGTAGCTGGCCGCCACCAGCTCGGCGGCGGCCTTGCTGGCGCTGTAGGGATCGTGGCCGCCCAGCGCATCGCTCTCGCGGTAGGGATAGGCCCATTCATGGTTGCGGTAGACCTTGTCGGTGGTCACGACGACGGCGGCGCGCACCGAGTCCAGCCCGCGCAGCGCATCGAGCACATGGGCCGTGCCCATGATGTTGGTGGCGAAGGTATCGAGCGGCGCCGCATAGCCGGGGCGAACCAGGGCCTGGGCCGCGAGGTGCAGCACGATTTCGGGGCGGGCCGAGCGCACCGTGCGGGCCAGCGCCTCAGCGTCGCGGATGTCGCAGACATGATGGGCGGCCATGCCCTGCTCCACGCGGGCGAGGGTATACAGCGCCGGCGCGGTGGCCGGGTTGAGCGCCAGGCCCGTGACCCGGGCGCCCAGACGCTGCAGCCACAGCGCCAGCCACGCGCCCTTGAAGCCGGTATGGCCCGTGAGCAGCACATGGCGGCCGCGCCAGAAGTCGGGAGAGGGGCAGTGGATGGGCATGGTCTTCACCAACGCTTCCATGGGGCCTGGCCGGACTGCCAGAGTTCTTCGAGCAGATTCTTCTCGCGCAGCGTATCCATGGGCTGCCAGAAGCCGCCGTGCTCGTAGGCATGCAGCTGGCCGCTGTGCGCCAGCGCCGTCATGGGCTCGTTTTCCCAACTGGTCGCGTCGCCGGGGATCAGGTCGATCACCTCGGGCTGCAGCACGAAGAAGCCGCCGTTGATCCAGCCCCCGTCGCCGCGCGGTTTTTCCACGAAATGGGTGACCTGGGTGCCGTCGCGCAGCAGCGCGCCGTAGCGCCCCGGCGGCTGCACGGCCGCCACGGTGGCCAGACCGCCGTGGGCGCGATGGAAGGCGAACTCGGCGGACAGGTCGATGTCGGCGACGCCGTCACCGTAGGTGAAGGCAAAGGCTTCGCCCGGCTTCAGGTAGCTACGGACGCGGCGCAGCCGGCCGCCGGTCATGGTTTCGGCTCCGGTATCCACGAGCGTCACGCGCCAGGGCTCGGCATGGCGCTGGTGCACTTCCATATGGTTTTCGCGCATGTCGAAGGTCACATCCGACATGTGCAGGAAATAGTTGGCGAAGTATTCCTTGATCACATAGCCCTTGTAGCCCAGGCAGACGATGAAGTCGTTCACGCCGTGCGCGGCATACATCTTCATGATGTGCCAGAGGATGGGCTTGCCTCCGATCTCGATCATGGGCTTGGGCCGCAGGTGCGACTCTTCGGAAATGCGGGTGCCGAGTCCGCCGGCGAGCAGGACTGCTTTCATGGGGAATGCGGAAGGAGTTGAGGGGTGCAAGGTGGCCAGGGCCTTAGCCGGACCGGCAGGGGTCAGACCTGCATGTTCATGACGTCGGTATACGCCTGGACCAGGCGGTTGCGCACATGCAGCGTGGCCTGGAAGCCGATCTGCGCCTTCTGCAGGGCGACCATGGTTTCTTCCAGGCTGACGGCCGGGTTGTCGAGTTGCACTTCGCGCTGCAGGGCGCTGGAGTGGTCCTGCGCCGCGCTGACGGATTTCAGTGCGCCTTGCAGGGCCTGGCTGAATCCGCCCGCGGCGACGGAAGAGGTGTTGCCGGCGGCGCCAATGCCTTGGGAGAGCTGGCTGCCTTGCAAGGAGAGGGGAAGGCTGGGGATTCGCAGGTCCATGTTCGTGTCCAACGCAGTTGGTGAGATGACGTGATGGTATGGACCTGGCGCCAGGCCAGCCGGGGAAAAAGTGGGTCAAACGGCGCGCTTATCGGGGGAATGTGCAGGGCGCCGATCCGAATAATCCACTGGACGCTAGACCCTGTGTGGGGTCTGCCCACCTGGAACCAAGATGTCTGCTGTTGCCGAAGTCCCCGTCCCCACCGCTACTCCTGTCGCCCGCCCTGCCGTGATGCAGCGCTGGGCTGTCATGGACCGTGGCCAGCGCCTGCGCTGGGGCGGCCTGGCGGCCCTGGTCGTGGTGGCTGCGGCAGCGGCGGCGCTGTTCTATCGCCAGCCCGACTACAAGCTGCTGTTCTCCAATCTGGGTGACAAGGATGGCGGCGCCATCGTGGCCCAGCTCACGCAGATGAACGTGCCCTACAAGTACACGGAAGGCGGCGGCGCGATCCTCATCCCCGCCGACCGCGTGCACGACGTGCGCCTGAAGCTGGCCACCCAGGGCCTGCCCAAGGGCTCGGTCACGGGTTTCGAGCTGATGGAAAACAGCAAGTTCGGCATCACCCAGTTCCAGGAGCGGTTGAACTTCCAGCGCGGCCTGGAGGGCGAACTGACGCGCTCCATCCTGGCGCTGAATGCCGTGCAGAGCGCGCGCGTGCACCTGGCCCTGCCCAACCAGAACGGTTTTTTCCGCGAGCAGCAAAAGCCCTCGGCTTCGGTGCTGCTGACGCTGTATCCGGGCCGCGTGCTCGACCGCGCGCAGATCGCCGGCATCGTGCACCTGGTGGCTTCCAGCGTGCCCGAGATGGTGCCTTCGGCCGTGAGCGTGCTCGATGATTCGGGCAAGCTGCTGTCGCAATCGACCGACGGCAGCGCGAACAGCGTGGACATGCAGCAGTTCATGTACACCCAGCAGATCGAGCAGCAGTACGTGCGCCGCATCCTGGACATCCTGGAGCCCGTGGTGGGCAAGGGCAATGTCAAGGCCCAGGTCTCTGCCGAGATGGATTTCAGCCAGACCGACCAGACGCTGGAGCAGCACCGGCCCAACCAGAAGCCCGAGGCCGGGGCCATCCGCAGCCAGCAGGTGGTGGAGAGCAACGGCGAGCAAAAGCCGCCGCAGCCCACCGGCGTGCCCGGCGCCACCAGCAACCAGCCGCCGCAGAACGCGACAGCACCCATCAACGGCGCCAACCCCGCGCCGCAGGCCGCTGCCCAGCAGGCCGGCAGCGCCGCCGCGGGCAGCAAGCGCGAGTCGATCACCAATTACGAAGTGGACAAGACGGTGCGCGTGACGCGCGGCGGCACGGGCAGCATCAAGCGCCTGACGGCAGCGGTGGTGGTGAATGCCCCGCAGCTCATCCCGGCCGGCGATGCCGCCACGGCCGCAGGCGCCGCCGCGCCAAGCGGCGGGCTCAAGCCCTTGAGCGCGCAGCAGCAGGAGCAGCTGCTGACCCTGGTGCGCGAAACCGTGGGCTACAGCGCCGACCGCGGTGACTCGGTCAACGTGGTCAGCGCCCCCTTTGTGCAAGACGCCCCCCCGGCGGAACTGCCGCTGTGGCGTCAGCCCGAGATACAGGAAATGGCCAGGAGCCTGGGCGTTCCGATCGGCCTGGCACTGTTCGGCGGCCTGGTGCTGCTGGGCCTGGTGCGGCCCATGCTCAAAGCGCGCAAGAGCGGCTCGGTCGAGGCTATCGAGGCCGAACTGCTGGAGCGGCCCGCATTGCCGGCGCCAGGCGTGGAGCTGGGACCCTCGCAGGAGCAACTGCGCCTGGAGCAGGCCCGCCAGTTGGCCAAGCAGAACCCGATTGCGGTGGCGAACATTGTCAAGACATGGATTAACCGTGACGCATAACCCCCTGAGCGGCTGGTGCCGCTTCCCCCGAGGGGGACGACGGCCTTTGCTGCGGGGCGGCCCTTGCCGGCCGTCTCTGGCCTGGGTCACGCTGGTTTTGCACGGAATAACGGAATACAGAGAGCGCGAATATGGATGATCGAGGCCTGAACGACGCTGCCATTTTGCTGGTGTCCCTGGGGGAGGAAGAAGCGGCCGAGGTGTTCAAGCACCTCACTCCCAAGGAAGTGCAGAAGCTGGGCGAAACCATTGCGCGCATGCGTGGCGTGACGCGCGAGAAGGTGGATTTCGTGATCGACCGCTTCACCAATGATGCGGCTTCGCAAAGCCTGCTGGTGGACGATGCCAGCGACTACGTGCGCTCGGTGCTCAGGCGCGCGCTGGGCGATGACAAGGCGGCGCTGCTGATCGACCGCATCATGCAGGGCGGCGACATCTCGGGCATCGAAAGCCTCAAGTGGATGGACCCGCTGTCCGTGGCCGAGCTGCTGCGCGGCGAGCATCCGCAGATCGTGGCGGCCATTCTGGTGCACCTGGAATACGAGCAGTCGGCGGCCGTGCTGATGCAGCTGCCCGAGCGCTTCCGCAGCGAAGTCATGCTGCGCGTAGCTACGCTGGAAGGCATACAGCCCACGGCGCTCAAGGATTTGAACGAGGTGCTGTTCAAGGTGCTGGCCGGTGGCGACAAGGTGCGCAAGACCTCGCTGGGCGGCGTCAAGACGGCCGCGGAAATGCTCAACCAGATGGGCGGCAACGCCGATGTGGCGGTGCTGGACACCATCCGCAACTACGACCCCGAACTGGCCCAGAAGATCATGGACAAGATGTTCGTGTTCGACGACCTGGTCAAGCTCGACGACCGTTCTTTGCAACTGGTGCTGCGCGAGGTGGTGACCGAGACGCTGATCGTGGCGCTCAAGGGCGGTTCCATGGAGGTGCGCGACAAGATCCTGGCCAATATGTCCATGCGTGCGGCCGAGTCGCTGCGCGAGGACCTGGAAGGCCGCGGCCCCATGCGCCTGTCCGAAGTGGAAGCGCAACAGAAGGAAATCCTCAAGATCGTGCGCCGTCTGGTCGAAGAGGGCCAGGTGACGCTAGGCGGCGGCGCGGAGGACAGCTATGTCTAATCCGGCGGTCCGCTCGCATTCGCGCTTCATTCCGCAAGAGGAAATCGACGACAGCAGCGTCGTGCAATGGCGCTTTGGCGCCGTGGATGCGCGGGGCTCGCGATCCGGCGGCGCGCCGGCGGCGCTGCGGAGTTTTTCCCCCTCGCTGGCACCGGCGGCCGAGGTGGTAGCGGGGACCCCCGAGGAGCCGGAAATCGTCGCGCCCGCCTGGGACGAAGCCCAGGTGGAGCAGATGCTGCTGCAGGCGCGCGCCGAAGGCCATGCCCAGGGACTGGAGCAGGGTCGTGCCCAGGCCGGGCAGGAGTGGCAGCAGCGCATGGACGACTATGTGGCCGGAGCCGGCCGCGACGGTGTCCGGCGCGTGGACGCCGTGCTCGAAGGGCTGGACGCCGGCTTCAAGCAGCTGCAGGCCTCAATGGCGCAGGATCTGTTGCAGCTGGCTTGCGACATTGCGCGCCAGGTGGTGCGCCAGGAGCTGCGCAGCCAGCCCCAGGCCTTGCTGCCCGTGGTGCGCGAAGCGCTGGACATGCTGGTCACCGAAGGCCGGCCGGCCACCATCCGCCTGAATCCTGCCGATTTCGAAGCCCTGGACGAAGCGCTGCGCACCGAATATGGCGCGCACAGCCGCATCCAGTGGCAGGCCGATGCCGGCGTGGCTGCGGGCGGCGTCAAGGTGGAGTCGGGCGGCGCCGAAGTGGATGCCGGCCTCGACAAGCGCTGGCGCCGTGCCGTGGCCGCCCTGGGCCTGGTGTCCACCTGGTATGACGGGGGAAAGAGCGGAGACGGCCATGACCGCTGAATCCACGCTGCAAACCGCGGCCATGGGCGCAGCAGACCCGAATCCCTGGCAACAGTTCATGGCCAATGCACGTGCCCGCTACGACGGCGGTATCGCTCTGGAATGCCAGGGGCGGCTCACGCGCCTGACCGGCCTGGTGCTGGAGGCGACCGGCCTGCGCGTGCCGGTGGGCGCCCAGTGCTGGATTGCACAGAACGGCATGGAGCCGGTGCTGGCCGAAGTCGTGGGCTTTGCCGGCGAAAAAGCCTATCTCATGCCGGCCGGCGACATCCAGGGCCTGTCCAGCGGTGCCATGGTCACGCCGGCCGCGCCTTTCGTGCCCGTGCCGCAGTTCGGCAGCGGTGCCGAAGAAGCTGTCTCCCAGGCCGTGGGCGTGCTGCGCCTGCCCATGGGCGACGGCCTGCTCGGCCGCGTGGTGGATTCCCAGGGCATGCCGCTCGATCATGGCGGCGCGCTCGACGGCGTGGTGGCCCAGGAGTTGGACCGCAACCCCATCAATGCCATGGACCGCGACCCGGTGCGCGAATCGCTGGATACCGGCGTCAAGGCCCTGAACGCCTTGCTGACCGTGGGCCGCGGCCAGCGTCTGGGCCTGTTCGCGGGCTCGGGCGTGGGCAAGTCGGTGCTGCTGGGCATGATGGCGCGCTACACCCGGGCCGACGTCATCGTCGTCGGCCTGATCGGCGAGCGCGGCCGCGAGGTCAAGGAATTCGTCGAGGACATCCTCGGCGCGCAGGACCGCAGCCGCGCCGTGGTGGTGGCGGCGCCCGCGGATGCGCCGCCGCTGCTGCGCATGCAGGGCGCCAGCTACGCCACGGCGATTGCCGAGCATTTTCGCGACCAGGGCAAGCATGTGCTGCTGCTCATGGATTCGCTCACCCGCTATGCCATGGCCCAGCGCGAGATCGCCCTGGCCATCGGCGAGCCGCCGGCCACCAAGGGCTATCCGCCATCGTGCTTTGCCAAGCTGCCGGCCCTGGTCGAGCGCAGCGGCAACGGCCTGAACGGCGTGGGCTCGATCACCGCCTTCTACACCGTGCTGTCCGAGGGCGACGACCAGCAGGACCCGATCGCCGATGCCGCGCGCGCCATTCTGGACGGCCACATCGTGCTGTCGCGCGCGCTGGCCGAGACCGGCCACTACCCGGCCATCGATATCGAGCAGTCGGCTTCGCGCGTCATGCACAACGTGGTGCCGCGCGAGCATTTCGAGCTGGCGCGGCGCTTTCGGGCCACGTATTCGCGCTACCAGCAGGGTCGCGACCTGGTGCAGGTGGGCGCCTACGTGGCGGGCTCGGACCCACAGATGGACGAGGCCATTCGCCTGCAGCCCGGCATGACGGCGTTCCTGCAGCAAAGCATGTTCGAGTCCGCCGGCATGGACGAGAGCATTTCGGGCATGGCCGCGGCCATGGACGGTCGATAACAGCCTGTGAACCAAGAAAGGAAAGCCGCATGTCATCCCTGAGCGCTTTGATGATCGCCATCGACGCGGCCGACCGCAAGCGCGACGCCGCGCGCCAGTCGGTGCAGGAGCGCCAGCGCGCGCTGCAGGCCGGCCAGGCGCAGATCGAGCAGCTGCAAGCCTATGTGCAGGAAATGAGCCAGCGCTGGGGTGCCCAGGAGGGCCAGGCCGTGCAGCCTGAAGTCATGCACCACCAGTACCAGTTCATGGAGCGCCTGCAGCACGCCATCGGCCTGCAGACCAAGGTGCTGGCGGATCTCGAGATCCGCCTGGAGGCCGCACGCCAGGCCCTGATGGCCGCCGAGCTGCGCGTGAGCAGCCTCAACAAGGTGGTGGAGGTGCGCAAGCGCGACATGGCCCTGGCGCAGATGCGGCGCGAGCAGAAGGAAACCGACGATCGCGCGGCCATCCAGTTTTTCCGGCGCAGCTTCGGCTTGCAGCTGCAGGAGATCTAAGACATGAGCGATACCCGCATGGATGCCGCCAGCGGCGGTGAAAGCAAGATCACCAGGGCCGTGGGCCAGACGCTGGCCGGAGTGCGCAGCGCTGCCTCCGGCGGAGCCGCTGGCGCGGGCGAGGTGGACGCCTCGGGGTTTTCCGCGGTACTGGCGACGCTGGGCTTGCCGGGAGATGGGGACATGCCGGTCCTGGCGCTTCCTGCCTTGGATGAGCAGAAGCTGCCGGGCAGCGAGCCCATGGCTGTTGCCGGCCTGGCTGACCTGGTGCCCATGGCAGGCCAGGCGCCCTGGATGAGCCTGATCGGCCAGACCGCCCAGCTGGACGGCAAGGGCGATGCCGACCTGCGCCGCGGCGTCGCGGGCGATTTTCTGTCCGGGCGCGGCAATGCCGGCCTGCTGGCGCAGCGCCAGGCGCTGGCGGCCGGTGCGCATGCCGCTTTCATGGCGCCTGCGCAGGGTCTCGCGGAGGGCGGGGCGGGTCCGGTTCCGGCTGCGACAGGCCTGTCCGCCAACGCGGCCGCGCAGCCTGCCGTGGGCGATGCCGCCTTCAGCGACACAGCAAAAACCGGCGCTCTGCAGGATGCGCTGGCGGCGATGCAGCTGCAGGACGAGCGGCAGGCCGGGGCCCGAGGCGCGGCCCAGGCACTGGTGGCGCGTGCCGAGCATGGCTTGCAGCAGCACATGCAGGCAGGCGGCCAGGGCGGCGTGGCCTTGCACGGCATGACGGTTGTGCAGCCCCAGGAGCTGGAGCAGCTGCGCGCATGGTTCAAGCCGGCGCGCGCCGGCTCGTCGGAGTCGGATCTGGCGGCGGCCAAGGCCTCGGCCGTGGAGGGCATGCAGGCCGGCCACGGCGTTGCCATGGGGGCCGCGCATGCCGGCGCGCAAGGCGGCGGTCAGGATGCCTCGGCTTTTGCCCAGGCCCAGGCGGATGCCCAGGCCGCCGCGCCCAGCGAGCGCGAGCAGGAAATTTCGGAGCAGGTGGCCTTCTGGGTGCATCAGCAAAGCCAGAACGCCGCGCTGACGATCGAGCACGAGGGCGCGCCGATCAAGGTGCAGGTGCAGCTGCAGGGCCAGGAGGCGCATGTGCGCTTTGCCGCCGACGATGCGCAGGCGCGCGACTGGCTGGGCAGCGGCGAGCAGCAGCTGCGCGAGCTGCTCCAGGCCCAGGGCCTGCAGCTGGCGGGCGTGGCCATCTCCGCCGGCGGCGGCAATGCGGGCGAACAGGCGCAGGCCGGCGGCCGGCCGCAGGACCGTTCCATGGTGCGCATGGCTCGGGTGCAGGTGGGGGCGGATGGCCTGGCGGCGGCCGATGCGGGCCCGATGCAGCGCCCGGGCTCCCGCGCGTCCGGCGTCGATCTGTTTGTCTGAGAGCGTGAACACGTTCAGGGAAAGGCCGCGCAGCGGTTCATGGGGTAAAACCACGGAGAAAGCGGGATTTGGCGCGTTTATTCTGGCGATGGGCCCAAGGGCAAACGCCGAATAATTCGGGCATGGACCTTTGCCGTGCCCTCCTGGAGGCGACGGTTAGGGGTTCTCTTTAGTGAGGAATTTCCGCCGTGCCCGCCACTCCCAATACTGCCCCTGCCGCCCCTGCTCCTGCCAAGAGCAAGAAGCTGATCGTCATCGTGGCGGTTGTCGCGTTGCTGGCCATCGTGGCGGCTGCCGCCTATGTCTGGATGCTGCAGCGCCAGCACCGCAGCGCGGACGAAGGCGGCGCCGCCGTGGCCGAAGCCACCGTGCCGATCTTCCTGCCGCTGGACAGCATGGTGGCCAATCTGTCCGATCCCGGCGGCGACCGCTTCGTGCAGCTGGGCATCACGCTGGAGCTGGCCGACGAGAAGACGGTGGCCACCGTCAAGCAATACCTGCCCAGCATCCGCAACGGCATCCTGATACTGGTGTCCCAGCGCACGGCCGACGAGCTGCTGACGCGCGAGGGCAAGGAAAAGCTGGCCTCCGACATCCAGGCCGAGGTTTCCGCACCGCTGGGCTATGGCGCCAGCGCCAAGAAGCGCGAGCGCGAAGATGCGACGGACGAGGACAGCCCGCGCCGCGCCCCCAAGAGCCCCGTGCGCCGGGTGCTGTTTGCCAGTTTCATCATCCAGTAAGCAGGGGGGGGGCATGAGCGATTCTTTTCTCTCCCAGGAAGAAGTTGACGCCCTTCTGGAGGGCGTCACGGGCGAAAGCCAGAAATCCACCGTCGAAGAGGTGGAGGCGGGCACGGTCCGCCAATACAACATTTCCAGCCAGGAACGCATCGTCCGCGGACGCATGCCGACCATGGAAATCGTCAACGAGCGCTTTGCCCGCAATTTCCGCATCGGCCTGTTCAACTTCATCCGCCGCAGCCCCGAAATCTCGGTGGGCACGGTCAGCGTGCAGCGCTACAGCGCCTTTCTGCGCGAGCTGGTGGTTCCCACCAACTTCAACATCGTGGCCATCCGTCCGCTGCGCGGCAACGGCATGGTGGTCTGCGACCCTTCGCTGGTCTTCGGCGTCATCGACACGCTCTACGGCGGTACCGGCCGCCTGCAGACCCGCATCGAGGGCCGCGATTTCTCGCACACCGAGCAGCGCGTGATCAACCGCCTGGTGAACGTGATCTGCGAGGAATACAAGAAGGCCTGGCACGGCATCTATCCGCTGGAGCTGGCCTACCAGCGCTCGGAAATGCAGCCGCAGTTCGCCAATATCGCCACCCCCAGCGAAATCGTGGTCTCCACCGCGTTCCAGCTGGAAATCGGCGATATCTCGGGTTCCATCCACATCTGCATGCCCTATGCGACGCTGGAGCCCATCCGCGATGTGCTGTATTCGTCCACGCAGGGCGACGCCATCGAGGTCGACCGCCGCTGGGTCAAGGTGCTGACGCGCGAGATCCAGTCCGCGGAAGTGACGCTGGTGGCCGAGCTGGCCCGCGCCGATGCCACCGTGGAGCAGCTGCTGGCCATGCGTCCGGGCGACTTCATCGAGCTCGACCGCGAGCCTTTGATCCGCGCCTCCATCGGTGGGGTACCGATTTTCGAGTGCCAGTACGGCACGCACAACGACAAGTACGCAATCCGCGTCGAACACTGCCTGCGCGGCAGCGATTCAAGCTGGATGGGAGAAAGCAATGGCAACTGACGATAGCAACAAGCCCGAAGCAGACGATCCGTTCTCCGGCTGGGCGGAAGCCCTGGAAGAACAGCGCCAGCATGACGACATCCAGGCCGATACCTCGGAGCAGGGCGGCCCGCTGTCGGGCGACGCAAGCCGCCCCCATGGCAGCGCCGATGTGCCCGTGCACGACATCAACATGGTGCTGGACATTCCCGTCCAGCTGTCGGTGGAGCTGGGCCGCACCAAGGTGCCGATCAAGTACATCCTGCAGCTGGCCCAGGGCTCGGTGGTGGAGCTGGATGCCCTGGCCGGCGAACCCATGGATGTGCTGGTCAACGGCTACCTGATCGCCCAGGGCGAGGTGGTGGTGGTCAACGACAAGTTCGGTATCCGCCTGACCGATGTGGTCACGCCGTCCGAACGCCTGCGCCGGGTCAGCCGTGGTTGATAGCAGCGCCGTCTCCATGTGGCCCACGCTGTCGCTGCTCGTGCTGTTCGTGGCTGCCCTGGCCGCGCTGCCCTGGCTGCTGCGCCGGCTGCAAGGCAAGGGAGGCATGCTGGGCAAGATGCGCAGCGGCCCGGGCCTGCAGCCGCGCGTGCTCGGTGCCGTGGGCGTGGGCCCGCAGCAGCGGGTGGTGACGGTGGAGGTCGGCGAGGGTGCGCAAAGCGTGCGCCTGGTGCTGGGCGTGACGGCGCAGCACATCCAGTGCTTGCATGTGCTGCCCAGGGATGGCTTCTCCGATGCCATGGCACGGGCCGAGGCGCAGGCGCAGGGCAAGCTCCAGGCTGCTTCTTCCTCCTTGGAGCCGGAAAATGTCTAAAGTTTCGATTTGCCGGGCGTCACCACGCCGGGCTGTGGCTTGGCTGGCGGCACTGGTAGCGCTGGCGGCACCAGCCGCCTGGGCGCAGTCCGCGCCCGCCAGCCTGCCCCTGCTCGTGGGGCAAAGCGGCGGCGGCAGCTACTCCGTGCCCATCCAGACGCTGCTGTTCTTCACGGCGCTGTCCTTTCTGCCCGCCATCCTGCTGCTGATGACGGGCTTCACGCGCATCGTCATCGTGCTGTCGCTGCTGCGCCAGGCGCTGGGCACGCAGTCGGCGCCGCCCAACCAGGTGGTGGTCGGCCTGTCGCTGTTCCTGACCATGTTCGTCATGGGGCCCACGCTGGACAAGGTGTACCAGGATGCCTACCTGCCCTACACCACGAACGCCATCACCTTCGAGCAGGCCGTGGACAAGGCCGAGGCGCCCATGCGCAGCTTCATGCTCAAGCAGACGCGCCAGTCCGACTTCTCGCTGTTCGCCCGCCTGGCCAAGCTGGAGCCCGGCGTGACGGCCGAGACCGCGCCGCTGCGCGTGCTGGTGCCGGCCTTCGTGACCAGCGAACTCAAGACGGCCTTCCAGATCGGCTTCATGATCTTCATTCCGTTCCTGGTCATCGACATGGTGGTGTCCTCCATCCTGATGTCGCTGGGCATGATGATGCTGTCCCCCGTGCTGGTGGCATTGCCGTTCAAGCTCATGCTGTTCGTGCTGGCCGACGGCTGGAACCTGCTGATCGGCTCGCTGGCCGCGAGTTTTTCTGTGTGACCCCCTGAGCCGCTGCGCGGCTTCCCCCTGGAAGGGGGACAACACCCTCGGTGCGGGGGCGGCCCTTCCTCGGTGTCCCTCGCTAGTGAGGTGCGCTGGCGAGGGACCGTGTGTGATGCAATGGATTGCTGAGAAAAACCATGACTTCCCAATTCGTTCTGACCTTCGGCCGCGAGGCCCTGACCCTGCTGCTCATGATCGCCATGCCGGTGCTGGGCGTGGTGATGGCCGTGGGCCTGCTGGTGAGCATCTTCCAGGCCGTGACCCAGGTGCACGAGGCCACGCTGGCCTTCGTGCCCAAGCTGCTGGCCGCTGTCGCGGTGTTTGCCGTGGCCGGGCCCTGGATGATTTCCTCGCTGGTGGACTTCATCCGCCGCACGATCGAGGGCATTCCCGGAGCCGTGGGATGACCCCCTGTGCCGCTTCGCGGCTTCCCCCTGAAAGGGGGACGATGCCCTCGCTGCAGGGGCGGCCCTTGCCCAGGCTGTGCTTGGAGCGAGGTCTACGGCCAATCCCCAGTCTTGTGAATGCACCGAGATGATTTCCTTTAGCGAAGCCCAACTGGTAGCCTGGCTGTCGCCCGTGCTGTGGCCGTTCGTGCGCGTGCTGGCGCTGTTTTCGGCAGCGCCCGTGTTTTCGCAGCGCGCCATTCCCCTGCGCCTGAAGGTGGGGCTGGCGCTGCTGGTGGCCGTCTGCGCCCAGCCCGTGCTCGGCGATCAGACCGTGGTCGGCATCAATTCGCCGCAGGCGCTGGGCACGCTGGTCCAGCAGGTGGTGGTCGGCATTTCCGTCGGCTTTGCCGCGCGCCTGGTGCTGGCGGCCATCGAGGTGGCCGGTGAGCTCATAGGCCTGCAGATGGGCCTGAACTTCGCATCCTTCTTCGATCCGGTCAGCAATGCCCAGCTCAGCGCCGTGGCGCGCTTCATGGTGCAGATCGCCACGTTGCTGTTCATCGTCATCAACGGGCATCTGCTGGTGCTGATGGCCGTGCTCAAGAGTTTCGAGGCCTTTCCAGTGGACGGCAACTTCCTGCAGGCCGTGGCTCAGATGCGCCTGTACGAGATGGGGACGGCCGTGTTCTCCAGCGCTTTCTGGATCGCGCTGCCCATGGTCGCCATGCTGCTGTTCGTGAACCTGGTGCTGGGCATCATCTCGCGCGTGGCGCCGCAGATGAACATCTATGCCGTGGGTTTCCCGGTCACGCTGACCACGGGCCTGATCGGCCTGGCCGCCACCTTGCCCCTGCTGGAACAGCCCCTGCTGGCCCTGCTGCAAAAGGGCCTGACCGTCTTTGGGGCTTAAAAACAATAGCTGTCAGCGCAATTTATGCCGATATTTCAAAATGAAAACATATTGAAATAAGCAACTGTCAATCGAAAATAGCTCCTGATTACATAGCATTCAGATCAGGTGGTTGTGGATGGCATAGGCCGTCAGCTCGGCGTTGCTGCCCATCTGCAGCTTTTCCAGCACGCGGGAGCGATAGACGCTGACGGTCTTGGGGCTGAGCATCAGTTCCTGGGCAATGTCGGTCAGCCGCTGGCCGCTGGCAATCTTGATCAGCGTCTGCAGCTCGCGCTCGGACAGGCTCTCGTGGGGCACGGGCGCCGCGGGCTGGGCCAGGCTGTCGGCCAGCATCTGAGCCACTTCGGCGGTCAGGTATTTGCGCCCCTTCATCACCGTGCGCACGGCGTCGATCAACTGCACCGGGTCGCCGGCCTTGTTGGCGTAGCCCTGGGCGCCGGCCTTGAGGCTGCGCAGCGCGTACTGGTCCTCGGGGTACATGGAGACCATGATGACGCGGATCTCCGGGTGGGTCTCGCGCACGCTGGCGAGCACTTCCAGGCCGTTGCGTCCCGGCATGTTGATATCGAGCAGCAGCACGTCGCAAGCGGCCGTGCGCAGTTGCTCGCGCAGTTCGGCGTAGCTGGCGGCTTCGGCGGTGACGGCGATGTCGGCGGCCTCGGTCAGCGTATCGCGGATGCCCCGGCGCAGCACCGCATGGTCATCGCATAGCACCACGTGGATCAAGGTGGGTCTCCCAGGAAAAACAAGAAACGGTCAGTGCGCGGTGCCAATGGTAGGTCATGGCCGCGCGCCGGCGAGCGGAAGCGAGACGATGATCGACGTTCCGCGCCCCGGCTGGCTGCTGACATCCAGCCAGCCCTGCAGCATGCGTGCGCGCTCACTGAGTCCGCGCAGTCCGAAGGATTGTGTTTTGTCGCGCGCGCCCTCGGCAAGCCCCACGCCGTTGTCTGTTACTTCCAGTGTCAAAAAACCCTCCTGGTCGGACAGGTCTATGTCCACACGGCTTGCCTGGGCGTATTTGCTCACATTGGTCAGCGCCTCCTGGGCCGTGCGGTAGGCCACGACCTGCAGGGCCGGCGCGATGTCCATGTGCTCGCGGCTGGTGCGCACGATGGTGGCGACCCCCGTGCGCTGCTCGAAATTGCGGGCCAGCCATTGCACGGCGGCCACCAGGCCCTGGTCCAGCACGGGTGGGCGCAGATTGTGCATGATGCGCTGGCTGGCGCCCAGCGCGTGCTCCAGCATTTCCAGCGCGGACCGGGCATGGCTGCGCAGCGGCCCTTCGGGTGCATTGCGCGTGATCCAGGCCAGATCGAACTTGACCGCGGTCAGCGAGCCGCCGATGTCGTCATGGATTTCCCGGGAGATTCCGGCCCGCTCCTGCTCGATGGAGGTCTGCAGGTGCTCGGTGAGCTCGGCCAGGCGCTTTTCGGAGGCTTCCAGCTCCTGGGCGGCGCGCCGGCGCGCACGCCTGGCCTCCCAGACTTCCAGCGCCCGGGTGACCACATGGGGCAGGCTGCCGATCTGGTCCTTGAGCAGGTAGTCGCTGATGCCCAGCCGCATCACGTCCACGGCCGCGGACTCGCCGATGGCTCCGGACAGCAGCACGAAGGGCGGATGCTCGGGCAAGGCGCGCACCAGCTCCCAGGCATCGAGGGCCGTGAAGCCCGGCAGGTGATAGTCGGCCAGGATCAGGTCGAACTTCTGCGACTGCAGGGCATGGGCTACGTCCTGTAGCGTATCCACGACGGTGAGTTCGCAGTGCAGCTGTCCGCGCTGCAGGCTGAGCCGCGCCAGGGCCTGATCTGCCGCAGAGTCTTCAATATGCAGGATTTTCAAGGGCTGTTCCTGGAATTGCAGATCGCCAATAACGTTATCATTTGATACATTTTGGAACATCAAGGTAAGGGATCGTAGCGCCGTGGCTGCCGGATGCAGCCGGGCTTCGGTGCCGGGAGGTGCAGCGCATGCGCTGCACGCGGTCAGGTCTATCAGCTGTTGGAGTCCCCATGCAGACAATGCAAAAGCCATCGAATGCGCCTGCCGTCCCCATGCCCGTCATGGTGGCGGCGGAGCTGCAGGATGCATTGCTGGTCGCTCTGCACGACTTGCAGCGGCTGGAAGGCCTGCTCAACCATGCCACGCAGAACCTGCTGGACAGCTTCGACGAGGCCAACGGCCGGCTGGCCGACCCGCACATTCCGGTGTCGCCGTCCATCGCCGCGGCGCGCGAGGCCTTGCGCCTGGCCGTCACCGAATTGCAGTTCCACGACATGTCCTCCCAGCTGATAGCGCACATCGCCAGCACCTTGCAAGGCTGCGCATTCCGGCTGGGTGCGGCGGCCATGGGCGCGGACGAAGCCGAGGGCGAGGAGGCAGATGCCTTCCTGCCTCCCATACCCGACAGACCCAACCCCGTCACGCAAAGCGAGATGGAGGCGGGTTCCGTGGAGCTGTTTTGACCTTGTTGCCCGCCTCTTCCATTCCTTATTGCCTGTCCGTTGGAGCTGTACATGCGATCGATTCTGGCTGTTGATGATTCCCCCTCGATGCGAAAAATGGTTTCTTTCACATTGACCGGTGCCGGCTTCAAGGTGGTTGAAGCCGTCGATGGCGTGGACGCCCTGGAAAAAGCCAACGCCCAGGGTATCGACCTGGTGCTGGCCGACCAGAACATGCCGCGGCTGGACGGCATCGGCCTGACGCGCAAGCTGCGCGAGGACCCGCGTTTCCTGAAGACTCCGATCCTGATTCTGACCACCGAATCCAGCGATCAGATGAAGCAGGCAGGCCGTGCCGCGGGCGCCACCGGTTGGCTGGTCAAGCCCTTTGACCCCGATCGTTTGATAGAAGTCATTCAGAAAGTGCTCCGTTAAGCCGATAGGTACGGGGAATATGGAAAAAACCAGGACATACCATGGCGGATCTACACCAAGATAGCGCGGACTCGGGCGCGGATTTCGACCTGAGCCAGTTCTATCAAATCTTTTTTGAGGAAGCGAGCGAAAACCTCGATCAGATGGAGCAGATGCTGCTCAGCCTGGACCTGTCCGCTGCCGATGACGAGGAGCTCAACGGCATTTTCCGGTGTGCGCATTCCATCAAGGGCGGAGCGGCCACTTTCGGCTTCTCGGACGTCACCGAGCTGACCCACCGCATGGAAGGGCTGCTGGACCGCCTGCGGCGCCATGAGATCACGCCCATCCCCGAAATGGTGGATGTGCTGCTGGAGTCGGCCGACGCCAGCCGCAGCCTGCTGGCCCGCCATCAGGCGGGCGGAGAAGGCGAGCCGGTCTCCACCGCCGGACTGGTGGTGCGCATAGAGACGCTGGCCCAGGGGGTGATGACCCTGCCGGCAAGCGCCGAAGCGGTCGTGCCCATGGCGCCCGCCGCGCTGCAGCCGGAGCCCGTGGTTCAGCGGCCTGTGGCCGCGGACAGCGGTGCCGCCGAGGTGCAGCCCGTGGCCACCGGCGTGATCGGCAGCGAACCGCCGGCCGGCGCGCGCGTCCTGCATATCCATATCGGCCCGCTGGAGCACCTGGAGATGGCGGATGCCATCACGGACCTGTTCCGCGACATTCCCGGCCTGGGCTGCATCGAGGAGCAGCCCTCAAGCCAGGCCCAAAGCCGTCTGTTCCTGGTGAAGACCGCCTCCACCGACGAGGACCTGCTGGACCTGTTCACCTTCCATGTGGCCAGGGAACAGGTCCGCATCGCTGCGGCCGCGCCGCAGGTGCCGGAGCAGGTCGTGGCGGAACGGGTTGTGGCGGAACAGGCCGAGCCTGCCGCGCCGGTTTCGGCCGAAGAGGCGTATGGATTTTTCGATGGCGCTCCCGGCGCCCCGCATGCCGGCGGCACGGTGCCCGCCGCGCGCAGCGCTGCGCCCAAGGCGGCCCAGGCTCATATGGAATCCACCAGCATCCGGGTGGACATCAAGAAGGTGGACCAGCTCATCAACCTGGTGGGCGAGCTCGTCATCACCCAGGCCATGCTGGCGCAGAACAGCCGCGACCTGGACCCCGCGGTCTGCCAGCAGCTGCTGGCCGGCCTGGCCGACCTGGACCGCAACACCCGCGATCTGCAGGAATCGGTGATGTCGATCCGCATGATTCCCATGTCCACGGTGTTCAGCCGCTTCCCGCGCATGCTGCGCGACCTGGCCGCCAAGCTGGGCAAGAAGATCGACCTGATCACCCTGGGCGAAGCCACCGAACTGGACAAGGGCCTGGTGGAAAAGATCACCGACCCGCTGACCCACCTGGTGCGCAACAGCGTCGACCATGGCATCGAGCTGCCCGAGGACCGGCTGGCGGCCGGCAAGTCCGAGCACGGTACGCTGACGCTGGCGGCCTCCCACCAGGGCGGCTCCATCGTGATCGAGGTACGCGACGACGGACGCGGCATGAACCGCGAGAAAATCCTCCGCAAGGCCCGCGAGCGCGGCATGGATGTCTCGGACAGCATGCCCGACAGCGAGGTCTGGCAACTGATCTTCGCGCCGGGCTTTTCCACTGCCGACGTGGTGACGGACGTATCCGGCCGCGGCGTGGGCATGGACGTGGTCAAGCGCAACATCACCTCGCTGGGCGGCTCGGTGGAGATCGACTCCGTCGCCGGAGTGGGCATGCGCGTGTCCGTGCGCCTGCCGCTGACGCTGGCCATCATGGACGGCATGTCGGTCGGCGTGGGCGAGGAGGTCTACATCCTGCCGCTGTCCTCGGTGGTCGAGTCCTTCCAGGTCAACCCCCACGACGTGAATACCGTGGCCAATGGCTCGCAGCTCGTGAAGGTGCGCGACGAATACATGCCCGTGATCGCCCTGGAGCGCATGTTCCAGGTGCCGCGCACCGACGAGAGCCAGAGCAGCAACATCATGGTCGTCATCGAGTCCGATGGCAGCCGCGTGGCGCTGCTGGTCGACGAACTGCTGGGCCAGCACCAGGTGGTGGTCAAGAACCTGGAGAGCAATTACCGCAAGGTGCCCAATGTCTCGGGGGCCACGATTTTGGGCGATGGCTCGGTGGCCCTGATTCTCGATACGGGCGCCATGGTGCGTCGTGCGCGCCATTGAAGAAAACGCATAGAGGGCGGGCGCCATCCCGCCGCATTGAACCATCCGCCCCGCGCGCAGACCGCGTGGAGCAAAAAAATACCAACGCCGAGGAGCTGACCATGAGCGTGACCAACAAAAACCTAGAAGGCGTGGCCAATGGCGCGCGCGAGTACCTGACCTTCCGCCTGGGCCAGGAGGAATACGGCATCGATATCCTCAAGGTGCAGGAAATCCGGGGCTACGAGCAACCCACCCGCATCGCCAACGCGCCCGAATTCATCAAGGGCGTGGTGAACCTGCGCGGCACCATCGTCCCCATCGTGGACATGCGCCTCAAGTTCAACTGCTCCGAAGCGGAGTACAACAGCTTCACCGTGGTCATCATCCTGAACCTGCGCAACCGCGTGGTCGGCATCGTGGTGGACTCGGTCAGCGACGTGATGGAGCTGTCGGCCGAAGCCATCCGCCCGGCACCCGACATCGAAAGCGGCATCGACAGCGGTTGCATTCTGGGCCTGGGCTCGGTGGGCGAGCGCATGCTGATCCTGCTGGACATCGAGAAGCTCATGGGCAATGTCGACATGGGCCTGGTTGCCGCCGCTGCCTGAAGCTGCGAGTCTGCCAGTCACTGATTGAGGAGGAGGCGCTGTGCTGTATCCGGAACGCAATTGCCTGGCGGCAGCGCCGGTCTCCGTCGAGGACGACTTTCCCGCCGGGCCGCTCACCGGCCCAGCCACCCAGGGGCGCGAGTTCGTCTGGTCCAACCGTGACTTTGCCCGCGTCCAGGCGCTGATCTACAAACGCGCCGGCATCAGCCTGCACGACGGCAAGCACGCCATGGTCTACAGCCGCCTGTCGCGGCGGCTGCGCGAAACCGGCCATGACAGCTTCTCCGGCTATCTGGACTGGCTGGAGTCGATCAGCGACGGGCCGGAGTGGCAGGAGTTCGTGAATGCGCTCACCACCAATCTGACGGCCTTTTTCCGCGAGCAGCACCATTTCGAGATCTTTGCCCAGCTGCTGGGCAGCAAGCCGGCGGCCACGCCCTGGAAGGTGTGGTGCAACGCGGCATCGACGGGCGAGGAGCCCTATTCCATTTTGATGACGGCGACGGAGTCCCTGGGCGCCTCGGCCAATTTCCAGCTGACGGCCAGCGACATCGACTCGCGCGTACTCAACACCGCGGCCAACGGCGTCTACCGGGCCGATGGCATCAAGGGCATCAGCACCGAGCGCCTGCACCGCTTCTTCCTGCGCGGCAAGGGGGCCAATTCCGGCATGGTGCGTGTCAAGCCCGAGCTGCGCCGCATGGTGGAATTCCTCAACGTCAACCTGATCCGCGACGACTGGCCGTTCCGCGAAGCGTTCGATGTGGTGTTCTGCCGCAACGTGATGATTTATTTCGACGGCCCCACGCAGCGCCGCGTGCTCGAGAAAATCCATCGCGTCATGAAGCCGGGCGGCATGCTGTTTGTCGGCCATGCCGAAAATTTCAGCGATTCGCGCGACCTGTTCGCACTCAAGGGCAAGACGGTTTATGAGCGTCTATAGACCAGAGCGTGGCGGGCCGTTGAGAGAAGAGGCAGGACCGAGGGGGGAGGCTGAATGAATCCGTATTCCTGGCCCTCGCAGGCCGCGGCCGGCGGCCAGGCAGCCACGGAGCGTCGCCAGAGGCCGCGTGTCCATGCCCATACGGCTGCCGACTATCCGCCGCCTGGCGCGCCGGCCCCCGCGTCTTCTCTGGAGCGGCTCAAGAAGCAGCCGCGCCAGCCGGGCGAGGCTTCGTTCTTCTATTTCGAGCCGCATTTCCAGCACAACGCGGCCAAGGTGCTGCCCGGCGAATACTTCGTCTCCAACGAGGACTTGGTCATCATGACCGTGCTGGGTTCGTGCATTGCAGCCTGCCTGTGGGACAGAACCATGCGCGTGGGCGGCATGAACCACTTCATGCTGCCCGAGGGCGACAGCAGCGATGCCTCGGGGCGCTATGGTTCCTATGCGATGGAGCTGCTGATCAACGAAATGCTCAAGCTGGGTGCGCGCCGCGAATCCATGCAGGCCAAGATCTTCGGCGGCGGCCAGGTCATGGCCAACTTCACCACCATGAATGTGGGTGAACGCAATACATCGTTTGTCACCAACTACCTGCAGACCGAACGCATTCCCATCGTCTCCGAGGATGTGCTGGATATCTATCCGCGCAAGGTCGTGTACTTTCCGGCCACGGGCAAAGTCATGCTCAAGCGCCTGGCCCATGCCCATCCGGAGGAACTGGTGCAGCAGGAGCGCGCGCGCGGCAGCGCGGCAATGGTGGCGCGCAATACGGCAGGTGGTTCGGTCGACCTGTTTTGAGGAAGGTGGAAGAGGGAATGAACAGGAAAATCCGGGTGATCGTGGTGGACGACTCTGCGCTGGTGCGCAGCCTGCTCGCCGAGATCATCAACCGTCAGCACGACATGGAATGCATTGGCACGGCCAATGACCCGCTGATCGCACGCGAGATGATCCGCGAGCTCAATCCCGATGTGATCACGCTGGACGTGGAAATGCCGCGCATGGATGGCATCGATTTCCTGGGGCGCCTGATGCGGCTGCGTCCCATGCCCGTGCTGATGATCTCCACGCTGACGGAGCGCGGTGCCGAAGTCACCATGCGCGCGCTGGAACTGGGGGCCGTCGATTTCGTGGCCAAGCCGCGCATAGGGGTCAGCAACGGCCTGCAGGAGCTGGCCACCCAGATCGTGGACAAGATCCGCGTGGCTTCGGTGGCCCAGGTGCGGCGACTGACCGCGGTGCCCGCCGCACATGCGGGAGCATCGGCCGCGCATGGCGCGCCGGCCGGCCGCCCGCCTGCCGCCGTCAGCCTGCTGGGGCGCTTGTCCACCGAGAAGATCATCGCCATCGGCGCTTCCACGGGCGGCACGGAAGCCATCAAGGAGGTGCTGACGCGCCTGCCGGCCGACTGCCCGGCCATCGTCATCACCCAGCACATGCCGCCGGGCTTCACCACCAGCTTTGCGGCGCGCCTGAACAGCCTGTGCCAGATCACGGTCAAGGAGGCCTCGCACGGCGAGCGCATTCTGCCCGGCCATGCCTACATCGCCCCGGGCGGCAAGCATTTCTCCATCAGCCGCAGCGGCGCCAACTATGTGGCCGTGGTCGACGATGCGCCGCCGGTCAACCGCCACAAGCCTTCGGTGGAAGTGCTGTTCAAGTCGGTGGCCGCCTGTGCGGGCCGCAACGCCTATGGCGTCATGCTCACGGGCATGGGCGCGGATGGTGCTGCCGCCATGCGCGAGATGCGCGATGCCGGCAGCTACAACTTCGTGCAGGACGAGGCCAGCTGCGTCGTCTTCGGCATGCCGCGCGAAGCCATTGCCCATGGCGCGGCCGACGAAGTCCTGTCCTTGCTGCAGATTGCTTCGGCCCTGCTCACCAAGCTGCGCGGTGGCTCCGAACAGGTCCACCACCGGATCTGAAGTCGACGCCAGACGAATAAAAAAGGAGCGCCTTGCGCATGCTCTCATTGGAATTCAAGGATCAAATGATCTGAAATTCATTGAGGCAAAGCGCAGGGCGCTCCTTTTATTGAGATTCCAAGGGGCCGCCCCGCCTGCGGGCACCAGCCAGGAATCTGCTTATTCGGACAGCAGCGTCCAGCGCTCCAGTGCCTCCATCAGCTCCTCGTCGATCTGTGCATCGCGCTGGTGTATGGTCACGGCCCTGGCGTTGTCGGTGGCGAACAGCGTGCCATCGGCCAGCGCTTCCTGAATCTGCTGCTGTTCGGCCTCCAGCGCGGCAATGCGCTCGGGCAGTGTCTCCAGTTCGCGCTGCTCCTTGTAGCTGAGCTTTTTCTTTGGGCTGTCCACGCGTGCAACAGGGGCGGCCACGGGCTTGGCTTCTTCCTTGGGAGCTGACTTGGGCTGGGCCGCTTCCGCAATCGCCTTGCTGCGGCGCGATTGCTCCATCCAGTCCGTTACGCCGCCTTCGTACTCGCGCCAGTGGCCGGGGCCTTCCCAGGCAATGGTGCTGGTGACGACATTGTCGAGGAAGGTGCGGTCGTGGCTGACCAGGAAGACGGTGCCGTCATAGCTTTGCAGCAGCTCCTCCAGCATGTCCAGCGTCTCGATGTCCAGATCGTTGGTGGGCTCGTCCAGCACCAGTACATTGGCGGGGCGGGCAAACAAACGGGCCAGCAGCAAGCGGTTGCGTTCGCCGCCAGACAGCGAGCGCACGGGAGAATGCGCGCGCGCCGGGGAGAACAGAAAGTCCGACAGATAGCTCTTGACGTGTTTTTTCTGATTGCCAATCTCGATCCACTCGCTGCCGGGGCTGATGAAGTCTTCCAGCGTGGCGTCCAGATTGACTTGGTGGCGCATCTGGTCAAAGTAGGCCACTTGCATATTGCCACCCAGGCGCACATTGCCGTGGTCGGGTGCCAGCTCGCCCAGGATCATCTTGAGCAGTGTTGTCTTGCCTGCGCCATTCGGACCGAGCAAGCCCACCTTGTCGCCGCGCAAGATGGTGCCGCTGAAATTTTGAACGATCTTCTTTTCGCCATAGGTCTTGCAGACATCGGTCAGCTCGGCCACGATCTTGCCCTGGTAGCTGTCGCCCTTGCCAGACGCAATATCCATGTTCACGCTGCCCTGCACATCACGGCGTGCAGCGCGGTTGGCTCGCATCTCTTGCAGGCGAGTGATGCGGCTCTGACTGCGGGTGCGGCGGGCTTCCACGCCCTTGCGAATCCAGATCTCTTCCTGGGCCAGCAGCTTGTCGGCCTTGGCGTTGATCACCGCCTCCTGGGCCAGCTGCTCTTCCTTTTGCAGCACGTATTGGGCGAAGTTGCCAGGGTAGGAGAGCAGGTCGCCACGGTCCAGTTCCACAATGCGGGTGGCAATGCGATCCAGAAAGCTGCGGTCGTGAGTGATTGTGATGACACTTCCCTTGAAGGCAACCAGCAAATCCTCCAGCCACTCGATCGAGTCCAGATCCAAGTGGTTGGTCGGTTCGTCCAGGAGCAGAACATCGGGGCGTGCCACCAGAGCCTGGGCCAGGGCCACGCGTTTGCGGGTTCCGCCAGACAGGCTGCCCACCAAAGCGGCGGGATCCAGATGCAGCCGCTGCAGGGTTTCTTCTACGCGCTGTTCCCAGTTCCATGCGTCATAAGCCTCGATCTGAGTCTGCAGTACATCCAGATCTTCGCCCTCGCCCCCGGCCAGGTAGCGCTCACGGATCGCAATCACTGCAGCCAAGCCGTCGGCTGCGGATTCAAAGATCGAGTGTTCCGGATTCAGATCCGGCTCTTGTGCCACATAAGTAATGCGGACCCCGTTTTGAATCTGGAGTTGACCGTCGTCGGCTTTGGCCAAGCCGCCCAAAATCTTGAGCAGCGAAGACTTGCCAGCGCCATTGCGGCCGATCAGACCGACGCGCTCGCCGGTTTCCAGGGAAAAGTCGGCATGGTCCAGAAGTGCCACATGCCCGAACGCCAGCTGGGCGTTCAACAAAGTAATCAATGCCATCGTGCGCGCATTATCGGCGCCCTCCAGGAACTGTGCCCTTCTATCTATGGGGCGAGGACTCTCTCGGCGGCATCCCGCAGGGATGCCGCCGAGCTCTGGCCTTGGATCGGACATGGCGCAGGCGTCGGCGGCAGGCGCTTGGATGACTTTTTTGTGTCAAGAATGCCGAACCTAGGGTTTGGCCTATGCTATAGTTCTATCCATCGCAACACGGCGCCAGTCAAGGTGCTGCTAGCGAAAAGCCTGGCTGGAGATGCAGGGATCCTGTGTACAATGCAAGGCTTCACTGAGCGAGATGCACTTCGCAGGTGGTTGAGGAAGTTTGGAAATTCTTTCCCTGGCCGCTAAAAAGCTGTGCTACAATGCAAGGCTT
>NZ_BMEU01000008.1 GCF_014637085.1 Comamonas phosphati | reverse complement strand
GCTTTGGCGTGGACCTGGGCCGCTGGCCGCTGATCAGCGCCGTGGACCGGGCCTGCAGCGCCCGGCCCGAGTTTGCCCGGGCCGCTCCCATGGCCCAGCCCGACGCCGCGAAATAGAAGCTGTTCCAGCAGCCGCCCGATCCGTAACGATGACCCAACCCATCCACCAGGAGACAACTGTGAAATCCAAGCAAAACAGCGCTCAGACCCTTTCTGCACCTCAGCAGGAAGCTATCAAAAACACAGGCCATAGCTGGCTTGCAGCCGTTGCACTGCTGACACTGGGCAGCTCGGCCATGGCCCAGAGCGACCCGACCGCCGGCTACCCCAACCATCCGGTCACCGTGATCACGGCCTTTGCCGTGGGCAGCGGGCCCGATGCGGTGCTCCGCATCGTGGGTGAAAAGCTGGGGGTTCGCTGGAAGCAGAGCGTGACCGTGGACAACCGGCCCGGCGGCGGCGGCTTCGTGGCCATCGAGGCCGCGCGCCGCGCCAAGCCCGACGGCTACACGCTGCTGCAGCTGGACAGCGAGCATGTCTCGGCCCTGCCCTATCTCTACAAGAAGCGCAATTTCGTGCCGCTGGAGCATTTCGACCCCGTGGCCCCGCTGTTCCTGACGCCGTTCTTCGTGGCCGTGCCCACGAATTCGCCATGGAAGAGCATGAGCGACCTGATCAAGGCCGCCAAGGCCGAGCCCGGCAAGGTCAGCTACGGCTCCTGGGGCGTGGGCAGCCCCGGCCACCTGGGTGGCGAATGGCTCGACTATCTGACGGGCAGCAAGATGACGCATGTGCCCTACCGCGAGGTCAGCCAGCTCTTCACCTCGGTGGCCAATGGCGACCCTGCGTGGAGCTTTGCCAGCCTGCCGTCGAGCCAGGGCATCTACAAGTCGGGCAAGCTCCGCTACATCGCCGTCGCCGCACCCAAGCGCATTGCCCAGATGCCCGACGTGCCCACGGTGGCCGAGGCCGGCGGCCCCGCCGAGCTGGACGTGAACTCCTTCGTCTCCCTGCTCGCGCCCAAGGGCGTGAATCCCGCACTGCGCGACAAGATCCGCAACGACGTGGTCAGCGTGCTGCAGGACCCGCAGGTCCGCGAAAAATTCGCCACCTTCGCCTTCCAGCCCATGAGCTGGAACGTGGCCGAGATGCAGCAGTTCGCCAAGACCAAGTCCGACCAGTACAAGCTGCTGATCGAGAAAGCGCATATCAGCCTGGATTGACACAACCTAGGGCTGTCGAGCCAAAAGCCCTGCGGCAAGCAAGCGCAGGGCTTTTTTTCATGGCGCCGGCAGAATGCCCCGGCCACAAGCGTGGTCTGTGCATATTTGCACGCCTAAAGTGCATAAAAATCCATTGCCTACGCAAAATCGCACACATACCATGGAGAGCAACCTCAACCGCAGGCCGTAAGCCATGAAACGGCCCATTTCAGGAGACATGGTATGAACGCCCCCACTTCCAGCAAAGTCCTGGCCCCCACCGTCAAGCTGCTCATCAACGGCCAGTTGGTCGAGTCGCGGACCACGCAATGGCGCGACCTGGTGAACCCCGCCACACAGGAGGTGCTGGCGCGCGTGCCCTTTGCCACGCCCGACGAGGTGAATGCTGCCGTCGCCAACGCCAAGGAAGCGTTCAAGACCTGGCGCAAGACGCCCATCGGCACCCGAGCCCGCATCTTCCTGAAGCTGCAGCAGCTGATCCGCGAGAACATGAAGGAGCTGGCCGCGATCCTGACGGCCGAACAGGGCAAGACCCTGCCCGACGCCGAGGGCGACGTGTTCCGCGGCCTGGAGGTAGTGGAGCATGCGGCCGGCATCGGCAACCTGCAGCTGGGCGAGCTGGCCAACAATGTGGCCAACGGCGTGGACACCTATTCGGTGCTGCAGCCGCTGGGCGTATGCGCGGGCATCACGCCGTTCAACTTCCCGGCCATGATTCCGCTGTGGATGTTCCCCATGGCCATCGCCACGGGCAATACCTTCATCCTCAAGCCCTCCGAGCAGGACCCTATGGTCACCATGCGCCTGTGCGAACTGGCCCTGGCAGCCGGCATTCCGCCCGGCGTGCTGAACGTGGTGCACGGCGGCGAGGATGTGGTGAACGCCATCTGCGACCACCCGGACATCAAGGCCATCAGCTTCGTGGGCTCGACCAAGGTCGGCACCCATGTCTACAACCGCGCCAGTCTCGCCGGCAAGCGCGTGCAGTGCATGATGGGCGCCAAGAACCACGCCATCATCATGCCCGATGCGAACAAGGAGCAGTCGCTCAACGCCCTGCTGGGTGCGGCCTTCGGCGCCGCGGGCCAGCGCTGCATGGCCGTCTCGGTGGCCGTGCTGGTGGGCGAGGCGCAGACCTGGATTCCCGACCTGGTGGCCAAGTCCAAGACGCTCAAGGTCAGCGGCGGCACCGAGCCAGGCACCGACGTGGGCCCCCTGGTCTCGTGCGCGGCGCTGTCACGCGTCGAGGGACTGATCGAGCGCGGCCTGACCGAAGGCGCCACGCTGGAACTCGACGGCCGCAAGCCCCAGCTGGCTGCCAGCTATGAAAAAGGCAATTTCGTCGGCCCCACCATCTTCAGCGGAGTCAAGCCCGGCATGAGCATCTACGAGCAGGAAATCTTCGGCCCGGTGCTGTGCCTGGTGGCCACCGAGGACCTGGACCAGGCCATAGCCTTCATCAACGGCAATCCCAACGGCAACGGCACGGCCATCTTCACGCAGTCGGGCGCCGCGGCGCGCAAGTTCCAGGAGGACATCGACGTGGGCCAGGTCGGCATCAACGTGCCGATTCCCGTGCCGGTGCCGCTGTTCTCGTTCACCGGCAGTCGCGCCTCCAAGCTCGGCGACCTGGGCCCTTATGGCAAGCAGGTCGTGTTGTTCTACACCCAGACCAAGACGGTGACCGAGCGCTGGTTCGACGACTCCACGACCAGTCACGGCGTGAACACCACCATCAGCCTCAAGTGAGGCCATAGACTGCGGTTGCACCTGTGCCATATTCGGCCCGTGCTCGGCACATACTCGGCACATGCGACTTCTGACAATGCAAGCGTGCTCCGGCACTCTGGCGGCCGCCTTCCTGGCCTGGCACCCGGCTCCGGTCCAGGCCCAGGCAGGCGCCGACTGCGTGCCCGGCGGCAATACGGCCCAGACCAATGCCTGCGCCATCAAGGCCTTCCAGGAGGCGGACACCGACAACCAGATCCTGTACGGCGACGTGATGCGCGCCCTCTCGGCCCACGAACGTCCGGCCCTGCGCAAGGACCAAGGCGAATGGACGCGCCACCGCATCCAGCACTGCAAACAGGCCCAGGCCGATTCCGAGGCGCAGCCCGACTGGCCGCGCCGCTACCACGAGTGCCTGGTGCAGCAGATCAAGGCCCGCGATGCTGCGCTCAGGCACTGGCTGCACCGGGGACCGCCTCGGTGACCATGCATTCGATAGCTGCCCGCGCTTTCCCCATAAGCGCCACAGCCACATAAAACAATAAAGGAGACGGAAATGGACTTTGAACTGACAGAAGATCAGCACGCCTTTGCCGACACGGCCCGCGCCTTTGCCAAAGATGAACTGGCACCGCACGCCGCCGAGTGGGACCGCGAGCACATCTTCCCGCGCGAAGCCATTGCCAAGGCCGGGGAGCTGGGCTTTTGCGGCCTGTATGCGCCCGAGAACGCGGGCGGCCTGGCCCTGCCGCGGCTCGACGCCACGCTGGTATTCGAGGAACTGGCGGCCGTCGACCCCTCCACCACGGCCTTCATCACCATCCACAACATGGCCACCTGGATGCTGGGCACCTGGGCCACCGACGAGGTGCGCGCCGAATGGGGCGAACAGCTCGCCAGCGGACAGAAGCTGGCCAGCTACTGCCTGACCGAGCCCGGCGCCGGCTCGGACGCTGCCTCCATCAAGACCCGGGCCGAGCTGGTAGGCAACGAATACGTGATCAACGGCGCCAAGGCCTTCATCAGCGGCGCGGGATCGACGGAGATGCTGGTACTCATGGCGCGCACCGGCGACGCGCAGTCGGGCGCCAGCGGTATCTCGGCCTTTGCCGTGCCGGCCGACCTGCCCGGCATCGGCTACGGCAAGAAGGAAGAGAAGATGGGCTGGAACAGCCAGCCCACGCGCGTCATCAGCTTCGACAACGTGCGCCTTCCCGCGCGCAACCTGCTGGGCCGCGAGGGCGAAGGCTTCAAGATCGCCATGAAGGGGCTGGACGGCGGGCGCATCAACATTGCCACCTGCTCGGTGGGCGCGGCCCAGGGCGCGCTGACCCAGGCCCAGCATTACATGCAGGAGCGCAAGCAGTTCGGCAAGCCCATCGCCAGCTTCCAGGCCCTGCAGTTCAAGCTGGCCGACATGGCGACCGAGCTGGTCGCCGCGCGCCAGATGGTGCGCCTCGCTGCAGCCAAGCTCGACGCCGGCGCGCGCGATGCCTCGACCTACTGCGCCATGGCCAAGCGCTTTGCCACCGACGCGGGCTTCATGGTCTGCAACGAGGCGCTGCAGTTGCACGGCGGCTACGGCTATATCCGCGAGTACCCGCTGGAGCGCCTGATGCGCGATGCGCGCGTGCACCAGATCCTCGAAGGCACGAACGAGATCATGCGCGTGATCATCGCGCGGCGTATGCTGGAAGGCGACGCCCCCGACGCCGTTCGTTGACCGCCATGCCCGCCAAGCCCCTGCTCCCCGAAACCCTGGTGCTGATCGATGCACTGCGCGAGGCGCTGGTCCAGCGTAGCGACGTGGAAGAGCGCACGCTGTTCGGCATCCATTGTTTTCTTGTGGACGGCAAGTTGTGCCTGGGCGTGAAGAACGGCGAGCTGCTGGTGCGCCTGCCGCCCGAGCGGCACACCGAGCTCATGGAAATGCAGAACACCCGCGAGCTCTCGCCCGATGGCGGCATGCAGGGCTACTTCTGGGTGGAGCCCAACGGCTTTGCCACGCGCGAACACTGGCAGTTCTGGCTCGACCAAGCCCTGGCCTACAACCCGCGCGCCAAGGCTTCGCCGCGGCGCAAGACTGCCCCCAAGAGCTCAGGCCAGGCGAAGCGCCACAGCGTGTTCGATAGCGATCTGTAGGAGAGACCCATCATGCCCATCCGCATCGTCCGACTCGGCACCCCGCGCGCCTCTGGCGAAGGCCTGCGCATAGGCACGGTAAGGCGACCGCCGCGCGGCGTGCCCAAGGCCGAATTCGCCAGCCGCGACTACTACGACGTCTGGTATCCCGAGCTCTCGCCCGAGCCCGACACCATGAAGCTGGCCCTGGAGTCGCACCATCTGCAGGACCAGGGCCAGACCGCCGAGGCCGACAAACGCTGGAAGCAGTTCGACAAGCTGTTTCGCAAGCAGCTGGCCGAGGCTCCGGCCGACCGCACGCTGAGCTTGCTTGCCGCCCTGTCGCACCACGCTGCATTTGCCGTGGGCTGCTATTGCGAAAACGAAGCGCGCTGCCATCGCAGCATTCTGCGCAGCCTGCTCCAGGACAAAGGGGCCGACATCGCCAATTGAAGCACCCATCCGCCTCTATCGTAGGTGGAAAAATCCCGACAAGCTACATATTCAATAGCAAACAAAGGAGACAAACCATGCAGATCGCCTTCATCGGCCTGGGCAATATGGGCGCGCCCATGGCCATCAATCTCGTCAAGGCCGGCCACCGCGTCACGGCCTTCGACCTCAGTGCCCCGGCCCTGGCCAAGGTCCAGGCCGAAGGCGGCCAGGCGGCGGCCAGTGCCGAAGAGGCCGTGAAAGGCGCCGAGGTCGTGATCTCCATGCTGCCGGCCAGCCAGCATGTCGAAGGGCTGTACCTTGGGCGCGACGGCGCAGCCGGCCTGCTGGCGCACATCGCCAGGGGCGTGCTGGTCATCGACAGCTCGACCATCGCCGCCGCCACCAGCCAGAAGGTGGCCAGGGCCGCCCAGGCTGCGGGCATAGACTTCATCGACGCGCCTGTCTCGGGTGGCACGGGCGGCGCCGTCGCCGGCACGCTGACCTTCATGGTGGGCGGTGCCGACGCCGACCTGGAACGTGCGCGGCCGCTGCTCGAGAAGATGGGCAAGAACATCTTCCACGCGGGCGCCGTGGGTGCGGGCCAGACCGCCAAGATCTGCAACAACATGCTGCTGGGCATTCTGATGATAGGCACCAGCGAGGCCATCGCCCTGGGCGTGGCCAACGGGCTCGACCCCAAGGTGCTCAGCGAAATCATGCGCCGCAGCTCGGGCGGCAACTGGGCGCTGGAGGTCTACAACCCCTACCCCGGCGTGCAGGAGAACTCCGCCGCCACGCGCGGCTACACGGGCGGCTTCGGCACCGACCTGATGCTCAAGGACCTGGGCCTGTCCCAGGAGAGCGCCATGGCCGTCAAGGCCAGCACGCCGCTGGGCGGCATGGCCCGCGCGCTCTATGCCGCGCACAGCCTTGCGGGGCACGGGCCTGAAGACTTCTCCAGCGTGATCAAGATGGTGCAGAAGAAGTGATGGCGTAATTTCCAGCCTTCTTTCCCCGACAAAAACCGCACGGTGAGAGCCCTGCGGTTTTTTTCATGGCTGATTGACACTGCTGCGCAAAGCTCTCAAGAATGGACACACAAGGTCTTAAGGAGGTCACCATGAAAAATCCTCTCGAAGCCATCCTCATCCTCGGCGCCGGCAAGATAGGCTCCACGATTGCCGATATGCTGGCCGAGCTGCATGGCCTGCCCGTCACGCTGGCCGATATACAGCCCGATATCCAGCAGCCGCCCGCCGACGGCGACCCGCTGGTCACCCATATGCAGCTGGACATACAGAATGACGCCGCGCTGGCCAAGGCGCTGCGCAAGCACTCGCTGGTCATCAACGCCCTGCCTTTCTTCTGCGCCGAGCGGGTCGCGACCGCAGCGGCCCAGCATGGAGTCCACTATTTCGACCTGACCGAGGACGTGGCGGCCACGCGCGCCATACGCGCTCTCGCGCCGCAGGCGCGCGCGGTGCTGATGCCGCAATGCGGGCTGGCGCCCGGGGTGATAGGCATGCTGGGCGGGCACCTGGCGGGGCAGTTCGATGAGCTGCACGACCTGCAGCTGCGCGTGGGCGCACTGACGGTTCACGCCACGAATGCGCTGCGCTACCACTTCACCTGGAGCATAGACGGCCTCATCAACGAATATTGCAACCCCTGCGATGCCATCGTGAACGGCCAGCCCGTACAGGTGCAGCCGCTGGAAGGGCTGGAGAGCTGGAACCTGGACGGCCAGCTGTTCGAGGCCTTCAACACCTCCGGCGGCCTGGGCACGCTGTGCGAGACGCTGCAGGGCCGCGTGCACAACCTGAGCTACAAGACCCTGCGCCACCCCGGCCACCGTGACGCCATGCATCTGCTGCTGCACGGTCTGCGCCTGATAGAGCGGCGCGATCTGTTGCGCCAGGTGCTGGAAGGCGCCGTGCCCCACAGCCGCGACGACATGGTGGTGATTGCCGCCACGGCCACCGGCCTGCGGGCCGGCCGGCTGGAGCAGGAAACGCGCACCGCCCGCATCTACGGCGCACCGCTGCGCGGCCGGCAGCGCACGGCCATCGAGCTGACCACGGCCGCCGGCATGCTGGGCGCGGTGGAGCTGTTCACCACGGGCCAGCTGCCACAGCATGGCTTTGTGCGCCAGGAGCAATGCGCGCTTTCCGCCTTGCTCGCTACCCGCGTGGGGCATTACTTTGAAAGCTTGCGCGACACCACCCAGGCCAGAGTGGAGCTTGCGGCTCCCGCCTCTCGTACCGCCGGCCGGTGAATTCTTGTTGATTCGCTTCAGGAAAGCCCATGACTGCATTGCCCCCCGATGATTTCGCCACCGTGCTGCAGCGCTGCGGCATCGATCTGCCCGCACTGAGCGGCACGGACATCGCCGTGCGCTCGCCCATCGACGGCACCGGGCTGGCCCGCCTCGCGGCCCGGCCCGCCGCAGGCATGCCTGCCGTCATCGGCCGGGCAGCAGAGGCCTTCGAGTCATGGCGGCTGACGCCCGCGCCGGTGCGCGGCGAGCTGGTGCGGCTGTGGGGGGAGGAGCTGCGCCGCGCCAAGGCGGACATAGGCCATGTGGTCTCGCGCGAGGTCGGCAAGATCGTGCAGGAGGGCCTGGGCGAGGTGCAGGAGGCCGTGGACATCTGCGAATTCGCGCTGGGCCTGTCGCGCCAGCTGCATGGCAAGACCATAGTCTCCGAGCGGCCGGGCCACCGCATCATGGAGCAGTACCACCCGCTGGGGCCGGTAGCCATCATCACGGCTTTCAATTTTCCCAGCGCGGTGTTTGCCTGGAATGCGGCGCTTGCGCTGGTCTGCGGCAACCCGGTGATCTTCAAGCCCTCCGAGAAGGCGCCGCTGTCGGGCCTGGCCACCTTCAAGGCGCTGGAGCGCGCGATCGCTCAATTCACGGCCCAGTTCGGCGAGCGCGCGCCGGCGGGCCTGGCGCAGATAGCTCTGGGCGGCAGCGATGTGGCCGAAGCCCTGGTGGACAGCCCGCAGATCGCCCTGGTATCCGCCACCGGCTCCAGCCGCATGGGCCGTACCGTGGGCCCCAGGGTGGCGGCGCGCTTTGGCAAGCGCATCCTGGAGCTGGGCGGCAACAACGCCATGGTGGTCACGCCCGCGGCCGACCTGGACCTGGCCGTGCGCGCCATCGTCTTCAGCGCCGTGGGCACGGCCGGCCAGCGCTGTACCACGCTGCGGCGGCTGATCGTGCACCGCGACATCAAGCAGGCCTTGCTGGACAAGCTGCTCAAGGCCTATGCCAGCCTGCGCATAGGCGATCCGCTGCAGCCCGGCACCCTGGTGGGGCCGCTGATCGACCAGGCGGCCTTCCATGCAATGCAGGACTCCCTCGCCCAGGCCAAGCAGCAAGGCGGCACGGTGTTGACCGGAGGCCAGCGCGTGCTGGAGGAGCGGTTTCCCCAGGGCTTTTACGTGGCGCCGGCCATCGTGGACATGCCCGGGCAGACGACCATCGTGCGGCACGAGACCTTCGCGCCCCTGCTTTATGTGCTGGCCTACGAAGACCTGGCGCAGGCCATTGCCTTGAACAACGACGTGCCTCAGGGCCTGTCGTCCTGCATCTTCTCCAACGACCTGCGCGAAGTGGAGACCTTTCTGAGCGCGGCCGGGTCGGACTGCGGCATGGCCAATGTGAACATAGGCCCCAGCGGCGCGGAAATCGGCGGCGCCTTTGGCGGCGAGAAGGAAACCGGCGGCGACCGCGAAAGCGGCTCGGATGCCTGGAAGCAGTACATGCGCCGCACGACCAACACCATCAACTACTCACGCGAGCTGCCGCTGGCGCAGGGCATTCACTTCGGGTGAGCCCTGGCATCGCGTCAACTGTGGACCAGGCCCGGCACGCGGCTCACCGGCGTGGCCGCGCCACCGACCTCGACACGGAAGACGCTCACCGCCTGCAGCAAGGCCGATGATTGCTGCTGCATGCTGGCAGCCGCTGCAGCCGCCTGCTCGACGAGTGCCGCGTTCTGCTGCGTCACCGCATCCATCTGCGAGATCGCTTCGTTCACCTGCGCGATGCCTGCGCTCTGTTCCTCGCTGGCGGTGCTGATCTCGTTGATGATCTGGTGCACGCGCTGCACGCTATCCACCACCTGCTGCATGGTGCTGCCGGCTTGTGCCACCAGCGTGTTGCCAATGCCGACAGTTTCCACCGACGCCCCGATCAACGCCTTGATCTCCTTGGCCGCCTCGGCGCTGCGTTGCGCCAGGCTGCGCACTTCCGATGCCACCACGGCAAAGCCGCGCCCCTGTTCGCCGGCCCGCGCAGCTTCCACGGCGGCATTCAGCGCCAGGATATTGGTCTGGAATGCAATGCCGTCGATCACGCTGATGATGTCCACGATACGGCGCGACGAGGTGTCTATCGATGCCATGGTCTCGACGACCTGCGACACCACGGCGCCACCTTGCTGCGCCACTTCCGAGGCATTGGCCACCAGCTCGTTCGCAATACGCGCGCTGTCCGCATTCTGGCGCACGGTCACGGTGAGCTGCTCCATCGAGGCAGCGGTTTCCTCCAGCGCACTGGCCTGGTTTTCGGTGCGAGCCGACAGATCGTTGTTGCCCACCGCAATTTCGCTCGATGCGGTGGCGATGCTGTCGGTCGCCATGCGCACCGAGCTGACGATGCGCGCCAGGTCGTCGCGCATCGCCTTCAATGCATTGACCATGCTGTGGCCGGCATCGTGCTTGACGCTGATCGGAACGGTCAGATCGCCCCCGGCAATGCTGTGCGCAATCGAGGCCGCATAGCCGGGCTCGCCGCCCAACTGGCGCAGCATGCCGCGTGCGATGAACACGCCGATACCGAGCAGCACGGCCGCCAGCAGCACCGCCCCCACGGCAAAGGTGACGGCGCGCCCGCGCACGGTGGTCTCCACCGTGTCGACATACACGCCAGAGCCGATGACCCAGCCCCAGGGCGCGAAGCCTTTGACGTAGGAAACCTTTTGCACCGGCTTGTCGCTTCCCGGCTTAGGCCACATGTAACTGACCGGGCCGGCGCCTGATTGCTTGACGGTATTGACGAATTCCACGAACAGGAACTTCCCGTTCGGATCCTTGTTGTCGCTCAGATCCTTGTTGTCGAGCTCCGGCTTGATCGGATGCATGAGCATCTTCGGCTGCATGTCATTGAGCCAGAAGTATTCGTTGCCGCCATAGCGCAGCAGCTTGATGGCATCCATGGCCTTCTTCTGGGCCTCGGCACGGGGGAGGGCTCCGCTGGACTCCTGCTTCTGGTAGTAATCGAGCACGCCATAGGCGGTTTCCACGGCCTGACGGACATTGCTGGTGCGCTCCTCAAGAATGAGTGAGCGTTCGGACAGAAGAAAGACGGCTGTAAGAACAACGATGCCGAGTATTGCGCCGACATTCAACACCGCCAGTTTTTTCGCAATGCTCATCGACTGCGTCAGCTGAAAACTCATGACTTCCTCAAATGCAACAATTGCGTCGAATTGTCACGAGTAAAGGCATGAAGTCAATTAGGGTGAAATCGGATCATGGATCCATCGCCGCAGCGCCCCCATCCGCGGCTTCTACGCATCGGGACTGGCGCACGCTGGCCACAAAGGCTTCGAGCACAGCCGGCATGCGCTCCGCGCGCCAGGCCAGCACGGCCGGCGTGGTGACCTTGCTGCCGCGCAGTCCCGCAAAGCGCACGCCATTCATGCCCACGGTCTGCATGCAGGCGGGCACCAGGGCCACGCCCTGCCCGGCCGAGACCAGGGCCATGACGGTCAGCCACTGGCGCGCGGCGTGGCGCGTATGGGGATGGATGCCGGCCTGCTGCAGGCAGGCGATGACGTTGTCGTAATTGGCCGGCGCCACCTCGCGCGCGAACATGACGAAGGTGTCCTGGGCCAGTTCGCGCAAATCGATCTCGGCACGCCGGGCCAGCGCATGCTCGCTGGGCAGGCAGCAGACAAAGGGCTCCTCGCCTATGGACAGCGTGCGCATGCCGTCGGGCGGCGTGGCGATGTTGAGAAAGCCGCAGTCGATCTGCCCGCTGGCGATAGCCTGCAACTGGTCGCGCGTGGACATCTCGTGCAGGCACAGCTCGACCAGCGGACGCTCGGCACGAAAGGCCCGGCAGAAACCCGGCACATTGCGGTAAACCATGGAGCCCGTGATGCCTATGTCCAACCGCCCCTGCAAGCCCAAGGCCACGCCGCGCACCACCTCGGCCGCGTGCTGGAGCTGGGCCAGTACCTTGCGCGCCTCATGCAGAAAGGCTTCTCCTGCGGGCGTGAGCTTCACGTTCTTGGCATCGCGTTCCATGAGCACGGTGCCCAGGCCCTGTTCCAGCGTCTTGAGCGCCATGCTCAGCGGCGGCTGGGTGATGCACAGGCGCTGGGCCGCCCGGCCGAAGTGCAGTTCCTCGGCCAGGACCACGAAGTAACGCAGCAGATGGGTTTTCATCAGGACGATCTTGCCATCCCCAGGACAACCGTGGACCCAGGCATCGTCGCTTCCGCGAGAGACGCCGAGCAAGAGCCGCCTCGCGGCGAGGGCGTCGTCCCCCTTGGGGGAAGCCGCACAGCGGCTCGGGGGCTCAATACGATTTCGGCAGACCAAGGACTTTCTCGGCAATGAAGCACATGATGAGCTGCGGGCTCACGGGTGCCAGGCGCGGAATCCACGACTCGCGCATATAGCGCTCCACATGGAATTCCTTGGCATAGCCCATGCCGCCGTGCGTGAAGATGGCGGTCTCGCAGGCCTTGGCGCAGGCTTCGGCGGCCAGGTACTTGGCCGCATTGGCCTCGGCGCCGCAGGGCAGTCCCTTGTCGTAGAGGAAGGCGGCCTTTTGCACCATCAGGTGGGCGGCCTCCAGCCCCATCCAGGCCTGGGCCAGCGGGTGCTGCACGCCCTGGTTCTGGCCTATGGGCCGGTCGAACACCACGCGCTCGTTCGCATACTGGGTGGCACGCGCCAAGGCCGCGCGGCCCAGGCCCACGGCTTCGGCGGCGATCAGGATGCGCTCGGGGTTGAGGCCGTGCAGGATGTACGAAAAGCCCTGGCCCTCCTCGCCGATGCGGTCCTCCGCGGGAATGCGCAGCCCGTCGATGAAGAGCTGGTTGGTGTCCACGCATTTGCGACCCGTCTTCTCGATCTCGGTCACGGCGATGCGGCTGCGGTCCAGGTCGGTATAGAACAGCGACAGGCCCTCGGTGCCCTTGCATTCCTCCACGGGCTTGGTGCGCGCCAGCAGCAGGATCTTGTTGGCCACCTGGGCCGTGGAGATGAAGACCTTCTGCCCGTGCACCACGTAGACGTCGCCCTCGCGCACGGCGCGGGTCTGCAGCTTGAGCGTGTTGAGGCCGGCATTGGGCTCGGTCACGCCGAAGCAGGCCTTGTCCCGGCCCGCGATCAGCGGCGGCAGCCAGCGCTGCTTCTGTTCTGGCGTGCCAAACACCACGGCCGGGTGCAGGCCGAAGATGTTCATGTGCACGGCCGAGGCGCCCGACAGGCCAGCGCCCGTGGCGGCGATGGTGTGCATCATCAGCGCAGCCTCGCTAATCCCCAAGCCCGCGCCGCCGAACTCCTCGGGCATGGCAATGCCCAGCCAGCCCGCATCGGCCAGGGCCTGGTGGAAGTCGTGCGGAAAGCCGCCGTCCCTGTCCTTTTTGAGCCAGTAGTCGTCATCGAAAGGCGTGCAGACGCGTTGCACGGCCTCGCGGATCTGTTCCTGCTCGGCGCTCCACAAAAAATCCATGGGTTTTCTCCGTTGTTGGGTGTGGTCTTGTACAGAAAGTTGTCCTGGCGCTGCGCGCCGCCCATGACACTGGCGCGTCCCAAGCGAGGGCAGCCGCGCAAGGGCCGCCCCGCCGCGCTGGCTGCGTCCCCCTCCTGTAGCGCGCAGCGCGTAGAGAGAGGGGCGCCCGGCCAGGGGAAGGCGCGGGGCCGCCTAGGCGAAGCGCCTCAGGGAGTGCTTTATTTCGGCCTGCGCACGCGCTCCGGATTCTCGCCATAGGGCGGGCTGTAGATGACCAGCAGGCGCACGGGCGTGTCGCTGGTGACGCGCAACACATGCATGCAGTCCTCGGGAAAAAAGCAGGTGTCGCCGGCCTGCATGGCAAAGCGCTCGGTCCGGCCTTCGCTTTCCACTTCCACCTCGGCCGTGCCTTCGAGCAGATAGCAGGCCTGCTCCATGCCCGGGTGGGCGTGCGGCAGCGCGCCGCCGCCTTTTTCCAGCGTACCCAGCACCACCTCCATATGCCGCGCGCCCACATTGGCCTGGCTGACGAGGCGCCGGTTCACGGTGCCGTGGTGGTTGGCGGGGCTGTAGCCCGGCACGTCCTGCTCGCGGATCAGATGGCGGGGCATGTGTCTGTCTCCCTGTCATTCGATGATGAAGCCTGCATGCAGGCGCCGCTGGCCTGCAGCGCGGCGATCTGCGCCTCGGCCAGACCCGCTTCGCGCAGCACCTGCAGGGTGTGCTGGCCCAGTTGCGGAGCGGCGCAAGCCTCGCGGGCTGCCGGCGTGCCGCTCCACTGCGTGGGGTTGCCCGTGGTGTGCAGCCGCCCTTCGGTAGGGTGGTCGATCTCGCGCACAAAGCCCGTGGCCGAGTGGTGCGGGTCGGCCAGCAGGTCCTCGGGCGAGGCCATGGGCATGTTGGGCACGTCGGCCGCGTCCAGCAGCGCACGCCATTCGGCCGTGGTGCGCTCGCCCATCAAGCACGCCACCTCGGCATAGACGGCATCGATATGGGCCGCGCGCTGGCCGTGGGTGGCGAACATGGGCTCGCGCATGCGTTCGCCCTGGCCTATGGCGTTGAAGAAGCTGTGCCAGTGTTTGTCGTTGTAGATCAGCACGCACAGATGGCCGTCGCGCGTGCGGTAGGGCTTGCGGTGGCGCGTCAGCAGCCGCGCATAGCCGGCATCGCCCAGCGGCGGATCGAAGCTCAGTCCGGCCATGTGATCACCGAGGATGAACTGGGTCATGGCCTCGAACATGGGCACGACCACGGCCTGGCCCTGCCCGGTCTTCTCGCGCGCATACAGCGCGGCCGTGACCGCGTAGACGGCATGCAGGCCCGTGACGCGGTCGCCCAGCGTCATGGGCGCATACGACGGCTCGCCGCCGCCGTACTGCTGGGCCAGCCAGGGCACGCCGGTCGCGCCCTGGATCAGGTCGTCATAGGCGGGCCTGGCCGCATAGGGGCCGGTCTGATCGAAGCCGCAGCAGCTCACATGGATGAGCCGTGGGTGGTTCTGCGCCAGCTTCTCCCAGTCCAGGCCCAGCCGGGCCATGGCCTGGGGGCGCACATTGCTGATGAAGACGTCTGCATCGGCCAGCAGCTGCAGCAGCGCCGCGCGCGCGGGAGCCTGCTTGAGGTCGAGCACGATGGAGCGCTTGCCCTGGTTGGCCTGGAGAAAGATCGGGCCCATACCTGGGTTGCGCATGGGGCCCACGTGGCGCATGTTGTCGCCCTCTGGAGACTCCACCTTGATGACGTCGGCCCCCAGGGCCGCCAGGATCTGCGTGGCAAACGGCCCCATGACCACCGAAGTCAGGTCCACCACTTTCACGCCGGCCAATGGGCCTGCTGACCTGCCTGCTGCCTGTGCGGTCTCGCTTTGCATCTGCGCCATTCCTCGGTCACTGCGCCTCGATGCCGGCCTGCTTGACCAGCTGGCCCCATTTGGCGAGCTGCTCCTTCACATAGAGCGCGAACTCGTCGGGAGTGGCCGTGGGCCAGACTTCGAAGCCCACCTGGGCCAGTTGCTCCTGCACGGATTTGTCCTTGAGGATGAGCTGCAGCTCGCTGTTGATGCGCTCGGCAATCGCCTTGGGCATTCCGGCCGGGCCGAAGATGCCGTTCCACGAAGTGAGGTCGAAGCCCGGCAGCGTCTTGGCGATGGCCGGCACATGGGGCAGCAGTTGCGAGCCCTTGGCCGCCGTCACGCCCAGCGTGCGCACGCGGTCGGTCTTGAGCGTGCCCCAGGCCGAGCCCAGATCGGCCACATACATCTGGATCTGGTTGCCCATCACATCGGTCAGCGCCTGCGGGCTGGACTTGTAGGGCACGCCGGTGATCTTCGCCCCGGTGATGTACTTGAAGGTTTCCGCAGCCACCAGCGAAGTGCTGTTGGGCGTGCCGTAGGAAAGCTGGTCCGGGTGCGCCTTGGCGTAGGCGATCAGCTCGGCCACGGTCATGGCCGGCACCGAGGGGTTCACGATCAGCGCGAACGGCAGCTCGCCCACGCGCGCCACCGGCGTGAAATCCTTGACGGGGTCGTACTTGAGGCCCTTGACCAGCCAGGGGTTGGCCGAGTGCGAGGTGTTGGTGGTCATGAACAACGTATAGCCGTCGGGCCTGGCCTTGGCCACATGCACGGCCGCGATCTGGGCATTGGCTCCGGCGCGGTTGTCCACGATCACGGGCTGCTTGAGGCGCTCGCCCAGCTTGCTGGCCACCACGCGGGCCACCGCATCGGTGCCGCTGCCCGCGGCGAACGGCACCACCAGCGTGATGGGGGCGCTGGGGTAGCTCTCCTGCGCCAGCACCGGCACGGCAAAACTCAAGGCCATGCCGGCCGCCACGGCTGCCGCGCCGCTGGCGCGCAGTAGAAAACGCTTGTCCATGCTTGTCTCCTTGTTCAGGGTTCGGCACCTGTATCCGGCGCCTGCCCTGCATGCTGAGACCTTCAAGCATTCAAGTCCAATTGTTTAAACAAAGCAAATCATTCGATTTACGAATGATTAAACCGCCCCCGCCCTGCTTTCTGCACTTTTGCCCATGCTGCGCCCAACCTCGATGCACAGGCAAGCTGACGGTTGTCATCAAACCAAGGTTGAAGTCCACGCGGCAGCACGGGACAATAGGACATTTGCCGTTACTTCCCGGAGGTCGCGCCATGGCTCTTCTTCATGCAACACCCGCCCAGGCCATCGACGTGAACCCCTACGGCGCCCGGCTGGGCAGCGCCCGCACCTATGCACTGTTCAAGGCTGACGACATGGAAGTCATCCGCGTGGTGCTTCGCGCGGGGCAGTCGCTGCCGCCCCACCATGTGCCCGGCAGCGTCAGCCTGCACTGCCTCGAAGGCCGCTTCGAAGTGCTGCTGGGCCAGACCGTGCGCCAGCTGGACAGCGGGCAGCTCATGCACCTGCCGCCCAATATGCCGCATGCCGTGCGGGCCGTCGAGGACTCCTCCGCGCTCGTGACCATCGTGCTCTGCCCTGGCTGAATCAGCGCACCGGCAGAAATTGCATGAACGGTCCGGCCAGCAGGCCCTGCCCGTAGCCAATGAACGAGCGCCGGTAGCACTCGGTGGTGTAGCTTGCGAGCAGATCCAGCCGGCCGATGATCTTGCCCATCTCGCGCTCGAAGCTGAGGTTGCGCTCCTGCTCGGCCAGTCCGTTGGACAGCAGCAGCGGCTGGCCCGCGACCGATTTGCGGGAGTTGAGAATCCAGTTGGCGATTTCCAGATTGCGCGCCGCATTGAAGATGTGCTGCGGATCAAGCCCGTCGACCAGCGTGAACGAGGTTCGGTTGCCGTGGGCCGTGATGATGGTATCGGCTGCCGCATAGACAAAGGCTGCCACGCGGTCGCCCGCAAAACCGGGCTGCAGCGCCAGCGACAGGGCCGCCACATCGCGCTCGCCCTGCAGCTCCTGCCAGGGCTGGCGCTCCAGGATGGCGATGCGTACATAGGCCACGGCCGCCTCGCGGCTGGAAGCGGTCTTCTTCCATTCCCCGGGATTGCGGCGGTAGAGCTTGTCCATGATCCGCACCAGGCTCTCCAGGTTCTCCTTCATGGCCAGCGTGGCCATGCGGTTGCCGTCGGACTGCACCAGTTCGCCGGCCTGGAAACCCTCGCCCTCTACCTTGCCATGATTGGTGGGTGCGCTGGAACAGGCTGCCAGCAATGCACAGAGCGCCAGCGCCAGCGCCGGCAAGGCAGCCGCGCGCCGCCCAACCGGAGGAGCGTCGTCATGAGGCCGCATGGGACGTGGCGGATGCAACAGGCATGCTGCAAACATACCAGCAGCCCAGCCCCTGTTGGCGGCTTCTCCAGCCCCCGATTGTGATCAATCGTGAACCGAGGGTCCACCTTCCCGGTACCGCCCTAGCAACTGCTCGAGCACCCTCCATAGCGCCGGTTCGTCCGCCATGGAAACCTGCACCCGCAGCATGCGGCTGGAGGCCTGGCGCGGCGAGAACAGCACGCCGGGCGCCAGCAGCAGGTCGTGCTCGGCCGCATGGCGGGCCAGCACCTCGCTGTCCATGCCGCAGTCCACCCAGGCGAAGGTCCCGGCCACCGGTTCGTGCACGGCATGGCAGCCCAGGGCTTCAAGACGGCGCAGGCAGCGGCTGCGCGCCTTGTCGACGCGCTCGCGCAGCCGGTCGACATGCTTCCTGTAGGCGCCATCGGCCAGGATGCGATGCACGATCTGCTCGCTGGGCAGGGCCGAGGTCAGCCCGCCCAGCAGCTTGAGGTCCGTGAGCTGGTGGATGATCTCGGGCCGCGCCGCCACATAGCCCACGCGCAGGCCCCCGGACAGGGTCTTGGAATAGCCGCCCACGAGCAGCACGCGCTGCAGCCGGTCCATGGCGGCCAGGCGCAACGGCATGCTGCCCAGGAATTCCGAGTAGGTATCGTCCTCGACCAGCAGGAAGTCGTGCTGTTGCGCAATGCGCAGCACATCATGCGCCACGCCGACCGAGAGGCTCAGCCCCGTGGGGTTGTGCACGACGGTGTTCAGGATGAACAGCTTGGGCCGGTGTTGGCGTGCCAGGCTCTCCAGCGCCTGCACGTCGGGGCCACCGGGCAGGCGCGGCACGCCCACCACGTTCACGCCCATGGAATTCAGGCGCCCGAAGATCAGGAACCAGCCCGGGTCCTCGACCAGCACCGTATCGCCGGGCCGCAGAAAGCAGCGCACGATCAGATCCAGCCCATGGGTCACGCCGCTGACGGTCATCAAATGGGATTCGGGGTGCGCGGGTACCTCCTGGGCCTGCAGCCCCGAGGCGATCTGCTGACGCAGCGGCGCAAAGCCCTGGGGCACGCCATAGCCCAGCAGCCCGGCCTCGGCCCGCGTGCCCTGCCTCACGATGGTGCGCATGGCGCCGCTGATCAGCCCATGGTCCATCCAGCTGTTGGGCAGGCAGCCCGCGCTGCCCGCCCCATCCACACCCGCGCGGAATATGCCGCGCAGCAGATAGGCGGTATCGAAGGCAGCCCCCTGCGCCAGGCTGCTGGCGGGCATGGGCGCAGGCACGGCCACGCTGCGCTGGGCGCAGACGAAAAAACCGGCGCCGCGCCGCGACTGCACCAGGCCCAGCGCCGCCAGCCGGTCGAAGGCCTGCACCACGGTGTCCCGGCTCACATTGGCGCTTTCGGCGAGGGCCCGCACCGAAGGCAGGCGCATGCCCGCACGCAGGCCGTGATTGCGGATCAGACCGCCGAAATGCTCGACCAGTTGCTCGACAAGAGAGCTGCCGCTGCCGCGCAAAGGCTGCCAGCCCATGGCGGAAACGGCCCGCGCGCTGCTGGATGGAGACGGAATGGCATCAGATTGCCCGGAAAGTGTCTGGGTCATAAAAGCAGGCCAGTTCATGAAGTGGCATGGCAAAGTGCACCGATACTGTACCGCTCTTCAGACTTAGCATCCATGGCATCACTGCTTCGATTGCCATGAACCTCCTGCCCTCTTCGCTGTCCTTCATGCTGCCCCTGGCGCTGTTCGCCTTCGTCAGCTCCGTCACGCCCGGCCCCAACAACGTCATGCTCACGGCCTCGGGCGCCACCTTCGGCTACCGGCGCAGCGTGCCCCACATGCTGGGCATCTGCCTGGGCGTGGTCATCATGCTGCTGCTGATAGGCGTCGGCCTGGGCAAGGTCTTCGAGGCCGAACCGCGCCTGTATACCCTGCTCAAATACCTGGGCTCCGCCTACCTGGTCTGGCTGGCCGTCAAGATCGCCAAGGCCGGCGGCGTGGACCAGGGCCAGGCCGGCAACCAGCCGTTGAGCTTCTGGCAGGCCGCCGCCTTCCAATGGGTCAATCCCAAGGCCTGGATCATGTGCATAGGCGTGGTGGCCACTTATACGCCGCGCGAAGGCTTCTTCTTCAATCTGCTGCTGTCGGCGATGGTTCTCGGGGCCATCAACTATCCCAGCATCAGCGTCTGGACGCTGTTCGGCAGCACCGTGGGCCGCACGCTGCGCACGCCCGCGGCGCTGCGCGCCTTCAACGGCCTCATGGCGGCCCTGCTGCTGCTGTCGCTGGTGCCCATCTTCATGGAGTGACACCCCCAATACCTATCAGGCGCGCACGGTCTCCAGCGCCAGGCATTTCTCGGCCAGTTGGGCAATGCCGGCGTCCGACAGATCGTCGGTCTCCAGCACTTCGCGGCCCGTCCATTGCTCGAAGTGGTTGGACTGCGAGCGCTCGTAGTGCGGGTCGTAGTGGCGCAGCATGAGTTCCTCGAACAGCGGCGACAGCTCCCGCGCCTGGGCCCAGGCCTGCCAGCGGCCCACGGTTTCGTTGCCCTGCATCTCCTTGAGCCAGCCCAGCTTGCGGGCCAGGGCCTCGGGGTCGTCGCCCAGATAGGCGTAGTCGCGCAGCAGATAGGACAGGCGCGCCGCGGTGGTGGCGCGCACCTCGATCACGGGCGACTTGCGCATGTACTCCACCAGCACCAGCGGCACGCCCAGGCGGCCGATCTTGGCGCTTTCGCCTTCCAGATAGATGGGGCGCGAAAGGTCGAAGGATTCCAGTTGCTCGGCGATCAGGGTTTCAAAGCGCTTCTGGCTGGGCTGCTCGATGCCGGGCAGATTGCCCAGCAGCGAGCCCTTGTGGCTGGCATAGCCCTCCAGGTCCAGCACCTGCGCGCCGCTTTGCTCCAGTGCATGCAGCACGCGGGTCTTGGCGCTGCCCGTGGCGCCGCACAGCACGCGCATCTGCAGACGCGGCACCAGCTCGTCGAGCTGGTCGATCACATGGCCGCGGAAGGCCTTGTAGCCGCCGGCCATCTGCTGCGCGTCCCAGCCCACCAGGCGCAGCCAGGTCACCATGGAGCCGCTGCGCAGGCCGCCGCGCCAGCAGTACACCAGCGGCTTCCAGTTGGCGGGCTTGTCGGCAAAGGTCTCGCGCAGATGGCGGGCCAGATTGGCCGCCACCATGGCCGCGCCCAGGCGCTTGGCCTCGAAGGAGCTGACCTGTTTGTAGATGGTGCCCACCCGGGCGCGCTCCTCGTCATCGAGCACGGGGCAGTTGATGGCCCCCGGAATATGGTCCAGGGCGAACTCGCCAGGCGAGCGGGCGTCGATCAAAGTGTCGAACTTGTGGCGGTCGGTAACGCGAATGGGTTGGCGGTGGGACACGGCGGCGATCCATCACGGCCGCACGGGCTCGGGCGGCCATCGGTTGTCGGGCGGCAGCCAGACAAGACTCTGGCCCAAGGCTCGGCAATGCAACAAAGCCCGCATGCAAGCTGCGGGCTGCGGACAGGGAGTGGATCGAGCCTCGATACGCATGGCAGCAACCCGCATGGGCTGCACCGGACTCCCCGGGGAAACGCGTATTTTCGCAGATGCGGTGCCGCCCCGCGGCATGCTGGGCCAAAGCCCACGGCCATGCACCCGCTGCCGGTACGCCCGCCGCCGATCACCGGCCCTGCTGGCGCGGATGCAGCAGCATGGCGTCGCCGCTGATCTGCATGTCGAAGTAGCGCAGGAAATTCTGGCCCAGCAGCGCGTCGGCGCTGTCCTCGCCCGTGTAGCCCGTTCCCACGCGCACGCCGCCTACGGCCACGTTGGCCACCTTGACCTGCTCGGCCGTGACCATGCGCCCTTCGCGCTCGCCGTTGGCAGTGCGAAAGCGCACGGACTCGCCGCCCTGCAGCCCAGCCTTTGCGGCCAGCTCGTCGGTCACGCTCACCGAAGTCGCGCCGGTATCGACGAGGAACTTCACCGGCTGGCCGTTGACGCTGCCATTGACGCGGAAATGCCCATCCTGCCCGCGCTCTATGCGCACCGTGCCGTCGGCCAGCACCCTGGCCCGGGCCGGGCGCAGGTACTGCTGCATGCCCAGGTAGACCACGCCCATCAGCGCCAGCCAGAACACCAGAAAGGCCAGCGTGCCGCGGCGCGCCACCGACTGCGGCGTGGACTCCTGGGGCATGGCAGGTGGCTGCGAGGGCTTGGGCGGTGGCGAGGATTGCAGGCGCATGGTGTGTTTTCGGGAATGCGGGGCAGTCCGCATTGTGCCTGCGCAGCGCCAGGGCCTTTGCCAGTCGTTACAGTGACGCCATGGATTCGCCCAAACCTGCCGCCATGAGCAACACTGCCCTGCCCCCTCTGGTTCTTCACTACATCTTCGATCCGCTGTGCGGCTGGTGCTATGCGGCCGCGCCGCTGGTCAAGGCCGCGCGCAGCGTGCCCGGCCTCACCGTGCAATGGCATGCAGGCGGCATGCTCACGGGCAGCCACCGCCGCACGATCACGCCCGACTGGCGCGACCATGTCATCGCCAGCGACCGGCGCATCGCCGAGATGACGGGTCAGCCCTTTGGCGATGCCTATTTCAACGGCCTGCTCAGCGACATCGGCGCGCCGCTGGATTCCGAGCCGCCCACCACGGCCCTCCTGGCAGCCCAGGAGCTGGGTGGCATGGGGCTGGAGATGCTTGCGCGCGAGCAGCAGGCCCATTACGTGGAAGGCCGGCGCATCAGCGAACCGGTCGTGCTGCGCGAACTGGCCGCCGACATCGGCCTGGACGCCTCGGCCTACGATGCAGCCTATGCGCGCCTGTCGGGCTCGACCACGCAAAAGCACATCGCCGAAAGCCGCCAGTGGCTGGGCATGGTGCAGGGCCAGGGCTTTCCCACGCTGGCGCTGGAATTCGACCACCCCGAGCAACGCGACCAGCGTGCCGTGCAGCGCATAGACATCGGCCCATGGCTCGGCGATGTGCCGGGCTGGACCGCACAGCTGACCGAATGGGCCCAGCAGGTGAGCCAGCTCAATGGCAATGCCGCCGAACAGGACACAGACAACAACGCCTGCGGCCCCGACGGTTGCGAGCTGCCGCAGCGCTAACCCCGGCTGCTGCAGCGGTCAGCCGGCTCAGGAAAATGCATCCGATACTCGGAAGGTGACATTCCGGCATAGGCTTTGAACACGCGGCTGAAGTGCGCGCTGTTGCCAAAGCCGCAGCCCGTGGCGATTTCCGTGATGGTGCAGCCCGCCATTGCCGGCATATGCAGCTCGCGCATGCACAGCTCCAACCGGCTTTGCTGAATGAAAGCAGCAAGCGAAAGATTGCGCCCCATGAAGGCGTTGTGCAGATGGCGCTTGCTGCAGTTGAGCGCATGGGCCACCTGGTCGACCGACAGGCCCGGGTCGCGCACATGGCCGGCCACATAAGCACAGATGCGATCATGCAAGGCCTGTTTTTGCGTGATTGCCGTCACCTGACCGCTCATGGCCTGCAAGGACAGATAGACCATGTCCACCAGCAGTTCTCCGGCCCGGCGCGCCAGCGGCGCATCCATTTGATCGAGTTCCTGATAGGTGCTGTGCATGGTCTGCAACGCAATGCGGGCAATGCCGGCGCTGCCTCCCATATTCCGCCCCATCAGTCCGTCCAGCCGCAAACCTCGTTCGACAATGCTTTGCTTGGGCACCATCACGATCAGATGCTCGATAGAGCTGGGGTTCGCCACCTCATACGGCTGGGAGGTGTCATAGATCACCCAGTTGCCGCTGCTCACGCTGGCCAGCTGGCCGTTCTGCAGCACCTGAGCCTGCCCCTCCCAGGGAGCGATGATCTTGAGATAGGCGGCTTCGCTCTCGCGCAGCCGGTGGGAGTCGCGCACGACACGGTGGCGGTCCGCTTCAAGTTTGGTAAGCATCACGTCGCCCGCATGGGCCACGCAGATATTCCCGTCAAAGCGGGTATCGCCATACAAATCCGTATCCAGCCCCGAGAACAGCTGAGCCATCCAGTCATGCCAAGCTGGTGCGCTCTCTTTCTCCGGCAAGCCATCGGTGCTCAATACCACGGGCGCGGTCATGTGCCTTGACTCCTTATCGTGCACGTATCTGTCTGTCTCGACAGTCCCTCCCGCGATTATCGGTAAGTATTCGCTTTTCCGCAGAGCGCACCAGCCAGCCCCTGTACCCGGGTACTTGATATCAAGGGAAAACCCGCCCCTGGATGCACGATTCATCAAGCGCTTTGTGCACGCTGCGCACAGCAGCTGCAGCCGGTCTTCCCTAGGATTACGACCATCCCAGAAGGGTGCCCTACACAAGACACCGAAGAATGACAAGCACCTATATCAAAGATATTGCTTGCATTCATTCTTCCTCCATCTTTAGCATCACCGTGCTGATCCGGCATTCCGGTGATCGAAGTTTGCAACTCGTGGCAGTGCACCTCCCTCCAAAGTAAAGGAAGACACCATGATTGAACAATCCATGCTGATTGGCGGACAGTCGGTCCAGGCCAGCAATGGCGCGACTTTCGAGCGCCGCAACCCTCTCGACGGATCGGTGGCCACGCGTGCACCTGCGGCCACCACCGAAGATGCCATCCGCGCCTGCGACGCGGCAGCCGCAGCCTTTCCCGCCTGGTCCAAGCTGGGCCCCACCGAGCGCCGCCAGATGCTGATGAAGGCCTCTCAGGCGCTGGAAGCCAAGGCCGAGGCCTTTGCCGCCGCCATGGCTGCCGAGACCGGCGCCTCTGGCATCTGGGCCGGTTTCAATGTGCATCTGGCTGCCAACATGTTCCTGGAAGCAGCTTCGCTGACCTCGCAGATCAACGGCCAGCTCATCCCTTCCGACGTGCCCGGAAACCTGGCCATGGCCGTGCGCCAGCCCGCCGGCGTGGTGCTGGGCATCGCCCCCTGGAATGCTCCCGTGATCCTGGCCACTCGTGCCATCGCCACGCCGCTGGCCTGCGGCAACACCGTCATCCTCAAGGGCTCGGAGCTGTGCCCCGCCACCCACGGCCTGATCATCGAGGCCCTGCAGGAAGGCGGCCTGCCGCCCGGCGTGGTGAACTTCGTGACCAATGCGCCCGAGGATGCCGGCACCGTGGTCGAAGCCATGGTGGCCCACCCGGCCGTGCGCCGCGTGAACTTCACGGGCTCCACGCGCGTGGGCCGCATCATCGGCCAGACCTGCGCCAAATACCTCAAGCCCGCCATCCTGGAACTGGGCGGCAAGGCCCCGTTCCTGGTGCTGGATGACGCCGACATCGACGCCGCCGTGGCCAGCTGCACCTTTGGCGCCTTCGCCAACTCGGGCCAGATCTGCATGTCCACCGAACGCATCATCGTCGACGAGACCGTGGCCGAGGAGTTCCTCGCCAAGCTCGTGGCACGTGCCACTTCGCTGCCGCTGGGCGACCCGCGCAAGGGTCCCGTGGTGCTGGGCTCGGTGGTGGACATGAACACCGTGCACCGCGTCAACGAACTGATTGACGATGCCGTGGCCAAGGGCGCCAGGCTGCTATGCGGCGGCAAGGCCAGCAACACGCTGATGCCCGCCACGCTGATCGACGGCGTGACGCCCGAAATGCGCATCTTCCGCGAGGAAACCTTTGCGCCCGTGAAAGCCATCGTGCGCGTACGCGGCGAAGACGAGGCCGTCGCCATGGCCAACGACAACGAGTTCGGCCTGTCCTCGGCCATCTATACACGCGACACGGCCCGCGGCTGGCGCGTGGCCGCCCGCATCGAGGCCGGCATCTGCCATGTCAACGGCCCCACGGTGCACGATGAAGCACAGATGCCTTTTGGCGGCGTGAAGAACTCGGGCTACGGCCACTTCGGCGGCCAGGCCGGCATCGATGCCTTCACCGACACGCGCTGGATCACCATGCAGACCGAGTCGCGCCACTACCCTTTCTGATCCGCAGTGGTTGGAAAATTAAAAACATATAACCGGAGAACCAAGTTGAAACATGCAACCAAGCTGACCATGACAGCCCTGCTGTCAGGCCTGGCGTTCACAGCTGGCACCGCTTTTGCAGCGGATCCTCAAAGCATTGGCCCCGGTCAGCGCTTTTACGAAAAGACCTGCGCCAAATGCCATGAAGCGGGCATAGGCCCCGTCATCAAGGGCCGCGGCTTTCCGCCTGCGACCTACATGATCATCGCGCGCAGCGGCATGAACGCCATGCCGGCCTTCCGCGTGACCGATATCGACGACGCCACGCTGCAGGATCTGGCCGAGTACCTGTCCAAGACCAAGGCTCCCGAGCCGGCCAAGAAGTAAGCGGAGCGATCTCATGCAAACCGATCGCCGCACTCTTCTCAAGGGCCTGGCCGCAGCCGGCCTGGCCGTTTCCGGCATGGGCTTGGCGCAAGCCGCCAGCGCCGCGGGCAAGGCCGCCACGTCTGCCGACGTGCTGGCCGTGACCTCGGCATTGCACGGCTCGGCTCTGGACTCCGCATTTCTGGCCGGCGTCCAGAGCACGGCACGCCATGCCGCACACACCGGCCTGCAAGACCTGGACAGCGCCGCCTTCAACCAGCTGAGCCAGCTGCTGGCCGATGGCCAGGACACGCTGCTCGTGGGCCTGCTCGATGATGCATCGGCCACCCTGGTGCTGGACCTGGTGCGCTCCGCAGGCGGACGCGTGCTGGCCGTGGAGAACCACCATGTGAACGGCTCGGCCGCGGACTGGGCCAGGGATCTGGGCCGATCGCTGGCCGCAGGTCAATCGATGAACACCACCGCGGTGGCCTCGGGCAGCGAAGCCCGCGTGTCCTTCCGCTGCGTGATCTAAGAATCAAGGAAAGCACAGCATGACAAGCAAATACATGGCCCTGCCCAAGGGCATGAACGAGAGCAACTTCGACGCTGCCATCGAAAAGTTCAAAAAGGCCCTGGGCGCCGAGAACGTGATGATCAAGGACGAGCAGGTCCGCCCCTACACCAAGGTGATGATGGCCGTGCCCACCGAAGAGCACACGCCTTCGGCCGTGATCACGGCCACCACCGTGGAGCAGGTGCAGGCCGTCGTCAAGATCTGCAACGAACACAAGGTGCCGGTGTGGACCATCTCCACGGGCCGCAACTTCGGCTACGGCTCGGCCGCTCCCGGCCGCCGCGGCCAGGTGGTACTGGATCTGCGCAAGATGAACAAGATCATCCACGTGGACCCCGAGCTTGGCACCGCCCTGGTCGAACCGGGCGTGACCTACCAGATGCTCTACGACTACCTCGAAGAGAACAAGATTCCGCTGATGCTGTCGTTCTCGGCACCTTCGGCGATCGCCGGCCCCCTGGGCAACACCATGGACCGCGGCGTGGGCTACACCCCTTACGGCGAGCACTTCATGATGCAGTGCGGCATGGAGCTGGTGATGGCCAATGGCGACGTGCTGCGCACCGGCATGGGCGGGGTCAAGGGCGACAAGGCCTGGCAGGTGTTCAAGTGGGGCTATGGCCCCACGCTGGACGGCATGTTCACCCAGGCCAACTACGGCATCTGCACCAAGATGGGCTTCTGGCTCATGCCCAAGCCGCCGGTGTTCAAGCCGCTGGAAATCCAGTTCGACGAAGACAGCGATATCAGCGACATCGTGGAATTCATCCGTCCGCTGCGCATCTCCCAGGTCATTCCCAACTCGGTGGTGATCGCCGGCGTGCTGTGGGAAGCCTCGACCTGCAACACCCGCCGCTCCGACTACACGACCGAGCCCGGCCATACGCCCGACGCCATCCTCAAGAAAATCCAGAAAGACAAGCATCTGGGTGCCTGGAACGTCTACGCGGCGCTGTACGGCACCAAGGAGCAGGTCGACGTCAACTTCAAGATCGTGCAGGACGCGCTCAAGCAGCTGGGCAAAGGCCGCCTCATCACCCAGGAGATGGCCGGCAACACCCAGCCGTTCAAGTACCGCGCCGAGCTGATGTCGGGCGTACCCAATCTGCAGGAATTCGGCCTGTACAACTGGCGCGGCGGCGGCGGCTCGATGTGGTTCGCTCCCGTGTCGCAAGCGCGCGGCAGCGAGTGCGACAAGCAGAAGTCTCTGGCCAAGAAGATCCTCAACAAGCACGGCCTGGACTATGTGGGCGAGTTCATCGTCGGCTGGCGCGACATGCACCACGTGATCGACGTGCTGTACGACCGCAGCAGCGAAGAGGAAACCAAGCGCGCCAACGCCTGCTTTGCCGAACTGCTCGACGAGTTCGAGAAGGAAGGCTATGCCGTGTACCGCGTGAACACGGCCTTCCAGGAGCGCGTGGCCCAGAGCTACGGCAAGGTCAAGCGTGACGTGGAGCGCAAGATCAAGCGCGCCCTGGACCCCAATGGCATTCTGGCCCCGGGCAAAAGCGGCATTGACATTTAAAGCCGCCAACAAAGCCGAGCCATCGCCAAACGCCTGATCCGCGTTTGGCTGTGCATGGCGCAAAACAAGAGCAAAGAGGCCGGCTCACAGCCGTGCCAGAAGATGGAGCCGTGGATTGCCCCTTGGCAGGCAGGCCCGGCCTCTCTTGATTTCGCCCTTTGCTCCTACGAAAAACCAAAGACCGGCATTCGATCCTTCGCGTTATCTAGAGATATTTTCCTGCTCCTGCAGCATGCGCCACATGACCTTGCCGCTGCCGCTCTTGGGCAGCGCGGGCACGAGGAGCACCGAGCGCGGCGCCTTGTAGACGGCCATGTTGTCGCGGCACCATTGGACGATGTCCTCTGGCGTGGTGTTCTCGTGGCCGGCTCGCAGCACCACCACGGCCTTGACGGATTCGCCGCGATAGGCGTCCTTGGTCGAGATCACGCAGGCCTCCTGGATGGCCGGGTGGCGGAACATCAGCGCCTCCACCTCGGCGGGCCAGACCTTGAAGCCGCTGGCGTTGATCATGCGCTTCAGGCGGTCGGTGATGAAGAAATAGCCGTCCTCGTCCACGCGGCCCAGGTCGCCCGTGCGAAAGAACCGCTTGCCGCCCAGTTCCATGAAGACCTGGGCCGTGGCATCGGGACGCCGCCAGTAGCCCTCGAAGATCTCGGGGCCGTGGACCACGATCTCGCCCTGCTCGCCCTGAGGCACCTCCTCGCCCGTGTCGGGATTGATCACGCGCGCCTCGGTGCTCATGAAGGGAATGCACAGGCATTGCTGCTTGGGGCGGTCCGGCGGATTGCTGTGCGTGGGGGCCGCCGTTTCGGTCAGGCCGTAGCCTTCGCAGAAACGCAGGCCGTATTGTTCCAGCAGGCGCTGGGCCACGGCCTGGGGCATGGCCGCGCCGCCACCGCCGATGTACTTGAGGCTGGACAGGTCGAAGGACGCGAAATTGGGGCTGCCCAGCAGGTCGATCACCATGGTGGGGATATTGGTCCAGCTCGTGACCTGGTAGTGCGAGATCAGGCGCCCGGCCAGCTCGCGGTCCCAGCGCGGCATGATGACGATGGTGGCCCCCATGCAGATGGCTGCATGCAGCACCGACACCATGCCCGTGATGTGGAACATGGGCACCACGGCCAGCACCACGCTTTCGCTGGTGCCCGTGCCCCAGTAGCTGCCGGCCACGGCGTTGTGATTGATGCTGCGGTGCAGGTGGATACAGCCCTTGGGCTGGCCCGTCGTGCCGCTGGTATAGGGCAGCACGGCCATGTCGTCGCGGCCCGCCGTGTGTGCGGGCGGCGCGCCGGTGCAGGCCAGGGCATCCGTCCAGGCGTGGACCTGGCCATCCTGCAGCTGCGCGGGCTCGTGCTCGGACAGCAGCCAGTTGCGCCAGCTCTGCGGCGGCGCTTCCAGGCCCTCTATACCGGCGTCGAAGGCATCGGTGAACCGGGTGACCACCATGTGCTCCAGCCCCTGGCCCGCCGGCAGGCCGTTGCTGGCCTTGGCCAGCTCGGGGGCCAGGTCCGCCGTGGTGATGGCCACCTTGGCGCCGGCATCCGTGATGTAGTGCTTGAGCTCCTCGGCCATGTTCATGGGATTGACCGGAACCACCACGGCATTGGCGCGGAAGATGGCGTAATGCGCCAGCACCAGCTGCTGCGTGTTCTGCATGAGCAGGATGACGCGGTCGCCCTGGTTCACGCCCAGCTGGTGCAGATAGGCGGCCATGCGCTCGGTGCCGTCGCACAGCTCCTTGTAGCTCGTGCAGCGCCCCATGAACACCAGCGCGGTCTTGTCGGGGTAGCGGCGCGCGTTGACGGCCAGGTTTTCCCAGACGCTGGTCGCAGGAACGGTGATCGAATGGGGCAGACGGCGGGGCCAGTGAGCGTAGTGGGCAGGTGTGGACATGGCAAATGGCGAATCAGGGGCGGTCAACACGACCCGGCAAATCGAAGCTTTGCGGTTGAGACCAGGTGCCGGGCCGCGCCAGGCAAAGCAAAGCGAAGCAACGACGTATCAAGAGTTGTGTTAACCGCTCTAAGTAAAAAACACGACAAATCGCGGATCAGCCACCAAGGCTAGGCGCTGCACCGCGAGGCAGCATCCGGGATGCCCCCAACACCAGGTCGCCGAGGTGACGATTGACGTTCGCGGCCCCATGCCGTCCCCATGCAGATCCTCTGTCCGCCATCGCCGCACTGCGCGTACCATGGCGCCATGCCGCACGAACCCCGCCTGCAGACCTCCCTGCGCACGCTGCTCACGGACCGGCGCACGGCCGCCCTGGCCGTGCAGCCGCCGGCTGCCGCTGCCGCCGACTCCGGGGATGCCGCCGCCCTGCCCGCGCCCTGGCTGTCCATGGTGCCCTGGGCCTGGTGCGCGGAGTTCTCCTGCTTCGTCATCCACGTGAGCGGCCTGGCCAGCCACACCCGGGCCATGGAGCAGCACCCGGCGGTCGGCCTGCTGGTGACGGCCGCCGAAGAACCCGGCCAGGGCGTGCATGCGCTGGAGCGCGCCAGCATCCAGGGGGTGGCCTCCACGCCGCCGGCGGACAGCGTGCTCTGGCAAGGTGCGCGCGCCGCCTATCTGCAGCGCTTTCCCGAGGCCGAGCCCATGGCCATGCTGGGCGACTTCCGCTTCGTCTGCATCACGCCCACGCTGGCCCGCCATGTGGCCGGCTTCGGCGCGGCGCGCGATGTCTCGGCGCATGAACTGATCGAGGCGCTGAATGCGCCCGCCGCCTAGCGACCGTTCAGCCCCTGCTAGGCGCTAGGACTCGAACCCCGCCTTCACATGGCTGCCGTCGCAATACGGCTTGTTATTGGAATGGCCGCAGCGGCACAGGTAGACGTCCGTCACCCGGTCGATGGTGCGGCCGGTGCCGCTGACCAGCTCCAGATTGCCGCAAACGTGCAGCGGACCATTGGGCGTGGCTTCGATCTGCAGCGGACCGTCACGCAGGGCCAGCGCCGGTGAGTCCTGAACCGGCGGCTCGCCCGTGGCCTGGAAATTCACCCCGGTATGGCTTTGGTCGCAGTACGGCTTGTTGGCGCTGGCGCCGCAACGGCACAGCGTGGCCCGGAAGCCATCCGCCTTGCCATCGACCTGCAAGGGCGCATGGAAGGCCAGCGGCCCGTTTTCACGCACCCAGACCTGGTTGACCACAGGCGCCTGCTCCAGTGCCTCGCCATTGGGGCCATGGCATTGAATGGCGCCTGACGGGCAATTGTGGGCAATTTCCAGCACCTCGGCCGCGGTGGCACGCTCGGGATGGATCCACGCTCCCGCCACATTGGGCACAAACACATCGGGCCGGTCGAGCACGCAGTGGCGGGAATGAATGCAGCGAGGAGCATCAAACTCGATCACGACCGATTTTGAAGCGACAACTTCCTTGCTCATGGGGCTTCTCCTTGAGGAGCGCAAGCACGCTCCAGCCTCATTGTGGAAAGCCGCCCGCACGAGCTGCGTCATCCAAGGCCGCGAAGTATCAGACCCGGCCCCGGAATCAGGCTTCGATCAGTTCTGCAGCTGCTGCCAGACCTTGTCCAGCCGCTTGCTGCTGACCGGGTACGGCGTGCGCAGTTCCTGGGCGAAGAAGCTCACGCGCAGCTCCTCCAGCATCCAACGGTACTCCTGCATGCGCGCATCGACCTGGCCCTTGCGCTCGGCCACCAGGCGCCAGTAGCGCTGCTCCAGCGGCTGCAGCTCCTTGAGCTTGGCGGCATCGCGCGCGGGGTCGGCGCGGTATTTGTCCAAGCGCGTGGTGATGGCCTTCAGATAGCGCGCGTAGTGACCCAGCTGCGCCCACGGCGCCACGGCAATGAAATTCCTGGGCATGAGCTTTTGCAGCTGTTCGCCCGCATCCCTGGTCGCTTCCGGCGCGTTCTTCGTGTCCTTGATCTTGCGCGCGGCAGCCGCGTATTCGGCCAGGATGGTCGCGGACATGCGCGCCACTTCGTTGGCGATCAAGGTCAGGCGTCCGCGCCCGTCCTGCACGCGCTGCTTGAACTGCGCCTCGTTCGTTGGCAGCGGCTCCTGCAGGAAGGCACGGTCGATCGCCACGTCGATGATCTGGCTGCGCAGCTCCTCCTGCGTGCCCAGCGGCATATAGGCCACGGCCATCTTCTGCAGGTCGGGGATGTTCTTTTCCAGGTACTTGAGCGCGTCCCTGATCTGCAGTGCGAACAGGCGGCGCAGGCCCACGCGATGCCTGGCGGCGGCCACCTCGGGCTCGTCGAAGACCTCGATGCCGGCCGCATCGCCATGGTCGATGAGCGCCGGAAAGCCGATCAGCGTCTGGCCGCCCTTCTTGATCTCCATGAGCTCGGGCAGCTCGCCAAAGCTCCATTCCTTGTAGCGCGCATCGGCCGCTTGCGCAGGTGCCGAAGCCTCTTTTTTGGCTGCAGGCACGCCGGAATTCGCTTCATTTTTTGCAGCACTCTGCGCATGCACCTTCTGTATTTTGGCATTTTCGGACGCCGAATCCTTCTCAGACTGAGCGCCAGCAGCTATCTTTAATGAAGCAAGCGCCTGGAAGGCGCCGCGCGCCTTGGCACCCAGTTCGGCCTTGAGCGCGCCCAGGTTGCGGCCCTGGCCCAGCTGGCGGCCGTGCTCGTCGGTGATGCGGAAGTTCATGAACAGGTGCGGGCTCAGCATGTCCAGCTTGAAGTCCGCACGCCTCACGTCCAGCGAGGTCTCGTCGCGCACCTGCTTGAGCAGCACATCGATCAGGCTGCTGTGTTTCGTCTGTTCGGCCCAGCGCTCGGCCTGCGTGAACAGCCCGGCCAGCCGCGCCGCGCTCTCGGGCAGCGGCACGAAGCGGCTGCGCGGGCGCTGGGGCAGGCTTTTGAGCAGGGCCTGGATCTTGTCCTTGAGCATGCCGGGCACCAGCCATTCGGCGCGCTCCTCCGACACCTGGTTGAGCACGAACAGCGGCACGGTGACGGTGATGCCGTCGCGCGCATCGCCGGGGCTGTGCAGATAGGCGGCCGCGCAGTCCACGCCGCCCAGCCTGATGGTCTTGGGGAAGTTGTCGGTGGTGATGCCCGCGGCCTCGTGGCGCATCAGCTCGTCGCGCGTGAGAAGCAGCAGGTCCGGATGGCCTTTGCTCTCGACGCGGAACCACTGGTCGAAGGTGGCGCCGTTGAACACATCGCGCGGCAACTGCTGGTCGTAGAAGGCGAAGATCAGCTCGTCGTCCACCAGCACGTCCTGGCGGCGGCTCTTGTGTTCGAGCTCCCCCACCTTCCTGACCATCTTGAGGTTGGCGGGCAGGAAGTGCCATTGGGTCTCCCACTCGCCCTCCACCAGCGCCTGGCGGATGAAGAGGTTGCGCGCCTCGTGCGGGTCCACGCGGCCGTAGCTCACGCGGCGGCCGTTGTAGACCACCAGGCCGTAGAGCGTGGCGCGCTCCAGCGCGATCACGTCGGCCTGCTTCTTGCTCCAGTGCGGGTCCAGCAGCTGCTTCCTGAGCAGATGGCCGCCCGCCTCTTCCAGCCACTGCGGCTCGACGGCCGCAATGCCGCGACCGTACAGGCGCGAGGTCTCGACCTGCTCGGCCGCGACGATCCAGCGGCCGGGCTTCTTGCTCAGGTGCGCGCCCGGGTGCGGGTGAAACTTGATGCCGTGCGAGCCCAGATAGGCGTCGCTTTCCTCTCCACGATAGCCCACGTTGCCCAGCAGACCGGCCAGCATGGACAGGTGCACGGCGTCATAGCCCGCGGCCTCGTGGTTGAGCTGCCATTTGTGCTCCCTGACCACGGTGAGCAGCTGCGAATGAATGTCGCGCCACTCGCGCACGCGGCGGATGTTGATGAAGTTCTGGCGCAGCAGCTGCTCCCACTGGCGGTTGCTGATCTTGTGCATGGCCTCTTCGACTTCGGCAGGGTTGAACAGCGCCAGGCGCTCCTCGACCGTGCCTTCCACCTGCGCGCCGCTGCTGCGCTGGCTCACGGGCAGAAAGGCCGTATTGCGGATCTGCCTGGGCGCGGGTGTGCTCTGCGCCGCCATCTCCTTGCGGCTCTTGGCCACGACCTTGCCGCCGCGTGCGTCCTGCAGCCACTTCCACAGCCGCAGATAGCCGGAGAACTCGCTTTTTTCATCGTCGAACTTGGCATGGGCCTGGTCGGCCTGCTGCTGCGCCTCCATGGGCCGGTCGCGCACGTCCTGCACCGACAGGGCCGAGGCAATGATCAGCACCTCGGCCACGGCACCGCGCGAGCGGGCCTCCAGAATCATGCGGCCCACGCGCGGGTCCAGCGGCAGGCGCGCCAGCTCCTGGCCCATGGACAGCAGATTGCCGCGCTCGTCCACGGCGCCCAGCTCGGCCAGCAGTTGGTAGCCGTCGGCAATCGCGCGGCCCGAGGGCGCTTCGAGGAAGGGGAAGTTCACCACGTCGCCCAGGCCCAGCGACTTCATGCGCAGGATCACGCCGGCCAGCGAGGAGCGCAGGATTTCAGGGTCGGTGAACTTGGGCCGGCTGTTGAAGTCCGCCTCGCCGTACAGGCGTATGCAGATGCCGTTGGCCACGCGGCCGCAGCGGCCCGCGCGCTGGTTGGCCGCCGCCTGGCTGATGGGTTCGACCAGCAGCTGCTCCACCTTGCTACGGAAGGAATAGCGCTTGACGCGCGCCGTTCCTGCGTCGATCACGTATCTGATGCCCGGAACCGTGAGCGAAGTCTCGGCCACGTTGGTGGCCAGCACAATGCGGCGGCCCGTATGGCCGTCGAAGATGCGCTCCTGCTCGGCCTGAGACAGGCGCGAAAACAGCGGCAGCACCTCGGCGCTGCGCAGCATGGGCGAGTGCTGCAGATGCTTGCGCAGATGGTCGGAGGCCTCGCGGATTTCACGCTCGCCGGGCAGGAAGACCAGGATGTCGCCGCTACCGGAGGAGCTACCCCTTCCAGCGCCGGCCCACAGCTCGTCCACCCCATCGGCAATCGCGTCGTTGAGATCGAAGTCCTTCTTCTCCTCGAAGGGCTGGTAGCGCATCTCCACCGGGTAGGCGCGGCCCGAGACCATGATCACGGGCGCCGGCCCGTTCTTGCCCTCGAAATGCTTGGCGAAGCGCTCGGCATCGATGGTGGCCGAGGTCACCACCACCTTGAGGTCCGGGCGCCTGGGCAGGATCTGCCGGATGTAGCCCAGCAAAAAATCGATGTTGAGGCTGCGTTCGTGGGCCTCGTCGATGATCAGCGTGTCGTAGGCCTTGAGCAAAGGATCGGTCTGGGTCTCGGCCAGCAGAATGCCGTCCGTCATCAGCTTGACCGAGGCGCCCTTTTGCAGCGTGTCCTGGAAGCGCACCTTGTAGCCCACGACCTCGCCCAGCGGCGTCCTCAGCTCCTCGGCAATGCGCTTGGCCACGCTGGAGGCCGCAATGCGCCGCGGCTGGGTGTGGCCAATCAGTTGCCCTTTGCTGCCTTCGGGTGCATTGACCCGGCCTCGGCCCAGCGCCAGCGCAATCTTGGGCAACTGCGTGGTCTTGCCCGAACCCGTCTCGCCGCAGACGATGATGACCTGGTGGCGGTCCATGGCCGCCATGATCTCGTCACGGCGGCTGGATACGGGGAGTTGCTCGGGAAAGGTGATCTGCAAAGACATAAGGGGAAGGATTATCCCCGCCCGGCGCGGCGCCCGCATGCCGTTGGCAGATTGGCCGCATGTAAGATGCGTAGTCCTTAGGACGGCACGCTTGGCTGCTGCCTGCAACTTTCTTCAGTCCATCTCACAATGAATTGTTCACAGTGCGGCAATCTTCTCGCCGCAACCGCCAAGTTCTGCAACCGCTGCGGTGCGGCCCAGCCGCCGGCATCCCCGGCGGCGGCAAGCATGCCGGCCTTCCCCACGGAACCGATCGCCGGCGGGCGGCCCTGGATCAGATGGGCCGTCATCGCCGTGATACTGATCGCCGTGGGCTCGGGCGTGCTGCTGGCGCAGAAGCTGGGCCGGTTCTCGCATTCGGCCAATATGGCCGGCCCGGCCCCCAGCGGCCCGACCGGCGCAGCCGCCACCGACAAGGAGGCCATTTCGCAAGAGGACAAGGCCCGCGCCGATGCCCTGGTCGGCCCGCTGCACCGCGACACGCCCACGGCGCCCGCCGTGCAGGAGGCCGCAACACGGGCAGCCGGCGATGCCACGGCCGCAGTGCCAGCCCCGCCATCCCCGCCGTCTCCACCGGAGTCCCTGCCCAAGCCGACGGCGGCAGCCGCGGCGGCGGCTCCGCCCAGCCACCCCGCCGCGCAGCCCAAGCCCAATTCCCCCCCGCAAAACCGTGCCCAGCCCACGCTGCACGATTTGCTGGATTGACCGGTTTTTTCACGCGAGCCAGGCAGCAGGACCGGCCGGCCCATGCCCTGGCGCCCATGACACCAGCGCACCACATGCGACCCATGCGACATCTCAAACTGACCCTGATCACCTGCGCCGCCCTGCTTGCCAGCGGCTGCGCAACCCTGGAAGACGCGTCCAGCTCCTTCAGCTGCATGCTGTCGCGCGCCACCAATTCGGCCAATGCGCGCAACTGCGGCGGCCCGGCCGCGGGCGACGCCCACGCGCCGTCGGACCGCTTCGGCAAGCTGCAGTCCGTTCTGGACCAGGAAGCCCAGCGGGCACGTGCGGCCCAGGTGCAGGCCGTGAGCGCCATGCAAGGCCTTCCGCCGGGCCAGCGCGCCATGGCCGGCAGCGTGCGCATGGTGGACGTGAACATTACCGACAGCCAGAGCGGACAGGCCCGCAAGATGCGCGCGCTGGAATCCGTCAGCGTCAGCATGCCGCTGGCCGCCAAGGGCCGGCCCGAATACACGCGCGCCATGGACACCCTCAAGAACCTGGCCAACGAGCTGGCCAATAACCGCGGGGCATCCAGCATCGTGGTCGATCAGGCCGAGGCCGACGTGCGCGCCAATCGCGTCAACACCTCGACCGGCACCACCCACACCAGCAGCGGCAAACCCGTGTCGGTGCTCAAGAACCTCGACCGCACGCTGCCCGCGGGCATGGAGCGCTACACCATCCAGGCCGGCGAGATCCGCGGCCAGCTGTAAAAACGCATCATCACCTCATTCACGACAGGACGGTACATGAGAGCCAAGCAAACTCTGGGCGATATCCGTATCGCCACCCTGGCGCGCGCAGGCGAAGGACTGACCCAGTGGCGCCCCATGCTGCTGGGTTTTCTCACCTTGCTGCTGACTTTTCTCGTCTTTCTGCTGGCCCAGTGGCTGGGCAGTGCCATCGGCGGCTTCACAGGCGGCATTGCGCGTCTGGTCCTGAGCCTGGCCGCCGCGGTGGTCATGATGGGCGGCATCTCCGCCGTAGGCGTGATGCTCATGGACAAGGCCAGGGAGGTTCCGGTGCGCTCCGTCGGCGAGGCCTTTGCCTTCGGCCTGGCCTGCATCCCCAAGTTCCTGATCTTCGCGGTCCTGCTGCTGGCGGCGGTCCTGGCCTTTCTACTCGTGGCGGCCGTGGTGTACATCGTCTGCAAGATTCCCGTGCTCGGCGTCATCCTGGCTTTTGTCGCCCACCCCGTCCTAGTGCTGGTGGCTGCCGCGGCACTCGTGGCCCTGTTCTGGGTCATCTATCCGCTGTTCGCCCCCGCAATCTGGAGCGGACTGAACTTCAAGGCTGCCCTGGCCAATGTGCTGGCCATTGCACGCCAGCGGCTGGTGGAAGTGGTGCTGCTGGAGCTGGTGCTGTACTTCATCATCGGCGTGATCAGCGTGCTGCTGCTGGCCGGCCTGCTGCCCGCCAGCTTCTCGCTGACCAGCATGGGCGCCGCCATCATCGGCGGCAGCCAGACCTTCGCCATGGCCTCCACTGGCTACGGCGCCGGCGCGCTCACGGGCAACCCGGCCGTGGCGGGCCTGGTTTCGGGCCTGGGCGTTCTGTACTGCGTCGTCGGCGCGCTCATGGCCCAGGTCATGATCATGGGCATGAATCTCGTGTACCTGCAGGCCCGGGAAGGCCTGGATGCATCCGATGCCGAAGGCGCGCTGGACGACCTGATCGGCGACGTGCGCAAGCGTGCCGGGGAAGCCAAGGAGCGCGCCATGGCCGCCGCCGGACAGATCAAGCAGGCCCGGGCCATGAAAGGCCAGACAGCCGAAGCCCAGGCCAGCGCCGAAACCGAAGCGCAGGCCCAGGAACAGGTCCGCCCCGACGCGCCCAGGCTGTCGCATCCGGCATGCCCCGCCTGCCACGAAACCGTGGCGCCTGACGACAGGTTCTGCGCCAACTGCGGCCACCAGCTCAAGTAAGCCAGGGGCTGCGCCAGCAGCGATGCCGCTCATCCCTGTTGGGTGAGCGGCATCGGTTTTTCGGAGGACTCATTTTCTGCAGGTCGTCGACGCCCATCGGCGCCCGATTTGCGGTTCCGCCGCTATCATGTTTGGCGCACACAGTCCATCCAGGCAACTCTTTCCGGCTCTCCGGATCCACGGCCATCATGACCATGAACACCTCGCCCCCCCTGCTGCCCACCTACGACGACGTGATTGCGGCCGCCGAACGGTTGAAGGGCGTGACCCACCGCACTCCCGTTTTCACCAGCCGCACCATGGACGAGAAGCTCGGCGCCCGGCTGTTCTTCAAGTGCGAGAACCTGCAGCGCATAGGCGCTTTCAAGCTGCGTGGCGCCTACAACGCCCTGGCCCGGTTCAGCCCCGAGCAGCGCAAGCACGGCGTCCTGGCCTTTTCCTCGGGCAACCATGCCCAGGCCATTGCGCTGGCGGCCCAGATTCTGGACATGCCGGCCCTCATCGTCATGCCCGAGGACGCGCCAGCCTCCAAGATGGCTGCCACGCGCGGCTATGGCGCCCAGGTCGTGACCTATAACCGCTTCAGCGAGAACCGCGAGGAGATCGCCGTCAAGTTGGCCGGCGAGCGCGGCATGACGCTGATTCCGCCCTACAACCACCGCGACGTGATCGCCGGCCAGGGCACGGCGGCCAAGGAATTGCTGGAAGACGTGCCCGGCCTGGACTATCTGTTCGTCTGCACGGGCGGCGGCGGCCTGCTGTCGGGCAGCCTGCTCTCGGCCCAGGCGCTGGCGCCCCGGTGCCAGGTCTATGGCGTGGAACCCGAGGCCGGCAACGACGTGCAGCAGTCGCTGCGCGCCGGCCACATCGTGAGGATCGCCACGCCCCACACCATTGCCGACGGCGCCCAGGCCCAAGCACCTGGCGACCTCACGTTCGCGCTGATCCAGCAATACGTGCAGGACATAGTCACAGTCTCCGACGAACAACTGGTGCAGGCCATGCGCTTCTATGCGGAACGCATGAAAATCGTGGTCGAGCCCACGGGCGCGCTGTCGCTGGCCGGCGCCTTGCACGGCGGCGTCAAGCTCTCGGGCGCCCGTGTGGGCATTGTCATCAGCGGCGGCAACGTGGACCTGGAACGGTACGCACGTTTTCTGGCGGATTAAATTCCCCCTGGGTCGCCTGCGGCCCCTTCCCCCGGGGGACGACGGCCTTTGCTGCGGGGCATGCCAGTTTTACAAGCTGCGGATGACATGCAGCATCATGAAAGATACAGAACATGAGCACTTTGCACCTGATCGACCACCCGCTGGTCCAACACAAACTCACGCTGATGCGCCGCAAGGAAGCCAGCACCAACAGCTTTCGCCGCATGCTGGGCGAACTGTCCACGCTGATGGCCTATGAGATCACGCGCGACATGCCGCTGTCGGACATCGAGATCGAAACCCCGCTGGAAACCATGACCGCCAAGGTCATAGACGGCAAGAAACTGGTGCTGGTCTCCATCCTGCGCGCGGGCAACGGCTTCCTTGACGGCATGCTCAACGTGGTGCCCGGCGCGCGCATCGGCCATATCGGCCTGTACCGCGACCCCGAGACGCTGAAGCCCGTCGAGTACTACTTCAAGATGCCCGAGAACATGGGCGAGCGCGACGCCATCGTGGTCGACCCCATGCTGGCCACGGGCAACTCGGCCGTCGCCGCCGTGCAGCAACTCAAGGACAGGTGCAGCCCCAAGTCCATCAAGTTCATGTGCCTGCTGGCCGCGCCCGAAGGTGTGAAGACGCTGCAGGCAGCCCACCCCGACGTGGATATCTACACGGCCGCCGTGGACCGTGAACTCAACGACCACGGCTACATACTGCCGGGCCTGGGCGATGCGGGCGACCGCATCTTCGGCACCAAGTAAGCGCCCAGCCCTGAACAGACAAGGCCCGGTATCGCGAGGTACCGGGCCTTTTTTCATCTCCGGGCCGCCCCGAGATGAAAAACACCCCTGCGCCCACCCGCCGTGGGGAGCGTGGGGTGTCATTTTCCAGGCTTCACAGCACCACTTGTGTGCCCAGCTCCACCACCTGGTTGGCGGGCAGCATGTAGTAGCTGGAGACACTGGCCGCCTGCCGCGTCATCCAGCCGAAAATGGCACAGCGCCACCGGGACAGGCCACCGGGGCCGTCCACCACCTGGACGCGGGCCACGAAGAAGCTGGTGACCATGGGGTCCAGATTGGGCATGTCGCCCTCTTCGTCCGCCTTGATGAGTTTGAGCGCCGCCGGAATATTGGGCTGCTCGCGAAAGCCGAAATGCATGTCCAGGGTCCAGACCCCGTTGCAAAGGCGGCGCAGCTGCAGGCGCCGGGCATCGGGCACATGAGGCGTGTTTTCATTGACCACATGCAGGAACACGGTCTGCTCGTGCATGACCTTGAAGTGCTTGAGATTGTGGAACAGCGCACTGGGCACCAGCTTGGGGTCGGAAGTCAGGTACACGGCCGTGCCCGAGACCACGGGAACCCCCGTCATCGGCGAGACCAGCAGCTCCGACATCGGAATGTCCAGGCGGCTGCGGTGCTCGGCCACCAGTTGCGTGCCGTCCCGCCAGGTCGTCAGCGCAATGAAGATCAGGGCACCGATGGTCAGCGGGAACCAGCCGCCCTGCTCCAGCTTGGTGAGGTTGGAGCTGAAGAAGCCGATCTCCAGCACCGCGAAGCAGGCCAGGGCGGCGAGGATCAATTTCTTGTGGCGGCTCTGCCCCAGAGAGACCACAAAGCCCACCAGCATGGTGGTGATGAGCATGGTGCCCGACACCGCTATGCCATAGGCCGCAGCCAAGGCACCCGACGACTTGAAGGCCAGCACCAGCGCGATCACGGACAGCAGCATCAGCCAGTTCACGCTGGGTATATAGATCTGGCCCTGCTCCTCGTCCGAGGTATGCAGCACGCGCACACGCGGCAGATAGCCCAGGCGGCTGGCCTGCAAGGTCATGGAATAGGCGCCGGAAATCGTGGCCTGGGACGCAATCACGGTGGCCGCCGTCGCCAGCACCACGAAGGGCAGCAGGAGCGAAGGCGAGGCCAGCAGGAAGAACGGGTTGTCGGCGGCGGCGGCATCGCGCAGCACCAGCGCGCCCTGGCCGAAGTAATTGATCATGAGGCTGGGAAACACCAGCCCGAACCAGCCCAGGCGCACGGCCCGGCTGCCGAAGTGCCCCATGTCGGCATAGAGGGCCTCCGCCCCGGTCATGGCCAGGAACACGGCCGAGAGCAGGAAGAAGGCCTTGTCCGTGTGCTGCACCGCAAAGCGCAGCGCGTGCAGCGGATTGACGGCCTCCAGCACCATGGGCGTCTGCACGATGCTGTGCACGCCCACCCAGGCCAGGCAGACGAACCAGACGATGGTGACCGGGCCGAACAGCCGCCCCACCTTGCTCGTGCCCTTCATCTGTATGGAAAACAGGCCGATCAGAATGCCAATCGTGATCGGCACCACGAAATGCTCGAAATTGGGCGTGGCGATGCTCAGACCCTCGACCGCCGAGAGCACGGAAATGGCCGGCGTGATGATGGCATCGCCATAGAACAGCGCGGCGGCAAAAACGCCGGCCCCGACCACGAATCGCGAACGGCGCGAACTGTCGCCCAGGGCCCGGTGGGCCAGGGCCGTCAGTGCCAGCACGCCGCCCTCGCCGTCGTTGTCATAGCTCAGCACCACCCAGACGTACTTGATGGCGACCACCACGATCACGGCCCAGAACAGCGCAGAAAGCGCCGCCAGCACATTCTCCGGCGAGACCGCCAGGCCGTTGGCGCCCGCGAAGGCCTCCTTGAAGGCGTAGAGCGGGCTGGTGCCGATATCGCCAAAGACAACCCCCAATGCGGCCAGTGTCAGCGCCGTCTGGCTGCTGCCGTGGCCTGTGCTGCCATCGCCGTGCGAAGCTTGATGGGTCTGCGACATAGTTGTGTTTCTTGCTGTTGTGACCGGCGACCAAGATACACTGTTTTCAAGACGCCGCTCTTTCCCGACACGACGTTTTGACCCAGACTGCATCCGCGCCTTCTTTGGCTGCTTCGCCGATACAAAAAGGAGCTGCGACAACGCAGCTCCTTTTCCATCCCCGGGAGGGGCTATCAGTCCACCAGGCCGGCATAGACGTTCTGCACGTCGTCGTCGTTTTCCAGGCCGGCCAGGAAGGCCTGCACCTCCTCCTGCTGCTCGGCAGAGAGGCTGGACATGCTGACGGGATTCTTGGCCTTGTAGCCCAGCTTGGCCGACAGCACCTTGATGCCTTGCTCGGGCAGGGCCTTGGAGACGGTGTCCAGATCGGTGGGTTCGGTGATGAACAGGGTCACGCCCTCTTCGTCGCCCGGCTCGAAGTCCTGGGCCCCCGCCTCTATGGCCGCCAGTTCCACGTCGGCGCCGCCCTCGGGTTCGCCCTCGATCATGCCCACATGGTCGAAATCCCAGGCCACGGCCGTCAGCTGGCCCTTGCGGAAGCACACACGCATATTGGGTGCCGTGCGGTTGGGATTGTCGGTCAGGCATTCGACCATCACCGGCACGCGGTGCGGCGCATAGCCTTCGAAGAGCACGCTGGAGTAGTTGACGGCATCGGCGCCGGCACCCGAGCCCTTCTTGACGGCTCGGTCCAGCGTGTCCTTGGGCATGGAAGCCTTGCGGGCAGCTTCAACGGCCATGCGCAGTCGGGAGTTTGCGGCAGGGTCGCCGCCGCCGAGACGGGCTGCGACCGTGATTTCCTTGACCAGCTTGCCGAACAGCTTGCCTTTGGCGTCGGCCACCAGTGCCTTGCCCTTTGCTTTCCATTGCGCGCCCATGGGTGCGATTCCTTGATGAGTGGAGGATGGCCGTAGCTTGCCGCTCGGCCGGCTGAAAAATTGCGAAGCGCGGTTATACACCCGCCGCTGCGGCCATGCCATGTCCAGGGCCAGAGCTTGACAGCCCCAAACTACCTTCAGGTTCGGTTCTGGCCAAATTTTGGCGGCGACCGGCGCGGATGGCGCCACAATCGCGCTGACTCACGCAAAACCAGAAGATATTTCCATGCTCAATGCCTTGTGGCTAGGCTTTTTTCTCGTGGCAGCCGTTGCCGCATTCGCGCAATGGCTGATCGGCGGCCAGGCCGAAGTGTTTGCCACCATGGTGCAGGCCTTGTTCGCCATGGCCAGGCTCTCGGTCGAGGTCATGGTGCTGCTGTTCGGCACGCTCACGCTGTGGCTGGGCTTTCTGCGCATCGCGGAAAAGGCCGGCATCGTGGAATGGCTGGCCCGCATGCTGGGCCCGCTGTTTGCCAAGCTCATGCCCGAGGTGCCGCGCGGCCACCCGGCCCTGGGACTGATCACGCTGAACTTCGCGGCCAACGGCCTGGGCCTGGACAATGCGGCCACGCCCATGGGCCTCAAGGCCATGCGCGCGCTGCAGGAGCTCAACCCGCGCCCGGACACCGCCACCAATGCGCAAATCCTGTTCCTGGTGCTCAACGCCTCCTCGCTCACGCTGCTGCCCGTCACCATCTTCATGTACCGCCTGCAGCAGGGCGCGCCCGACCCGACGCTGGTCTTTCTGCCGATTTTGCTGGCCACCTCGGCCTCCACACTGGTCGGCCTGCTGAGCGTCGCCGTGGTGCAACGCCTGCCGCTGTTCAGCCCCGTGGTGCTGGCCTATCTGCTGCCCGTGGGACTGGCCCTGGCGGCCTTCATGGCCTTTCTCACCACGCTCAGCGCTGCAGCGCTGGCCCACCTGTCCTCGCTCATGGGCAATCTCACGCTGTTCGCGCTGGTCGTGCTGTTCGTGGCCCTGGGCGCGTACAAAAAAGCGGCCGTGTACGACAGCTTCATCGAAGGTGCCAAGGAAGGCTTCGACGTGGCCAGGGGGTTGCTGCCCTATCTCGTGGCCATGCTCTGCGCCGTGGGCGTGTTCCGCGCCTCGGGGGCGCTGGAATACGTGCTCTCGGGCATACGCTGGGTGGTCGATGCCGTGGGCATGGATGCGCGCTTTGTCGATGCCCTGCCCACAGCGCTGGTCAAGCCCTTCTCAGGCAGCGCCGCGCGTGCCATGCTGATCGAGACCATGCAAAGCCATGGCGTGGACAGCTTTGCCGCGCTGACGGCCGCCACCGTGCAAGGCAGCACCGAGACCACCTTCTACGTGCTGGCCGTGTACTTCGGCGCCGTGGGCATACAGCGCGCCCGCCATGCCGTGGCCTGCGCGCTGGTGGCCGAGCTGGCCGGCGTGGTGGCCGCGATTGCCGTGTGCTACAAATTTTTTGGCTAACCCCCTAGCGGCTACGCCGCTTCCCCCTGGAAGGGGGACGACATCCTCGCTGCGGGGCGGCCCTTGCTCGATGTCTCTGACTTGGAACACGCCAGTTTCATGCGCCGCTGATCTGCGGTCGCAGCGGCGCTCAATCTTCGGGCACCAGCGCACAGCCGTAGTCGTAGAGATCGCCCAGGATCTCCTCGCCGCGCTCGTCCGCGGTCTCCGACAGCGCATCGATCATGGCGAACATCTGCTCGGCCGTGCGCGCCCCGCCCTGCCCTTCGATCAAACAGGCCACGCGGTGCTGTTCCCAGCGCCGGCGCTCTGCCTCGGTCAGCGTCGCCGGGAAGTTGCGCGCGCGGTAGCGCCAGACCAGCTCCGTCAGACGGGCATCGTCAAAACCGGTCTTGTCCAGCGCCAGCTCCTGAGGCGAGAGCTTTTTGATCTGCATGAGGCCGCGGCGGTCTTCGTTGCCCACAAAACCGCCGTACAGGTCCTGATCCGCATCAAGAGGCTCGCCGGCTTCTCGCGTGAACACGGCCTTCCACTGCGCGCTCATGTCGGGCAGATCGCGCGCCACGGCCGCGTGCTTGAGGCTTTGCTCCATGTCCATGCCCCACTTCTCGGCCATGGCCGGGCTCAGGGTCTTGAGGCTGCCCACCACCATGGGCGACTTGTTGACGTGGATGCTCTTGATGGGCAGGCGCGCCACGCCCTCGGGCAGATCGGCCTGGCGTGTGAACAGGCGCAGGCGCAGGTCTTCGGCGCTGATGCCGGCCAGCTCGCCGGGGTCTTGCGACAGATCCCAGCAGATGACCTCGTTCTTGTTGACCGGGTGCGTGGCCAGCGGCCACATCATGGCGATGCAGCCGCGCTCGGGGCGGATCATGCCCGTCACATGCAGGAACGGGCGCGCATGCTGCTGCGTGGCAGGCAGGCCCATCTCGCGCAGCGCCGCATCTTTCTTATGCAGACCGAAGGCAAAGTCGAACAGGCGCGGCTGCTTGTCGCGGATCAACCTTGCCAGCGCAATCGTGGCACGCACATCGCTCAAGGCATCGTGGGCCTGCTCGTGCAGCAGGCCGTTGGCGCGGGCCAGATCCTCGAGCTTGAAGCTCGCACTGCCGTCTTCCTTGGTCGGCCATGTTATGCCCTCGGGCCGCAGCGCATAGACCATACGCACCACGTCCAGCAGATCCCAGCGGCCACAGCCGTTCTGCCATTCGCGTGCATAGGGATCGGTGAGGTTGCGCCAGAACATGAAGCGCGTGATCTCGTCGTCGAAGCGTATGGTGTTGTAGCCCACGCCCACGGTGCCGGCCTGGGCCAGCTCGGCCTCGATGCGGGCCGAGAACTCGGCCTCGGGAATGCCGTGCTCCAGCGCCTGCTGGGGCGTGATGCCCGTGATCAGGCAGGATTGCGGATCGGGCAGATAGTCGTTGGCCGGCCGGCAGTACCACATGACGGGCGCACCGATTTCGTTGAGCTGCTCATCCGTGCGTATGCCCGCGAATTGCGCGGGCCGGTCGTAGCGCGGCTGGGCGCCAAAGGTTTCGTAGTCGTGCCAGAAGAAGGTATGAGCCATGGGGCCGAAGTATGCCCGCGAACCGAATGCCCGCCGCGAAAACTCAGGCCACCTCAGGCCGCCCGCGCCAGCTCCATCAAGGCCTGGCCCACATCGCCGGCGTGCTTGAAGTCCAGCAGTTCGTCGGCGCGCGTGCGGCCCTGGTTGACGGCCACCAGGCTCCTGCCCTGCCCGGCGGCGGCCAGCGCAAAGCGGTAGCCCGAATACACCATGAGCGAGGAGCCCGCGATCAGCACGCCGTCGCAGCGCGCCACGCCATCCAGGCCGGCCTGCACGCGGTCGCGCGGCACGGATTCGCCGAAGAACACCACATCGGGCTTGAGCAGGCCGGTGCCGCAATGCGGGCAGGCCGGCACCTCGAAGCCGCTGAAATCCTGGTGCTCCAGGTCCGCATCGCCGTCGGGTGCGGGCGCCGCGTACAGGCGCGCCCACAGCGGATTGCACTCCAGCAGGCGCTGCTGCAGATGGGCGCGCGCATGGCGCTGGCCGCAGTCCATGCAGCGCACGGTATCGATGCGGCCGTGCAGGTCCAGCGTCTGCAGGTTGCCGGCCGCGCTGTGCAGCCCGTCCACATTCTGCGTGAGCAGCAGCTCGATGCGGCCCTTTTGCTCCAGCAGGGCCAGGGCCTGGTGGGCCGTTCCGGGCCGGGCCTGGCCCATCACGCGCCAACCCAGCATGCTGCGCGCCCAATAGCGCTTTCTCACCTGCTCGTCGCCCATGAAGGCCTGGAAGGTCACGGGCTGGGGCCGCTTCCAGGCGCCGTCCTCGTCGCGGTAATCGGGAATGCCGACTTCGGTGCTGCAGCCCGCGCCGCTGATCACCAGCAGCCGTCTGCGCGCCAGGCCCCATTCCAGCCAGCGCTGGCGCGTGTCGATCAAGGTGTCTGGTATGGTCATTTCCGCAGGGAGATTTGTTTGAAACCCGCTCAGAGCAGCGGCGAGCATAGCCGCGCCGCGGAGCTGAACAGCCGCCGGCCCAGGCCTTTTTCGCTTTTATAGGAGACCGGGTGGGATTGCCGCAGATCGACCAGGAACTGATCGGCCAGATGCCGGTTGAGCTCGGGGCCGTAGCCGATGAGGCAGACCTCGAAGTTGAGGAAGAAACTGCGGTAGTCGAAGTTGGCCGTACCGATGATGGCGAGGTTTTCGTCCACCACCAGGGTCTTGGAGTGCAGCATGCGGGCCTCATACTCGTAGACGCGCACGCCGCTGCGGATCAGCTCATCGAAATAGGAGCGCGCAGCGCCCGTCACCAGGGCTGAATCGGACTTTTTCGGCACCAGTATCTGCACGTCCACGCCACGCAGAGAAGCATTGGTCAGAGCGGCCAGCGCCGCCTCGGTGGGTACGAAGTACGGCGTGGTCAGCCAGACCCGCTGCTCGGCTGCGTTGATGGCCGCCAGATGGGCGCGGTAAATGGCGTGCAGCCCGCTGTCCGGACCCGAGGTGATGAGCTGCATGGGAATCTCGCCATCGGGCATGTCGGGCAGCAGCGCCTCCACATCCACCGCGAGCTGGGCCGGCGCTTTCTCCAGCGCGTAGGCCCAGTCTTCCATGAATACCGTCTGCAGCCAGTTCACGATGGGGCCTTCCACATGCAGATGCACATCGTGGTAGGCATCGCCGCGGATGCGTTCGTTTTCCTCATCGGTGACGTTGACGCCGCCCGTGAAGCCCACCAGCCCGTCACAGACCAGTATCTTGCGGTGGGTGCGGTAATTGATCACCGGCCGCAGGCGCCGGCCTATCCTGGTGTCGTGAAAGCGCGCCACCTGGGCGCCGGCCTCCAGCAGCGGCTTCAGGAACTTGCGCCCCAGCTTCTTGGAGCCCAGGGCGTCGATCAGCAGCCGCACCGTCACGCCGGCTCGGGCCTTTTCCACCAGCAGATCGCGCAGCGCCGTGCCGGTCCGGTCCGGCTCATAGATGTAGTACTCCAGATGCACATGGTGGCGGGCCGCCCGCACGGCCTCGGCAATGGCATCGAAGGTCGCGGCGCCTCCCGTCAGCAGGCGCATGCCGGTCGCGCTGCTGACCGGGAAATCGCTGGCGGCAGCCACCAGCCGCGCCACCTGGTGCAGGCGCAGATCCCCGCCCGGCATGCGCTCGCGCAGCCTCTGCATGCTGGCCCGCACCTTGGAGCGCTTGCGCGAGCGCAGCCGCTTGATGCGCTGGCGCTTCAGGCGCTGGGGTCCGAAGAAGTAATAGATCACCAGACCCAGGCCGGGCAGCGCCGCCATGGACAGCAGCCAGCTCAGTGTGGCCACCGGGGCGCTGCGCTGCAGCAGAATCCAGATGCTGACCACCACGATGTAGAACGACCAGCCGATGGAAAACCACCATCTCACGCTCTCGTGGCCGATCTGGGAAGCGATCCAATCCAATTGCGAACTCCTCGAAGGCTGCTGTGCGCTTATTCTCCCCCGGGCCGGCACAGAAAAATCAGCCGCTGATCTTTCGTTAAAAAGATATTTTTAGTACGCATTTTCCAGAAAATGAGTACATTAATCATCATGACTTCCGAGATTGTCCAAACCCTGGCCCTGGCACGCAAGGCCGCCCAGATCACCCAGGCCGAGCTGGCCGGGCGCGCAGGCCTGTCGCGCATGGCCGTGCAGCGCACCGAAACCGGCGACGTGGACCCGCGCTTTTCCACGCTGCAGGAGATGGCCCGCGTGCTCGACATGGACCTGATCGCCGTGCCGTCGGCCCTGCGCGCGCAGCTCCAGGCCTTCATACAGTCGGGTGGCAAGTTCCTGGCCCAGCCGCAGGGGGCCGACGCGCCGCCATCCATCGTCGACAGGCTCTGAGCCGCCGCCATCACCGCAATGACCACCTCCATCCGCTATCTGCGCCTGTACCTGCACCGCCCTGCGGCCCAGGGTGGCGGGCGGCGCGGCATCGGCCATCTGTCCCAGTACGGCGACATATTGCGTGTCTCGTTCGACGAGGACTATATAGCGGACAGCGAGCGCCCCACGCTCTCGCTGAGCTATACCGGCGAAACCGAGGCGGCGACGCGGCAGATCCTGGCTTCGGTGCGCGATGCGCGCCTGGTGCGCACGGACGGCCGCTGGTCCGTGTACTTCCAGAACCTGCTGCCCGAGGGCCACAACCGCGAACGGCTGGCGGCCGAGCGCGGCTGTGGACCCGACGATGAATTCGAGCTGCTGGCCGCCGCCGGCCACGACCTGATGGGAGCGCTGGAGGTGGAGCCCGTGCCACCGCAGGCCGGCGTGCCCGATACCGTGCGCCACTGGCACACCACGCAGGGGCTGGACGTGCTGGAGCCGGGCTTTGTGGAGTTTCCCGTGGCCGATGCGGCCTCCCTGCCCGGCGTGGTCACCAAGTTCAGCGCCGTGCACAACGGCCGGCGCTACACCGTTCACCGCCAGGGCCGCGCCGGCAGCACCATTCTCAAGCTGCCCACCAGCCGCCACCCCGACCTCGTGGAAAACGAATACATGGGCTACCAGTTGTGCGGCGCACTGGGGCTGCGTTGCGCCCAGGCCAGCATCGTGAACCGCGCCGAGGCCGAACTGCCAGAACAGGTGCCGTTCGACACCATCCTGGCCGTGGCGCGCTTCGACCACCTGCCGGGCGGCGAACGCATCCACATGGAGGAGTTCAACCAGGTCCTGGGCTATGCGCCGCGCCAGAAATACGGCCAGAACCACGGCGCCGAGCCGCTGCGCGACTGGGCCACCATGCTGCGCGTGCTCAACCGGCTGAGCCCCGATCCCGTGCAGGACACGCGCGAATTCCTGGCCCGCATGCTGGCCTTCATGCTCATGGGCAATACCGACGCCCATCTGAAGAACTGGGCCCTGGTCTATCCCGACGGCCGCCATCCGCGGCTGGCGCCCCTCTACGACCCGGTCTGCGTGGCCGCATTCTTTGCCGATGCGCCGCCCGGCCAGTACGCGGTCAACCGCGCCATCGACGAGCGGCTGCGCCGCCTGGACTGGGACGGGCTGCGTTCCCTCATGCAGGCCGGCGGCCTGCTGCGCGTTCCGCGCCACATCAGCCTGCTCAAGGATTTGCTGCACCAGGCCCAGGCGCTATGGCCGGCCCTGCTCAAGAATGCGCCGGCCAACATGGCCGGCGCCATCACCGAACGCCTGCAGGGCGGCATGGCGCTGACGCGCTAGCGCGCGGCGCAGTCCTCAAGAGCGGTTAACACAATCCAGCAAATCGAAGATTGCGATTGAGACCAGGCGCGAAGTCGCAGACAGTACAACCAGTACGACCAGGCTTCGCAACGACGTATCAAGGATGGTGTTAGTTGCTCAAAGCTTCGCAGACCAGGCGCTGCTCACCCAGTCCATCGGCGCCCAGGCGCATCACGTCGCCGGGCTTGAGGAACACGGGCGCGGGCTTTTGCCCCAGGCCCACGCCCGCCGGCGTGCCGGTGAGCACCACGTCGCCGGGCTCCAGCGTCATGAACTGGCTGATATACGAAATGAGCCTGGGCAGGCCGAAGATGAAGTTGGCCGTATTGCCATCCTGCATGCGTTTGCCATTGACCTCCAGCCACAGGCCCACGCGGTGCGGATCGGCGATCTCGTCGGCCGTCACCAGCCAGGGGCCCAGCGGCGCAAAAGTGTCATGGCTCTTGCCCTTGGTCCAGGTGCCTCCGTGCTCCAGCTGCCAGCCGCGCTCGGACACATCGTTGGCCAGCAGATAGCCGGCCACGTGGGACAGGGCCTGCGCCGCGGTCACGCGGCGCGCGCGGCTGCCGATGACCACGCCCAGCTCCACTTCCCAGTCGACCTTGTCCGCGCCCGGCGGAACCTGCACGGCGTCGTTCGGACCGCAGATCGCCGTAACGGCCTTCATGAACAGCACCGGTTCAGCCGGCGCGGGCAGCCCGGCCTCGGCCGCGTGGTCCGCGTAGTTGAGGCCCGCGCAGACCAGCTTGCCCACCTGCGCCACGGGGCAGCCCAGGCGCGGCGTTCCGTCGAGCTTGGGCAGACGGGCCCAGTCCGTACGTCGGATACGCTCCAGCGCATCGGGGCCGAGCTGGCCCGGGCCCCAGTCGGGCACCAGGGACGATGCATCGCGCAGCACGCCGTCGGCGTCCAGCACGGCCGGGCGCTCGGCACCTGCGCTGCCATAGCGAAGCAATTTCATGATTGTCGTCTCCCCATGAATCCGTCGGTTTCATCCTCTGAGGACTGCATCACGCAATATCGAACAGGCGGCCCCAGCCCTTGACGGCGGAGGGATCGCGCCCGGCAGCACGCAGCATACCCCAGACCGTGGTGCTCACGGTGTCGAGCAGCGGCACGCCCCAGCGCTGCTCCACTTCCCGGGCCAGTTGCGCAGCGCGCAGATTGGTGCAGTAGGTGACGACGGCGTCGGGCTTGCCCTCCTCGATCACGTCGCCAATGAGCTGCAGCAGCCGCTCGGGCGACACCAGCGCGAAGCTGTGGTTGACCGAAATATCCAGATGGCGCTCTGCCGTGGTTTCGACACCCCCGGCGCGGTAGTTGTTCACTATGCATTGCTGCACGTCCGCCGTGTAGGGGCTGACGATGGCCAGCTTCTTCACGGAGAGCTTTTCCATCAGCTCGTTGAGCGCCAGGATGGCCGTCGTGGCCTTGATGCCGGTGCGCTCGGTGATGCGTTCGCACAGCCGCACATCGGCGTCGAAGCCGCGCCAGCCCGCGGCCGTGCCGCTCCAGCCGATCACGTCCACCTTGGCGTCGGCCAGCAGTTCGGCGGCGGCCAGGATCTTGCTGTCGTCGAACTGGTTCAGCGCCCCTGCGGCCAGAGAGATCTCGGTCACCGTGAAGCGGGAAAAGTGGGCCGAGCAGTTGCTGGCACTCGCGGCCAGCGCGCTGGTCAGCGGCTCCAGCGCGGTGTTGGAAGAAGGCGTGAGCACGCCCAGGCAGGTGGTGGTTGCGGTCATCTTGCATGTCTCCGTTGTATGGCTAACCGACAAAGCGGTCGGCTGGCATTGTTCATCGCTCCGGATAAAACGTCAACAATACTGTCAACATTAACCCCTCAACAACCGCCCCAGAGATTCATGATTGCTGTCCATTTTGCGCCAACAGCCCTCTCTTCATAGGGCATCTCTCCAATGGATCACGGCCTAGGTATTTACGATATTGTCAACAATATTGTTGACACTTAGATTTCAATCTCACATCGAACAACCAACCAACCGATGGAGCGAGACCCGAGATGCAAAACCCAACCACACTGGCCACGCCGCACGCGGCGGCAGCACCGACCAAGGTGCGCTGGAAAATCTTCCTGATGATGCTTTTCCTGATCGCGATCAACTACATCGATCGCGCATCGCTGTCCGTGGCCATGCCCATGATTGCCGAGGAATTCGACCTCAGCCCCGCCACCCAGGGCCTGCTGCTGAGCTCCTTCTTCTGGACCTATGCCTTCATGCAGATTCCCGGTGGCATGCTGGCCGACCGTTTCGGTCCGCGCGTCGTGATCGTCTTCTCCACGCTGGGCTGGGGCTTCTTCCAGGCCATCGCCGCCGTGTGCACCGGCTGGGTGTCGCTGCTGGTCACCCGCCTGGGCCTGGGCGCCGCCGAAGCGCCGATCTATCCGGCCGGCGGCAAGCTCAACGCCATCTGGATGACCCAGAACGAGCGCGGCCGCGGCGCCACCCTGCTGGACGGCGGTGCCCCGCTGGGCGCAGCTCTGGGGGCGCTGATCATCGCCGGCCTGCTGACCCATTTCGACTCCTGGCGCGTGTCCTTCGTGGTGGCCGGTGTGGGCACCATGATCGCCGGCGTCTTCGCCTGGTGGTACATCCGCAACCATCCTCGCCAGCACCCCGGCGTCAACGAGGCCGAAGCCTCCTTCATCGAGGAATCGCACGCCGCCGACCTGGCCGCCGAACCCGCCCACGCCAGCGGCAAGGTGATGGACTTCTTCAAGTACCGTTCCATCTGGGGCATGTTCTTCGGCTGGATGTGCTTCAACGCGCTGTTCTACGGCCTGCTGACCTGGATGCCCACCTACCTGTCCAAGGTCCATGGCATGGACATCAAGCAGATGGGCGGCGCCGTGTTCATCATGTTCTTCTCGGGCTTCGTCGGTGAAATGGTCGGCGGCTGGATCGCCGACAAGTGGAAGGCCGCCGGCGCTTCCCAGGCCAAGGTGCTGCGCACGCTGTTCGGCATCGCCTCGGTGATTGCCACCATCGCCATCTACAACGTGGCCCGCTTCAAGGATCCCGTGACCATCGTGATCCTGCTGTCGGTGACCCTGTTCTTCCTGCGCTGGTGCGGCCTGTTCTGGTGCGTTCCGTCCATCCTGGGCACCCGCAACCGCGTCGGCTTCCTCGGCGGCGTCATGAACCTGGGCGGCAACTGCGCCGGCATCGGCGTGCCGATCCTGGTGGGCGTCATCGTCCAGGCCACCGGTTCCTACGACATGGCCATGACACTTTTCGCCGCTGCGGGCGCAGGCCTCTTCGTCTGCTCGTCGCTCCTGATCGACTACAGCAAGAAGATTCCGGTCTAAACACCGCCCCCGCGCCTGGACACTTTGATAGAGATAGCGATGGCATTTCCCGCACGCCCAACCCTGGTCCTGGCCTGTGCCGCAGCCTTTGTGTCGATCCTGACCGCCTGCGCTGGCACGCCCAGGACCACATCGGCAACCGCCACCTCCGTCCAGGCGCCTGCCGACCCTCCTCTCGCCGCCCCCGAAACCGTGGGCGGCGACTCCGCACCTCCGATGCACATGTTCGACCTGCGCAGCCTGCGGGTCCTCAAGGACGGCAGGCTGGTCTTCGAGCGCTACAGCAACGGGCTGACGCGCGGGCACAACCACGAGCTGTACCCGGTCACCAAGACCATTACCGCCCTGACCTTCGGCGTGCCCGAAGGCCAAGGCAAGATTTCCATCGGCGACAGGGCCGCGGCCTGGATCGTCAAGGCCCATCCCGAATTCAAGGCCCGGTTGGCCGACAAGCAGGAGATCCGTCTGGGCTCTCTGATGGCCATGTCCAGCGGCCGGCTCTGCCAGCCAGTCGAAGGCTCCGCCCCCCAGAACCTCCATGCCACCAGGGCAAGTTCGGAGCACCGGCCGACCCCACAGACACCCCGAAACTCTGATATCCAGCATGAAATCCCGCGAATTTGATCTCGTAGTGCGCAATGCGCGCGTCGCCACCGCCAGCGATATTTTCGAGTCCGACATAGCCATCCGCGACGGCAAGATCGTCCAGCTGGGCGCCAAGCTGCCCGCCGGCGCCCGCGAATACGACGCACAGGGCCGCGTGGTCACACCCGGCGGCATCGACGCCCACTGCCACCTGGACCAGCCCATGGAGCCGCCCGTGCGCATGGCCGACGACTTCGACACCGGCACGCGCGCCGCGGCCTGCGGCGGCACCACCACCGTGATTCCGTTCGCGGCCCAGGCCAAGGGCCAGTCGCTGCGCGCGGCCGTCGCGGACTACCACCGCCGCGCCGACGGCAAGGCCCATGTGGACTACGGCTTCCACATGATCGTCAGCGACCCCACGCCCGAGGTCCTGGAGAACGAGCTGCCCCAGCTGATCCGCGAAGGCTATACCTCCTTCAAGATCTACATGACCTATGACGATCTGAAGCTCGACGACGGCCAGATCCTCGACGTGCTGGACGTGGCGCGCAAGCACGACGCCACGGCCATGATCCACGCCGAGAACGCCGACTGCATCCAGTGGCTGACCAAGCGCCTGGAAGCCAGCGGCCGCACCGCGCCGCGCTACCACGCCGTCTCGCGTCCCATGCTGGTGGAGCGCGAAGCCACGCACCGCGCCATCGCGCTGTCCGAGCTGGCCGATGTGCCCATCCTCATCGTCCACGTCTCCGGCCGCGAGGCCGTGGAGCAGATCCGCTGGGCCCGCTCCCACGGCATGAACATCATGGCCGAGACCTGCCCGCAGTACCTGTTCCTGAGCGCCGAGGACTTGGGGCTAGACGACAGCTACCACGGCGCCAAGTGCGTGTGCAGCCCCCCGCCGCGCGATCAAGCCAACCAGGAAGTGATCTGGAACGGCCTCAACGACGGCCTGTTCACGGTGTTCTCCTCGGACCACGCGCCGTTCAACTACGACTCGCCCGAAGGCAAGAAGCCCGGTGGCGAGCAAGTGTCCTTCGGCCACATTCCCAACGGCATCCCGGGCATCGAAACCCGCCTGTCGCTGCTGTACACGCACGGCGTGCTGACCGGCCGCATGACGCTCAACCGCTTCGTGGAGCTGACCTCCACCAACCCCGCCAAGGTCTACGGCCTGCACCCGCGCAAGGGCAGCATCGCCATCGGCGCCGATGCCGACCTGGTGGTCTGGCAGGAAGGCGAGCGCACCGTCAGCAACCGCGATCTGCACCACAACGTGGACTACACGCCCTATGAAGGCCATCAGCTCAAGGCCTGGCCCTGCCTGACCCTGTCCGGCGGACAGGTGGTCTGGGACGGCCAGCAGTTCCATTCCCGCTCCGGCGGCGGCCGCTTCCTGCAGCGCGGCGCACCCACGCTGCTGCCCAAGCGCCACCAGCCACGCTTCTGAAACCTCTGCACGAACACACCATGAAACTGCTCATCATCAACCCCAATATCTCCGAGAGCGTCACGGCCCTCATCGAGAAGGAGGCCAAACTGGCCGCCGCGCCGGGCACGGAGATCACCATGCTGACCGCGCCCATGGGCGTGGCCTATATCGAGACCCGCTTCGAGGCCATGATCGCAGCCTATGCCGTGGCCGAGCTGGCCGCCGAGCATGCCCACCGGCATGACGCCGTCATCCTGGCGGCCTTTGGCGATCCGGGCCTCGAAGGCCTGCGCGAAGCGCTGGACATTCCCGTGCTGGGCATGACCGAATCCGCGCTCATGAGCGCCTGCATGCTGGGCAAGCGCTTTTCCATCATCGCCATCTCCAGGCGCATCACCGCCTGGTATCGCGACATGGTGGAGCGCAACGGGCTGATCGGCCGCCTGGCCAGCATCCGCTGCCTCGACGAGCCGCTGCGCGACATAGCCAGCGTGCAGGACGACCATGCAGCGCACCTGCAGGCCCTGTGCGAAGCCGCCGTTCATGAAGACGGCGCCGACGTGCTGATCATCGCCGGCGCGCCGCTGGCCGGCCTGGCCCGTTCCATCAAGCACCAGCTGCCCGTGCCTGCCGTCGATGGCGTCTCCAGCGCCGTCAACCATGCGCAAAGCCTGGTCTCGCTGGCACCCGCGCCGGCCCGCGCCGGCAGCTTCGCCAAACCTCCGCGCAAGGATTTCAAGAACCTGCCGCCTGGCCTGACCCTGCTGTTCGGCAATCTGTCCTGAACCGATCCGGGATGATCTTGGAGCGTGTCAACCCATTTATGGCTCTCGGCCATCCGCCCGCATGCTGCCCGACACTAGAATCCACCAGCATGTCGACAAAGAACACGCCCAAGGCGAGCCGCAGCTCCCGCTCCGAAATCACCGTGGATGAAATGGCGGCCCGCATTGGCACCGCCATCCATGAGCACCGGCTGCTGCCCGGCACCAAGCTGGGCGAGGACAGGCTTGCCAGCATCTTCAACACCAGCCGCGCCCGCGTGCGCGAGGTCCTGGCCCGCATGGCGCGCGACCAGATGGTGGAGCTTTTTCCCCAGCGCGGCGCCTTTGTCGCCAAGCCGAGCATCGACCAGGCACTGGACGTATTCGAGGCCCGGCGCCTGATCGAGCCCGGCATCGTGCACCGGCTGGTCCGCTGCATGGACAGCAGCAAGATGCGCAGGCTGCAGGCTCACATCAGGCAGGAGCGCGAAGCACGGGAAAATGCGGACCAGCGGGCCACGGTACGCCTGTCGGGCGAATTCCATGTGCTGCTGGCCGAGCTGGCGGGCAACTCCGCCCTGCTGCGCAGCATGCGCGAACTCTCCACGCTCACCTGCCTGACGATTTCGCTCTACGAGTCCGCGGTCAACACCTGCTGCCTGGTGGACGAGCACGAGGCCATGGTCAATGCCATCGCCGCAGGCCACGGCGAGCAGGCCGCGCAGATGATGCTCAGCCACCTCAACCACATCCAGGGCAGCCTGCGCCTGGAGGCCGATGCGGACGAGGCGGATCTGGAACAGATACTCGCCGACCTCAACTGAGAGCATCCGCCCCCCGGCAGTGTCGATCCCGGTCATCGACATTGCCGATACCCGCTTCACGCCGGCAGATGCCTCCAAGGCCCGAGCCGGTACCGGCAGGCATTAGCATGGGCGGTTCCGGCAGATTGCTCCATGCCCCTCAGATGCCCCTTCCCACCGCCTCCTCCCCTATTGCACCTGCGGCCCCGGCCGCTGGCATGGCAGCGCCCAGGCCGGCCAATCTACGCGATCTGTACTGGTCCTTCACCTTGCTGGCACTGCAGGGCTTTGGCGGCGTGCTGGCCGTGGTGCAGCGCGAGCTGGTGGAGAAGAAGCGCTGGCTGAGCAACGAGGAGTTCATCGAGGACTGGGCCGTGGCCCAGATCATGCCCGGCCCCAATGTGGTGAACCTGTCCATCATGCTGGGCGAGCGCTATTTCGGCTGGCGCGGCGCCGTGGTCGGCGTCTGCGGCATGTTGAGCTTTCCCATGCTGCTGGTCATCACCCTCACCATCGTGTATTCGCAGTATGCCGATCACCCCGCCATGGCCGGCGCCCTGCGCGGCATGGGCGCCGTGGCCGCGGGCCTGGTCGCCGGCATGGGGCTCAAGCTGGGCGCCACGCTGAGCCGCCACCCGCTGGGCCGCTGGCTCAGCTATGCGCTGGCCCTGGCCGCCTTCGCCGCCATGGCGCTGCTGCGCCTGCCGCTGTTCTGGCTGCTGCTGGCCGTGGGCGGCGCAGGCTGCGTGCTGACCTGGAGAAAGCTAGCACCATGAGCGTCGCCACGACAGTCCAGGCCGCCCAGCAACTGGCCATCCATATGCAGCCGTCCGACTGGGTGCAGCTGCTGCTGTACTTTCTTTCGCTGTCGCTGATGGCCGTGGGCGGCGCCATTGCCACAGCGCCCGACATGCACCGCTTTCTGGTGGACGGCCACGGCTGGCTCAGCGACACACAGTTCACCAGCTCCATCGCCATCGCCCAGGCTGCGCCCGGCCCCAATGTGCTGTTCATCGCCCTGCTGGGCTGGAACATAGGCCTCAATGCCGGCGGCGGCAGCGGCGCCGCAGCCTGGCTTTCAGGGCTGCTGGGCGTGCTGATCTGCATGAGCGGCATTCTGCTGCCCAGCTCGCTGCTGGCCTGGCAGGCTTCGCGCTGGGGCCAGCGCAACCAGGACCGGCGCAGCGTGCGCGCCTTCAAGCAGGGCATGGCCCCGCTGGTCGTGGGCCTGCTGCTGGCCACGGGCTGGCTGCTGGGCAGTGCCAGCAGCCAGCCGGAGCGGGAATGGCGGCTGTGGCTGCTGAGCCTGGCCTGCACCCTGCTCGTCTGGCGCACACGCCTGCACCTGCTGTGGCTGCTGGGCCTGGGCGCGCTGCTGGGCGCCATGGGCTGGGTTTAGGAAGCCAGCGGCGGCAGCTTCATATTCAGCAGCAAGCTATCAATCTTCGAAAATCCGCGGCAGCAGTTCGGCCGACGGGCCGTGCAGCAACGCATGGGCCACGCGGTCCAGCTCGGTGGGCTGGGGGTTGATCACCACCACCCGGGCGCCACTTTGCCTGGCGATCTGGGCTAGGCCCGCCGCCGGGTACACGGCGCCCGAGGTGCCGACCACCAGCATCAGCTCGCAGTTCTGCGCCGCCTGCTCGGCCTCGGCCCAGACGCCCTGGGGCAAGGACTCGCCGAACCACACCACGGCGGGGCGCACCAGGTTGCCGCAGGCCGGGCAGGACGGCGGCTCTCCCGGGGCCGCATGCTCGAGGTCGCACTGCGCGCAGCGGTGGTTGAGCCAGCGGTTCTTGAGCAACTCCCCATGCAGGCACAGCACGCCCGTGCTGCCGGCCCTCTGGTGCAGGCCGTCCACGTTCTGGGTGATCAGGGCCATGCGAGCCGGATGGCCTTGCGCCCACTGCGCCAGCGCCACATGGCCGGCATTGGGCTGCACGCTGCGGATCAGCTCGCGCCGGTACTCATACCAGCGCCAGACATGCTGCGGATCGCGTCGGTAGCCGGCCTCGCTGGCCATGTCCTCGGGCCTGAAGCGGGCCCAGTAGCCAGTGCTGTCGTCGCGGAAGGTGGGTACGCCGGACTCGGCGCTGACGCCGGCCCCCGTGAGCACGGCGACGCCTTGCTCCTTGCGCCGGGCCTGGGCCAGCCATTGCCGCACCAGGGTCAGCGTGGTGTCGGAGTTGCCTTGCGGATCGATGGAAATGTTTTTTGTCATGGCGTCACATGGGCGGATCTATCCGATCTGCCTGCTCGAATCGTTCAGAGGCCTTTTTCCACCATGTCCAGCAGACGCAGGGCCAGCGCCTGGCGCATCTGCGGCGGGGCGTGGCGCAGCGGACCGTCGATCATCAGCAAGGCCATGCCATGCACGGCCGACCAGGCCAGGAACTCGGCCCCGGGCCTGCGCTCGGCGGCGAGCACGCCCGCATCGCGCATGGCGTCCAGCGCATAGCCCAGCAGTTCGAAGGGGTTGAGCCCCATGGCCGCCGTGCGCCCCGCATCGGGCGGAACCTCCACGTCATGGGCTCCCCAGGCGAATGCGGAGCGGAACCAGCCGGTCTCGGCCTGCGCAAAGCCCAGATAGCCGCGCCCCACGGCGGCCAGCAACGCGCGCGCGCGCTGCGCCGCGTCGCCGAGGCCGCGCGCGGCATCCATCTCCCGCTCTATGGCCTGGGCCAGCGCACCCAGCGCCGCGGCGCGCACTGCGTCGAACAGCGCCTCCCGGTTGGCAAAGTGCCGGTAGGCGGCATTGGGCGCCACTCCGGCGCGGCGCGTGGCCTCGCGCAGCACCACGGCCTCGGGCCCGCCCGCGCGCGCCAGCTCGAGCCCGGCCTGCACCAGGGCCTGGCGCAGATCTCCGTGGTGATACGCTTTTCTTTCTCTGGGTGAAGGTGAACTCATTGCAAATCCGGCAGCGATCAAGCGAAGCCCCGTCGCGGTCGGAAGCATTCGAAAACGAATCTTCACAGACCTCACACAGTCTCCTCGCCATAATGTGGACAGCGTCCATTTTAATCCTCATAATCATAAGTGTACGCTGTACACATAAGCGACATATTGCACGGATAGCCTGGAGTCTTGTGAATTCCTCTTCCCTCAACCTGCAGGAGACAACATGCAATTGACCCCCTATCTCAATTTCGACGGCAACTGCGCCGAGGCCTTCGCCTTCTATGCCCAGCTGTTCGGCGGCAACATCGTCTACCAGGGCACTTTCGGCGAGATGCCTGCGCATGAAGGCATGCCGCCCCTGCCCGAAGCAGCCAAGCAGCGCATCATGCATGTGCACCTGCAGATCAAGGACCAGTCGCTGATGGGCTCGGACGCCATGCCCGGTGCCGACGCCAGCTGCGGCGGCTACCAGCGGGCTCAGGGCCTGTGGGTGTCCATACAGGCCGACAATACGGCCGATGGCAAGCGTTTCTTCGACGCCCTGGCAGAGGGCGGACAGACGGTGATGCCTTTTGCCCAGACCTTCTGGTCGCAAGGCTTCGGCATGGCCAGGGACCGCTTCGGCACGCCCTGGATGGTCAACGTCCGCCAGGGCTAGGCACGCAGGCCGGGCTTGTGCAGGATGAGCCCTCGGCATATGGCCCGATCCGGCCTGCAACCACCGGACCCGGAGGGATGCGCATGACACAGGTACGCATTGAAAGCTTCACCATGTCCCTGGATGGATACGGGGCGGGCCGGAATCAGGACATCGACCATCCCATGGGCATGGGCGGAAGGGACTTGCACCAGTGGGCCCTGCCCACGCGCACCTTCCAGCGCGTGCTGCTGGGCGCCGACGGCGGAACCACGGGAGTGGATGAAGATTTCGCCGCGCGCGGCTTCAGGAATGTGGGCGCCTGGATTCTCGGGCGGAACATGTTCGGGCCCATCCGCGGCCCATGGTCCGACATGCGCTGGAAAGGCTGGTGGGGAGACAACCCGCCCTATCACGTCCCGGTCTTTGTGCTGACGCACTACCCGCGCCCGCCCATAGCGATGGAGGGCGGCACCGTCTTCCACTTCGTCGCGGGCGGCATTCACGAAGCACTTGAACGGGCGCGCGAGGCGGCGGGCGCCATGGACGTGCGCATCGGCGGCGGAGTCGACGTCGTCCGGCAGTATCTGCGCGCCGGCCTGATCGACGAGATGCACCTTGCCGTCGCGCCGGTTCTGCTGGGTGGCGGAGAGCGATTGCTCGAAGGCATGGACCTGCCGGCCCTGGGATACGAGTGCACACAGTTCACGGCATCCGGGAAGGCCATGCATGTGGTCCTTCGGCGCCGCAGCAACTGACCCTGTTGCTCACTGGAAAAGGAGAAGCATCATGAAACCCAATCCCGTCGTCTGGTTCGAGATCTACGTGCAGGACATGGAGCGTGCACGCAAATTCTATGAAGCCGTCTTCCAGTGCACGCTGGAGCCGCTGGCCCCGCCTGACAATGCTTCCGGCGACATGCGCATGCTGGCCTTTCCGATGGAGATGGAGCGTCCCGGTGCCGGCGGCATGCTGGTGCAGATGGATGGCGCCTCCTCCGGCGCGGGCGGCACCATGGTCTATTTCGCCTGCAAAGACTGCGCCGGGGAGCAATCCCGCGTCGAAGCCGCCGGCGGCCAGATCCACCGAGCCAAGTTCTCCATAGGCCTCTACGGCCAATGCGCCATCGTGCAGGACACCGAGGGCAACATGATCGGCCTGCACTCGATGCAGTAAGCCCGCCATCCGCCATGCAATACCAAGCATGAACGCCGCAGACCCATCCCGGCGCCGCTGGCTGGCGTTGATCGTGCTGTGCCTGGGCGAGCTGATGATCGTGCTCGACAGCACCATCGTGAACGTCGCCCTGCCATCGATCCGTGCCGATCTGGGTTTCACCGAGACCAGCCTGGTCTGGGTGGTCAATGCCTATATGCTCACCTTCGGCGGCTGCCTGCTGCTGGGCGGGCGGCTCGGCGACCTGTACGGCCACCGCCGCGTGTTCCTCGCAGGGCTGGCCTTCTTCACGCTGGCCTCGCTGGCCTGCGGCCTGGCCCGGACCCAGATGCTGCTGGTAACGGCCCGTGCCATCCAGGGACTGGGCGGCGCCGTGGTATCGGCCGTGGCCCTGTCGCTGATCATGAACCTGTTCACCGAGACCGGCGAGCGCACCCGCGCCATGGGTGTCTACGGCTTCGTCTGCGCGGGCGGCGGCAGCCTGGGTGTGCTGCTGGGAGGCCTGCTGACCAGCGTTGGCTGGCACTGGATCTTCCTCGTCAACCTGCCCATAGGCGTGGCGGTATACATGGCCAGCAAGGCATTGCTGCCAGCCTCGAAAGCATCCGACAGCGGCCAGACGCTCGACGTGGCGGGCGCCACCACCGTCACGCTGTCACTGATGCTGGCCGTCTACGGCGTGGTGGACGGCAATGAGGCCGGCTGGGGCTCGGTGCAGACCTTGGGGCTGCTCGGCTCTGCGGCCCTGCTGATGGCGCTGTCCGTCTTCATCGAGTCACGCGCGGAGCACCCGCTGGTGCCGCTGGCGCTGTTCAGGCTGCGCAACATCAGCATTTCCAACATCTGCGCCGTGCTGTGGTCGGCCGGCATGTTCGCGTGGTTCTTCATGTCGGCGCTGTACCTGCAACAGGTGCTGGGCTACACGCCCATGCAGGTGGGACTGGCCTTTCTGCCGGCCAACCTGGTCATGGCCGTGCTGTCGCTGGGCTGGTCGGCCAGGCTGGTCATGCGCTTCGGCATCCGCGCGCCGCTGGCCGCGGGCCTGCTGCTGGCCATGCTGGGCTTGATGCTGTTTGCGCGCGCCCCCGTCGCCGCCGACTCCGGCGGCTTCTGGCTCGACGTGCTGCCCGGCATGTTGCTGCTGGGCCTGGGCGCCGGCATTGCCTTCAACCCCATGCTCATGGCTGCCATGCACGATGTCTCGCCCGCCGATGCGGGCCTGGCCTCTGGCCTGGTCAACACCTCGTTCATGCTGGGCGGCGCGCTGGGCCTGGCCGTGCTGGCCAGCCTGGCCGCGGCCCGCACGGCGGCGCTGGCGGCCGGGGGCAGCGAGGCCATGGCCGCCCTGAACGGTGGCTACCAATGGGCCTTTGGCGCAGGCGCGCTGTTTGCCCTGCTCGCCGCCGTGCTCGGCTACGCCCTGCTGCGTGCGGATTCGCGGGCCGGCGAAACCTCGCCGGCCATCCATTGAGAAAAGGAGACCTTCCGATGACCCAGCCCAACCCAGCCCAACACCCCCATGATCTGGTCCTCACCCGGCCGATCCCGGTCCCCGCCGAGAAGCTGTTTCGCTGCTGGACCGATACCGGGCTGCTCAAGCAGTGGTTCGTGCCCAAACCCTGGACGATCACGCGCGCCGAGGTGGATCTGCGCCCCGGCGGCGCCAGCCTGATCGTGATGCGCGACCCCGATGGCAAGGAATATCCGAACGCCGGCGTGTACCTGGAAGTGGTTCCCAACCGCCGCCTGGTATTCACCGATGCCTATACCGCCGGCTGGGTGCCCTCCGCCAAGCCCTTCTTCACCGCCGTTGTCACTTTCGAGCCCGAGGGCGCGCAGACGCGCTACACCGCCGTCGCCCGCCACTGGACCGAGGAAGCGCGCCAGCAGCACGAGGCCATGGGCTTTCACACCGGCTGGAGCCTGTGCGCCGACCAGCTTGAGGCGCTCGCGGCCACGCTGTGAAAGAGAGAGCCTGCCGGCCGGCATCCGGCACTGTATGAACCTTTGTCAAATAGGGGTTGGAGCCATATCGGCAAGCAAAAAGCAGGCCTACACTATCGGTTACACACTGCTGCTTTACGAAACTGAAGGCTCGTCATGATGACCCCACCGGCACTGGAGGCCTTGAAGCAGGTAATGAGCACGGCTTCCCTGCCCATGGGCCTCATTGCCTTGCCTGAGTTGCGCCTGGAATTTGCCAACCGGGCCCTGGAAGAACTGCTCGCCTGGCCTGGGTGTGTGCCGGCCGGCGAGCGCAGCTTTGCGCGCGCCCCATTTCAACAGGCCATTGCCGAGTGCCTGGCCGCGCAGGCCGATGCCTGCACGCCCTGTCCGCAAGAGCTGGGCATCTGGCATTTCCTGCCTGTCGTCGAAAACGGCCGGGCCTGCGCGCTGCAGTGTTATGTGCTGCCCATGCCCGCTGCGCCTGCGGCAGCCGGGCTGACTCCCTCAGACGGATTCGAAGCGTTTCTCGACCAGTTGCCCCAGCAGGCCTGGATTGCCACGCCGCGCGGCGAAATCGCCTGGATCAACCAGGCGCTCATGCGCTATGCCTTCAACCATGCGCAGCACGTGGATCTCAGCGATGCCACCTGGATCAGCCTGGTGCACCCCGACGATCTGGCAGAGGTCAACGCCAGCCTGTCGCGCGCCCTGATCACCGAGGCGCCCTCGGGCTACCGGCTGCGCATCAGGCGCCACGACGGACGCTATCTGTGGCATTTTTCCGCGCTGGAACCCGTCAAGAACAGCCGGGGTGAGGTCCTGTACTGGGTGGGCTCCAACATCAACCTCGAATCCGTCAAGCAGGGTGAAGACCGTCTGCGCGAGCAGATCGCCGTACTCAAGCACAAGCAGCACCTACTGCAAGGCGAGCTGCGCCAGGCCCAGGCCGACCTGGCCAGGGCCCAGAAGATGGACCTGGTCTCCAATCTGTCGGCCGGCGTGGCGCACGATCTGAACAATCTGCTGTTCGTGACCGGACTGCATGCCGGCCTGCTGGAGAAAAACCTGGCCGACCCCCGCCAGCGCGAGCATGTCGACGTGATTCACGAGACGATCAAGAAGGCCGGCCGGCTGGCTTCCCACCTGACGGGTTTCAGCAGCCGCAGGCCGCTGAGCCTGGAAGCCGCCGACCCCAAAGTCCTGGTGCGCGACATCGAGGACCTGCTGGCCAAAGCCGTGGGTGCAGAAACCGTCTTTCGGATCGATATGCAGGACAACCTGTGGTCCATACGCACCGACAGGATGTACTTCGAGAACTCGCTGATCAATCTCGCCATCAATGCGCGCGATGCGGTGGACGGCAGCGGGCACATCACGCTGCGGCTCGAAAACACGGTCCTGGACCAGCCCGACACCCAGGCCAAGGGCGACCATGTGCACATCTGCCTGAGCGACGACGGCGCCGGCATGAGCGACGAGACCAAGGCCCGCATCTTCGAGCCCTTCTTCACGACCAAGGCCGAGGGCAAGGGCGTGGGCCTGGGACTGCCCATGGTCAAGAACTTCGTCGACCAGTCCGGCGGACTGATTACCGTGGACTCCACCGAAGGCCGCGGCACGAGCTTTCACCTCTACCTGCCCAGGGCCAGCCAGGCCGTGCAGGCGCCGCAGGAAGAAGAAGCCCTGGCCGAAGGCGCGATGGAGACCATCCTGATCATCGAGGACGATCTGTCGGTGCGCAATGCCATGGCCCAGGTGCTGTACGAGCTCGACTACCAGGTCGTCACGGCCTACAACCCCGAGGTGGCCATGCGCTACATCCTGGGCGGCATGGAGGTGGACCTCATCATCTCGGACATCCGGATGCCGGGCCAGCTTACCGCCATGGAAATGCGCGAGCAGCTGCGGGCCGAAGGCCGGCTCACGCCCATGCTGTTCACCACCGGCTATTCCAGCGAACACCTGAAGGAGCAGATCCCGGCCCTGGAAGGCAGCACGGTGCTGTTCAAACCCTTTTCCATGCTGGATCTGGCCAGCGCCGTGCACGGCATCATGCACCAGGGCCTGGAAGCACAGGAGCCCCCGAGGCGCCTCGCGCCGGCCCCCTGAAGAAGATCGCCCGGCGTCCTCGGCCGAGAGTATCAAGCCTTGGCCAGACGCTGGCGCAGCGCCTCGTACAGGCACACGCCGCTGGCCACCGATACATTGAGGCTCTCGACCGCGCCCTGCATGGGGATGCTGACCAGTTCGTCGCAGGTCTTGCGCGTGAGCTGGCGCATGCCGTCGCCTTCGGCGCCGAGCACCAGGGCCGTGGGACCGGTCAGGTCCATCTGGTAGAGATGCTTGTCGGCGTCGCCGCTGGTGCCGATGACCCAGATGTTGCGCTCCTGCAGTTCCTTGAGCGTGCGGGCCAGATTGGTCACCATGAAGTAAGGCACCGTTTCAGCGGCGCCGCTGGCCACCTTGGCCACCGTGGCATTGATGCCTGCCGCATGGTCCTTGGGCGCGATCACGGCATGCACGCCCGCGCCATCGGCCACGCGCAGGCAGGCGCCCAGATTGTGCGGGTCGGTCACTCCGTCGAGCACCAGCAGCAACGGCGCCTTCACGCCCTCGGCTTCCAGGTCGTCGAGCAATTCGTCCAGCGTGCGCGTGTCCCTGACCTCCTCCACGCGGGCGGCCACGCCCTGGTGGCCATGGCTGCCAGCCAGCTTGGCAAGGCGCAGGGCATCGGCCTCGATGAGGCGCACGCCGGCCTCCTTGGCACGCTCCAGGAACTGGCGCATGCGCGCATCGCGGCGCGTGGCCTCGAAATAGACTTCGATGATGGATTGGGGGGCGGTCTTCAGGCGCACGCCAACGGCGTGGAAGCCGAACAGGACTTTGGGAGACGACATGGGGCGCCATTATCCCGGGTTTGCGCGCATCTTCCGCTGCGCGCGGCCATGCCAGTCCGGCCGACTGTGTTTTTGCTCTGCAATCACGCCGCCAGCACGGCAAGGCCTGTTCACGCGAAATACATCAGGTGGCACGCGCAACCGGCATCGATGCCGTCGCGCGCCCCGCTTCGATGGTGATGCTGCGCTCGCACTGCCCGGCGATGGCGCGGTCGTGCGTGACCAGGATCAGGGTCGTGCCGCGCTCGCGGTTGAGCGCGAACATCAGCTCCATCACGCTTTGCCCCGTGGCGAAGTCCAGGCTGCCCGTGGGCTCGTCGGCCAGCAGCACGGCGGGCTCGACCACAAAGGCCCGCGCCAGCGCCACGCGCTGCTGCTCTCCGCCCGAGAGCACCTTGGGGTAGCGATTCAGGCGCTCCCCCAGCCCCACGCGCTCCAGCATACCGGCCGCGCGGCTGCGCGCATCGCGCGCGCCGGCCAGTTCCAGCGGCAGCATCACGTTCTCCAGCGCCGTCAGATTGCCCAGCAGCTGAAAGCTCTGGAACACAAAGCCCATCTTCCGCGCACGCACGGCGGCCCGCCCATCCTCGCTCAGTGCGAACAGGTCCCGACCCTGCAGGCGCACCGTGCCGCGGCTGGGGGTATCCAGACCGGCCAGAATGGACAGCAGCGTGCTCTTGCCCGAACCCGATGCGCCCACGATGGCCACGGTTTCGCGCTCGGCAAAGCTCAGGTGGATATCCCGCAGAATATCCAGCGTACCCGTGGAATCGGACACCGACTTGAACATATGTTCGACAGCGATGAGAGGAAGAGACGTGGTTTCTGACATGGAAGAGTTGAAACGATGGAATCTGGGAAAATCCTAATGCAGCGCCGTCACTGTATCGCGCTCGGGCTGGCCCTTGGGATTGCTGGCGGCAGCGCCCTGGCGGCCTCGCCCCGGGGACCGGTCCTGGTCCTGGTCCTGGGCGACTCATTGAGCGCCGAATACGGGCTTGCGCGCGGCAAGGGCTGGGTTTCGCTGCTGCAGCAGCGGCTGCAGGCCGGGAAAGAGCGCCTGCCGGTCGTCAATGCCAGCGTCAGCGGCGAAACCACGGCCGGCGGCCGCTCTCGCCTGCCGGCCCTGCTGGCGCAGCACAAGCCCTCCGTCCTGGTGCTCGAACTGGGCGGCAACGACGCCCTGCGCGGCCTGGCGCTGCAGAGCACGCAAGGCAATCTGCAGGCCATGGTCAAGGCCGCGCAAGAAGCGGGGACCAAGGTACTGCTGGTCGGCATGCAGGTGCCGCCCAACTACGGTTCGGCCTACACCCAGCAGTTTGCGGACCTGTTCGCCCAGCTTGCCGCCAAGGAGAAACTGCCGCTGGTGCCGTTTCTGCTGTCCGGCATCGGCGATGCCAGGGACAGCGAGCAGTGGTTCCAGCCCGACCGCATCCACCCCAATGCCAAGGCTCAGCCGCATATGCTCGAGAACGTCTGGCCCCGGCTCAAGCCCTTGCTCAAATAAGGCAGGGCTGCCGGTCAGCCGAAGGCTGCCTGCAGGGCCTGGGCCAGGTCGGCCTGCAGGTCCGCCACATCCTCCAGCCCGATGGCAAAGCGCACCACCGTGCCCGCGCGCAGATGCGGCGTGGTGCCGCTACGCATCTCGGACAGTTCGTAAGGCACGACCAGGCTGACCGGGCCGCCCCAGCTGTAACCAAGCTTGAACAGGCGCAGGCTGTCGCAGAAGCGGTCGACGGTGTGCTGGTCGAAGCGCGCATCGATCACCACGCTGAACAGGCCCGCGGCCACGCCTTGCAGTCCTTCGCCGCCACGGCTTGCGCCGCACAGCTGCTGCCAGTGCGCATGGCCCGGCGCCTGGGGCAGGGCCGGGTGCAGCACCTGCGCCACCGCGCTTTGCGTGCCCAGCCACTGAGCCAGTTGGCGCGCGGCGCGGTCCTGGGCGTGGTAGCGCAGCGCGATGCTGGGCAGGCTGCGCAGCACGGCCTCGGCATCGTTGGCGCCCACGCCCAGGCCCAGGCGCATATGGGCCAGCTTGATGCGCATGTGCAGCGGCTGGTTGCGGGTGATGATGCTGCCCATGAGCACGTCGCCGCCTCCGCTGGGGTATTTGGTCAGCGCATGCACCGACACATCCGCGCCCAGGCTGCCATCGCCGAGAAGATCGAAGGGGCGGAAGGCCAGACCGGCGCCCCAGGTGTTGTCCAGCACCGTGGTCACGCCTTTTTCGCGGCACAGGCGCACCTGGGCGATGAGGTCGGGGAATTCCATGGTCACCGAGCCGGGCGCCTCCAGCCACACCAGCCTGGTCGCCGGCGTGATGCGGGCCGCCAGATCGGCCACGTCCATGGGGTCGTAGTACTGGTGGGTGATGCCAAAATGCGCAAGCTCGCCCTCGGCCAGCGTCTTGTTCGGGCCGTAGACGTTGTCGGGAATCAGCACCTCGTCGCCGGTCTGGAGCAGGGCCAGGGACACGGTGGCAATCGCCGCCAGCCCGCTGGGCACCAGCAGGCACTGCAGGCCGCCTTCCAGCGCGCACAGGCGCTCTTCCAGCATGAAGGTGGTCGGCGTGCCGTGCAGGCCGTAGGTATAGCTGCTCTTGTCCAGCCAGCGGCGCTCGCGCATGGCGCGCACGTTGTCGAAAAACACGGTCGAAGCCTTGTGCACTGCCGGTTGTGGCGCGGCAAAGTCCTGCGGCGGCTGATAGGGATGATGGATCAGCTGCGTGGGCAGTCCGAAGGCGTGCAACGGATCGGGTCGTGAGTCTGCTTGGGTCATGCCTGCATCTTAGAACGTGTTCAAGGCCTCTTCGCGCCGCGACAGCGTAGAGACCTTGATCACGTTATCAGAGGCTTGATGCACCCACCGATGACGGACGAAAAAACAGGGCCAAGCCCGTCAGTGGGCTTGCACGGCCAGGTTGTTGTTCACCGAGGCCACGCCCTTGACGCCCTTGGCGATGTCGCCAGCGCGGTTCTTGACGGAATCGCTGGGCACGGTGCCGCCCAGCGTCACCACGCCTGCCTTGGTGTCCACGTCGATCTTGGGGGCGCTGACTTCGGGTGCCTTGATCAGCTCGGCCTTGATCTGGGCCGTGATGCTGGCATCGTCCAGCGCCTGGCCGGCCTTGGCTGCCCCTTCCTCGATCTTGCTGCCGGCCGCATCGGCGGCGCTGCCCAGCTTGGCACCCGCCTTGTCCAGCGCGTTGGCGGCGGTGTCGCCCGCCTGGGCGGCGCCTTCCTCCAGCTTCTTGCCGGTGCTGTCCGCCGCTTTCTTGGTCTGCGAGATGGCGGAATCCAGCTTCTGGCCTGCCGTCTGGCTGTCGTCGTTCTTGCCGCAAGCGGCCAGGCCGAATGCCAGGGCCGTCACGGCCACAATCTGCACATAACGCGTTGTAATAACAGTCATCACCTACTCCTTGTCCTGTTCTGAGGCATGACTGCACTGTATCCACGCTATCTGCGGCCGCCGATCCGACGAGCCCGCACCTGTCTGTAGGACAGGCCCGGACGCCAAGGTGTCCGGCACATCCGCCGACTTTACAGGACAATGGCGCCCATGCATTCTCTGGCACGCTGGTTTCCGTTTCTTTCCTGGCCCAAGCCCACGGCGGCATTGCTGCGCGGTGAGTTCTGGGCCGGATTCACCGTAGGGCTGATGCTGCTGCCCCAGGGGGTTGCCTACGCCGCCCTGGCCGGCATGCCTTTGATCACGGGGATTTACGCCTCCATCGTGCCGGCGGCCGTGGCCATTCTGTTCAGCCCCTCGCCGCGCCTGGGCGTGGGTCCCACGGCATTGAGCGCCCTGCTGATCGGCGCCTCGCTCATGGGCATGGCCGAGCCGGGCTCGGCCCACTGGGTGGCCCTCGCCGCCTGGATGGCGATTCTGTCGGGCCTCGTGCAATGGATGCTGGGCATGGTGCGTGCGGGCTGGCTGCTCAATCTGGTGACGGCGCCCGTGCTCACGGGCTTCACGCAGGCCGCGGCCCTGCTGATTCTGGCATCCCAGCTCCCGACGCTGCTGGGCCTGCGCGGCAACTGGGCCACGCTATGGCATTCGCCGTCCATCTACCTGTTCGACTGGCAGGCCATCGCCTATGGCCTCGCCAGCATCGCACTGCTGGTGCTGGCCAAGAAATGGCGCCCGGCCTTTCCCTCGGCCATTTTCATCATCGCCATCACCGGATTGACCAGTTGGGCCACGGACTTTGCCGATGCCGGTGGCGCCGTGGTGGGACACCTGCCCGCGGGCCTGCCCCACTTCCAATGGCCTGAGCTGCTGTCCTGGGAGGAATTCGGCGCTCTGGTCATGCCCGTGCTGGTGATCTCGCTGGTGAGCTTTCTGGAGACCGCCTCCAGCGCCCAGGTCGAGCACCAGCAGGCCGGCACGCGCTGGAACGAGAACCAGGACCTGATCGCCCAGGGCCTGTCCAAGGTCAGCGCCGGCCTGTTCGGCAGCTTCGCCACCAGCGCTTCCTTCTCACGCTCGGCCGTCAACCTGCTGGCCGGAGCCAAGACCGGGTATTCCAATGTTTTCTCCATACTGCTGGTGGTGGTCGTGGTGCTGTGGTTCATTCCCTGGCTTTACCACGTACCGCAGGCGGCGCTGGCAGCCATCGTCGTGACCGCTGTGGTCAATCTGATCAAGCCCTCGGCCATCATCCAGCTGTTTCGCATTTCGCTGGTGGAAGGCTGCATCAGCGTGGCCACGCTGGCGCTCACGCTGCTGACGGCACCGCGCATGTACTGGGGCGTGTTTGCCGGCATCGTGCTGAGCCTGGGCTATTTCCTGTACCAGCGCCTGCATCCGCGCATTCTGGAAGTGGGCCTGCATGCCGACGGCAGCCTGCGCGGCCGCCAGCTATGGCAGCTGCCGCCGCTGGCGGCCAATCTGATCGCCCTGCGCATGGACGCGGACCTGGACTTTGCCTCGGCCTCGGCCATGGAGCGCTTCACCAGCGATTTGTGGCAACGCCAAGCCGGTGCCAGGCATCTTGCCCTGCTGACCCAGCCCATCAACAACATCGACGTGACCGGCGTGGAAACCTTTGCCCGTCTGGAGCGGCTGGTGGCCCAGCGCGGCGGCACCCTGCATGTGGTGGGACTCAAGCTACCCGTGCAGCAGCGGCTGGAACGCGCCGGCATGCTGACCCACCAGGGCCCGCACCTGCGCCTGTACCGCACCGATGCCGAATTCCTGGCCGCGCTGCCCTGGAGCGAGGCATAACCGTCGGGAAACCGGCCCTGGCACTATGGCAATGCGCCTGCACAGCCCTCCAGAGCGCTGCTACACTGACCGCAGTTTTCGTAGCAAATTGTGATTTCTCCCGCCCCTCTCCAATCCGTATATCTACGCGATCTGCGCTTGGCCACAGCCCATGCCCTGGTGACACGCGCCAGCGCCGGGGGCGTGCAACTGCCCAACGATTCGCCGACGCAGTATCTTCAATCGCTGATTGACGGACTGTGTGCGCTGTCCCTGCGCGACCCGCTCACGGGCCTGGTCAACCGCCGGCATTTCCGCTCGGTGGTCGAGCGCGAAATGGACCGCGTGGCCCGCTCGGGCGAGAGCGCGCTGATGCTGATGCTGGACATCGATCACTTCAAGCAGATCAATGACGAGCATGGCCATCTTGCCGGGGACCGCGTGCTGCAGTCCGTGGCCCAGACCCTGGCCCAGGGCATACGCCCCATGGACACGCTGGCGCGCTATGGCGGCGAGGAATTCGCCATCGTGCTGCCCATGTGCCCGGCGGCCTTCGGCCAGTCTGTGGCCGAGCGCCTGCGCGAAAGCATAGAGAGCACGCCGATCGCAATCTCTCCCGTGCTGTCGCTGCAGGTCACGGTCAGCATCGGCGGCGCCTATGCGCTGCAATGGATACGCAGCACCCCGGCGCTCTGGACCGAGCGCACCGACCGCCAGCTGTACCTGGCCAAATCCAACGGCCGCAACCGCATCCAGATCGAGGAGCCACCCGACAGCACGGTGAGTGCCGAGGAAAAAAGCCTTCTTTTCGGACCTTTATCCGATCCGGCGCACGATAACAATGACAACAATAACGAGATCGAACTCGACGTGAACATCGACATTGCAAGCCAAGTCAGAAAGCCTTCTGATGACTGACGTTGTGGCGCCCGCCTCTTCCTTCCCTGCCGGCATTTCAATGGGAGATGCCGTGCAAGCGCAAGCCCATTCCCGACGCGCGCACATCATTGCGGTGACCAGCGGCAAAGGCGGAGTGGGCAAGACCTTCGTCTCCGTCAATCTGGCGGCGGCACTCACACGCCACGGCTACAAGGTGCTGGTCCTGGATGCGGACCTGGGGCTTGCCAACCTGGACGTGGTGCTCAACCTCAATCCCAAGATCACTTTGCACGACGTCTTCACCGGCCGCTCCTCGCTGGAAGACGCCATCCTGCCCACGGCCGGCGGCTACTCCGTGCTGCTTGCCGGCTCGGGCATGATCGAGTATTCGCGCCTGACGCCCGAGATCCGCACGCAGTTCATGCGCACCATCGAGCTGCTGGCCCCGCGCTACGACATCATCGTGCTCGACACCGGCGCCGGCATCTCCGACGTGGTGCTGTTCTCGGTCTCGCTGGCCACGGAGGTGCTGGTGGTCGCCACGCCCGAGCCCACCTCGCTGACCGACGCCTACGCGGCCATCAAGGTGCTGGCCACGCAGCAAAAGCGCCAGCAGATCCGCCTGGTCATCAACCAGGCCCAGCGCCCCGGCGACGGCCGCGCCATCACCAGCCAGCTGCAGCAGGTGCTCAACCGCTTCGTCAGCACGGCGGCGGGCCAGCCCCTGCGCCTGTCCCATCTGGGCGACATCCCCACCGACCCCGCCGTGCGCGAGGCCGTCATGCGCCGCCAGCTGCTGCTGCAGGCCATGCCCGGAGCACCCGCGTCGCTGGCAGTGGCTCAATTGGCCAATAAAATCAAGGCCGTACTGACCACCGGCACCTGAGCCGCCGAGTGCCGGCCTTGGCTGCAGCGCATGCAGCCCCGGCCTCTCGGCCCAAGGCCGACGCTCACCTTGCACTTTTCCTGCCGAAGAAATCCGGGTCCAAGCTTCTGCCTGGGCCCTTTTCTCTGCGACCTGCGCGTGCCGACCACAGCGCAGCCCTATCCGGATACCTGCCCGTGCCCGAAATCCTCAATATTTCCTGCTACAAGTTCACGCCGCTGCCCGATGCCGAGGCCTTGCGCGACACCCTGGCGCAACGCGCGCAGGCCCTGAATCTCAAAGGCACGGTGCTGCTGGCCGAGGAAGGCATCAATTTCTTCCTCGCCGGCCCGGCCGAGGACGTGCGCGGCTTTGTCGATGCGCTGCGCCAGGACGAGCGCTTTGCCGACCTGGCACCCAAGGAGAGCTGGTCGGACTGCGTGCCGTTTCGCAAGATGCTGGTCAAGGTCAAGCGCGAGATCATCCGCATGGACCACCCTTCCGTCCGCCCCGCCGGTGGACGCGCGCCCTCGGTGACGCCGGCCACGCTGCGCCGCTGGCTGGAGCAAGGCCATGACGACGAGGGCCGCGCGGTGGTGACGCTGGACACGCGCAACGACTACGAGGTCGACGAAGGTGCGTTCGAGGGCAGCATCGACTGGCGCCTGACCAAGTTCACCGAATTTCCGCCCGCGCTGCGCGAGCACAAGGCGCAACTGGCCGGCAAGACCGTGGTGAGCTACTGCACGGGCGGCATCCGCTGCGAGAAGGCCGCCATCCTCATGCAGGACGAGGGCGTGGAGCGCGTCTACCAGCTCGAGGGCGGCATCCTCAGATACTTCGAGGAAACCGATGGCAGGTTCTACGACGGCGGCTGCTTCGTCTTCGACGAGCGCGACTCGCTGGGCACGGACCTGGAACGCACGGCGCTGGTCCATCCCCGTCCGGTCAAAAAACACTTGCTATAGGCAGGTAGTATTCAAAAAGCAAAGCAGCCAGTGACCTCTACACAATGGTTTCAGATAGAAATCCGTCTGAGATCCAATGACAGGAAGCACTGGTTGATCCTGATTCAATAGCATTCACTTCACTTCACTTCGCCCAGCGCGCCGCGGTTCTGGCCACGCGTTCGCCGAACTGGCGCGCCGTCTCCAGGTCGCCGGGCCGCATCTCGGCCACCGAGGCATCGGACGGCGTCTGCGCCATGGCGCCCGAGTAGACGCCCATCCAGTTGGCATCGTTGCGTTGCGCCGCCTTGGTGTTGGACGGCAGCATGCCCAGGCCCACCCAGATCCCGCCATGCTGCATGGCCAGGTGGTAGAGATAGTCCAGCGTGACCTGCTTGTCGCCCTGCACGCCGGCGCTGTTGGTGAAGCCGGCGAACAGCTTGTCCTTCCAGGTCTGGGCAAACCAGGCCTTGGACGAAGCATCGGCAAAGCGCTTGAACTGCCAGCTCGGCCCGCCCATATAGGTCGGAGCCCCCAGCACGATGGCATCGGCCGCCGCCAGCTGCTCCCAGCCGCCGGCCGGCAGATTGCCGTCGGCATCGATGGCCAGCAGCTGTGCCGCCGCGCCCTGGGCGACGGACTGCGCCAGCCTCTGGGTATGCCCGTAGCCTGAGTGGTAGACCACCACGATATTCGCCATGTCTCTCCCTTGACTTGAAAAAGCCCCGCCAGCCAGGGGCTGCGGGGCAGGCGAGAGCCTAATCGAATTTCAGCGCGGCTCAGGCTTTCTTGCGCGCATCCACGCTCCAGCCGCCGGCGCCATGGGCGGCAAAGCCCAGCAGGCCGCCGATGACGGCGATGTTCTTCCAGAACAACAGCTGCTGCACCATGGCGGCATCGGCGGGCACGCTCCAGAAGTTGTGGAAGAAGAAAGTCGCCACCAGCGTGAAGAAGCCCAGGATCAGCGCTGCCCAGCGCGTGCCCCAGCCCAGCAGCAAGGCCAGGCCGCCTACGATCTCCACCACCAGGCCCACGGCCACGCCCGCCTCCGGCAGGGGCATGCCTACGGAGACGGCATAGCCCACGGTGCCGGCAAAGCCCATGATTTTCTGGAAACCTGCGGGCACGAACAGTGCGGCGATCAGGATGCGGCCGATCAGGGCCAGGGGGTTCTTCAGTTGGTTTTGCATACACACTCCTTGCGGCTGCTGCCGCTCATTGATAAAAAAACAAGACAACACACAAGCCGTTCAGGCTTCAAGATCGAACACCAGCACTTCTGCCTGCTCGCCGGCCTCCAGATGCAAGGCGGACTCATTTTCCAGAAGTGCCGCATCACCGCTTGTCAGCCGTTGTCCATTGACGGTCAGACTGCCGCGCACCAGGTGCACATAGGTCTTGCGTCCGGCGGGCAGCGCCATGTCAAAGGATTCGCCACCGTCGAACAGGCCGGCGAACAGGCGCGCATCGGCATTCATGGACACGGAGCCCTCGGCGCCATCGGGCGATGCCACCAGGCGCAGGCGACCGCGCTTTTCGGCTTCGGGGAAGGCCTTCTGCTCGTAGCCGGGCGTGATGCCGGTGCGAGCCGGCAGAACCCAGATCTGCAGAAAGTGCGTGGTCTGGCCTTGGGCATGGTTGTGCTCGCTGTGCACCACACCCGTGCCCGCGCTCATGCGCTGCACCTCACCGGGCACGATGGTCTGCTCGTTGCCCATGTTGTCCTTGTGCGAGAGCCCGCCTTCCAGCACGTAGCTGATGATTTCCATGTCGCGGTGGCCATGGGCGCCGAAACCGGTGCCGGGCGCGATGCGATCCTCATTGATCACGCGCAGATTGCCAAAGCCCATGTGGCGCGGATCGTAGTAGCCGGCAAACGAAAAACTGTGAAACGACTTCAGCCAGCCATGGTCGGCAAAGCCGCGTTCCTGGGAGCGGCGCAGAGTCATCATGGTGTGATCCTTTCTTTCCTAAGCGTCAACCAAATCTCGATGCCTCCACTGTAAAAGTTCCGCCCCCTGCTGTGACTGAGAGGCATTGATGGCATCATTCGAAAACTTTGAACAGTCCCTGCCACCTCCATGCCTAGCTCCCGCGACGTTCTGACCCCCGACAGCCTGGCCATGCTGCAGGCCATCTCGGAAACCGGTAGCTTTGCGGCCGCCGCGCGCTCCCTGGGGCTGGTCCCCAGCGCGCTGACCTATCGCGTGCGCCAGATTGAGGACGCGCTCGACGTTCTGCTGTTCGACCGTCGCTCGCGCCACGCCCAGCCCACCGAGGCCGGCCAGGCGCTGCTGGCCGAAGGCGCGCGGCTGCTGCAGGAGATAGACGCCGTGGCGCACCGCGTCAAGCGCGTGGCCACGGGCTGGGAGCCGCAGCTGACCATCGTCGTGGACGGTGCAGTGGCGCGCACGCCGATCTTCGAGCTGATCGAGGCCTTCTATGCCTTGAAGCCCCCCACCCGTCTCAAGCTCAAGGATGCCATATTGAACGGCACCCTGGAGATGCTGACCAGCGGCCAGGCCGATCTGGCCATAGGCGTGGCCGTCAACACCAGCAACTCCGCGGGCCTGCAGACCCGCGAAATGGGCGAGGCCGACTTCATCTTCGCCGTGGCGCCGCACCACCCCCTAGCCCAGGCCCGGGAGCCCATCTCCGACGAGGAACTGCTGCAGCACCGGCTGATCGCCGTGGCGGACTCGGGTGTGCGCAGCAACATCAGCTACGGGCTGATCAACGGCCAGGATGTACTGACCGTGGACAGCATGCAGGCCAAGGTGGAGGCCCAGATACGCGGCATAGGCTACGGCTTTCTGCCGCTCGGCATGGCCCAGGCCTATCTGGAAGCAGGCCTGCTGGTCACACGCCAGGTCAAGCGCGCCAAACGCACCCTGCGCGTGCACTACGCATGGTCCGGCTCGCCCCAGCACACGCCCGGCCGCGCGCTGCAATGGTGGATCGAGCAGCTGGAGAGCCCGGCCACCCACAAGGCCCTCATGGAAAACCATCACCACCATTGAACGCGGCCAGACCCCGGAGCATCACATGCGCGGTGTAGAGTGGCTAACAGTGATGCGTTGCAGCATCGGATACCGCAGATACCGAGCGCGCGCTCGCCAAAAATCTGCGCAATACCGCTTGCTATGCTTTGGCTAGCTGCTACGCTATGACGGACTTGTGTTGAAAAGGCTTGTTCATGAACGCTTCCCGTGCTTCCTCGGCCACCAAAGCTGCGCGCTCTTCTTCAGCTTCCTCCAAGCCCCCCGCATCCGGCCAGACACGGCGCATTGCCGTGATCGGCGCCGGCATTGCCGGCCTGGCCTGTGCCCGCACGCTGATGCAGGCCGGCCACGACGTCCATGTCTATGAACGATTGCCCCAGGCCGGCGGACGCCTGCGCTCGGTCAGCGGCCCCTACGGCAGCTTCGACATCGGCGCCCAGTTCTTCACCGTGCACGATCCGCGCTTTCAGATGGCGCTGGACACGGCGCCCGGCACCGTCCGCTCCTGGAGCGTGAGCAGCGTGCAGATACGCAACGCCCAGGGCCGCAAGGCCCAGGAGACACCGCCGGTGCGCGAAACCCATTGGGTGGGCGCGCCGGACATGCAGGCCCTGCCCCTGGCCTGGGCCGTGCCGCTGTGGGACGCCGGCCGGCTGCACCTGGGCCAGTCCGTGACGCGGCTGGTGCACCACCTTGCCAGCGGCCCCCGCCACCCCAGCAAGCACCAGTGGGAGCTGACGCTGGACACCGAGGACCACGGCCAGCAAACCGCCGGCGGCTTCGATACCGTGGTGCTGGCCGTGCCCGCGCCGCTGGCCCAGCAACTGCTGCAGTCGGCTCCGCAAAGCGCCAAGCTGGCGCAATCGCTGGCCCTGGTGGAAATGGCGCCCTGCTGGGCCATGACCCTGTCCTATCCCATGGCGGCCCAGGCCGGCCTGAGCACGCTGGGGCCTCAATGGAACGCGGCCCGCAGCACCCACGACCGCATTGCCTGGGTGGCCCGCGAATCCTCCAAGCCGGGCCGCGCCCAGACCGAGCGCTGGACGGTGCACGCCAACCCGCTGTGGTCCCAGGAACACCGCAGCGATGATCCCTCGCGCGTGCTGTCCAAGCTGGAAAAGGCTTTTGGCGAGATCACGGGCATACGCGTGGCGCCGCGCCATGCCAGCGTCTATCTGTGGCCGCAGGCGCAGACGCTCGCCCCCCTGGGCCAGAGCCATCTGCACGATCCGTCCAGCGGACTCGGACTTTGCGGCGACTGGTGCCTGGGCCACCGCGTCGAGGACGCCTTCATCTCGGGGCTGGAAATGGGCCTGGCGCTGGCCTGAGAAAGCGCTCCAGGCGGGGCCGCGCCGCTATGATGGGCGCCCTCTATGTCTGCCATCTCCGCCCGGCCCCGCTATATCGGCCGCTTTGCTCCCTCACCTACCGGCCCCCTGCATGCCGGCTCGCTGGTGGCTGCGCTGGCCAGTTGGCTGGATGCACGCGCCCACGGCGGCAGCTGGCTGGTGCGCATGGAAGACATAGACCCGCCGCGCTGCCAGCCCGGGGCCGACCAGGAGATACTGCGCCAGTTGGCAGCCTGCGGCCTGCACCCGGATGCTCCCGTGGTCTGGCAATCCCAGCGCCATGCCCTCTACATCCAGGCGCTCGAACAGTTGCTGCAGGCCCAGCTCGCCTACCCCTGCGGCTGCACGCGCAAGGACATCGAAGCGGCCTGGCAGGCCATGGGACTGGCCCACGAGCGCCATGTGGAGCGCCCCTATCCCGGCATCTGCCGCAACGGCCTGCAGGGCAAGCCGGCGCGGGCCTGGCGCTTCGCGCTCCAGCGCTGGATCACCGAACACCCGTCCCATCAGACTCAAGCATCCATGGGTCTTGTGTCTTGGCAGGACCGGCGCCTGGGCGCTCAGCAGCAAGATGTGCTTGCCGCCGTGGGCGACTTCGTGCTACGCCGCGCCGATGGCCTGTGGGCCTACCAGTTGGCTGTGGTGGTGGACGATGGCGAGCAAGGCGTCACCGACATCGTGCGCGGCGAAGACCTGGCGGACAACACGCCACGCCAGCTCCTGCTGCAGCAGGCCCTGCACCTTGCCCGCCCCCGCTACCTGCATACGCCGCTGGTGCGCATGGCCAATGGCGAAAAGCTTTCCAAGCAGCACGGCGCGCCGGCCGTGGACCTGGCCAATCCTCCGGTCGCCCTGGCCCGGGCCGCTGCCTGCCTGGGCCTGCCAGTACCTGACAATCCCGCCCCCACCTTGCCTGATGCACTCGCATTCTGGGTACGGCACTGGCGCGGGATGCATCCCAATCCCATGCTTGAAGCCGACTGAGCTGCCCCCGCCATTCCAGCGCGGGCTGCCGTTTGTGCCAGTCCTATTTACAATCACGCCCCGTGACTTCCTCTACCTCCTCCACACCCGAAACCGCGGCCGCGACCGATACGAGCGCCGCCGCGGTTTCCACCCAAGTCTCCCCGGGCCAGGCGCCCGAAGGCGTGGCCCACCCCAAGACCATCAAGAGCTATGTGCGCCGCGCCGGCCGCACGACCACCGGCCAGGCCAAGGCTTTTGAAGAACTAGGGCCGCGTTTTCTGCTGCCATACCAGAAGGCGGCGCTGGACGCCCCTGCCGCCTTCGGCCGCCCGGCCCCGCTGATCCTCGAGATCGGCTTCGGCATGGGCGAAGCCACGGCCCATATCGCACGCGTGCGCCCCGACGACAACTTCCTGTGCTGCGAAGTGCACGAGCCCGGCGTGGGCGCCCTGCTCAAGCGCATCGGCGAGCAGGAGATCGAGAACATCCGCATCCTGCAGCACGATGCCGTGGAAGTCATAGACCACATGCTGCCCGAAACCTCGATCGACGGCGTGCACATCTTCTTCCCCGACCCCTGGCACAAGAAGAAGCACAACAAGCGCCGCCTGATCCAGCCGCCGCTGATCGCCAAGCTGGCCGCGCGCATCAAGCCCGGCGGCTACATCCACTGCGCCACCGACTGGGAGCCCTATGCCGTGCAGATGCTGCAAGTGCTGGGCGCCGAGCCGCTGCTGCAGAACACGGCCGAAGGCTATGCGCCCAAGCCCGACTACCGCCCGCTGACCAAGTTCGAGAACCGCGGCCTGCGCCTGGGCCATGGCGTGTGGGATCTGGTGTTCCGGAAAAAGTAACCCCCTGAGGCACTTTGCGCCTTCCCCCTTTCTCTACGCGCTGCGCGCTATGGAAGGGGAACAACATCTTCGCTGCGGGGCGGCCCTTGCTCGATGTTTCTGGCTTAGGCCCGCTGCGGTTTAGACATAAAAAAACGCTCCTTGATGAGGAGCGTTTTTCTTTGGAAGCAAGGCAGCTTACAAGCGTTCAGCCACCCAGGCTTGCACGCTGGCCAGCGCTGCGGGCACAGCCCCAGCATCGGTGCCGCCGGCCATGGCCATGTCGGGCTTGCCGCCGCCCTTGCCGCCAACTTGCTGGGCCACGAAGTTCACCAGCTCGCCGGCCTTGACCCTGGCGGTCTCGGCCTTGGTCACGCCGGCAGCCAGCTGTACCTTGTCGCCGTCCACGGCGGCCAGCACGATCACGGCCGCGCCCAGCTTGTCCTTGAGCTTGTCCATGGTGTCGCGCAAGGTCTTGGCGTCGGCACCGTCCAGTTTTGCGGCCAGCACCTTGATGCCCTTGACATCAACGGCCTGGCCGACCAGTTCGTCGCCCTGGCTCGAAGCCAGCTTGCCCTTGAGAGCGGCGATGTCCTTTTCCAGCGCCTTGATCTGCTCCAGCGCACCGCCGATGCGGTGGGTCAGCTCGGCCACCGGGGCCTTGAAGGCTGCCGCGGCCTGGTCCACGGTGGACTCCAGCGATTGCAGATAGGCCAGCGCATTGGCGCCGGTCACGGCCTCGATACGGCGCACGCCGGCGGCCACGCCCGATTCGCCCACGATCTTGAACAGGCCGATATCGCCCGTGCGGTGCACATGGGTACCGCCGCACAGCTCGCGGCTGGAGCCGATGTCGAGCACGCGCACGGTCTCGCCGTACTTCTCGCCGAACAGCATCATCGCGCCGGTCTTCTGGGCGCTTTCAATGTCCATCACGCGGGCGTCGGTGGCGGTGTTGGCCAGGATCTCGGCGTTGACGCGGGCTTCGATCTCCCGGACCTGCCCAGCCGTGACGGGAGCGTTGTGGGCAAAGTCGAAGCGGGTGCGCTCGGCGTTGACCAGCGAGCCCTTTTGCTGCACGTGGGCGCCCAGCACTTCGCGCAGGGCCTTGTGCATGATGTGCGTGACCGAGTGGTTGCGCATGGTGGCGGCGCGCAGCACAGTGTCCACCTCGGCCTGCACGGCATCGCCGACCTTGAGGCTGCCCGACTCGAGCACGCCGTGGTGGCCGAAGACATCGGCCTTGATCTTGAGCGTGTCCTGCACGGCAAAGCGTGCGCCGCCTGCGGTGACGATGCCCTGGTCGCCGACCTGGCCGCCAGACTCTGCATAAAAAGGAGTGGTATCCAGAACAACCACGCCGCTTTGGCCTTGTTTCAATTCTGAAGCCGAAACACCATCAGCGTAAAGCGCTACGATTTTTGCTTCTTCGGCCAGCTTCTCGTAGCCCGTGAACACATTGGCCTCGCCCGAGTATTCGAGCGCGCGGTCCATCTTGAACTTGCCCGCCGCGCGCGCCTGGCTCTTTTGCTGCTCCATGGCGGCGTTGAAGCCGGCCTCGTCCACCGTCACGCCGCGCTCGCGCGCCACGTCGTTGGTCAAGTCAAGGGGAAAGCCATAGGTGTCATGCAACTTAAAGGCTACATCGCCTGGCAAAGTTAGTCCGCTCCAATTTCGAACGACTATCTTGAGGCGCTCATTTTTCCCTAATTCACCTTCAATACCACTGACTTCACTCTCCTCAGCGATTACATAACCCGTAGGAGCAGCTTCGCCTTCCTTGTAACCAAGCATTGCAACGTAATGCGACTGACCAACTCGGGCTTGCCGGTCATAAACAAAGCGCCCGTCACTGCTCACCGCAGACTGGAGCGCCAGCTCATCAAGCGTAGAGTCCAGGATTTCCATGCCGTGGGCCAGGGTCTCGAAGAAACGTTCTTCCTCGGCCTTGAGCACGCTGGTGATATGCGCTTCCTGCTCCTTGAGCTTGGGATAGGCATCGCCCATCTGCAGCGCCAGGTCGTGCACCAGCTTGTGGAAGAACGGCGTTTTCTGGCCCAGCTTGTAGCCGTGGCGGATGGCGCGGCGGATGATGCGGCGCTGCACATAGCCGCGGCCTTCGTTGCTCGGGATCACGCCGTCGGCCACCAGGAACGAGGTGGCGCGGATATGGTCGGCAATCACCTTCAGCGAAGGCGTGGCCAGATCCTCGATGTGGGTCTCGCGGGCGGCCGCCTTGATCAGCGCCTGGAACAGGTCGATCTCGTAGTTGCTGTGCACATGCTGCAGGATGGCGGCCAGGCGCTCCAGGCCCATGCCGGTGTCCACGCAGGGCGCGGGCAGCTTCACGACGGAGCCGTCGTCCTTCATGTCGAACTGCATGAACACGTGGTTCCAGATCTCGATGAAGCGGTCGCCGTCCTCGTCGGGGCTGCCCGGAGGGCCGCCGGCAATATGTTCGCCGTGGTCGTAGAAGATTTCCGAGCACGGGCCGCAGGGGCCGGTGTCGGCCATCATCCAGAAGTTGTCGCTCTTGTACTTGCCGCCCTTGTTGTCGCCGATGCGGATGATGCGCTCGGGCGGCAGGCCGATGACGTTCTTCCAGATGTCGTAGGCCTCATCGTCCTCGTGATAGACGGTGGCCAGCAGCTTCTCGGCGGGCAGGCCAAAGACCTTGGTCAGCAGCTCCCAGCCCCACTCGATCGACTCCTTCTTGAAATAGTCGCCGAAGGACCAGTTGCCCAGCATCTCGAAGAAGGTGTGGTGGCGGGCCGTATAGCCCACGTTCTCCAGGTCGTTGTGCTTGCCGCCGGCACGCAGGCAGGCCTGCACCGAGGCCGCGCGCACATAGGGGCGCTTGTCCGTGCCCAGGAACACGTCCTTGAACTGCACCATGCCCGAGTTGGTGAACATCAGCGTGGGGTCGTTGCCCGGCACCAGCGAGCTGGAAGGCACCACCGCATGGCCCTTGGAAGCATAGAACTCCAGAAACGTCTTGCGGATGTCGGCAACGGAAAAGGTGGGTGTACTCATGGTCTTTGGAATGGAGGTGCGCCGCGCAGCACCAGCGGCCCACAGGGTTGCGGCAACCCTGCATGCGCAGGTCAAGGCAAATCAGCCAGACATTATAGGTTTGCGCTTACCACCCTGGCGCATGTCGGCAACCGGCCAGCGCCGCACGTATTTTGATGTCGGTTAACACGTGCCTCCGGCGTGCCCCGATAATCTGCGGCACAAGGAAAACCATGACCGATCCACAGATCTCCACGGCGCCGGACCCGTCCGGCCATGCGCAGCAGCCTGCGACCAGAAACCGGCTCGTGCCCTGGCTCATCGGCCTGCCGGTCGGCATCTTCGGCGTGTTGATGCTGGTCGGCTCCCTGATGGACGACCCCGAAAGCAAGCAGCGCTGGGTCGAGGGCGAGACCATCAAGCTCTGCTGGAAGCAGATCCAGAAACCCGAGGCCGAACGCAAGACCCGCGAGTTCAGCTCCCAGGCCGATTGCGAACGGCTGGAGTTTGCCTACAAGTCAAGATACCAGGCCAATCCATGAAAAAAGCCGGGACTCGCCCGGCTTCTTTTTTCACACGGGACGCATCACTGGTCGCGCGCCTCCACCGCCCGGTTGATGCCCAGGGCCGCCAGCGTGCACAGCGCACCGGACAGCAGATAGGCGCCCAGTGCCACCAGGCCGAAGCGCGCGGAAACGCCCAGGGCGACCAGCGGCGCAAAGGCCGCGCCGATGAGCCAGGCCATGTCGGTGGACAGCGCCGCCCCCGTGTAGCGGTAGTGCGAGGAGAAGTTGGACGTCACCGTGCCCGAGGACTGGCCATACGACAGGCCCAGCAGGATGAAGCCCACGATGATGAACACATTGTTCCCGGCGGTGCCGCTGCCCAGCAGCCAGGGAGCCAGGAAGCTGAAGATGCCGATCAGGCAGGCCATGGTGCCCAGCGTGTTGCGCCGCCCTACCCGGTCCGCCAGCCAGCCCGACACCACGATGGCGACGGCCGCGCAGCAGGCGCCGATGATCTGCACGATCAGCACTTCCGTCATGGACTGGTCGGAGAACATGGAGATCCACGACAGCGGGAACACCGTCACCAGGTGGAACAGCGCAAAGCTGGCCAGCGCGGCAAAGGCGCCCAGCATCACGTTGCGGCCCTCGTCACGCATCAGGCTGGTCACGCTGATGGGCTCCAGCTCGCGCTCCTGCAGCATTTCCGTGTAGGACTGGCCGACCACCAGGCGCAGGCGCGCGAACAGCGCCACGACGTTGATGGCGAAGGCCACGCAGAAAGGATAGCGCCAGCCCCAGGTCAGGAATTCGTCGGCGCTCAGGTTGCTGTACAGGTAGGCGAACAGGCTGGCCGCGATCACAAAGCCCAGAGGCGCGCCCAGTTGGCCGATCATGGAATACCAGCCGCGGCGGTTCTTGGGTGCCGACATGGCCAGCAGGGAGGGCAGACCGTCCCAGGAGCCGCCCAAGGCCAGGCCCTGACCCACGCGCAGAATGGCCATGGCCACGATGGCCTTGACGCCCACGCTTTCATATGTGGGCAGGAAGGCCATGCCAACGGTGCAGATGCCCAGCAGGAACAAGGCCAGCGTCAGCTTGGTCGCCCGGCCCCAGTGGCGCTGCACGGCCATGGAAATCGCCGTGCCTATGGGCCGCGCGATGAAGGCCAGCGAGAAGATGGCAAATGCGGCCAGCGTGCCATCGAGCTTGGACAGGAACGGGAACAGGACGGACGGAAACACCAGCACGCAGGCAATGCCGAACACGAAAAAGTCGAAGTATTCGGATGAGCGGCCGATGATCACGCCCACGGCGATTTCGCCGGGGGTGGCATCTTCGTGCGTATCTGCCAGGGCCAGGGTTTCGGAACTCTCATAGTCTTGCGGAGTAAGACCGACGGACGACGGATTGAGGCTACTCATATGAACGCAACTCCTTGTCTTACTTGCTGTCTCTCGGTACCAGAGGATTCTCTGTCTGCCGCTTTCCCGGCTGACGCCATCCGTTCTACGCGCAAGACATGGAGGCCGCAATAGCGGTTTCACCCTGAACACTGTCGTCGGCGGCCCGCTGCTGCCTGGCCTTGGCGAAACATGCGGCCGAAAGGCTGTGGCGAAGGCCTGAAAACGGTTGCTGCGCGCTTCCCGGGCAAGGCGATCGCGCAGCCTGGAAGGCGCGCAAGTAATTGCCCCATCAAGGAAATGTCAACCCATATCCCTTGACCTTGGACAAAATGTCCAATCGACAAATGCAGGCTTGGTATTACATTTACCGAGATCCAGTAATCCGCGTTTACACCTAAATGCGACTTCGTCACGCCTATAGCATGCCAAAAATCAAGGAAATCCGTGGGCCTTCATGGCTCATCGCGGCCGCTTTGGCAGCCAGCCTCGCTGGTTGCAGCAAAGCCGTCGTGCTCAACCCTGCCGGCGACGTCGCCGCCCAGCAAGGCCAGTTGGTGATCACAGCCACGGTGCTGATGCTCATCATCATCATTCCAGTGATCTTCCTGACGCTGCTGTTTGCCTGGAAATACCGCCAGTCGAACACCGAAGCGCACTACGACCCCGAGTGGCACCACTCGACGGCGCTGGAACTGGTGATCTGGACGATTCCCCTGCTGATCATCATCGCCCTGGGCGCCCTGACCTGGATCAGCACCCACAAGCTCGACCCCTACCGCCCCCTGGACCGCATCTCTGCCAGCAAAGCGCTGACGGCCGATGTGAAGCCCCTGGAAGTGGAAGTCGTGGCGATGGACTGGAAATGGCTGTTCTTCTACCCCGAGCAGGGCATCGCCACGGTGAACGAACTCGCGGCCCCGGTGGACCGCCCCATCCGCTTCAAGCTGACCGCAACCAACACCATGAACGCGTTCTACGTGCCTGACCTGGCCGGCATGATCTATGCCATGCCCGGCATGCAGACCGAGCTGAACGCCATCATCAACAAGCCCGGCGTCTACAACGGCCTGGCCTCGCATTACAGCGGCGCCGGCTTTGCGGGCATGACCTTCAAGTTCCATGGCGTGAGCAACGAGGAGTTCGCCCAGTGGATCGCCAAGGCCAAGTCCGAAGGCAAGCCGCTGACGCGCGACACCTACCTGGCCCTGGCCAAGCCCAGCGAGCGCCACCCTGTGGAGCGCTTCTCCGCCGTGGATGAGGGCCTGTACGGCAAGATCCTCAACCGCTGCGTCGAGGACGGCAAGATGTGCATGCACCAGATGATGGCCATCGACGCCGCCGGCGGGCAAGCCCATCTGAAGAGCTCCGGCCTGAATCTGCCGCAGGACGTATGCACGGTCCGCAACGCCGACCAGATGGTGGCCCTGCTGGACTCGCAGAACGCCCAAGCCAAGGCTGTCCTGCAGTAACGAAGAGAATCAACGAGACTCAACATGTCTGAAGAACAAACAACACCGGCGCACTGGCTGCTCGGCCGCATCACGTGGGACCAGATCCCCATGGCGCACGAGCCCATCGTGCTCTACACCTTCCTCGCCGTGGCGCTCGGCGGCCTTGTCGTGCTGGCCGGCCTCACCAAGTTCCGCCTCTGGGGCCCGCTCTGGAAGGACTGGATCTGCTCGATCGACCACAAGAAGATCGGCATCATGTACATCATCCTGGGCTTGCTCATGTTCCTGCGCGGCTTTGCCGACGCGGTGATGATGCGCCTGCAGCAGGCGCTCGCCGTGGGCGACAGCATGGGCTATCTGCCCCCGCACCACTACGACCAGATCTTCACCGCCCACGGCGTGATCATGATCTTCTTCGTGGCCATGCCTTTCGTGACGGGCCTGATGAACTATCTGGTGCCGCTGCAGATCGGCGCACGCGACGTGTCCTTCCCGTTCCTGAACAACTTCAGCTTCTGGATGACCGCCGGCGGCGCCGTGCTGGTGATGATCTCCCTGTTCCTGGGCGAGTTCTCCACCTCCGGCTGGCTGGCCCTGTCGAACCTGGGGCACCAGAATCCGGGCGTGGGCCTCGACTACTACATATGGGGTCTGCAGGTCGCGGGCGTAGGCACGACGCTGTCGGGCATCAACCTGATCGTGACCATCATCAAGATGCGCGCCCCCGGCATGAACCTGATGAAGATGCCCGTCTTCACCTGGACCTCGCTGTGCACCAACGCGCTGATCGTCGCCTCCTTCCCCATGCTGACCGCAGCCCTGGTGCTGATGTCGCTGGACCGTTATGTCGGCACGAACTTCTTCACGAACGACCTGGGCGGCAACCCCATGCTGTACGTGAACCTGATCTGGATCTGGGGCCACCCCGAGGTCTACATCCTGGTGCTGCCGGCCTTCGGCGTGTTCTCCGAAGTCGTCGCCACCTTCAGCCGCAAGCGCCTGTTCGGCTACACCTCCATGGTGTATGCGACGGTGTGCATCACCCTGCTGTCCTACCTGGTGTGGCTGCACCACTTCTTCACCATGGGCTCGGGCGCCAGCGTGAACACCTTCTTCGGCATCACGACGATGATCATCTCGATCCCGACGGGCGCCAAGATCTTCAACTGGCTGTTCACCATGTACCGGGGCCGCATCCGCTTCTCGGTGCCCATGCTGTGGACCGTGGGCTTCATGTGCACCTTCGCCATCGGCGGCATGACCGGCGTGCTGCTGGCCGTGCCGCCCGCAGACTTCGTGCTGCACAACTCGCTGTTCCTGATCGCCCACTTCCACAACGTGATCATCGGCGGCGTGGTGTTTGCCGTGTTCGCCGCCATCAACTACTGGTTCCCCAAGGCCTTCGGCTTCCGCCTGGTCGAATCCTGGGGCAAGGCATCGTTCTGGTTCTGGCTGGTCGGCTTCTGGGTCACCTTCACACCCTTGTACATCCTGGGCCTGATGGGCGCCACCCGCCGCGTCAACCACTTTGAAGACCCGTCCTTCCAGATCTGGCTCTACATCTCCGCCTTCGGCGTTGCCCTGATAGCCGCTGGCATCGCCTGCTTCTTCATCCAGTTGGCCGTTTCCATCATGAAGCGCGACGAGCTGCGCGACGAGACCGGCGACCCCTGGGGCGGCCGTACCCTGGAGTGGGCCACTTCCTCGCCTCCTCCCCAGTACAACTTCGCCTTCACCCCCGTGGTGCACGAGATCGATGCCTGGGCCGATATGAAGAAGCACGGCTACCAGCGCAGGCTGGCCGGCTTCGAGCCCATCCACATGCCCGCCAATACCGGCGCCGGCGTCGTGATCGCGGGCCTGTCCACCGTGTTCGGCTTTGCGATGATCTGGCACATGTGGCCTCTGGCTGCGGCATCGTTCGCCGCCACCGTGCTGGCCTCGATCATCCATACGTTCAACTACAAGCGTGACTTCTACATCCCGGCAGCCGAAGTGGTCGCCACGGAAGAAGCCCGCACCAAGCAGCTTGCAGCAGCCCATGTCTAATACGCATCTCAACGCTGGCGGCGCAGCCGCCCTGGCTCCGCGCGAGTACCACCTCGCCCATGAGCCGCATCCGGAAAACGGCACCTCGCTGGGCTTCTGGCTCTACCTGATGAGCGACTGCCTGATCTTTGCCGCCCTGTTCGCCACCTACGGCGTGCTGGGCCGCAACTATGCGGCAGGCCCCACCGGCAAGGAGCTGTTCGACCTGAGCCTGGTGGCCGTCAACACGGCCTTCCTGCTGCTGTCGTCGATCACCTTCGGCTTCGCCATGCTGCAAAAGCAGCAGAAGAACGTGAAGGGCACGCTGACCTGGCTGGCCATCACCGGCCTGTTCGGCCTGGCCTTCCTGGCCGTGGAACTCTATGAATTCCATCACCTGCTCAACGAAGGTGCCGGCCCCGGGCGCAGCGCCTTCCTGTCGTCTTTCTTCACGCTGGTGGGCACCCACGGTCTGCACGTGACCTTCGGCCTGATCTGGCTGATCACGCTGATGATCCAGATCAGCAAGCACGGCCTGATCGAAGCCAATGTGCGCCGCATCAACTGCCTGTCCATGTTCTGGCACTTCCTGGACGTGGTCTGGGTCGGCGTGTTCACCTTTGTGTACCTGATGGGGGTGCTGTAAATGAGCGCACACGATATCCACGCCGGTCATGACGACCACCACGGCCACGACGACCTGCACGTTTCCCAGGGCGACTACGTCAAGGGCTTCATCCTGGCCGTGATCCTGACCGCCATCCCCTTCTGGCTGGTGATGGGCAACGTGATCCAGGACCGCGTCACTTCGGTGGCCGTGCTGGGCCTGTTCGCCGTGGTCCAGATCGTGGTCCACATGGTCTACTTCCTGCACATGAACGGCAAGCTCCAGGGCGGCTGGACCATGCTGTCCACCATCTTCACCGTGATCTTCGTGGCCATCGGCGTTGCAGGCACGCTGTGGGTCATGTTCCACATGAACGCCAACATGATGTCCGAGCACGCCATGCCCGAGCATGCCGCCACCCACCACATGGCGACACCTGCCGCAGTCGCCCCTTGACTGGAACAGTGAAAGACCGGAGCGCCGCCCACCGGCGCTCCCCCCTCGCCAAGGCGATGCTCATTTGCGTGGGCATCGCCTTGTTTTTGGGCTTCATGGCGCTGGGCACCTGGCAGGTGCAGCGCCGCGCCTGGAAGCTGGAGCTGATCGCGCGCGTGGAGCAGCGCGTGCACGCGGCACCGGTGGCCGTGCCGGCCCACAGCCAGTGGCCACGGATCGACGCCGCCGGCTACGAATACCTGCCGGTCAAGGCCCGGGGCCTGTGGCTGGACAGGCAAAGCGTGCTGGCCAAGGCCTTGGTCGAGGACGGGGCAGGCTTCTGGGTCATCACCCCGCTGCAGCAGGCCGACGGCACGCAGATCCTTGTCAACCGCGGCTTCACGCCCGAGAAAAGGCGAGCCGAATGGCTCAGGCAGATTGCCGATGCCACGCCTTCGACGGAGCCCGTCACCGTGATCGGCCTGATGCGCATGAGCGAACCCGGCGGCGGCTTTCTGCGCCATAACGACGCGGCCAGCCAGCAATGGTTCTCGCGCGATGTGGCGGCCATCGCCCAGAGCCAGGGCCTGGGCCATGCAGCCCCCTATTTCATCGACCAGGGCGTGCCCGCGGGCAATCCGGCCTACGGCCTGGCCAAGCCCTCCCCCGAGCAGGCCGAGGTGCTGCGCCCCGGCATGACGGTGATCCAGTTCCACAACAGCCACCTGGTCTATGCCCTGACCTGGTACGGCCTTGCGGCCATGGTGCTGGCGGCGGCCTGGTTCGTACGGAGGATGGGAAACACCCCCTGAGCCGCTGACGCGGCTTCCGCCTCTCTCTTCGGGAGGGGGCGACATCCTCGCTGCGGGGGCGGCCCTTGCTCGATGTCCCACGCGAAAGGGGCGATGCATGCGACAGTGAAAATTGGCAGGCGCCCGGTACGTCAACTTCAGTTCATTTGCATCAAAATGGCCGCCGTGAACAAAACCTCCGATTCCCTGTTCCGGGTCGAGCGCCTGACCGAGCGCCAGAACATGCAGCTGCTGATACAGCTGCGCTGGATCGCCGTCGTGGGACAGGTGATCACCATCTCCCTGGTGCACTACGGCTTCGCCATCGCCCTGCCCCTGCTGCCCATGGCGCTGGTCCTGGTGGCCCTGGTGGCCACCAATCTCGCCTACATCTACTGGAGCCAGGGCCACCGCACCGTCAATGCCAGCAACCTGCTCTATGCATTGCTGGCCGATGTGCTGGCCCTGACCATACAGCTGTACCTCAGCGGCGGCGCCAGCAATCCCTTCATCTACCTGTATCTGCTGCAGGCCATTCTGGGCGCCGTGCTGCTGCGGCCTTTCCATGCCTGGTGCGTGGCAGCCGCCACGGCCGCGGGCGCGCTGGGCCTGGGCTTTCTGCACCAGCCCCTGCAGGTGTCGTTCCAGAGCCCCGAGGGGCTGTCGCGGCTCTACGTCATCGGCGTGCTCATCAGCCTGTTGCTGACCAGCACCCTGACCATCGTGTTCCTCACGCGCATCGTGGGCAATCTGCGCCGGCGCGACGCGCGCATCGCCGACATGCGCCAGCGGGCCAGCGAAGAGGAGCACATCGTGCGCATGGGCCTGCTGGCCACGGGCGCCGCCCATGAACTGGGCACGCCGCTGGCCACCATGTCGGTGATCCTGGGCGACTGGCAGCACATGCCGGCGCTGATGCGCGAGCAGGACCTGTCCGAAGACCTGCAGGAAATGCAGCAGCAGCTGCTGCGCTGCAAATCCATTGTCTCGGGCGTGCTGCTGTCGGCAGGCGAAGCCCGGGCCGAAAGCACCGAAAGCACCACCTTCCAGACCTTCATCCAGGGCGTGGTCAGCCACTGGCAGGCTCACCACCATGTGGACCACTTCGTGCTGCGCGATGAAGGTGTGACGGACTTCGCCATGCTCTCGGATACCGCGCTGCAGCAAATGCTTTGCAATTTGCTGGACAATGCCCGGGAAGCATCCCCTTGCTGGGTGGAGCTGTCCATCGCCGCCGACGAGCGCCAGGTGCTGCTGCAGGTGCAGGATCGCGGCCCCGGCTTCGATGCCGCCGTGCTGCAGCAGCTGGGCCAGCGCCATGTATCGACCAAGCAGGAGCGCCCGGGCCGCGGCCTGGGGCTGTTTCTGGTCATGAACGTGGTGCGTGCCCTGGGCGGCAGCGTCCAGGCCCTGAACCTACCGGCCCAAGCCGGCGGCGCCCAGGTGCAGGTACGCATTCCCCGCTCGGCGATTGCCATTTGACGCTAGCTGTCTAACCCCTTGTCTTGTCGCATGGAAGAACGCCAACGATTACTGCTGCTTGTGGAAGACGATGCGGCCTTCGCCCGCACGCTGCGGCGCTCCTTCGAGCGGCGCGGCTACCGCGTGCTGCATGCCGTCAGCGCCGAGGAGGTGCAGGAGCTGCTGGCCGACTACCGCCCGAACCAGGGGCCCCAGTACGCGGTCATGGACCTCAAGCTGGCCGGCAATGCCTCGGGCCTGAACTGCGTGCAGATGCTGCACCAGCACAACCCCGAGGCCCTCATCGTCGTGCTCACCGGCTACGCCAGCATCGCCACGGCCGTGGAGGCCGTCAAGCTCGGCGCCTGCCACTACCTGGCCAAGCCATCCAACACCGACGACATCGAAGCCGCCTTCGGCCGCGTGGAAGGCCGCACCGACGTGGAAGTGAGCCGCCAGACCACGTCCATCAAGACCCTGGAGTGGGAGCACATCCACGAAACCCTGGCCGAGACCGACTTCAACATTTCCGAAGCCGCAAGGCGCCTGGGCATGCATCGCAGAACGCTGGCGCGCAAGCTGGAAAAGCGGCAGGTCAAATAATCAATTTTGATAGCCGTTGCTGCAACCAAGGCAGCAAAGGAAAAGCCGACAACGTCAACGCTGTCGGCTTTTTTATGAACTGGCACACCCCAAAGCCAGGGGCACCTAGCAAGGGCCGCCCCGCAGCGACGGTGCCGTCCCCTTCAGGGGGAAGCGGCACAGCCGCTCAGGGGGGGGTAGCCCTTTAGTCCGCAACGGCCTGCTCGGGCTCGGACTTGGGTGCGTCCTTGGGCAGCTCGGTAATCGAGAGCTTGACGTCGCCCTTGCCCTCGTTGCCGGCCTCGTCCCAATCCACTTCCAGACGGCCGCCGTGGACCAGGCGGCCGAACAGCAGTTCGTCGGCCAGCGAGCGCCGGATGGTGTCCTGGATCAGGCGCTGCATGGGACGCGCGCCCATGAGCGGATCGAAGCCCTTCTTGGCCAGATGCTTGCGCAGGCCGTCGGTGAAGGTGACGTCCACCTTCTTCTCGACCAGTTGTTGCTCCAGCTGCAGCAGGAACTTATCCACCACGCGCAGGATGATTTGCTCGTCCAGCGACTTGAAGCTCACGATGGCATCCAAGCGGTTGCGGAACTCCGGCGTGAACAGGCGCTTGATGTCGGCCATCTCGTCGCCGGCTTCGCGCGGGTTCGTGAAACCGATGCTGGCCTTGTTCATGGTTTCGGCGCCCGCGTTGGTGGTCATGATGATGATCACGTTGCGGAAGTCGGCCTTGCGTCCGTTGTTGTCGGTCAGCGTGCCGTGGTCCATGACCTGCAGCAGCACGTTGAAGATGTCCGGATGCGCCTTCTCGATTTCGTCGAACAGCAGCACCGAATGCGGTTTCTTGGTGATGGCCTCGGTCAGCAGGCCGCCCTGGTCGAATCCGACATAGCCCGGAGGCGCGCCGATCAGGCGGCTCACCGCATGGCGCTCCATGTACTCGGACATGTCGAAGCGGATCAGGTCGATGCCCAGGATATAGGCCAGCTGCTTGGCGGCCTCGGTCTTGCCCACGCCCGTGGGGCCGCTGAACAGGAAGGAGCCGATGGGCTTGTCCACCTTGCCCAGGCCCGAACGCGACATCTTGACGGACGCGGCCAGCACTTCCAGGGCCTTGTCCTGGCCGAAGACCACGCTCTTCAGGTCACGCTCCAGCGTCTGCAGCTTGCTGCGGTCGTCGTTGGAGACGTTGGCGGGCGGAATGCGCGCTATTTTTGCAACGATGGCCTCGATCTCGGCCTTGCCGATGGTTTCCTTGCGCTTCTCGGCCGAGACGATGCGCTGGGCGGCACCGGCCTCGTCGATCACGTCGATGGCCTTGTCGGGCAGATGGCGGTCGTTGATGTACTTGGCCGACAGCTCGGCCGCCGCCTGCAGGGCTTCCGCAGCGTACTTGACGCTGTGGTGCTCCTCGAAGCGCGACTTCAGGCCCTTGAGGATGTCGATGGTCTCGGGCACCGTGGGCTCGACCACATCCACCTTCTGGAAGCGGCGGGACAGCGCGGCGTCCTTCTCGAAGATGCCGCGGTATTCCGTGAACGTGGTCGCGCCGATGCAGCGCAGCTGGCCGCTGGACAGCGCAGGCTTGAGCAGGTTGGACGCATCCAGCGTGCCGCCCGAAGCCGCGCCCGCACCGATCAGGGTGTGGATCTCGTCGATGAACAGGATGGCCTGGGGCTTGTCCTTGAGCGACTTGAGCACGCCCTTCAGGCGCTGCTCAAAGTCGCCGCGGTACTTGGTGCCCGCCAGCAGCGCGCCCATGTCCAGCGAATAGACCACGGCCTCCTTGAGCACCTCGGGCACCGTGCCCTCGGTGACGCGCCAGGCCAGGCCCTCGGCAATCGCCGTCTTGCCCACGCCGGCCTCGCCCACCAGCAGCGGGTTGTTCTTGCGGCGGCGGCACAGGATCTGGATGGTGCGCTCGACCTCGTAGTCGCGCCCGATCAGCGGGTCGATCTTGCCGTCCTTGGCCGCCTGGTTGAGATTGAGCGTGAACTGCTCCAGCGGCGAAGCCTTTTCGTTGCGCTCGCCGCCGGCGCCCTCTTCGGCGTCCGAAGGCGCTTCGGACTTCGCGGGCTCGGGCGGCTCGCCCTTCTTGATGCCGTGGGCGATGTAGTTGACCACGTCCAGGCGCGTCACGCCCTGCTGGTGCAGGTAGTACACGGCATGGGAGTCCTTTTCGCCGAAGATGGCCACGAGCACGTTGGCCCCCGTCACCTCCTTCTTGCCATTGCCCGTGGACTGCACGTGCATGATGGCGCGCTGGATCACCCGCTGGAAGCCCAGCGTGGGTTGGGTATCGACCTCGTCGGTTCCATCGACCTGGGGCGTGTTGTCCTTGATGAAGTTGGACAGCGATGAGCGCAGGTCGTCAATGTTGGCGGAGCAGGCGCGCAGCACCTCCGCCGCACTGGGGTTGTCCAGCAGCGCCAACAGCAGATGCTCCACGGTGATGAACTCGTGGCGCTGTTGACGCGCCTCGACGAACGCCATGTGCAAGCTGACTTCCAGTTCTTGAGCGATCATTTGCGACTCCTTTACGCTTGCTTGGAATGATTGACTGAACTTTAATTGAGGACGTCCGGCAGTTATTCAACAGGCTCGGATGTGGCCTGCAGCGGGTGACCCGCCTTCTGGGCTGCCTGCAGCACCTGCTCGACCTTGGTGGCCGCCACATCGCGCGAATACACGCCGCAGACGCCGCGGCCGTTCAGATGGATCTTGAGCATGATCTGGGTGGCCGTCTCGCGGTCCTTGCCGAAGAACTCCTGCAATACCACGATCACAAACTCCATGGGCGTGAAGTCGTCATTGAGGATCACGACCTGGTACATGCGCGGCGGCTCGGTACGCTGCCGACGGCGCTCCAGCACCAAAGAGCCGCCTTCGTCGGGCGTATTCTTGACCGACGGCGACACGGGTGGGATGGATGGAGGTTGGGTTGCCATGAAATCCATTCTAGCGAGCCAAGACGCTGTTTTTGCGCTGGCATATGCATAGCATTGTTAGGGATTTCAAGGCCCTGGCCGCAAGTGCCGGATATTCAAGGATTTTTCGCACTCCAGGCCAATACCCACCGGCCCCAGCAGCTACGTTTTTTGCCACCTCAACCCCTATCCTCCCCGGCCTGCATTCCCATGGATGCAGCAAGGCCCGGCCCGCAGTGCGCCGCGGGCCGGGCCTCGAGGGCGAAACGGCCCCGTCAGGCCCGATCCTTCACTCGTAAACCACCTTGACCTGGGCCAGGCCGGCCTGGGCGTACCAGGCGGCCAGGGCCGCGTCGCTGGGGTAGAAACGGCTGCCCTCGCCCAGCGCCAACTCGCAGGCGGCCGAGCCGCGCTCTTCGGCGCAGACCAGGCCCAGGCGGACCTTGAGACCGTGCGTCAGCGCGCCATGCTCGGTCTCCTGCACCTTGGCCGGGAACTGGCGCAGCAGGCCGGGTACGTCGGGCATCTGCTCGCCCACGCTGACCTGCAGGTAGCGCGCAAAGCGGCAGCGCGCATCGGCCAGGCTCCACATCTGCTGCACCTTCATGCGCAGGCCGCCGCTGAAATGGTCGAGCTGCAGCCTGCCGGTGACCACCACGAACTCGTCGTCCCTGAGCAGGTCCTTGCAGGCGTTGAGCACCTTCTCGTCCGCCGAGGCCTCGATCACGCCCGACTTGTCGTCGATCTTGAACAGGGCCAGGCGGCCACGCTGGCCGTTGATGGTGCGAAACTCGCTGAGAATGCCGGCCATGGTCTGGGGCTCACGGCTGTCGCGCATCTCGGCGATGGGCGTGCGCACGAAGCGGCGCACCTCCGACTCCACCTCGTCGAACAGATGGCCCGTGAGGTAAAAGCCCACGGCCGTCTTTTCCTGGGTCAGCCGCTCCTTCACGCCCCAGGGCAGGGCCTCGGTCAGCGGCGGCTCGGCCGTGCTGGAGCCCAGCGCGTCGTCGCCCATCATGTCGAACAGGCCGCCCTGGTTGGCATTGGCGATCGAGGTGCTGGCGAACTCGAAGGCCGTGTCGATGGAGGCCGCCAGCGAGGCGCGGTTCATGTCCAGCGTATCGAAGGCGCCGGCCTTGATCAGCGCCTCCAGCGTGCGCTTGTTCAGGCGGCTGCGGTCCACGCGCAGGCAGAAGTCGAACAGGCTCTTGAACGGGCCCTTCTCGCCGCCGTTGGGGCCGGTGCCCTCGCCGTTGCGGGCCGCGACGATGGCCTCGATGGCCGACTGGCCCGTGCCCTTGATGGCACCCAGGCCGTAGCGTATGACCTTGTCGGTCACGGGCTCGAAGCGGTAAACGCCGCGGTTCACGTCCGGCAGCTCGAAACTCATGCCCATCTTCAGCGCATCCTCGTAGAGCACGCGCAGCTTGTCGGTGTTGTCCATTTCCACGGTCATGTTGCCGCAGTAGAACTCGGCCGTGTAATGCACCTTGAGCCAGGCCGTGTGGTAGGCCAGCAGCGAGTAGGCGGCGGCGTGCGACTTGTTGAAGCCGTAGCCCGCGAACTTCTCCATCAGGTCGAACACCTCGTCGGCCTTGGCCTCGTCGATGCCGTTCTTGGCCGCGCCTTCGCGGAAGATCCCGCGGTGCATGACCATTTCCTCGACCTTCTTCTTGCCCATGGCGCGGCGCAGCAGGTCGGCGCCGCCCAGCGAGTAGCCGCCGAGCACCTGGGCCGTCTGCATCACCTGCTCCTGGTAGACCATGATGCCGTAGGTCTCGGCCAGCACCTTCTCCACCAGCGGGTGCGGGTACTCGACCACCTCGCGGCCGTGCTTGCGCTCGATGAAGCTGGGAATCAGGTCCATGGGCCCCGGGCGGTACAAGGCGTTCAGGGCGATCAGGTCCTCCAGGCGCGAAGGCTTGGCTTCCTTGAGCATCTGCTGCATGCCGCGCGATTCAAACTGGAACACGGCCTCCGTCTTGCCGTCGGAGAACAGCTTGTAGGTCGGGTAGTCGTCCAGCGGAATGTTCTCGAAGGCGAAGTTCTCCTGGCCCTTGTGGCGCTTCATGATGAATTCGCGCGCGATTTCCAGGATGGTCAGCGTGGCCAGGCCCAGGAAGTCGAACTTCACCAGGCCCACGGCCTCCACGTCGTCCTTGTCGTACATGGCCACGGCCGAGTCGCTGCCGGGCTGCTGGTACAGCGGGCAGAAATCGGCCAGCTTGCCCGGGGCAATCACCACGCCGCCGGCGTGCATGCCGATGTTGCGCGTCATGCCTTCGAGCTTCTGCGCCATCTCGATGACGGTCTTGACGTCCTCTTCCTTCTCGATGCGTTCGGCCAGCAGGGGCTCGGCCTCGATGGCATAGGTGTACTTGTCGCCTTCCTTCTTGGGGTTGGGCGGGTACTTGAGCGTGACGTGCAGGCCCGGCTTGTTCGGAATGAGCTTGGAGATGCTGTCGCAGAAGGTGTAGCTCATGTCCATGACGCGGCCCACGTCGCGGATGGCCGCGCGCGCGGCCATGGTGCCGAAGGTGGCGATCTGGCTCACGGCGTCGCGGCCGTAGAGTTCCTTCACATAGTCGATCACACGGTCGCGGTTGGCCTGGCAGAAGTCCACGTCGAAGTCGGGCATGGACACGCGCTCGGGGTTCAGGAAACGCTCGAACAGCAGGTTGTACTCGAGCGGGTCCAGGTCCGTGATCTTGAGCACATAGGCCACCAGCGAACCCGCGCCCGAGCCGCGGCCCGGGCCCACCGGGCAGCCGTTCTGCTTGGCCCACTTGATGAAGTCGCCCACGATGAGGAAGTAGCCCGGAAAGCCCATCTTCAGGATAGTGTCCAGCTCGAACTCCAGACGCTCCACATAGCGCGGCCGCTGGGCCTCGCGTTTGGCGGGATCGGGATACAGATGGGCCAGACGCTCGTCCAAGCCCACATAGGACTCCTGCCGGAAAAACTGATCCTCCGTCATGCCCTCCGGCACGGGAAATCTGGGCAGCTGCGGCTTGCCCAGCACCAGGGTCAGGCTGCAGCGGCGCGCGATTTCCACCGTGTTGGCAATGGCGCTGGGAATGTCGGCAAACAGCTCCTCCATCTGCTGCGCAGTCTTGAAATACTGCTCACGCGTGAATTTGCGCACGCGCTTGGCATTGCCCAGGATCTCGCCTTCGGCGATGCAGACGCGGGCCTCGTGGGACTCATAGTCGTCCGGGCCGAAGAACTGGATGGGATGCGTGGCCACCACGGGCAGGTTGAGCCGGTGGGCCAGCTTCACGCAGGCGCCGACATGCGCCTCGTCGTCGGCACGGCCCGCGCGCTGCAGCTCCAGGAAGAAGCGATGGGGAAACATGCTGGCCATGCGCTGCGCGATGGCGGCCGCACCGGCCTCGTCGCCGCGCATCAAGGCCTGGCCCACGGGGCCGGCCTGGGCGCCCGCGAGCACGATCAGCCCCTCGCCGAGCTCCTGCAGCCATTCCCATTTATGCTGGGCCTGGTCGCGCACCACGCCGCGCGTCCAGCCGCGCGCCAGCAGCTCGGATAGATTGTGATAGCCCAGCGTGTTCTGGACCAGGACGATGATGCGCGAGGCAGGTCCGCCGTTCTCGCCCTCCATGACGATCTCGGAACCCAGCACGGGCTTGACGCCCTTGGCCCGCCCTTCCTTGTAGAACTTGATGCCGCCGAACAGGCTGTTGAAGTCGGTGATGGCCATCGCCACCTGCCCGTCTTCGGCAGCCGCCTTGAGCACGGCATTGATGCGGTTGGTCCCGTCAACGACGGAGAATTCTGTGTGCAGGCGCAAATGGACAAACATGGACGCTATTGTAGAAAGCCTGCCTCACCCCTGAGGCCTGCGGGATGAAGTCGGCAGCGTCCGGCAGCAGCCCATTACAATGCCCTGATTCCTTTTCAGGGGGTGCCGCGGGCGCGGCGCTTGCCGGGCGTGCTTTCGCGCCATGCGGCAGGAGCGGTCCGCACGCCTCCACAGCCAATGACTGCCAGAAAACTGTCCATCATGCCGCGTCGTATTTCACTGACCCTTGTCCCCGCCGTGTTGGTTGCCAGCGTGCTGGCCGGCTGCTCTAGCACCAAGGACGATCCCACGGCCAAGTGGACGCCCGACCGCATCTACACCGAAGCGCGCGACGAATCGTCTTCCGGCGCCTACGACAAGGCCGTGCCCCTGTTCGAGAAGCTCGAAGGCCGCGCGGCCGGCACGCCACTGGCCCAGCAGGCCCAGCTGGAAAAAGCCTATGCCCAGTACAGGGGCGGCGAAAAAATCCAGGCCCTGGCCACACTGGACCGCTTCATCAAGCTGCACCCGGCCAGCCCGGCCATGGACTATGCTCTGTACCTGAAGGGCCTGGTCAACTTCAATGACAACCTGGGCATGTTCGCCTGGCTGTCGCGCCAGGACCTGTCCGAGCGCGACCAGAAGGCCGCCAAGGACTCGTTCGAGTCCTTTCGCCAGGTGGTCACCCGCTTCCCCGACTCCAAGTACGCCGAGGATTCGCGCCTGCGCATGCAGTACATCGTGAACTCCCTGGCCCAGTATGAGGTGCACGTGGCGCGCTACTACTACGACCGCGGCGCCTATGTGGCGGCCATTGCGCGTTCGCAGACCGCCATCAAGGAATACCAGGGCGTGCCCGCGATCCACGATGCCATGGTGATTCTGGTCAAGTCCTACGACGCCCTGGGCATGACCCAGCTGCGCGACGATGCCCAGCGCGTGCTGCAGACCACCTACGGCAAGGACAGCGAGCTCACGCTCAGCTCGGACAAGAAAAATTCCTCTTGGTGGAAGCTCTGGTAACCACCCCCTGAGGCGCTGCGCGCCTTCCCCCTGAAAGGGGGACGACGCCCTCGCCGCGGGGCGGCCCTTGCTCGGCGTCTCTGGGTTGGACCGCGCCGGCTTTATAGGCTATGGCCTCCAGCCAAGGCATCGAGCGCATTCTTGAATTCGTCCTCGCTGCCGAGCAGGCGCATGGGCGGCAGCGCTGCCATCAGCTCGGCGCCATAACCCATGGTCTGCAGGCGCGGATCGCAGACCACGAGCACGCCTCGGTCGGTTTCGCTGCGGATCAGGCGGCCCGCGCCCTGCTTGAGCGCCATGGCCGCCTCGGGCAGCATGTAGTCGTGAAACGCCTGCCGCCCCACGCTCTCCAGCCTGCGCGTGCGGGCCTCGACCAGCGGATCGTCGGGCGGGGGGAACGGCAGCTTGTCGATCACCACCAGTTGCAGCACGTCGCCGGGCAGGTCCACGCCTTCCCAGAACGTGGCCGAGGCCACGAGAATGCAGCCGCGCCTGGTGCTGCCATTCACGCCGCTTGGCACCGACGCGAAAGCGGCCGCTGCTCCCGCGGCCATGAAGCGCTCCATCAGGGCCAGCTTGGGCCCCTCGCCCTGCACCAGGACCTCGAGGTCGCTGAACAGCCCCAGGGACTGGCGCAGCTGCTCGCCGATGGCATTCAAGGCCTTGAGCGTCGTGGTCAGCACCAGCGTGCGCCCGCCAATGCGCTCGGCCGCCTCGCGCACCAGTTGTGCCACCTGCGGGCTGTGGGCTGCGGAGCCCGGCACGGCAAAGGGCTGGGGCACATACAGCGCCGCATGATGGGCATAGTCGAACGGGCTGTCCACGCGCAGCACGCGCGCGCCGCGCAGGCCGCAGGGCTCGGTGAACCAGCTCAGTTGCGCATCGCTGCCCAGCGTGGCCGAGGTGAAGATCCATGCCGCCTGCTCTGCCTTGGCTCCATCCGGAACTTCGTCAGCCTCCAGGCTGCGGCCCAGCAGGCGTTCGCGCATGACGCGGGCAATGTTCAGGGGCGAAGCCAGCATGCGCAGATGCCGTGGCCCCACTTCCAGCCAGCGCACGCAGTCCTCGTCGGCGCTGGCCGCGAAACCCGCCAGACGGGACAGCAGCAAGGCGCCGCGTGCATACACCCTCTGCAGCTCGGCGGCCATGTCCTCCATGGCCGCCAGCGGAGTCAGCAGGGCCCGCAGGCTTTGCCCCAGCCGCACCAGCGCGAAGCGCCAGCGCTGCGCGTCCAGGCCCAGCGGCGTCACGCCCTGCCAGGCCAGGCGCGACGCGCCTGCGCCCGTTCCTTCGGCCTGCAGGCGCAGCTCCCGCACCGCCTGCTCCACCGTGGCGCACAGCACCAGCCAGTCGGCCATGCCGCGCGCATGGGCCTGCGTGGCGCGCAACACATCGCGGGCATAGGCTATCAGCTGCTGGCTGGACAAGGCCTCGCCCGCGAACTGCACGCCGGTATCGTTGAGCTGGTGCGCCTCGTCGATGACCACCACGCCCGTGGAGGGCAACAGCTGCGCCACGCCCGATTCACGCACATCCAGATCCGCAAACAGCAGGTGGTGGTTGATCACCACCACGTCGGCTTCCAGCGCCTGCCTGCGGGCCTGGTTCACATGGCAGTCCTGCCAGCGCGGGCAGTCCGAGCCCAGGCAGTTGTCCTTGGTCGAGGTGACCAGCGGCACCGCGGGCGAGCGTTCGTCGAGCGCGGGCAGCTCGGCCAGATCGCCCGTGAGCGTGGTGCGCGCCCAGCGCTCCACGGTCGCCACGCTGCGCAGCACCTGCGGGTCCTGCGGCGCCGTGCGTCCCTGGCGCACCTGGTCCAGCCGCTCCAGGCACAGATAGGCACTGCGCCCCTTGAGTCTGGCCATGCGCAGCGGCAGGCCCAGCCCATGGACCAGGCGCGGCAGATCGCGCGCGAAGAGCTGATCCTGCAAGGCCCGAGTCGCCGTGGAGACCAGCACGCGCTGGCCGCTGAGCAGGGCCGGCACCAGGTAGGCATAGGTCTTGCCCACGCCCGTGCCCGCCTCCGCCACCAGCACGCCCCGCGCCTCTATGGTTTCAGCCACGGCCTCGGCCATGGCAATCTGTCCCGCGCGCGGCCGGTAGGCCGGCTCGGCCTGGTAAAGCGCCCCCGCGGGAGCAAAGGCCGCAGTCACGGCACGGGTCAGGGCACTCAAATCCTTGTCACTTTCTGGGCTGATAATACACAGCCTTGCCTGTGCGGCCCACGCCGCGAACTGTGTATCCTCATTCGTCCATGACCTCCAGCTACCGCCTCCAGGCCGCCACCGGCATCCATCGCGGCGACAGAGAGTATCAGCAGGACCAGGTCCTGCTCATGCCCCATCCGCGCGTGCCGGGCTGCGTGCTGGGCGTGGTGGCCGACGGCATGGGCGGACGCAGCGGCGGGCGCAAGGCATCCGATCAGGTCATGCTCACGGCACGGCAGCTGTTCGAGCATTTCGACCCCGACACGGAAGACTGCGAGCAATTGCTGCGCAGCATTGTGCACGAGGCCCACACGGTGATCCGGCTCACGGCCATCTCGACCGAGCAGGAACCCCACAGCACCTTGGCCGCCTTTGTGGTGCTGCCCAGCGGATGCTGCCACTGCCTGCATTCCGGCGATTCCCGTCTGTACCACTACCATGGCCGGCAGCTGCTGTTTCGCAGCAAGGACCACTCCTATGTGCAGGCGCTGACGGACCGCGGCGACCTGACCGAGGAACAGGCCCGGCACCATCCGCAAGCCAACATCCTGCTGGGCTGCTTGGGCACCGAAACGCCGCCGATGCTCGCCCATCACATGATCGAGCGGCTGCAGCCCGGCGACGCACTCATGGCTTGCACGGACGGCCTCTGGCACTACTTCAGCAACCAGGAAATGGGAGCCGTGCTCGACGGCCTACCGCCCCGCGAAGCCACGGAGTTCCTGATCGACAAGGCCCGCGCCCGCGCCGCGGGCAGGGGCGACAACCTGTCGCTGGCGGTGCTCAAGCTCACCGCACTGCCTGAAAAATAAGCGCTATTGGAACGTGTTCCAAGCCTGCCTCAAGGCTTGGGCGGAGGCAGCGGAGCAGCCGTCTGGCCCTTCTCCTTGGCAGCCTGCAAGGCCTTGGCCCTGTGCTCGGCGGCGGCCTTGAGCTTGGCCTCGTACTCGGCACGGGCCTTGGGTTCGCGTTCCGCGGTCTCGGCCTGGCGACGCTGCTGGTCGGCCTGGCGGCGTTGCACATAATCGGCCTGCTTGGCCGCGCGCTGCTGCGCCTCCTGCGAACGCTGCTGCTGCATGCCCTGCTCGTCCACGGGTGGCTTGGGGCCCTTGCCCGAAGGCGCAGGTGCCATATCTGGCGTGGCGGCGTCCGGCATCTTGTCACGCTGCTGCCCCTTCATGGGCGCTGCAGCCTTGCTGGCCTTTTTCTCCTCGATCTGCTTGAGGCGCTCGGCCGCGCGCTCGCGGCGTTCGGCCCCGTTCATCTCGAGCTCGCGTGCGCGCAGCGGCGCTTCCTTTTCGCGCGCCTCGCGCCGGGCTTCCAGCAGACAGTCCTCCACGGCGAACTTCTTGTAGCAAAGTGCCTCGGCTGCCGTCTGCTGGTTTTCGATGAGGGTGCGCTTGCGGGCGATTTCCGCACGCTCCGCTTCACGCTGCGCCTTGACTTGCGCATGCTGTTGATCCTGCGGGGCCTGGTGCGCCGCGGCTGCTGGCTCGGCGCCTGCCGGTTCGGCGGCCTGCGCCCCGGACTGGAATGCTCCGGCGGCCAGCACAGCCGAGACAGAGAGTGCGAGCCCCAGAGGGCGGATGCGTAGAGACTTGAATTTCAGCATGTATGGCAAGCACTTGCGCAGCCCCGGATACGACCGAATCTGCGCAGGTCGCGAAGTAGACACTATACGTCGAAGGACAGGCCACCATCTTACGGCCTGCCACAAACCGCTCAGGTCAAGCTGGTGTCGACGGTGCGACGCTCCAGCTGCAGGTATTCCTTGGACCGCATCTCGTTGAGGCGCGAGACCGTGCGCGGGAATTCATGGGCCAGCGGCCCTTCGGTGTAGATCTGCTCGGGCGGCACGGCCGCCGACATGATGAGCTTGACGTGGCGGTCGTACAGCACGTCCACCAGCAGCGTGAAACGCCGTGCGGCGGACGCCATGTTCACATGCAGCTGCGGCACGTCCGACAGCAGTATGGTGTGGAACTGCGTGGCGATTTCCAGGTAGTCGTTCTGCGAGCGCGGCCCGCCGCACAGCTCGCGGAAATCGAACCAGACCACGCCGCCGGCGCGGCGCTTGGCCGTGATCTTGCGCGTCTCGATCTGCACCACGGGAGCTTCGTCATGCGCCTCGGCCAGGCGGCCGAAGGTGTCCTGCATGGCAGCGTCGGCTTCGGAGCCCAGCGGGCAGTGGTAGAGCTTGGCATCCTCCAGCGTACGGCGGCGGTAGTCCGTGCCGTTGTCCACGTTGACGACTTCCATGCGCTCCTTGAGCAACGCAATCGCGGGCAGGATGCGGTCGCGGTGCAGGCCATCGGGATACAGACCGTCGGGCATGAAGTTGGAGGTGGTGACGAAGCCCACGCCATTGGCGAACAGGGATTCGAGCAGCTTGTAGAGGATCATGGCGTCGGTGATGTCCGCCACGTGGAATTCGTCGAAGCAGATGAGCTTGTACTTCTTGGCGATCTTGGCACCCAGCACATCGAGCGGGTTCTGCGTGCCCTGCATCAGGTGCAGTTCGCGGTGCACCTCGCGCATGAACTCGTGAAAATGCAGGCGCACCTTGCGCCTGAGCGGCACGGCGTTGAAGAAGCACTCCATCAGAAAGCTCTTGCCGCGCCCCACCCCGCCGTACATGTAGACGCCCTTGGGCAGATCCGGGTGGTTGATGAGCTTCTTGAGGGTGTTGGAACGCTTGCCCTTGTAGACCGCCCACTCGTCGGCACAGCGCTGCAACGCCTCGACAGCACGCAGCTGCGCAGGGTCACTTTTGAAGCCCTTGGCCTTCAGCTCCGCCTCATAAGCCTGTCTTACATTCACCATCGTCTCCAGATGCTCAAAAAACAATAGCTGCTACCGCTTATTCAGTAAGCGCCAGCAGCCATCTTGACTGACTAAAAGAACTTCAGCTTGCGCGCAGGCGCATCACGGCCATGTCACAGCCTGCGCACAAGGCTGAAAGAAACCTTTAGAAATTCAGGGTGCGCTTGTCCACGGCCAGGGCCGCTTCCTTGGTGGATTCGGACAGCGAGGGGTGTGCATGGCAGATGCGGGCGATGTCTTCGCTCGATGCCTTGAACTCCATGGCCACCACGGCTTCGGAGATCAGCTCGGACACCATGGGGCCCACCATGTGCACGCCCAGGATTTCGTCGGTCTCGGCATCGGCCAGGAACTTGACCATGCCGGTCGTGTCGCCCAGCGCGCGTGCGCGGCCGTTGGCCAGGAACGGGAAGGTGCCGGCCTTGTACTTGACGCCCTGCTCCTTGAGCTGCTGCTCGGTACGGCCCACCCATGCCACTTCGGGGCTGGTGTAGATCACGGAAGGCAGCGTCGCGAAGTTCACGTGGCCGTGTTGGCCGGCAATGCGCTCGGCCACGGCCACGGCTTCTTCCTCGGCCTTGTGCGCCAGCATCGGGCCACGCACCACGTCGCCCACGGCCCACACGCCGGGCAGGTTGGTCTTGCACAGGTCGTCGACCACGATGCAGCCGCGCTCGTCCAGGGCCAGGCCCACGGCCTCGGCATTCAGGCCGTTGGTGTTGGGGGTGCGGCCGATGGAGACGATCAGCTTGTCCACGTCCAGCGTCTGGGCTTCGCCCTTGGCGTTGGTGTAGGCCACGCTGACCTTGGAGTCCTTGCCCTTCTTGCTGACCTTGACTTCACCGACCTTCACGCCGAGCTCGATCTTCAGGCCCTGCTTGTCGAAAGCCTTCTTGGCTTCCTTGGCGATCTGCTCGTCCACGACGGGCAGGAACTTGTCCATGCCTTCGAGCACGGTCACTTCCGTGCCCAGGCGGCGCCAGACCGAGCCCATTTCCAGGCCGATCACGCCGGAGCCGATCAGGCCCAGCTTCTTGGGAGCCTTGCCCAGGCTCAGGGCGCCGTCGTTGGACAGCACGTTTTCCTCGTCGAAGGGCACGCCGGGCAGTGCGCGGGCATTGGAGCCCGTGGCCAGCACGATCTGCTTGGCCGAAAGGATTTCCTCTTCCTTGCCGGCGACCTTGATCTCGTAGCCGCCTTCAACCGCCTTCACGAACGAGCCGCGGCCGTGGAAGAAGGCGACCTTGTTCTTCTTGAACAGGTACAGGATGCCGTCGTTGTTCTGCTTCACGATCGCTTCCTTGCGGGCGATCATCTTGGCCACATCCATCTCGACCTTGCCGGTGGAGATGCCGTGGTCGGCAAAGTGCAGATTGGCATGCTCGAAATGCTCGGAAGACTGCAGCAGCGCCTTGGAGGGGATGCAGCCCACGTTGGTGCAGGTGCCGCCGGGAGCGGCGCCGCCGGCAGCGTTCTTCCATTCGTCGATACAGGCGACGTTGAAGCCCAGCTGGGCGGCGCGGATGGCGGCGATATAGCCGCCGGGGCCGGCGCCGATCACGATGACGTCAAATTGCTTGCTCATGATTCAATCTCTAGTGTTTGGTGCTTGAAAAAACCCACCGCTGGGCACCTGGCCTGGGTGGGTTTTCGTGCGAGGGACCCGTAGCGGATTACAGATCGAACAGCAGGCGCGAAGGATCTTCCAGCGCGTCCTTCATGGCCACCAGGCTCAGCACGGCTTCGCGGCCGTCGATGATGCGGTGGTCATAGGACATGGCCAGGTAGTTCATCGGGCGGATCACGATCTGGCCGTTCTCGACCACGGCGCGGTCCTTGGTGGCGTGCACGCCCAGGATGGCCGACTGGGGGGGGTTGATGATGGGGGTGGACATCATCGAGCCGAAGGTGCCGCCGTTGGAGATCGAGAAGGTACCGCCGGTCATTTCTTCGATGCCCAGCTTGCCTTCCTTGGCCTTCTGGCCGAATTCGGCGATCTTCTTCTCGATGTCGGCAAAGCTCATCTGGTCGGCGTTGCGCAGAATGGGCACCACCAGGCCGCGGGGCGAGCTCACGGCGATACCGATGTCGAAGTAGCCGTGGTAGACGATGTCGTTGCCGTCGATGGAGGCGTTCACGGCGGGGAACTTCTTCAGTGCGTGCACCGCGGCCTTGACGAAGAAGGACATGAAGCCCAGCTTCACGCCGTGTTCCTTGGTGAACTGGTCCTGGAACTTCTTGCGCATGTCCATCACAGGAGCCATGTTCACTTCGTTGAACGTGGTCAGGATGGCGTTGGTGGCTTGCGACTGCAGCAGGCGCTCGGCGATACGGGCACGCAGACGGGTCATGGGCACGCGCTGCTCGGGACGCTCGCCCAGGTTTTCCTTGGCGGCAGGCGCGGCGACCTGGGGCAGGGCCTTGGCGGGCACGCCGGTGGGGATGGCTGCGCCACCCTTGATGGCGGTCAGGGCATCGCCCTTGGTCACTCGGCCGTCCTTGCCCGTGCCAGCCACGTTGGCCGCGGACAGGTTGTTGTCGGCCAGGATCTTGGCGGCAGCGGGCATAGCCACGCCGCTCTTGTCGGCGCCGGCGGGAGCAGCCGCTGCAGGTGCGGGTGCCACGGCCGCCGGTGCCGCAGCGGGAGCGGCGGCGGGCGCCGCTGCGCCGGCCACGGCGGCGGTGTCGATCTTGGCGATCAGCTGCTCGGCCGTCACGGTAGCGCCGTCGCCTTGCAGGATTTCGGTGATCACGCCAGCCGAGGGAGCGGGCACTTCGAGCACGACCTTGTCGGTTTCGATCTCGATGAGGATTTCATCGACGGCCACGGCCTCGCCCACCTTCTTCTTCCAGGTGAGCATGGTGGCTTCCGTGATGGACTCGGACAGCTGGGGAACTTTGACTTCTACGATGGCCATTTTGAATTCTTTCCAAAAGTGTGACGACTTACGCAAATCAGGTTCTGGCAAGGCGCCTGCCCGGAGGTAGGCAGCGATATGCGGCGTGTTTGCGTAAGTCCTAGGTGTTTTGTCTGATGGGTAACCGCGTAAATAAGTGGGTTTACAGCCTTACTTGGTCAGGACAAAACCCTTGAGCTTGGCGAAGGCGCCCTCAACCAGTGCCTTTTGCTGCTCCTGGTGCAGATGCGAGTAACCCACAGCCGGCGAAGCCGATGCAGCGCGGCCCGAGTAGCCGAGCTTCTGGCCTTCGCGCATGTTCTCGTGGATGTTGTGCTGGATGAAGAACCAGGCACCCTGGTTCTGGGGTTCGTCCTGGCACCATACGATTTCGGTAGCGCTGCCGTACTTCTTGAGCTCGGCGGCGAAGGCCTTGTGCGGGAAGGGGTACAGCTGCTCGACGCGAATGATGGCCACGTCCTTGACGCTGCCTTCGGCACGCTTCTTGACCAGGTCGTAGTACACCTTGCCCGAGCAGGCGATGACGCGCTTGACCTTGGCGGCGTTCTTGACGACGGCTTCGTCCTGCTCGGGGATCACGGTCTGGAAGCCACCAGAGGTGAACTCGGACAGCGGCGAGGTCGCGTCCTTGTTGCGCAGCAGCGACTTGGGCGTCATGATGACCAGCGGCTTGCGCAGCGCACGCACCATCTGGCGACGCAGCACGTGGAAGATCTGGCTGGCCGTGGTGGGCTGCACGATCTGCATGTTGGTGTCGGCGGCCAGCTGCATGAAGCGCTCCAGGCGGGCCGAGCTGTGCTCGGGGCCCTGGCCTTCGTAGCCGTGCGGCAGCATCAGCGTCAGGCCGTTCACGCGGCCCCACTTCACTTCGCCGGAGGCGATGAACTGGTCGATCACCACCTGGGCGCCGTTGGCAAAGTCGCCGAACTGGGCTTCCCAGACCACCAGGGTATTGGGATCGTTGGAGGCATAGCCGTACTCGAAGCCCAGCACCGCCTCTTCGGACAGGATGGAGTCGATCACGGTGAACGGAGCCTGGTTGTCGGCCACGTTCTGCAGCGGGATATAGGTGCCCTCGTCCCACTTCTCGCGCTTCTGGTCGTGGATCACGGCATGGCGGTGGGTGAAGGTGCCGCGGCCACAGTCCTCGCCCGACAGGCGCACGGAATAACCCGAAGCCACCAGCGAAGCGAAAGCCATGTGCTCGCCCATGCCCCAGTCCACGTTGACGTCGCCACGGCCCATGGCGGCGCGGTCGTCATACACCTTCTTCACGAGAGCGTGCGGCGCCACCGTATCGGGAATGCTGGTGATCTTCTCGGCCACGCGCTTCCATTCGGCAAGGGGAATGGCGGTGTCGCCGGCATCGGTCCAGGTCTTGCCCACGAAGGGGCTCCAGTCCACGGCGTACTTGCTCTTGAAGTTGGTCAGCACAGGGTCCACCGTGTGGCGGCCCTCGTCCATGGCGGCGCGGTAGGCCTTGACCATGTCGTCGCCCAGCGTGTCGCCCAGACCTTGCGCTGCCAGCTTGTCTGCGTACAGCTTGCGCGTGCCGGGGTGGGCACCGATTTTCTTGTACATCAGCGGCTGCGTCAGTGCCGGCGTGTCCTGCTCGTTGTGGCCCAGCTTGCGGAAGCAGATGATGTCCACCACCACGTCCTTGGAGAACTCCATGCGGAATTCCAGCGCCAGCTGCATGGCCAGGCACACGGCTTCCGGATCGTCGCCGTTGACGTGCAGCACGGGAGACTCGATCATCTTGACGATGTCGGTGCAGTACAGCGTGGAGCGCAGGTCGCGCGGATCGGAGGTCGTGAAGCCGATCTGGTTGTTGATGATGATGTGTACCGTGCCACCCGTGGTGTAGCCGCGGGTTTCGGACAGCGCCAGGGTTTCCTGGTTCACGCCCTGGCCGGCAAAAGCGGCATCGCCGTGCACCAGCACGGCCAGCACCTGCTTGCCATGGGGGTCGTCGCGGCGGTCCATGCGCGAACGCACCGAGCCTTCGACCACGGGGTTCACGATTTCCAGGTGCGAAGGGTTGAAAGCCAGCGACAGGTGCATGGGGCCGCCCTTGGCCGACACGTCGGAGCTGAAGCCCTGGTGGTACTTCACGTCACCGGCCGTCAGGTCTTCGGGAGCCGTGTGGTCGAATTCGGCGAACAGATCCTTGGGCATCTTGCCCAGGGTGTTGACCAGCACGTTCAGGCGGCCGCGGTGGGCCATGCCGATCACGACCTCCTGCACGCCCTTGATGCTGGCGACATTGATCAGCTCGTCCATGGCGGCGATGAAGGCTTCGCCACCTTCCAGCGAGAAACGCTTCTGGCCCACATACTTGGTGTGCAGGTAGCGCTCCAGGCCTTCGGCCGCCGTCAGACGGTCCAGGATGCGCTTCTTCTGGTCGGCATTGAATACGGGCTTGCTGCGGATGTTTTCCAGCTTCTGCTGCCACCAGCGCTTCTGGTTCTGGTCGGTGGCATACATGTACTCGGCGCCGATGGTGCCGCAATAGGTTTCGCGCAGCGCATTGAGCAGCTCGCGCAGCGTCATGGACTCCTTGCCGAAGAAGGTGTTGCTGGTGTTGAACACCACTTCCTGGTCGGCATCGGTGAAGCCGTAGAACAACGGCTCCAGCTCGGGGATGGCGGGGCGCTCGGTGCGCTTCAGGGGATCGAGATCGGCCCAGCGTGCACCCACGTTGCGGTAGGCGGCGATCAGCTGCTGCACGGCGGTGCGCTTGCGGCCCAGTTCGGAGTCGGCGCCGGAGGCCACGACCACCTTGGTACCGCCCTGCTTGGCGCGCTCGGCAAAGGCATTGATCACCGGCAGATGGGGAACGTCCTTGTTGTCCGTACCGTCCACCGCGGGAACGTGTTGCAGGGCATCGAAGTACTCGCGCCAGGAGTCCGGCACGCTGCCGGGGTTGGCCAGGTAGTTTTCATACATCTCTTCGACGTACGGCGCATTGCCGCCGAAGAGGTAGGTATTGCCTTGATAGGCTTGATAGGCTTGATAGACCGATGACTGATCGCTCATATTGCGCTGACCTCCGCTTCCCTTGGGAAAGCATTAGCTGGTTGGTAGAACCTTCCGCGACACGGCTGTACCGTTTGGCGGATGCGTCTGTGGCTGGGAAGGGCCTTAGTTTGCGTCGGGCATTGTGCCACTTTTCAAAGTCCTATGTTCTGGCACAGGACCTCAGGTCCTTCCTTATCGGGTTTGCGAACTCGCTTACATTGGCGCCTGCTGACCACCAAGGAACTCCATGCCACTTTCGCTGCTTCACAAACGCACCTTCATCCTGCTGCTGGCTGCCGTCACCCTGGGCTTCGGCCTGGTGCTGTGGGAGTACGTGGGCGCCATCTTCTGGGGCGTGGTCCTGGCCATCGTGTTCTCCCCCCTGCACCGGCGCATTCTCTCGCGCATGCCCCGGAGTCCCAATCTGGCGACCTTGCTGACGCTGCTGCTGTGCCTGGTGGTCGTCATCCTGCCGCTGGTCTTGATCGGCGTCTCGCTGGTGCGCGAAACCGCCGCCATCTACGAACGGATGAGCAGCGGCAACCTGTCCTTGGGCAGCTACCTGCAGCAGATCTTCGACGCATTGCCCCCCTGGATCACGCCCTGGCTGGAAAAGCTGCACCTGGGCTCCTTGAGCGAGTTGCAGGAAAAACTCACCGAAGTCGCCGTGCAGGCCAGCAAGCTCGCCGCCGCCAAGGCCGTGGGCCTGGGCCAGAACACACTGGGCTTTGTCGTGAGCTTTGGCGTGATGCTGTACCTGATGTACTTTCTGCTGCGCGACGGAAAAGTGCTGATCCAGCGCGTACGGGAAGCGACGCCGCTGGAGCCGGCGCAAAAGCACGAACTGGGCAGCAAGTTCACCACCGTCATCCGCGCCACGGTCAAGGGCAACCTCGCCGTTGCCGCCGCGCAGGGAGCGCTGGGAGGGCTGATTTTCTGGATTCTCGACATCCAGGCCGCCACCCTGTGGGCCGTGATCATGGCCTTTCTGTCCTTGCTGCCCGCCGTGGGTGCCGGCCTGGTCTGGGGGCCGGTCGCCATCTACTTCATGGCGACAGGCGCCACGGCCGAGGCCACCATCCTGGCGGCCTACGGCTTTCTTGTCATCGGCCTCGTGGACAACGTGCTGCGCCCGCTGCTGGTCGGCAAGGACACCAAGATGCCCGATTACATCGTCCTCATCTCCACGCTGGGCGGCATGGCCGTCTTCGGATTGACGGGCTTTGTGCTGGGCCCGGCCATCGCCGCTCTTTTCATCGCCACCTGGGATATGTTTGCCGGCATGCAGCGGCAGACCGAACAGGGCGCGCTTCAGGCTGCCGAAAATCCGCCCCCGCAAAAAACGGAGCCAGCCGTTGCACCGCCTGCCGGAGCCCCCGCCGAGCCCTCCCCGTCCAGCAAAGAAGAACTCTAAATTTTATAGCAACAATCCCTTGCCGCTCAATATCGCAGGGCCAAACTCAAGAATTCAGGGTTTGTGACGACCTGCGTCAATAGGTATCTACGTAGAATTTGCTTTTACATAAAAGCGTTTATCCGAAAGGGTACCCCACATGGTCCAATTCTCCAGACGCCAGTTCATGAAAGTGACTGGTTCAACACTGGCGGGTTCGAGCCTGGCGCTGATGGGCTTCTCGCCCACGGCCGCGCTCGCCGAGGTGCGGCAATACAAGCTGTCCGCCACCACGGTCACCCGCCAGACCTGCACCTATTGCTCCGTAGGCTGCGGCATCCTGATGCACTCTCTGGGTGACGGCGTCAAGAATGCCAGGCTGTCGGTCATTCACGTGGAAGGCGATCCGGACCACCCCGTCAACCGCGGCACGCTGTGCCCCAAGGGCGCCTCGCTGCTCGACTTCGTGCACAGCCCGCACCGCCTCCAGTATCCCGAGTACCGCGCTCCCGGCTCCAGCGAGTGGAAGCGCATGTCGTGGGATGAAGCCCTGGACCGCATCGCCAAGCTGCTCAAGGACGACCGCGATGCCAACTTCGTCGAGACCAACGACAAGGGCCAAAAGGTCAACCGCTGGCTGACCACCGGCATGCTGGCCGCTTCCGCCGCCAGCAACGAAGCCGGCTACATCACGCACAAAGTGGCCCGTTCCTGGGGCCTTCTTGCATTCGACAACCAAGCACGTGTCTGACACGGCCCGACGGTGGCAGGTCTTGCCCCGACGTTTGGCCGTGGAGCGATGACGAACCATTGGGTCGACATCAAGAACGCGGACGTTATTCTGATCATGGGCGGCAATGCCGCCGAAGCGCACCCCTGCGGCTTCAAGTGGGTGACCGAAGCGAAGGAGCACAACAAGGCTCACTTCATGGTGGTCGATCCGCGCTTCAACCGCTCGGCATCGGTGGCCGACTTCTATGCGCCGATCCGTTCCGGCTCGGACATCGCCTTCCTGGGCGGCGTGATCAACTATCTGCTCTCGAACGACAAGATCCACCACGAGTATGTGAAGAACTACACGGACTTCTCATTCATCGTGCGCGAGGACTTCGCATTCGACGAAGGCATCTTCTCGGGCTACAACCCCGAAAAGCGCAGCTACGACAAGAGCAGCTGGGACTATGAGCTGGGCGACGACGGCTTCGTCAAGGTCGACCCCACGCTGGAGCACCCGCGCTGCGTCTATCAGCTGCTCAAGAAGCACTACGCCGGCTACACCACCGAAAAAGTGGAGGCCATCTGCGGCACGCCCAAGGAAAAATTCCTGCATGTGTGCGAGAAGCTGGCTTCGACGGCGCAGGCCGGCCGCTCCGCCACCATCATGTACGCCCTGGGTTGGACCCAGCACACCACGGGCGCGCAGATGCTGCGTTGCGGTGCCTTGGTCCAGCTGCTGCTGGGCAATATCGGCGTGGCCGGCGGCGGCATGAATGCGCTGCGCGGACACTCCAACATCCAGGGTCTGACCGATCTGGGCCTGCTCTCCAACTCGCTGCCCGGCTACCTGACGCTGGCCAACGACGCCGAGCAGGACTACCAGCAGTACATCGCCGTGCGCACGCCCAAGACCTTGCGCCCGGGCCAGATGAACTATTGGGCCAACACGCCCAAGTTCCACGTGAGCCTGATGAAGGCCTGGTGGGGGCCTGCCGCGACGGCCGAGAACAACTGGGCGTTCGACTACCTGCCCAAGCTGGACAGGCAGTACGACATGCTGCAGGTGTTCGACCTGATGGCCCAGGGCAAGGTCAACGGCTACATCGCCCAGGGCTTCAACCCGCTGGCGGCGCTGGCCAACAGCAACAACGTGCGCGAAGGCCTCAAGAAGCTCAAGTTCCTGGTCATCATGGACCCGCTGGTCACGGAAACTTCCGAGTTCTGGAAGAACCACGGCGAGTTCAACGACGTGGACTCCGCCTCCATCCAGACCGAGGTGTTCCGCCTGCCCACGACCTGCTTTGCGGAAGAAGACGGCGCCGTGGTCAGCTCCTCGCGCGTGCTGCAGTGGCACTGGAAGGCGGCCGAGCCGCCGGGCGAGGCCAAGACCGACATCGCCATCATGTCCGCCCTGCACATGCGCCTGAAGGCGGCCTACCAGAAGGACGGCGGCAAGTTCCCCGATCCCATCGTCAATCTGTACTGGCCCTATGCCCAGCCCGACCATCCCGGCGCCGACGAGGTTGCCAAGGAGTACAACGGCCGTGCCTTGGTGGACCTGAAGGACGCCGAGGGCAAGGTCATCCGCAAGGCGGGCGAACAGCTGGCCGGCTTCGGCGAGATGCGCGACGACGGCTCCACCCTGGGCGGCTGCTGGATCTATGCCGGCTGCTGGACTTCGTCCGGCAACCAGATGGCGCGCCGCGACAACTCGGACCCCAGCGGTCTGGGCAATACGCTGAACTGGGCCTGGGCCTGGCCGGCCAACCGCCGCGTGCTGTACAACCGCGCCTCCTGCGACCGCGAGGGCAAGCCCTTCAACCCCAAGAAGGCCCTCGTCAAGTGGAACGGCACGAGCTGGACCGGCTTCGACGTGCCCGACATGGGCCTGGCCATGCCGCCCGAGACGACCAACCCCTTCATCATGAACCCCGAAGGCGTTGCCCGCTTCTTTGCCCGCAAGGGCATGAACGAAGGACCGTTCCCCACGCACTACGAGGCTTTTGACAACCCGCTGGGCTACAACCCCATGTACCCCAAGAACGAGCAGGCCGTCATCAACCCCGCCATGCGCATCTTCGACTCCGTCAAGGACACGGCAGGCTCGCCCAGCGAGTTCCCGCACGTGGGCACGACCTACCGCCTGACCGAACACTTCCACTACTGGACCAAGCACGTGCAGCTGAACAACATCGTCCAGCCCGAGCAGTTCGTGGAAATCGGCGAGGCGCTGGCCAAGGAGCTCGGCATAGAAACCGGGCAGAAGGTCAAGGTCAGCTCCAAGCGCGGCTTCGTGAAGGCTGCGGCCATCGTGACCAAGCGCATCAAGCCCATGAAAATCGACGGCAAGACCATCCACCACGTGGGCGTGCCGATTCACTGGGGCTTCTCGTCCACGGGGCGCAAGGGTTATCTGGCCAACAACCTGACAGCCTCGGTGGGTGACGGCAACAGCTTGACCCCTGAATCCAAGACCTTCCTCGTGAAGGTGGAAAAGATCTAAGGAGCAGCGGATGTCATCAACCATGTCTTTAGATATCAAGCGCCGCTCGGCCACCACCACGCCCGCCCCCGGCGCGCGTGGCGCCCATTCGGGCGAGGTGGCCAAGCTGATCGACGTCTCCAAGTGCATCGGCTGCAAGGCCTGCCAGACCGCCTGCATGGAGTGGAACGACCTGCGCGACGAGATCGGCACGGTCGCAGCCGGCGTCTACGACAACCCGACGGATCTCACGTCGGAGTCGTGGACCGTGATGCGCTTTACCGAGTACGAGAACGAAGCGACAGGCAATCTGGAGTGGCTGATCCGCAAGGACGGCTGCATGCACTGCGAGGACCCCGGCTGCCTGAAGGCCTGCCCGTCCCCCGGAGCCATCGTCCAGTACGCCAACGGCATCGTGGACTTCCAGCAGGATCAATGCGTGGGCTGCGGCTACTGCGTGACCGGCTGCCCGTTCAACATCCCGCGCATCTCCAAGAAGGACAAGAAGGCCTACAAGTGCACCCTGTGCTCCGACCGCGTGGCTGTCGGCCAGGAACCAGCCTGCGTCAAGACCTGCCCCACGGGCGCCATCATGTTCGGCACCAAGGACGCCATGAAGGAGCAGGCCGCACGCCGCGTGGTCGACCTGAAGGAGCGCGGCTACGCCGAGGCGGGTCTGTACGATCCGCAGGGCGTGGGCGGCACCCATGTGATGTACGTGCTGCATCACGCGGACAAGCCTTCGCTGTACAAGGGCCTGCCCGACGATCCGTCGATCAGCCCCATGGTGTCCTTGTGGAAGGGCGTCGCCAAGCCTCTGGCCATGGCAGCGCTGGGCGCTGCCGCCGTCGGCAGCCTGTTCCACTACATCACCAAGGGTCCGAACGAGGTGTCCAAGGAGCTTGAAGATGAGATGGACCGACAGGACCAGGCTGCGGACAACGCGGCCGGCAACGCAGGAAAGGAGGCCCGCTGATGCAACGCAATCCTCGTGACCTTGTACGCTACACCGCGTCGGAACGCGCCAACCACTGGATCGTAGGCATCTGCTTCATCCTGCTGGCACTGTCCGGCCTGGCCTTCTTCCACCCCGCCTTCTTCTGGCTGACCAACCTGTTCGGCGGCGGCCCCTGGACCCGCATCCTGCACCCCTACATCGGGGTGGTGATGGCCTTGTTCTTCATCATCATGGCCGGCCGTTTTGCCAAGCTCAATGTGGTGGAATCCCGCGACATCGAATGGCTCAAGAACGTCAACAAGATGATCGACGGCGATGACCACGACATGCCCGAACAGGGCAAGTACAACGGCGGCCAGAAGCTGCTGTTCTGGGGCCTGGTCATCGGCATGCTGCTCATCGTCGTCACCGGCGTTCTGATGTGGCGTGCCTGGTGGACCCTGCCCGTGGACGTGGTTCGCGCAGCCTCCCTGGTCCATGCCGTTGCAGCCGTGTGGATGATCGGCCTGATCATCCTGCACGTCTATGCGGCCATCTGGACCCGCGGTACGATCCGCGCCATGCTCTACGGCACGGTCACCCGCGCCTGGGCCAAGCAGCACCACCGCGGCTGGTATCGCAAGGTGACTGGTGATAACGACTGACACTCCATTGTCCTGACCATCCAGCCGCCAAGCGTCCACCAGGCGCTTGGCGGCTGAACTTTTTGGAAATCCCTGCCCATGCAACGCATTCTTCAACCCGGCGAGATCGAAACCCTGGACCACACCAGCTTTCCCCGCGTGCTCCTGCCGGTGACGGCCAGCCTGTTTGCCGAGCGGGCCGCCCGGGTGCGCCAGCTCGCCGAGGGCAACCCCATCGCGGACTATCTGCAGTTCGTGGCGAAGATCATGGACGCCCAGCACAAGGCTGCCGCCGGCCTGACGCTGGCCGAGCCCGACGCCGCACTCATGGCCCGCGCGCAGGAGCACTCCATGCCGCTGCTGCCCGCCGTGGAGAACATAGCTCCGGCCTGGCAAGGCGTGCTCGACGCCATGCTCGACACCCTGCAAGGCGACGCACAGTCCGCCGGCCTGCCCGCGCCGTTGCAGCCCTTGCTGCAGGAGCTGCGCAATCTGCCCGCTGAGGCCCGTGACGACATCGCCAGAAAGCTGCTGCAAAAGGAAGTCGCCGCCCGCCACGTGGGCATGGCGCCCTTCATCATGGCAGCGCTGCAGGTCACCTTCACCAAGCGTACGGCCAGCCTCAAGGCCCAGGACGTACCCTATACCGACCCGGCCACCATCTGCCCGGTCTGCGCCGGCGAACCCGTGGCCAGCGTGGTCCGCATCGGCGGCAGGGCGGCCGGCCACCGCTATCTGCACTGCGGCACCTGCGCCTGCGAATGGCAGATGGTGCGCGTCAAGTGCTCGCACTGCGAGTCGACCGAGGGCATTCATTACCAGGGCGTGGGCGGCGCGGGCGAGGAAGTCCTGGCCGAGACCTGCGAGGAGTGCGGCAGCTACCGCAAGATCGTCAACCAGGAGAAGAACCCCATGGTCGATCCACTGGCCGACGACCTTGCCACGCTGATGCTGGACCTGCTGATGAGCGAAACCAAGTTCCAGCGCGCCAGCCCCAATCCCCTGCTCTACGTGGCATTTGCCGAAGAGCAGGACGGCGAGCGGGACAATGCGTTGATCGATCCCTGCGCCTGACGCCCCATGCCCGAAATCACCCACCCTTCCCAACTGCCGGCCGTGGACAAGGTCTTGCAGGCCCCCGGCCTGCAGCCTCTGCGCCAGACCTATGGCCTGGAGGCCTGCACCCAGGCCGTGCGCGAAGTGCTGGGCGGGCTGCGCCAGCAATTGCTGGGTGGTGGAAAAGCGCCGCTCCTGACGGACCCGGCCAGTGTCGTGCAGGCTGCGCAGCAGCGCCTGCAGCAGCGCTTTGCCCCCAGGCTGCGCACTGTCTTCAATCTCTCGGGCACGGTGCTGCACACCAACCTGGGCCGCGCGCTGCTGCCGCAGGCGGCCGTGGATGCCGTGGTGCAGGCCATGACCGCCCCCGTCAATCTGGAGTACGACCTGGAAGACGGCGGCCGCGGCGACCGCGACGATCTGATCGAAGCGCTGATCTGCGAGCTGACGGGTGCCGAGGCCGCCACCATCGTCAACAACAATGCAGCGGCCGTGCTGCTGGTGCTATCCGCCCTGACCTCGGCCGGCGAGCGCAGGGAAGTGATCGTCTCGCGCGGCGAACTGGTGGAGATCGGCGGCGCGTTCCGCATCCCCGACGTGATGACGCGCGCCGGTGCCCGCCTGGTGGAAGTCGGCACCACCAACCGCACCCATGAAAGCGACTACCGCCAAGCGGTCTCCGGCAATACCGCAGCCCTCATGAAAGTGCACTGCAGCAACTACGCCATCACCGGCTTCACCAAGGCCGCGAGCGATGCGCAGGTGGCCCGCATTGCGCACGACAGCGGCCTGCCCATGATCGTGGACCTGGGCAGCGGCACCCTCGTCGATTTGCGCGCCTGGGGCCTGCCCTATGAAGTCACGGTGCGCGAGACCCTGGAGTCCGGCGCCGACCTCGTCACCTTCAGCGGCGACAAGCTGCTGGGCGGCCCGCAGGCCGGCATCATCGTCGGCAAGAAAACGCTGATCGCCCAGATCAAGCAGAACCCGCTCAAGCGCGCGCTGCGCGTGGGCAAGCTCACGCTGGCGGCGCTGGAGCCCACGCTGCGCCTGTACCTGAACCCCGAAAAGCTGGCCGGGCAGTTGACCACGTTGCGCCTGTTCACCCGGCCCCAGGCCGACATGCAGGCCCAGGCCCTGCAGTTGCAGCCCGTGTTGCAGCAGGCGCTGGGCACAGCCTTCGTGGTCGAGCCCGCGCCCATGATCAGCCAGATCGGCAGCGGCGCCCTGCCCGTGGAAAGCCTGCCCAGCTTCGGGCTCAGGATCGGCAACCAGGGCGGCAAGTTGAGCCGGCTCGAAGCCCGTCTGCGCCAGTTGCCCCGCCCCGTGATCGGCCGCCTGCACGACGATGCGCTGTGGCTGGACCTGCGCTGCCTGGAAGAGGCCATGCAAGCGACTTTTGCAGAACAGCTTTCACTCCTGAAACCATAGCTGGCAGCGGCTACCAAATAATCGCTACAGCCCGATTTATTGCACACATGATCATCGGCACCGCCGGCCACATCGACCACGGCAAGACCACCCTGGTGCGCGCCCTGACCGGCGTGGAGACCGACCGCCTCAAGGAAGAAAAGGCGCGCGGCATCTCCATCGAGCTGGGCTATGCCTACGCGCCTTTGCCCAACGGCGACGTGCTGGGCATCATCGACGTGCCGGGCCACGAGAAGTTCGTGCACACCATGGCGGCCGGCGCCGCGGGCATAGACCACGCGCTGCTGGTGGTGGCCGCGGACGACGGCGTCATGCCGCAGACCCGGGAGCACCTGGAAATCCTGCAGCTGCTGGGCGTCCGGCAAGGCACGGTGGCCCTGACCAAGGTGGACCGCGCGCCGCGCGCGCGCATCGATGAAGTGCGCGGGGAAATCTCCGCCCTTCTTTCGGGTACCGCCCTGGCGGGCTCGCCCATCTTCGAGACCGCGGCAGCCGCAGCCGACGAGCCCGGCGTCCGGGCCCTGCGCCAGCATCTCGACCTGCAGGCCCAGGCCATGCCTGCGCGCGCTCAGGACGGATTGTTCCGCCTGGCGGTGGACCGCGTCTTCACGCTGGCCGGCCAGGGGACGGTGGTGACCGGCACCGTCTTCAACGGACGGGTGGCCGTGGGCGATACGCTGCGGCACTCGGCCAGCGGCAAGACCGTGCGCGTGCGCAGCATCCATGCGCAGAACCAGGCCAGCGAAACCGGTGCGGCCGGCCAGCGCTGTGCACTCAATCTCGCGGGCATTGCCAAGGAAGAGATCGAGCGCGGCGACTGGATGGCCGATGCGCGCGCGCTGCAGGCCACGGACCGCATCGACATCCATCTGCACCTGCTGGCCGGGGCCGCACCCATGCAGCAGTGGACGCCCGTGCATGTGCACCTGGGCACGCGGCGCTGCACCGGACATGTGGCCTTGCTGCAGGACGGCCAGATAGACCCGGGCACCGAGGCGCGCGCGCAGCTGGTGCTCGATGCCCCCGTCTTTGCCATGCCCGGCGACCGCCTGATTCTGCGCAATGCACAGGCCAGCCGCACCATCGCCGGCGGCATGGTGCTCGACCCCTATGCCCCGGCACGCAAGCGCCGCAGTGCCGAGCGCACGGCCTATCTCGACGCCATCGACCAGTTGGTGGCGCGCGGCGACTTCGCGCCGCTGATTGCCCAGGCGCCCTACGGCACCGCGCTGTCGCGGCTCATGCGGCTGAGCGGCCGCGCGCTCCAGGCCAAGCAATTGCCTGCGCACACGGTCTATCTGCCCATGGCGGGTGACGACGCCCTGGTCATGGATGCGGCCCGCTGGCAGGCACTGCAGGTCCAGCTGCTGGAGGCGCTGGCACGCTTTCATGAGAAATCGCCCGACGAGCCCGGCGTCAACGCGGCGCGCCTGCGTCGCATGGCCTTGCCCGGCCTGCAGCAGGCCGGGCATGATGCGCTGTACCAAGGGCTGCTGGCCAGCCTGCTGGCGCACCAGCGGCTGGCCAGCTCCGGCGCCTGGCTGCACCTGCCCGGACACGACGTGCAACTGTCCGACGCCGAACAGGCACTGGCCCAGAAACTGCTGCCAGCCGTCGAAGCCGGCCGTTTCGACCCGCCCTGGGTACGCGATCTGGCACGCGACCATGGCACTGGTGAAGAAGTCGTGCGCCAGTTGCTGCGCAAGCTCTCGCGCCAGGGCCTGCTGTTCCAGGTGGTCAAGGATCTGTTCTATGCGACCTCCTGCATGGACGAACTGGCGGCGCTGATCGCGACCCTGGCCAAGGGGACGGCCGGCGCTGAAGTCGAGGCCCGGGCCTTTCGCGACGCCACGGGCCTGGGCCGCAAGCGTGCGATCCAGATCCTGGAATTCTTCGACCGCATAGGCTATACGCGCCGCGTGCGCGATGCCCACCTGCTGCGGCCCGATGTGCAGTGGAAGCCAAGCACTCCGCCCGGCAATATCAGCCCCGCTAGCCTGCAGCCCAGGTGGGGCAAGCGCGCAACGCTACTGCATTCATAGGGGCCAAGGTGCCGACGCGCTTGGCCTGCTGATCTCGAGGGCCATGAATGCTGGCTACAATTTCTCCTTCTTCTATCAGAGAGGAAGGCAATCGTGCCCGGTGGCGCGGCCGGGCTTCAAACCCGGTGGGGGGCGTCAGCCGCTCCCGGGTTGGTTCGACTCCAGCTGCTTTCCGCCACCCGCTCCACACTCAGAGCAAGGGCACCACCATGGCCACCGATATCTCTCAAGCCCCCCGACTCACTTCCCTGTCCCATGGCGGCGGCTGCGGCTGCAAGATTGCACCCGGCGTGCTGTCCGAGCTGCTGGCCAAGAGCAATCTGCCCAAGCAATTTTTCCCCGACCTGCTGGTGGGCACCGAGACCGCGGACGACGCGGCCGTCTACCGCATCAATGACGAGCAGGCCATCGTCGCGACCACGGACTTCTTCATGCCCATCGTCGACGACCCGTACGACTTTGGCCGCATCGCCGCCACCAATGCGCTGTCCGACATTTACGCCATGGGTGGCACGCCGCTGATGGCCCTGGCCATCGTCGGCATGCCCATCAACGTGCTGCCCCACGATGTGATCGCCAAGATCCTCGAAGGCGGCGAGTCCGTCTGCCGCGATGCCGGCATCCCGCTGGCGGGCGGCCACTCCATCGATTCGGTGGAGCCCATCTACGGGCTGGTGGGCATAGGCATCGTCAACCCCAAGCAGATGAAGCGCAATGCCGACGCCAAGGCCGGCGACGTGCTGATTCTCGGCAAACCGCTGGGCGTGGGCATTCTGTCGGCCGCGCTCAAGAAAAACCAGCTGGACGCTGCCGGCTACCGCGCCATGGTGGCCACGACCACCCAGCTCAACCGGCCCGGCACCGCGCTGTCCAGGCTGGAAGGCGTGCACGCGCTGACCGACGTGACGGGTTTCGGCCTGCTGGGCCACGGCCTGGAGCTGGCCCGCGGCGCCCAGCTCACGGCTCGCATAGCCAGTCGCAAGCTACCCGTGCTGCCCGGCGTGCAGGCCCTGGCCGAGCAAGGCATTTTCACGGGAGCATCCGGCCGCAACTGGGCATCCTACGGCCAGCATGTCCAGCTGTCGGCCAGCGTGAGCGATGCGCAACAGGCCCTGCTGACGGATCCGCAGACCTCGGGCGGCCTGCTGGTGTCCTGCGCTCCGGAAGCTGCGGCGCAAGTGCTCGAGGTCTTTGCCGACCACGGTTTTGCCGATGCCGCGGTGGTAGGCCACATGGAAGCCGGCGAACCGCGCGTCCTCGTCGATTGACAGCGCAGAGCGTAAACACGCCCTGCGTTTCAGGCGGTTTGAGCCACTGCCTCGGCCGTCGTGCGGCGATCGATCTTGCGGCTCAGCACCACCGAGGTATAGGTCTGCTGGATACCGTCGATGAGGCCGATGCGATCCAGCAAGGCATCGAGCTTTTCATTGCTCTCGCAGCGCACGAACACCATATAGTCGTACTGGCCGCTGACGGCCGAGACTTCCTCCACCTCGGTGAAGCGGTTGAGCGCCTGCATCACGGAAGTCGCGGTCTTGGGCTGCACGCGGATGCCGCAATAGGCGCGCACGGCCGATTGCTCCAGGCGCGAGCCCAGGCGCACGCCATAACCGGCGATCACACCCTCCTGTTCCAGCTTGGCAATGCGCGCCACCACCGTGGTGCGCGCCAGGTTCATCTGTCTTGCCAGGTGCGCGGTCGACGCACGGGCATTGGTCTGCAACAGACGCAGCAACTGGCGATCAGTCTCATCCAAACGGTATTCCATACCCATCCTTCTAGAACTCGCGCAAACAGGAATGCTCCTTGGCGCAAGGGCAAACGTCCCGCCTGAACCTGTTTTGCATGTCGACTCCGCGCCCTCTCAGGATGCGGCTCAGAGAGAGACCTGCCGAGGCCTGTCGATCATCTGTACGGGGCCCGAGTACGCCAGCGGGTATCGCACATGAGCACCATCCCGAAGCTTGAGGCCAGCAACGATAGAACCGAACAAAAGAGCGCCGAGTCTATAAGCTCGCCGCAATTTATTGGCAAAAAAAATGACGATATGACGGATTCAATTGTCATTTTGAAAGAATGTCATATTTTTTTGCCTTGCACGTAGTAGTACGCGCAGCCAGTGATGATTTTTCAAGCACCACCAGCAGATGTTCCGAGCATGGGCGCTTTTGCTGGTTTCGAGGCAGAAATACACCAACCCACGCAAGCCAAAGGTGGAAAGTGCCGGCACAAAGCAAAAACCCCGCCTGCTTTCACAGACGGGGTTTCCTATCCTGGCAGGGGAGGAAGGACTCGAACCCTCGCATGCCGGAATCAAAATCCGGTGCCTTGACCAACTTGGCGACTCCCCTAGAACGGACGCAATTCTATAACGTTTTTCGCTATGAAAATTGAAGGCGGCGAAAAATTGTGCGGATGCAGCATCCCGGGGGCACTCGGCCATCGGGCCACGGCCGGCCAAAGCGGCTTGCGCCTTGTCTGTGGCAGACCGGCAAGGCCACGGCATGGGCTGCGCGGTTTTCAGCTGTGCCGAATAAAGCAGCCATTGGACCAATCGCCGCCAGCACGCCTGCGCCATGCGCAAGCCGCACCCGCAAGCTGCCGCCCATCGCGTCAACTAGGAACATCCATGAAGAAATGACGCAAAAAAACGACTGTCATTGAGTCGAAATAGTGATTTCATCCCCTCTCGCGGATTGAATACAGTCGTGTATACAAATCAGCGATATATTTCAACGCAATTCCTACATAGCAATTCATCGAGAGGCTCCATGAAAAAATCGTTCATCGCACTCGCGGCTGCCCTGGCCTGCACCGGTGCCGCATATGCACAAAGCAATGTCCAACTGACCGGCCTGGCCGATATGTACGCCGGCTCCATCAAGATGGCTGGCCAGGACCGCAAGTCGGTCGTGGGCTCCGGTGGCATGACCACCTCCTGGTGGGGCATCAAAGGCACCGAAGACCTGGGCAGCGGCCTGAAGGTCGATTTCAACATCACCGCCTTCATGCGCATGGACACCGGTGAATACGGCCGCTTCCCTGGCGACACCTTCTTCTCGCGCGATGCCAACATCGGCCTGAACGGCAGCTTCGGCCGCATCGGCCTGGGCCGCGACAAGGCCCCCAACTTCCTGCCGACCATTCTGACCAACCCCTTTGGCGATTCGTTCACCATCTCGCCTCTGGTGCTGCATGCCGACACGCCCACCGCGGCCTGGGGCGGCGCTCGCCTGAGCACGCCCGCCGACACCGGCTGGAGCAACATGCTGGTCTACACGACCCCCAACTTTGGCGGCTTGACAGCCAATGTGTACTACCAGTTCGGCGAACAATCCGCCCCTGGCGACAAGAGCAAGAAAAACGTGGGCGTGAACGCCCTGTACTTCAGCGGCCCCCTGAGCCTGACCGCCTTCTACGAGCGCGATCAGATCACCAACCCGGGCGCCGGCGTCGTCATGCCCACCAAGAGCGACTGGATGCTGGGCGGCAGCTATGACTTCAACGTCGTGAAGCTCTACGCGACCTACGGACAGTCCAAGGTCAAGGATCTGGATCGCAAGAGCAAGACCTACTCGCTGGGCCTGGATGTTCCCGTCACCGGCACCCCCGGCACCGTCAAGGCTGCCGTGGCCCGCACCAAGGCCGAGTGGACCGGCGCCGACGCAACCCGCACCACCGCAACGCTGGGCTACGATCACTTCCTGTCCAAGCGCACCGATGTGTACACCGCCCTGATGTACGACCGCGTGAGCGATGCCGCCCCCAAGACGGGCACCAGCCTGATCGCCGGCATCCGCCATCGTTTCTGAGGCCATCCCTGCCGGACCGACCTCCCGCACAGACAAAAGCGAGGCTCGGCCTCGCTTTTTTCATGAAAAAAGCGCAAGCTGCAGCGTGTTTTCCGACGGAAACCCCAGGTCCTGATGTCATGGGCCATTGGACTTCTCCGACAGCGCCACGCGGTGGGCCGTGCTGCAATGATGGGGCCGCGACGCCTTTTTCTAGGACCTGGGTGCCACGGCCTTCCTTTTCGGGCCTGGGCCTGCTCATATACCTGCGTTACCTGAACAGGCCCTAGAAAGGATAGCGTCATGCCAGGCTCCAATGCATTTTTCCGCCACCCCGTCATCGCATTCACCATCACGGTGGTACTGGCCGTGATCGCAACGCTAAGCCTGCTGTCGATGGAGCATGCGGCATCGGCCGCCGATACCCTGCTCACGGACGCCTGCACGCTCCACTCCGTGCTCTAACCTCTGCCAGCAATTCAAAGTCGAATCGGCGTGGATCTCCGGCCAGCCATACGAAGCACGCTCTTCTTTTTGAATCCTCAAAGCAATTGACCGAGCCGGCAGGGAGCCGGCCGCATCCAGCAGCAGTGTTCACTTTTGCAGCAGCTCCAGGCGGCGATGGATATGGGCTGCCATATCCGCATCCCCCATGCGTTCGGCCGCCTTGGCCTGCAGCAGCAGCCAGGCCATGAGCGCGCGCCGCCAGCCCTGGGCCGAAGCGAGGTCCACGCCGGCCTGCAGCAGCTCTGGCGAGGCATTGCCCGCACGCAGCAGCACGGCCGCAGCCAGCAGGCGGGACAGCGGGTCACCCGCACCCGTCATCTGCCGCACCTCGCCAGCGGTCAGCGGTGCGCTAGCCGCTTGGGCGGCAATATGTCTGGCGGCGGCCTGCTGTTCCTTGGGCAGCAGGCCCGCGTCCCCCGCTCGCGGCCTGGCATTCAGATACCGGGCATAGGCCTGTTCCGGCGCCGCTGCATCCGGCTGCAGCGCCTGGAAGGTCGGGCAATCGTCCCATTCCAGGCTGGCGACCTGGGTGGCGCAACGTATCAGCTCCATGCGGGCGGCCAGATCGGTACGTCCGGTGCTGGCGACCGACGCCCTGGCCTTTTGCCACTGCAGGCTCTCGATTCTTGGCTGGCCTTGCAGATAGGCCGTGCTGGCCCTCTGGGCCGCGGCTTCGGCGTTGACGGCCCAATCGGGCGCGGGCGGCTGGTTGCCGCAACCGGCCAAAAAAACAAAACCGATAGCTGCCACCGCCCGTGCAGCAAGGCCTATCACGCTTTTTTCCCGTAATTTGATTGCGCACATCATGGCAATTTGAGCTCCGGCTTATGGGCGAAAGGCCATTTGCGCTGCAGATCGTTGAGCACGGATTCCAGGCGCATGAGGTTGCTCTCCACCTCGGCGCGCAAGGCGCCCAGATCCGTCGTGGCCTCGCGGGCGTTGGAGCCCACGGCCTGCGCCTCGGCCAACACGGCGTCAACCTTGGCCAGAGTCCGGCGCGTATCGGCCAGCAGGCCGTTGAGCTGCGGCATGACGCCGTTGGCATCGAAGACCTGGCTGTCGGCCCGGGCCACCATGCGGTCCATGCGCGAGAGCACCGAGTTGGCCCTCTCCACCAGCACCAGTACTTTCCTGGCCTCCTCGTCGCTCCCGAGGACCACCCCGAGGGCACCGCCCTGCCCCTGCATGCGCTCGGCCAGCTTGCGCACCTCGTTCAACGATCCGCCCAGCGCCGAATCCTGCGCCGTCAGCTGCGCCACGTTGGACAGTACTTCCTTGGCCGAACTGAGAATCTGCGGCAGCTCGGACGTAGCGTCGCCACTGAGCACCGGACGCACCGAATTCGGCGGCAGCGGCGGATCGCTCATGATGCCGCTGTAGGCCTTGATGGTGGTACCGCCCACAAGGCCCTTGACCAGCGTGAACACGCTGGACTCGCGCAGCCAGTGGGCCTCCTTTTTAGCCACATCGACCAGAATGCGCACCGAGCCGTCTTCGGCCAGTTCCATCTTGCGCACGCGGCCTATGGGAAAGCCCGAGAAAGTCATGTCCATGCCGGCGGTCACGCCCTGGGAATCGTCGGCCGTCAGCACCAGCAGCTCCGTGGGCTCAAACACGCCGCGCGCATACAGCAGGTACAGCACGGCCGCCAGAATCAGGCCCAGCGTGAACAGCAGCAGCGCCGTCGCCTTGGCACGCAGATGCGCCACAGGCTGCAGGCCCAGCAATTCCTCCGGCGTGTCCGTCATGTCGATCCCTTCATCAGTAATAGTTGCCCATGAGAGAGACCACTTCGATCAGCAGCAGCACGGCAAACATGCGCGCGAAACCGCCCAGCTCCTCGCCGGCCTGGCGCCGGCGCGACAGCGGCATGTAAAGCGCCGAAGCCATGGGCATGATGGCCACGGTCAGGCTGAAGAACCAGGTCTTGAGCACGAACACCAAGGTCAGCGACGGCGTGAAGACCTGGCCGAACACCCGCGTGTAGATGCCGAAACCCGCCAGGCTGAAACCGTACACGCTGAGGTACACGGTGAACAGTGCCACCGCGCAGCTCAGCGCAGCCAGCGTGATGGCCGCAAACACTCCGGCCGCCGCGCGCGGCACCAGGGCGGCGCGGATCGGGTCTATGCCCCGCTCCTTCCACTCAGCCAACTGGCCGCTGATGCGCATCTGCACCACCTGCACGCCGGCCGGAATGGTGCAGCGCATGGCAACGAACAGCGCGGCCGTGAGCGGAATCAGCTCGATCACCATAACCCGCACCACCAGGCCCAAGGCATAACGCGACAGTCCATAGCTTTGTGCCGTGACGATCACGATGCGCGCAATCACGGCACACAGCAAGGCGGCCAGCACGGTGAACCCGATGAGGATGGGCGCCGTCTGCACATAGAGCTGCCGCGCCATCAGGGTACGCGCACCGCGCCCATGGCTCGATGGCGAGAGCACCAGCACCAGCATCACGGCAGCCAGGTCAATGCTGCGCCACCACGCCAGCGCATGCCGGCCCAGAGCCGCCTGCAGGCGGCTTGATGTGCGCAGGGTAATCTCGCTCCAGCTCATGTCGAAATGATAGCTCCCACAACCAGTACAGCAGCAGGCGCGCACTCCAAGCGTGAGAAGGCCAGCAAGGGCCGCCCCGCAGCAAAGGCCGTCGGTCCCCTTGGGGGAAAGCCGCGCAGCGGCACAGGGGGAGGTATTTCAGACATGCCGCTTGCCTGCCGCCACATTGCCGTGCAAGGACTCGGGCAAGGGCTCGTCGGCCTGGGCATGCAGGGCTTCGATGATGTGGCAGTAGCTGTCCGTGCCGTCGCACTGGCTGCGCAGATGCTCGAGTTCATGCTCCAGCGCCCGCAGCTCCCGCAGGCGCTCGTGGACATGCTCTAGGTGCGCGTCCAGCGTTTCGCGCGCCGCCACGCAGTCGGCCTTGCGCGCACCGTCCAGCGCCAGCAGCATGCGCACTTCATCCAGCGACATGTCCATGGCGCGGCACAGGCGGATGAAACGCAGCCGGTGCAGATCGCCGTCGCTGTAGAGGCGGTATTGATTGTCCTCGCGCGCACCGGGCGGCAGCAGCTGCTCGCGCTCGTAGTAGCGGATATTGGGCGCGGCCACGCCCGAGCGCCTGGCAGCTTCGCCAATGCGCCAGCGCGGTATTTGGAGTTCTTCGCCGGACATGCTTGACCTTGAAGTGACTTTATTGTTTTCAATACTGCCATGAACCAGGAATACCCAACCCCTTCCAGTGCATTGCCAGGCCCAATGCCGCGTGCGGCGCCTTCCCAAGCGGACGCCTCCTGCGGCGCAGGTTGCTGCGCGCCCTTCAGCCTGGCTGCAGCGCCCGCTCCTCATGCCCATGACCATGACCACGCCAGCCACGGCCACGGCTTGCTGCCCGACTGGCCGCGCATCTATGCCGCGCTGGGCACCGCACTGGCGGCCGAGGCCTGCCACTGGTTCGGCGGCAACGGCAGCGCCACCTACGCCGGCCTGCTCCACTATCTGGGCATGGGCCTGGCCGTGGCGGCCATCGCCCTGGCCGGCCTGGGCGTCTACAAGGCGGGCCTGCGCGATCTGCTGCGCCTGCACCTGGGCATTCATGCGCTGATGACGGTGGCCGTGACCGGCGCCTTCATCATCGGCCAGTGGCCCGAGGCCGCCATGGTCATGGCCCTCTATGCCGCCGCCGAGCGCATCGAGGAGCAGGCCCTGGACAAGGCCCGCATGGCCATCCGCAAGCTGCTGCAGCTGGCCCCCGAGACCGCCGATGTGCTGCAGCCCGACGGCAGCACGCGGCGCATGGCGGCCAGCCAGGTGCCGCCGGGCTCCGTGCTGTGCGTGGCGCCGGGCGCACGCGTGCCGCTGGACGGAGAGATCACCGAAGGCGAGAGCTCGGTGGACCAGGCCCCCATCACCGGCGAAAGCGCCCTGGCCCACAAGGGCCCAGGCGATGCGCTGTACGCCGGCAGCATCAACCAGGATGGCGAGCTGCATATGCGCGTCACGGCACCGGCGGGCGACAGCCTGATCGCGCGCATCGTCCACGCCGTCGAACAGGCCCAGGCCTCCAAGGCGCCCACGCAGCGCTTTGTGGACCGCTTCGCCCAGGTCTACACCCCCATCGTGCTGGTGCTGGCCATTGCGCTGGGCCTGCTGGCGCCCTGGGTCATGGACTGGAGCTGGCATCAGGCCGCCTACCAGGCGCTGGCCTTGCTGGTCATCGCCTGCCCCTGCGCGCTGGTGCTGTCCACGCCCGTCACCGTGGTCAGCGCGCTCACGGCCGCCGCCAGGCGCGGCATCCTGATCAAGGGCGGCAGCGCGCTGGAAAGCGCCCGCCAACTCAAGGCCATCGCGCTCGACAAGACCGGCACGCTGACCAGGGGCACGCCCAGGCTGGCGGACTGGCAGGCCTGGAACCAGGCTCCGGCGAACGCCATGGCCCGGCGCGCCTATGCGCTGGCTTCGCGCTCGGACCACCCGGTCTCGCGCGCCATTGCGGCTGGCCTGGCCGAGCAGGTCGGCCACGCTTTCGATGCAGCCCAGTCGCTGCAGGCCCTGCCCGGACGCGGCGTGCAGGCCCGGATCCGGGGCGAAACCTGGACGCTGGCCAATCTGCGCTGGGTGGACGAGCAAGGCTGGGAGACAGGCATCCTCAAGGCCGCGCTGATCCGGCAGGAGGAGCAAGGCCGCACGGTCACGCTGCTGGCCAACAGCCGGGGCGTGCAGGCGCTGTTTGCCGTGGCCGACCCGCTGCGCCCCCAGGCCCGCGAGGCCGTGGTCCGGCTGCTGGCCCTGGGCCTCAAGCCCGTGGTGCTGAGCGGCGACAACACCGCCACCGTGCGCGCCTTGGCTGCCGAGGCCGGCATCACCGATGCGCGCGGCAACATGCTGCCCGAGGACAAGCTCGCCACGCTGGCGCAGATGCAGCGCGACATCGGCCCCACGGCCATGGCGGGCGACGGCATCAACGATGCGCCGGCCCTGGCCAAGGCCGATACCGGCATTGCCATGGGCGGCATGCATGCCACGGGCATGGCCATGGAAACCGCCGATGTGGTGCTGATGAACGACGACCTGCGCCGCATTCCCGAAGTGGTCGACCTCTCCAGGCGCGCCCACAAGGTGCTGTGGCAGAACATCGGCCTGGCCCTTGGCATCAAGCTGGCCTTCCTCGCGCTGGCCGTCAGCGGCAATGCCAGCATGTGGCTGGCCGTGCTGGCCGACACGGGCGTGAGCCTGCTGGTCGTGGCCAACGGCCTGCGCCTGCGGCACTGGAAAGCTTGACCCTCAACCCCGTCCTCTTCTCCCAGCCAATTTTCATGGCATAGCCGATGAAACTGGCGTGCTTCATGTGCGGGACAGCCAGCAAGGGCCGCCTCGCAGCAAAGGCTGTCGTCCCCCTTGGGGGAAGCCGCGAAGCGGCTCAGGGGGTTGCCAGTATCATTGCGGCATGCGTCGTTTTCTCGCCCTCTTCATGGTTTTGCTGCTGGCCGCCCGCGGCCTGCTGGGCGACGCCATGGCCACGGGCCTGACTGCGCCGCACGGTGCCGGCGCAAATGGCACCCTGGCTGTTGCGGCCCTGGCCGCCGACATGCATGCCGCGCATGACATGCACGCAGGCCACGCCGTGCACGAAGACATGCAGGTAGCCCAGGATGCGGAGCATTGCAGCAGGACCGAGGCCGATTCCAGCCAGGGCTGTGCCAGCCATTCGGGCCACTCATGCAGCGCCTGCGGCATCTGCCACTCGGCGCTGGCCGACCCGGCCTTGCCGGAGCTCCCGGGCCTCGCCCCCGAAGCCGGCCTGAACGCAACCGCCCACACCCGCTTTGCCAGCGCGGCACCCGAGCAGGTCACCAAGCCACCCATCTCCTGAACGCCCATACCCTTGGTGCGTCCGCAATTTTCATAGCTGCCAACGCTTGCCACTGCTACGTTTGAGCCTTATCTGGCCCCAGACAGCAAACCATGCAATGCCAGCCGCCTGCGGAACGTGATCCTTTTCATGTTTTCAGGAAGACACCATGCGCCCTGCGCGTTCCCCCCATTCATTCCGGGCTCCGTCCCCGAGGCTGCTTGCCGCTGCGACGGCCTGGGCCCTGGGAATCTCAGCCCTGCCTCTGCATGCCGCCCAGTCGGCAGACCCGGTCCCTGCAGCCGCAGAGGCCGCAACGTCACAACCAGCCCCGCTGTTTGACCCCGCAGCACCTACCCGCCCGCTGACGGCGGCACCCATGGCCGCGGGCAAAGTGGTCGTGAATGCCGATGGCGACTGGAAAGCCGCCAACGCCGCCGTGGCCCGCTTTGCGCGCGGCCATGCCGACATCGTGCGCTGGGAAAAAAACCAGGCGGGCGCTCCCGAGCCCGGCATGCCTCCAGCCACGGACCATGCCCATCCCCAGCCCCCGGGAGAGCAGCCATGAAGTTGCAACCCTCCCACTCCATGCGACCTGTCATGCGATTGACGGCCGGACTGGTCACGGCGCTGGTGCTGGCCGGCTGCGCCAGTCTGTCGGCCGACGGCCAGCGCAGCGCGGTCGCCAAGCACCTGGAGCAGCGCCTGCCCGCGGACAGCCGCCTGCCCGGCAGCGACCCGCAAACCCAGGCCGACGCCAAGGCACGGATCGCGCAATGGCTCGAGCAGCCCGTCGAGGCCGACACCGCCGTGCGCATCGCCCTGCTCAACAACCCGGGCCTGCAGGCGCGCCTGGCGGAGTTGGGCATACGCGACGCCGAACGCGTGCGCGCTCTCACCCTGGTCAACCCCAGCCTGACCTTCGGGCGCTTCACCAGCGCTACCGAACGGGAACTGGAGCGCCAGCTGAGCTTCGGCCTGATCGACATCATCACCCTGCCCTGGCGCACGCGCTGGCAAGGCTGGCAGATGGAACAGGCCACGCTGACCGTCGCGCAACAGGTGCTGGCCGTGGCGGCCGACACGCGCCGGGCCTGGCTGCGCGCCGTGGCGGCCCAGCAGGTACTGGCCGCCAACGAGCGCATGAGCGAAGCCGCAAGCCTGGGTGCCGAGCTGGCCAGCCGCATGGGCGCCATAGGCAACTTCAACAAGCTGGAACAGGCACGCGAGATCGCGGCCCAGCAGGCATCCACGGCGGCCCTGGCCCGCGCCCGCCTTGGGGCCGAGATCGAACGCGAGAACCTCGCGCGCTGGATGGGCCTGTGGGGCCGGCAGGCCGGCTTCAAGCTGCCCGAAAAGCTGCCCGCCCTGCCCGGCGCCAAAAATTTGCGCCAGGGCCGGGATGCCGAAGCCACGGCCCTGCGCGAGCGCCTGGACCTGCGCGCCCTGCGCCGCGACCTGGACGTGATGGCCGAGCGCCATGGAGTGGCCGGCGTCAATGCCTTGTTCGGCGACATCGGGCTGACCTACACCCACAACCGCAGCACCGAACGCGCCACGGGCGAGCAAAGCGGCAAGCATGGCTGGGAAGTGGAGCTGCCCATCCCCCTTTTCGACTGGGGTGGCGCGGCGCGCGGCCGAGCCCGGGCCGGCATGGAGCGCAGCGCGGCCCTGTTGCGCGAAAACGCCATCACGGCCCGCAGCGAGGCCCGCACCAGCTGGCTGCGCTACCGCACGGCCTGGGACCTGGCCCACCAGCAGCAGGCCGAGGTCCTGCCCCTGGCACGCCAGGTCCAGGAAGAGACCGTGTACCGCTACAACGGCATGTTTGCCAGCGTCTGGCTGCTGCTGGCCCAGGCCCGGGCCACCACCCAGGTCGTGGCCGCAGCCGCCGAGGCCCAGCGCGACTTCTGGCTGGCCGACACCGATCTGCAGCTGGCCTTGACCGGAACATCTCCCGGCACCTCTCCTGGTGCGGCTGCGCCGCTGGCCGCCGCAACCTCCTCCGCCAACACCAACAATGAAAGCCACTGACATGCAACGCCGCAGTTTCTTCACGGCCGCAGCCGGCGCTGTTGCTGCCACGGCCGTGAGCCGGGTGGCCATGGCGGCCCTGCCCGAAGCCGTGAGCCAGTCCTCGGCAGAGACCGCCGCGCCCCTGGTGCCGCCCAACGGCCGTCCCTACCACCCCGTGGTCACCCTGAACGGCTGGACCTTGCCCTGGCGCATGAATGGCGGCGTCAAGGAATTCCACCTGGTGGCCGAACCCGTGGTGCGCGAAGTGGCGCCGGGCTTTTCCATCAACATGTGGGGCTACAACGGCCAGAGCCCCGGCCCCACCATCGAGGTGGTGGAGGGCGACAGGCTGCGCATCTTCGTCACCAACCGTCTGCCCGAGCACACCACGGTGCACTGGCACGGCCAGCGCCTGCCGAGCGGCATGGACGGCGTGGGCGGCCTGACCCAGCCGCATATCGCACCCGGCAAGACTTTTGTCTACGAGTTCACGGCACGCCGGCCCGGCACCTTCATGTACCACCCGCATGCCGACGAGATGGTGCAGATGGCCATGGGCATGATGGGCCTGTGGATCACCCACCCCAAGGGAGCGAACCCGCTGATCGCCGACGTGCAGCGCGACTACGCCTGGCTGCTGGGCTCGTTCGCCGTCGAGCCCGGCGCCATGACGCCGCGCGTGGGCGAGATGACGGACTTCAACATCTGGACCTTCAACAGCCGGGCCTTCCCGGCCATCGCTCCGCTGGTGGCAAGGCAAGGCGACCGGGTGCGCATGCGCGTGGGCAATCTGACCATGACCAACCACCCCGTGCACCTGCACGGCCACGAGTTCGAGGTCACAGGCACCGACGGCGGCCCCGTGCCCCAGAGCGCGCGCTGGCCCGAGGTCACCACCGACGTGGCCGTGGGCCAGATGCGGCAGATGGAATTCGTGGCCGACGAAGCGGGCGACTGGGCCCTGCACTGCCACAAGAGCCACCACACCATGGGGGCCATGGGCCACGCGGTGCCCACCATGATCGGACTGGACCACAGCGGCCTGGTGCGCAAGATCCAGAAGATCGTGCCCGACTACATGGTCATGGGCGAGCGCGGCATGGCCGACATGGGAAGCATGCAGATGCCTCTGCCCGACAACACCTTTCCGATGATGAGCGGCAAGGGCCCGTTCGGCGACCTGGAAATGGGCGGCATGTTCACCACTCTCAAGGTGCGCAAAGGCCTGGGCGCAAACGATTACGGCGACCCGGGCTGGTTCAGGCACCCCGCCCGCACCGTGGCCTACGAATACGCGGCCGACGGGCAGAGCGCGCCGGCGGCCCCATCGGTTCCACGCCAGACACCCCCCGGCCAGGCCCCCGGCGCGCCCAGCGTGCGCAAGCCCGGTGCCGGCCACGAACACCAATGAACCAGAGCAAGGAAGACCATGAAGACATTGCACCTGATCTGCACCGCAGCACTGCTGGCCGGCTCGGCCACGGCCCTCGCCCACGGCAGCCAGCCGCACGAAAACCCGGCAAATATGGCAGCCGACGCCATGACCGTGAAGGAACAGAAGCCCTGGGGCATTGCCGGCGATGCCGAGGCGGCCCGGCGTACCATCACGCTGGACATGAGCGACGACATGCGCTTCACGCCCGCACACATCAGCGTCAGGCTCGGCGAGACCGTGCGGCTGCGCGTGGCGAACAAGGGCCAGACCATGCACGAGATCGTGCTGGGCACGCCGGCCTCGCTGGACGAGCACGCACAGCTGATGCTGCGCTTTCCCACCATGGAGCATGCCGAGCCCTATATGGCCCACGTCTCGCCCGGCAAGGTCGGCGAACTGGTCTGGAACTTCAACCGAGACGGCAGCTTCGACTTCGCCTGCCTCATCCCCGGCCACTACCAGGCCGGCATGCGCGGAACCATCACCGTGACGCCCTGACCCTCACGACCCGTCCATTCTCTGCAAGGATTTCCCATGCCACATGAACGCATCCATCCCATCGCAGCCTTTCAGCGCCGCTGGGCGCTGGGCCGCATCGCCGCGGGCTGCGCGGCGCTGGCCGCGCCTTCGCTCTGGGCCGTGACTCCCGCCAAGCCGACGCCAGTCAAACCCACTTCCGTAGAAGTCTGGAAGGACCCGAACTGCGGCTGCTGCAAGGACTGGGTCGCCCACATGGAAGCCAACGGCTTTGCCGTGACCGTGCACGACACGGGCAACAACGCCGTGCGCGCCAGGCTGGGCCTGCCGCAGCGCCTGGGCTCCTGCCACACGGCCCTGGTCGCCGGCTATCTGCTCGAAGGCCATGTACCGGCGGCCGACGTACACAAGCTGCTGGCGCAAAAGCCCAAGGCCCTGGGCCTGGCCGTACCCGGCATGCCCGTGGGCAGCCCGGGCATGGACGGCCCCGAATACCAGGGCCGCAAGGACCCGTTCGATGTGCTGCTGGTCACCAGAAACCTGATGAACAGCGATGTGTCCACCAGCGTGTTCGCCAGCTACCGCGGCTGATCCAATCTAGATACCGGAGGAATTTTCATGAACCCCACACTGCTTTCTCTTCTTGCAGCCCTGGGCCTTTGCGCGGCCCTGGCCGGCCCCGCCATGGCGCAGGACCACTCCGGCCATACTGACCGCGAAGCACCGGCCGCAGCCGGCCAGGAGATGATGCTGACGGCCGGCGAAGTCACGCGCGTCGATGCGCGTGGCGGCAAGCTCACCATCCGCCACGAGGACATCAAGAACCTGGACATGCCCGCCATGACCATGGTGTTCCCGCTGGCCGATCCCCAGCAGGCCTCGCAGCTCAAGCCCGGAGACAGCATCCGCTTCCGGGCCGAACAGGTGAACGGCGTGCTGACTCTGACGCGCGTGGAGCGGGCGCAGTAAGACACCTGCCCACATCCGGCGCACGGCTGTGGGCGGGTCTGCAGCAGGAATGCCGGCTTGGCTTCGCCGGCGATGGCCATTCGCTCCCTATTCAGGAGCCATGGGCTGGCGGGCCGCGCTTTCGGCGCCGCCCAGCACCTTCCACAGCGTCACGCGGTTGAGCTGCTCGGACAGCCGCAGACCTATCAGCGTCTGCTGCGCGGCATAGAGGTTGCGCTGGGCGTCGAGCACGGTCAGATAGTTGTCGGCACCCGTGCGAAAACGCGCATTCGACAGATCGAAGGCCTTCTGCGTATGGGCCACCATGCTGTTCTGCGCGGCCAGGCGCTCGTTCCATTGGGCGCGGTCGGCCAGCACGTCGGCGGTTTCCCTGAAGGCCGTCTGCACGGCCTTCTCGTACTGCGCCACGGCAATGCGCTGGTTGCTCTCGGCCACCTGCACGTTGGCACGGTTGCGGCCCGCATCGAAGATGGGCAGCCTGAGCAGCGGGATGAAGCTCCAGGTACCGTTGCCGCCGCCGAACAGCCGGTCCAGATCGGTGCTGCCCGTGCCCACACTGGCCGTGAGGCTGATGGTGGGAAACATGGCCGCGCGGGCCGCGCCGATGTTGGCGTTCATGGCACGCAGATTGCGCTCGGCCGCCTGCACGTCGGGGCGCTGCAGCAGCACGCTGGACGGCAGCGGCGCGGGCACGGCCTGCAGCGTGGCCACGTCGTCAGTGGTCAAGGTGCCTGCATCCGGCAGCAGCCCGGCCGGCACGGGGCCGCCCACCAGCAGCTGCAGCGCATTGCGGTCGCGCTCCACCTGGGCAGTGAAGCCGGCCACGTCGCCGCGCGCCGTATCCACCGTGGTCTGGTTCTGCGCCAGCACCAGGCCCGAGGCCGAGCCGATCTCGTACATGCGCTGCGTCAGTTCCAGCGCCTTGACGCGGCTGGCCAGCGTGTCCCTGGCCAGTTGCAGGCGCGACTGGTCGGCCGCCAGCGTGAGCCAGGCATTGGCCACGTCGGCCACCAGGCCGATCTGCACATTGCGCCGGCTCTCCTGGCTTTGCAGAAACTGCTGCAGTGCCGCATCGTTGAGGTTGCGGATGCGGCCCCACAGGTCCAGCTCGTAGCTGGCAAAACCCAGCTGGGCCGTGTACTGCGTGGCCAGCGTGGAGCGGCCGTTGGCGTTCAGATCGGCCGCCGTGCGCGAGCGGCTGGCCTGGGCCTGGGCATTGACACCGGGCAGCAGATCGGCGCGCGTGATGCCGTACTGGGCCCGGGCCTTCTCGATGTTCTCGACGGCCATGCGCAGGTCGCGGTTGTGCGTCAGCGCCAGGGCCACGACCTGGCGCAGCTGTGCCGACTGCAGCCACTGCAGGTGTTTCAGGCTTTCGGCCTGCTGCAGCCCGGACTCGCCGGCCTGCACGGGAGCGCCGTCGGCGCTGACGGTTTCGGGCACCGGCAGCTGCGGCGTCTGGTAGGTGGGGGCCAGATTGCAGCCGGCCAGCAATAGAGCAAGAGGCCAAGCCAGGGCCGCCGGCAGGGCGTGAAGCGGGGTTCTCATCATCGGGCGCCTCATGCGGCGCTCTCCGGGGTTGGGTGCGGTGCTGGCGGCGCAGCGTCCGGGCCGTCATCATGGCGCGAGCGGCTCTTGAACCAGCTGCGGATCAGCAGGAAGAACACCGGCACCAGGAAGATGCCCAGCACGGTGGAGGCCATCATGCCGCCGAGCACGGCCGTGCCGATGGCATTGCGCCCGCCCGCGCCAGCGCCCGTGCCAATGGCCAGCGGAATCACGCCGAAGCCAAAGGCCAGCGAAGTCATCAGGATGGGGCGCAAGCGCAGGCGCACGGCAGCCACCGTGGCATCGAACACGCTCCTGCCCTGCTCCTGCAGCTGCACGGCGAATTCCACGATCAGGATGGCGTTCTTGGCCGCCAGGCCCACCGTGGTCAGCAGGCCCACCTGGAAGTACACGTCGTTGCTCAGGCCGCGCAGCGAGGTGAACAGCAGCGCCCCCACCACGCCCAGCGGCACGGCCAGCATCACCGACAGCGGTACGGTCCAGCTCTCGTACAGCGCCGCCAGGCACAGGAACACGAACAGGATGGAGATGGCATAGAGCATGGGCGCCTGCGCACCCGACTGGCGCTCCTGCAGCGAGGCGCCGGTCCACTCGTAGCCTATGCCGGACGGCAGCTGCCGCAAGATGTCCTCCACCGCGGCCATGGCCGCGCCCGAGCTCACGCCGGGCGCGGCACTGCCGATGAACTCATAGGACGGCGCGCCGTTGTAGCGCATAAGCTGCGGCGAGCCGTAGGCCCAGTAGGTGCGCGAGAACGCGCCGAAGGGCACCATTTCGCCATTCTTGTTGCGCACGGTCCACCTGGCGATGTCCTGCGGCAGCATGCGGTGCGGCGCATCGCCCTGGATGTAGACGCGCTTGACGCGGCCGTTGTTCAGGAAGTCGTTGACGTAGGTGCCGCCCATGGCGCTGGAGAGCACGCTGTTGATGTCGCCGTACGACAGGCCCAGGGCGCCGGCCTTGCGGTCGTCGATGTCCACGCGCAGCTCGGTGGCATCTTCCAGATTGGTGGTGCGCACGGCCGTCAGCTCGGGCCGCTTGCGCGCGGCATCCTGCACGTGGTTGGCGGCCGCCAGCAAGGCCGCATGCCCCATGCCGTTGATGTCCTTGAGCATGAAGTTGAAGCCCGCGCTGGCGCCCAGGCCGCGCACGGCCGGCGGCTGCATCACGTAGACGCGGGCATCGCGGATGGAGGACAGCTCCTTGGTCGCCCGGTGGGCCAGGGCCGAAGCCGACTGCGAAGCCAGGGGGCGCTCGGCCCAGGGCTTGAGCCGCACGAAGCCGCGCGCCGAGCTCTGGTCGCCGTTCAGGCCCGAGACCTGGTTGAAGCTGATGACTTCGGGCTGCTTGAGCAGGTATTCGCGCGTCTGGTCCAGCACGTCCTGCAACCGCGCATCGGCGGCGCCCGAAGGCAGGTTGACGTTGACGTAGACAAAGCCCTGGTCTTCGTCGGGCAGGAAGGAGGTCGGCAGGCGGTGCATCAGCAGCGCCACGGCCGCGCAGACGGCCAGGAAGACCAGCACCATGCGCTTGGTACGGCGCAGCACATAGGCCACCGTCCCCTGGTAGCGGGCGGCCGTGGCATCGAAGCTGCGGTTGAACCAGCGGAAGAACCGGTCGTTCAAACCGAGCAGGCCCGAGCGCACCGGACCGTGACCCTGGGCTACCGGCGGCTTGAGAATGCTGGCGCACAGCGCGGGCGTGAGCGTCAGCGCCACGAACACCGACAGCGCCATGGCCGCCACGATGGTGATGGAGAACTGGCGGTAGATCACGCCCGTGGAACCGCCGAAGAAGGCCATGGGCACGAACACGGCCGACAGCGTCACGCCGATGCCAACCAGCGCCGGCGTGATCTCGCGCATGGACTGGCGCGTCGCCTCCTTGGCCGACTTGCCGGTCTCGTGCATCACGCGCTCCACGTTCTCGACCACCACGATGGCATCGTCCACCAGCAGGCCGATGGCCAGCACCATGGCGAACATGGTCAGCGTGTTGATCGAGTAGCCAGCCGCCGACAGCACGCCGAAGGTGCCCAGCAGCACCACGGGCACGGCGATCGCGGGGATCAGCGTGGCGCGCAGGTTCTGCAGGAAGACGAACATCACGATCACCACCAGCACCATGGCCTCGCCCAAAGCGCTGACCACCTCACGGATGGAGGCACGCACGAAGGGCGTGGAGTCCGAGCTCACGAAGTAGTCGATCTTGTTCGGGAAATAGGGCTTGAGCGCAGCCAGCTTGGCGGCCACGGCGTCCGACACCGCCATGGCGTTGGCGCCGTCGGCCAGGATGATGCCCATGCCGGCGCCGCGCATGCCGTTGAGCCTGGCCTGGATGGACAGGTTGTCCGCCCCCAGCTCCACGCGCGCCACGTCCTTGACGGTCACGACCGAGCCGTCGGTGGCCGACTTGAGCACGATGGCCTCGAACTGCGCGGGCGTCCTGAGCTTGGTGCGCGCCGTGATCGTGGCGTTGAGCTGCTGGTTCTTCACGGCCGGCAGCGCGCCCAGCTGGCCCGCCGAGACCTGGGCGTTCTGCGCATTGAGCGCATTGACCAGGTCCGACGGCATGAGGCCGTACTTCTCCATTCTGGCCGGGTCCATCCAGATGCGCATCGCGTAGAAGGTGCCGAAGACATTGATGTCGCCCACGCCCTCGAGGCGGCCGATCACATCGACGAGGTTGCTGTTGATGTAGTCGCCGATGTCCACCTCGTTCATCTCGGGATCGAGCGAGTAGAAGCTGTAGGTGACCAGAAAGTCCTGGCCGCCCTTGTTCACGAACACGCCCCGGCTCTTGACGGAGTCGGGCAGGCGGTTCATCGCGGCCTGCAGCTTGTTCTGCACCTGCACCTGGGCCACGTCGATATCGGTGCCCGGCGCAAAGGTCAGCGTGGTGCGCGAACGGCCCGACGCATCGCTGGTCGAGCTCATGTAGAGCATGTTGTCTATGCCCTTGATCTGCTGCTCGACGATCTGGGTGACCGAGTTCTCGACGGTCTCGGCCGAGGCACCCGTGTACTGCGAGGAAATCGTCACGCGCGGCGGCGCGATGTCCGGATACTGCTCCAGCGGCAATGTCGAGATCGACAAGGCCCCGGCCAGCATGATGACGATGGCGATGACCCAGGCAAAAATGGGCCGGTCGATGAAAAACTGAGCCATGTGTGCTGTCCTGCCCTGTATCCGATGGTTCTCTGGCGCTTATCGGGCAGAACGGGCGGGTGCATCGGCCGTGGCCTGGACGGGCGGCTGGCCGGGCTGGCTCTTGCGTTCGGCCTTGGCCTTCAGGTCCACTTCCGCCACCCTCACCTTGTCGCCGGGCTTGACGCGCTGGAAACCTTCCACCACCACGCGCTCGCCGGCCTGAAGACCCGCCTGCACCAGCCACTGGCTGCCGATGGCGCGATCGAGCTCCACGTCGCGCTTCTCGACCACCGCGCCATCCTGGCCCTCCTTGACCACCAGCACGCCGGGGCGGCCCGTGAGGTCGCGCGTCACCGACTGCTGGGGCAGCAGCAGCGCATCGGGGGCCAGCGCCGTGGGCAGCAGCGCCTGCACATACATGCCGGGCATGAGCTGGCCGCCGGGGTTGGGCACCACGGCGCGCAGCGTTACCGTGCCCGTGGTGTCGTTGACGATCACGCCCGTGAAGGCCAGCTTGCCCTGGTGGGCGTATTCGGTGCCGTCGTCCAGGCGGATGCGCACGGGGATCTTGTCGCCGTCCACCTTGGCAAAGCGGCCGGCCGCTATCTCGCGCTGCAGCTGTATCAGGTCCGAGCTGGCCTGGGTGAAGTCCACATACATGGGGTCGAGCTGCACGATGGTGGTCAGCGCATTGGCCTGGTTGGCCGTGACCAGCGCCCCGGGCGTCACCGAGGACAGGGCGATGCGGCCGCCGATGGGCGCCTGGATGCGGCTGTACTGCAGATTGATGCGCGCGGTTTCCAGGTTGGCGCGGGCCACGGCCACGTCCGACTGGGACTGGGCGGCGGCGGCCTGGCTTTCCTCATAGGCCTGGCGGCTGATGGCGTCGATCTTGACCAGCTCGGCATTGCGCCGTGCCGTGGCGGCCAGCGTGCGCTGGCTGGCCTCGGCCTTGGCCAGGGCCGCGGCGGCGCTGGCCTCTGCGGCCTGGAACGTGGCGGGGTCGATCTGGTAGAGCTGCTGCCCCTGCTTGACCAGGGCGCCTTCGGTGAACAGGCGCTTTTGCACGATGCCCGAGACCTGGGGCCGCACTTCGGCCGTCAAAAAGGCGCGCGTGCGCCCCGGCAGGCTGGCGTCGAGCTGCTGGCTCTGCTTTTGCAGCGTGACCACGCCGACCTCGCTCAGCGCCTTGGGAGCCGCCGCCTGCCCCTCACCCGACTTGGAGCAGCCGGCCAGCGCACCCGCCACCAGCATGGCGCCCAGAGCCCAGCGCAGGCGAGAGCGCGTCCGCGAAGCCTTGGCTTGCTCAGAACTTGCGCCGGCAGAAAAACAAAAACGCGCCTGAAGGCGCGGGCTCAGCGAAGTAGGCAAGACTGGATTCATACACGGACAAATGGTCGGACTGGAACGCACCATCATTGTGCGACGCCAATATTTCTTCTTTGTAAAGCGGCTTGCCTTGGACATCTGGCAAGGCCTGTCATCCATCATGCCCGGACAATGCGCGGCGCTTGGCCGAGCATGCGCGAAATCATTGCTCACCTGCCCCTCTCGCACAAAAGTGTTGCAAAGTGTTTACACCACCAATAGGAGATGGGCCTGTCAATCCCTCCATCACGCCGATTCAGCGCGCGACGCAGGGGAAACCGGGCCGCCCCTTTTGCCACCACAGCCCGCACGCCCCCGGCTAGCGCGTCGAGGCCCGGGCCACCAGCTCCGGCATGGGGCTTTGCACCGTCTGCCGGTCGACATTGCCGCGCAGCCGCTCGAACAGCAGATCGATCGCCAGCCGCGCCACCTGGTCCAGATGCAGGTTCACGGCCGTGAGTGGCGGTTCGCAGGTGCGGGCCCGTATGCCGTCGTAGCGCGTGGCGATCATCACATCCTCGGGCACGCGCAGGCCGGCCTGCTGCAGGTGCTGGGCCACGCCCACGGCGAAAACATCGACCAGCACCAGAAAGGCATCGATCTGCGGATGGGCCGCGAGCAGCAGCCGCGCCGCATCGCGGCCGCCGGCTTCGCCGCGGGCCTCGTCCAGGCGCAGCGCGATATGCGCCATGCCGCTGGCATCGACCATCTGCCGGTAGGCCAGCTCCGCCTGGGCATAGGAGGTACGCCGCGCCGCGCCCAGCACCAGCGCGATCTGGCGCGCCCCCCGGGCCCGCAGATGCTCAAGCAGCATGTGCACCGTGGGGCCGGACAGCAGGTCCACATAGGGCACGGCACCATGGTCGTCGCCGCCTGGCCGGCCTATGGAGACCACGGGCAGGCCGCGGGCCGCCAGGTCGGCCAATTGGCCGTCGTCGGCGGAGGGCTCGATGATCAGGGCGCCGTCCACATCGAGGATGTCCAGCGGCGACTGGCCCGACTCCAGCGGCGGCACCAGCACCATGGCCATGCCGCGCTCCAGCGCCGACGAAGCCGCCACCGAGGCCACCTCCATCAAAAAGCCCAGGCGCGATGGGCCGCCTGCCACCGCAAACGGCATGGAGGACATCAGCGCGATCATGGACGAGCCCCCGGTGCGCAGGCGCTGGGCATGGCGGTTGGGCCGGTAGCCCAGTGTGCGAGCGGTCTCCTCCACCTTGCGGCGCGTGGCCGGGTCCACCTGGCCGCGGCCGTTGAGCGCATGCGAGACCGTTGTGACCGACACGCCCGCATGCCGCGCCACATCGGAAATGGTGATGCGCGGAGAAGGCGGCGAAACAGCCATGGCGAAAGCTCCTTGGATGGGTTGAACAAGGGATGCAGTGGAAACCCGCATCCGGAAATACAAAGTTTCCGTATACTACCTCACATGACCCAAAACGTTTTGGGTCCCGTTCCGCCAGTGCTGTGCGCTATCTTTCAGGTGCAGCTTGGCGGTTTTTCCGGCCTTCACCCAAAACGATTTGGGAAAGCCTTGCAACATGACCTTCTTCAGAAAAGCTGACCCCATGACAGACTCTGAACACCACGACGTAGATACCGTGCTGCCGCTGCCCCAGCTGCTTTTGTTCGGCCTTCAGCATGTGCTGGTCATGGCGGCCGTTCCCATCACCTCGGTGTTTCTGGTGGCCAAGGCGCTGGACCTTTCGACGGCGCTCACGGTCAACCTGATCAGCGCCACCTTTCTGATGTGCGGCCTGGGCTCGCTGCTGCAGTCCTTCGGGCCGGCCAGGCTCGGTGCCAAGCTGCCGTTTGTGATGGTGCCGGGCGGTGCGCCCATCATCATGTTTCTGGGCATTGCCCAGCAGCGCGACCTGCAGACGGCCTGCGGCGCGGTGATCCTGACGGGGCTGTTCTATTTCCTGGTGCTGCCCATATTCACGCGGCTGCTGCGCTTTTTCCCCAAGATCGTGATCGGCACCCTGCTGCTGCTGGTGTCCATCAATCTGCTCAAGGTCTATGGCGGCATCATTGCCGGCAAGCCCGGCACGCCGGATTTCGCCAGCCCCATGCACATCGGCCTGGCGCTGGCCACCATCGCCTTCACGCTGCTGTTCGCGCGCCTGCTCAAGGGCATGCTGGGCCAGCTTTCCGTGTTGCTGGGCCTGGTGGCCGGCACGGCGCTGGCCGCGCTGCTGGGCCAGTTGGACATGAGTGCCGTGGCCAATGGCCCGCTGGTCAGCCTGCCCACCTTGCTGCCCTTCGGCATGCCCACCTTCGACCTGGCGGCCACGGTGCCGCTGCTGGTGTTCAGCGTCATCTCCATGGTGGAGGCCACGGGCCAGACCATGGCCGTGGCCGAGATCGTGGGCAGCAAGGAAGAGCCCCGCACGCTGGTGCCGCGCACCATCCGCGGCGACGCCATCATGTCCCTGCTCGGCGGCTTCTTCGGTACCTCGATGATCATCACCAGCGGCGAGAACATCGGCATCGTGCGCGCCACCCAGGTGCGCTCGCGCTATGTCACGGCGGTGGCCGGCGTCCTGCTGATCGTCGTGGCCCTGCTGGCGCCCCTGGGCCGCTTTGCCAACGCCATCCCGGCCTCCGTGGTCAGCGGCACGGCGCTGGTGGTGTTCGCCATCATCGGCACCATAGGCATCGATATCCTGCGCAAGGTGGACCTGCACGAGCGCAGCAATATGTATGTGCTGGCCGGCGCGCTCACCATGGGCCTGCTGCCCATCCTCGTGCCCGGCATCTACAGCCAGTTTCCCAAGGCACTGCAGCCCATTCTCGGCAACGGCCTGGCCATGGGCGCCATGACGGCCGTGGTGCTGAACCTGATCTTCCAGGTCTGGCGCCCTCACGCCACCACGGACAAGCCGGTTCAGGCCGGCGCAGCCCCCAGCCACTGAAAACTGCCGCCCCGGCATCCGGCCTCCGCCAGGAGCGCCGGCACCACGAGAACCCTATGCATACCGAAGAACTACATGCCCGGCAGTTGCAGGCCGCCACCCTGCTGCTGCATCCCCAATATGTGCTGCTCAAGAACGGCCTGGCCACCGACCACGCCGTGCTCATGGAAGACGGCCGGTTCAAGGACGTGGGCCCGCGCGCGCTGCTCGATGCGCGCTATGCCCATATTCCGGCTCTGGCCCTGCCCGGCAAGCTGATCATGCCGGGCATGATCGACGGCCATCACCACCTCACGCAGGCCTTCGGCAAATCGCTGGCCTATGGCGAGCCGTCCGAAATCTTCCGCCGCGTCTGGGTGCCGCTGGAATCGAGCCTGGACGACGAGTTTGTCTACCAGAGCGCCAAGCTCGCGGCCCTGGAGTCGCTGCGCGGCGGCTTCACCACGGTCTGCGACGCCGGCACCCGCGCCAAGGGCGAGATCGGCGCCGTCGCCAGCGCCACGGCTGACGCCGGCCTGCGCTGCGTGCTGGGCATCATCTGCAATGACGGCGGCAACCAAAGCACGGCCGGGCAGCGCCAAGCCATCCTGGCCCAGGCGCAGCGTTTCATGGCCGACTATGCCACGCATGCGCTGGTCCATCCCTCGCTGGCCATCTCGATTCCCGAAGCCGCCAGCGATGCCATGCTGGCCACGGTAGCGCGCCTGTGCGCCGAAGCCGGCATCATCTTCCAGACCCATGTGAACGAGCACCTGGCCTCGGTGGAGCGCTCCGTGGTCGCGCGCGGCCTGCGCCCGCTCGAACACCTGGCCAGCGTGGGCGCCCTGGGCCCGCAGACGCTGATCGCCCACGGCACCCTGGTCACGCCGGCCGAGCTGCTGCTGCTCAAGAACACGGACACGGCCGTGAGCTACAACCCCGTGGCCAGCGCCTGGAAGGGCAATGCCGTGGCGCCGGCCACGCTGATGGCGGCCATGGGCATACGCTTTGCGCTGGGCACCGACTCCACGCGCAGCGACGCCTTCCGCCTGCTGGATGCGGCCGAGGCCGCGCAAAAGTATGCTTTCGCCATGCAGATCGGAGACACCTCCAGCGGCGGCGGCTGGACCTGGCTGGACCACGCCACGCACGAAGGCGCACGCGCCATCGGCCTCGGAGCGCGCATCGGCGAGATCGCCGCAGGCCGGCAGGCCGACTTCCTGATCGTGGATGTGGACACGCCCGAGCTGTGCACCAGCGTGGACCTGACCTGGGACCTGGTGCGCCTGGCCCAGCGCGACCAGATCGTGGCCAGCTTCGTGGACGGCAGGCTGCGACTGTTCGAGGGCTGGCCCGTGGACTGGGACGCTCGCGCGCTCATGCGCCAAGTGGCCGACAAGGCCCATGCCGCCATCGCCCAGGCCCCCATCCAGCGCCTGCACCCCACGGCGCAAGAACACCGCCGCCGCGTGGTGGCCGGCAGCAGCGTGTACCCGGCGCGGAGCGATCTGCGATGAGCCAGGAGCACCTCTTCATCACGGCGGCCGTGGTCATCATCGCCTCCTTCGTGCAAGGCTCCAGCGGCCTGGGCTTCGCGCTCATCGTCGCCCCCGTGCTGACCATGCTGCAGCCCAACCTGCTGCCCGTATGCGTGCTGATCCTGATGCTGCCGCTCAATGCCTACGTGGCCTGGCGCGAACGCCATGCGCTGGACAGACGCGGCGCCGCCTGGATCAGCGCCGGACGCCTCATCGGCACCTTCGGCGGCCTGGCCGTGCTGCTGGTGCTCAGCCCCAAGGCCCTGGCCGTGTTCGTGGGCCTGTCCACGATCGCCGCGGCCGTGGTCACCTGGATCATGCCGGCCTTCGCGCCGGGCCTGGCGGCCTTTCTCGCGGCCGGCCTGGTCACGGGCATCACCGAGACCGCCACCGGCATCGGCGGGCCGCCGCTGGCCCTGACCTACCAGCACCGCCCGCCCGCCGAGATGCGGGCCACCATCGCCCTGTGCTTTCTGGTGGGCGAGCTGATCTCCCTGGCCGTGCTGCTGGTGATGGGCAAGGTGCAGTCCCAGCACCTGATCGCGGCCCTGCAGCTGCTGCCGGCCCTGGCCTTGGGCGCCGTGGCCAGCCGCTATGTGCATACCCGCATCAACGCCCGCGCCATGCGGCTGTTCGTTCAGGTCTTTGCCGTGGCCTCGGGCCTGGTGCTGCTGATCAAGGCACTGTGAATCATTTGATACAGCATGGGCGGTGCATAGGCGTTAAGCTTGCGAATACCTGAATCACGCCATAGAACAATGAAGCGCACTCTCGCCCTGCTTTCCATCTGCATTCCCGCCGCACTGGCCATGGCGCCGCTGCTGAGCCACGCCGACGATGACGATGACGACCACCATTACCGACGCGAGCGCAAGCAAGAGTACTGGGACGGCCAGTGCAAGGTGGAGCGCAAGTGGAAGGAAAACGGCGAATACAAGGAAAAGCGCAAGTGCAAGGACCGGGGCTACTACCAAGGACAACCGGTGTACGTGGCTCCGCCCGTCTATGTGGCACCCCAGCCCCAGGGCCTGGTGATCGACTCGCGCATCGTCCTCAGGCCCTGAGCTCCTGAACAATAGACGCCGGGAGCCTCAGACCTCCAGCCGCTGCCTGGCCTCCTCGGCAATCAGGTCCCAGACCATCTGCGCCACGGGCGACAGCTCGCGGTGCTGGCGGCGCACCAGCATGATGCTGCGCTGCACCTGGGGCACCAGCTTGCGGCTGACCAAAACGGGCGCCTGGCCTTCTGCAGCAGGCTGCGTCTTCCAGGCCGCCGGAATCGCCAGCTGCGGCACCACGCTCAGGCCCAGGCCCTGCTCCACCATGCTGTAGATCGTGGCCGTATGGCCTACGTCCTGCACCACCGAGGCCGTGGCGCCATGGGCCTGCAAGGCAGCGTCGATCAGGCGCCGGCTCCCCGAGGCATGGTCGAGCAGCACCAGGGAAGCGCCGGCCAGCTCCGCCCAATGCACTTCCTCGCGCTGCGCCAGCGGATGCGAGGACAGGCAGACCAGGCAGAACGGTTCGGTCAGAATCGTCCGGGCGTGCAGGTCCTGCTTTTCCGAAGGGTCGATGACCACGCCGAAATCCACCTCGCCGCTGCGCACGCTCTGCAGCACATCGCTCTGGATGCGGTCCAGCAGCTTGAGGCTCACGCCCGGCGCCCGCTGCCGGCAACGGGCAATGCACTGCGGCAGCAGGTTGGCCGACAGCGTAGGGCTGCTGGCCACGCTGACGCGGCCCTTGCGCTGCGTGGCCAGGCCCTGCACCTCCTGCAGACAGGCATCCAGATCCTCCAGCACGCGCGTCACGTTGCCGTAGAGCAGCCGTCCGGCCTCGGTCAGCTCCACTTCGCGCGTGGTGCGGTGCAGCAGCTGCACGCCAAGCAGCAGCTCCAGCTCGGTCACATTGCGGCTCACGGCCGGCTGGGTCAGGGCTAGCAGATCGGCGGCGCGGCTGAAGCTGCTGCTTTCAGCCACCGCCACGAAGGCACGCAATTGGCGCAGGCTCGCATTCATACGAGAAAATTATAAAACTATCGAATAAATCCATTTCTCTTTTGAATGCAAAGCGTGTCCAATACGCAGCAGCCGCAGGTCCTCAGACTTGTCCTGTTTTCCAGCTTTGAATCCCAGCCATGTCCCGCCCCCGTTTTCTTCCTGACAACTTCACCCTGGCGCTGATCTCCGTCGTGGTGCTCGCCAGCCTTGTGCCGGCCTCGGGCGCCTTCGCCGGCTATGTGCAACACATCACCACCGGCATCGTGAGCCTGCTGTTCTTCCTGCACGGGGCCAAGCTCTCGCGCCAGGCCATCCTCGCGGGCATAGGCCACTGGAAGCTGCATGTGTGGATCTTCGTGGCCACCTTCGTGATGTTCCCCATCCTGGGCTGGGCGCTGCGCCCCGTGCTCTCGCCGCTGGTGACGCCCGAGATGTACACGGGCGTACTCTTCCTGTGCGCCCTGCCGGCCACCGTGCAGTCGGCCATCGCCTTCACTTCCATGGCGCGTGGCAACATACCGGCAGCCGTGTGCAGCGCCTCGGCCTCGACGCTGCTGGGCATTCTGGTCACGCCCATCCTGGTGGGCATTCTGCTGAACAGGAATGCCGGAAGCGGCGATGCCCTGCACGCCGTGGGCAAGATTGCCATGGAGCTGCTGCTGCCCTTTGTCGTCGGCCACCTGATGCGCCCCCTGATCGGCGGCTTTCTGCAGCGCCGCGCGGCCATCGTCAAGCTGGTGGACCAGGGCTCCATCCTGTTCGTGGTCTATTCTGCCTTCAGCGCCGCGGTGATCAGCGGCCTGTGGCAGCAGACGCCCGTGCCCGCCCTGATCGGCCTGATCGTGCTGTGCTGCATCCTGCTGGCCGTCGTGCTCACCCTCACCACCTGGGGCGCCCGCCGCCTGGGCTTCAACAAGGAAGACGAGATCACCCTGGTGTTCTGCGGCTCCAAGAAGAGCATGGTCAGCGGCATTCCCATGGCCAACGTGCTCTTTCCCGCCGCCTCGGTCGGCGCCATCGTGCTGCCGCTGATGCTGTTCCACCAGATCCAGCTCATGGTCTGCGCCGTGCTGGCCCAGCGCTATGCACGCCGCCCCGCGCTGGAAGACCACAGCACCGGCACGGCGCCCATGATCCAGGCCAACCGCTGAGTCCGGCCGAGTCGGGCCGAGCCGGACCGAGCCAGACCTCAAGGCTGGCCCAGGCTGTTGCGCCCCGGCACCATCTCGCCCAGGAAATCCAGGAAATGCCGCACCGCCGGTGCGAGCCCGCGCCGCGACGGGAACACGGCATGCACGATGCCGGGCAGCGGCGCCCATTCGGGCAACAGTTGCACCAGACGCCCCTGGGCCAGGGCCTCCTGGCACATATAGTCGGGCAGCCAGCACATGCCGCTGCCGGCCAGCGCCGCGAACTGCAGGGTCAGCAGGTCATCCACCACATAGCGCGGCTGCAGCTGCACGCGCTGCTCTCTTCCTTCCGGGCCGAACAGCGCCATGCTGAACTGCCCGTCCACGGCCGACATGGCCATGCTGTCGAGCAGCTGCAGGTCGTCGAGCGAACGCGGCGTGCCCTGGCGCTCCAGCAGATCGGGACTGGCCACCAGGATCTGGCGCGAACTGTCCAGGCGCTTGACCACCATGGAGCCGCTGTCGTCGAGGCTGGCGCGCACCCGCAAGGCCACGTCCACGCCCTCTTCCACCAGGTTGACGGGCCGGTTGGTCACCTGCATCTCCACATGGACCAGAGGACAGCGGCGCAAAAACTCCGGCATCAACTCGCCCAGCACCGTCTGCGCCAACGTCACGGGGCAGGTCACGCGGATGACGCCGCGCGGCTCGGTCTGTACCTCGGCCACGGCATCGGACGCCGCCAGGGCCGCGTCGCGCATGGCCTGGCAATGGCGCAGATAGCTTTCACCCACCTGGGTCAGCGAAAGCCTGCGCGTGGTGCGCTGCAGCAGGCGAACGCCCAGATGCGCCTCCAGGTCTGCCACGCGGCGCGACAGGCGCGACTTGGGAATGCCCAAGGCCCGCCCCGCCGCCGCAAAGCCGCCGCGCTCGACCACCTCGACGAAATACAGCATGTCGTTGAGATCCACCATGCACGATTTTTTCTGCACTATTGAATTCATAGATAGAACAATCTATCGCAATTTCGATGGCTTATCGAGAACTCTAAACAAATTCATAATTCATCCATTGCTCGTCGTTATGCAAGGCATGAAACAGCCGAACCCTTCGGGGGAAAGCAGCCCAGGCATTCGCACACGATGCAGCCTTATTCAGCCCTCTCAAAGGAAGACCTCATGCAAATCCTGCACATCGACTCCTCGATCACCGGTGCCAATTCGGTTTCCCGTCAACTTACCGCCCAGGTGGTGGACAGCCTGAAGCAGGCCACCCCCGACGCCAAGGTCGAATACCTGGATCTGGCCGTGAGCGCCCCGACCCACCTGAGCGCGCAGTCGCTGGGCTTTCGCTCCGGCCAGGCCGCTGCCACCGATATCGAGCGCCAGGAAAACGCCATCTCCGAAGCCCTGGTCAGCCAGTTCCTGGCGGCCGACGTGATCGTGGTCGGTGCCCCCTTCTATAACTTCAGCATTCCTTCGCAGCTGAAGGCCTGGCTGGACCGCGTGACCCAGGCCGGCCGCACTTTCCAGTACACCGCCACCGGCCCCGAAGGCCTGGCAAAGGGCAAGAAAGTTATCGTAGCCTCCACCCGCGGCGGCGTGTACTCGACCAGCGACATGGGTCAGGCCATGGAGCACCAGGAAAGCTATCTGAAGGTCATGTTCGGCTTCATGGGCATCACCGACGTGAGCTTCGTGCGCGCCGAAGGCTTGGCCATGGGCCCCGAAGCCAATGCCAAGGCCCTGGAAACCGCACAGACCATGATTGAGGCACTGGAGCCCGCGGCCGCTTAAGCCGCCAGCGCCCAACTCTCTCGGCAAAAGCCAGCGATGCGAACCCGCATCGCTGGCTTTTTTGCTGCTCGCAGCATAGCCGGCATCTGCTCAGGCTGGTTCTGCCATGGATCAATTTCAGGCAAAACCGCCTTGGCGGCGACAGGGAGCCGTTTCTGTCACCAAACCAGCAGAGCTTCTTTGATAGGCTTTGCGTTTCCCGATACCTCGCAGGCATGCAGCCTTGAGATAAAGGCCTGCTCTTCCAAACGGAAAGCGCCCGGCAATGCCTTCAACCTCCATGACCCGCCCCACCGCCGAACACTCCGACGAAAGCCTGGTTTTCACCGTTCTGACCCTGTTCCTGGTTGGGGCCGCCGTCCTCGGTACGCTGGGCTATATGTATTGGCGCAATACGCAATCGCAGGAGCAACAGCGCTCGGAACTGCACACCTACCAGCAGTACAACGACTATGTGGAGGCCACCGAGCGCAGTACCGCCCCTGTCGAGCCTCCGACAGCAGCCGCCCGGCCGCAGCCCATACTGCCCACGCCAGCCCAGCGACTGCTCAACCACCGCGGCGTGACGCCTGGCTCAGGCTTTCACACGCCCGGCGTGCAGGCCACCGGCGTGCTCATCATCGATGCCATAGACCAGGCCCAGGCCGCGGAAAAATCGCACCAACGCTAGGCATTCATGTGACTGGAGAAGGCATTCAGCCCGCGCTGCTTTCATGCAGGCCCCGGCTTTCATCCTGAAGAGGGTGAAAACCGGGTTACAATCTCTCCCGGATTGCAAGCCAAGCCTTCTTCAGATTGCTTGGCTTTTTCATTCCCTGGCACGGGAAGCATCCAATTTGATGCGGAAGGGTGGATGAGCGGTTTAAGTCGCACGCCTGGAAAGCGTGTGTAGGTTAATAGCCTACCGCGGGTTCGAATCCCGCCCCTTCCGCCAATTTTTATTTAAAATCAACAGCCTACAAGGCATCATTGGTTTTGTACTGCATGCAGTACATGCATAAAAGTCATTGCGAACTGCCGAATACGGCAAGAAAACCGACTACATGTCGGTTTTTTTTCGCCCGTACGACACAAGCGTCCACGTCCTGCGCTTCGTCAGCCACTTTCTGTTCGAGGCTGAACTCTGCAACCCCGCTTTGGGCTGGCAGAATGGCCAAGCGGAGAACAGCGTGCGCGATGCCCGTCACCGGCTGTGGCAGCTCGCACCACCGTTGCCGATGCCTGGATCCAGGAACAGGCTGCGCTGAAGTCTGTGCCGCGCTCCTTCGATGGCTTTGTGGAACATATACCAAGCGGGCCTCACCCACCTGCCTGATTTACTTCGGGTGCAACCGCTACAGTGTCTTTGTCATCGCGAAGATGGATAAGCGGGACAGCATCAAACTACTGCCATTGGGTGCCTGGGCGTTGTCAGCACCACTCGGCGTGGTCTAGGGTTGGTCCCGCGTCACGTAGGCACCGGCGGTAAGACGCAGCAGTTGAGCATCTCCAAGCGCGGCGACACCTATCTGCGAACCTTGTTGATCGCTGGCGCCAGAGCCGTGATTGCCCGATCCGGAAAGTTTGACTGGATCGAACGCCTGCTGCAGCGGCGTCACTACAACCTCGTGGCCGTGGCGTTGGCCAACACAGTGACGCGCATCGCGTGGGCACTTCTAGCCTGGGGCATGGCCTTTGCCCGGAGCCGATGGAATCCGGTTGCAGGCGGTGGTCGCCTGATCCGTCGGTGCGGTACGCGACCTGCCCGCAACATGAATTTTGAAGGAGTACCTGCAGAACGCATAGTGATGGAATGACGGTCAAACCGGGTTGGGAAACTCCGATGAATCGCCAGTACTTCGAGTACATCCCGGAGATAGGAGCTCTAACCGCGAACAGCCATCATGGGCAGCAGAACTACTGCACGAACAGCCCGGATGTAAGGCAGCAAACCCTTCAAACCATCATGAGGCAGAAGCTCACTCTCCTTGGGCGGACCATGTAAGGCGATTCAGTTTTGCCATCGCAAGCAACCCCGTCTCAGACACCGCACCAGGCCCACATGGCAACCAAGCAGATAAGAATTCAATCAATTTTGGTGGACGGCAGGCGTGCTGGCGGCACATCAGGAACCTGAATGACTATCGCAGCGCCCTCCTGCGCTTTCACCTTGCTACGGGCGGTCAGTGTATTGCCCAGTTGGTGCGCCTCAACAATGCCGATGTGCATGCCGACCATTTCGTCCTACATGGCCCCAAGAGCCGCACAGGCCAACTATTCGATCCCATTGGCGCCTTATAACGTAGCTTCAATGGAGGTTTATGACAGACCCTATAGGCAGTCCACTTGACAGTAGATAGGTATTTACCCGCAATGTCATCAATGGGTAAATCGCTGGCGTGCATGGAGAAACTGAATGCGCTCCTGTCTTCTACATTCAGGCCAGATGCGATCCGCTCTGGCCTTTTGTTCTTTTGCGGGCTAAAGACTGATTGCGATAGTGAGATCCGAAGGTTTCTGCTCATCCGGATACTGGTTTTAATTGGAGTTTGTATGGCTAAGTTGACCCGTTTTTATGAAGTTGGCGGCCCTGAAGTGCTTCGCTACGAAGAGGTGGGGGTGGGGGAGCCTGGCCCAGGCCAGGTGCGTCTGGCCCATGGTGCAATAGCGCTGAACTTTGCCGATACCTATTTCCGCTCCGGTCTGTATCCCGCGCCCCTGCCTTCTGGTATCGGTAGCGAGGCCTGCGGCACGGTCACGGCAGTGGGCCAGGGCGTCATGGATTTCAAGGTTGGCGATCGCGTGACCTATACCGGTGCACTGAACACCATTGGTGCCTACAGCACGGAACGCCTGATATCTACCACTCCACTGATTCGTCTGCCCGATGCGATCGACTTTGAGACAGCCGCCGCCATCACCATGCGCGGCCTGACTGCTGCCTATTTGATGCGCCGCATCTGGAATTTCAAGAAAGGTGACACCATCTTGTTGCACGCTGCTGCAGGTGGGGTGGGTATGCTGGTGTCGCAATGGGCCAAGCTCGAAGGTCTGAATGTGATCGGCACGGTGTCCAGCGACGCAAAGGCTGAAGTCGCCAAGGCCAACGGCTGTATGCACACCGTCAACTACAGCCATGAAGACGTTGCCAAGCGCGTACGTGAGTTGACCAACGGTGTGGGCGTGAACGCCGTCTTTGACAGCGTGGGCAAGGACACTTTCGAAGGCTCGCTCAACAGCCTCAAGGTGCGTGGCCTGATGGTTTGCCTGGGCACGGCTTCGGGCTCCATCACACCGTTCAATCCGCAAATTCTGGCTGGCAAGGGCTCGCTTTTCCTGACCCGTCCCGCATCAGCTCACTATATTGCCGACCCCGTGGAGCGTGCAGAGCTGGCCAATGAGCTGTTCAGCCATGTGGCAGAAGGCCGTATCAAGGTCGATATCAGAAAGCGCTATGAACTGGAAGATGCCGTGCAGGCTCACCGTGATCTGGAAGGTCGCAAGATTATGGGCTCGGCCATCTTCACGCTCTGAATTCCGAAAGCCACCAAGTGTTGGTAAACGCTGAGCGGCATTGATGGATTCGGTGCAGATCGGCGTTTTCCTGCTGCGCTATTCAGGACCTTTGCACCCATCAAAAAGCATAGACGACGATGACGACATTCAACTACCCTGCAGACATCACTTTTCTGATCGTTCCCGGCCTGCGCGACCATGTGGAAGAGCACTGGCAAACCCACCTGGCGCGTCAGCTACCCAAGTCCGTGGCCGTGCCGCCGCTCGAGCATGACAAGCTCAGCCGCGCCGTCCGGGTGGAAGCGCTGAACAACACGCTGGCTAGCATTGAGGGGCCTGTGCTCATCATCGCCCACAGCGCAGGCTGCATCACCACCGTGCATTGGGCGCTGCAGAACGCGCAGCAGGCTGGGCGCATTCAGGCGGCCCTGCTGGTCACACCTGCCGATGTGGAAAACGCCATGCCCGCCGACTATCCCACGGTGGATCAGCTGCAAAGCAATGGCTGGGCGCCAATCCCGCGCCAGCCCCTGCCCTTTAAGACCCAGGTGGCAGCCAGCCGCAATGATCCTCTGGCACAGTTCACTCGCATCGAAGGGCTGGCTGCAGACTGGAGGGCCAGCCTGGTGGACCTCGGTGAAGTGGGGCACCTGAACCCCGCTGGCGGCTATGGCCCCTGGGATGGTGTGCATGCGCTGCTGCAGCAATTGGTCTGAGGAGATTACATGACACAGCCAAAGCCTGACGCGGCCTTGCAGGTCGATTTTTCTCTGGATCTGATCTGCCCCTGGTGCTGGATAGGCCTGCGTAATCTGCTGGCCGCGCGCGAGGCACTGATGGCCAAACTCCCAGCACAGCAGCTAAGCATTCACTGGCATGCTGGTTCCTTGCTGCCCCAGATTCCGGCGCAGGGTCTGCCTTATCAAGCTTTCTATGAAGCCCGCCTGGGCGGCCCTCGCGCCGTGGAGGCGCGTCGTGCCCAGGTGCATGCGGCCGCTGAGGCGGCGGGTCTGCAGCTCAACCATGCGGCCATTCAGACGTTTCCCAACACACGATTGGTCTGTGCCCTGGCTAATTACGCACAGACCCTGCTGGATGGCGAGACCATGATTCGCTTTGTCGAGTCCATCTTTGCCGCTTACTTTGTGCAGGGCCGCGATATCGGCTCAGTTATGGTGCTGCAGCAACTGGCGCAGTCGGCTGCGCTGGACTGGAATCCTTCCAGCTTTGATACGCTGCAATATCAGAGCGCGCTGGGCAACGCGGGCGGCGTGCCGCATATGGTGTTCAACCAGCGCCTGCAGGTGACGGGGGCTGCACCACCCTCCGCGCTGCTGTGCGCCATGGAGCATGCCCTTGCTGCCGACCCCGTCCTTGGCTGATACGGCTTTGCTGGCCGCTAGTGCGGTGCAGGATTTGCTGCCTAGTACGCGCAAGCTGGTGTTCGCCCCCGATGGCGAAACCGTGCTCCTGCTCAATATGGAGGGCGAACTCTATGCCATGGAAAACAGCTGCCCAGATGCCGGTGCTTCCATAGCCTGCGGTAGCTGCTGCGATCAGCATGTGCTGAGTTGCCCGGCGCACGGTTTGAAGTTCGATATCCGAAACAGCCAATGCACTGCCTCGCCCCAGCTGCAGATCAAACTCTACGAGGTGCTGGTTTTGGAAGGAAAAATCTGGCTCAGGAATCCCAAGGCACGAAGCCTGTAATCCGCTGGAGCATTACCAATGCAGGCTCGGCAGGATTTAAGTTTAAAGCCATGAAGCCTATATTGGGAGCGCGCAATACGCTCCTGTTTTCATAAATAATTCTTCTATGAGAGAAACATGAACACCCGAGACATCTTCGTCGTCAGCACCGCCCGCACCGCCATCGGCACCTTCGGCGGCGGCCTCAAGGACGTTCCCAACACCCAGCTGGCCACCACCGTGGT
>NZ_BMEU01000007.1 GCF_014637085.1 Comamonas phosphati | reverse complement strand
TCCCATGGGCCATCGCCAATGGCATATCTTCTGGTCATACCACTTCACCTGGGTTCGGGCCTTTGGCCTTCAAGTCCAAAGGGGAGATTGATTGATGACAGGCCCTAGCAATACGCCGCCCGTGGCGTTCGGCCACGAACAGCACCCAGCTGTCGGGCATGTGCTGCGCCATGGCCTGGAAGAACTCGGGCGTCAGATAGGGCGGGTTGCCGTGCTCCAGATAGGTGCGTTCGTAGCAGCGGTAGAAGAAGGCCCAGTCCTCGGCCGTGATCTGCCGCCCCTGCAGGGCCTGGAAGCGCACGCCGGCTTCGCTGACCTTGCGCCGCTCCTGGCGGATCTTCTTGCGCTTTTCCTGGTTCAGCGAAGCCAGAAAGTCATCGAAATCCCTGAACGGCCTGGTTTCGCCGCCGGGCCGCCCCAAGGCGAAATACGCCCCCTCGGGGGGCAGCGAGGACACGCCAGTGCCGAGCGTGGGGGCCACGTTCTTCCAGTGGAACTGCACCGTGCTGCGTGCCATCCAGCCGTCCTGCTCACAGGCCTGCAGGTCCTCTGGCTGGCTGAACAGCAGGTGCAGCGAGGACAGCTGCGCCTCCTCGGCAAAGGCGCGCACGGCCCGCACCAGCGGCAGCCGCCATTGCGGCGCGCGCACCAGCAGGCGCGAGCCGGGCACCGGCGTGAACGGGACGGCCAGCACGCCCTTGGGGTAGTAGGGCAGGCCGTGCTGCTCGTAGGCGCGCGCCCAGGCCCAGTCGAACACGTATTCGCCATAGGAGTGGGTCTTGACGTAGAGCGGGCAGGCGGCCAGCAGGACTTCCTGGCGCCCCTCGGTCTGCCATAGCGTGACCACACGGCAGATCCAGCCGGTGCGCTCCGTGGCGCTGGCGCTGCTTTCCATGGCGGCCAGGTATTCATGGCGCATGAAAGGCGTGGGCTCGCTTTGCCGTGACAGCAGGTCGTTCCAGGTCTCGGCGGGCAACTGCTGCACGCTATCGAACATGCGGGTGATAATCGTGTTTTCGGCCATGTCCTGATTGTCGTGGCGGCCAGAGCATGCTGCAGGCCGCGGGGGAGAACGTCAACACGCTCTTGGGGCCAAGGCCATACTGCCTTGCTTGCTTTCCATGACGCTTTCCATCTGCTGCGCCCAACGCAATTTCGTTGTGGGCGATCTGTCTGGCAATGCCCAGAAAATCATTGCCGCCGCCGAACAGGCCCATGCCAATGGGGCGCGTCTGCTGCTCACTCCGGAATTGTCGCTGTGCGGCTATGCCGCAGAAGACCTGTACCTGCGTCCGGCCTTCATCGCGGCCTGCGAGCAGCAGGTGAAGGCGCTGACCGAGGCCAGCGCGCGGTGGCCGGGCCTGGCCATCGTACTCGGTCATCCGCAGCGCGACGCAATCAGCGGCGCGCTCTACAACATGGCCAGCGTGCTGCAGGACGGCAGGATCAAGGCCCGCTATGCCAAGCAGCAGTTGCCCAATTACGGCGTGTTCGACGAGCAGCGCTACTTTGCCGCGGGCGCCGAGCCCTGCGTGGTGGAGGTGGCCGGCATCCATGTGGGCCTGCTGATCTGCGAGGATGCCTGGCACCCCGCGCCCGCCCGGGCGGCGGTGGCCGCCGGGGCCCAGATGCTGGCGGTGATCAATGCCTCGCCGTTTCACAGCGGCAAGCAGGCCGAGCGCGAGCAGGTGCTGGCCGAGCGCGCCCGCGAATGTGGCGTGCCCCTGGTCTATGCCCATCTGGTCGGCGGCCAGGACGAAGTCGTGTTCGACGGCTGCTCGTTCGCCGTGGAGTCCAGCGGCCAGATCGCCGCGCGGGCTCCGGCTTTCGAGGAAGCTTTGCCCATCGTTGTTGCCCATGCCGCTGCGGGCGGCGTGCGCCTGATGGGCGAGGTGCAGCCGCTGCTGGGGCATCACCACGCGCTGTGGTCGGCCCTGGTGCTGGCCGTGCGCGACTATGTGGGCAAGAACCGCTTCCCGGGGGCGCTGATCGGCCTGTCGGGCGGCATGGATTCGGCGCTGGTGCTGTCCATCGCCGTGGATGCGCTGGGGGCGGACAAGGTGCGCACGGTGATGATGCCTTCACCCTATACGGCCGACATCAGCTGGCTCGATGCGCGCGAAATGTCCGAGCGCGTGGGTGTGCGCCACGACGAGATCGCGATTGCGCCACAATTCGAGGCGTTCAAGACCGCGCTGGCAGCCGCCTTCGCCGGCCGGGCCGAGGACACGACCGAAGAGAATCTGCAGGCCCGCATCCGCGGCACGCTGCTCATGGCCATGAGCAACAAGCTCGGCTCCGTGGTGCTGACCACGGGCAACAAGAGCGAGATGTCCACCGGCTACTGCACGCTGTACGGCGACATGGCGGGCGGCTTTGCGGTGATCAAGGACGTGCTCAAGACCGAGGTGTTCGCGCTGGCGCGCTGGCGCAATGCCAATGATCCGTTCGGCACGGGCCTGGACCCCATCCCCGAGCGCATCATCACGCGCCCGCCCAGCGCCGAGCTGCGCCCGGACCAGAAAGACCAGGATAGCCTGCCCCCTTATGAGGTGCTGGACGCCATTGTTTCTCTTTATATGGAAAATGACGAAAGCATCAGCTCCATCGTGGACCGCGGTTTTGCCGCGGCCGATGTGGAGCGCGTCACGCGTCTGATCCAGATCAACGAGTACAAGCGCCGCCAGGCCCCGGTCGGCCCGCGCGTGACGGTGCGCAGTTTCGGCAAGGACTGGCGTTACCCCATCACCAACCAGTTCCGAGCCTGACGCCGGATGTGCCCGTGCTTTCGAATTCAATTTGTCAAGGAGTCTGTCCCATGAAGATGATTACTGCGGTTATCAAGCCGTTCAAGCTCGAGGAAGTGCGAGAGGCTCTGGCCGAGTGCGGGGTGAATGGCCTGACGGTGACGGAGGTCAAGGGCTTCGGGCGCCAGAAGGGCCACACCGAGCTGTACCGCGGTGCCGAGTATGTGGTGGACTTCCTGCCCAAGGTTAAGGTGGAGGTCGTGGTCCGCACGGAAGACGTGGACCGCTGCGTGGACGCCATCGTCAACGTGGCGCGCACCGGCAAGATCGGCGACGGCAAGATCTTCGTCACCCCGGTGGAGCGCGTGGTGCGCATCCGTACCGGCGAGCTGGACGATTCCGCTATCTGAGCCACGCCGCATGGCAATGAAAAAGCCAGACCTCATGTCTGGCTTTTTTGCTTTGTCCACTGCAGCTTTGTGTCTTGGCTGAGGCCTATGAAGCCGGCGCAGCCGCGCAGGGGGTGGCTTAGATCACCGAGCGCAGCGGTGGCGTTTCGGGCGGTTCGGTGCCCGACGATTGCACCAGCTGCAGCAGCAGGCCGTTGATATCGGCGCTGCTCTTGATCAGATCCATCTGCCACTCGCTCATGAGACCCTTGCCCACGCAGGACTGCAGGAATTGCAGCATGGCGTCGTAATAGCCGTCCACGTTGAGGAGGCCTATGGGCTTGTCGTGGTAGCCCAGCTGGCGCCAGGTCCAGACCTCGAACAGCTCCTCGAAGGTGCCGATGCCGCCGGGCAGGGCGACGAAGGTGTCGCTGCGCTCGGCCATCATGGCCTTGCGCTCGTGCATGGTCTGCACGATGTACAGCTCGTCGCAGGCCTGATTGGCCTGTTCCTTGTCCACCAGGGACTGGGGAATGATGCCGACCACGCGGCCGCCGGCCAGGCGCGTGGCTTCGGCGACCACGCCCATCAGGCCGCTGCGGCCGCCGCCGTAGACCAGCTGGCCGCCATGCTCGCCAATCCATTGGCCCACGGCCCTGGTCGCTTCGGTGAACAAGGGGTTGTTGCCCGGGCGCGAGCCGCAATAGACACAGACGGAAAAAGCAGGATTTTTCATGCGATGAAACGATGGTAGAGGGCCGCAGCCCAGACGCCGCCGCACAGCAGCAGGGACAGCAGGACGGCGGCGCTACCCATGTCCTTGGCTTTCTTGGACAGTTCGTGCCACTCGGGGCCGATGCGGTCGATGGCGGCTTCGACGCCTGTGTTGAGCAATTCGACGATCAGCACCAGGACGACCGTGGCGCACAGCAGCGCGGTCTGCTCCCAGCCCTGGCCGAGCCAGAAGGCGGCCGGCAGCATGAGCAGCGCGCAGACGGCTTCCTGCCGAAACGCTTTTTCGAACCACGCGGCGCGCAACCCGGCAAGGGAATAGGCGCCGGCATGGAATACGCGCGACAGGCCCTGGCGGGATTTCTGCGGGTTGACGGGGTCCGGAAGAGGTGAATTCATGGGAAGGCGGCAGGCCCTTGGTGAAAGAACAGGATGACTCAGCGCATGCGTTTGGGTGAAGGTGGCTGGTGAACAAGCTGGGTGCCGGCCCAGGCGTCATGCCAGAACTGCCGGCGCGGGTGAAAGCGGCTGAGCAGCGCCCAGACAAGCACCCAGCCCGCCAGCAGCACCACGGCTTCCAGTGCCGGAAGGTGCAGCGGCGCCAGGACGATCAGCGGCGGCAGAAACCACATCCAGCTGAGCAGGTAGCGCAGCAGGGCCCTGGCTTGCGTCAGGGGCCGGCCCTGGCGGTCAACGACACGGATATGCCAGGTCTTCATGGCCAGGGTCTGGCCCTTGCTCCAGAACCAGACAAAGTAAATGCCGAGCACCACAAACATGAAGGCTTGCAGGAGGTGGCGGTTGTCCAGGGCATTGCGGGTCTGGGACAGGGTGCTGAACAGATATCCCGCAATAAAGACCACGCCGAACAGCAGCATGCCTTCATAAAGCCAGCAAGCCATGCGGCGACGCAGTCCGGGAACCGCCGGGGCCTGTTCGGCAGGATTGGAAAGGCCGGGAGTGCCGATGGATGCGTTGGAGGTCATCCCGATATTCTAGGGCGGGCTGCTGCCGTCTCCGGAAGGGGGCGGGCGGCCGCCGCCGTTATCCAGAGGCGGCAGCGCCATGGGGGTGGCGCTTGGGATATTCACTGGCGCCGTTTCCACAATGGCGCCGGACGGCGGTATCGGATGGGTTTCCACCATGGCCGGCGTGGACGGCACGGGCGGCGGCGGGTGGTGGATGGTCGCCGGGGGAATCTTGGGCGGGTTGGGCACGCTATTGGGCGTGGCCGTGGCTGCCGGAATGCGGGCCAGCCGCTTGGCCAGCGGCGGCTTGATGGCTGGCGCGGCCGAGCTGACCTTGGGCGCGGCGCGGGCGGCGAGCAGGCGCTTTTCTTCATCGCTGAGCGCCTGGTAGGCCTCCCACTGGGCCTGTTTGTCGGTTGCGATCTTGTTCGTCAGCGCGAAGTTCAGCCGGGCCTGGCTGCGCTGCTGGGCGCTGAGGCTGGACCAGTCCTGCATGCGGCTGCGCAGCTTTTCCTGTTCCTTCTCGCTGAGCTTGTCGTAGCCTTCGGCAAGGGCCATCCAGCGGCGTTTCTGCACGGCGCCGATCATGGGCCAGCGCTCTTTCAGGGGCTCCAGAACCCGGCGTTGCGTGGCGTTGAGCTCGCCCCAGCGCGGGCCGGTGGCCAGTGAGGTGGCTCGTTGCCTGGCCGCCGGATCGCCATGCATGGTCTTGGACGACGCGACGGTGGCAGGCGGCACGGTGCTGGGAGCCAGCCTGACCTGCTGCACCACGGCCCAGCCAAGCCAGGCCAGTGCCATCAATAATGCCGCTGCCAGAACGGCGGCGGCATTGTCGGGGCGAATCAGGAGGCGCGTTTCAGTGGGCATTCAGGCGGTCGGGGCAGGCAGGGCTTGCAGGATGGAAGGCGTTGTCAGTGTTGTTCGGAGGTGTCCGCCGCGGTTTTCAGGTACTGGATGAAGCCTGGGTCCGCATAGGCGGCAGGAGGCAGATCGTCGGTCAGCAAGGCTGTATCCACCTCGGTCACTTCATGCAGCACGCTTTCATCCGACTTGACGTTGTAGATCACCAGACCGGCAACCAGTGCAAAGACCGGAATGGTCGAAACCAGGACGCGCCACCACTTGCCACCCTCATCCCCGCTGTCGCCGGAGCCGCCCAGCATCATGGAGCCGCCCTGGATGGACGCGGAGGAGGCTGCCTGCGCATGGGTGTGGAGGAGGCGAATTTCGCGGCGGCGCTCGGAAACGGCGCGGGTACGGGCGGCGCGCAGCCGTTCGATGATTTCGTAGGGCAGCAAGGCTTCGCCCTCGCTCAGTCGGGCGGTGATTCGACGGGCGATACGGTCGGCGGCCATTTCGCATTGCAAAGAGGGCGCGGATTTCATAATTCGATTCCTTTGGCCTTGAGTGCCTTACTCAGTGTCTGGATTGCCCGGAAACAATGTGTTTTTACACTGCCTTCGGAACACCCCATGGCAGCAGCGGTTTCAGCAACATCCATCTCTTCCCAGTAACGCATGAGAAATGCCTCCCGTTGACGTCCAGGCAACTCTTGAATCTCTTTTTCTATGCTTTGCAATATCTGCTTGCGTTCGGTCAGGTCTTCGGCGCTGTAGGCGGTGTCCTGGCCGCCGTTGCTGGCATAGGTTTCCAGCCAGTTGAATTCCCCGTCCTCGTCCGAGGCTTCCAGATCGCTGATGTGGGTGAAGACGGCTTTCTGCGTTTTCTGGCGTCGGAACCAGTCCAGCGTGCAGTTGGAGAGAATGCGCTGGAACAGCATGGGCAGTTCGCCAGCGGGCTTGTCGCCGTAGTGCTGGGCCAGCTTGAGCATGCTGTCCTGCACGATGTCCAGGGCCGCCTCCTCGTCGCGGACGTGAAACAGGCTGCGCTTGAATGCGCGCTTTTCTACGCCTTTGAGGAATTCGGAGAGTTCTTGTTCGGTTGCCAAGAGAGACGGACCCTATGCGGGTGGGAAGACGGGCTGGACTTGCAAAGTGGGCAATTATGGCACCGGGAAATGATTTATAACGTACCGCAATGAAAGGTCTTGTTGCAGTGCGATAATCATTTGGCAACTCAAAGAAGCAAACGGGTCACGGTCCGGCGTTCATACATTTCGCCCATGGCATGTGGCCCTAAGTCTCGCACCGGCCCCACAAGGGCTTCAGGCTAGAGGCACCCAAGGTTTTTCGTTAGAGAAATTCACAAAGGTTGATCATGGAAATCTCCAAGGCTGAGATGGCCTCCGCGGCCGCAGCATCTGCCCAGACGGGCGCTCAGGAACTGATGGGCGCCGAAATCCTCATCAAGTCGCTGCAGGCCGAAGGTGTCAAGCACCTGTGGGGCTATCCCGGCGGCGCGGTGCTCTACATCTACGACGCGCTCTACAAGCAGGACAGCATCCAGCATGTGCTGGTCCGCCATGAGCAGGCCGCGGTGCATGCTGCCGACGGCTTTGCGCGCGCCACCGGCGAGGTGGGCGTGGCGCTGGTGACTTCCGGCCCCGGCCTGACCAATGCCGTCACCGGCATCGCAACCGCCTATACCGATTCCATCCCCATCGTGGTGATCGCCGGCCAGACCTCGACCAATTACATCGGTACCGACGCATTCCAGGAATGCGATACCGTCGGTATCACCCGGCCCATCGTCAAGCACAACTTCCTGGTCAAGGACGTGCGCGATCTGGCCGCGACCATGAAGAAGGCCTTCCACATTGCCCGCACCGGCCGTCCCGGTCCCGTGGTGGTGGACGTTCCCAAGGACGTGTCCTTCAAGAAAGCGCTTTACACGGGCTATCCCGAAAAAGTGGAGATGCGCTCGTACAACCCGGTCAGAAAGGGTCATGCGGGCCAGATCCGCAAGGCATTGCAGCAGCTGCTCAACGCCAAGCGCCCCTATATCTACACGGGCGGCGGCGTTCTGCTGGGCAATGCCTGCAACGAGCTGCGCACCCTGGTGGACATGCTGGGCTATCCCGTCACGCACACGCTGATGGGCCTGGGGGCCTATCCGGCCAGCGAGCGCAAGTTCCTGGGCATGCTGGGCATGCACGGCACGATCGAAGCCAACAACGCCATGCAGAACTGCGACGTGCTGCTGGCTGTGGGGGCGCGCTTCGACGACCGCGTGATCGGCAACCCCAAGCACTTCATGTCGGTGGAACGCAAGATCATCCACATCGACGTCGATCCGTCCTCGATTTCCAAGCGCGTGAAGGTGGACGTGCCCATCGTGGGCGACGTCAAGGACGTGCTGGGCGAGCTGATCGCCATGCTGCGCGAATCCGGCCAGAAATCCGACGGCGGCGCCCTGGCGCAGTGGTGGGAAACCATCGAGGGCTGGCGCAGCCGCGACTGCCTGAGCTACGACAGGACCAATACCGAGGTGATCAAGCCCCAGTATGTGGTCGATACGCTCTGGAGCATGACCAAGGATGCCGACGCCTACATCACATCCGACGTCGGCCAGCACCAGATGTGGGCTGCGCAATACTACCGCTTCGACGAGCCGCGCCGCTGGATCAACTCCGGCGGCCTGGGCACCATGGGCGTGGGCCTGCCCTATGCCATGGGCATCAAGCTGGCCAAGCCCGACTCGGAAGTCTTCTGCATCACGGGCGAGGGCTCGATCCAGATGAACATCCAGGAGCTGGCCACCTGTCGCCAGTACAACACGCCGGTGGTGATCTGCGCGCTGAACAACCGCTTCCTGGGCATGGTGCGCCAGTGGCAGGAGATCGAGTACTCGGGCCGCTACTCCAGCAGCTACATGGACTCGCTGCCCGACTTCGTGAAGCTGGCCGAAGCCTTCGGCCACCGCGGCATGCTGATCGAAAAGCCTGCCGACGTGGAAGGCGCACTGCGCGAGGCGCGCCGCATTGTTCGCGAAGAGAGCAAGACGGTGTTCCTGGATTTCCGCACCGACCCCACCGAGAACGTGTTCCCCATGGTGCAGGCGGGTCGGGGCATCACGGAAATGCTGTTGGGCGCGGACGATCTGTGATGGCGATGGCTGGTTTCATGTCATTGTTTGTATGAAATCAGCCTCGCAGCCAGACACCGCAAGCGCAAGCAGCTACATTCATCATAGCGTTTAATCTGACGAATCTATTGTCTGCCAAGCTTGGTGCTTACCGGCACCAGGGGAGGGCGGCGAAAAGAGGAATCTCCCAATGAAACACATCATCGCCGTGCTGCTCGAGAACGAGCCTGGAGCACTGTCTCGCGTCGTGGGCCTGTTCTCGGCCCGCGGCTACAACATCGAATCGCTGACCGTGGCGCCCACTGAGGACGCATCGCTGTCGCGCATGACGATCCAGACCACGGGCTCGGACGACGTCATCGAGCAAATCACAAAACACCTGAATCGCCTGATTGAGGTGGTTAAAGTGGTGGACCTGACGGAAGGCTCCTACACCGAGCGCGAGCTCATGATGGTCAAGGTGCGTGCCGTGGGCAAGGAACGCGAGGAGATGAAGCGCATGGCGGACATCTTCCGCGGCCGCATCATCGACGTGACGGAAAAGAGCTACACGGTCGAGCTGACCGGCGACCAGTCCAAGAACGATGCCTTCCTGCAGGCCCTGGACCGTACCGCCATCCTGGAAACCGTGCGCACCGGTGCCTCGGGCATCGGCCGCGGCGAGCGCATCCTGCGCGTCTGATACGTTTGAAATTTCGTACTTTTTTAACCCCCTAGACACCAAAGACCTGGAGCCAACATGAAAGTTTTTTACGACAAGGACTGTGATCTGAGCCTGATCAAGGGCAAGACCGTTGCCATCATCGGCTACGGCAGCCAGGGCCACGCACACGCCCAGAACCTGAATGACAGCGGCGTGAAGGTCGTCGTCGGCCTGCGCAAGGGCGGCTCCTCCTGGGACAAGGTCGGCAAGGCCGGCCTGACCGTGATGGAAGTCAACGACGCAGTGAAGGCCGCCGACGTGGTCATGATCCTGCTGCCCGACGAGAACATCCCCGAGGTGTACAAGAACAACGTCGAGCCCAACATCAAGCCTGGCGCCACCCTGGCCTTCGCCCACGGCTTCAACGTGCACTACAACCAGGTCGTGCCCCGCGCCGACCTGGACGTGATCATGGTCGCTCCCAAGGGCCCCGGCCACACCGTGCGCTCCGAATACCTCAAGGGCGGCGGCGTGCCTTCCCTGATCGCCATCTACCAGGACCAGAGCGGCAAGGCCCGTGACGTGGCCCTGTCCTATGCCACGGCCAACGGCGGCGGCAAGGGCGGCATCATCGAGACCAACTTCAAGGAAGAGACCGAGACCGACCTGTTCGGCGAGCAGGCCGTGCTGTGCGGCGGCGCGGTGGAACTGGTGAAGATGGGCTTCGAAACCCTGACCGAAGCCGGCTACGCCCCCGAAATGGCCTACTTCGAGTGCCTGCACGAGCTCAAGCTCATCGTGGACCTGATGTACGAAGGCGGCATCGCCAACATGAACTACTCCATCTCGAACAACGCCGAGTATGGTGAGTACGTGACCGGCCCCGAAGTCATCAACGAAGAATCGCGCAAGGCCATGCGCAATGCCCTCAAGCGCATCCAGAGCGGTGAATACGCCAAGATGTTCATCAGCGAAGGCCGCCTGAACTACCCCAGCATGACGGCCCGCCGCCGCCAGAACGCCGAGCACGCCATCGAGCAGGTTGGCGGCCAGCTGCGTTCCATGATGCCCTGGATCGCCAAGAACAAGCTGGTGGACCAGAGCCGCAACTAAAAGGATGTGCTGGACGGCGGGATATTTTTCCAGCCGTTCCATCTTCCTGTACAGGCCGCCCATGGGGCGGCTTTTTTCTTCATGGGTGCGGCACGGGTACACTGATGCCGCTGGCGGCGCCGTCGGGTGCTTGCTTTGAATACTATGGTTTTAATAGCTGCATGCGCTGATCATGCAAGCACTGGAGGTCTGTTGAATGCAAAACGGCAATGAGCCTGGGGAAATGGGCGGCATGCCGCGCAAGCTGCGCAAAGGCATTTACGTGCTGCCCAATCTGTTCACCCTGGCGGCGCTTTTTGGCGGTTTCTATGCCATCGTCATGGCCATGAACGGCAAGTTCGAGCTGGCTGCCGTGGGCGTGTTCTGCGCCATGGTGCTCGACAGCCTCGACGGCCGCGTGGCCCGCATGACGCACACGCAAAGCGCCTTCGGCGAGCAGATGGACTCGCTGTCGGACATGGTCTCCTTCGGCGCGGCACCCGCGTTGATCGCCTACGAATGGGCGCTGCGCCCCCTGGGCCGCTGGGGCTGGATCGCGGCCTTCGTCTACTGCGCCTGCGCGGCGCTGCGGCTGGCGCGTTTCAACGTGAACACCGGCGTGGTGGACAAGCGCTATTTCCAGGGCATGCCGTCGCCGGCGGCCGCAGCCCTGGTGGCGGGATTCATCTGGCTGACCAGCGCGCTCCTGGTCTCGCACCGCGACGTGCCGATCTTCGGTGAGGTCATCTCCTGGTTCGGTGGCTATCCTACCGATCGCGAGGACCTGTCCTGGATCATGTTCGCCATCACGCTGTTCGCGGGCCTGACCATGGTGACCAATATCCCCTACTACAGCTTCAAGGACATAGGCGGCGCCAAGAGCATGCCGTTCGTGAGCCTGGTGGTCGTGGCGCTGCTGATGGCCGTGGTCAGCGTCGAGCCGGCCACCATGCTGTTCCTGGTGTTCGTAGGCTATTCGATCTCGGGCTACATCATCTACGCCTGGCGCCGCGCCAAGGGCGAGCAGGTGAGCATCGTGGCGACCTCCACGGACGAGCCCGACGAGCGCGGCCTGCACGACGACTGAGTCGCGCAGAAACCCCCCTGGCGCCGCAGACAAGACTTGTGTTAGAGTAGTTCGCATGCAAAACCTGTCGCTAGCTCTACTACTAATGTCCAACGGGCAGAGAAAGTAGCGCGCGCGTACAACACACCCTCGTACAAACACCCTACTTGGCGGCCCGTAGCATCAGCGACGGGCCGTTTTGCTTTTGGGCGTCGCTGGAAATGGGCTCAATTTCCCTTGATTTCAACTCATAGACTCACCATGTTGCAAAACCCTTCGACCAAGTACCGCTCTTTCGCTCCTGTGCGCCTCACCGACCGCACCTGGCCCGACGCGGTGATCAGCAAGCCTCCGGTCTGGTGCAGCGTGGACCTGCGTGATGGCAACCAGGCCTTGATCGAGCCCATGGACATCGAGCGCAAGATGCGCATGTTCGAGCAGCTCGTGAAGATCGGCTTCAAGGAAATCGAGGTGGGCTTTCCTTCGGCATCGCAGACCGAATTCGACTTCATGCGCAAGCTCATCGAGGAAAAGCGCATTCCCGATGACGTGACCATCCAGGTGCTGACCCAGGCCCGCGAGCACCTGATCCGCCGCACCTTCGAAGCGCTGGAAGGCGTGCCCCGCGCCATCGTCCACCTCTACAACGCCACAGCGCCCGTGATGCGCCGCGTGGTGCTCAACATGAGCCAGGATGAGATCGTGGAGCTGGCCACCACCAACGCCCAGCTGTTCAAGGACATCGCCGCCAACTATCCCCAGACGAAGTGGACCTTCCAGTATTCGCCCGAGATGTATTCGGACACCGAGCTGGAATTCTCCAAGCGCGTGATCGACGCCGTGACTGCCGTGTGGCAGCCCACGCCCGGGAACAAGTGCATCATCAATCTGCCCACCACGGTGGAGCACTCCACGCCCAATATCTTTGCCGACATGGTGGAGTGGACGCACCGCCACATCGAGCGCCGCGACAGCGTGGTGATCTCGGTGCATCCCCATAACGACCGCGGCACGGGCACGGCCGCTGCCGAACTCGCCTTGATGGCCGGCGCCGACCGCCTTGAAGGCTGCCTGTTCGGCAACGGCGAGCGCACCGGCAACCTCGACGTGGTCAATGTGGCGCTGAACATGTATATCCAGGGCGTGAACCCTGGCCTGGACTTCTCCAACATCGACGATATCCGCGCAACGGTTGAGCATTGCAACCAGTTGCCCGTGCATCCCCGTCACCCTTACGTGGGTGATCTGGTCTACACCTCCTTCTCCGGCTCCCACCAGGATGCCATCAAGAAGGCTTTCGCCGCCCACAAGGAAGGCGATATCTGGGATATGCCCTATCTGCCCATCGACCCCAAGGACCTGGGCCGCAGCTACGAAGCCGTGATCCGCGTCAACAGCCAGTCGGGCAAGGGCGGCATTGCCTACCTGCTCGAGAGCGAATACGGCTTGCAGCTGCCGCGCCGCCTGCAGATCGAGTTCAGCCAGGTGGTGCAGCGCGAAATGGACGCCTGCGGCAAGGAGCTGGCTGCGGCCGACCTGTGGGCGCTGTTCCAGCGCGAGTACGGCCTGCAATCGGTCAAGGCGCCCCAGTACCGCCTGCAGGAAGACGACGGCGTGGTGAGTCTGTCGGCGGACGTGGTCGTGGGTGGCGAAAAGCATTCGCTGCAGGGCGAGGGCACAGGCCCCATCGACGCCTTCGTGCAGGCTCTGTCGGAGAAGGTGGGCCGCTCCGTGCGCGTGCTCAACTATGCCGAACATGCCATTGGCGAGGGTGCCAACGCCAAGGCCATCGCCTACGTGGAGCTGCGCATCGACGAGTCGCAGGTGGTCTACGGTGCTGGGGTGGATGCCAATATCGTGTCGGCCTCGCTTCGCGCCATCATCTCGGGATTGCAGCGCGTCCCGGCCGCTGAAGAGGCCGCAACCGCCTGAACCAGGAGCCAGCCGGTGTGCCACAAGCGCACCGGTTTTTTTATCGGCATTCAACGGCTTGCCGTTGGTGCCTCCATCAACAAGAAGAGAGACCCACCATGGCCGACCAGCTCATCATTTTCGATACCACCTTGCGTGACGGAGAGCAGTCTCCCGGCGCATCCATGACGCGCGACGAGAAGCTGCGCATCGCGCGCCAGCTCGAGCGCCTGAAGGTCGACGTGATCGAGGCCGGCTTTGCCGCGGCCTCCAACGGGGATTTCGAGTCCATCCAGGCCATTGCCCAGGCCATCAAGGACTCCACGATCTGCTCGCTGTCGCGCGCCAACGACCGCGATATCTCGCGTTCGGCCGAAGCCCTGAAGGGGGCCAATCGCGCGCGCATCCATACCTTCATTGCCACCAGCCCGCTGCACATGGAGAAAAAGCTGCGCATGAGCCCGGAGCAGGTGCTGGAGCAGGCCACGCTGGCCGTGCGCTTCGGGCGCAACCTGCTCGATGACATCGAGTTCAGTGCCGAGGACGGCTACCGCAGCGAGCCGGACTTCCTGTGCCGCGTGATCGAGGCGGTGATCAACGAGGGCGCCACCACCATCAATGTGCCCGATACCGTGGGCTATGCGATTCCCGAGCTGTACGGCAACTTCGTCAAGAATCTGCGCGAACGGGTGCCCAACAGCGACAAGGCCGTCTGGTCCGTGCATTGCCACAATGACCTGGGCATGGCGGTGGCCAACTCCCTGGCCGGCGTGAAGATCGGCGGCGCACGCCAGGTTGAGTGCACGATCAACGGCCTGGGCGAGCGCGCGGGTAATTGCTCACTTGAAGAAATCGTCATGGCGGTCAAGACCCGCAAGGACTACTTCGGCCTGGATCTCAACATCGACCCCCAGCACATCCTGGCCGCCAGCCGCATGGTCAGCCAGACCACGGGCTTCGTGGTGCAGCCCAACAAGGCCGTGGTGGGCGCCAATGCCTTCGCCCATGCCTCGGGCATCCACCAGGACGGCGTGCTCAAGGCGCGCGACACCTACGAAATCATGCGCGCCGAAGACGTGGGCTGGGCCGCCAACAAGATCGTGCTGGGCAAGCTCTCGGGCCGCAATGCCTTCAAGCAGCGCTTGCAGGAGCTGGGGGTGGAGCTGGACAGCGAGGCCGCCATCAACACCGCCTTTGCGAACTTCAAGGAGCTGGCGGACCGCAAGAGCGAGATCTTCGACGAGGACATCCTGGCCTTGGTGAACGCCCAGGGCGCGCAGGACCGGGTGGATACCTTCCACTTCATCTCGCTGGCGCAGCAAAGCGAGACGGGTGAGCGCCCACACGCCACCGTCGTCTTCAGCAGCGAGGGCAGGGAGGTCAAGGCCAGTTCCGAAGGCAATGGCCCGGTCGACGCATCGTTCAAGGCCATTGAATCGGAGATCCGAAGCGGTGCCGAAATGCTGCTGTATTCGGTCAATGCCATCAGCGGCTCCACCGAAAGCCAGGGCGAGGTGACGGTGCGCCTGCAGCGCAACGGCCGGGTGGTCAACGGCGTGGGGGCGGACCCGGATATCGTGGTCGCTTCGGCCAAGGCCTATCTCAGCGCCTTGAACAAATTGCAAGGCAATAGCGAGATTGTGGCTGCACAAGGATAAGGACAGGATTTATAATCTCACTCAGATTATCTAAAAAGTTGTTTAAGTGATTGTATTTAAACAACTTTTTTGCCTGAAGTAATTTCTCACATTTTGCTGCCTGGAGTATCGCATGCCGCTGCTTCGCCTATCTCGCCCCGGTCTGGTCTCTCATGCGGTGTCTTTGGCCGTGCTGAGCTGCGCTTTGCTGGCTCCTGCGGTGCATGCTGCGCCTGCATCCAAAAAAGCAGTCAAAAAGCCGGCAGTTGCTGTTGCTTCTGCTCATAAATCTGGAGCAAAAACGGCGTCCAAGAGTGCTGCCAAGGTGGCGGCCGCCAAACCCGCCGGCAAGACCCGGGTGGCGGTTGAATTGCGCGGCAGGCATGAGAAGGTCGCTGCGGCAAAGGCGGTGCATCTTGGCGGACGCCTCGCGGCCACCAAGGTGTCCGTGCCGGCACGTGCTCTGGCGGCCCCGGTGGTTGCGGAGCGGCTGTCCTATGGCCAGATGGCCGGCCTGCATTCGGTCACCGATCCGCTCGATCTGGAAAGCAGCGTGGCTTTTGTGATGGACCAGGATACGCACGAGGTCCTGCTGAGCAAGAACGACCAGGCCGTGCTGCCGATCGCCTCGCTGACCAAGCTGATGACCGGCCTGCTCATCTCCCAGGCACGCCTGCCCATGGATGAGATGATCACCATCACGCAAGATGATGTGGACACGGAGAAGTTCAGCCGCTCGCGCCTGGCGGTGGGCACGACCCTGTCGCGTGCCGAGATGCTGCATCTGGCGTTGATGTCCAGCGAAAACCGCGCGGCCCATGCGCTGGGGCGCACCTATCCCGGCGGCCTGGCGCAGTTTGTGCAGCTGATGAACTCCAAGGCTCAGCAGCTGGGCATGCGCGACACGCGCTATGTGGAGCCCACGGGTCTGTCGAGCAGCAACCAGTCCAGCGCACGTGATCTGGCGCTGCTGGTCAATGTGGCGCACAGCGATCCGCTGATGCGGGAATACACGACCTCGCCGGGCTACGAGGTCGCCGTGGGCCGTCGCACGCTGCAGTTCAACAACACCAACCGTCTGGTCAAGAGCGACCACTGGGATATCGGCCTGCAAAAGACCGGCTATATCTCCGAAGCCGGCCGCTGCCTCGTGATGCAGGCGCAGGTGGCGGGCCGCAAGCTCATCATGGTGTTCCTGGATTCAGCCGGCAGGTTCAGCCGGATTGCCGATGCCGAACGCGTGCGCCACTGGGTGGAAGGCATGGGTCCCACCGCCAGCAGCGGCATCTCGCACCGGATCCGCGGCTGATCCTGTCCGCAGGCTTCAAACCAAAGGCGCTACCTCGGTAGCGCCTTTTTCATGCGGCAATCGTTTTCGATCGCAAACTTGATAGCGGGTCACGCTTGATCCGTTTTGGATTCTTGAGGGTTCCTATCTGGATCTCTCTCAATGCAAGCGCTGGCTGCTATTTGTTTTGATGTGCCCTGGATCAGGTACGGGAGGGGTGGCTGCGTGCATAGGGGTGTGCCGGCGGTACTGCGGGCCGGCTGCCGTTGAAGCCGAGGGCCGCGGATATTTCCTGTGCCGTGGCCTGCAGGCGGGGAGCCCAGCTTTCGTCGAGCCGGTCGGCGGGAGCGGAAATCGACAGGCCGGCGATCAGCTTGTTCTGGTCGTCGTAGATGCCTGCGGCCATGCAGCGCACGCCAAGCTCCAGCTCTTCGTTGTCGCGCGCGATGCCGTGCTGGCGAACACGGTCCAGCTCGTGCTCCAGATCGGCCATCTGGGTGATGCTGAAATGGGTCTTGCCAGGCAGGCCGGTGCGCGTGGCGTAGGCCCGCACCTGCTGGCTGTCGTCGGCGGCCAGAAACAGCTTGCCGTTGGAGGTGAGATGCAAGGGGGCGTGGCCGCCGATGGCGCGTACCACCTGCATGCCGGAGCGCTCGCTATAGGCGCGCTCCACGTAGACGATCTCGTCGCCCTGGCGCACCGAAAGGCTGACCGGCTGCTGGATCTGCCGGTGTAGCTGGCGCATGGGGGTGATGGCGGCTTCGCGCACGTTCAGTCGCGCTTTGACCAGATTGCCCAGCTCCAGGAAGCGCATGCCCAGGCGATAGCTGCCCGATTCGGGGCGGTCGACGAAGCGGCCCAGGGCCAGATCGTTGAGAATGCGATGCGTGGTCGAGGGGTGCAGGCCGGTACGTTCGCTGATCTCCTTGAGAGACACCGCTTCCTCACGCGAGGCCAACACGTCGATCAACGTGAACATGCGCTCCAGAACCTGGACGCTAGGCTTGGCGGAGGCCGCAATATCGTCTTTTTTCATACGGTGGAGATGCGTTTCGGGAGCTGGTCATTTTAGCGGCGCATCGCAGGCGAGGCCATGGCATTGCGGCTCATGCCATGCACAATACGGCGTTTTCGCCGCGAATTCCCGGGTTGGGCGTGAAGGCAGGTGGCCAATACGCTGGTGCCATCAGCGATCAACGCGTATCCACTGCTCCTGCTGGCGGATCTCGTGCGGCAGGAATCTGGCCTTGTAGTTCATCTTGGGGCTTTCGGTGATCCAGTAGCCCAGGTAGACGTAAGGCAGGCCCATGGCGCGGGCCTGATCGATCTGCCACAGCACGTTGAACGTGCCATAGCTGGCATGGTCCTCTGGCTCGTAGAAGGTGTAGACAGCGGACAGCCCGTCTTCCAGCACGTCCAGGATGGACACCATCTTCAGCGTGCCGGGAGCATTGTCGCTTGCGGGTTCGCGAAACTCGACCAGCCGGGAGTTGACGCGGCTTTGCAGCAGGAACTGGGTGTATTGGTCGACGCTGTCGTGGTCCATGCCGCCGCCGCTGTGGCGGTGCTGCTGGTAGCGCAGATAGAGCTGGTAATGCTCGTCCGAGTAGTGCAGGCGCTGTATGGAGGTCTGCAACCGGCCATGCTGCGTTGCCGCGCGGCGCTGGTTGCGGCTGGGTTTGAACTCCTGGGCCAGGATACGCAAGGGAATGCAGGCGCGGCAGCCGTCGCAGTAAGGGCGGTAGGTGAACATGCCGCTACGGCGAAAACCCAGGCTCACGAGTTCGGAGTAGGCGGCATTCTGGATCAGGTGGCTGGGCGTGGCGACCTGCGATCGCGCCATGCGCCCCGGCAGATAGCTGCAAGGGTAGGCGGCCGTGGCATAGAACTGCAGCGCGTGCAGTGGCAAATCGTTCGGGTGCGTCATGGCGGGTGTGCTGCAGCCGGCGGCATTCCAGGCCGTTGATTCTCGCGGCCGGTTGTGCCTCAAAACAGTTGGTTCCAGTATAGGGGGGAGAAGTTCCAGTGCATATCGGGGAGGCTGCGCTGTTCGGCGACCGTCTGCAGGAATTGCGCGCGTGGAATCTCCCGGGCACCCATGAACGCCAGGTGTGCCGTGGCCTGCTGGCAGTCGATTTGCGGCACGTCGTGCGCCCGGCAGAACGCAACCAGCGCAGCCAAAGCGATCTTGGAAGCATCGCTGGCGTGGGCGAACATGGATTCGCCAAAAACCGCATGGCCGAGCGCGACGCAATACAGCCCGCCCACCAGCTTTCCGTCCACCCAGGTTTCCACGCTGTGGGCTGAGCCCTGTTCGTGCAATTCGGTATAGGCCTGCACAATGTCTTCCATGATCCAGGTGCCGCTCTGCCCCGCGCGCGGCGTCTGGGCGCAGTGCCGCATGACGGTGGTGAACGCGCTGTCCATGCGGATTTCGCAATGCGGTTGGGCTCTGAAATGCTGCAACGTCTTGCGCAAGCTGCGGTGCAGGCGAAACCGTGCCGTCTGCAGCACCATGCGGGGATCGGGCGACCACCAGAGCACGGGCTGCCCCTCGCTGAACCAGGGAAAAATGCCTTGCCGGTAGGCGGCGCGCAAATGCTTGGCGTCCAGTGCACCGCCGGCTGCCAGCAGGCCTGGAATGGGGTCATGCTTGCCCCAGGTGGTGTGGATCGGGGGAAACTCTTCTTCTGGCTGCAGCCAGGGCAGGGTGTGGGACATGCGGGAGTTGGGCAGTGCGAACAGCTCCAAGTCTTGCACAGCTGGCGCGATCCGCGGCGGTTGAAGCGGACTGCAGACAAACCCGGTAGGTCTGGCTCCTACGTGCTGAAGTCGCGCCCGGGGACAGATGATGGCCGGGTTTTGGTATTAGTCTGAAACCATGGCTTGGAGAAATGGATAGCAAATTCATGCTTCCGCTGCCAGGCAAGGAGGGTGTGCGATGTTTTTCAGCAGGATTTTTGGTGGAAGCCTTGCCGAGCCGCGCTATATCCGCCGTACGCGGGCCTACTTGCAGGAGGCCCGCATGGCGATGCTGGAGCACTCGATTGCGGCCGAGTATTACCAGTCCTCGGCCGAGATGTATGCCGAGCGCGCTGCCCGCCTGGAAGATGAGCTGCGCGCCTGGGAGCATGGCGAGCGGCGCGTGCCGGAAGTGCCGCACCGGCATCAGGTGTATGGATATGCACCCCCGAAGCCTGTGGCCATGGACGGTACGGCCGTGCAGCCTGCCGCCGTGGTGCGAGCGGCTTGAGGTGGCCGGTTAGTGTCGCGGAAAAGGAAAAAGCCTGTATGTGCAAAACATGCAGGCTTTTTAATCTGGCTCCTCAACCTGGGCTCGAACCAGGGACCTACGGATTAACAGTCCGGCGCTCTACCGACTGAGCTATTGAGGAAGATGTCGGATGACGGTGCCCTGAACGATTGCAGGGCGGATGAAGTCTTGGCTCCTCAACCTGGGCTCGAACCAGGGACCTACGGATTAACAGTCCGGCGCTCTACCGACTGAGCTATTGAGGAATGTGTCGGATGACGGTGCCCTGAACGATTGCAGGGCGGATGAATTTTGGCTCCTCAACCTGGGCTCGAACCAGGGACCTACGGATTAACAGTCCGGCGCTCTACCGACTGAGCTATTGAGGAAGATGTCGGTTGACAATGCCCTGAACGATTGCAGGGCGGATGAATTCTTGGCTCCTCAACCTGGGCTCGAACCAGGGACCTACGGATTAACAGTCCGGCGCTCTACCGACTGAGCTATTGAGGAAGAAGACCAGGATTATAGAACGTAAAAAGACGGCCGAGAGAGGTCGCGGTGATTTTCCAAAGAAGATGTGTGGGAACTTGCCGGGCCGCCACTTCGGAGTGGCGGATCTGCATGCCCGGCGCACCGCTTGATGGGCGCTATGCTCAAGCCATGGCCGATGCCCGTCTCCGGGCAGGCCGCTTCTGTTCACTGCTTGCTTCCATCATGACTGTTCGCACCATTTTGAAGATGGGTGATCCGCGCCTGCTGCGCATCGCCCAGCCCGTCACGGAGTTCGATACCGACGAACTGCACCTGCTGCTCACCGATTTGCTGGACACCATGCGTGCCGCCAACGGTGCGGGCCTGGCGGCACCCCAGATCGGCGTGGATCTGCAGATGGTGGTGTTTGGCTCGGGCCAGCCCAATCCCCGTTATCCACAGGCACCCATTGTTCCCCGCACGGTGCTGATCAATCCGGTGATCACGCCGATAGGGGCGGACGAGCAGCTCGACTGGGAAGGCTGCCTGTCGGTACCGGGCATGCGCGGCATGGTGCCGCGCTGGAGCCAGGTGCGCTACACGGGCTTCGATGTCTGGGGCGAGCCAATCGATCGCACGGTCGAGGGTTTTCATGCGCGCGTGGTGCAGCATGAGTGCGACCACCTGTGGGGCAAGCTCTATCCCATGCGGATGAGGGACTTCACGCAGTTCGGCTTCACCGAGGTGCTGTTTCCCGGCATCGACGCGCAGGAAAACGACTGAACTGCGGCGCCGAGCGGCCGTTTCCCCGCCTATCTGCGTATTCCGGCTGAGCTGACCACCTGTGCCGGCCATCACTGACCAGTCTGCTGGTTGTGACCGGTTGAGTTCGGCCAGAAGCTGTCGTCCGGCGCGTGGCCGCGAACGGCAGGTTCACGCTGAGAGCCGTCATCGACTTCTGGCTGCTCGATGTCGGCCGATGCAGACACCAACTTAGCGAGGCGCTTTGCCTGAATTCCCACTGTGCAAATTGCCACGCTGAGGCTCTCGCTGAGGTGCTAGTTGGCTATCTATCTCGTGAGCATCGTGACAATCGGGCGACAGGCTGCACAATGGCCGCCCTAGGCTCCGATGCAGCGCGCCAGACGCAGGAGGTCAAGACGAAATTTGCTGCAGGCATCGAAAGCTTGCTGCAGGCCCTTGAGCAGGAGTGTTCGACCTCGGAGCGAGCAGGAAGTGACGAGGCACGAGCCAAGGCCATCGACACCTTTGCGCATATCGTCGGAGCCTTGGTCATGTCACGAGCCTGTCCCGATGATTCGCCACTTGCGGACGAAATCTTGGCTGTGTGTCGGGACAAGATCCTTGGTGCGTTGGCGGAGCAAGAAGGCGTACCACCTCCCGCTGCGACTCATGCCGATCAACCTGATGTCGCCTGAACTTTGGCGTTCAGCGCTTTACCGCGGCCCCAAACGTCACCAAAGCCATCAGCATGCTGGTGGCGATAACAGCGCTGAATGCCAAGTAGGGTGAAAGCGGCAGTGCGGAGGTAATCGCAATGGAGATAGCAGCACAGCCCATTTGCAGGAAGCCCAGTAAAGCAGAGGCTGCCCCGGCGTTTTGCCCAAAGGGCTGCAGGGTCACGGCAGTTCCCAAGGGATTGATCAGGCCCATTCCAATCAAAAACACTGTCAACGCAGCTGAAAAGTAGTACACCTGCTCTGGGGCTGCCAGCAGGGTCGCACCAGCGGCAAAGGCGATGGCGATACCTGCACGGGCAGCGCGCAGTGCGCCAAAGCGATGCGCAAGCCGAGGAGCGAGCAGACCAGCGCCAAAGACAACAAATACGGTAGACGCGAAAAAAAGTGCGAGTTGCAAGGGCGAAAAACCAAAGCCTTCCATCAAGATGGCCGGTGCCATTGCAAAAAACAGATACAGCGAGCCCAAGACCAAGCTGACAGACATTGCTGGTGCAATGAAACGGCGGTCAGTCAAGAGTGCTTTGTAGGTCGCAGTTACAGCACTAAGCGCCAACGGCCGGCGTAAGTCGGAGCTATGGGTCTCGCCAAGCCTCGACACATAGTGGATACCCAGCAAGATGGCGAGCACCCCGACAACGCCAAAGGTTGCGCGCCAGCCCAAAAAGCTATTGAAGACACCGCCCAGTAGTGGAGAAAAACCGGGTGCAGCTGCCATGGCGACCATGACCAGCGAAAGCGCACGAGCGAGGGCATCGCCTTCAAACAGGTCTCGGGCAATCGCACGCGATAGGACGGACGTAGCACAAACGCCAAGGGCTTGAATCACTCGGCCGACGATGAGCTGAGGAAGGTTTGTAGCAAAGGCACATACCGCGCTACCGACCACAAACACGCACAAACCGGATACCACCAGGGGTGTGCGTCCAAAGCGATCCGACAACGGTCCCACGAAAAGCTGACCCAACGCGAAAGCCACAAAGAAGGTGCTCAGGGTGGCGCTAAGGTCTTTGACAGATGTCCCAAGCTCGGCGCCCATGGAAGGGAAGGCCGGCAGGATGATATTGGTAGCCAACGATCCCAGCGCCGCCAGTCCAGCGAGCATCAGCAGCAATTCGCCGGACAGGGATTTAGTGGACTCAGTCGGTTTGTGCATCGTTGCCTTCCTCATCGCCGTCAAGGCATTCAATGCAGGAATCGAGTAGATCATGCAGCGCCGCCACACGTTCCGTCCCCAACTGCGCGTTCAAAGCAAGCTGTGCGGCCTTCCAAGCCTGTTGTGCTTGTGCCTGTTTGGACACGCCGGTTTCTGTTGCGGCGACTAAACGACTGCGTGCATCGGCTCCAGCGCCAATCGTCAGCAAGCCCATCGCCGCCAGCGGCTGAAGATTGCGCGTCAATGTTGAGGCGTCCATCTGCATGCGCTTGGCCAGATCCACCGGCCGTATCGGCCCCAGTTTGACGACGTGGGATAGCAGGGAATACTGCGTGATCTTCAAGCCCACCTCCGCAAAAAAGTGGTCGTAGTGCCTGGTCACGATACGACTGAGTTGGCGCAACTTCAGGTTAGTGCAACCCTGGGGCTTGATGCTGTTCTTCATTTGATATATTGTAATTACAACTGTTGCAATTACAAGTTTTAAAAATGAAGGAGGCTGGAATGTCTGTGGATCAGGTTATCGAGAGTTGGCGAGCGGATGAAGCTGCGGTGCGTGCTCATCTAAGAGCTGTGGATACCGGGCCGCACGACAGTGTCGCTAGTCGTTCCGGCATGGAAATGTTCGAGGCCATCTTTGCAGGGGATCTGTCCCCGGCTCCAATTGGGGAAACGCTCGACTTTGTTCCCATACGCATGACCCCAGGGGAGGCCGTTTTTCAGGGAAGCCCAAAGCGTCGTCACTACAACCCGCTGGGCACGGTGCATGGAGGCTGGTTTGCGACCTTGCTCGACTCTGCAGTGGGTTGCGCCATTCACACGACCTTGCCGGCGGGCAAAGCCTACACCACCCTGGAGCTGAAAGTGAACATGGTGCGTGCGTTGACCGACGCGGTGCCGTTGGTGCGTGCGGAGGGCAAGGTGATCCACGCCGGGCGACAGGTCGCCACAGCCGAGGGGCGCATCGTTGGACCTGATGGGAAGTTGTATGCCCACGCGACCACAACCTGCTTGATCTTCGATCAGCCCATTGGTGTGAAGCCATCATGAGTAATGCCGACATTTTCGGCACCCTGAACGACGGTCCGTAAACCTTGCATAGCGATCATCGCCTGTCGAATCGCGAAGGGCTGCAATGGGTCGGTTGCTGTCGGTGGTCAGATCAAGCATGTCGATCAACACGGAGTGGAATGCTGGTCAAGGATGACCAGCACCCGCACCCATTTTCTATTCCCGCGAATGAAGTGGATGGGCATGTCCAGGCATGGAACTACATCAATTCATGCAGGTCATGCTGTCCGGCAGCAATTTTGGCCGTTATAGTCAGCTCTTTGTATACAAAACTGTAGACAATTTTGGAGCCGTTGCAACGTACAGTCGTGCCCATCAGTCGGTGCCGGCATGGCAGCGTCAAGCAGTCAAATTCGGGCGCGCATGGAGCAGGCGAAACAGCCTGCCGAGTTGTCGCAGAGCCGTTCTCTCTTCTGGGATTCATGCCCAGGCGACATCTTCCAAAAGACATTTTTCGGCAGGCGCGGGGGCGCTTGCCAACCGGACTGTGCTTGGGTGCGGGCCCGGGCCGATTGGCGCGAGCGCCGGATTTGAAGCACAAGGGGCCAAAGAGCCCCTGAGAGCAGGAACAACAAGGAGACAGCGATGAACGATCACTCCGTCGCATCGATGGGCTTTGCGCAGCAGAGACCCGAAGACGAAAACCTGGGCCTTGGGGCCAATCTGATGTATGGCCTGCAGCATGTGCTGACCATGTATGGCGGCATCGTGGCCGTGCCACTGATTGTTGCGGAGGCCGCGGGCATGTCGGCCGCCGACGCCGGCCTGCTGGTGACTGCCTGCCTGTTCATGGGCGGCGTGGCCACCTTGCTGCAGACCCTGGGCATTCCCTTCTTCGGCTGCCGCCTGCCCCTGGTGCAGGGCGTGTCGTTCGCTGGCGTGGCCACCATGGTCAGCATTCTGCATACCGGCGGCGGCATCGGCGGCGTGCTGGGCGCCGTCATGTATTCCTCGATCCTGGGCCTGATCATTGCTCCGGTCTTTTCGCGGATCACCAGATTCTTTCCCCCTCTGGTCAACGGCTGCGTGATCACCGTGATCGGCATGTCGCTGGTGCCGGTGGCTGCGCACTGGGCCATGGGCGGCAACGCCGGGGCGGCCGACTACGGCAGCATGGGCAATGTGGGTCTGGCCGGACTGTCGCTGTTCCTGGTGCTGCTGTTCAGCAAGCTGGGCAGTGCCGCACTGTCGCGCCTGTCGGTCCTGCTGGCCATCGTGGTGGGTACGGTGACCGCCGTGTTCCTGGGCAAGGCCGATTTCTCGCAGGTGTTCAACGGTCCCATCGTGGCCGTGCCCACGCCGCTGCACTTCGGCTGGCCGGCATTCGACATGGCGGCAACCATCTCCATGTTCATCGTGATCCTGGTGATCCTGGTGGAGACCTCGGCCGACGTGCTGGCCGTGGGTGAGATCGTGGGCAGCCCCGTGGACGGCCGCCGCCTGGGCAACGGCCTGCGCGCCGACATGCTCTCCAGCATCATCGCCCCCATCTTCGGCGGCTTCACGCAGAGCGCTTTCGCCCAGAACGTGGGCCTGGTGGCCGTGACCGGCATCAAGAGCCGCTTCGTGGTGGCTTTCAGCGGCCTGATCCTGATCGTGTTCGGCGTGCTGCCCGTGATGGGGCGCATCGTGGCCTGCGTGCCTCCCTCGGTGCTGGGCGGCGCGGGCCTGGTGCTGTTCGGCACCGTGGCGGCCAGCGGCATCCGCACCCTGGCCAAGGTGGAATACGCCAACAACATGAACCTGATCATCGTGGCCACCTCCGTGGGCGCGGGCCTGCTGCCGGTGGTGGCGCCCAAGTTCTACGAGCACTTTCCCGCCTGGTTCGCCACCATCTTCCATTCGGGCATCAGTGCAGCCGCCTTGGTCGCCGTGGTGCTGAACCTGGTGTTCAACCATTTCAAGCGTGGCAATTCCGACCAGCCTTCCGTGTTCGAAGCCGGCTACGGCCGCGCCCTGAGTCCGTCCGTGCTCGAGGCCCTGGCCGACGGCGACCGCGTCGAGAACGGCAGGATCTACGACAAGGACGGCAACGAGGTCCCCATTCTTCCGGCAGCGGCTGCACACGGCCACTGAGGAATTGCTTGAAAGTGCGCGCGGTGGGCCTCCTGGCTCCATCGTGAATTCCGCCGCTGCTCCGCAATGGGCAGCGGTTTTTTTCGTTCCGACGCGCCTGCCTTTCCATATCGGGCCCCGGATTGCCGGTATACGGCTGCGTGGATGCCGCAGCGAAGCCGTCCCGGTAGAGTGGCTGCTTTCCCATGAACAACGCATGGGCGCCAGCCGGGGCTGTGGCTGGCGGCAAGAGTTTCAAGGTGCGCGTGGCGGGGCTCGGATCCCGCCGCGTATTCGGCCGCTGCCCCTCGCCGGGCAGCGGCCTTTTTCTTCAGGATGGCCTGCTTTCCTTGCGGGGAAAGCACTGGCAGCTATCAGTGAGGGCGCTATATCTACGGGCCCGGGGCATCCGCCTGCGGGTTGAGGGACAGGGCATTGAGCAGCTCGGTCTCTATGCGCAGCTGGCGCTGGTTGTCCTGCAGTTCGGTGCCTTCGATCAGAAAGGTGTCATCCACGCGTTCGCCCAGGGTGCTGATCTTGGCCAGATGCACGCTGATGTGGTGCTGGGCCAGTACGCGGGCAATGGTGTAGAGCAGGCCTGCGCGGTCTGTGGCCGCGATGGACAGCAGCCAGTGCTGGGCTTTCTCGTCGGGTCGCAGCAGCACGCGCGGGGCGAATGGAAAGCTCTTGACGCGGCGCGACAGCCGGCGGCGCGAAGGCTCGGGCAGCGGGCCGCCGCGCACCAGGGCCTGGGTCAGGTCGCTCTCTATCATGTGCATGAGCTCGCGGTATTGCTCCTGCATGGCCGGCGCCACGACCTGGAAGGTATCGAGCGCGTAGCCGTTATGGGCCGTGTGCACGCGGGCGTCGAGGATGGAAAAGCCCGCGCGGTCGAAATAGCCGCAGATACGGGCGAACAGGTCGGCCTGGTCCGGCGCATAGACCAGCACCTGCAGGCCTTCCCCGGCCAGAGAGCGACGGGCGCGCACCACGGGCTTGTCGGCGCCTACATGGCGTGACAGATGGCGCGTATGCCAGGCAATGTCGGCGGCCTCATGGCGCATGAAGTAGCTGACATCCAGCGTCTCCCAGAGCTTTTTGTGCGACTCGAAGGGCTGGGCCGTGAGCGCCAGCTGCACCAGCGCCTCGCGCTTGCGGGCTTCGACCTCGGCCGCCGCGTCGGGGGCGCGCCCGCCCAGCGCGCGCAGCGTCAGGCGGTAGGTGTCCTCAAGCAGCTTGCCTTTCCAGGCGCTCCAGACCTTGGGGCTGGTGCCGCGGATGTCGGCCACCGTGAGCAGGTACAGCGCCGTCAGGTAGCGCTCGTTGCCCACGCGCGCGGCAAAGGCCTTGATGACCTCGGGATCGGAGAGGTCCTGCTTCTGCGCCACCTGGCTCATGGTCAGGTGCTCGCGCACCAGAAACTCGATCAGCCCGGCATCTGCCTTGGCAATGCCGTGCGCGCGGCAAAAGCGCTTGGCCTCCAGGGCGCCGATGATGGAGTGGTCGCCGCCGCGGCCCTTGCCGATGTCGTGGAACAGCGCGGCCACGTACAGGATCCAGGGCTTGTCCCAGCCGGCGGCCAGTTGGGAGCAGAACGGGTATTCGTGCGCATGCTCGGCCATGAGAAAGCGCCGCACATTGCGCAGCACCATGAGGATGTGCTGGTCCACGGTATAGACGTGGAACAGGTCGTGCTGCATCTGGCCCACGATGCGCCGGAAGGGCCAGAGATAGCGCCCCAGCACCGAGGTCTGGTTCATCAGCCGCATGGCATGCGTGATGCCGCGCGGCTGCTGCAGTATCTTCATGAAGGTGGCGCGGTTGACTGGATCGCGCCGGAAGGCCGCGTCCATCAGGTCGCGCGCGCCGTACAGGGCGCGCAGCGTGCGCGAGGACAGGCCCGTGAAGCCCTCGTGCTGCTCATACATCAGAAAGGTTTCGAGGATGGCGTGGGGCTCGCGCTCGTACAGGTCGTCGCTGGCCACCTCGATGGTGCCGGCCTTCTCGTAGAAGCGCTCGTTCAGCGCAATCGGCTCGTGCGAGCTGGGGCTGAGCCGCTCCTCGATGCTCATGCGCACGATCTGGCACAGCTGGGTCACGGCCTTGGCGGCCCAGTAGTAGTGGCGCATCAGCGTTTCGCCGGCGCGCATGGTCAGCTTGCGGCCTTCGGGCGTGATGGAGCGGTAGCCGAAGGTCTCGGCCACGGCCGTCTGCAGGTCGAAGACCAGGCGGTCCTCATGGCGCCCGGCCACCGCGTGCAGGCGCGCGCGGATCAGGCCGAGCAGCGACTCGTTGGCTTCCAGCTGCTGCTCTTCGAAGACGGTGATCAGGCCCTTGTCGGCCAGCTCGCGCCAGCTGCTGCCGAAACCGGCGGCGCGCGCCAGCCACAGCATGGTGTGCAGGTCGCGCAGGCCGCCCGGCGATTCCTTGCAGTTGGGCTCCAGCGAGTAAGGCGTGAAGTCGTACTTGCCGTGGCGCTGGCGCATTTCCAGCAGCTTGCCTTCCACGAAGGCCTGGGGGTCGAGCTGCGCCGTGAAGCGGGCCTGGAAATCGGCGAACAGGGCACCGCTGCCCATGACCAGGCGCGACTCCAGCATGGCCGTCTGCACCGTCAGGTCCTGCGCCGCGTCGTGCAGGCTTTCGTGCAGGCTGCGCACGCTGGAGCCGATTTCCAGCCCCACGTCCCAGCAACTGCTGATGAACTGCTCTATGCCCTGAACGGGGGCACAGTCCGCACCGTCTTGGTGATCGGGCAGCAGGATCAGCACGTCGATGTCCGAATAGGGGAACAGCTGGGCCCTGCCGAAGCCGCCGACCGCCAGCAGGCTGACTTGCGGCGCAATGCCGGCGCGTTGCCACAGATCGCGCAGCAGCGCATCGGCCAGGCCGCTGAAATGCTGGAGCACGCCGCGTATGCTGCGGCGGCTGAGCGTGGGCGTGCGCAGCTGGGCGATCAGCCTGGCCTTGTCCTCGCGGTAGCGGTCGCGCAGCTGTTCGAGGGTGGGTGTGGAGGAGGAGGAAGTCATGCGCTGCGGATCAAGAAGAGGGGGTTGTGGCTTGCCGAGCAAAAAACATGCCCCCACGCTTGCCCACTAGGTGTGGCCGCTGCCCCCCGAGGGGGCAGCTTTTTGCCTTGGGGCGGCCCGGCGGCAAAAAATATGCCGCACAGCGTGCGGCATATCCATGGGGTCAACGCCCTGCAGGCACCGATGCAGTGCATCGGGGCCGCCATCAGGTCTTGATGCCCGTGATGAAGTCGGGCGGCGTGGGCGAGCCGTCGGACCAGGTCAGCACGTCGTAGCCGGTCTTGGTCACGGCGATCATCAGCTCCCATTGGGCCGACAGGCTGCGGTCCTTGGTGGTCACGGTCCAGCCGTCGGGCATGGCCTTGATGTCGCGCTTGCCCAGGTTGAGCATGGGTTCGATGGTGAAGACCATGCCTTCCTCCAGCACCACGCCGGTGCTCGGCCGGCCGTAGTGCAGCACCTGGGGCTCGTCGTGGAAGACCTTGCCGATGCCGTGGCCGCAGTATTCGCGTACCACCGACAGGTTGTGGCCTTCGGCAAAACTCTGGATGGCGTGGCCGATATCGCCCAGCGTGGCACCGTGCCTGACCTGCTCGATGCCCTTCCACATGGCCTCGAAGGTCAACTGGCTCAGGCGATTGCCGGCAATCGTGCCTTCGCCAATGACGAACATGCGGCTGTTGTCGCCGAACCAGCCCTCAGCGGTGATGACGGTGACGTCCACGTTGACGATATCGCCCTTCTTGAGGGGCTTGTCGTTGGGGATGCCGTGGCACACCACATGATTGACCGAGGTGCAGACATAGGCCGGGTAGGGCGTCATGCCTGGGGGCTGGTAGCCCAGGCAGGCGGTCTTGGTGCCTTGCTGGGCCATGCGCTCGGCGCACAGATCATCGATCTGTTGCGTGGTGATGCCGGGCTTGATGTGGGGGGTGATGTAGTCCAGCACATCCGAGGCAAAGCGGCCTGCCACGCGCATGTGCTCGATGTCCTCGGGGCTCTTCAGGGTGATGCTCATTTCCGCAATTATCCCATTGCGCGCCGGAGCGGCGCGGCGGCCCCGCCGGCAACCGCATGAGGCTCCTAGCCATTTCGTCAGTTACAAATGTAAAATCGCAGCGTTGCTCCTGTCTTTCTGGTAATCCCCCCCCTGCGTCGGAGATATCAAAGCATGCACACCTCCGTTCTCCGCTTCCAGGCTCATGCCCCGGCTGTCCAGCCCGTGGATGATGCACGCCTGCTGCGCGCCGTTGGCGAGATCATGGCCGCCTCCCCCCCTGCCGACGCCCGTTTTTTCGGGATGCTGGTTGAACACTGCGTAGCGGAAATGGGGGTCGATGGCGCCTGGGTGCATTTGCATGGCGAGGCCGACTTCCCGGCTCTGGCGATCTTCAGCAAAAGCTGTCATGTGGATGGCGGCGCCGACCCGTTCGTCGCCAGTGCCGCAGTGCATGCGCTGCTGAACGATGGGGCGCTGTATCTCGATGAGCGTTCGACACTCCTGCCGCAGGCGCCGTGGTTTGCCTGCTTTGGTGTCGGGACCTGTGTCGCTCATCCTATTTTCGGCATCCCTGGCGCCGAGGCCGGCGTGGCCGGCCATCTGGCCCTGGTGTTCCGGGCCAGGCCCGAGCGCGCCGAGCCCTATGCCCATGCCTTGCAGGCCCTGGCCGCCTTGGTCCTGCATGAGGTGCAGAACCGGCAGCGCAAGCGCCAGGAGGCCGACAGTCTGCGCGAGGCAGCGCAGTATGAGGCCCTGTTCCAGACGGCGCCCGTGCTGATCAGCGCCTTCGGCGATGACGGCAAATGCCTGCTCTGGAACGAGGAGTGCGAGCGCCGTTTTGGCTGGTCCATGGACGAGATCAATGCCCACCCCGAGCCGCTGGCGCTGTTCTACCCCGATGCCTTGGTGCGGGCCCGGGTGCAGGCATCGGTCGGCACCGATCCCAGCCGCCTGTTCCTGGAGTGGCATCCGAGGACGCGCAGCGGCGAGATACTGAGCACGATCTGGTCGAATACGCGCATGTCCAATGGACGGGTGATCAACATCGGCCTGGACATCACGGAGCGCAAGCGGGCCGAGGCCGATATCGTGCGCCTGTCGCGTATCGACAGCCTGACCGGATGCTGGAACCGCGCCGAGATCATGGATCGGCTGACGGACAGGCTGGCCGCGGCGAACACGGAGGGCACGGGCTTCACGGCCATGATGCTGGATTTGGACCATTTCAAGCGGGTCAATGACTGCCACGGCCACCTGGAAGGAGATGCCGCACTGCGGCATTTCTGTGAGCAGCTGCTTGCCTGCCTGCGGGAGGATGACGCCCTGGGGCGGCTGGGGGGCGAGGAATTCCTGGTGCTGCTGGGTGCGGCGGATGCCCGGGTCGGCTGCGCCGTGTTCGAGCGGCTGCGCTTTAGCTTGCGTGCTCAGCCGCTGCCGCTGGGCGGCACGCCGGTGGTGCTGTCGGCCAGCGCCGGCATTGCGGTGTTCGACCCGGGGGACGTGACGGCCACCGATGTGCTCAAGCGGGCCGACATGGCTCTATACCAGGCCAAGCACCAGGGGCGGGATCGGGCCGTGGTCCATGAGGCCGGTGTCTGAGAGCGTGAACGCTGGCTGGCGTAAACCCCTTGACTTCGCAGCGGTCCGGCCTCGGCCGGCCCGTGGATACTGCCCCGCTTGGTAGAATACCGGGCTCACCGATTCAGCGCCTTGGCCCTTCCCAAAAGACAGAGCCTGGGCGCTTTTCACAAGCCTTCACATAAACAGGCCGCCACGTGACATTGCATTTGACACAGTTTGAGGGTGGAAACGCCCTGAGCTCGTTCCGCGCCCAACAGCTTCTGACCGACCTGGTCGCCATCCACCCGAAAATCACCGGCGTATCCGCGCGCTTCGTGCACCTGGTGGCCACCGAAGGGACGCCAGTGCCGGCACTCCAGGAGCGCCTGTCGGCGCTCTTGACTTATGGGGACCCCTACGAAGGCAGCAGCGAAGGCCTGGCCTTCATCGTCACGCCGCGCCTGGGCACGATCTCGCCCTGGGCATCCAAGGCCACCGACATCGCGCGCAACTGCGGCCTGGATGTGTTCCGCGTCGAGCGCATCACCGAATACCGCGTGGAACTCAAGTCGGGTCTTCTTGACAATGTTCTGGGCGGCAGGCCCGGGCTGAGTGCCGAGCAGACCGCGCAGATCGCCGCTCTGCTGCACGACCGCATGACCGAATCGGTGTTTGCGACGCGTGCCGAGGCCGAAAAGCTGTTCACCACGCTGGCAGCCCAGCCCATGGAGTTTGTGGACGTGCTGGGCGGCGGCAGCGCCGCACTGGAAACCGCCAACAAGCAATGGGGCCTGGCCCTGGCCGATGACGAGATCGAGTACCTGGTCAAGGCCTTCAACGGTTTGAAGCGCAACCCCACCGACGTGGAGCTGATGATGTTCGCCCAGGCGAACTCCGAGCATTGCCGCCACAAGATCTTCAACGCCAACTTCACCATCGACGGCGTGGCGCAGGACAAGTCGCTGTTCGGCATGATCCGCAACACCGAGGCGCTTTCGCCCCAGCACACCGTGGTGGCGTACTCGGACAATGCCTCCATCATGGAAGGCCACGAGGTCGAGCGTTTTGTCGCTAAATTCGATGCTAGGGCAGACAGCGTAAGCGCCCCCAGCTATCAAAAGACAAGCGCTACCAACCATGTGCTGATGAAGGTGGAGACGCACAACCATCCGACGGCCATCTCTCCCTTTCCTGGCGCCTCCACCGGCGCGGGCGGCGAGATCCGCGACGAAGGCGCGACCGGCCGCGGTTCCAAGCCCAAGGCGGGCCTGACGGGTTTCACGGTCTCCAAGCTCTGGGGCAGCGAAGTCGGAAAGCCCGAGCACATTGCCAGCCCGCTGCAGATCATGATCGAAGGCCCGCTGGGCGGCGCCGCATTCAACAACGAATTCGGCCGTCCCAACCTCACCGGCTACTTCCGCGAATATGAGCAGCAGGTCGGCGACATCACGCGCGGCTACCACAAGCCCATCATGATCGCGGGCGGCCTGGGCATCATCGATTCCGGGCTGACCAAAAAAATCGAATTCCCCCCCGGCACGCTGCTGATCCAGCTCGGCGGCCCCGGCATGCGCATCGGCATGGGCGGCGGCGCGGCCAGTTCCATGGCTTCGGGCACGAACGCGGCCGAACTCGACTTCGATTCCGTGCAGCGCGGCAATCCCGAGATCGAGCGCCGTGCCCAGGAAGTCATCAACCACTGCTGGCAGCAGGGCGCGGCCAATCCCATCCTGGCCATCCATGATGTGGGCGCCGGCGGCCTGTCCAACGCCTTCCCCGAGCTGACCAACGACGCGGGCCGCGGCGCGCGCTTCGACCTGCGCGCCGTCAAGCTCGAAGAGTCGGGCCTCGCACCCAAGGAAATCTGGTCCAACGAAAGCCAGGAGCGCTATGTGCTGGCCATCGCCCCCGAGTCGCTGGCGCAGTTCACGGCCTTCTGCGAGCGCGAGCGCTGCCCGTTTGCCGTGATCGGCACGGCCACCGGCGAGCGCCAGCTGGTGCTGGAAGACACGGCGGTCGAGAACACTGGAATACAGGGCGACCAGAAGTTTCCCGTGGACATGCCCATGGACGTGCTGCTGGGCAAGCCGCCCAAGATGCACAAGGACGTGACCACCGTCACGCGTGAGCTGCCCGCCATCGACCTGACCGGCGTGCCGCTTGAAAAGGCCGTGATCGACGTGCTGGCCCACCCCACCGTGGCTTCCAAGCGCTTTCTGATCACCATCGGCGACCGCGCCGTGGGCGGCCTCACGCACCGCGACCAGATGGTCGGCCCCTGGCAGGTGCCCGTGGCCGACGTGGCCGTGACCCTGGCCGACTTCAAGGGCTTTGCCGGCGAAGCCATGGCCATGGGCGAGCGCACGCCGCTGGCGGCCATCAACGCCCCGGCCTCGGGCCGCATGGCCGTGGCCGAAGCCATCACCAACATGCTGGCCGCGCCCATAGCGCTGTCCAAGGTCAAGATGTCGGCCAACTGGATGGCCGCCTGCGGCGAAGCCGGCGAAGACGCCGCCCTCTACGAAACGGTGAAGGCCGTGGGCATGGAGCTGTGCCCCGCGCTGAATATCTCGATTCCCGTGGGCAAGGACAGCCTGTCCATGCGCACGCAGTGGAACGAGAACGGCGTGACCAAGAAGGTCACCTCGCCCGTGAGCCTGATCATCACCGGCTTTGCATCGATAGCCGATGTGCGCGGCACGCTCACGCCGCAGCTCGATGCCGAGGAAGAAGACAGCACGCTGGTGCTGGTGGACCTGGGCCGCGGCAAGATGCGCATGGGCGGCTCCATCCTGGGCCAGGTGCTGGGCCAGAGCGGCAATGAGACCCCCGACCTCGACGATGCCAAGGACCTGATCGCGCTGGTCGATGCCGTGAACGCACTGCGCGCCAAGGGCCAGATCCTGGCCTACCACGACAAGGGTGACGGCGGTCTGCTGGCCACCGTGGCCGAGATGGCCTTTGCCGGCCATGTGGGCGTGGCGCTGAACGTGGACATGCTGGTCACCGAAGGCGACGGCATTTCCGACAGCCGCATGGACAGCGGCGAAGGCAAGAACTGGGGCGCCCAGGTCTCGGGCCGCCGCGAAGACCTGACGTTGCGCGCGCTGTTCAACGAGGAACTGGGCGCCGTGCTGCAGATCAGGACGGCCGACCGCGCCGAAGTGCTGCAGACCCTGCGCGAGCATGGCCTGATCCAGTGCAGCCACATCATCGGCAAGACCCGTCCGGCGGCGTCCACCATAGCCGCCGGCAAGGGCGAGCTGCAGGTCTGGCGCGATGCCAAGACGGTGTTCAGCGCCACGCTTTCCGACCTGCACCAGGTCTGGGATGCCGTGAGCTGGAAGATCGCCCAGCAGCGCGACAACCCGGCCTGCGCCGACAGCGAGCACGCCGCAGCCGGCGAGCCTGCCAACCCGGGTATGCATGTGCAGCTCACGTTCGATCCGCAGGACAACGTGGCCGCGCCTTACCTCAACATGGCTGCCAAACCCCGCGTGGCCGTGCTGCGCGAGCAGGGCGTGAACTCGCATGTGGAAATGGCCTACGCCTTTGCCGAAGCGGGCTTCGACGCCGTGGACGTGCACATGACCGACCTGCAGACCGGCCGCGCGCGGCTTTTGGACTTCGCTGGCGTGGTGGCCTGCGGCGGTTTCAGCTATGGCGACACGCTGGGTGCCGGTATCGGCTGGGCGCGCTCCATCACCTTCAACGAGCGCCTGTCCGAACAGTTCCGGCAATTCTTCGGACGCACCGACACCTTCGGCCTGGGCGTTTGCAACGGCTGCCAGATGTTCGCCGAGCTGGCCGACATCATCCCCGGCGCGCAGGACTGGCCGCGCTTCACGCAGAACCAGAGCAACCGCTTCGAAGCGCGCCTGTCCATGGTCGAGGTGCTGGAGTCGCCCTCCATCTTCCTGCAGGGCATGGCCGGCAGCCGCCTGCCGATCGCCGTGGCCCATGGCGAGGGCTATGCCAACTTCAGGTTCCGCGGCAATGCGGACCAGGTGATACAGGCCATGCGTTTCGTGGACAACCACGGCCAGCCCGCCGAGCAGTACCCGTTCAACCCGAACGGCTCGGCCGGCGGCCTGACCGCGGTGACCACGGCCGACGGCCGCTTCACGGCCATGATGCCCCACCCCGAGCGCGTGTTCCGCAATGTGCAGATGAGCTGGACCTCAGGCGACAAGTCCGAATTCAGCCCCTGGATGCGCATCTGGCGCAATGCGCGCCAGTGGCTGGGCTGATTCCGTAGCCGCGTGAGACAAAGGCCCCGCAGTGGTGACGCTGCGGGGCCTTTTGCATGGGGGGCGGAGTGTTTCAAGCATGATGGCGGTTTTGCAAAACACCGGGAGATGCGATGGCGGGTGCAGGCCTTTTGATGCTGCTCGACGATATCGCGGCGCTGCTGGACGACGTGGCCTTGATGACCAGGACCGCGGCGGCCAAGAGCACGGCCGCGGCCGACGATGTGGCCGTGATGACCAAGGTCGCCATGGGCAAGACGGCGGGCGTGCTGGGCGACGACCTGGCGCTCAATGCAGAGCAGGTCACCGGCGTGCGCGCCAGCCGCGAGCTGCCCGTGGTCTGGGCCGTGGCCAAGGGCTCGCTCAAGAACAAGGCCTTTCTGATTCCGGCAGCGCTGCTCATCAGCGCCTTCGTGCCCTGGCTGATCACGCCGCTGCTGATAGTGGGCGGCGCCTTTCTGTGTTTCGAGGGCGTGGAGAAAACCCTGGAGCTGTTCCACAAGCACCAGGCGCCCGATGTGCATGAGGCCGAGATCGACGCACAGCAGGCCTCGGAAACCGGCGTGGCGCCGTCCTCGGTGCGGGCCGCGCGCGCCAAGGATGTGGACCCCGTGGCCTACGAAAAGGCCAAGGTGGCGGGCGCCGTGCGCACGGACTTCATCCTCTCGGCGGAAATCATGGCCATCGCCCTGGGTACGGTGGCGGAAAAGCCGATCTGGGAACAAGCGCTGGTGCTGATCGCCGTGGCGCTGGCCATCACCGTGTTCGTCTACGGCCTGGTGGCCGCCATCGTGCGCATGGACGACGTGGGCGGCTGGCTCATGGCCCGCGCCAGCCGCGCCGCGCAGGCCGTGGGGCGCGGCCTGATCGGCTTCACGCCCTGGCTGATGAAGGGCCTGTCCATCGTCGGCACGGCGGCCATGTTCCTCGTGGGCGGCAGCCTGCTGGTGCACGGCATGGCGCCCATCGCGCACTGGCTGCATGACAGCATCGAGTCTCTGGGCGGGGTGATTGCCGCCGTGGTGCCGTATCTGGTGCATGTGGGCGTCGGCGCCGCGGTGGGGGGCCTGGTCGTGGCCTGTGTGCAGCTGTGGCACAAGCTGCGTCCCGCTCAGGCCGCGCATTGAAGACTGGCTGGTGTAGCGCAAGTGCGAGGTATTGCGGTTTCTGCAAGGCCTGACAGGCCGAGGTGATTTCAGCTTGACCTGGGGCAAACCCCAGGGCGGCACGCTTTGTTTCAATCAAGGCCAAGGGATGCATCGCTCCCCAGGAATCACTTTAAGGAAACCCCAAATGAAAAAGACCCTGATCGCCATTGCCGCTGCCGCCAGCGCCCTGACCGCCGGCACGGCCTTTGCTCAGTCCTTGGACGGCGCCAGCCCCTGGATGGTGCGCCTACGCGCCGTGCATCTGGACAGCGACAACGGCGGCGCTGCGGGCGATGCCGGCGTGAGCATCGACAACAGGTGGATTCCTGAAGTCGACGTGTCGTACTTCTTCACGCCCAACATCGCAGCCGAGCTGGTGCTGACCTATCCGCAAAAGCACGACGTGCGCCTGAACGGCGGCAAGATCGGCGCCCTCAAGCATCTGCCGCCCACGCTGCTGGCCCAATACCACTTCACCAACTTCGGCGTCTTCAAGCCCTATGTGGGCGCCGGCATCAACTACACGCGCTTCTCCGGCGTGGACATCCTGGACGGCGCCGTGACCCTCAAGAGGAACAGCTTTGGCGGTGCGCTGCAGCTGGGCTTCGACTATGCATTGGACAAGAACTGGTCGCTGAACTTCGACGTCAAGAAGGTCTTCATCGACACCAAGGTGAGCGGCGCCGGCGTCTTTGAAAACACCAGGTTCAAGGTTGATCCCTGGCTGGTGGGCGTGGGTGTGGGCTATCGCTTCTGATTGCCGGATCAGGTCCTAGGTTGCTGCATCGGCATGTTGCACCGCGGCATGCCGATTTTGTTTTCGCTATTAAAAACATAGCTTTTGCCGTAGGTCAGGTAATCGTTTTGAGCGGGTTTCATCTTGAAGTCATGAATGTAGGAAAAATTCCTACGCACACCATCGGAGCGAGGCCTTAGTCTGAGCGCTCGGGCCTTGCCACGGGCTGCAGCAGCGGCATGCAGGGTCATGGCGCCGTGTTCTCATGCGCGGCGGCCTGTTGCACCCAATGCCATGTGGACGGCCATCGTGCGTGGCTGGTCACGGCTGGTAAGGAGATCGGACCATGGATGGTGTGTCGATGCCGGAGAACCAGTTTCCCAGAGCAGGGCGTCTGCCCCTGCCTTTACCCTCCGGCCGGTTTGTGCAGCGCAGTATTGCCCGCGCTTGCCGCCAGACGCTGCAAACCGAATCGGAGCCGGCGGTCTCCGCGCCGAAGAATCCGGGCTCGCGGCGGCGGCTTGAGTCGCAGCGCGAAACACAAAGAGCGCTGCAACGGGAGCTGCGCCAGGGGCTGATGCAGCCCGTAGCGCAAATTTCGCCCAAATTCTTCTATGACGAGCGCGGTTGCGCGCTGTTCGAGCAGATCACGCGCCTGCCCGAGTACTACCCAACACGTACCGAGGATGCCATCATGGCGCGCTACGAGCAGGCCATGGTCGAGGCCATGGCCCCCTGTCAGGTGCTGATCGAGCTGGGCGCAGGCAACTGCGAGAAGGTGCGCCGCCTGTGCCGCAGCCTGGCGCCCCGGCAGTTCGTGGGCGTGGACATCGCGGCCGATTTTCTGGCCCGCTCCGTGCAGCGGCTGGAGCAGGATTTCGCGCCCATGGCCGCGCGCGCGGTGGCGGCAGATTTCACGCAGGACTGGGCTCTGCCCGCGGATGTGCCGCGCGCCGGGCGTCTGCTGTTCTATCCGGGTTCTTCCATAGGCAACTTCGACCCCGACCAGGCCCAGCGCATGCTGGCGCGCATGCGCGGCCTGCTGGGCGACGACGGCGCGCTGCTCATAGGCATAGACCTGCCAAAGCCCAGGGAGGTGCTGATTGCCGCCTATGACGACGCCCAGGGCGTGACGGCCGCTTTCAACAGCAATGCGCTGCAACATGTCAACAGCGTGCTGGGCAGCGACTTCGATTTGCAGGATTGGGCGCACGAGGCGCGCTTCGACACCTCCTGTTCGCGCGTGGAGATGCATTTGCGCGCGCTGCGGCCGGTCATCGTCGGCTGGCCGCAGGGGCTGCGCCAGTTCGCCGAGGGTGAAACCATACATACCGAAAACAGCTACAAATACCCGCTGGGCGAATTCCTCGGCATGCTGTCGCGCGCCGGATTCGACCGCAAGCGCGTCTGGACCGATGCTCAGAACTGGTATGCCGTCATCCATGCCCATGCCTGAACCGCATGCGCTGGAGGCCCTGGCCGGGCGCTATCTACGGGTGCGCGCCCAGACCCAGAGACTGGCCGAGCCGTTGTCGGCCGAGGATGCCTGCGTGCAGTCCATGCCCGATGCGAGCCCGGCCAAATGGCATCTGGCCCACACCACCTGGTTCTTCGAGACCTTTGTGCTGGCCGCGCATGTGGCCGGATACGAAGCCTTCGAGCCGAGCTTTCGCATGCTGTTCAACTCCTACTACCAGCAGGTGGGCGAGCGCCATCCGCGTGCGCGGCGCGGCATGCTCACGCGGCCCTCGCTGCAGCAGGTGCAGGCCTACCGCGATGCGGTGGACGAGCGCGTGCTGGCGCTGCTGGAGAGCATGGCGCGCGGCACGAGAAAAAGGCCCGAGGCCTGCCGCGCAGTCGGCGATCTGGTGGCGCTGGGCCTGCAGCACGAGCAGCAGCACCAGGAGCTGCTGCTGACCGATGCCAAGCATCTGCTGTCCTGCCACCCACTGTGGCCGGCCTATATGCCTGCCTATGCGCCTCCCTATGCGCCGGCCCATATGCAGCCCGAGGATTGCGCTGCTGCGCCGGATGATGCCGCGCCGGCGCTGAGCTGGTTGCCGGTGGCGCGCGGCCTGCATGACATAGGCCATGCGGGGCAGGGCTTTGCCTTCGACAACGAGATGCCGCGGCACGCGGTGTTTCTGCATGGGGCCGAGATCGCGAGCCGGCCGGTGAGCAACAGGGAGGTTCTGGCATTCGTACGCGGCGGCGGCTACGAACAGCCGCAGTGGTGGCTGGCCGAAGGCTGGGACTGGCGCGAGGCGCAGCAACTGGCCCATCCCTGGTATTGGCGCAAGGCGGGGCCAGCTGCGGATGCTGCCTGGCAGGAGTTCAGCCTGCATGGCGCCATGCCGCTGGATGCGGCACGGCCCGTGGCCCATCTGTCCTATTACGAGGCCGATGCCTATGCGCGCTGGGCCGGCGCACGCCTGCCCACCGAAGCGGAGTGGGAGGCCGCCATGGCGCCGCATTGGCGGCATGAACCGGTGGATGGAGAAGAGGGGCGCTATGCCGCCAGCCTGCACCCGCGAACCATGGTGGATGAAGCCGGTGAGGTCCAGGCTGGGCAGGTCTGGGAATGGACGCAATCGTCCTATGCGGCCTACCCGGGATTTCGCGTGGCCGAAGGCGCCGTGGGCGAATACAACGGCAAGTTCATGGTCAACCAGTATGTGCTGCGCGGCGGCTCCTGCCTGACGCCGGCAGGCCATGCGCGGGCGACCTACCGCAACTTCTTTCCCGCCACGGCCCGCTGGCAGATGACGGGGCTGAGGCTGGCGCGCGATGCCCACTGACAGTCTCGACAGCCTCGACCACTACTGAAAGAAGAGCAGCCAGCGCTTGATGGGCAAGCGCTGGCTGCCTCAAAGACTTCAAACCGCGGCCAGAGCCTGGTTCAGGTCTTCGAGCAGGTCGGCTATGTGCTCGATGCCGATGGACAGGCGCACCATGCCCTCGCTGACGCCGGCCTTGGCCAGTTCATCCGCGTCGAGCTGGCGGTGGGTGGTCGAGGCCGGGTGCGTGGCCAGCGACTTGGCATCGCCGATGTTCACCAGGCGCGTGAACAGCTGCAGTGCATCGAGGAAGCGTGCGCCCGCCGCACGCGCGTCGCCGTCGGCCGCCTTGAGGCTGAACGACAGAATGCCCGAGGCCCGGCCGCCCGACTGGCGCTGCACCAACGCGTGGTCGGGATGGTCGGGCAGGCCTGCGTAACGCACCCATTCGACCTTGGCATGCTTTTGCAGTGTTTCGGCAATCTTCTGTGTGTTCTCGCAGATGCGGTCCATGCGCAGCGCCAGCGTCTCTATGCCCAGCAGGATCAGGAAGGCGTTGTGCGGCGACAGCGCCGCGCCGGTATTGCGCAGCGGCACCACGCGCACGCGGCCGATGTAGGCGGCCTCGCCCAGGGCTTCGGTATAGACCACGCCGTGGTAGCTCACGTCGGGTTCGTTGAGGCGCTTGAAGCGGGCCTTGTGCTCGGCCCATGGGAACTTGCCGCTGTCCACGATGGCGCCGCCGATGCTGTTGCCGTGGCCGCCCAGGTACTTGGTCAGCGCATGCACCACGATGTCGGCGCCATGTTCTATGGGGCGCAGCAGATAGGGGCTGGGCACGGTGTTGTCCACGATCAGCGGCACGCCATGTGCGTGGGCCACGTCGGCCAGGGCGCGGATGTCGGTCACATTGCCCAGAGGGTTGCCGATGGACTCGACAAAGATGGCCTTGGTGCGCTTGTCGATGAGCTTGCCAAAGCTGGCCGGATCGCGCGGATCGGCGAACTTCACCGTGATGCCCTGCTGCGGGAAGGTATGGGCGAACAGGTTGTAGGTGCCGCCGTAGAGCGTGCTGGCCGAGACGATGTTGTCGCCGGCCTCGGCAATCGCCTGGATGGCGTAGGTGACGGCAGCCATGCCCGAGGCCACGGCCACGGCGGCAATGCCGCCCTCCAGCGCCGCGACGCGCTTTTCGAGCACGTCGTTCGTGGGGTTCATGATGCGCGAGTAGATATTGCCCGGCACCTTGAGGTCGAACAGATCGGCGCCATGCTGGGCACTGTCGAAGGCATAGGCCACCGTCTGGTAGATGGGCACGGCCACGGCCTTGGTCGTGGGGTCGGGGGAATAACCGGCATGTACGGCCAATGTCTCGATATGCATTTGTGCAGCCTTTTCTTCATGGAGGAAAACCAGGAAAGGGTTTTAAGACCCGGTGCGGAGCAGCCATTATGGGTGGCCGGTCATAGCAAGAGAAACCATGGAATCGCTATGTGCTTATGCCTGCGCTGGCGCGCGCGCGCCTGGCCTTGGCCGGCACGGGCGGCTGCCGGCTTTCCCAGTCCGCCAGCGCGGCGTGAATCCGGGCGGCTGCATGTGCGTCGTTGGCGGCATAGCGGCGCTGCGATTCGCTGAGCTGGCGTACCGCCCAGTTCGAGGTGCTGGTCTTCTTGGACTTGCGAAAGTACTGCCCCAGGACCAGCGCCACGGCCGCCCGCACGCCGACCGAGGAGCCGTAGCCGTGGTGCTTGAAAATGCGGTCCAGGTCCAGGATGTTGCGCAGCCCCACCCCCAGCTTGCGCGGCAGGGCCTGCTTGTCGTTGTCGAGGCCGAAGCCCGGCTTGCAGATATGCACATCGGCCAGCACTTCACGCGCCAGATCCATGGCCTCGGGATGGTGCAGTTGCAAAAGCCAGGCTTCGCTCTCCGTGGCCAGTTGCACCACGTGCGGGCCGGTATCGGGCTGGCTGCTGTGGAAGATGGGCTTGCTTTCGGTATCGAAACCCAGGATGGGCGCGGTCAACAGGCGCTGGCGTGCCCGCGCAAATTCGGCATCGTTCTGGGGGACGTGAATGGCACTGTCGGGCAGACCTGCATAGGCGGGCAACAGCGCGGATTCTTCCTTGCTGGGAGGTTTGATTCTGGGCATATAGGGGGCTATTTTGCCGCCCCGGCTGGGACTGCGGCTATGCTGCCGTGAGCAAGCATGGGGGCTCGGCGCAGCCGGTCAGAGCCCCCTCGGGGGCAGCGGCTACACGGAGTGAGGGAGCGTGGGGGCATTTTTGCCGCAGGGCCGCCCCAAGGCAAAAAGCGGCCCCCTTGGGGGGCAGCGGCTACACGCAGTGAGCAAGCGTGGGGGTCATTTTTTTGTCCCCGGATTATGGGGATTCCCTTGTGGACAAGTGCCGGGGTAACTGCGCAAACCCGCGCCAGATGGGGCTTTGCCTGCAATGCTTAAAAAAGCGGCGCACGCATTCTGCTGCGCTGCATCAATCCGCAGTATCCGAATTACGCTGGGGCAGGTGGCGTTTGATCTGGGGGCGCTGCAGCCTTTGCTCGGGGGCCTCGTCCTCGGTCACGCCCGTGGCGCGCTGCAGTTGGATATGGGCGACCAGGCCGCCCGTGGAGGAATTGGACAGCGCGAAAACGCCACCCATGCGCTGGACCGTCTTGTCGACGATCGACAGGCCCAGGCCGGCGCCGGCGGCAGCCGTACGCGCCGAGTCGCCGCGGAAGAACGGTTGGGTCAGGCTGGCCAGATGCTCGGGCGGAACGCCCGTGCCGTGGTCGCGGATGCGGACCACCAGCCAACTGCCGTTTTCCTTGACCGTCACATCCACATAGGTGGATTCGGTGTCGGGTGTCTTGCCGTAGCGGCGCGCGTTCTCGAACAGGTTGGAGATCACGCGGGCCAACTCCACTTCGTCGGCCAGCACATACATGCCTTCGGGCACGTTCATGGAGATCTGCAACTCACGGTGATCCTGCACGGCATAGACGCAGGATGAAACCACGGCATGCAGGTCGACAGGGCTCAGCGTCACGTGGTCGGGGCGCGCATAGTCGAGGAATTTGTCGATGGTGGCATCGAGCTGCACGATGTCGGCCACCATGTGCTCGCGGGCGACTTCGTCGTCCACGCTCATCTCGGTTTCCAGGCGCAGGCGTGCCAGCGGCGTGCGCAGGTCATGAGAGATGCCGGCCAGCATGACCGCGCGATCCTGCTCCAGTTTGGCCAGTTTCTGGGCCATGCGGTTGAAGCCGATGTTGACTTCGCGGATTTCGCTGGTGACCGCTTCCTCGTCGAGCTGGCTGGCGTCGAAGTCGCCGTCGCGCACGCGGTTGGCCGCGAACGAGAGCTGTTTGAGCGGCCGGTTGATCAGCCGAGCAATGGCCGCCGCGCCGATCAGCGACAGCAGCCCTGCCGTGACCAGCCAGATCAGCCAGGTGCGCCCGCTGGCGGGCGTGAAGCGCGAGCGATCCATGAGCAGCCAGTTGCGATCGCCGTTGATGGTGAAGCCCACCCACAGGCCGGGCTCGCCGTTGACGCTGCGCGCCACGATGGTGCCGTAGCCCAGGCGGCGCGTGAGCTCTTCGGTCAGCCGCTTGCCCAGCGTGTTCTGATCCAACAGCTCGAAACTGTCGCCAGGCTCGCGGGGCAGAATGCGTACGCCTTCCTGATCGGCCATGGTTTTGATCAGCGAGACGCGGTTGATGGCGTCCGAGTGCACCAGCGCCGCGCGGCTGAGGTTGACCAGCGAGGCGATCTGCTGGGCCGTGTGCAGCGTGCGGGGCTCGAAGTCCAGCGCGCGCAGTGTCTGCAGCCAGGCCAGGATGCTGCCGACCAGCAGCAGGGCCAGCAGGCAGAAGGTACGCCAGAACAGGTTCAGGCCCAAGGGAGAGCGCGCGGACAGGCGCCGTTCGTACTCCAGGGGCACGGGGCTGGTGGCGTCGGCGGGCGTGGCGGAAAAAACACTCATGAGCAGCAGTGTGCAAATAGCGGTGAGAGCGATGAAGAGAGCCTGTCGCTGAAGATGAGTGGTCGCTTCAAGTTTTTCTGAGTGGCTTCATGCGCGATCACAAGCCTACGCCACGCACTGCGGCTCAGGGTTACGGGTTGTCTTCGCCGTTACAAATGAGCCATAGCCTGGGTTCAGGGCCGTCCTGGATCAACCAGAGGGTCGAAACCATACCGCGTTTGCTGTGGCCTTGCTGAGGTCCTGGTCAGTTCACGCCATCGGGTACGAACACATAGCCCACGCCCCAGACGGTCTGGATATAGCGCGGTGCAGCCGCGTCTTCCTCGATGAGCTTGCGCAGGCGAGAGACCTGCACGTCCAGGCTGCGGTCGAACGGCTCGAACTCGCGGCCACGCGCCAGCAGGGCCAGTTTTTCGCGCGACAGCGGCTGGCGCGGGTGGCGCACCAGGGCCTTGAGCATGGCGAATTCGCCGGTGGTCAACGGCAGTTCCTCGCCGTTCTTCTGCAGCACACGGGTACCCAGGTCGAAGGTGAAGGGGCCGAAAGTCACGACCTCGTTGTCGCCGGAAGGAGCGCCGGGCGCTTCCTGCGGCGGGCGCCGGCGCAGCACGGCGTGGATGCGGGCCAGCAGCTCGCGCGGGTTGAAAGGCTTGCCCAGGTAGTCGTCGGCGCCCACTTCCAGGCCCACGATGCGGTCCACGTCCTCGCCCTTGGCGGTGAGCATGATGATGGGCGTGCGGTCGTTGGCCGAGCGCAGGCGGCGGCAGATCGAGAGCCCGTCTTCGCCGGGCATCATCAGGTCCAGCACGATCAGGTCCACCGTCTCGCGCAGCAGGATGCGGTTGAGCGCCTTGCCATCTTCGGCAATCATGATCTCGAATCCTTCCTGCGTCAGATAGCGGCGCAGCAGGTCGCGGATACGAGCATCGTCATCCACCACCAGGATCTTGTCGGTACGGTTGTTTGTCGTTGCCATGAACAATCCTCGGTTCGTGATTTGTAACAGCAGCCATTGTTACCAGCTTGGATGAAAAAGTCAGTCGAAAACCGCCAAGTTTTGCTTTGAGTTACATATTTTGCGTTTAAATTTAGGACGAATAATGTTTCTTTAAAATTTTCTATTCTTATTTTGCATTGGTGATGCAATTATTGTTGCGTTATCGTTATCAATAAGCGAATGGGCAGGTGAGATCTGCTGCCCACCCTGCGGCATGCCGGAGCGAAAGAACGGCATGTGGCTGTGTTTGCATGGTTTCTTTCATTGCAAAGGTGATGCATGAGCAAACTCTCGAAACAGCTGGCCCGCTCCTGGGGCCGGTCCGTGATTGCGGCGACCGCACTGGCCTGCGCCGGCGGCGCCTGGGCCCAGAATGCGAACGACGCGGCGGGGCCGATGAATGTGGTGCAACTGTCGGCCGAAGGTTCGGTGGACGTGGTGCAGGATCTGCTGGTCGCCACGCTGGCGACCACGCGTGACGGCCGCGATGCGACGACGGTGCAGACCCAGCTGCAGAAGGTGGTCGAGGCCGCGCTGGCTGCGGCCAGGCGCAGCGCCCAGCCCGGCCAGATGGATGTGAGCATCGGCAGTTTCGGCATCTATCCGCGCTACGGCAAGGACAACAGGATCGATGGCTGGCAGGGCCGTGCCGAGATCGTGCTGCAGGGGCGCGACTTTGCGCGCATCACGCAGACGGCGGCCCAGGTGCAGGACATGCCGCTGGCCAGCATCGGCTTCGGCCTGTCGCGCGAGGCGCGCGAGAAGGTCGAGGGCGAAGCCCAGGCCAAGGCCATCGAGCAGTTCAAGCAGCGCGCAGCCACGCTGGCCAAGAATTTCGGCTTTGCTGGCTACAGCCTGCGCGAGGTCAGCGTGAGCAGCAGCAACAGTGCCGTACCCACGCCGCGCCCGCGCATGATGGCCATGTCGGCCAAGGCCGTCGGCGCCGAGATGGATGCCATGCCCGTGGAAGCCGGTAAGGCGCAGGTCGTAGTCCATGTCTCGGGCTCGGTGCAGATGCGCTGAGAATCTTCTCCTCCGAGCGGCTGCGCCGCTTCCCCCTCAAGGGGACGACACCTTCGCTGCGGGGCGGCCCTTGCCCGGTGTCTCTGGCGTGGAGGGGCCCGACCTTGTATATGGCTGACCGCGTTGTGAGCTTGGTGCCTGTCCGGCGTTTACTGTGCAGCCCAGCCGCCGTCCATGTTCCAGGCCGCGCCGCGCACATTGCCGGCGGCGGGCGAGCAGAAGAATACGGCCAGCTCGCCCAGTTCCTCGGGAGTGGTGAACTGCAGCGAAGGTTCTTTTTCGCCCAGCAACTGCTTGGTGGCCTCCTCGTTGGAGATGCCCTGGGATTCGGCCTTGGCGTCGACCTGCTTTTGCACCAGTGGTGTCAGCACCCAGCCCGGGCAGATGGCGTTGCAGGTGATGCCGGTGGTGGCGTTCTCCAGCGCCGTGACCTTGGTCAGGCCCACGAGGCCGTGCTTGGCCGCCACATAGGCGGATTTCTGGGCCGAGGCCACGAGGCCGTGCACAGAGGCCACGTTGATGATGCGGCCCCAGTTGGATTTCTGCATGGCCGGCAGCACCAGGCGTGTGGTGTGGAAGGCGCTGGTGAGGTTGATGGCGATGATGGAATCCCAGCGCTCGGGCGGGAATTCCTCGACGCGGGCCACGTGCTGGATGCCGGCGTTGTTGACCAGGATGTCGATCTGGCCGAAGTTGCGCTGAGCGTATTCGATCATGTCCTCGATGTCGGCTGCACGGCTCATGTCTGCGCCGTGATAGGCGACCTGGGCGCCGGCAGCCTTGCCGGCCTTGAGTACCTGGGCGCGCGGCGTTTCCACGTCGCCGAAGCCGTTGAGCACGATGTTGGCGCCCTGGCGGGCAAGTGCAGTGGCGATACCGAGGCCGATCCCGCTGGTCGATCCGGTTACGAGGGCGGTTTTGCCTTTCAACATGGACATACAGGGTCTCCGAATGAATTACGATGCGACACAGCCATTATCGGTGCCGGTTTCGTGAATGCGTTCTCCATGAATCAACCTAAGCTGAATTACGTATCCTGTCCCGGAGCCGGCGCCATTGCTCCCGCCTGGTCCGACGAGCGGCGCCGGGCCGAAACCAGCCAATTGCCCGAAGGCGTGCACCGCATGGCCTATTGGGAATGGAACAACACCGGCGATGCCGGTCATCCCCATGTCATCGTCTGCGTGCATGGCCTTTCGCGCCAGGGGCGCGACTTCGATACGCTGGCGGCGGAACTGAGCCGGTTCGCGCGCGTGATCTGCCCCGATGTGGTGGGGCGCGGCGAGAGCGACTGGCTGCAGGAGCCCCTGGGCTACCAGATGCCGCTCTATGCCGCCGACATGCTGGCCTTGCTGGCGCAGCTCCACGCCCAGGCACCGGTCCGGATGCTGGACTGGGTGGGTACGAGCATGGGCGGCTTGATCGGCATGGTCATTGCAGGAATGGGGGGCGGTCGGGACGCAGGCCGGGCCGACTTTCCCCCGCCGATTTCCATCCGCCGCCTGGTGCTCAACGACGTGGGGCCGGTCATCGAATGGAAGGCCCTGGAGCGCATCGGCCAGTACCTGGGTAAAAACTTGCAGTTTCCCAACCTGGAGCAGGCCGCTGCCGCCTTGCGCTTGATATCGGCAGGATTCGGCCCACATAGCGATGAGCAATGGCTGCAATTGACGCGGGCCATGGTCAAGCCCTGGCCTGAAGGCGGGGTGGTGCTGCACTATGACCCGCGCATTGCCGTGCCCATGGCGCGCATGACGCCTCAAATGGCCGAAGCCGGCGAGGCCATGTTGTGGCAGCTCTACGACCGTATCGCCGCCAAGGTGCTGCTGATCCGCGGTGCCGAGTCCGATCTGCTGTCGGTCGCCGCCGCGCGGGCCATGCAAGCCAGGGGGCCGAAGGCGCATTGCACGCAGCTGGAAGAGGTAGGCCATGCGCCGACCTTGCTGCTGCCGGGCCAGGTGGCCCTGGTGCGAAAGTTTTTACAAGGGGATGAGCGCTTGCCGGATACCATGAGTCTTGCCCAACAGGCTGAATTTGACACTTAGGGAGCGCTGCATGAAGACCAACGATACGGCGCCTGCAGCCGAGGCGTCGTCCAAGTCAGCGCCACGGGTGGTCGATCCTACGCCGCAACTGATCCTGGCTACCGCGCAGACCCTGCCGGAGCAGGTCAATGCGCTGGCCCGGGCACGCGCCTTTGCCGAGCCCCTGATTGCATCCGAGGTCATGGAGACCGGGGAAAACGCCCTGGCCCATGCCGATGCCGTCGCCGCCATTCTGAAGAAGATCGGCGGTTCCGAAACCATGCAGGCCGCCACCTATCTGGTACATGCCAGCGTGCATCTGAACCGCCCGCTGGAAGTCATCACCAAGGCCTTTGGCGAGAACTTCGCCACGTTGGCCATGGAAACCGTGAAGCTCATGCGCGTGCAGCAGCAGGCGCGGGGCGGGGGGCACCAGCATGTGGACGACCAAGCCACGCAGACCGAGAACGTGCGCAAGATGCTGCTGGGCTTCTCGCGCGACCTGCGCGTGGTGCTGCTGCGTCTGGCTTCGCGGCTGCAGACGCTGCGCTACTACGCGGCGGCCAAGCGGCCGGTGTCCCCCGGCATCGCGCGCGAGGCGCTCAACGTGTTCGCGCCGCTGGCCAACCGCCTGGGCATCTGGCAGATCAAGTGGGAGCTCGAGGACCTGTCCTTCCGCTTTCTCGAGCCCGACACCTACCGCGAAGTGGCACGGCTGCTCGACGAAAAGCGCGTTGAGCGCGAAGCCTACATGGAGCAGATGCGCGCCCGGCTCGAGGCCGATCTGCGTGCGCACAGCATCAGCGCCACCGTGCAGGGGCGGCCCAAGCACATCTACAGCATCGTCAAGAAGATGCGCGGCAAGTCGCTGAACTTCGACCAGCTGTTCGACATCCGCGCCATGCGTGTGATCGTGCCCACCATCAAGGACTGCTATGCGGCCCTGTCCTGGGTGCACCAGCAGTTCACTCCGCTCGAAGCCGAGTTCGACGACTACATCGCCAAGCCCAAGCCCAACGGCTACCAGTCCCTGCATACCGTGGTGCGCGACGAGACGGGCCGCACCATAGAGATCCAGATCCGCACCCAGGCCATGCACGACCACGCCGAGCATGGCGTGGCTGCGCACTGGGCCTACAAGGAGGCCGGCACCAAGGGCTATGCCGGCGTATCGGCTGCCAGTGAATACGACGCCAAGATCGCCGTGCTGCGTCAGCTGCTGGCCTGGGGTAGCGATCTGGCGGCCACCAACCACAAGGGGCTGTTCGAGGACCGCATCTATGTGCTCACGCCCGATGCCGCGGTGATCGAGCTGCCGCAGGGCGCCACGCCGGTGGATTTTGCCTATTCGGTGCATACCAGCCTGGGCCACCGCTGCCGCGGTGCGCGTGTCGATGGCGCCATGGTGCCGCTGAACACGTCGCTGGAAAACGGCCAGACCGTGGAAATCTCCGCGGCCAAGGAAGAACGGCCTTCGCGCGACTGGCTCAATGCCGATCTGGGTTATCTGGTCAGCAACCGCGCACGCGCCAAGGTGCGCGCCTGGTTCAATGCCCAGGCCACCCATGAAACCGTGGCCCGGGGCCGCGAAGCCGTGGAAAAGCTGCTGCAGCGCGAAGGCAAGACGGCCATCAAGCTCGAAGAGCTGGCTGTGCAGCTGGGCTTCAAGTCGGCCGATGCGCTGTTCGAGGTGGTTGGCAAGGACGAGTATTCGCTGCGCAATATCGAGGCGGTGCTGCGGCCCAGCGAAGAGGAGTCCGAGCCCGACGAAATCACGCTGGTGCGCAAGGCGCGTGGCACGGACACTCCCAAGGGTGGGGTGCTGGTGGTCGGAGTCGACTCGCTGATGACCCAGCTGGCCAAGTGCTGCAAGCCTGCGCCGCCCGACGCGATCCGCGGCTTCGTCACGCGCGGCAAGGGCGTGAGCGTGCACCGTGCCGATTGCTCAAACTTCCACGAGATGTGCGCCCGCAACCCCGAGCGCGTGATCGACGTGGACTGGGGCCTGCCCAAAACTTCGGAGAAAAACCTGCCGGTCTATCCCGTGGATGTGGCCGTGGAGGCAGCGGACCGTCAGGGCCTGCTGCGCGATATCTCCGATGTCTTCGCGCGCGAGAAAACCAATGTGATCGGCGTGCAGACCCAGTCCGTCAAGGGAACGGCCTGGATGACGTTCACGGTGGAAGTCTCCGATTCCGGGCGGCTCAACAAGGTATTGGGCATTGTGGCGGGTGTGGCGGGCGTGCGCTCGGCGCGTCGGCGCTAGAGGAGCTTGAAGGTTCGCCCCGCATTTTTTCGGATGCCTGCAAATCCATGCTAAAATCGCAGTCTCGGACGAATACAGGCGCGTAGCTCAGCTGGTTAGAGCACCACCTTGACATGGTGGGGGTCGTTGGTTCGAGTCCAATCGCGCCTACCAAACAACCGCAAGCCAAGCCAGGGCTCGCAGCAGAAGTGCCCGCTAATAAGCGGGCTTTTTTGTTCAGTATGAACCCGTCCCTGCGGGTTGGCCTTGAGGGCGCTCTCCATGCCTTTGTTGCCTTCATCAACCCACGCTTCGATCTCCGGCTGCGGTTGGCCCCAAGCCCAGCTGGCCCCAGCTGGCTTCGGCCGCGCCGAACTGGCCCTGGATGATCGCCCGCACCAGCACCGTCTGGCGCTTGTCGGGGTGACGATGCTGACTCGGCAAGATGCTGGGTTGGAGGGGGAGTCCACTCATGCACTCGCACGCATGCTGCGGCAGCAGCCCGGTATGCGGTGCGAAGGTGAAAAAATGCAGGCCTTTAGCCAAAGCGCGTTTTTTGTTCTGCTATAATTTCAGCTTCAACGACAGGCGCGTAGCTCAGCTGGTTAGAGCACCACCTTGACATGGTGGGGGTCGTTGGTTCGAGTCCAATCGCGCCTACCAAACATTACCTTGCCTGGAGCAGGTAAGGCAAAAAATCCCGCCATCGGCGGGTTTTTTTTGTCCGCGAGCATGGGGTTTTGCCTTGTTCTGGTGGTTCGCCCAGTCAGGGTTACCGCTCGCAATCAAGATGTATGTGCTGCCTAGAATCTGTTGCAGTGCAATACTGGAAATGTTCAACCGAAGGAGAAGCGTGCGATGGCGGAAAAAAATCAGGGAGCTGAACCCCAAAGCTCGCAGCGTGTGATCAAGAAGTATCCGAACCGGCGCTTGTATGACACGGACACTTCATCCTATATCACCCTGGCCGAAGTCAAGCAGATGGTGATGGACAGCGAGCCTGTGGTGATCAGGGATGCAAAGACTGGCGAGGATCTCACGCGTTCCATCCTGTTGCAGATCATCCTGGAGGAGGAGGCGGGTGGCGCGCCCATGTTCTCCGAGACCGTGCTGGCCAACATCATCCGTTTCTACGGCCATGCCATGCAGGGTTATATGGGGTCGTACATCGAGAAGAACGTGCAGCTGTTCACCGATTTTCAGAACAAGGTGGCCGAGCAGTCGCACAATGCCTCTCCCGAAGCCTGGAACCAGTTCATGCGCATGCAGCCGCCCATGATGCAAACCATGATGAGCAGCTATATGGAGCAATCGCAGAACATGTTCTCGCAAATGCAGGAGCAGATGCAAAAGCAGACCGAGCAGATGCTGGGCGCGCTGGGGCTCAAGCGCTAGTGTTTTTCAAGCTGGGACCAGGGGCTTGCTGCCCTGGCCCCGGTTCGCTGAACTGGCGGGCGCGTTTTTCGACCGTGCTTGGTGGTCGGGCGTGCTGGGCGAACGAAAAAGGCCGTTGCTTGCGCAACGGCCTTTTGTGTTTGGTGCCCAGGAGAGGACTCGAACCTCCACGGAGTTACCCGCTAGTACCTGAAACTAGTGCGTCTACCAATTCCGCCACCTGGGCATTTCAGCGTATGTGCAAATTATATAGCGAACTTTTGGCCTCTCTGGCGAGTTTGCAAACTTTTGCTCCAGCTGCGGCGCAATTTTTGCAGAGCACGGGCTGCAAAAATTGCTGTGGGGCGGAGCAACGAAAAAGGCCGTTGCTTGCGCAACGGCCTTTTGTGTTTGGTGCCCAGGAGAGGACTCGAACCTCCACGGAGTTACCCGCTAGTACCTGAAACTAGTGCGTCTACCAATTCCGCCACCTGGGCATTTCAGCGTATCTGAAAATTATACATCGGACTTTGGCTCTCGCTGGTGCAGCCGCCAATTTTTTCAAGCTGAACGCAGTGAGGCATCGAAGATGGGGGGGGGGGGGCAGTGCTTCGGTTTTCGGGTGGATTGCTGCATGAGCGGGCTGCTCATGGCGTCGGAAACGAAAAAGGCCGCTGCTTGCGCAACGGCCTATCGTGTTTGGTGCCCAGGAGAGGACTCGAACCTCCACGGAGTTACCCGCTAGTACCTGAAACTAGTGCGTCTACCAATTCCGCCACCTGGGCTTTCAGGGAAGCCTCGGATCTTATTGCAAATCTTGCAGCGAAATCCGAATCTTCAAATTTTTCTTGAGATGCTGGCCTGCGCTCTTTGCGTCGACTTGCTGAACATTCTGCAAACTGAATGTTTTTTCAAGTTTTCCTAAACCCTTGCGGGGTTGTCGTTAAACTTGGTGCCCAGGAGAGGACTCGAACCTCCACGGAGTTACCCGCTAGTACCTGAAACTAGTGCGTCTACCAATTCCGCCACCTGGGCATCTCAGGAAAGACTTAGATTGTATATCAAAAAAATGAACCCTCGCGCAAAAGTTGCCGACATGAATGAAGAAATTTTGGGCACTGTGCAGGGCCACCGCGACGGACATGGCTTTGTCGTCCGCGATGATGGTGAGCGCGACATCTACCTTCCTCCCAATGAAATGCGTGCCGTGCTGCACAAGGACAAAGTCCAGGTGCGGGTGGCTCGCTACGATTACCGCGGCCGCCCCGAAGGGCGCGTGGTCGAGATCATGGAGCGCCCCGACCAGCCCATCATTGGCCGCTTCCTGCAGGAAAGCGGCGTGTGGCTTGTGGCGCCGGAAGACAAACGCTACGGGCAGGACATCCTGATCCCCTCCAACGCCACGGGCTCGGCCAAGGTCGGCCAGGTCGTGGTGGTGGAGCTGACGGAAGCCCCGGCCCTGTTTGGCCAGCCCGTGGGGCGCATCATCGAAGTCCTGGGCGAGGTCGACGATCCGGGCATGGAAATCGAGATTGCTGTGCGCAAGTACGGCGTGCCCCATATCTTTTCGGACGAATGCCTGGTCCAGGCCAAGGCCTTGCCGGAAACAGTGCGCGCCGCCGACCGCCGCCAGCGTATCGACCTGACGGATATTCCGCTGGTCACGATCGACGGCGAGGATGCGCGCGATTTTGACGATGCCGTGTATTGCGAGCCGACGAAGGTCGGGCGCAGCAAGGGCTGGCGACTGCTGGTGGCCATTGCCGACGTCAGCCACTATGTGACCACGGGCAGCGCCATCGACGTGGATGCCTACGACCGCGCCACCAGCGTATATTTCCCGCGCCGCGTGATTCCCATGCTGCCGGAAAAGCTCAGCAACGGCCTGTGCTCGCTCAATCCCGACGTGGATCGTCTATGCATGGTCTGCGACATGCTGATCACGGCCAAGGGTGAAATCCACGCCTACCAGTTCTACCCGGCGGTCATGCACAGCCATGCACGCTTCACCTATACCGAGGTGGCGGCCATCCTGGCCAACACGCGCGGCCCGGAAGCCGCCAAGCGCAGCGAGCGCGTGCAGGATCTGCTGAATCTGCATGGCGTGTACCAGGCCTTGCTCAAGTCGCGCGAGGAGCGCGGCGCCGTGGACTTCGAGACCACCGAGACGCAAATCGTCTGCGACGACAACGGCCGCATCGAGAAAATCGTGCCGCGCACGCGCACCGAGGCGCACAAGCTGATCGAGGAGGCCATGCTGGCGGCCAACGTCTGCAGCGCCGATTTCATAGAGCAGGGCGGACAGCTGGGCCTGTTCCGTGTGCACGACAAGCCCTCGCTGGAAAAGCAGGAGATCCTGCGCAACTACCTGAAGGCCATGGGTGTTGCCATGAGCATCAGCGAAAACCCGTCGACCCGGGAGTTCCAGGCGATTGCCAATGCGACCAAGGACCGGCCCGATGCCCAGCAGATCCATACCATGCTGCTGCGTTCCATGATGCAGGCCTTCTACACGCCCGAGAATTCCGGCCACTTCGGCCTGGCATTCGAGGCCTATACGCACTTCACCAGTCCCATACGCCGCTATCCGGACCTGCTGGTGCACCGCGTCATCAAGGCCGAGCTGCTGGGCACCCATTACAAGCTGCCCGCGCTGCCTGCTCCGGGCGAGGCGGAAGCCAAGCTGGTCAAGCGCCTGGCCACGCGCGTGGTGGAGCCCCGGCAAAAGCCGCGCAAGCGTGCCCAGGCCAAGGAAGTGCAGGCCTGGGAAGCCGCGGGCCTGCATTGCAGCGCCAACGAGCGACGTGCCGATGAAGCCAGCCGCGATGTGGAAGCCTGGCTCAAGTGCAAGTACATGCGCGAGCATCTGGGTGAGGAGTTTGCCGGCACCGTGTCCTCGGTCACCACCTTCGGCATCTTCGTGACGCTGGATGCCATGTATGTCGAAGGCCTGGTCCACATCACGGAGCTGGGCGGCGACTATTTCCGTTTCGACGAGGCGCGCCAGGAATTGCGCGGCGAGCGCTCGGGGATCCGTTATGGCATCGGCGCACGCGTGCGTGTGCAGGTCAGCCGTGTGGACCTGGACGGCCGTCGCATCGATTTCCGTCTGGTTCGCGACAGCGAAGATGGAGTGATGGCAGCGGCCCGTCAGGGCAAGGGCCAGCGCGACGATTCGCGCGGCCGCCGCGATGGCCGCGAGGAGGCCGCCCGCCAGGACAAGTGGAGCCGCCGTGACGCCAAGGCCGACCGCGCCCAGCGCAATGCTGCGGCAACGCCGGCGGCCCCTGCGGCCAAGCCGGCTGCGGGCAAGCAAAATCGCAAGGCAGCCAAAAAGGCCATGCTCCAGGGTGTCAATCTGGCGGCGCTGGAAGCTGAGTACGCACAGGAGCGGACTCCGGCCCGGCCTGCGCAGCTTGACGGTGTGCCGGCTGGAGAGTCCGCAGCTCAGGCCGTGCCGGCTGGAGTGAAGAGCAGAAAGTCCGTGCGTGGAAAATCCGTGCCAGCCTTGCTGCTGCCCGACCCAGCATCCCTGCCGAAGAACGCTGTCAAGCCTGCGCCTGCAAAGCGGGCCAAGGCTGCGGATGCACCTGGGGAGGCAGCGCAGTCCGGCAAGGCAGTCGCGGTCGCCAAGCCGGCCAAGCGCAAGGCGCGATAAGGCGCTGCAGGTTTCGCGCCGATATTGATCCAGGCTAAAGGCCTTGTCTGCGATAGCCGGCAAGGCCTTTGTTCATGAGGCAGAGAGAATTCCGAGGCGCCGGGCGAGGGCGCTGGCGCTGAACGGCAGCGATGAGGGCCAGAGATCCGCAGCCTGTCCATGGCGGTATACCGCGTCAATGGCTGCTCGGGTCACTATCTCGAGCGGTTCGCCATTTTGGGTAGCCATCCGCGCCCAGACCGCGCCAAGCAGGCCGGCCAGAACATCGCCGGTGCCGCCCGTGGCCAGGCGCGCGTTGCCTGTTGGGTTGATCCAGCATGCGGGGGCGCTGTTGTCTGTGCTCGTGGGGCGGGCAATCACGCTGCCGGAACCTTTGAGCACCACCGTGCATTGCAATTGCTCAGCCAATTGCATGGCGGCCTGAAGCCGGTTGGATTGCACCTGGCCGGCGGTGGTGTGCAGCAGGCGTGCCGCTTCCAGTGGGTGCGGGGTGAGCACGGTGCCTTGCCCATTTCGGGTGCGGGAAGTCAGCAGCAGCTGCAATTCGCTGTCGGTGGCCACGGCATTGAGGGCGTCTGCGTCGAGCACCAGGCGCGGTGCCTGCTGCAGGATGACGGGCAGCCAGGGTTTGATGGCGTCGCCGCCACCGCAGCCGCAGACCACGGTGGCGCGGCTCCAGTCCTGGGCATCCGGCTGGCGCAGCATGATTTCAGGCCAGGGAGCGATGCCTGGCGGCGTCTGCGTATCCAGCAGGGCCAGCATGACACGGCCCGCGCCGCCGTGCAGCGCGGCCAGTGCGGCAAGCCAGGCTGCCCCCGTCATGGACAGGCCGAGCTGGGCCAAGCCTTCGCCGCCGACGACCGCTACATCGCCAAAGCTGCCTTTGTGGCTGTCGTGCGGACGGGTTTGCGGGTTTGGTGGATGGCTCAGCCAGGCCATGGGGCGCAGTTCTTGCTCGGCATGGCTGCTGTCAAGGCCTGCCCCCAGCTCGTCCCACCAGACTTGCCCGCAGGCATCGCGCCCCTGGCCCGTGAACAGGCCGGGTTGCAAGGTCAGCAGGCCCAGGGTATGGCGGGGCATGCGCGCTGCATCCGTGGGCGGGCTGGGGGCCATGCCGGCCGCATATCGGCCGGTCTCGGCATCCAAGCCCGAGGCAATATCTATGCATAAAACCGGGCTGCTGCCGGCCTGGGTCTGGCGCAGCAGCTGCAACAGCTTGGCAGCGGGCGCGGCGTTCTTGCCGCTCTTGCTGGTTCTGAGGCCTATGCCCAGCAGTGCATCGATGCACAGATCCTGCTCATCCATGTCTTCTGGCCGATCATCAAGCCACTGCACCTTGGCGTCTTGCGCCCGGTCCCAGGAGGCCTGGGCATCGGCGGGCATCTCGTCCCGCCCGGCTGTGCAGCTGACGGCAATGCGAGCAAACGGCAGCAGCCGGGTGAGCCGGGCTGCTGCTTCAAGCCCGTCGCCGCCGTTATTGCCCGGGCCGCAGGCAATCCAGATGATGCGTGCATGCGGCGCCAGGGCCGCGGCCAGCCTGGCCACAGCCAGGCCTGCGCGCTGCATCAGCGTGTAAGGCGGCAGTGCGGCTGCGAGCTCTCTTTCTATACGCCTTGTGTCTGCCGTGCTGAACAGGGGCCAGCCTGCGGCGCTGGAGCGCTTGCCTGTGGCCGTGAGCGGGTTGATGCATTGCATGCGGGCAGCATAGCCTTGTCCTGCATGCTCTGGTTTGGCCCCGGTACATGGGTTTTGCCGCGGCGCCAGGAATGCTTGCATGCCAGTGTGCTAGAATTTTGCGGCTTTATCGAGGGTATGCCCTAGGCTTGCTCGACAGGTTTGATCCTGTCAGGGCAATTTCGGTGAAGCAAATAGCAAACCAGCCCCTTCAAGGTGTCGCTGCGGTCTCTGGCCAACAGGGGCTGTTGCGATGATTGGGCTGGATTTTAGACCCAACCTTTGAGGTATTAATATGTCCGTCAATATGCGTGAGATGCTGGAAGCAGGCGTCCATTTCGGTCACCAAACCCGTTTCTGGAACCCCAAGATGGCTCCGTTCATCTTCGGTTCGCGCAACAAGATCCACATCATCAACCTGGAAAAGTCGCTGCCGATGTTCCAGGAAGCCCAGAAGTTCGCCAAGCAGCTGGTTTCCAACGGCGGCACCATCCTGATGGTTGGCACCAAGCGTCAGGCTCGGGAGCTGGTGGCGACTGAAGCCCAGCGCGCCGGCGTGCCTTATGTCGATCAGCGCTGGCTGGGCGGCATGCTGACCAACTTCAAGACCGTCAAGACCTCCATCAAGCGTCTGAAGGACATGAAGGCTCAGCAGGAAGCCGGCCTGGACTCCATGTCCAAGAAGGAACAGCTGATGTTCGTCCGCGAACTGGAAAAGCTGGAGAAGGACATCGGTGGTATCCAGGACATGAACGGCCTGCCCGACGCCATCTTCGTGATCGACGTGGGTTTCCACAAGATCGCCGTGGCTGAAGCCAAGAAGCTGGGCATCCCCCTGATCGGCGTGGTGGACTCCAACCACAACCCCGATGGCATCGACTACGTGATCCCCGGTAACGACGACTCCGCCAAGGCCGTGCAGCTGTACGCCCAGGGCATTGCCGACGCTATCCTGGAAGGCCGTGAAGCCCGTCTGAACGACGTGGTCAAGGCTGCTGCTGGCGAGGGCGGCGACGAGTTCGTGGAAGTGGAAGAGTCGGCCGCCTAAGCGAAGTCCGGCTGCGCGACCGCATCGCGAGACAAAGCGGGGCTCTGGGTAGCCCCGTTTTTTTAGCCGGAATCCTGATTGGACTTACGCAAGGAAGAATGCACCAGCGGTGCGCCGCAAGGGAAAGCCTCTTGCCTCAACCAGTTTGCGTAAGTCGTGCCTGTAACGAATCGAACTGATACTGGAGAAATACGATGGCAATTACTGCAAGCATGGTGGCCGAACTGCGCGCCAAGACCGATGCTCCCATGATGGAGTGCAAGAAGGCCCTGACCGAGGCCGACGGCGACATGGCCAAGGCCGAAGAGCTGCTGCGCGTCAAGCTGGGCACCAAGGCCGGCAAGGCCGCCTCGCGCGTGACGGCTGAAGGCGTCGTGGCTGCTTTCATCGAAGGCGGCAAGGGCGGCATGATCGAAGTCAACAGTGAAACCGACTTCGTGTCCAAGAACGACAGCTTCCTGGCCATGGCCAACGCCGCCGCCAAGCTGGTGGCCGAGCACAACCCCGCTGACATCGCAGCCCTGGGCGCTCTGGCTTACGAGCAGGACGGCTACGGCCCCACCCTGGAAGACGTGCGCAAGGGCCTGATCGGCAAGATCGGCGAGAACATGTCCTTCCGCCGCTTCAAGGCTTTCAGCGGCGCCGGCCTGGTTTCCTATGTCCACGGTTCCCGCATCGGTGTGGTCGTCGAGTTCGACGGTGATGCCGTGGCTGCCAAGGATGTGGCCATGCATGTGGCCGCCATGAAGCCCGCAGCGCTGACCAGCGCCGACGTGCCTGCCGACCTGATCGCCAAGGAGCGCGCCGTGGCCGAAGGCAAGGCTGCCGAATCCGGCAAGCCCGCCGACATCGTCGCCAAGATGGTCGAAGGCTCGGTGCAGAAGTTCCTCAAGGAAGTGTCCCTGGCCGACCAGGTCTTCGTGAAGGCCGCCGACGGCAAGCAGACCGTGGCCCAGATGCTCAAAGCCGCCAACACCAATGTGAAGGCATTCACCATGTTCGTGGTGGGCGAAGGCATCGAGAAGAAGGTTGACGACTTTGCCGCCGAAGTGGCGGCCCAGGTGGCGGCTGCTAAGGCCGGCGCCTAAGTAGCCTCAATATCAATCGCGGCCCAGAGCCGCGATTGATTTATTCCCTCTCCCATTTCCATCATCGCTTTAACTTCCATCGGAGAAACACCATGTCCAACGCCATTCCAGCCCACAAGCGCATCTTGCTCAAGCTGTCGGGTGAGGCGTTAATGGGGGATGACCAGTTCGGCATCAACCGCGCAACCATAGAGCGCATGGTTTCCGAAATCGTGGAAGTGACCAAGGTTGGCGTGCAGGTGGCCGTGGTGATCGGCGGGGGCAATATCTTCCGCGGCGTGGCCGGTGGTTCCGTGGGCATGGACCGCGCCACGGCCGACTACATGGGCATGCTGGCCACGGTGATGAACGCGCTGGCGCTGGCCGATGCCATGGACAAGCAGGGCCTGACGGCCCGCGTGATGTCCGCCATTGCCATCGAGCAGGTGGTCGAGCCCTATGTGCGCCCCAAGGCGCTGCAGTACCTCGAGGAAGGCAAGGTCGTGGTCTTTGCCGCGGGTACCGGCAACCCCTTCTTCACCACCGATACCGCGGCTGCGCTGCGCGGCGCCGAAATCGGTGCCGAGGTCGTGCTCAAGGCTACCAAGGTGGACGGCGTGTACACGGCCGACCCCATGAAGGATCCTTCGGCAACGCGCTACGAGAAACTGGCCTTCGACGAAGCCATCTCGCGCAACCTGGGCATCATGGACGCCACGGCCTTTGCCTTGTGCCGCGACCAGAAGCTGCCGATCCGCGTGTTCTCCATCATCAAGCCCGGCGCACTCAAGCGTGTGGTGATGGGTGAAAACGAGGGCACTCTGGTGTACGCTTGAGGGTTCACCAGGGATTGGTGCAAACTCTTTAGGACTTACGCAGATGCGCCAAGGGCGCCTGCCTGGGGCGAGTGTCATGCTTGAACCGGATTTGCGTAAATCGTGTCTTGGCCGCTGAGGCCCAAGGAACAAGAACATGTCGATTGCCGAAATCAAGACGAACACCGAAGCCAAGATGGGCCAGTCCATCGAGGCGCTGAAGCACAATCTCTCGCGCATCCGCACCGGCCGCGCCAATCCGGCCCTGCTGGATGCCATTCACGTGGAGTACTATGGCTCCATGGTGCCGCTGTCCCAGGTGGCCAACGTGTCCCTGATCGACTCGCGCACCATCAGCGTGCAGCCCTGGGAAAAGAACATGGCTGCCAAGGTGGAGAAGGCCATCCGTGAAAGCGAGCTGGGCCTGAACCCCGCCGCCATGGGCGACCTGATCCGCGTGCCCATGCCTCCCATGAGCGAAGAGCGCCGCAAGGAAATGACCAAGCTGGCCCGCCATGAGGGCGAGAGCTCCAAGGTCGCCATCCGCAATCTGCGCCGCGATGCCAATGAAGGCGTGAAGAAGCTGGTCAAGGACAAGGAAGCCTCCGAGGACGATCAGAAGCGCTCCGAAGCCGATATCCAGAAGATCACGGACAAGCACATTGCCGAGATCGACGTGCTGGTGGCGGCCAAAGAGCAAGACATCATGGCGGTCTAAGAACGTGTTCATGATCTCCTCGCGGCTGCGTAGAGATCGCGAACACGTTCTAAGGCGCCGGCCAAAGGACCTGCACTCTTGAATTCCAAGAAAACCGGCGCGGTTCCGCGCCACATCGCCGTCATCATGGACGGCAACGGGCGGTGGGCCAAGCGCCGCCTGCTCCCCCGCCTTGCCGGCCACAAGCAGGGCGTGGAGTCCCTGCGCCGTTGCGCGCGCGCCTGTGTCGAGCGCGGTGTCGAGGTGCTGACCGTTTTTGCGTTCTCCTCGGAGAACTGGAACCGTCCCCAGGAAGAGGTGTCGGGTCTGATGGGCCTGCTGGTCAATGCCCTGGCCAAGGAGGTGCAGCAGCTCAGCGACGATGGCGTGCGCCTGCACTTCGTGGGCGATCGTACCGGCCTGAGCGACAAGGTCTGCGCGGGGCTGAGCCAGGCGGAGCGGCAGACTGCGCACAACAGTCGCCTGATTCTCAATGTCTGCTTCAACTACGGCGGCCGCTGGGATATCGCCCAGGCGGCAAGCAGGCTGGCCGAGCAGGGCATTGCCATCACGGTCGAGAGCCTGGACAAGGCCATGGCCATGTCCCATGTGTGCGATCCCGACCTGCTGATCCGCACCGGCGGCGAGATGCGCATCAGCAATTTCCTGCTGTGGCAGGCCGCGTATGCCGAGCTTTTCTTCAGTGCCAGCCTGTGGCCTGATTTCGACGAAGCGGACCTGGACCAGGCCATTGCTGCTTTCAGCGGCCGTGAGCGCCGTTTCGGCCAGACCTCCGATCAGATTCAACCGCCGCCCTCGCAGATCGTGGCGGCGTAAACAAAACACGGTGTGCGCAAGTCTGGGCATGACCTCTCATCCATTCCTGCTGGCGTAAGCCTCATCGAAGATAAGCAAAGGACTGCCATGCTCAAGCAGCGCGTGATTACCGCCTTGGTGTTGTTGGCCATCTTGCTGCCAGCCCTGTTCTACTCGGCCAGCACGGTGCCGTTTGCCGTGGTCGCTCTGGTGTTCATGACGGCCGGTGCCTGGGAGTGGGGGCGGCTGAACGGCTTTGGCCAACGGGGTTCGCTGGCCATCGGCGGCGTCTGTGCGGCACTGTGCCTGGGGGCCTGGTCTGCGGGCTGGCTGTCGCAATCCCTGGCGCTGCTGTGGATTGTCGCGGGCGCCATCTGGGTGCTGGGCGGCGCGCTGCTGCTGCGTGCCGGCGTGGCGGGCTGGCCGCATATCCCGTCCGCCGTCCGTCTGGTGGGCGGGGTGCTGGCCCTGTGGGTGGCGTGGATCGCTATCGTCCAGGCGCGCCAGATCGGCATCAACTTTCTCCTGTCGGTGCTGGTGCTGGTCTGGGTGGCCGACAGCTTTGCCTATTTTGCGGGCCGCGCCTTCGGCCTCAAGTTCACCAGGAACAAGCTGGCGCCAGCCATCAGTCCCGGCAAGAGCTGGGAAGGCGTATGGGGTGGCGCGATCGGCGTGATCGTGCTGGCCCTGGTCTGGAGCTGGGCCGACAGGCAGTATGGAGCCGGCGTGCCCAGCTTCTATTCGGTGCTGCAGTCGGGCGGAACCTGGTTTCTGCTGCTGGCTGTGGTGTTTATGACTGCGATGAGTGTGGTCGGCGATTTGATCGAGTCCCTCATCAAGCGCAGTGTCGGAGTCAAGGACAGCAGTGGTTTGCTGCCCGGCCATGGTGGCGTTCTGGATCGCGTCGATGCCCTTTTGCCGACACTGCCATTGGCAATGATGCTTTCATCTTTTGTGCGTCCATGAAGCAAAAAATCACCGTTCTGGGTTCCACGGGCTCCATTGGAACAAATACCCTGGATGTGGTGGCCCGCCACCGTGACCAGTATGAAATCTTTGCCCTGAGCGCAGCCACGCAAGTGGATCTGCTGCTCAGGCAATGCGCCGAGTTCAGCCCCCGTTTCGCTGTCATGTCCAGCCAGCCGCATGCGCAATTACTGGCTGAAAAAATCAAGCAAAATGGGCTTGAAACGCGGGTGCTGCAAACGCCAGATGCTCTTGAAGTGATAGCGTCCCATCCCGATGTGGATGCGGTGATGGGCGCCATCGTTGGCGCTGCCGGCCTGCCCCCTTGCCTGGCGGCAGCGAAGGCCGGCAAGCGGCTGCTGCTGGCCAACAAGGAGGCGCTGGTTGTCGGCGGCGCCCTGTTCATGGACACGGTCAAGCGCCATGGCGCCACCTTGCTGCCCATCGACAGCGAGCATTCGGCCATCTTCCAGTGCCTGCCCGAAGACCGTGCGAGCTGGGCGAGCCGGGTGGACAGCCTGCTGCTGACCGCTTCGGGCGGCCCTTTTCGCCAGCGCGATCCGGCAACGCTGTCCGAGATCACGCCCGAGCAGGCCTGTGCCCACCCCAATTTTTCCATGGGGCGCAAGATCTCCGTCGACTCCGCGACCATGATGAACAAGGCGCTGGAGGTGATCGAAGCCCGCTGGCTGTTCGACATGGCGCCCGAGAAGATCAAGGTGGTGATCCATCCTCAGCAGATCGTCCACTCCATGGTGCAGTTCACGGATTCGTCCGTGCTGGCCCAATTGGGCACGCCCGACATGCGTGTGCCCATTGCCTGCGGCCTGGCCTGGCCCGAGCGCATTGCCAGCGGTGCCCCCGTGCTGGACTTTGCCAAGCTGGCAGCGCTCACCTTCGAAGAGGCGGATGCCCGGCGCTTTCCGGGGCTGCACCTGTCCTGGCAGGCGTTGCAGGCCGTGGAAGGCACGACCACGGTGCTCAATGCCGCCAACGAAGTGGCCGTGGCCGCATTTCTGGATCGGCGCCTGTCCTTCGATCGCATCCATGCCGTGAATCTGCAGACCCTGGAGTCGCTGCAGCCTTCGGATATCCATAGTCTTGACGATCTGATGGCCCTGGATGCACAGGCGCGGGCGACGGCGCAGGATGCGGCCCGCCGCTGGTCCTTGTAGGCCGTGCCGTGATTGAACTCGCGGCCGCCGGGCGCGTCTAAGCTGCAGTCGTACCGAAGGGGGTAGAGGTGTTGTTGACCGTTGTGGCTTTCATTGTGGCGCTGGGCGTTCTGATTGCGGTGCACGAGTGGGGGCACTACCGCGTCGCCGTGGCCTGCGGCGTCAAGGTGCTGCGCTATTCCATAGGCTTCGGCAAGCCCTTGCTGCGCTGGACCAGCCGCACTACGGGAACCGAGTATGTGATAGCCGCCCTGCCGCTGGGCGGCTATGTGCGCATGCTCGACGAACGCGAGGGCGAAGTCGCGCCCGAGGAGCGCCATCTGGCCTTCAACAACCAGCCCCTGCGCTCGCGGGCCGCCATCGTGGCAGCCGGCCCGGTAGCCAATCTGCTGCTGGCGGTCGCGCTGCTGGCTGTGGTGAACTGGGTGGGCGTCACGGAGCCAGCCGCGCGTCTGGCTGCGCCGCCGCAGGGCTCGGTGCTGCAGATGGCCGGAGTCCACAGCGGCGACTGGGTGCGGCGCATCTCCGTCGATCAGCAAGGCTGGCAGCCCGTCCGTTCGCTCAGCGATCTGCGCTGGGCGCTCACCAAGGCCGCCATGGCCGGGGATTCCGTGAGCCTGGACGTGGCTTCCCGCGCGGACGCTGCCTCGCGCATCCTGTCCATTCCCCTGGGCGGTCTACAGCAACGAGAGCCGGATGCCGCCTTTTTTGAAAAGATTGGTCTGCTTGGTGCCTGGACGCAACCGATGCTGGACCGGGTCGTGGCCGAAGGCCCGGCGGATCTGGCCGGCCTGCGCATGGGCGATGTGGTGGTCAGCGTGGACGGCCAGGCCATCCGCGACGGAGCCCAGCTGCTGGTGCTGATCCGCGACTCCGGTGCATCGGGCAAGGCCGATGCGCAAACCTGGGTGGTGCGGCGTGGCGGCCAGAATCTGACCCTGGCCGTGCAGCCCAAGGTGGAGGCCGCGGAGGAAAAGAGCATAGGCCGCATCAATGCCTATATCGGCGGCGAGCCTGAGATGGTGGTTGTCCGGCAGGGATTCTGGGGCGGTCTTTCGACCGGCGTCCAGCGGACCTGGGAACTGTCCGCCATGACGCTGCGCATGATGGGGCGCATGGTGATTGGCGAAGCATCGCTCAAGAACATCAGCGGCCCGTTGACCATTGCCGACTATGCGGGCCGCTCCGCCAGCATGGGGCTGATCCAGTACCTGTCCTTCCTGGCTCTGATCAGTGTGAGCCTGGGGGTTCTCAACTTGCTACCATTGCCGGTTCTGGATGGCGGGCACCTGATGTATTATCTTTGGGAGGGCGTCACAGGCCGCAGCGTCTCTGAAATCTGGGCCGAAAGGCTGCAGCGAGCAGGCGTGGCAGTGATCTTGCTGATGATGTCAGTCGCCTTTTTCAACGATATCAACCGGCTTTGGGGCTAATTTTTTCGCCGACTTCGGTAGCTGCAACTGCGGCAAATTCCACTCATGAAAAAACATTTCAATCGCTTGGGCGTGCGTACTGCATCTGCCTTGGCAGCTATGGTCTTGGCTGCAAATGCGGCATGGGCACTAGAGCCTTTCAAAGTCCAGGACATCCGTGTTGAAGGCTTGCAGCGCGTGGAGCCGGGCACCGTGTTCGCCTCCATGCCGCTGCGCGTGGGCGACCAGTACGACGACGAGAAGGGCGCTGCCGCCATCCGTTCGCTGTTCGCCCTGGGTCTGTTCAAGGACGTGCGCCTGGAGGCCAACGGCAATGTGCTGATCGTGGTGGTGGAAGAGCGCCCCACGATTGCCGAGGTGAACTTCGCGGGCACCAAGGAGTTCGACAAGGACACCCTGACCAAGGCCATGCGCGATGTGGGCCTGGCCGAAGGCCGGCCTTTCGACAAGGCGCTGGCCGACCGCGCCGAGCAGGAACTCAAGCGCCAGTACATCAACCGCAGCCTCTACGGCGCGGAAGTGGTGACCACGGTGACGCCCATCGAGCGCAACCGCGTGAATCTGACGTTCACCGTGTCCGAAGGGGCGCCGGCCAAGATCAACGAAATTCATATCTTGGGCAACAAGGCTTTCAAGGAGTCCACGCTCAAGGATTTGTTCGACCAGGACACCGGCAACTGGATGAGCTGGTACACCAAGTCGGACCGCTATGCGCGCAACAAGCTCAACGCCGACCTGGAAACGCTGCGCTCCTATTACCTGCAGCGCGGCTATTTGGAGTTCCGCGTCGACTCCACGCAGGTGGCGATTTCCCCGGACAAGCAGCACATCTCGCTGACCGTCAACATTCACGAGGGTGACCAGTTCGTGGTTTCCGGCGTGAAGCTGGAAGGCAACTACCTGGATCGCGATGACGAATTCAAGTCGCTGATCAAGATCAAGCCCGGCGAGCCGTACAACGCCGACCAGGTCTCCCAGACGATCAAGGCCTTCACCGACTACTACAGCAACTTCGGCTTCGCCTTTGCCAAGGTGGAGGCCGTCCCCGAGGTCGATCGCGCCAACAATCGCGTGGAGCTGGTGCTGCAGGCCCAGCCCTCGCGCCGTGCCTATGTGCGCCGCATCAGCGTGAGCGGCAACAACCGCACGCGCGACGAAGTGATCCGCCGCGAGTTCCGCCAGTTCGAAGCCTCCTGGTACGACGGCGACAAGATCAAGCTTTCGCGCGACCGCGTGGACCGTCTGGGCTTCTTCACCGAAGTGAACGTGGAAACCCAGGAAGTGCCGGGCTCCCCCGACCAGGTGGACCTGCTGATCAACGTGGCCGAGAAGCCCACGGGCTCGCTGCAGCTGGGCGCGGGCTTCTCCAGCGCCGAAAAGGTTTCGCTGTCGTTCGGCATCAAGCAGGAAAACGTCTTCGGCTCGGGCAACTATCTGGGCGTGGACGTCAATACCAGCAAGTACAACCGGACCCTGGTGCTGTCGACGACCGATCCGTATTTCACGGATACGGGTATCTCGCGCACCTATGACCTGTACTATCGGACCACGCGCCCGTACTACGACAACAACGCCTACAAGATCGTCACCCAGGGTGCCACCGTGCGCTTCGGCGTGCCGTTCAGCGAGGTGGACACGGTCTTCTTCGGCGGCGGCGTGGAGGGCAACGAGATCAAGCCCGGTACCTACATGCCGCAGGTCTACCAGGACTATTGCAACAGATGGGGCTGCTCGCAAACCGGCATTCCGCTGACCATCGGCTGGTCGCGCGACAACCGCGACAGTGCGCTGGCACCCAATTCGGGCCGCTACCAGCGCCTGAACACCGAGGTGTCCTTCCTGAGCGACATGCGCTATGTCAAGGCCAATTACCAGATCCAGCAGTACATCCCCCTGAACAAGAAGTACACCATTGCGCTCAATGGCGAACTGGGCTGGGGCAAGGGCCTGAACGGCCGTCCGTTCCCGATCTTCAAGAACTTCTATTCGGGCGGCCTGGGTTCTGTGCGCGGCTTCGAGCAGAGCTCGCTGGGCAAGCACGACACGGTGAACACCAACCTGGCCCTGGGCGGTACCCGCAAGATGACCTTGAATGCCGAGTTCATGGTGCCGTTCCCCGGTGCCGGCAACGACCGGACCCTGCGCCTGTTCACCTTCCTGGACGTCGGCAACGTATGGGCTGAAGGGGAGAGCATGGAGCTCAGCTCTCTGCGGGCCTCCACGGGTATCGGTATTAGCTGGATTTCGCCTCTGGGTCCGCTGCGTTTGGCTTATGCTCAGCCAATCCGCAAGGAAACCGGGGATAGAATCCAAAAACTGCAATTCCAGATCGGAACATCTTTCTAATGAAATCTCTCTCTAGCCATCTTTCTCTGGCTGTGCTGCTTGGCGCCATGGCCGTCTCTGCGCATGCACAGGAATTCAAGGCAGGCTTTGTGAACACGGATCGCATCTTCCGTGAAGCATCGACGGCCAAGGCTGCCCAGGCCAAGCTGGAGCAGGAGTTTTCCAAGCGCGAAAAGGATCTGGTCGAACAGGGCAATACCCTGAAGAGCGCTTCCGATAAGTTCGAGCGCGAAGCGCCCACCATGTCGGAAAGCCAGCGCGTTGCCCGTCAGCGCCAGCTGGTGGATCAGGACCGCGAATTCCAGCGCAAGCGCCGCGAATTCCAGGAAGACCTGAATTCGCGCAAGAACGAAGAGCTGGCCCAGGTGCTGGACCGTGCCAACAAGGTCGTCAAGCAGGTTGCCGAGTCCGAAAAGTACGACGTGATCCTGCAGGAAGCCGTGTATATCAACCCCAAGTTCGATATCACGGACAAGGTGATCAAGGCTCTGAACGGCACCAAGTAAAGCGTTCGGAGTCCACTTTGGTGAGCGTCTCACTGGGGCAGATCATCGATGCGCTGGGCGGAGAACTGGTAGGCGGCGAGCGTGAGACACTGATTTCACGCATCGCGCCGCTGGATTCCGCAGGCGCCGGTGATCTGAGCTTTTTAAGCAATCCCCGCTACCGCCAGCAACTGGCCGCCTCTCAGGCGGCCTGTGTCATTGTGGCGCCTGCGATGCGCGAGGAAGCGTCGCAGCGCGGCGCCTGCATCGTCACGGCCGATCCCTACGCCTATTTCGCGCGGGCCACGCAATGGTGGAAGACCCACCATGCGGGTGCCGCGCCCTGCGGCGTCCATCCCAGCGCCGTGGTGCATCCCACGGCCCAAGTCCATGCCTCGGCCTACGTGGGCCCCCTGTGCGTGGTCGATGCCGGGGCCAGGGTGGGGGCGGGGACGGTGCTCAAGTCCCGGGTGACCTTGGGCGAGGCCTGCGAGATCGGCCAGCGCTGCATCGTGCATCCGGGCGTGGTCATCGGCGCCGACGGTTTCGGCTTTGCGCCGTCCGGCGGGCAATGGGTCAAGATCGAGCAGTTGGGCCGGGTCCGCATCGGCAACGATGTGGAAATCGGTGCCAACACCTGCGTGGACCGCGGGGCGCTGGACGACACGGTGATCGAGGACGGTGTCAAGATCGATAATCTCGTGCAGATTGCCCACAATGTGCATATCGGCGCACACACGGTGATTGCCGGCAACACGGGCATTGCGGGCAGTGCGCACATAGGCGCGCATTGCTCGATCGGCGGTGCCGCCAATATCCTCGGGCATTTGAGCATTGCCGATGGAACGGTGATTTCGCCGACGTCCATGGTGACCCGCTCCATAACCAAGGCAGGTTTTTATACAGGCATCTTTCCGTTGCAAGAAAACGAGCAATGGGAGAAGAACGCTGCAACCTTCAAGCAGCTGTATGCGCTGCGCGAGCGCGTCAAGAAGCTTGAACAGGCGCTGGCCGGCGAGCCGCGCGGCAACAACGGAAACAGATGATGGACATTCAAGAAATTCTCAAGCAATTGCCCCACCGCTATCCCTTCCTGCTGGTGGACCGGGTGCTGGAGCTGGAGCGCAACACGCGCATCAAGGCCATCAAGAACGTCACGTTCAACGAACCGTTCTTCACCGGGCACTTCCCTGGCCGACCGGTCATGCCCGGCGTGCTGATTCTCGAGGCGCTGGCTCAGGCTGCGGGACTGCTGGCTTTCGATGCCATGGGCCAGGTGCCCGATGAGAACAACATCTACTATTTCGTGGGCATCGATTCCGCCCGCTTCAAGCGCCCAGTGGTGCCGGGAGACCAGCTGGCGCTGGAAATCACGATCGACCGCGTGCGCGGCGGCATCTGGAAGTTCAAGGCCGTGGCCAACGTGGATGGCGAAGTGGCTGCCGAAGCCGAGCTCATGTGCACGATGCGCCAGGTGGGATAGGCGTTGATGGGGACTTCCAGTCTGATTCATCCCAGCGCGGTGATAGCTCCTGCGGCGCAGCTCGACTCCTCGGTGTCGGTGGGGCCGTATGCCGTCATCGGGCCCAAGGTGCGTATAGCGGCGAACACCTCGGTGGGCGCCCATTGCGTGATCGAGGGCGACACCACGCTGGGCTGCGACAACCAGATCTTCCAGTTCGCCTCGCTGGGTGCCCAGCCCCAGGACAAGAAGTACGCGGGCGAGCCCACGCGGCTGGTGATCGGCGACCGCAACACCGTGCGCGAATTCTGCACCTTCAACACCGGCACGGTGCAGGACCGGGGTGAGACCACCATCGGCTCGGACAACTGGATCATGGCCTATGTGCACATCGCGCATGACTGCATCGTGGGCAACAACACCATTCTGGCCAACAATGCGACCCTGGCCGGGCATGTGCATGTGGAAGACTGGGTCATCCTGGGCGGCCTGACGGGCGTGCACCAGTTCACCCACATCGGTGCCCATGCCATGGCCGGCTTTGCCAGCCATGTCTCCCAGGATGTGCCGCCCTTCATGATGGTGGACGGCAATCCGCTGGCCGTTCGCGGCTTCAATGCCGAAGGCCTGCGCCGCCGCGGCTTTTCGGCCGCGCGCATTGCGGCCGTCAAGCAGATGCACAAGCTGCTGTACCGCCAGGGCCTGACGCTGGATGCGGCCCAGGCCGCCATCGAAGACCTGAAGGCCGGGATGCCCGAGGCGCTGCAGGATATCGAGCGCATGCAGGCCTTCCTGGCTGCCGCCACCCGCGGCATTGCCCGCTGAAGCCGGCCTTCGCCTTTCCACAGGACAAGTACCGCCGTGACGGAATCCGCAAAGCCTTTGACACCCGCGCCGGGCGCTGCGGCGCAGCCGCCCGACATCGCCATGGTGGCGGGCGAGGCTTCGGGCGACCTGCTGGCCTCCCTGCTGCTCGACGGCCTGCGCGCGCGCTGGCCGCAGGCCCGCTCCATGGGCATTGGCGGAGCGCAGATGCAGCAGCGGGGGTTTCAGGCCTGGTGGCAGTCCGAGCGGCTGGCCGTGCATGGCTACAGCCTGGAAGTGTTTCAGCGCGTGGCAGAGCTGCTGGGCATCCGCAAGCAGCTGCGCGAGCGGCTGATCGCCAATCCGCCTTCGGTGTTCGTGGGCGTGGATGCGCCGGACTTCAACCTGGGCCTGGAAGAGAAGCTGCGCGCGGCCGGCATCAAGACCGTGCACTTCGTCTGCCCCTCCATCTGGGCCTGGCGTGCCAACCGGGTGGAGAAGATCCGGCGCTCGGCCGATCATGTGCTGTGCATTTTCCCCTTCGAGCCCGAATTGCTGGCGCAGCATGGAATCGAGGCGACCTATGTGGGCCATCCGCTGGCGCAGGTGATTCCCCTGCACCCCGACCGTGCTGCCGCGCGCCGTCGCCTGGGCCTGGAGGAGGAAGGGCTGGTGCTGGCCTTGCTGCCCGGCAGCCGGCGCTCGGAAGTGCGCTATATCGCCTCGGGCTTTTTCAAGGCTGCGGCATTGGTCCAGAAAGCGCTGCCTGCTATTAAAATCGTAGTCCCTGCCGTGCCTTCCCTGTACGACGAAGTCTGCCGTATCGCCGCCGAGGCAGGAATGCGGGACAAGGCCTTGATCGTCAAGGGGCAGTCGCACGATGTGCTGGCGGCCTGCGATTGCACGCTGATCGCCAGCGGTACGGCCACGCTGGAGGCCGCGCTGTACAAGCGCCCCATGGTCATCAGCTACAGCATGCATCCCTGGAGCTGGCACCTGATGAAGCGCAAGCAGCTCCAGCCCTGGGTGGGCCTGCCCAACATCCTGTGCGGCAACTTCGTCGTGCCCGAGTTGCTGCAGGACGCCGCGACGCCGCAGGCCCTGGCAGCAGCGGCCTTGCACTGGCTCAGAGCCAGCCAGGATTCTCCTGCCACCATCGAGGCGCTGGTCGAGCGCTTCACCGCGCTGCACCACGAATTGCGACGAGATACTGCCGAATTGGCTGCCCATGCGATCGAAAAAATCATTGCCCCCTCTGCTGCTTGAGCAGAATTGCCTGCCCTGGCATCCGCCCGGGCTGATGGCGGGGGTGGACGAGGCAGGGCGCGGGCCGCTGGCCGGGCCGGTGGTGGCGGCGGCCGTCATTCTGGATGACCTCAACCCCATAGCGGGCCTGAACGATTCCAAGAAGCTCACGGCCAACCGCCGCGAGGCGCTCTACGACGAGATCCGCGCCAAGGCCCTGTGCTTTTGCATTGCCCAGGCCTCGGTGCAGGAGATCGACGAGCTCAACATTCTCCAGGCCACCTTGCTGGCCATGCGCCGCGCCGTCATGGGCCTGCGCCTGAAGCCCGTGCTGGTGCAGGTGGACGGCAACCAGCTGCCGGTGCTGGAGGTGCAGGCCGAGGCCATCGTCAAGGGCGATTCGCTGGTGCCGGCGATTTCCGCGGCATCGATCCTGGCCAAGGTCACGCGCGACCGCTGGTGCGCAAAACTCGATGCCCAATATCCGCAATACGGCTTTGCCGCGCACAAAGGCTATGGCACGGCTGCGCATCTGGAAGCCCTGCGTGCCCACGGCGCCTGCTGCGAGCATCGCCGCTCGTTTGCTCCGGTGGCCAGGGTTCTGGAGTCGGGTTCGGTATGCCTGGGGGAGGCGCCCTTGCCGCTGGCCTGCGAAAGCGGTGCCTCGCCTGCGCTGCTGATGATGGCCCAGGCTTCGCTATATTCCTGAAACATCGCCTGCCACACTGGCAACCAAAGCGATAGCCAAAGAGGTCGTCATGGGTTCAGCCCCTCAGCTCACCGTCATCCAGTCGCGCGACAACAGCTTCGTCAAGGAGCTGCGCCGCCTGTCGCAGGACAGCACCGCCTATCGCAAGCAGGGCCGCATCTGGCTGGAAGGCGACCATCTGTGCCGCGCCGCGCTGGCGCGCGGGCTCAAGCCTGCCGTGGCAGTTTTTTCCGAGTCTTTTTGGCCTCAAGTGCCTGTCGAATGGGTCCAGGCAGCTAGCAAAGTCATAGTGCTGGCCGATGCGCTGTTCGCCGACATCAGCGGCCTGGAGTCGCCGGCGCGCATGGGCTATCTGCTGCCTTGGGATGCCGGGCAGCAAGTGCGCTCGGGGCAGGCCACCGTGGTGCTGGACCGGGTGCAGGATGCGGGCAACGTGGGCTCCATATTGCGCAGCGCGGCGGCCTTCGGCTTCACCCAGATCGTGGCGCTCAAGGGAACTGCGGCCCTGTGGAGCCAGAAGGTGCTGCGCGCCGGCATGGGGGCCCATTTCGGCCTGCATCTGGTCGAGGCTGCGGCCGTGGAGGATGTGTGCCAGCTGCAGGTGCCGCTGATAGTGACCAGCTCCCACCAGGGCGACCTGATCCATGAAGCGAGCCTGCCCTGGCCCTGCGCCTGGGCCATGGGCCATGAAGGGCAGGGGGTGGGCCCCGGGCTGATGGAGATGGCCGGGCACCATATCCGCATCGCTCAGCCGGGCGGCGAGGAGTCGCTCAATGTGGCGGCGGCCGCCGCCATCTGCCTGCATGCGAGCTGCGTGAGTGCCTTGGCGCGTCAAGGGTAATCCCGAGCTGTTTCACGGGGCTGAAGCCGTCCGAGCTTATAATAAGCGGCTTTCAAGCATTCCTTCATACGCCTAGCGACGCCTCCTCGCCATCCCCTGCAGACAACTTTTTGTCCCCGCGCACGTGCCGGGGGCTGCGTTGGGCGTAACCGTAATTAAAAAACCGGAGAACCCAGTGCTTTTGTCTCTCAAGGGAAATTTCCCATCCGCCATCCTGGCGCTCGCAGACGGCACGGTCTTTATTGGCAACTCGATTGGTGCGCAAGGCACCACCGTCGGTGAAGTCGTTTTCAATACTTCGCTGACCGGCTACCAGGAAATCCTCACCGACCCCAGCTATTGCCAGCAGATCGTGACACTCACGTATCCGCACATCGGCAACTATGGCGTCAATCCCGAGGACGTCGAGGCTGACAAGATCCATGCCGCAGGTCTCATCATCAAGAACCTGCCCCTGCTGGCCAGCAACTTCCGCAGCACCCAGACGCTTTCCGAGTACCTGATCGAAGGCAAGACCGTTGCCATCGCCAATATCGACACCCGCAAGCTCACCCGCCTGCTGCGTGACAAGGGCGCGCAGAACGGTGCCATCGTGGGCCTGGCCGCCGGCGAGGAAGTCACGGATGCCCGCATCGCCGAGGCCGTGGCTGCCGCCAAGGGCGCGCCCGACATGAAGGGCCTGGATCTGGCCAAGGTCGTGACCACGGCCAAGCCCTACGAATGGACCGAGTCCGAGTGGAAACTGGGCGAAGGCTACGGCAAGCTCCAAGCGCCCAAGTTCAAGGTCGTGGCCTATGACTTCGGCGTGAAGAAGAACATTCTGCGCATGCTGGCCGAGCGCGGCTGCCACGTGACCGTGGTGCCGGCCCAGACCAATGCCAAGGAGGTGCTGGCCCTGAATCCCGACGGCGTCTTCCTGTCCAACGGCCCTGGCGATCCGGAGCCCTGCGACTACGCCATCGAGGCGGCCCAGGCCTTCATGGCCTCGGGCAAGCCGCTGTTCGGCATCTGCCTGGGCCACCAGATCATGGCCCTGGCCTCGGGCGCCAAGACCTTCAAGATGGACAACAGCCATCACGGCGCCAACCACCCGGTCAAGGACCTGGACAACGGCCGCGTGAGCATCACCAGCCAGAACCACGGCTTCGCCGTGGACCTGGAGACGCTGCCCGCCAATGCCCGCGCCACGCACATCAGCCTGTTCGACGGCACGCTGCAGGGCATGGAGCGCACCGATGCTCCCGCGTTCTGCTTCCAGGGCCACCCCGAGGCATCGCCCGGCCCGCACGATATCGGCTATCTGTTCGACCGCTTCACAGCGCTGATGGAGAAACACAAAAATGCCTAAGCGCACCGACCTCAAAAGCATTCTGATCATTGGCGCCGGCCCCATCGTCATCGGCCAGGCCTGCGAGTTCGACTACTCCGGCGTGCAGGCCTGCAAGGCCCTGCGCGAAGAGGGGTACAAGGTCATCCTGATCAACAGCAACCCTGCCACGATCATGACCGACCCGGCCACGGCCGACGTCACCTACATCGAGCCCATCACCTGGCAGACGGTCGAGAAGATCATCGCCAAGGAGCGTCCCGACGCCATCCTGCCCACCATGGGCGGCCAGACCGCGCTGAACTGCGCACTGGACCTGTGGAAGAACGGCGTGCTGGACAAGTACTCCGTCGAGCTGATCGGCGCCAAGCCCGAAGCCATCGACAAGGCCGAGGACCGCCTGAAGTTCAAGGACGCCATGACCAAGATCGGTCTGGGCTCCGCGCGCTCGGGCATTGCCCACTCCATGGACGAGGCCTGGGAAGTGCAAAAGCGCGTGGGCTTCCCCACCGTGATCCGCCCCAGCTTCACGCTGGGCGGCACCGGCGGCGGCATTGCCTACAACCCCGAAGAGTTCGAGACCATCTGCAAGCGCGGCCTGGAGGCTTCGCCCACCAACGAGCTGCTGATCGAAGAGTCGCTGCTGGGCTGGAAAGAGTACGAGATGGAAGTGGTGCGCGACACGGCGGACAACTGCATCATCGTCTGCTCGATCGAGAACCTGGACCCCATGGGCGTGCATACCGGCGACTCCATCACCGTGGCGCCGGCGCAGACGCTGACCGACAAGGAATACCAGATCATGCGCAATGCCTCGCTGGCGGTGCTGCGCGAGATCGGCGTGGACACCGGCGGCTCCAACGTGCAGTTCTCGGTGAACCCCAAGGACGGTCGCATGATCGTCATCGAGATGAACCCCCGCGTGTCGCGTTCGTCGGCGCTGGCCTCCAAGGCCACGGGCTTCCCCATCGCCAAGATCGCGGCCAAGCTGGCCGTGGGTTTCACGCTGGATGAGCTCAAGAACGAAATCACCGGCGGCAAGACCCCCGCTTCGTTCGAGCCCTCCATCGACTACGTGGTCACCAAGATCCCGCGTTTCGCCTTCGAGAAGTTCCCCGCTGCGGACAACCGCCTGACCACGCAGATGAAGTCCGTGGGCGAGGTGATGGCCATCGGCCGCACCTTCCAGGAATCCTTCCAGAAAGCCCTGCGCGGCCTGGAAGTGGGCGTGGACGGCATGAACGAGAAGACCCAGGACCGCGAAATCCTCGAGAAGGAACTGGGCGAGCCCGGTCCCGAGCGCATCTGGTACGTGGGCGATGCCTTCGCCGCCGGCTGGACGCTGGACGAGGTCCACAACATCACCAAGATCGACAAGTGGTTCCTGGTGCAGATCGAGGAGATCGTGAAGATCGAACTCGACCTGGACCAACTGTTTGAGGACAAGGGCGAGCAGGCGCTGGCCGCGCTGGATGCCGGCACGCTGCGCACCCTCAAGCAAAAGGGCTTCTCGGACCGCCGCCTGGCCAAGCTGCTGCACACCACCGAAAAGGCCGTGCGCGAAGCGCGCAAGGCCCTGGGCGTGCGCCCCGTGTACAAGCGCGTGGACACCTGCGCGGCCGAGTTCGCGACCAACACGGCCTATATGTACTCCACGTATGACGAGGAGTGCGAGGCCCAGCCCACGGACAAGAAAAAGATCATGGTGCTGGGCGGCGGCCCGAACCGTATCGGCCAGGGCATCGAGTTCGACTACTGCTGCGTGCATGCCGCCATGGCCATGCGCGAGGACGGCTACGAGTCCATCATGGTCAACTGCAACCCCGAGACCGTGTCCACCGACTACGACACCTCGGACCGCCTGTACTTCGAGCCGCTGACGCTCGAGGACGTGCTGGAGATCGTCGCTGTCGAGAAGCCTGCCGGCGTGATCGTGCAGTACGGTGGCCAGACGCCGCTGAAGCTGGCCCTGGGCCTGGAAAAGGAAGGCGTGCCCATCATCGGCACCTCGCCCGATATGATCGACGCCGCCGAGGACCGCGAGCGCTTCCAGAAGCTGCTCAACGACCTGGGTCTGCGCCAGCCGCCCAATGCCACGGCCCGCACCGACGAGGAAGCGCTGGAGAAGGCTTCGGCGCTGGGCTACCCGCTGGTCGTGCGCCCCAGCTATGTGCTGGGCGGCCGCGCCATGGAAATCGTGCACGAGCAGCGCGACCTGGAGCGCTACATGCGCGAAGCCGTCAAGGTGAGCAACGACTCGCCCGTGCTGCTGGACCACTTCCTGTCCAACGCCATCGAATGCGACGTGGACTGCGTGCGTGACGCCACAGGCGCCGTGTTCATTGGCGGCGTGATGGAGCACATCGAGCAGGCCGGCGTGCACTCGGGCGACTCCGCCTGCTCGCTGCCGCCTTACTACCTCAAGCCCGAGACCGTGGCCGAGATCAAGCGCCAGACCGCCGCCATGGCCGAGGGCCTGAACGTGGTGGGCCTGATGAACGTGCAGTTCGCTATTCAAGAGCTGGACGGCAAGGACGTGATCTACGTGCTGGAAGTGAACCCCCGCGCCTCGCGCACGGTGCCCTTCGTTTCCAAGGCCACGGGCATCCAGCTGGCCAAGGTGGCCGCGCGCTGCATGGTGGGCGAAACCCTGGCCGGCCAGGGCGTGACCAAGGAAGTGACGCCGCCGTACTTCAGCGTCAAGGAGGCCGTGTTCCCGTTCGTCAAGTTCCCCGGTGTGGACACCATTCTCGGCCCCGAGATGAAGTCCACCGGCGAAGTCATGGGCGTGGGCAAGACCTTCGGCGAAGCCTTCGTGAAGAGCCAGCTGGGCGCCGGCGTCAAGCTGCCGACCGGCGGCCGGGTGTTCCTGACCGTGAAGAATGCCGACAAGCCCCGCGCCGTTCAGATTGCCAAGGAACTGGTGGGCATGGGCTTCACCCTGTGCGCCACGCGCGGCACGGCGGCGGCGATTGCCGAAGCCGGCATAGCGGTGCAGACGGTGAACAAGGTCACCGAGGGCCGTCCCCACGTGGTGGACATGATCAAGAACGGCGAGATCGCCATGGTCATCAACACCGTCGAGGAGCGCCGCAATGCGATTGCCGACTCCCGTGCCATCCGTACCAGCGCCCTGCTGGCCCGCGTGACGACCTTCACCACCATCTTCGGCGCGGAAGCGGCCGTGGACGGCATGAAGGCCATGCGCGGCCACCTGGAAGTGTATTCGGTGCAGGAGTTGCACGCGCAGCTCTAGCACAGCTGCGCCGCCGGCCCGGTTACAGCCCCGGGCGGCGGCCGGGTTTTGCCGGGCCTGTGCCGCTGCAAACGGGGCATAATGGACGGCAAACGAACATCAACCGCCGCGCGGCAACGTGCGGCGGTTTGCTTTTGGGGCGCAGGCCCCTTCTCGGCTTTGTCCGGGAGCCTGTGCTGGTTGCCGCGTGTTGTGCGGCGTTTGCTGAATACGGAGACTTGACTATGGCCACCATCCCAATCACCAAGCGCGGAGCAGAGAAACTCAAGGTTGAACTGCAGCGCCTCAAGACCGTGGAACGCCCCGCGGTGATCCAGGCCATCGCCGAGGCCCGGGCACAAGGCGATCTGAGCGAGAACGCCGAGTACGAATCCGCCAAGGAGCACCAGGGCTTTGTCGAAGGCCGCATCGCCGAGGTGGAGAGCAAGCTCTCGGCCGCGCAAATCATCGATCCTTCCGTGCTGGATGCCGGCGGTCGCGTGGTGTTCGGCGCCACCGTGGACCTGGAAGACGAAGACAGCGGCACGGCCGTGACCTACCAGATCGTCGGCGAAGATGAGGCCGACCTCAAGCTGGGCCTGATCAATGTCTCCAGCCCCATTGCCCGCGCCCTGATCGGCAAGGAAGAGGGTGACACGGCCGTGGTGCAGGCCCCGGGCGGCGAGCGCCGCTACGAAGTGGTCGCCGTCAGGTATATCTGAGCCTGCCCATGTTCGCGCGCCTGCCCTTTTTCTGCGCCGCCCTGTGGTGGGGTAGTCTGTCCGCCATAGGCTTTGTGGCCGTGCCCCTGTTGTTCGTGCATCTCCCCACGCCGGCCATGGCCGGCTATATGGCGGCCCGGTTGTTTGCGGCGCAGACCTGGATTTCCATAGCATGCGGCGTGCTTCTGCTGGTGGTTTCCAAGCAGAAGAAGGCTGAGAAGATGGAAGAGTGGGCGCAAGCTGCTATCGGTTTTGTTGTCGCCGGCCTGCTGCTGGCGCTGCTGCTGCAGTACGGCGTGTCGCCCAGGATCGTGGCGCGCGAGAACCTCAGGCTGTGGCACGGCCTGGGCACGGCCATGTATGCGCTGCAATGGGCCTGCGCCGCGATGGTGCTGTGGCGCCTGGCTGCCGGCCGCAAGCAGGCTTGAGCCAGGCCAAGCCTGGCTGCAGGGCAGCGAGTAAACTGCCCAAGCCATGGAATCTCAAATCGTAAGAATCGACGCCACGGACTGGCGTCAGACCTCAGGCCGCCCCGAGTGGACGGCAGCCGTGGAAGCGGGCAAGGTCCTGTATTTCCCGCAGCTCACGTTTCAGCTTTCCGAACAGGAAAAAAGCCTGCTGCACCCCGATGTGCGCGATCCCAAGACGCGCAACATCAGCCTGAACGTGGACGGCAGCATCAAGGGCGTGGCGGGCGACGAGGCCGCGCAGCAGCAGGTGGCGGCCATGGTGGGCCGTTTCCGCGACCAGGCCACGGCGCTGATCGCCGGCCTGTTTCCGCAGTACATGCCGGTGGTGCGCATGGCGCCCACCAGTTACCGCCCCTCGCAGGTGGAGACGCGGGCCCAGTCCTGGCGCGCCGACGACAAGCGCATGCACGTGGATGCCTTTCCCTCGCGGCCCAATTACGGCGAGCGCATCCTGCGCGTGTTCACCAATGTGAACCCCGACGGCCAGCCGCGCGTCTGGCGCGTGGGCGAGCCTTTCGAGGATGTGGCCAGGAAATTCCTGCCGCGCGCCAAGCCCTATGTGCGCTGGCAGGCCAAGGCCCTGGAAATGCTGCATGTGACCAAGTCCTTGCGCAGCGAATACGACCACCTCATGCTGCAGTTGCACGACGGCATGAAGGGCGACCCGGACTACCAGAAGAATGCGCCGCAGGAGACCGTGCCGTTCGCGGCGGGCTCCACCTGGGTGTGCTTCTCCGACCAGGCCGTGCATGCGGTGATGGCCGGCCAGTACATGCTGGAGCAGACCCTGTTCCTGCCGCCCGGCAGCGAGTACGACAAGCAGGCCAGCCCGCTGGCCATCCTCACGCGCCTCAAGGGCCATCCCTTGGCGTGACCGGCTGAAAAGCAAAAGGCGTTGAACCCTGGGGTCAACGCCTTTTGTTTTGGGCGCAGTGAAATCAACCCCAAGCCTTGGCAATCCACTGGGCCGGCTCGATGTGGCGAAAGGGCTTGTTGCGTCGGCCGGCCAGCGCATCGGGCGGATTGACCTCGCCGTGGAAGATCACGATGCGTGCATCCGCGGGCGGCACGGGCTCCTTCCAGTAATTGGTCGGCCAGGCGGGAATGCAGTAGTACTTGAAGCTCGGGCACCAGGCGGCCGGCCAGTAGGCGAGCTTGCCCTGCCGGTGCAGAAAGTGCGAGAGGTATTCCTGCTCGTTGCGATACTGGGCCCGCAGCGCCTCGGTGTTGGTGCGAAAATGCTCCAGCACATCGGCATGCGCGCCCAGCTGGAAGCGGTAGACCGATGAATTGCCCACGATGCGCTCGCCGAAGCGCCAGAAGCGCGGGTAGTCGTGGATGATGAGAAAGTCGCCGCTTCGGGTGAAGAACTCGTCCAGGCTGCCGACGATGACCACGTCCAGATCCAGGAACAGGGCCACGCCCTTCAGGCCGTGCAGGTCGGCGTCGAAAGTGGTGAGCTTCTTCCAGGCACCATCGCGCTGGCCGGGAGCCAGATGGATGTTCAGCTCCGGAATGGGGAAGCACTCCACTTCCTCACGAATCCCTTCGGTGTTGTCGGTCAGGCAGACAAAGCGAAAATCTCCGCTGAGATGGCGGCGCACCATGGCGTAGAGCCGGTTGACGTACTCCGGGCCGTATTTGGTGCCCCATTTCATGCACAGAATGTGGCGCTGTTGCGTAAGGGATTCGTTCATAGCTTTCAGTCAGGAAACTGCCATAGCCTGCCCAAGCCCGGGGCGGCAGGCAAGTGCCCAGCCGGCCGCGCCGCCCCGCAGCAGGGGCTGTCCCGGCAAAGGCCGTCGTCCCCCTTGGGGGAAGCGGCGCAGCCGCTCTCAGGGGGCTTTTATTTGCCTTTTTTGATGGATTTTTGCTTGGGCTTGGCACGCTTGATCTGGCCGCCGGCCGTCAGGCGCTGGTTGCCGAGCACGCGCAGCTGCTTGACTTCGGGCTTTTGTCCGGCACGGCCGAACTTGAGTACCTTGACGTCGCGCGGGCCTGGCTTGCGGTCTTCGTCGTGGACCTTTTCCTTTTCGGGAAGGGGGCGCCACAGCACCAGCAGCTTGCCAATGTGCTGGATGGGGGCTGCGCCAAGCTCGTCGCTCAGGCGTTGGTAGATATCTTCGCGGGCCGCGCGGTCGTCGCTGAACACGCGCACCTTGATGAGTCCATGGGCGTTGAGGGCTGCGTCCACTTCCTTCTGGACGGAAGGTGTCAGGCCGTCGCCGCCGATGAGGACCACCGGGTCCAGATGGTGTGCTTCGGCGCGATGTTCCCGGCGCTCCGCGGGAGTTAATTGAATTTGGGGCATACCCGTATTATCGAGGCTGAGAGAATCCAGCATGAAAACCAAAACCAAAAGTAAGAAGGTCAATAAGAATTGGCTGCACGATCACATCAATGATCCCTATGTCAAGGCGGCCCAGAAAGACGGCTACCGCGCGCGCGCGGCCTACAAGCTCAAGGAGATCGACGAGCAGCTCAAGCTGATCCACCCCGGACACACGGTGGTGGACCTGGGCTGCGCGCCCGGCGCCTGGAGCCAGTACGTGCGCCGGCGCCTGTCGCCCGGCGGTGCGGCGGCGGGCCAGCTCAACGGCCGCATCATCTCCTTGGACCTGCTGCCCATGGAGCCTATCGAGGGCGTGCACTACATCCAGGGCGATTTCCGCGAGGAGTCGGTGCTGACCCAGCTTGAGGAGGCCATGCAGGGCGGAAAAGCCGATGTGGTGATCTCCGACATGGCTCCCAATCTGACGGGCAGCGCCTCCACCGATGCCGCACGGGTGGCCGTGCTGATCGAGATGGCCGTGGATTTTGCGCTCCACAACCTGAAGCCCGAAGGCGTCCTGGTGGTCAAGCTGTTCCATGGCAGCGGCTACAACGAGCTGGTGGATCTGTTCAAGCAGACCTTCAAGGTGGTCAAGCCGGTCAAGCCCAAGGCTTCCAGGGACAGATCCACGGAGACCTTTCTGGTGGGCGTGGGCCTGAAGTCGCCGGTATAAAAGCTGTGGCCGGGGCCGAAAGCCCTTGTCGCAAACCTGCCGGGCTGCTCTTGACCCTTCGCGGTGCTGCGCCAAACAAGTGCAGGCCTGGAGCGTGAAACCCAGGCGGGGCGCGGGCTTGCTGCCCAAAAGACTCCAAGACCGCATTCCGCCTATGGCCGCTATAGAGGGTAATAAGCTGCCTGCTGGCTTGAAACACCTAAAATGGGCCGTAAATAAGCCTCGAAGCCCCTTCGGGTCTTTTCATCTGCATTCCTTGGAGCCCCGCTTGAACAATCAGTGGTTTTCAAAAATCGCCGTCTGGCTGGTCATCGCCATGGTGCTGTTTACGGTGTTCAAACAGTTTGACACCCGCAGCACGGCTGGCGCGTCCCATGTCGGCTACTCAGAATTCCTGGAACAGGTGCGCAGCAACCGTATCAAGAGCGCCACGATCCAGGAAAGTCCTGGCGGCACGGAAATCGTTGCCACGACCAGCGACGACCGCAAGGTACGTACCACGGCCACCTATCTGGACCGTGGCCTCGTGGGCGACCTGATCAACAACAATGTCAAGTTCGACGTCAAGCCGCGCGAAGAGGGCTCCCTGCTCATGACGCTGCTCGTGAGCTGGGGCCCCATGCTGCTGCTGATCGGCGTGTGGGTGTACTTCATGCGTCAGATGCAGGGTGGAGGCAAGGGCGGCGCCTTCAGCTTCGGCAAGTCCAAGGCGCGCATGCTCGACGAGAACAACAACACCGTCACTTTCGCTGACGTCGCGGGCTGCGACGAGGCCAAGGAAGAGGTCAAGGAAGTGGTGGACTTCCTGAAGGACCCCAACAAGTTCCAGAAGCTCGGCGGCCGCATTCCGCGCGGCCTGCTGCTGGTCGGCCCTCCGGGCACCGGCAAGACGCTGCTGGCCAAGTCCATCGCGGGCGAGGCCAAGGTGCCGTTCTTCTCGATCTCGGGCTCCGACTTCGTGGAAATGTTCGTCGGCGTGGGCGCGGCCCGCGTGCGCGACATGTTCGAGAACGCCAAAAAGAATGCCCCCTGCATCATCTTCATCGACGAAATCGACGCCGTGGGCCGCCAGCGTGGCGCCGGGCTGGGTGGCGGCAACGACGAACGCGAGCAGACCCTCAACCAGATGCTGGTCGAGATGGACGGTTTCGAGACCAACCTCGGCGTGATCGTCGTGGCGGCGACCAACCGCCCCGACATCCTGGACGCCGCGCTGCTGCGCCCCGGCCGCTTCGACCGCCAGGTCTACGTGACGCTGCCCGACATCCGCGGCCGCGAGCAGATCCTGAACGTGCACATGCGCAAGATTCCCGTGGGTCAGGACGTGAACCCCGCCATCATCGCGCGCGGCACGCCCGGCATGTCGGGTGCCGACCTGGCCAACCTCTGCAACGAGGCCGCCCTCATGGCCGCGCGCCGCAATGCGCGCACCGTGGAGATGCAGGACTTCGAGAAGGCCAAGGACAAGATCATCATGGGCCCCGAGCGCAAGAGCATGGTCATGCCCGAGGAGGAGCGCCGCAACACGGCCTACCACGAGGCCGGCCACGCCCTGATCGGCAAGCTGCTGCCCAAGTGCGATCCCGTGCACAAGGTCACCATCATCCCGCGCGGCCGCGCCTTGGGCGTGACCATGAGCCTGCCCGAGAAGGACCGCTACTCCTACGACAAGGAGTACATGCTCAACCAGATCGCCATGCTGTTCGGCGGCCGTATCGCCGAAGAAGTGTTCATGAACCAGATGACCACGGGCGCGAGCAACGACTTCGAACGCGCGACCCAGATTGCGCGCGACATGGTGACGCGCTACGGCATGACCGATGCGCTGGGGCCCATGGTCTATGCGGAGCAGGAGGGCGAGCCTTTCCTGGGCCGTTCCATGAGCAAGTCCAGCCACATCAGCGAAGAGACCATGCAGAAGGTCGATGCCGAGGTTCGCCGCATCATCGACGAGCAGTACCACCTGGCACGCAAGCTGATCGAGGACAACTCGGACAAGATGCATGCCATGGCCAAGGCCATGCTCGAGTGGGAGACCATCGATGCCGAGCAGCTCGACGACATCATGGCCGGCAAGGAGCCTCGCCCTCCCAAGGACTGGGTACCGCGCAATCCCCCGTCGTCGGGTGGAGGCAATTCGGGCGGCACGCCGGCATCCAGCGCAGAGCCTTCGCCGACGACTGCCTGACATAGCTCTGCCCTGAGCTGTAAAAGGTCCTTCGGGACCTTTTGTCTTTAATCCCGTTGAAACATGGAGTTCCTTATGTCACCGCAGTGGCAAACCTCGCGCTTTGTATTGAATCTGGACCAGCCTCAGGTCATGGGGATCGTCAATGTGACGCCGGATTCCTTCTCGGACGGCGGCCGGCATGCCGGCGTGGCCGCAGCCATGGCGCATGCCGAACTGCTGCTCAGTCAGGGCGCGCATATTCTGGACATCGGCGGCGAATCGACCAGGCCGGGCTCGCCGGCCGTGCCGCTGGATGAAGAGCTGCAACGCGTGCTGCCGGTGGTCCGGGAGGCCGTCAAGCTCAATGTGCCGCTTTCAATCGACACCTACAAGCCCGAAGTCATGCAGGCCGTGCTGGACCTGGGGGCCGACATCATCAACGACATCTGGGCGCTGCGCCAGCCTGGCGCGCGCGCGGTGGTGCAGGCGCACGGCGGCTGCGGCATCTGCATCATGCACATGCATACAAACCCCCAGGACATGCATCTGGAGCACATGCAGGGCGATGTGGTGTCCGAGGTCAAGGATTTCCTGCAGGCCGAAAGCCGCAAGTTGCTGGATGCCGGCGTGGAGCGCCAGCGCATCGTCTGGGATTACGGGATCGGTTTCGGCAAAAGCCCTGCACAAAATTTTGCGCTGCTTGCGGGCCAGCGCGAGCTGCTGGCACCAGACTTTCCGCTGCTCGCCGGCTGGTCCCGCAAAGGATCGCTGGGCCAGATCAGCGGCCTGCCCGTCAACGAGCGCATGGTGCCCAGCGTGGCTGCGGCGCTGCTGGCCGTGGAAAGAGGGGCCAGGATCGTGCGGGTGCATGATGTGGCGGAAACCGTGGCAGCGCTTTCCGTATGGCAGGCTGCGCAGGCATCGGTCAAGCAATAAGCAAAGAACAGGGACAAAAGCATGGCGCGTCAATATTTCGGAACCGACGGTATTCGAGGCACGGTGGGCAGGTCGCCCATCACGCCGGATTTCGCTTTGCGCCTGGCGCATGCCGTCGGCAGGGTGCTGCGACGCCAGGGTCAGGAGGGCGTGCGCCCCCTGGTGCTGATCGGCAAGGACACCCGCATCTCGGGCTATATGCTGGAGAGCGCGTTGGAGTCGGGTTTCAATTCCGCGGGCGTGGATGTCATGCTGCTGGGGCCGCTGCCCACGCCAGGCGTGGCCTATCTGACCCGTGCGCAAAGAGCGAGCCTGGGCGTGGTGATCAGCGCCAGCCACAATCCGTTCTATGACAACGGCATCAAGTTCTTCAGCGCCAACGGCAGCAAGCTGCCGGATGCCTGGGAAGAGGAAGTCGAGCAGGCGCTGGAGGAGGCTCCCGCCTGGGTGGAGTCCGCAGCCCTGGGCAGGGCGCAGCGGCTGAACGATGCGGCGGGCCGGTACATCGAGTTCTGCAAGAGCACCTTCGACCATTCGCTGTCGCTGCGCGGCCTGCGCATCGTGGTGGATGCCGCGCACGGCGCGGCCTATCAGATCGCCCCCAAGGTGTTCCACGAGCTGGGCGCCGAAGTGATCGCCATCGGCTGCTCGCCCGACGGCCTCAACATCAACGAAGGCGTGGGGGCCACACACCCCGAGGCCCTGGTCATGGCCGTGCGGGCCAACAAGGCCCATTTCGGCGTGGCGCTCGACGGCGATGCCGACCGGTTGCAACTGGTCGATGAGCAGGGCCGCCTGTTCAACGGCGACGAGCTGCTGTATCTGATAGCTGCAGACCGTCTGGCGCGCGGCGAACCGGTGCCGGGCGTGGCCGGCACGCTGATGACCAACATGGCGGTGGAGCAGGCTCTGAAAGCCCAGGGCGTGGGCTTTGTGCGTGCCAAAGTGGGTGACCGCTATGTGCTGGAGGAGTTGCAGCGCAATGGCTGGCAGCTTGGCGGCGAGAGTTCGGGCCATTTGCTGGCGCTGGACAAGCACACCACGGGCGACGGGCTGGTCAGCGCCCTGCAGGTGCTGCAGGCCTGCGTGCGCTCGGGCAAGACCATTGCCCGGTGGCTGGAGGATGTCGTCCTGTTCCCGCAGATCATGGTCAATGTGCGCCTGCAGACGGGCCAGGATTGGAAGGGCAACCGCCTGCTGGCCGCGGAGCAGGAGGCCGTGCAAAAGCAGCTTGGCGATTCGGGCCGCCTGCTGATTCGGGCCAGCGGTACGGAGCCTTTGCTGCGTGTCATGGTCGAAGCCCGTGATGAGCGTCTGGCCAGCGAATGCGTGCAGCGGCTGGTGCGGGCGGCCAGGGCGGACTGAGGGCCACGCCGGGGATCAAAAGGCGCGAAATTTTTCGCGCCTTTTTTGTGACAGCTGCCACGCAGCCAGCCGAGGTCACCCGCTTGCAGGGTTGAACCCTTTGTCATGTTCAAGTCATATATGCGTCATAAAAAATGGGCAGACTGTCACAAAGCTCCTCGGAGCGCTCTTCGGGCTCTGCAGGCCCTTTGCTGACATGTCTCAATCTCTGCCGGAGGACGCGGTGGCCGCGGCGCCTCCGAATGCCCGGAATCCATTGCCCCTGCCTGTTCCCGCTTCCGAAACCAGCTCCCCCTCATTGGCTCCACTTACCGATCACGGCACCGAAATCACGGTAACCTCGCCGGTATTGCAGGCCTCGATGCCGCAGAGCCCACTGCCGGTGCCTGCCGTGGTGTCGCCAGAGCCCGCGTCGTCGCAGGAGTCTTCTTTGTCCAAATCGCCTGCCCAAACCGTGGTCGAGGCTGCCCCGCAGGCGCTGCCGCAGTTCCTGGACCGGGACCAGAGCATTCTCGCGTTCAACGAGCGCGTGCTGAATTGGGCCGAGCGCGAAGACGTGCCCCTGCTGGAGCGCCTGCGCTATCTGTGCATCGTCTCGTCGAACCTGGACGAATGGTTCGAGGTGCGCTGCGCTCCGCATGTGTCCGCAGCCGAGGCCGGCGACGAGACGGGCCTGTACACGCGAGCCAGCTTCGAAAGGCTGATGGCCCAGGCCCACGAGCTGGTGGAGCGCCAGTACCAGCTCTACAACCACTCCATCATTCCGGCGTTTGCCGGCCACTCCATCCGCCTGGTATCGCATGGCGAGCGCAGTGCGGCGCAGCGCAAATGGGTGCGCGACTATTTTCTGCGCGAAGTCCAGCCACTGCTCATGCCCGTGGGCCTGGATCCTTCCCATCCGTTTCCGCAGGTGGCCAACAAAGCGCTCAATTTCATCGTGCGCCTCAACGGCGTCGATGCCTTCGGCCGCGCCAATGAGGTGGCCATCGTCAAGGTGCCACGCGCATTGCCGCGGCTGATCCGGCTGCCGGAAAAGATCTCGGGCAAGCAGCGTCTGTTCGTCAGCATTTCCAGCGTGGTGCGTGCGCACCTGGCCGAGCTGTTCCCGGGCCGCGACGTGGCCGAGTTCTCGCAGTTCCGCGTGACGCGCCATTCCGACCTGGCCGTGGACGAAGACGATGTCAGCGATCTGCGCATGGCTCTGCGTCGGGGGCTGAACCATCGCCACTACGGCCAGGCGGTGCGGCTGGAGGTTTCCTCGTCCTGCTCGCCCATGCTGTCCAGCCTGCTGCTGGAGCAGTACGGCCTGCCCGCGCAGGCGCTGTTCCGCGTCAAGGGACCGGTCAATCTGGTGCGCCAGATGCAACTGGTGGATCTGGTCGATGATCCGGCCCTGCTGTTCCCCAAATGGAAGCCCACCTGGCCCAAGCAACTGTACCCTGGGCGCTCGATCATGGAGCAGATGCGCAAGAGCGACATCCTGATCCACCAGCCCTTCGAGAGTTTCGACAGCGTGCTGGAGCTGCTGCGCGAAGCGGTCAACGACCCGCAGGTGCTGGCGATCAAGCAGACCATTTACCGCACTGGCTCGGATTCCGAAATCATGCGCCTGCTGGGCGAGGCCGTGAGCCGCGGCAAGGAGGTGCTGGCCGTGCTGGAGCTCAAGGCCCGCTTTGACGAAGAGGCCAATATCAACTGGGCCGAGCAGCTCGAGTCCTTGGGCGTGCAGGTGGTATATGGCGTGGTCGGCCTGAAGACGCATGCCAAGATGCTGCTCATCACGCGGCGCGAGAAGCGCACCGGCCACCTCAAGCGCTATGCGCACCTGTCCACGGGCAACTACAACGTGCGTAGCGCGCGCCTGTACACGGACATCAGCCAGTTGACCTGCGATGCCAAGATCACGGCCGACATGGATATGGTGTTCCGCCACCTCTCCAGCCACAACAAGATGCCCGAGTTGCAGAGCCTGGTCATGGCGCCTTTTCATCTGCAAAACCGCATGCTGGAGCTGATTGCCCAGGTGGCCGATGCCGCCGCCCGCGGCGAGCATGCGCGCATCGTGCTCAAGATGAATGCGCTGACCGACGAGGCCCTGATCACGGCCCTGGTGGAGGCAGGGCGCAAAGGCGTACGCATCGATCTCATCGTGCGCGGCGCCTGCATGCTGCCCGCGCAGCGCCCGGGCTGGACGGACAATATCCGCGTGCGCTCCATCATCGGCCGTTTCCTCGAGCATTCGCGCGTGTTCTATTTCTCCTGGGGCGAGCACGAGGAGCTGTTCCTGTCCAGCGCGGACTGGATGAACCGCAACATGCTGCGGCGTGTGGAACTGGCCTGGCCGGTGCAGGACAAGAAGCTGCGCCAGCGCGTCATCGACGAATGCCTGGTCGCCTATCTGCACGATGACCGCGATGCCTGGGCGCTGACCGCAGACGGCTCCTACCAAAAGCCTCTGCGTCCGACCGAAGGGCAGGGCGCACAGATGGCCTTGATGGAGCGCTACGGCGATGCGATCTGAGGTTGTTTCGATTGCTATAAAATAAGTAGTATTTGGCGATTGCTGGTCGCCGATTTCAGATTGAAAATATCTGAAAGTGCTGAACCAGCATGCACAAGAAGCTATCGATATTGATGGTTTGCAGAGGGTGCAAAAACAAAAAAAGGGCCTGGGGCCCTTTTTTGTTTGGCGGGGAGATCCTCAGCGCAGCTGCAGCTTCAGGCTCCAAGGGGTCTTGCTCCAGGCGGCGGCCTCCAGCTCCAGCAGGCGGGCCGATTGGGGGTAGGCGTGGGACCAGCCACTGGGGGTGCTGAAGCGGCATTCGGCGCCGCTGCGCTCCAGCGCAATGCCGTCCAGCTGAGGGTCGCGCCGGGCGTGGCACAGCTGCACGGCCAGGCGCAGGGCCATCAGCGGCAGGGCCAGGTCAGGTTCTTCGATAAAGGTGTCCAGCTTGCGCAGCTTGCCCTGGTGGCCCAGCACCAGCTGGCTGATGCGCTGGCGCAGCATGGGCTCCCAGGTGGCCAGGCTGCAATGCTCGGTGATGTAGGCGCCGTGGCGGTGGTAGTCGCCCAGCGCAATGCGCATGCCCACCTCGTGCAGCAGGGCGGCCGTATGCAGCGCCTGGGCCGTGTCGGCGCCTCCTGCGGCGGCGGAGCGGATGCTGCGCCACAGGCCGCTGGCGACGCGGCTCACGCGGGCGGCCTGCTCCTGGTCCACGCCGAAGTCCTGCTGCAGGGCCAGCACTTCGGCGGCTTCCTTGTCCGCCGGGGGCTCGTGGTCCAGCAGATCGTGCAGGGCGCCCTGGCGCAGCGCTCCCTGGGCCACCTCCAGTTCGGCCACCTCCAGCAGCTCCATCACCGCCAGCATCACACTGATGCCGCCGGCCACGACGGGGCGGCGATCCTCCTTGAGGCCGGGCAGGCGCAGCTTGTCGACATGGCCGGCTTCCAGCAGCTGCCCATGGAGCTTGCGCAGCTTGGCCGGGGTGATGAGGTGGCCGTCCAGGCCCTGGGCGCTCAGGGCGTCAGCCACGGCATTGGCCGTGCCCGACGAGGCATAGGCGCAGTCCCAGGCCGTGCCGGGGTAGGCCCCGCGGGCCGGGGCCAGGCGCTGCTTGGCGGCGCTGATGGCCGTGGCGAAGGCGGACTTGCTGAGCACGCCGTCACCGAAGAACTGCGCGCTCCAGGACACGCTGCCAATGGGAAACGAAGCCACCTGCTGGGCCTGGGACTGCTGGCCGATGATGACTTCGGTGGAGCGCCCGCCAATGTCGATGACCAGGCGGCGCTGCTGGCTGGGCGTGAGCGAGCTGGCCACGCCGCGGTAGATCAGGCGCGCCTCTTCCTCGCCGGAGATGACTTCTATGGGAAAGCCGAGCAGCTCGCTGCCGCGCTCCACGAACTCGGCGCGGTTGCGGGCTTCGCGCAGCGTCTGCGTCGCCACGGCGCGAACCTGACCGCCGGCAAAACCCGTCAGGCGCTCGCCAAAACGGGCCAGGCATTCCCAGCCGCGCTCCATGGCTTCGCGGGTGAGTTCCTGTCTGCCGTTGAGGCCGTTGCCCTGGCGGACGGTTTCTTTGAGATATTCCACGCGCTCGATGCGCAGATGGGAGCCGATGCGGCCGATTTCCAGGCGAAAGCTGTTCGAGCCCAGGTCTACGGCGGCAAGCAGGGATTCAGGGGCCATTGTCCAAGCCAATCAATGCAGGTTTTCTAGTGTTGTGTACGCAAGCTACTCGTTCAGGCGGCTCAGCCGCACGGCTTGGGCTCGTGCGGGGCCGCTGGCTGGGCACGCAGGAGAATATGCGGTACAGCGGCTGTCACAGATGTGAGCATCGTGAAACAACCCTGACGGCATTGGGTATTTCTTCAGGGATGGGGCCGGCCGCGCCTGGGCAACGCCACGAGGTACCCTCAGTCTGAGAGGGTGATGTGACAGGTTTGTGACGCCATGGCCGCGTATTGCAAAAGCCAGCTTTCAAGATCGTGTGCTGTGCGTGATTGCCGTGCTCCAGGCGAGGTTTTTCTTTTGTGGAGTGCGCGGAGAAACGAGAATGACAGTCGCCATCGTCATGTCACAACAATGTCACAAATGATTTTTACAGTCCAATCATCGAATCTTTCAACCCTAAAAGGTCTGTTCATCATGAAGTTGTCCTTGACTCACGTTCTAGTGGCTGGTGCTTTGTCCGTTGGCGGTCTGAGCCAAGCATGGGCCCAGCAGGAAGCCACCGGTGCCGGCGCGAGCTTCCCCGCTCCGCTGTACTCCAAGTGGGCTGCTGATTATCACAAGGCCACCGGCGTCAAGATCAACTATCAGTCCGTGGGTTCCAGCGCCGGCATCAAGCAGATCGACGCCAAGACCGTGGATTTCGGTGCTTCCGACGCCCCCCTGAAGGACGAAGAGCTGCAGAAGAAGGGCCTGGTGCAGTTCCCCACCGTGATCGGCGGCATCGTGCCCGTGGTCAACATCAAGGGCATCGCTCCCGGCCAGCTGAAGCTGAGCGGCCATGTGCTGGGCGACATCTACCTGGGCAAGATCGCCAAGTGGAACGACCCCGCCATCGCGGCGCTGAACCCCGGCGTGAACCTGCCTGACGCGACCATCGCTCCCGTGCGCCGCGCTGACGGCTCGGGAACGACCTTCGGCTTCACCAACTACCTGTCCAAGGTCAACCCCGAGTGGAAGGACAAGGTCGGTGAGGGTACGGCTGTGAACTGGCCCACCGGCGCGGGCGGCAAGGGCAACGAGGGTGTGGCCGCCTTCGTGGGCCGCCTGCCCAACTCCATCGGCTATGTGGAATACGCCTATGTGAAGCAGAACAAGCTCACCTATACCCAGCTGCAGAACAAAGAAGGCAACTTCGTCTCCCCCGACGATGAGACCTTCAAGGCCGCCGCTGCCGGTGCCGAGTGGAGCAAGAGCTTCTACCAGATCCTGACCAACCAGCCCGGCAAGGCTGCCTGGCCCATCACCAGCGCCACCTTCATCCTGATGCACAAGAGCCAGGACAAGCCTGCCCAGGCCGCCGCTTCGCTCAAGTTCTTCGAGTGGGCCTACAAGTCCGGCGACAAGACCGCCACGGATCTGGACTACGTGCCCATGCCCGAGGCCGTCAAGAACGTGATCTACAAGTCCTGGCATGAGATCAAGGATGGCGCAGGCAAGGCCATCGCTCTGCAGTAATCTTTGAAGCCGGTTTGCCGCTGGCCGGCACACCTGTTAAAAAGGGGAGGGCGTGAACACGCTCTCCCCCCAGCTGTTCAACTGTTGTGAATAAAAGGCGCTGCACGTGTCCACTACGTCGCCCCCTCACCCTGATCCATCGCTGGCCGCCATGCCTGCCAAACCAAGCGCGCAACGCACGCCTTCTCCGCCACGCCGGCCCCTGTTATCGGGCTCCGCGGCGGATCGTTTTTTTGCGGCCCTGGCCCGCGGTGCGGCGCTGCTGACCCTGGGTCTGCTGCTGGCCATCATGGTGTCCCTGTTTTTCGGGGCATGGCCCGCCATCCGCGAATATGGCCTGAGCTTTCTGGGGCGCAGCGTCTGGGACCCCGTTCAGAACGAATACGGTGGCCTGGTCATGATCTACGGCACGCTGGCCACGTCGCTGATTGCCCTGCTGATCGCCGTGCCCGTGAGCTTCGGCATCGCCCTGTTCCTGACCGAGCTGTCGCCCGCCTGGCTCAAGCGCCCGCTGGGCACCGCCGTGGAGCTGCTGGCCGCCGTGCCGTCCATCGTCTACGGCATGTGGGGCCTGATGGTGTTCGGCCCCGTGCTGGCCACCTATGTGCAGCAGCCGCTGCAGTCGCTGTTCAACGGCGTTCCCTATCTGGGCGCCTTTGTGGCGGGCCCTCCCGTGGGCATCGGCATTCTGTCGGCCGGCATCATCCTGGCCATCATGATCATTCCCTTCATCTCCTCGGTGATGCGCGATGTGTTCGAAGTCACGCCGGCGCTGCTCAAGGAGTCGGCCTACGGCCTGGGCTCCACCACCTGGGAGGTGGTCTGGAAAGTCGTGCTGCCCTATACCAAGACCGGCGTGCTGGGCGGCGTCATGCTGGGTCTGGGCCGCGCCCTGGGCGAGACCATGGCGGTCACCTTCGTGATCGGCAACATGAACCAGCTCAACTCGCTGTCGGTGTTCGAGGCCGCCAACAGCATCACCTCGGCCCTGGCCAACGAATTCGCCGAAGCGGGCGAAGGCCTGCACCAGGCATCGCTGATCTATCTGGGCCTGGTGCTGTTTTTCATCACCTTCGTGGTGCTGGCGCTGTCCAAGGTGCTGCTGGGCCGCCTGGAGAAGAATGAAGGAGCCCGTTCGTGAGCACGACCTCCACCAAAATGATCAAGGCGGCCGAGCTGGCCGACGTGCGTGCGGCCAAGTATGCCCAGCGCAAGCGCCTGAACCAGGTGGCCCTGACCCTGTCCATGACCGCCATGCTTTTCGGCGTGTTCTGGCTGATCTGGATTCTGTGGGAAACCATTCGGCTCGGCGTGGGCGGCATGAGCCTGGCCCTGTTTACCGAGATGACGCCGCCGCCCAACGAGGCCGGCGGCATTGCCAACGCGATCTTCGGCTCCCTGGTCATGGTGGCGCTGGCCACCTTCGTGGGCACGCCCATCGGCGTCATGGCCGGCGTGTACCTGGCCGAGTACGACCGGAAAAGCTGGCTGGCCGGCGCCACGCGCTTCGTCAACGACATTCTGCTGTCGGCGCCTTCCATTGTCATCGGCCTGTTCGTCTATGGCGTGGTGGTGGCGCGCTTGAAGAGTTTCTCGGCCTATGCCGGCATCGTGGCGCTGGCGCTGATCGTGATTCCCGTGGTGATCCGCACCACCGAGAACATGCTGACCCTGGTGCCCGCCAGCCTGCGCGAGGCCGCCTATGCCCTGGGCACGCCCAAGTGGAAGGTCATCATCATGGTGACCCTGCGCGCGGCCCGGGCCGGCGTGATCACCGGCGTGCTGCTGGCCGTGGCCCGTATCGCCGGCGAGACCGCGCCGCTGCTGTTCACCGCGCTGAACAATCAGTTCTGGAATGGCGACCTGTCCAAGCCCATGTCCAGCCTGCCGGTGACGATCTTCAAATTTGCCATGAGCCCCTATGAAAACTGGCAGCAACTGGCCTGGGCCGGTGTGTTCCTGATCACGGTGGCTGTGCTGGGCCTGAACATCCTGGCGCGTTTCATCACCCGCCAAAAGTAATTCGAGAGAGCCATGACTGCAAGCATCCAAAACATCCCCAGCACGTCCAAGCTGGCGGTGCGCGACCTGAATTTCTTCTACGGCAAGTTCCACGCGTTGAAGAACATCAATCTCGACATTCCCGAAAAGAAGGTCACCGCCTTCATTGGCCCTTCGGGCTGCGGCAAGTCCACGCTGCTGCGCACCTTCAACCGCATGTTCGAGCTGTATCCCGAGCAGCGCGCCGAAGGCCGGATCCTGCTGGACGGCGAGAACCTGCTGACTTCCAAGCAGGACGTGGCGCTGATCCGCGCCAAGGTCGGCATGGTGTTCCAGAAGCCCACGCCGTTTCCCATGTCGATCTACGACAACATCGCCTTCGGCGTGAAGCTGTTCGAGAACCTCAACGCCTCCGAGATGGACGACCGTGTGGAATGGGCCCTGCGCAAGGCGGCGCTGTGGAACGAAGTCAAGGACAAGCTGCAGCAAGGCGGCTCGAGCCTGTCGGGCGGTCAGCAGCAGCGCCTGTGCATTGCGCGCGGCATCGCCATCAAGCCCCAAGTGCTGCTTCTGGACGAGCCCTGCTCGGCGCTGGACCCCATCTCCACGGCCAAGATCGAGGAGCTGATCGCCGAGCTCAAGAACGACTACACCGTGGTCATCGTGACCCACAACATGCAGCAGGCAGCGCGCTGCAGCGACTACACGGCCTATATGTACCTGGGCGACCTGGTGGAGTTCGGCGAAACCGAACAAATGTTCTTCAAGCCCCAGCGCAAGGAAACCGAGGACTACATCACAGGAAGGTTTGGTTGAGGAGCCAGCAATGACAGAAAAACATCTCTCGAGCCAGTTCGACAGCGAACTCAACCGGGTCTCCGCCCGGGTCATGGAACTAGGCGGTCTGGTGGAATCCCAGATCCGCGAGGCGGTCTATGCGCTGACCAGCTTCAGCACCGATGCCGTGGACCAGGTGATCACCACGGAAAAGCGCGTGAACGCCATGGAAGTGGAAATCGACCACGACCTGTCGTCCATCATCGCGCGTCGCCAGCCCACGGCGCGCGACCTGCGCCTGCTGATAGCCGTTTCCAAGGCGACGGCCAACCTGGAGCGCATGGGCGACGAAGCCTGCAAGATGGCGCGCATGGTCAAGTCCATCATCGAAAGTGGCACCGCCCGCTCGCTGCCCACCAGCGATCTGCGCGTGGCCGCCGAAATGGCCTCGGAGCTGCTGCGCAAGACGCTGGATGCGTTCGCGCGCCTCGATACCAAGTCGGCCGTGGCCATCCTCAAGGAGGATGATCTGATCGACGAGGAATTCGACGGCTTCGTGCGCAAGCTCATCACCTACATGGTGGAAGACCCGCGCACGATCTCGGCGAGCCTGGATCTGCTGTTCCTGGCCAAGGCGATCGAGCGCATCGGCGACCATTCCAAGAACGTGGCCGAGCTGATCATCTATCTGGTCGAAGGCAAGGACGTGCGCCATCAGACCATGGCGGATATCGAATCTGCGGTGCTGTAAGCAGGAGGCAACCCAGGGATGAAGAAGATGCCCATGGTCCTCATCGTCGAGGATGAGCCCGCGATTGCGGAGCTGATTGCGGTCAATTTGAGGCATAACGGCTTCCAGCCCGTCTGGGCGGAAGACGGCATTTCGGCGCAGCGCGAGCTCGATGCCGTGCTGCCGGACGTGATACTGCTCGACTGGATGCTGCCCGGCGCCAGCGGCCTTGCGCTGGCGCGCAAGTGGCGCTCGGATGCACGCACCAAGGCCGTGCCCATTCTGATGCTGACCGCACGCGGCGACGAGCCCGACAAGGTGGCAGGGCTCGATGCCGGTGCCGACGACTACATCACCAAGCCGTTTTCCACCCAGGAACTGCTGGCACGCATCCGTGCCGTGCTGCGCCGCCGGGCGCCCGAGCAGGTCCAGGACAAGGTCAGCATCGGCGAGCTGGTGCTAGACGCCGCGGCTCACCGCGTGAGCTGGCAGGGCGAGCTGCTGAAGATCGGGCCCACCGAATTCAAGCTGCTCAACTACCTGATGAAGCATCCCGAGCGCGTGCACAGCCGTGCGCAGCTGCTGGACAAGGTCTGGGGCGACCATGTGTTCATCGAGGAGCGCACGGTGGACGTGCACGTCAAGCGCCTGCGCGAATCCCTCGGCGTGGCGGGTACCCTGATCGAAACCGTGCGCGGAGCCGGCTACCGCTTCAGCGGCCAGGCCCTGGTGTAATCGCATCGATGCGTCCGCCCGGCGGCAGCTGCCTGGGCCGGGTGCGCCGACAAGCCAAAAAAATCGAGAAAGCAACTATGGGCTGGCGCGGATTTCGCTTATTGGCATCCCAGATCGCAGGGGCGGTGCTGGGATGGTTTGTCTGGACACGGCTGATGGCGCCGGGCAATGTGGCTGCAACGGTGGCTTCCCAGTGCGCCGCCGCGCTGGCGGGTGCCTTCATGGGCGGCTGGATCTGGTGGCTGGTCGACAGCTGGAATGCGGTGCGGCTGCTGCACTGGCTGCGTCAGTCCGAACTGGGCACGGCGCCCGATCTTTCGGGCATCTGGGGCGAGATCTGCGTGCGCATGCGGCGCTGGATACGCCATAGCGTCCAGCAGGTGCAGCAGGGCGATCAGCGCTTGAACGATATCCTCTCCGCCCTGCAGGCCAGTCCCAACGGCGTGGTGCTGCTGGACGACCAGGGGCGCATCGAATGGTGCAACCGGATCGCCGAGCGCCAGTTCGGCATCGACGCCCAGCGCGATCTGCTGCAGAGCATCGGCAATCTGGTGCGCGATCCGCAGTTCAGCGCCTACTATGCGGCCCAGGATTTTTCCCAGGATCTGGTGATGCAGGGGCGCGAGAACATGCCTTCGCGCCCGGTCAAGCTGTCGGTGCAGCTCTATGGCTACGGCGAGGGCCGCAAGCTGCTGCTGTCGCGCGACGTGACGGCGGTGGAGCAGGCCGAGGCCATGCGCCGCGACTTCGTGGCCAATGTCTCGCACGAGATCCGCACGCCGCTCACCGTGCTGGCGGGCTTTGTCGAGACGCTGCAGAATCTGCCGCTGGCCGAGGACGAGCGCAACCGCTATCTGAGCCTGATGGCGCAGCAGGCCGAGCGCATGCTGCATCTGGTGGAGGACTTGTTGACCCTGTCGCGGCTCGAAGGCAGCCCGCTGCCGGGCGCGAGGGACTGGGTTTCCGTCTCGCATCTGCTGCAGCGCTGCGAGAACGAGGCGCGCGGCCTGTCCACGGCCTTGGCGCGCAAGCAGGCCAGGCCGCATGCGCTGACCTTTCCCGATGCCCGCGTGCTGGAAGAAGCCGGCGAGATTGCCGGTGCCAGCGCAGAACTGCACAGCGCTTTTTCCAACCTGGTGGCCAACGCCATGCGCTATACGCCCGCGGGGGGGCAGATCGAGGTGCGTTGGGAAATGCTGGAGGACGGCTCGGCCCGCTTTGCCGTCAAGGACACGGGGGCGGGCATCGATCCCAAGCATCTGTCCCGGCTCACCGAGCGCTTTTACCGCGTGGACCGCAGCCGTTCCCGCGATACCGGTGGCACCGGCCTGGGCCTGGCCATCGTCAAGCATGTGCTGCAGCGCCATGGCGCCAGGCTCAGCATCAGCAGCACGCTGGGCCAGGGGTCGGAGTTCGTGGTGACGTTCCCGGCCAGTCGCATACGCCTGCCCCAGGAGCTGGAGCAGTAAGCCGTTCCAGCGATCCGGTCAAGGGCGGGTCTTGACCACGCGGCACAGAATGCCGCTGAACGCCATGGCCGTCACGATCAGGGCGCCGGCACTGGCGGCCCAGAACGGCATGGGCGTGCCTTGCGCCAGGCTCCGGTGCAGGCTGCCAGGGGCTTCATAGGCCAGCCAGTAGCCGCCGGCCAGGCCGCTGCCCCAGAGCAGCGCGCAGTAGATGGCCAGCGGTGCCACGGTGATGCGGTAGCAGCGCAGCACGAAGATGGAGAAGGTCTGCACGGCATCGGCTACATGGTAGAGAGCTACCCAGCCCAGCAGGCCGGCCGTGAGCGCAACCACTTGGGGCGAGCTGGTATAGAAGCCGGCGATGGATTCACGTGCTATGAATAGTACAGCTGAAAGCGTAATGGCAATCAGGGCTGCAAGCCAGAAACACTGAATGATCAGCTGGCGCGCCAAGGCCTCGTTGGCAGCGCCGCGCCAGAAGCTCACGCGCGCGCTGGCGGCAATGGCCAGGGACAGCGGCACCATATAGCAGGTGGCAGCCAGATTGGCCGCGATCTGGTGGGCCGCCGAAGCCTGCGTGCCCTGGCGCGCGACGAACAAGGCCATGAGCGTGAAGGAAGTCACCTCCACCAGAATGGCCAGGCCCGCGGGAATGCCCAGGCGGGCAAAGCGGGCCAGCTGGGGCCAGTCCGGGCGCTCCAGGCGCTGCCACAAGGCCAGGGGCACATAGAAATCCCGGCTGCGCATCAGCCACAGCGCGATGCCGAACATGGCGTAGTTCACGACCAGCGTGGCCCAGGCGCAGCCTGCAGCGCCCATGGCCGGCATGCCCAGGCCGCCGAAGGCGAGCCAGACGGACAGCGGGATCTTCAGCAGCAGCGAGGCCAGCTGCAGCCTCGTGACCAGGTGCGGGCGGCCCAGCGCCTGATTGAGTGCGCCGTAGACGCGAAACAACAGGGCCGGCGGCAGGCCCAGGGCCACAATGGCCAGATACCGCTTGACTTCCTGCTGCAAAGGTCCGGGTACATGGGTCCAGCGCAGCAGGGCATCGGGTGCCAGCAGAACGGCCATGCCTATGAGGCAGGCGGCCAGGCACAGATACATGGACTGGCGCAGCGACCGGCCTATGGCCAGGGGCTGGTTGGCACCGTGCTGCTCGGCCCACAGCGGCAGCAGGGCCTGGAATATGCCCATGAGCGAGACATAGACACTCACGAAAATGGCGGCGCCCACGGACAGGGCGGCCACGGCGCCATCGGAATAGCGGCCGGCCACAATGGTGTCCGTGGTGCCGAAGGCCATGACGGCCAACTGGCCCGCCAGCACCGTCAGGGCATGGCGGCCGATATGGCGTATCTCGTGGCGTGTGCCGTGGCGTGCGTCGCCGCTCATCGGGCCGCAGCAGCGGGCGCGCCCGCGCGGCGCAGCAGCACCAGGGCTTCCTTGCGGCGTTCGGTCGGACGGCTCACGCGGGCCACTTCATTCCAGTCGGCGCGCAGTGGCTGGCTGCGTGGATTGGCCCAGCGGTCGGCGTCCACTACCAGCCACTGGCATTGGCCGGGGCGGGACTGGCGCAGCAGATGGGTGTCCACCTGGGTGTAGTAGCGCAGGGCTGCAATCTGCGCGCGGCCCAGGCCATAGGTCAGCACGCAGTCAGACCTTTCCGATGCCGAGCCGAGCTGGGTGGCAATCTGTTCCATCTGCGGCGCATAGCTGCGCGCGTGGTCCAGCAGCGGCATCCACAAGGTGGAGAGCAGCAGCCAGCCCAGCGTGGCGCCGCCCGCGGGCAGCACTAGGCTCTTCCAGATGGCGGCACGGTTGCGCGAGGTGCGCCAGATCACCAGCACCACCCAGCCGGCCGAGGCAGTCAGCGCCACCAGCAGCATGGGCCAGGAAATGCTGGCACTGAACTGCGGCGCCAGCCGGGTGATGTTGGCGGCAATCTTGGCGGGCGTGCCGGTCTGGACCGCCAGCCAGACCACCCAGATGGCAATGGCCGAGATGCTGAAGAACAGCAGCGTGAACCAGTCGATCAACGCGCTGATGCTGCGGCGCAGAGTGGGTAGGGCAAAGGCTGCCAGGGTGGCGATGGCCGGCAGGCCCAGCAGCAGGGCACGATCGGCAGGCTGGCTGATCAGGCAGGCAATCAGCGGCACGCCCGCGAACCACAGAGAGATCGTGAGATGGGGGTTGTATTGCGGCCGGGCGACCTGCCTGCGCCATACCCACAGGGTCCACAGCGCCAGCGGCCAGGCGGGCCAGCAGAACCACAGCAGCAATTGCAGCAGGCTATCCCAGTCCTTGACGCTGTTGACCAGGTGCCAGGCCCATAGATGCCAGATGGTGATGAGAATGGCGGCAACCGCCGTCATGGCCAGCCAGGCCAGGCACCACAGGCGGGCCTGGCGCGCGTTGCGCTCGCTGGCGTCACCCCAGCTTTGCTGGCTCAACGCAATGCAGGCGCCGCCCAGGCCGAAGAGCATGGCCAGCGTGGGGGCGCCGCTCAGGGCCAGGCCCAGCATGCCCAGCACCATGGCCAGGCCGGATTTGAACTGGTGATAAGGCATGGCCGCTGCTGCAAAGAACAGCAGCGCGGTGCAGCCCAGCTGCGTCACATAGCTGGTGGTTTCATGCGAGAGCTGGGCCAGGCCCAGGCACGCGACCAGTGCGAGCAGGGCGGCATCGGCCATGGCGCGCGCGTAGTCCGTCAGCTGCGCTTCTCCGCCGAAGGCGAAGGCCACGGGCTGCGCGCCGGGCGTGCGCGCCAGATAGTAGGCACCCCACCAGGTGGCGGCCAGGGTGATGACCAGCAGGCCCATGAAGGGCAGGCGCGCTGCCATCTCGGGACCCAGCAGCGATTGGAGCCCTTGCAGCGCGACGGCGCCCAGCCAGTAGGGTAGCAAGCCGTCGGAGGTGGGCGGCAGGCCGGAGATGGTCGGCTTGAACCAGGAAGCGTGATGCAGCGCCAGCTCGCGCATATAGCCGAAGGCCTCCATGTCGGCAGAGCGCCAGGGGCCGCGCATCACAAAGCCCGGCACCACATAGGCCAGGCACAGCAGCAGCAATGACCAGCGCGGCAGGCGTCGTACGGCGCTTTGGGCAACGATGGCTGGCGTAGGCTGATTCACGAAAAAATCCTGTTCAATGGGGCGGCAGCACCTGTTTTTACCAGTAAACCCGCCCGAAAAGCCTTGCTGGCACGCGCAGCATGCTTATATGAAAGTGCTCCACCAGCGAGTTCGCGGTGGTGCTGGGGCAAGGCAAAAGAAAAGGCAGCACGGTTGCCCGGGCTGCCCTGACCTGCAAGAAAGTAGGGTTTACTTCTTGCCGAAGCGGTTGCGGAACTTCTCCACGCGGCCACCCATGTTGTCCACCGACTTTTGCGTGCCGGTGTAGAAGGGGTGGGATTCAGAGGAGGTATCCAGCTTGAACAGAGGGTATTCCTTGCCTTCGAAGGTCTCGGTTTCCTTGGTGTTCGCGCAAGAACGCGTCACGAACTTGAAGCCGTTGGACAGGTCCACGAACAGAACTTCGCGGTAGTTGGGGTGAATGCCTTCTTTCATGATCTTCCTTTGGTCAAGTGCGGTAGCCGTGCCCGACCTGCTACAACCCTTGTAGCAGTCATGAATCAGGCGTACTTGCCGCAATAGAAAAAGCCTCCCATTATAGCAATGGATGGCCTGCTGTGCGGAACCCGGAAAGCTTAGCCGCCGCGGCGCATCATGTCGAAGAACTCGATGTTGTTCTTCGTGGCCTTCATGTTCTTGATCATGAGTTCCATGGACTCGATCTCGTCCATGTTGTACATGAACTGACGCAGGATGCGGGTCTTTTGCAGGATCTCGGGCGCCAGCAGCAGTTCTTCGCGCCGGGTGCCGCTCTTGTTGAGCTCGATGGCCGGGAACACACGCTTTTCGTAGAGGCGGCGGCTCAGGTGGATTTCGCAGTTGCCCGTGCCCTTGAACTCTTCGAAGATCACCTCGTCCATGCGGCTGCCGGTATCCACCAGGGCCGTGGCAATGATGGTCAGCGAGCCACCTTCCTCGACCTTGCGCGCCGCGCCGAAGAAGCGCTTGGGGCGCTGCAGCGCGTTGGAGTCCACGCCGCCCGACAGCACCTTGCCCGAGGAGGGCACGACGTTGTTGTAGGCGCGGGCCAGGCGGGTGATGGAGTCCAGCAGGATGACCACGTCCTTGCCCAGCTCGACCAGGCGTTTTGCGCGTTCGATCACCATTTCGGCCACATGCACATGGCGGGTGGCGGGCTCGTCGAAGGTCGAGGCAATGATCTCGCCCTTGACCGAACGCTGCATTTCCGTCACTTCCTCGGGGCGCTCGTCCACCAGCAGCACCATCAGATGCACGTCGGGGTGGTTGGCCGTGATGGCGTGGGCGATGCTCTGCATCATCATGGTCTTGCCGCTCTTGGGCGGGGCCACGATCAGCGCGCGCTGGCCGCGGCCGATGGGCGCGATGATGTCGATGATGCGGCCGGTGATGTTCTCCTCGCCCTTGATCTCGCGCTCCAGCCTCATCTGCTCCTTGGGGAACAGCGGCGTGAGGTTCTCGAACATCACCTTGTGCTTGTTCTGCTCGGGCGGGCCGCCGTTGACGGAGTCGAGCTTGGTCAGCGCGAAGTAGCGCTCGCCATCCTTGGGGATGCGCACTTCGCCTTCGATCATGTCGCCGGTGTGCAGATTGAAACGGCGCACCTGGCTGGGGGAGATGTAGATGTCGTCCGTGCTGGCGGTGTAGCTGGTATCGGGGCTGCGCAGAAAGCCGAATCCGTCGGGCAGGATTTCGAGCACGCCGTCGGCAAACACTTGCTCGCCAGCCTTGGCGCGCTTTTTGATGATGCCGAACATCAGCTCTTGCTTGCGCATGCGGCCGACGTTTTCGATCTCAAGCGCTTCGGCCTGCTTCAAGACTTCAGACACGTGCAGTGCCTTGAGTTCATTAAGGTGCATGAAATGACTCCAAGCGTGGAGTAAAGATAACCAGGGGGGAGGCGGTAGAGGCCTAACGAGACACTGCGGTAGTGGGCTGGCTTGCCTGAAGATTCTCAGCGCGGCCCCATGCGGCGACCGGTGATTGGCACATTATGACAGGAAACAATGCGCGGGTTGCAAGCAGTTTTGCGAGATTTGTGCTCCCGCATGGTCTGTGCAGACGCTGGTGCGGCCTTGTAGGCCTGGGAAGAAGGCAGGAAGCCGGCCAGGGCGCGGGCCCTGACCGATGCGGGGGCTCAGGCCAGGTGCTGGTCCAGGAAGGCCGACAGCTGGGTCTTGTTCAGCGCGCCAACCTTGGTGGCGGCCAGCTGGCCGTCCTTGAACAGCATCAGCGTGGGAATGCCGCGGATGCCGAACTTGGCGGGGATTTCGCGGTTCTCGTCCACGTTCATCTTGGCGATCTGCAGCTTGTCCTTGTAGGTGCCTGCTGCCTCGTCCAGGATGGGGGCAATCATCTTGCAGGGACCGCACCACTCGGCCCAGTAGTCCACCAGAACGGTGGTGCCGGGTTGCAGTACGTCGGATTCAAAGCTTGCATCGGTGATGTGCTTGATCAATTCGCTGGCCATTTTGAGTCCTGGGTTTCTCGTTCGAAAGAAAAGCGGCGAGGAGCTCGCCGGATGACTTCATTGTGACAGAAACTCATCTCCAGGCATGCGGTGTGGCCGGTTGTTTGCTGCTATGGCGGCAATAGCGGATGTCTTCAAAACGTGTTTACGATCTCAGGCCAAGTCCGCACGCGGATGGCTCCGGGTAGGCGGTGGTATTCTGCGCAGCCTTGCTGCCAGGGGCTCTCCCTGCGAAACAGCGCAATGAATGCAATTACAGGTGAGCTATGGAGTTGGATGGGGCTGAGGCTCGATCGTTGTTGGCGTGCGATGTCGCGGTCATCGGTGCAGGGCCTGCAGGTCTGATGGCGGCCGAACGCCTGGCCCAGGCCGGCCTGTCGGTGCGCGTGTTCGAAGCCAAGCCATCGGCGGCGCGCAAGTTCCTGATGGCCGGCAAAGGCGGGTCGAACCTCACGCATTCCGAAGCCTTTGAGGCCTTCGCCGGCCGGTACGGCCAGCGGCGCGCGGATCTGCAGCCCTGGCTGGAGCGCTGGGGTGCGCAGCAGCTGTGCGACTGGGTGCGGGGCCTGGGCTTCGATACTTTCGTCGGTACCTCCGGCCGGGTCTTCCCTTCGGATATGAAAGCCGCTCCGCTGCTCAGGGCCTGGCTGCTGCGCCTGAAGGCGCAGGGCGTCCATTTCCATATGCGCCATCGCTGGCTGGGTTGGTCGGCGGACGGTCTGCCCTTGCTGCGCAACGAATCCGGCGAGGTGCAGTTGCAGTGTCGGGCCTTGGTGCTGGCGACCGGGGGCGGCAGCTGGGCCCGCCTGGGGTCGGACGGCGCCTGGGTGAGCCTGCTGCAGGACAAGGGTGTCGATATCGCGCCCCTGCAGGCGGCCAACTGCGGCTTCGATGTCGGCGGCGGCTGGAGTCCCGTGTTTGTCCAGCGCTTTGCCGGCCAGCCGTTCAAGCCGGTGGCTCTGCGGTTCGTGGACGATCAGGGCCAGGAATTTTCCCGCCAGGGGGAGTTCGTGGCGACGGAAACCGGCGTGGAAGGCAGCCTGATCTATGCGGCCTCGGCCATGCTGCGCGACTGCATTGCGCGCCAGGGGCAGGCCCGCTTCGAGCTGGACCTGCTGCCGCAATGGAGCGCCGATCGCGTGGGCGCCGAAGTGCTGCGCCCCAGAGGTTCGCGCAGCCTGAGCAGCCATCTCAAGGGGCGGCTGGGCATAGACGGCATCAAGGCCGGCCTGCTGTACGAGGTGCTGGGCAAGTCGGGCATAGACGATGCCGAGCGGCTGGCTGCAAGCATCAAGGCCTTGCCGCTGACGGTGGTGGCGCCGCGGCCCATGGACGAAGCCATCAGCACGGCCGGCGGGGTGCGCTTCGAGGCGCTGGATGCGCGCGGCATGTGCAAGGCCCTGCCCGGCGTGTTCTGCGCGGGCGAAATGCTGGACTGGGAAGCGCCCACCGGCGGCTATCTGCTCACGGCCTGCCTGTCGGCGGGCGTGCATGTGGCTGCGGGCGTGGCCGAGTATCTGCGGTAGCGCCAGCCAGCGCAGGCCGGCACCTGCTTCAAACAGGGAGCCAGCACGGCAGCGCATAGGGGGCAGGAGGAAATGCGGGCCGCGGATTCTTGTAGTTCAAGAGGGCCCTTGATGAATCAAGGTGACGAGCCTTACCCTCGGCACTGGTTTCACAGTTAGGGCTGCTTGGTTCCCCACCTGACCCGGTTGGCCGCTTCCCCATGCGAGGAGGCCCGTCAGCGCCGATTATAAAGGCAAACCAATGACCGCCCCGGCGACTGGCGGCAGGAAAGTTGGGTGAGGTGGCGCGAACATCGGCAGGGATATGGGCTCGGCCTCGTAGAATCGGCGTCTATGTCTTATTTAGTGCTCGCTCGCAAATACCGGCCCCGTACCTTCTCCGAAATGGTGGGGCAGGAGCACGTCGTGCAGGCCCTGAGCAATGCGCTGACGCAGCAGCGCCTGCACCATGCCTATCTGTTCACGGGCACGCGCGGTGTGGGCAAGACCACGGTGTCGCGCATTCTGGCCAAGTCGCTCAATTGCCAGGGTGCGGATGGCAATGGCGGAATCACTGCCACGCCTTGCGGGGTTTGCGCAGCCTGCACTGAAATCGATAGCGGGCGTTTCCCGGACTACACCGAGCTGGACGCGGCCTCCAACCGCGGCGTGGACGAGGTGCAGAGCCTGCTGGAGCAGGCGGTGTACAAGCCGGTGCAGGGGCGCTTCAAGGTCTTCATGATCGACGAAGTGCACATGCTCACGAACACGGCGTTCAACGCCATGCTCAAGACGCTGGAAGAGCCGCCCGAATACCTGAAGTTCGTGCTGGCCACGACGGACCCGCAGAAGGTGCCGGTCACCGTGCTCTCGCGCTGCCTGCAGTTCAATCTGCGGCCCATGGCGCCCGAGACCGTGCTCGAGCACCTGACCCAGGTGCTGGTCAAGGAAAGCGTGCCCGCCGAGCCCCAGGCGCTGCGCCTGCTGTCGCGCGCTGCACGGGGCTCCATGCGCGATGCCCTGAGCCTGACCGACCAGGCCATTGCCTTCGGCAGCGGCCAGATCCAGGAAGCCGCGGTGCGCCAGATGCTGGGCAGCGTGGACCGCAGCCATGTTTTCAAGCTGATCGCGGCGCTGGCCGGCGGCGACGGCCGCACGGTGGTGGAGACTTCGGAGCAACTGCGCCACAACGGCCTGTCGGCCGCCTCCACGCTGGAGGAAATGTGCGCCGTGCTGCAGCGCATGGCCGTGCTGCAGGCCGTTGCCGGCATGGCGCAGGATGCCCGCGATCCGGAAGCCGCCGAAGTGGCGCGCCTGGCGCAGCTGATGCCGCGCGACGAAACCCAGCTGCTCTACAGCATCTGCCTGCACGGCCGCACCGAGCTGGGGCTGGCGCCTGATGAATATGCAGCGCTGACCATGGCGCTGCTGCGGCTGCTGGCCTTCAAGCCCCAGGACTTTGTTCCGTCCGTGGTGCCTTCCGACTACCAAGCCGGTACCGACGGCCAGGCTGAAAAAAAAACTCCGCAGCTGAGTAGGCCTGCCGAGGTCGCGCCGGCAACTGCTGCTGAGGCCGCTCCGGCCCCCGTGGCTGCGGCGCCTGTACCTGAGCCTGCAGCTTCCGCTGTTTCCGAAGCCCAGGCCACACCCCGGCCGCCGGTGGCCGAGGCCCATGCTGCTCCGCATCAGCCCGAGGCCGTGCTTGTAGAAGCCGCCGCACCCGTTGTCGAGCCGGAGCCTGTGATGGCGCCGGCGGCTGCCCCGGCCAGTGCCGGGAGCGAGCCTGCTGAACCTGAAAAGCTCGTGGCGGCACCGGTATCGGCTCCCGTGGCGGTGGCGGAGCTGCCGGCAGAAGTCGCAGCACCACAGGTGCAGGATGCTCCTGAGGCGGAGGAGCCTGCTGCAGCAGAGTCGGACGAGTCAGGTCCGGATGACGGCGCCTGGGCCGGCATGCCTGATGAAGCCTGGGCCGACGAAGGCCGTTGGGGTGATGATGCCGGTGTGGACGTGGGCCTGCCCATGGATGCGCCGCCGCTGTCGGCACAGGCAGAGACACAAGAGTTTGCTGCGCCGGCCTACCCGCAGGCCGGTGCAGAGCCGGTGCCGCAGGTGGAGCGTACGGAGCTGGGCGATCTCTGGCAGGCCGTGGTGCAGCAGCTGGACGAGGCCCAGGCCATTGTGGCGCTGGGACGCCAACTGGCGCTGCAGTCGCAGCTCGTGGCCCGCGAAGGCGGGCTCTGGACGCTGCGCGTGGAAACCAACTCGCTCAACCAGGCCGGTGCCCGCGAGCGTTTGCGCGCCGCGCTGGAAGCCGCCGGCCATGCGCGACAATTGGAGGTGGAGCAAGGTGCCACGACCGATACGCCGGCGCGCCGTCAGGCCGTCATCGTCCACGCGCGCCAGCGCATTGCCGAAGAGATCGTGACGAGCAATCCCCTGGTGCAGACGCTGGTGCGCGAGCACGGCGCGAAGATCGTGCCGGGCAGCATCAAGCCTGTATCCATTCAGCCTGAATAAGGCGTTTCGTTTTTCCCCCATACAGAAGAAGGAATTCACATGTTCAACAAAGGACAACTCGCCGGTTTGATGAAGCAAGCCCAGGCCATGCAGGACAACCTCAAGAAGGCGCAGGAAGAACTGGGCAACATCGAAGTCGAAGGCGAGTCCGGTGCCGGCCTGGTCAAGGTCGTGATGACCTGCAAGCACGATGTCAAGCGCATCACCATCGACCCCAGCCTGCTGGCCGAAGACAAGGACATGCTCGAGGACCTGGTGGCCGCCGCTTTCAACGCCGCCGTGCGCAAGGCCGAGGAAACCTCCAGCGAGAAGATGGGCAAGATCACGGCCGGCATGCCTGGCCTGCCCGGGGGTATGAAGTTCCCCTTTTGATGGCTCCCCCTGAGCGGCTGCGCCGCTTCCCCCTGAGGGGGACGGCACCTTCGCTGCGGGGCGGCCCTTGCTTGGTGCCCTGGCCTGGATTGCGCCAGTTTTGCCGAATGCGCTCTGAGCGAACGGCACTGAGCCAGGCCATCAAATCCGAACAGCGATCTGCAAGGCTGCAGATCGCTTTTTTATTGCCGCCGGGCCGCCCCAAGGCAATAATGCAGCCCCCTTGGGGGGCAGCGGCTACACGAAGTGAGCAAGCGTGGGGGCCATTTTTCTGGTGAGTGAAAGGACAAGCCCGTGTCGGACGTGCAATCTCTGGATGCCTTGATCGAAGCGCTGCGCCGCCTGCCCGGCGTGGGCATCAAATCGGCACAGCGCATGGCTTTCCATCTGCTGCAGCGCGACCAGGGCGGAGCCCTGCAGCTGGCCAAGGCGCTGGAGTCGGCCGTGGAGTCGGTGCACCACTGCGAGCGCTGCCACACCTTCACCGAAGGCCGCATCTGCTCCATCTGCGAGGACGCGGGCCGTGACGCGGGGCGCCTTTGCGTGGTGGAGGCGCCGGCCGATCTGGCCGCGATGGAGCGCACCGCTGCCTACCAAGGCTATTACTACGTGCTCATGGGCCGCCTGTCGCCGCTGGACGGCGTAGGGCCCAAGGAGATCGGCATGAAGCAGTTGCTTGAGCGCGCCTGCGATGGCCGCGTGCAGGAAGTGATTCTGGCCACCAGTTTCACGGCCGAAGGCGAGGCCACGGCGCATGCCATTCAAGAGGCGCTCAAGGCGCGCGGCATCCTGGTCACGCGTCTGGCGCGTGGCGTGCCGATAGGCAGCGAGCTGGAGTATGTGGACCTGGGCACGATTGCCCATGCGTTGGTGGATAGGCGCTAAAAATAGCCTCCCCCTGAGGGGGACGACATCCTCGCTGCGGGGCGGCCCTTGCTCGATGTCTCCGAGCTGGGCCGCGCCGGTTGCACACGGTGTGGGTGGCGTGAGCGCCGCAAGTTCAGCGGCGCTTGACCTTGGAAGGCTGGCCGCCGCGCGCTGCGGGGGCATTCTTTCCGCCGCGCGGCTGCGCCTGCGCCGCAACCTTGGCCGAAGTGCGGACGGCGGCATGGCTGCCGTGGGCGGCACGAGGGGCGGATGCGTGACCACCTCCGGTGCGCACGGGCAGGTAGGCGATCAGGGACTGGCCGGCCTTGAGCGTGGCCGTGGACTTCAGGTCGTTCCAGTCGGCGAGGTTGGAGACGCTCACGCCATAGCGGCTGGCCACGCTCACCAGCGTGTCGTGGCGGCGGGCCTTGACCATGGTGCGGCGGGTGACGATTTCAGGAGCGAACGAGATCTGGCCGTTGTCGGCCACGTGGCCTGCCACGTCGGCGCGCACATTGGCGCCGCGCGGCACCATCAGGGCCGAGCCGGCCTTGATCAGCATGCGCGGCGGAATGTCGTTGATGGCGCGCAGATCCGCCTCGCCCAGGCCCACGCGCTGGGCCGCCTCGGCCACGCTGATGGTAGAGGGCACGGTCCACACGGTCCAACTGGCGAACTGGCCGTCGTTGTAGGCCTGCAGGTTGCGGCGGAAGATCTTGGCGTTGTCCCAGGGCAGCAGGATCTGCGGCGTGCCGGCCGCGAAGATCACGGGCTTGTGGAAGCCGGGATTGAGTCCCTTGAAGTCCTTGACGCTGACGTCGGCCAGCTTGGCCACCAGTTCCACGTCGATGTCATGGGTGATGGTCACCGCCTGGAAGTAGGGGTGGTTCTCGATCACCGGCAGCTCGGTGTTGAAGTTCTCGGGGTGGGCCACGATGTTCTTCACGGCCTGCAGCTTGGGCACGTACATGCGGGTTTCGGCCGGCATCTGCAGGTCGGCATAGCCCGTGGGCAGGCCCAGCTTCTCGTTGCGCTTGATGGCGCGGCCCACGCTGCCCTCGCCCCAGTTGTAGGCGGCCAGGGCCAGGTGCCAGTCGCCGAACATGTCGTAGAGCTTCTGCAGATAGTCCAGGGCCGCGCGGGTGGAGGCCAGCACGTCGCGGCGGTCGTCGCGGAAGACGTTCTGCTTGAGGTCGAAATAGTTGCCCGTGGCCGGCATGAACTGCCACATGCCGGCGGCCTTGGCGCTGGACACGGCCTGCGGGTTGAATGCGCTTTCGATGAAGGGCAGCAGGGCCAGCTCGGTGGGCATGCCGCGGCGCTCCAGCTCCTCCACGATGTGGAACAGGTATTTGCTCGAGCGCTCCGTCATGCGCTGGATGTAGTCGGGCCGGGCCGCATACCACTGTTCCCGGTCACGCACCAGGTCCTGCTCCAGGTCGGGCATGGCAAAGCCGCGGCGTATGCGCACCCACAGATCGCCGGTGGCTTCCAGCGATGCAACTTCGGAGCTGCCGATCTTGCCGCGGCTCAGGGGACTCAGGGGGCCGTCAGGATATTGGGCGTTCAGGTTGCCGGAGGTGTTGCTGGTGGAGGCGCAACCTGCGAGCACGAGCAGGGATGCCAGCAACAGGGAATGTAGAAATTTCATCAAAAACCGTTTTTCCATTGGCGCAAGGCACCCAGCACGCTGGCCGGGCTTTGCGTTTGTACCTGAGGGTCGAAGCGGGCTGCCGCGGCAATCACATCCGCCTGCCGCGTGCGCAGAAAGGGATTGATCTCGCGCTCGGTCTGCAAGGTGGAGGGCAGCGTCGGCCGACTGGCTTGTCTCAGCGCCTGGCAGTGCTCCAGGTACTGAGCCAGATGGGTGTTGTTTGGTTCAACGGCCTGCGCAAATTGCAGGTTAGAAAGTGTGTATTCATGCGCGCAGCACACCTGGGTGTCGCCGGGCAGGGCGGCTAGCGCATCGAGCGAATCCTGCATCTGCGCCGGCGTGCCCTCGAACAGGCGCCCGCACCCGCCCGAGAACAGCGTGTCGCCGCAGAACAGCACGGGTTGCGCCAAGGCATGGGCGCTGTAGTAGGCGATATGGCCGCTGGTGTGACCGGGCACGGCTATCACCTGCCAGGGGCCGCCCAGCAACTGGACCTCGTCGCCGTCCTCTAGGCGCTGCACGGGCTCGGGCAGCGGCTCGCGGGCCGGACCCCAGACCGGGGCCTGGCAGGCCTGGCGCAGGGCAGCCACGCCGCCGGTGTGATCGGCGTGGTGATGGGTGACTAAAATGCCCTGCAGTTCCAGCCCCCGCTGGCGCAGGACCTGCAGCACGGGAGCGGCGTCGCCGGGGTCGACGACCACGGCCTGGCGCTCATCGTGCAGCAGCCAGATGTAGTTGTCGGAAAATGCGGGAATGGGCAATAGGTTCATGGACTGCAAAATTATAGGGATGCATCACTGGACGGATTCTGCCCTGGGGCACTATCTCCTGGAGTGGGAGCAGCAACGCTGCGACGAGGCGGTGGCCGATATTTTCGGCTATCACAGCGTGCAGCTGGGTCTGCCCATGCTACAGGGGCTGCGCGCCAACCGCATGCCGCATCGCTGGCTGGCATTGGATGGCTGCGCCGATCTGGAATCCGCCGGCACCCGCCCTGATGCCGCGCAGGCCGGCCATGCCGCACCGGAATTTTCCCCCGTTGCGGCAGCGCTGGTGGCCGATGCCAGGGCCTTGCCGTTCTCCGAGGCCAGCCTCGACCTGGTGCTGATGCCGCATACGCTCGAAACCTCGCCCGACCCCCATGCCGCGCTGCGCGAAGCCGCGCGCGTGCTGGTGCCCGAGGGGCGGCTGGTGGTGTGCGGCCTCAACCCGGTCAGCCTGCTGGGCCTGCAGCGCCGCGCCGAGCGCGGTACCCCCTATCTGCCCGACATGAGCTGGGGCATCGGCTACTGGCGGCTGCGCGATTGGCTGCGTTTGCTGGACTTCGAGATCGAAGCCGTGCAATTTGGCTGTTATCGTCCTGCCACGCAAAGCGCGCAGTGGCTGGGGCGCTGGGAATTCATGGACCGTGTGGGCCGCCGTTGCTGGCCCGTGCTGGGCGGTGCGTACTGCGTAGTCGCCGTCAAGCGCGTGCAGGGCATGCGCCTGATCGAGAGCAGCTCCTGGCGCAGCCGTTCCGCTCCCAGTGCCGTGCAGGTACCTGTGGCCGGCCATATGGCTCAGCAAGTACACAACAAGGAAGCAAATTGAATCAAGTCGTGATCTATACCGATGGTGCCTGCAAGGGCAATCCCGGCCCGGGTGGCTGGGGCGCGGTATTGCAGGCCGGTGCGGCCGAAAAGGAATTGTTCGGCGGAGAGCTGGGCACCACTAACAACCGCATGGAGCTGATGGCCGTCATCCAGGCGCTTGCCGCCCTCAAGCGCCCGTGCGACGTGGTGCTGTACCTGGACAGCCAGTACGTGCGCAAGGGTATCACCGAGTGGATCCACGGCTGGAAGGCCAAGGGCTGGGTGACGGCTTCCAAGGAGCCGGTCAAGAACGTGGAGCTGTGGCAGAAACTCGATGCCCTGGTGCAGGGCAGCGGCCACCGTATCGACTGGCGCTGGGTCAAGGGCCACGCGGGCGACCCGGGCAACGAGCGCGCCGACGCCCTGGCCAACAAGGGCGTGGAGATGGCGCTGGGCCGGCGTTGATATAGGGCTGCTTGCTGATTCAGCCGGTAATCTGCGCAAGCGCTTGCGTGATTTCCTGCCCGGTCTGCGGTCGCACCAGGCGCGCCACTTCCTGGCCGTCGCGCAGAAAGACCAGCGTGGGCCAGAGCTTGACGCGGTAGCTGCGGCCCAGCGGGCGGCCCGGGCCGTCCTCCACCTTGATGTGCTCCACGGTGGGCTGCGAGGCCAGGGCTGCCTCGATCAGGGGCTGGGCACGCTGGCAATGGCCGCACCAGGGGGTGCCGAACTCCAGCAGGCTGGCACCGCGCAGCGCATCCACGGCGGCGCGCTGGGGTTCGATGGCCAGGTGGCGAGTTTGGAAAGGCATGTTCGATTCCTAAATCAGACCTGTCAGCGGGATGACGGACACCATATCGCCCGGCTGCACATCGGCCTGCGCCTCATGAAGCACGATGATGGCGTTGGCCGCGACCATGGAGCTGAGCACGCCCGAGCCCTGGGGGCCCGTGGTGCGCACGGTGGCGCGGCCGTCGGCGCCCAGTTCCACGATGCCGCGCTGGTATTCGGTGCGGCCGGGGCGCTTGCTCAGCGGTTCGGCCGCGGCCACCTGCAAGGGCACGGGCGCTGTTTCGCTGCTGCCCATGAGCTGCAGCAGGGCCGGGCGCACGAACATCAGAAAGCTGACCATGGCGGCCACGGGATTGCCGGGCAGGCCCAGTAGCACGGCCGGATGGCTGGTGACCAGTGATTGGCTCTGGTTGGCGGAGCTGGCTGCACTGGCTGCATATGCACCAGCGGCGTTTTTTTCTGTCAGTACGGCGGGCGCGCGGGGCTGCAGCAGGCCCGCGGCCAGCGGCCGGCCGGGACGCATGGCGATACGCCAGAACTGCACGGGTCCCAGGCGCTGCAGCATGGCGCGGGTATGGTCGGCTTCGCCGGCGCTGATGCCGCCGCTGGTCAGGATCACGTCGGCCAGGGCCGAGGCCTCGCGCAGCCGTTCTTCGAGCGCCGCGGGTTCGTCGGCCACCACGCCCAGGTCCAGCACATCGGCACCCATGCGGCGCAGCAGGCCTTGCAGGCTGAAGCGGTTGCTGTCGTAGATGGCGCCTTCGCGCGCATCGCTGCCGGGGCTCAGGATCTCGTCGCCCGTGGAGAAATAGGCCACGCGCAGACGGCGGCGCACGGTGACCTGCACCAGCCCCAGGCTGGCCAGCAGGCCCAGCGCAGCCGGCGTCAGGCGCTGGCCGCGTACCAGCGCCACGGCACCCTGGCGCAAGTCCTCGCCGCGCAGCCGCCGGTTGTCGCCCGCGCCCATGCGGCCGGTTGCAAAGCGGATATGTTCATCGCCCACGGCCTGGACCTGCTCGTGCGGCACCACGGTGTCCAGCCCCGCGGGCATGACGGCGCCGGTCATGATCTTGACGCAGTCGCCGGCCTGTAGCCGGCCTTGCCAGGGCTTGCCCGCCAGGGCCGTGCCGACCACGCGCAGCCGAAGCTCCGGGGCGGCGAGCGCCAGTTCCTGGCCATGGAAGGCGTAGCCGTCCATGGCGCTGTTGTCGTGCGGCGGGACGTTGACGGGGCACAGCACGTCTTCGGCCAGGATGCGGTCCAGCGCTTCCAGCAGCGGCAGCGTCTCGGTTTCGGGCACCGGCCCCAGCGTCCGGAGCATGGAGGAAAGCTGTTGCCGCACCTGGTCTGCCGTCAGGGACTGGGCAGCGGAGTGGGCAGCGGGTTGGAATGAGGCAGTCATGGCAAAACAGAATTCAGTCGGGCTTGGGCATGCAGCTCCAGAGCATGCAGCTCGCCCGGCGTATTGGCGTTGGCGAACGCATGGCGGTCCCCGTCGCGGTCAAAGCGCGCCGCGACGCAGCGGTGGCCGGCCGTCCAGGCGTCGATCTTGCGGCCGCCGCCCTGGACAAAGGCCTGCAGGCTGTCCTTGAGCGCAGCCCGCAGCAGGCAGAACACGGGCTGGGCGCGCATTTCGGCAGCGGCAGCAGGTGCGGCGGCGGGTGCAGCGTCCCAGCCATGGGCGACCACGATGTCGGCATGGCCCTGGGCTGCTTCCACGGCCTCGGCCATGCGCGCCACCAGGTCCTCGGGGAACCGCGGCGTATCGCAGGGCACGCAGACCAGCCAGTCGGTCCGGCAATGCACCAGACCGCAGAGAAAGCCTGCCAGGGGGCCTGGGTAGTCGGGCGCCGCATCGGGCCAGACAGCGGCGTCCCAGGGCGCGCCCAGCGCCGCATAGCGGTCCGCATGGCGGTTGGCATTGATGAGCAGTGGGCCCACCTGGGGCGCCAGGCGCTGCAGGGCATGGGCCGCCAGCGGCTGGCCGAGAAAGGGCTGCAGGCCCTTGTCCACTCCGCCCATGCGCGCACCGCGGCCGCCGGCCAGCACGCAGCCGGTGATGTTCTGGGGCAAGGGCGAAGCTGGCATGGGCAGCGGTCGGCAGGCGGGAATCAGCCGCCGATATAGCTCATTTCGATGCGCCGGGCCGATGGCGCGCTGCCGGGCGGCGTGGTGTCGGGCATCTGGCTGCGCAGCTGGGAATAGCGGTCGTCGCGCTGCTGCCAGATGGGAGCGATGGCGGCAGCAATTTCCTCGTCGCTGGCGCCGTTGCGCAGCAGGCTGCGCAGATCCCAGCCCTGGGTGGCGAACAGGCACAGATAGAGCTGGCCTTCGGTGGACAGGCGCGCGCGGTTGCAGTCGCCGCAAAAAGCGTGGGTCACGCTGCTGATGACGCCGATCTCGCCCAGCGCGGGGTCGTGCCGGCCCAGGGCATCGGCATAGCCCCAGCGCACCGCGGTCTCGCCGCGCGCACTGGCCTCCAGCGGCACCAGTGGCAGCTCCGCGCGCAGGCGGCCTATGAGTTCGTCGGAAGGCAGCACTTCGTCCATGCGCCAGCCATTGGTTGCGCCAACGTCCATGTATTCGATGAAGCGCAGTGCAATGCCCGTTCCCCGGAAGTGGCGGGCCATGGGCAATATCTGGTCGTCGTTGGTGCCGCGCTTGACCACCATGTTGATCTTGAGATTCTCCAGGCCCGCGGCCTGCGCCGCCTCGATGCCGGCCAGTACCTCGGAGACGGGAAAGTCCACGTCGTTCATGCGGCGGAACATCGCGTCGTCCAGGCTGTCGAGGCTGACCGTCACGCGGTTCAGGCCCGCATCCTTGAGCGCGCGCGCCTTGCGGCTCAGCAGCGAGGCGTTGGTGGTCAGCGTCAGGTCCAGCGGCCGGCCGTCGGGTGTGCGCAACCGGGCCAGCTGCTCCACCAGGCGTTCCACATGTTTGCGCAGCAGCGGTTCGCCGCCGGTCAGGCGGATCTTGCGCACGCCATGCGCCACGAAGAGGCGCGCCAGGCGCGTGATCTCCTCGAAGCTCAGCAGCGAGCTGTGTGGCAGGTACTGGTAGTCCTTGTCGAAGACTTCCTTGGGCATGCAGTAGTTGCAGCGGAAGTTGCAGCGGTCGGTGACACTGATGCGCAAGTCATGCAAAGGGCGTCCCCACTGATCCTGCAGCAGCCCGGCAGGCGCTTGCAGGAGAGATGGGACGACAGCCGCACGCGATGCGGCACGCTCGTCGACCAGGGGAATCACACGTTCTGCCATGTGTCCGATTGTGCCCCAATGCCTTTGCCCGGATGGGCTGCGGGTTTGAGCCAAAGCATAAGAACGCTGTGTTTTATGCCTTCATTCCACGCTGGCCTTGGGCGTGTGCTCCGCGCCGGCAGGGTGGGGCTGACGCTGCAGCGGCTGCCAGCCGGCGAATTCCGGGTAGTAGCGCGCCACGCCGGGGCCGTTGAAGTCCCAGCCCAGGCACTGGCCCAGGTGGCGCGGCGGCTCGCTGTGATCGCGGGGGTGGAACGCACCATGCACGGACTGGAAGGCGGCCGTGGCCATGTTGAAGAGCAGCTCGCGCATATGCGTGCAGCCGGCCGCGCTGCCCAGGTTCTCGTTGATGGCCTTGCGCCAGCCGCGCGCCATGCAGCAGCCCACCATCTTCTGCATGGACAACATGGCCTGGGGGCAATGCTCCAGGGGATGGTTGTCCATCGCAACCTCGATGGCATGGACGATCAGCTGCGCATCCACCGTGGTGCGTATCCACATGTGGTGGATGGGCGTGTGCGCCGGCACCTTGCGGCTGCCGTGCAGCTCGATGTCGTGGGTCTTCTGGTCGACGAGCTCGCCCTCTATGTCCCACAGCCCATCTTGTCGTGCATAGCTGCGGTAGCGCACGTCGCGCAGGTGCTGGGGCGTGCGGTTGGGAATGGGAGTCAAGGGCATGAGGTATCCGTTGTCGTGTGGTGTCCTGCAGCGCGCCAGGAGAAAGCCCGGGGCCATTCAGCAGCGCAAACCTGTGCGGTCCGGAACGGACCGAGGCGCGGCGGACTGGAATTGTCAAGACTGCAGGACGCTTGTCCAGCACTTTTTTGACAGGCGGGCCAAGGGCGCCGAGCAGTGCGCCAGACCAAGGCCGCCAACCGCCGATGAGGCCCATTATCCAGGGCTTTGACCGGGTCTGCTGGCGCCCGGGCCGGGAGCCGTCAAGGCGTCTTGGATGCCGTGGCGATGCCGGGCTGTCCTTGGTGGGCGGCGGCCCGAAGGCCTGCCAGATCCAGCACTTCGAGCTTGCTGCGCCGCAGCTGCAGCCAGCCGGCCTGCTGCAGCTCCTGCAGAATCTGGTTGGTGGTCTGGCGCGACAGGCCCAGCATGCGGGCCAGTTGCTCCTGCGAGACCGAGAGCTCCCGGCGCGAGCATTGGCCCTCGGTCCACTGGTCGTAGCTTTGCGCCATCTGCACCAGCCGGTGGGCCAGGCGCTGGGGCGCGGGCAGCACGGTCTGCTCTTCCAATGCGATCAGGCTGGCGCGCAGCTTGTCGGTCAGCAGCAGTGCCAGGTGCTGCCAGTACTGTGGATGTTCGCCCAGCCATGCGCGCAGCGGCTGGTGGGGTACGTGCAGCAGCAGGCAGGCCGTGCCGGCGTAGGCGTCATGGGTGCGGGCCGCTTCGTCGAACAGCGCGATCTCGCCCATCCACATGGGAGCTTCCACCAGGGCCAGCAGGGCGGTGCGGGTCTGCTCGCCCAATGCAGCGGTGCCGGAGATCGTCAGGGCTCCGCGCGCCACGGCGTAGAGGCCGCAGGGCGGATCGCCGCGGCGAAACAGCCATTGGCCCGCTGCCAGATGGAGAGGACGGGCCAGGGCGCGCAACTGCCCGGACAGCTCCGGTGGCAGGGCCTGGAACCAGCGCCCGGTCTGCACAATGGCCCAGGGGTCGGTTTTCACGGGCGGGCGGTTATGGCGCGGAGCAGGGGGCGAGGCCACGCCGGAGGCCAGTGCCGATGGCTGCATGTGGGTAGGCTGTTGTGTCGGTTGCATGACAGACGCAGCATTGCGGGCTGCACCACCATGGTCAGACAAGCCATCCAGGAGGCATAACCATGAAAACCCTAGTCGACCAACTGGCGCAGTACGCCAGCTACCACCGCGATCCGCGCAACATCCTCACGCACTACGTGGGCGTGCCCATGATCATGTTCGCCGTGGTCGTGCTGCTGTCGCGGGCCCAGGTGGTCCAGGTGGCTTATCTGGCGGACCTGACCATGGCCGGCATTCCCGTCTCGCTGGCCCTGCTGGCGGCGCTGGCCGCCACGGTGTACTACTGCCTGCTGGACTGGCGCTACGCAATGGCCATGGGCCTGGTGCAGCTCGCCATGCTGGCGCTGGCCGCGCCGATCGCCGCTTAGCCTGCCACGTCATGGCTGGCCTGGGGATGGGGCCTGTTTGCCGTGGGCTGGTTGATCCAGTTCGTCGGCCACTACTGGGAGGGGCGCAAGCCGGCTTTCTTCGACGACGTGCTGGGGCTGGTGACAGGTCCGCTGTTCGTGCTGGCCGAACTGGGTTTTGCCATGGACCTGCGCCGGCAGGTGCAGGCGCAGATCGAGGAGCGCAGCGGCCCGGTGCGGCGCAGGCAGCTGGCCTGATGTTATTGAATTGATAGCTGTCTGTGCAGTACAGATAGGCATTTGAGGCCTTTTTGGCATATGTTCCTCAGGTCGCTGGCATGAAAGAACCGGCACTGTTGGGCGCATCCTGGCGGCTGTAATGCCGGTGTTAGGGTCCTGCGCCTAAAATCGCGGACTGGTTTTTCCACTTATTTCATTCCTACCATCATGGCTCTCGACAAAGTTACCTCTGGCAAGAACGCTCCCGAAACCTTCAACGTCGTGATCGAGATCTCGGCCAACGCTGCTCCCGTCAAGTACGAGGTGGACAAGGAGTCCGGCTGCGTGTTCGTGGACCGCTTCCTGGGCACGGCCATGCACTACCCGGTGAACTACGGCTACGTGCCCCAGACGCTGTCGGGCGATGGCGATCCGGTGGATGTGCTGGTCATGACGCCTTTCCCCCTGCCCACCGGCGTGGTCGTGCCTTGCCGCGCCATCGGCATCCTGGAGATGGAAGACGAGTCCGGTGTGGACGGCAAGGTGCTGGCCGTACCCACGCAAAAGCTGCTGCCTGCCTACGACAAGATCAACACGCTGGACGACATCCATGAGCTGACGCTCAAGCAGATTTCCCACTTCTTCGAGCACTACAAGGACCTGGAAAAGGGCAAATGGGTCAAAGTGCTGGGCTGGAAGGGCGTGGAAGAGGCCAAGAAGGAAGTGGTCGACGGCATCGCCAACTACAAGGGCTGATCGGTATCGGTCACAACTCTTTTACCGCTGTCGCGTGATGTGCTCACGCGATGGTCGGGAGATACAATTTGAAACGCATCCTGCCATGGCGGGGTGCGTTTTTTTGTTGATAAGCCACCCCAAGACAAAGAGTGTGTGTCCACACGCCACAACTGAGGAGGAGACGACATGGAATGGAAGATTTCGAATTGGCGCATAGGCAGCAGGCTGGGCCTCGGCTTTCTGGCCGTCGTACTGCTTTCGGCCCTGCTGGGCCTTGTGGCCTGGATGCAGTTGACGCGCATCCAAGCCACGGAAGATACCCTGGCGCAAGTGACGCTGCCCAGCATCTACAACGTCGCCTCCATGCGCTCGGAATACAACCGCCTGCGCCGGCACGAAGCCGGTATAGCCTCGGCCCGGACGCTGGTCGAGATCGAAGGTTTCGAGAAGCAGATTCAGCAGCGCCTGCAGGCCATAGCCGGGCAGGAAAAGACCGTCGAGCAGCTGATTTCGGGGGAGGCCTTGAAGGCGGCTTATGCCGATTACCAGCGCTACAAGGCCGAGTTCTTCAAGCTGCATGAGCAACTGCTGGCGCGTGCGCGCGACGGCAACTACAACACCGTGGAAGATCAGGCCGCCATGGTCGAAGAGCTGGGCCTTTTCTTTGCGGGCGAGTCCGAAAATGCCTTCGGCCGGCTGGCCGAAAGCACGGGCAAGCTGGTGAACGCGCAGCTGGCGGCCGCGGACCAGGTGGAGCAGGACGGCAAGGCGGCCTATGCCAGTGCCCGCTACTGGATTGGCGGTGCGCTGGCCCTGGTGACCCTGGTGGCGGCCGTGGTCGGCATCGCGATGACGAGGGCCGTGACCGCGCCCATTGCCCAGGCGGTGCAGGTGGCTCAGGACGTGGCGGCGGGGCGGCTGCAAAAGCCCATCCGCAACCAGCGGCGCGACGAGACGGGCTTGCTGCTCAACGCGCTCGAGGACATGCGGCGCCAGCTGTCGTCCGTGGTGCAGGAGGTGAGAAGCAATGCGCAGGGCGTGGCGCTGGCTTCCAGGGAAATCGCGCAGGGCAATGCCGATCTTTCCGCTCGCACCGAAAGTCAGGCCAGTGCGCTGGAGCAGACGGCAGCCTCGATGGAGCAACTGGGCTCCACCGTGCGCCTGAATGCCGACAACGCGCAAACGGCCAACCAGATGTCCCGCAACGCCTGCGAGGTAGCGGCCCGCGGCGGCGATGTGGTGGCTCAGGTCGTGGACACCATGAAGGGCATCAACCACAGCAGCAAGCAGATCGCCGACATCATCGGTGTGATCGACTCGATTGCCTTCCAGACCAATATCCTCGCACTCAACGCGGCTGTCGAAGCCGCCCGGGCTGGCGAGCAGGGGCGCGGCTTTGCCGTGGTGGCCTCCGAGGTGCGCACGCTGGCACAGCGCTCTGCCTCCGCAGCCAGGGAGATCAAGGCCCTGATTTCCGCCAGCGTGGAGCGCGTGGAGCAAGGCTCTCAACTGGTGGACAAGGCCGGAACAACCATGGACGACATCGTCGCGGCCATCCGCCGGGTGACGGACATCATGGGCGAGATCAGCGCCGCCAGCAGCGAGCAAAGCCAGGGCGTGGCCCAGGTGGGCGAAGCCGTGGCCCAGATGGACCAGGCCACGCAGCAGAACGCAGCCCTGGTCGAGGAAAGCGCGGCCGCGGCCGACGCACTGCAACGCCAGGCTCAGGCCATGGTGGCTTCGGTGGCGGTATTCGAGGTGGAGGGCAGACCATTGGTGGGGTCTGCTGCAAGGCAGCCTTCGCAGGCACCGACTCCGGCAGGCCCGCGTGCCGTAGCTGTACCAGGAGGCCGGCTCGCTTCAGCCGGTGAAACAAGCTGGGTGGCACGCGAACCGGTCAAGGTGGCGGCACTGGAAAGCAATGATTGGGAGCAGTTCTGAACCGCCCGGAGTTTCTGCGCGAACGCGAAAACTACGTGGCACTGAGCAAAAAAATGTTCGAGCTGTCGCGCGCGGGTGAAAAGGAACAGGCCCTGGCCCTGCTCAATGGGGAATCGCTCAAGCTTTACAACGACTCCACCGCCACTTTGCTCAAGCTCAACAGCGATGCGGCCAAGGAGGAAACGCATAACGCCGAGCAGATCTATGTCCGCGCCCTGTGGGTGGAACTGGCGGTGGCCGCGCTGGCCGCTGGCTTGGCGGTGATCGCAGCCTTCTGGCTGGTGCGCGGCATCCGGGGTCCTTTGACCCAGGCTGTCCAGGTGGCGGACCATGTGGCCGGAGGCGACCTGAGCCGCGCCATCCATGTGCAGCGCCATGACGAGACTGGCCAGTTGCTGCTGGCGCTGGAGCGCATGCGTACCAGCTTGGTGCAGACGGTCCGTACCGTGCACCCCGTTCGCAAGCCTGCGGTGGCGATGGCCAAGGCTCCGGCACTGGCGCATGCTGCGCCCAAGACGGTCGCCAGCTCCCGCCTGGCGGAAGACGACTGGGAGACTTTCTGAACCCCGTCGCCTTGTGACCGTCGTGTCGCAAGAAGCGGCCGGACAGCAAAAAGGCGCTGCATGGGCAGCGCCTTTTCTACTGGGTCCGGATGGTCAGGCCTTGGCGCCGGGCGTGGGGCGCGTGCGGTAGAACTGCATCGGGAATTCCTTCATTTCCTTGAGGTGCTGATTCATCACCGACTTCTTCATCTTGCCCACCACATGCATTTCGCAGGGCTTGCAGTCGAAACGCAGCGTGAGCTTTTCCTTGCCGTTGATCAGCTGCAGCGGCTCGGCCTTGATCGTGCCCTTGACGCCGATCACGCCCTTGGCCTGCTTGGGGCACAGGCTCATCGAGAAGCGCACGCAATGCTTGGTGATCATCAGCGAGACTTCGCCTTCTTCCTCTTTCGATTCGTAGGCGGCATCGATCACCTTCACGCCGTGCTTTACATAGAAGTCGTGCGCCTTGTGGTTGAACACATTGGCCAGATAGGTCAGCGTGTCCTCGGGGAAGGGCGCCGGGGGCTCCACGGGCTTGGCGCGTGGCAGGCGCACAAAGCCCTTGGCGCGGGCTTCCTCCAGCGCCGACACGGCGTCGCGGCGCAGCTGGTTGAGCGCCGAGGCGGGTACGAACCAGGGCTGGGAAAGCTGCAGGCTGATGTCATTGACGGCAAAGACGGTGGCACCGAAGCGGCCCAGCTGCTCGCGCAGCGTGGCTTCGGCCCTGGCGGCATCGGTGGCGTGCTGGTGCGCCTGGGCAATGCCGGCGCTGCCGACAAAGCCGTCCTCGTCGGTAAGCTGCAGCGCAAAGCCGTCGGCCGTTTCCTTGAACTCAGCCCACAGGGAGATGCGGCGGTCGCTCGATTTCTTCTCCAGCGTGCGCACCCAGTCCATGTCGCGGTTGCGGTTGATCTCCAGGCCTTTGCGCAGGTCCTTGAACTCGGCGATCTCGTTCTTGGGAAAGACACGCCAAATGCCTTTCTTGGCATTCACGCACTCGGCGCGGTTGATATGCACGCCCACCAGTTCCTTTTGCAGGTCGTAGTAGCACAGGCCGTCGCCGTTGTGCAGCATGGTGGTCTTGTCGCCAACTTCGAGCTCGAACCACTTGTCGCCCACCTGGCCAACCTGTGTTATCCAGCCGATGGCGCGGCCTGGCGTCTTGGGCGTGTCGAAGGCTCCGATGTCGTCCTTGCGGCCGTTGACGAAGTAGTCGGTGAACTCGCGGTTGAAGTTCTGGTCCGGATCAGGCTCGAAGGTGAAGGTGGTGCGGCCCGACGAGGAGCGGGCCAGCGGCGCTTCGGAGAATTCGCGTTCCTCGATGATTGCGTCGAGCAGCTTGCGGTAGTGGGCCGTGATGTTCTTCACATAGCCCATGTCTTTGTAGCGGCCCTCGATCTTGAAGCTGCGCACGCCGGCGTCGATCAGCGCGCGCAGGTTGTCGCTCTGGTTGTTGTCCTTCATCGACAGCACATGCTTTTCGTGCGCGATGATGCGGCCGCTGCCGTCCAGCACTTCGTAGGGCAGGCGGCAGGCCTGGTTGCAGTCGCCGCGGTTGGCGCTGCGGCCCGTGTGGGCGTGGCTGATGAAGCACTGGCCCGAATAGGCCACGCACAGCGCGCCGTGCACGAAGAATTCGATGGTGGTGCGCGCCGGATCGGTGGCGGCGCGTACGGCCGCAATCTGCTGCAGATCCAGTTCGCGCGCGACCACGATCTGCGACAGGCCCGCATCCTGCAGAAAACGCGCCTTCTCGGGCGTGCGGATGTCGGTCTGCGTGGAGGCATGCAACTGGATGGGCGGCAGGTCCAGCTCCAGCAGGCCCATGTCCTGGATGATGAGCGCATCCGCCCCGGCGTTGTAGATCTGCCAGGCCATCTGGCGGGCGGCCTCCAGCTCGTCGTCGCGCAAAATGGTGTTGAGCGTGATGAAGACGCGGCTGCCGAAGCGATGGGCGTGGGTGATCAACCTCTCCAGGTCTCGGATGTCGTTGCCCGCGGTTGCGCGTGCGCCAAAGGCCGGTCCGCCGATATAGACGGCATCGGCGCCATGGTTGACGGCTTCAATGCCGATATCGGCGTCGCGCGCCGGGGAGAGCAGTTCGAGCTGGTGGGGCAGGAGGGACATAGGGTCTGGATTATCCCAGGAGCTGCAAACCCGGTCTTTGCCAACGGGGCACAATCGGGCATCTGAGACCCTCGATGCGCGCGGGCCAGGCCGGCAACCATGGCCGGCCTGCGGGCAATTGGAACCGGCGCTCTGCGGCCCGTGCCCTATCCGGCGCAGCACGGCATTGACCGATGCACACCTGTGTGCCGCAGCCTTTCGTTTCACCAAGGAGAAAGCATGTCCATGGCTGATCGCACGGCCCTGTGCCGTCCCGTTCGTATTCTGTCTACCCTGGTGCTGGCGGCCGCCTGCCTGCCGCAGGTCCGGGCAGCCGAGATGGACAAGGCCTTGATGGTGCGCATCGGCCATGGCGGCCCGGTTTCGGGGGCCATCGCCCCCCTGGGCAAGGACGAGGAAAACGGCGTGCGCATGGCCATAGAGGACCTCAACGCCCGCAAGCTGCAGATCGGCGGCCGCCCGGTGCAGTGGAAGCTGGAGGCCGGTGACGACGCGGGCGATCCGGGTCAGGCCACCTCGCTGGCGCGCATGTTCTGCGACAAGAAGGTGGCCGGCGTGGTCGGCCATCTGCAGTCGGGCACCACGCTCCCCGCAGCCAAGATCTATAACGCGTGCGGCATTCCCAACATCACGCCGGCGGCCAGCAATCCGGCCGTCACCGAGGCCGGCTACGACGACACCTTCCGCGTGGTGGCCAACGACAGGGCCATGGTCGATGCCTTGCTCGACTATGCGGTCAAGACCCTGGGCGTGCGGCGCGTGGCCATCATCGACGACCGCACCGCCTACGGCCAGGGCATCGTCAAGCTGTTCGAGAGCGCGGCGCGCGACCGCGACGTGCAGATCGTGGACAAGCAGTACACCAGCGACAAGGCCACGCAGTTCTCATCCATCCTCACGGCCATCAAGAGCCACAACCCCGATGCCATCTTCTTCGGCGGGCTGGACGCCCAGGCCGGACCGATACTGAGGCAGATGGCGCAACTGGCGATGCACAACACCCGCTTTCTCGGCGGCGATGCGCAATGCACGGAGCGCCTGCCCGCCATGGCCGACAAGGCGGCAACGCTCAAGAACGTGAGCTGCGTGGTCGGCGGCAGCGTGGTGCAGAACATGCCCGGCGGCCCGGCCTGGAAGCAGCGCTATGACAAGCGCTTTCCCGGACAGTACCAAGTCTTCAGTCCCTATGCTTACGATGCCACCATGGTGCTGGCCCAGGCCATGCTGCAGGCCGACTCCATCCAGCCCGAAGCCTATCTGCCGCAGCTGCGCCGCATCCGCCATGAGGGCGTGACGGCCGCCATCTCCTTCGATGCGCAGGGCGAGCTGGAGTCGCCCGCCGTCACGGTGTACGGCTACGAGTCGGGAGAGCGCAAGCAGGTGCGCCCCTCGGGCCGTTGAGGTGGACTGCTCAGGCATGGGAATGAAAACGCCGGGTATTCAAGGCGATAAAGCGTCAGCAGCTATGGTTTCTGAAAAAACACCGGCGACGGATTTTGCATCGGCGCGGAACGATGGGCTGCTGCGCGTGCATGCGCGCTTCATGCAGGAGGCCTTGCAGCAGGCGCGTGAGGCCGCCGAGCAGGGCGAGGTGCCGGTGGGCGCTGTCGTGGTGCTGGGCGACGCGGTGATAGGCCGCGGGCGCAACGGTCCGGTGGCGCGCCGCGACCCCACGGCCCATGCCGAAGTGCTGGCCCTGCGCGAGGCCGCGCAACACCTGGGCAATTACCGGCTGGAAGACTGCACGCTCTACGTCACGCTGGAGCCCTGCGCCATGTGCAGCGGCGCCATGCTGCATGCGCGCGTGAAGCGCGTGGTCTATGGGGCGGCCGAACCCAAGACCGGAGCGGCCGGCTCGGTGCTCGACGTGTTCGGCTACCCGCAGATCAACCACCAGACCGAGGTGGTGCGCGGCGTGCTGGAGGCCGAGTGCACGGCGCTGATGGCCGACTTCTTTCGCCAGCGGCGCCAGGAAAACAAGGCGCGTGACCGGGTGCTGGAGCCTCATCCCCTCAAGGACACGGCTTTGCGCAGCAGCGCCCGGGCCTTCGCCGGCCTGCAGCACTGGCCCTGGCAGCCCCAGTGGCGCAGCGACCTACCGGCGCTGGCCGGCCTGCGCATGGCCGTGGTGGATGAAGGTCCGCAGGATGCCGCGACGACCTGGCTGTGCCTGCATGGCGGCCCGGCCTGGGGCTATGCCTTCCGCCATGAGATCGCGGCCTGGACGGCTGCCGGGCAGCGTGTGGTGGTGCCGGATCTGCCCGGTTTCGGCCGCAGCGACCGGCCCAAGAAGGACAAGGCCCACAGCGCTGCCTGGCATGCCGAGGTATTGGCCGAACTGGTGCAGGCGCTGGATTTGCGCGAGGTGGTGCTGGTGGGGCAGGGCGACGGCGCCCGGCTGGGCCTGGCCGTGGCCGAGCGCATGCCGCAACGCTTTCGCGGCGCCTGGCTGGTTGACGCCTGGCCGCTGGCCGCCCAGCCCGACAAGCGCCGGCAATGGTTTGAGCAGGCCGCGCGCAAGCCCTCCTGGAATGTGGGCGAGGCCTTGCAGGCCCTGGAAGGCAAGACCGGAGGCGCAGCAGAACAGCAGGCCTGGAATGCCCCGTTTGCCGAGCCCGGCCACCGGGCCGCGCTCAAGGCCTGGCCGCGCGTGCAGGCCGAGCTGCCGGCCGTGCCTGCGCAACTGCTGGCGCAGTGGGCCGAGCGGCAGCGCCTGTGGCTGCAGCCCGACGCCAGCGGCAAGCTGGTGACTCAGAAGGAGTGGCAAAGTGCGTGGCTGCAGGCCGTTCCGCAGCTGGCGCGGCATGCCCGGGTGTGGCGGCTAAACCAGAGCGCGACTGCGGTTCCTGCGGCTGCGCAAGACATGGCGCGCAGCGCTGTGGAATACTTCGCGGCATAGCCCGCTTCCACACCGGATACAGGGCGTTTCCCATCTTCGGAATCTCCGGATTCCCAACCCACCACGGAGCATGCGGGGCACCCACCCGCATGGACAGGTTTTGGCAACTACGCGCAAACCCGCCGGCAAGAAACAGCCGGCTGCAGCCCAGCACGACCACGCTCACGCCGAGGCTCATGATCATGTGCATGCAGCAGACGGCAGCTGCTGCGGCCATGACCACAGCCACCGCCCCAGGCACATCTACATCTATTCCCCCTCGGGCGCAGTGCGCGACAAGGCAGCCTTCAAGCGCGGCGTGAATCGCCTGCAAGCCCTGGGTTACGACGTGGAAGTGGATGCCGACGCGCTGAGCAGCCAGCAGCGCTTTGCGGGCGACGATGCCACGCGCCTGGCGGCCATCCACCGCGCGGCCGCCAGCGGTGCCGATGTGGCGCTGATCAGCCGCGGCGGCTACGGCCTCACGCGCATCCTGCCCGGCATCCAGTACAAGGCTGTGGCCAAGGCCATCGCCAAGGGCACGCAATTCGTGGGTCTCAGCGATTTCACGGCCTTCCAGCTGGCCCTGCTGGCCCAGACGGGCGCCACTACCTGGGCCGGCCCGGCGCTGAATGCCGACTTCGGCGTGGATGCCAAGGATGGCGGCGAAGTGGACGACATCATGCTCGACTGTTTCGAGGACTTGCTATGCGGCCAGGGCGAGGGAGCGGGTTGGCAAATGCCCAGGATCGGCGAACTGCCGAGCGGCAAGCCGCAGCTCAAGGACTTCTATGTGCCCGGCGGCGCCACGCTGTGGGGCGGCAATCTGGCGGTGCTGGCCTCGCTGCTGGGGACTCCGTATTTCCCGCAGATCGAGGGCGGCATCCTGTTCCTCGAGGACGTGGGCGAGCATCCCTACCGCATCGAGCGCATGCTCACCCAGCTGCTGCTGGCGGGCGTGTTGGCCAAGCAGAAGGCCATCGTCTTCGGCCAGTTCACCGAGTTCAAGCTCAGCAGCCACGACAAGGGCTTCAAGCTGCAGACCGTGATCGACTGGCTGCGCATGCAGCTCAAGTGCCCCGTGCTGCAAGGCCTGCCCTTCGGCCATGTGCCGACCAAGGTGCTGCTGCCCGTGGGCGCGCGGGTGTCGCTATCGGTGGAAGGGCGCGACGCGCTGATCTATTGGGGGCATGGGAACTGAGATCCCCCTGTGCGGCTCCGCCGCTTCCCCCAGTGGGGGACGGCGCCTTCGCCGCGAGGCGGCTCTTGCTCGGCGCCTCTGGCCTGGGTTGTGCCGGTTTCCGGCGTTAGGGATAACTGAGACAAGGATTCGCAAGCATGGGCAAGGCCGCATTGCAATGGACCGAGGACATGCTGGCCCTGCTGGGCCAGGAAAAAGATGCCGTGCTGGCCGAGCGCTGGGGCACGACGGCCAAGACCGTGAATCTCAAGCGCAATGCGCTGGGCATTCCCGCCTTCGGGCATTTCCAGTGGACGCCTGAAGCGCTGGCCCTGCTGGGCAAGGCTCCCGATGCCGGAGTGGCCGCGCAACTGGGCCTGAGCAAGGCCAGCGTGGTGTCCAAGCGCACCGAGCTGGGCATTGCCCCGGCCTCGGGCGGCGGCCATGCAGGCTTCGCCTGGACCGATGAGGCCGTGGCCTTGCTGGGCACGGCGTCGGACGCCAAGGTGGCGCAGCAACTGGGTCTGAGCCGCCTGACGGTCTACAACGCACGCCTGGCGCGCAACATTCCCGCCGCCGTGCACGGGGCTGGCAAGGCTTGCGACTTCCAATCTCGCTCGGAATAGGCGCCGCCGGGGCGGTGCAAAATGAGCTATTCCTTATTCCGGGAGCTTGAACATGACGGATGCATCCATTCAGGTCGTGGTTCGCAAGATCATCTACATCATGGTGGTGGAGCAGGGCCTGCGCGCTGGCGAGGGCATGTCGCCGCAATTGCTGGCCATGGACCTGGATCGCCACGGCATCTCCGACAGCGACCAGCGGGCCGCGCTGGATCTGGCCTTGCGCAAGGGCTGGCTGCAGAAAGGGCCTTTTGACGAGACCCAGCTGACGGACGAAGGCTTCGACATGGATTTCACCCAGTAAGAGATGCTGCCGCGGGCGTGTGACCAGGCCCGGTGCGGCGCTTGCTCCATCTATTCCAGGTAGGCGCCTTTTTCCTTTTTGCGCGCCCGCATGCCGGTGCGCAGAAACAGTTCGGTGCCTCCCTGCACAGCTATTGGCTGCCTGGCGCCGGCGGCCAGATGGGCGTCGACGCGCTCGTCCCACTCGGCCAGCAGCGAGGCTATGGCCTCGCGCTCGGCAGCGCTCAGCTGCGGATGCCGCTGCAGAAAATCCTGCAGGTATCCACGCGCGTCGTGCGCCAGGGCCTCGCGCGTGGTAGCCAGCGAGATATAGCTGGTGTCGTCCTCTTCGGCTTTGCGCCCGGGCGTGCGCGTGCCCAGCAGATAGCAGCCTATGTAGTCGCCGCGGGTCTGGCCCACGGGCGGGTCCTGGCTGAGTTTCTTGAGCAGGCTGAGCGGCCACATGAATGAATACCTCGTCAATTTCTTAGAGCGTGTTCCTGATGGGCGCAGCCACCAGGCTGTACCGGGTAGGGATTGTCGCGCACCGGCCACGGCTGCGAGCCTTTGGCGGGGGCTCTGTGCTAGAACAGCGCATTCGCCGGCGGCACTACAGCAACCAACAAGCAAAGGACGGGGCCATGGGAGACGGCGGGGACATGCACCAAGGGCGCTGGCTGCGATGGGGGCTGAAGGGGGCGGCCGCTGCCGTGAGCCTGGCCTTGCTCGCAGGCGGCATGGTGGCTGTCTATGGCGTGAGGGCGCAGCCGCAACTCGATGGGCAGCTGATTCTGGCGGGGCTGCACCAGGACGCCTGGGTGCGGCGCGATGCGGCCGATGTCACGCACATCCGCGCGGCCAGCCCGCAGGACGCCTGGCGCACGCTGGGCTTTATCCATGCGCAGGAGCGCGGCTGGCAGCTGGAATTCAACCGGCGACTGATGCAGGGGCTTCTGTCTGAGATCCTGGGGCCGGCCGCGCTGGAACTGGACAAGCTCATGCGCGCGCTCGACATCCATGGCGCGGCGCACCGCCAGTACCGGGCCTTGCCGGTTTCGGTGCAGGAGGCGCTGGGTGCCTACAGCGAAGGCATTGCCGCCTTCTACGCCGGGCGCAGCCAGGCCGAAGCGCCGGAGTTCGTGCTGCTGGGGACAAAACCTGGCGGCGGCCATGGCTCGGCCTGGGAGCCCGAGGATTGCGTGGGCTGGGCCTTGATGATGGCGCTGGACCTGGGGGGCAACTGGGGCAATGAATTCGTGCGCCTCAATCTGCTGCAGGTACTGAGCGCCGAGCAGTTGTGGCAGCTGATGCCGGCCTATCCGGGCGAGGCTCCGGCCACTTCCACCGATCTGGCAGCGTTATACCGGGGCCTGGGCGTTTACCGTGCGGCAGAGGCTGGCAAGACCGCTGAAAACACGGTGGGCGCTTTGCCGGCGCTGCAGCCAAACCCTGTCCAGACGGCGCTGGCGCAGTGGGCCGAGGCTGCCGTGCAGGACATGGGCACGAACGACGGCAAGGGCAGCAACAACTGGGTGGTGGCGGGCAGCCGTACCAAGAGCGGCAAGCCCTTGCTGGCCAACGACCCGCATCTGGGCCTGAGTGCGCCTGCCATCTGGTACTTTGCCCATTTGCAGTCGCCTGCCGGCAAGGCCGCGGATGGCACGGAGCTGGCCGCCCTCGATGTGGTCGGCGCCACCTTGCCCGGCATGCCTTTCGTGGTGCTGGGGCGCACCAGGGAGGTGGCCTGGGGCTTTACCAATACCAATCCCGATGTGCAGGACCTGTATCTCGAGCAGATCGATCCTGGCGATGCCGGCCGCTACCGCACGCCGGACGGCTGGGAGAAGTTCGCCGAGCGCGAGGAGGTCTTCAAGGTCAAGGGCCAGCCTGATGTGAAACTCACGCTGCGCAGCACGCGCCATGGCCCCGTGCTCAGCGATGCGCAGGCCCAGTACGCCCAGGTCATCGACACCCGCAAATATGCGCTGGCCCTGCGCTGGGCGGCGCTGGACACCGACAACCGGACGGTGGAGGCGGGTTTCAGAGCCAACGGAGCACGCACGGTGCAGGAGCTGTTCGAGGCCTTCTCCATCTACCACTCGCCCATGCAAAGCATTGTGGCGGCCGACGTGCAGGGCCATATCGGCTTCAAGGCTGCGGGCAAGGTGCCGGTGCGTGCCGCGGACAATGATTTGCGCGGCGTGGCGCCCGCGCCGGGCTGGGATGCTCGCTACGACTGGCAGGGCTGGCTGGCCTATGAGCAGACGCCGCAGGACGACGGTTCTGCGCGCGGTTTTGTGGCCACGGCCAACCAGCGCGTGACGGCGCCGAGCGACCCGCATTTCCTTACCCAGGACTGGAGCCTGCCTTACCGCTACCAGCGCATAGAGCAGTTGCTGTCGGCCAGCGATCGGCATGACGCGGCCAGCATGGCCGCTATCCAGAACGATGCGCAGTCGCTGGCGACGCAGGCCTTGCTGCCCGTGCTGCTGTCCGCCCTGCGCGGCGTGCCTTCCCCTCATGCGCTGGCACCCCAGGCGCAGGTCTTGCTGGACGGTTTTGACGGACGCATGGACAAAGATCGGGCCGAGCCGCTGATCTTTGCCGTCTGGGTGGACGAGCTCACGCGCGGCATCGTCATTCCCCGCATCGGCGAGCAGCGCTTTGCCATGACCTATGGCAAGCGCGATTACCGCGCGGGCATCGAAGGCATTCTGGCGCGCAGCGATGCTTGGTGGTGCGCGCCCATGAGCTGTCGGGAACAGGCAGCCGCCGCGTTGACGAGGGCGCTGGATCGACTTCAGTCCCTGTATGGCACCGACATGGGCCGCTGGCGCTGGGGCCAGGCGCATCCGGCGCTCAGCGTCCACCGGCCGTTCGACAGCGTGGCGCTGCTCGCGCCCGCGTTCGATGTCAGCGTCGCGTCCAGCGGCGACAGCTATTCCGTGAATGTGGGCCAGTACCTGCCGGGCGACAGGAAGAGGCCGTTCGTGAACCGGCACGCGCCCTCGTTGCGCGCCATCTACGACCTGGCGGACATGGAATCCTCGCGCTTCATCTACCAGACCGGGCAAAGCGGGCTGGCGCTCTCGCCGCGCTACGCCGACATGCGCGACGAATGGGCCGGCGGCCGCTATAGGTCGCTGCAGATGGACCCCGTGCACTGGCGGCACAGCCTGAAGCTGGTGCCGCAGTGATGGGGAGTGTGCAAGGCGCTTTCCCGCTGCAGGGCGCGTTTCAGGCAGGGACGGTCATGGCATCCGTCGCGGCGAGACCGCTTGTCGTTCTTTAGGGGCCGTTTGTCAGGGTGGATTCTTGTGTCATTTGTTACCCATGGTTAACGTGATATTTTTGCGTTTATATAAACGCTCATATCTTTCAGAACACCATGCGGACACATAGTCGCCCATTGAAGTCATCGGCCGGATTCACGCTCATCGAGTTGATGATTGCGGTAGCCGTCGTGGGCATTCTGGCGGCAGTTGCCTATCCGTCGTATACGAACTTCATCCGTAAAGGCAAGCGCGCCACTGCGCAGGCTGCGCTCATGGAACTGGCGTCCAAGCAGCAGACCTATTTGCTGGACCGGCGGCTGTATTCCAATAATCTGGCTACTCTGGGGTTTGCGGCGCCCAAAGAGATCGAGAACGACTACACATTCAGTGCTACCAACGCCGATGGCCCGCCGCCTACATTCACGGTCACCGCCACGCCATCCACCGCGTTGCAGGCCAATGGAGAGCAGACGCTCACGATTGATCAGAGCGGTGCCAAAACCCCAGCCGGCACTGCTGGCTACTGGGGTAAATGATGTGCCGCAACCGCATGTTCGACTGTCAGCGGACCAATGGGCAGCAGCATGTTCAGCGCGGCTTTTCCCTGATTGAGTTGATGACGGTCGTTGCCATAGTGGCCGTCCTGGCTGTCGTTGCCGGCCCGTCCTTCACGAAAATGGTTGCGCAGCAGCGGTTGCGTGACGCTACGTCGGCCCTGACCGAGTCGTTATGGCTGGCACGCAGCGAAGCCGTCACGCGCGGCACATCCATCGGGTTCACATTCACCAGCATTGGTACCGGCTGGCCTGTCAAGGTTTCCGCGACCAATGCCACGATCCAGACACAAGACCCCATTCCCGCCATCAGTTCGGCAGCCGGCACCTACACCTTCAACTCCTTTGGCCGCCTGACTGGCGCGGGCAATCTGGAGTTAACCCATTCCGGCACCGGCCTCAAGCGCTGCCTGTCGGTCACGACGGCCGGAAGAGTCAATACCAAGGACGGCGCATGCTGACTGTTCCACACGCTCGCCGCACATCTGCAGGCTTCTTGGGCAGCCATGAGCGCGGCTTCACCATGGTCGAGGTTTTGGTCACCCTGGTCATCCTGCTGCTTGGGTTGCTGGGAGTGTTTGGCCTGCAGGTCAAGGCCTCCAAGGTCGAAATGGAGTCGTACCAGCGTGCCCAGGCCATCTCCCTGGTACGCGACATGGCCGACAAGCTGGCCGAATCCAGGGGGCAGATTACCGATTACCTGACCGATGACGTGAGCTCCACGAGCGGCAATCTGTATGTCGGCGTGATGGCTTCGGGGAGTACAGATCCATGTCTTGTGACCTCGACCGCAGCCAAGACCGAGCTTTGCAGATGGGGTCAGTTGCTCAAGGGTTCCGCTGCCCAGGAAGGGACGACCGCGGTCGGGGCGATGATCGGCGCCCGCGGCTGCCTGATCCGGGTCAACCCGCCGCAATTGGGTGCCGTGGCGGACATTTTCGTCGTGGTGGTCTGGCAAGGCCTGGCCGCCAGCAACGACCCGCTTCCCGATGCATTAACCGGTCAGAGAAATTGCGCCAACGGGGTGAATTTCGGCACCGGGCTTCGCCGCGGCATTGCACTGCGGGTCCTGATCCCCGATCTCAAGAAAGACATCTGAAATGCCTTCACGCACACCTGTCGGCGCTGCGCGGCAGCATGGCCTGACCTTGATCGAGTTGATGATCGCCATGCTGCTGGGCTTGCTGCTGGTCATTGCCATGAGTGCGGTATTTGTCAGCAGCAGCACTTCCCGCAGAGAAATCCAGCTCAGTGCCGATGTCATTGAAAACGGGCGCTATGGCATTGATGTACTGGGCCGGGAACTGGCGCAGGCGGGGTTTTATGGAACACTGGTCAAGCCCAGCAGTGCCAAGCCCTTTGCAGCCAACCTGGTCGATGGAATATGCTCTACCGTCGTGGTGGATGCTTCGACGAACCCCGACTGGCTCAACAGCTTGCCCATCCATGTGGTGGGACTCAACAACGGCGACACCAGCCCGGCCTGCCTGACCACCCGCAAGGCCGGCACGGATGCCATTTTCATCCAGCGGGCCAGCACCTGCAGGCTCGGCGAGACTGACTGCGCTGTGGAAACCGGCGATCAGGCGTATCTCCAGGTTTCCTCCTGCGGATCCGAGTACGGTGGCAAGCCATTCGTGGTGGACATGGGGCTGGCCGCCACATTCACGCTCAAGGACAAGGACTGCACCACCGTTTCCGCCGAGAAACGACGCCTGATCCGGCGCATTTACTTCATCAACAGCAGCGACCAGTTGCAGTCTATGGACATAACGCCTGCCGGCGCTCAGACGCCCGTCACCCTGGTGGAGGGAATCGAGCAAATGCAGATCGAGTACGCCATCGACAGCGACCTCGATGGATCGGTGGACAGCTACAGCTCCACCCCCCTCGCTGCCGACTGGCCCAATGTCATCGGCATCAGGCTGTGGCTGCTGGCGAAATCCACGGAAACCAGCCGGAACGCGGCTGCGGCGATGACATTCACCATGGGAGACTGCGTGTTCACCACCGTCAATGGCCTGTGCAACACCACGCCCGGCACGCCTCCAACCACGCAGCAGCTCAAGCGCCGCGTCTACAACACATCCATTACCTTCACCTCGCCCAAGCTGCGGAGGGAGTCATGAAGCTTCGGCACTTGCGCTGCCCGGCCATGCCCCGGTACACCTATCAGCGTGGTGCCACGTTGATGGTCGGGATGATCATGCTGCTCATGATGACCTTGATCGTGGTGGGCGTCATTCGCCTGACCACTCGCCACACGCAGGTGGTCAACAACGAGCAATTCCAGACGGAAGCCACCTCGGCAGCCCACTATGCGCTCGACATGGTGCTGACCACGCCCGCAAGCACCTGGGATGCCAATTACAAAGGCAGCGCCGGCAAGACGATGTATGTCAACCTGGGCACCACGAGTTCTGTCGATGCACAAGACAGCTCGGCGGTGGCGGTTACGGTGAAGAACCTGACCTGCAAGCGCCAGCGCACGATCAAGAACAGTGAGCTCATCAAAACCAAAACCGACACCAATGGAACGCTGCAATACGTTCCCGCACAAGATGCCTCCTGCTTTGGTGGCGGTGGTTCGCCCATCACCATCGTTAACACGTCTGCCGTGGCGCCTGGCGACGATTCATTTTGTGCCAACGTGCTCTACGAGATGGAGGCCACGGTTTCGGACGCATCCGTGGTCAGCGCCGCGACTTCCGTGCTCCAGGGCACGGAAGTGCGCCGCGGCATTGACGACATTGTCAACTGCGACTAAACCCCGCGCCTGCACCACCGCTGGATTCGCGCAAGGCCATTGGATTTTTGGAGATTCGCATGAACAAGTTTTTTCTGAACCTGGCGTCGGCGGCACTGTCCATGTGCCTGCTGCTGCCGGGACTGGCCCGAAGCGAGGACATTGATCTTTATGCCGGTGTGGGCGGCAGCGGCGTCAAGCCCAATGTGCTGTTCTTCCTCGACAACACCTCCAACTGGTCGGCCAACAACCAAGCCTGGACCAAGGCCAGCGTCATCGCCAAGTGCAATGCGCTCCCGGTAGCTACAGATCAGGTGCAGTGCAACAAGTATGCCGAACAAATTTTTGGCAACGCCAGCAGTCTGGTCCAGGGACAAGTGGAAGTACGTGCACTCAGGCTCGTCCTTGACCAATTAGTATGTCAAACCGGATCAAAGCTCGGTGTCAACGCTGGCATCATGCTGTTCAATGCTCAGGGAACGGTCGACGGCAACAGCATCGTAGGCGGCTACATCCGCCGCCATATTGTCCCTTTGGAGAATGCAAACACCAACTGCGCGACATTTCTGGGCGATCTCGACAATATTGATGCGAATATCACCACGCCGGATTTCAAGGGCCCTTCGTCTACGGACTACGGAACGGCGCTGTTCGAGGCTTTCAAGTATTTTGGCGGCTGGACCAATCCTGCAGGGGCCAAAACGGAAACCGCCGGCAGTCCCACCGGCGCAACAGGCTTCGGCCCTGTCCGCTACACCAACCCCATTGCACAGGAAGACCCGGACGCCTTCACGGATGCAAGCAAAACCACTTACAAGAGCCCGCTGACCGACGCCAATGTCTGCGGAAACAATTACATCGTGCTGATTGGCAACAAGTTCCCCAATCAGGAGTGGGGCACCAATCAGAACGCTTTGCCGGACCCGACAAATACCAACCTTACCACCCGACTGCAATACAACCACGGTCCGCAGATTTACCCGGTGCCGTTGACCAGCAGCGATAAAAGCAATATCCGTTTTGCGGACGAATGGGCCAAATTTCTCTACAACACCGATGTGAGCACCATCAATGGAAAACAGAACGTCCGGATGTTCACCATTGACGTCTACAACGGCAAACAGGACATATTGCAACGCGATTTGCTGACATCCATGGCTGCCCAGTCCGGTGAGGGCGGCTATTTCGCGGTCAATGGCGACTTGTACGGCCTGATCAAGGCGTTTATCGACATTCTGACCCAGATCTCCTCGGTGGACAGCGTGTTTGCCTCGGCCTCGCTGCCTGTGAGCGTGAACGCCCAGGGCACCTTCCTGAACCAGGTGTTCATGGGTGTCTTCCGTCCCGACGTCGCTGCCCAGCAGCGCTGGATGGGGAACCTCAAGCAATACCAGTTCGCGCTGAACAACAATGCCCTAAGTCTGGTGGACGCCGATGGCAAACAAGCCGTGGATTCGCAAAACACCGGCTTTGTCATGTCCTGCGCGCGCAGCTACTGGACGAGCGACAGCAACAGCTATTGGCAAACCATTAACGGTTTCAATCAGGAATCAGGGTGCTCCACCAATACCAAACCCTATTCCGACAGTCCCGATGGACCCTTGGTGGAGCGGGGGGGAGCTGCCCAGCGGCTGAGGGCGCTTGGCTATAACGCGCGCAATCTCAAAACCTGCGCTGCTACAGGCTGCAGCGGTACCTTGGCTGACTTTAACTCCACTAACGTCACCATCAGCACTACGGATGGCACAGCCTCCACCACTGCGGTCAACTGGGTCCGGGGGCAAAATACTGGCGATGGCAACATACAGGCTTCCACCGGCACTGTGACCTACACCGACTATGGGCTGGGGAGCGCGGCGACTCGCCCCACCGTGCATGGCGCGGTGATTCACTCTCGCCCTCTGGCCGTGAACTACGGCACTGGCAGCAGCAATGACGTGGTGGTCTTTTATGGAGCGGATGACGGGACCTTGCGTGCGGTCAACGGCAATCAGGCAGGCACCGATGGCAATGAGCTATGGGCATTCATTGCACCGGAGCATTGGAACAAGCTGGATCGAGTACGCACCAACAGCCCATTGATAAGTTATCCCAATGTGTCGAATACGCTGACGCCTACTCCAATGCCCAAGACCTACTTCTTCGATGGTGCGATTGGCGGTTACCAGGAGCTTAGCAGCACGGGCGTGAGCAGGCTCTGGATCTACCCCACGATGCGGCGTGGCGGCTCTTCGGTGTATGCCTTCAATGTCACCAACAAGCCTTCCAGCACATCGCAGCCTGGTTTTATGTGGCGCTTCAGCGATGCCGATGATGCCCGCATGGGCCAAAGCTGGTCCACACCGACCATTATTCGCGTCAAAGGCTATGCCCAACCGCTAGCGGTATTTGGGGCTGGGTACGACACGTGCGAAGACAATGAAGACCCGAATACTGCGTGCGCCACGGTCGGCAAAGGCAAAGGCATTGTGGTGATGAGTGCAGATACAGGAAAGAACAGTAACTTTCGCTTCATTGACACAACGAATGGGCTGGATAACAGTGCCGGACGTTTCGTTGCCGACATCACGTCTGCGGACCTCAACCGCGACGGCTATGTGGACGTTCTCTACGCCGTGGACACGCGCGGCAATGTCTGGCGCATCAATACCAGCGACCCGGCGACCTTCAACGGCTATCCCAGCGTGAATGACTGGAAAGTGGTGAAGATTGCCACCGTGAGCCAGTGGGGCAGCAGCCTGACGGAGCGGCGCAAGTTCATGTATGCCCCCAGCGTGGTGGCCCTGGGTACTCAAGTCACCGTGCTGGTGGGCACCGGCGACCGCGAAAAACCCAGCGCCAACTCGAATGCCGCCCAAGTCCTGAACCGATTCTATGGCATACGGGACGATGTCACCGTAGTGGACCAGAACAGCATCAACGTCGGCATAGGCTACGGTTCGGGGGCTACGACGCCCAGCCCCACGGGCTTCAAGGACGTGACGAACGCTACCCCTCTGGACCCCACGTCCCTGTCCGGCTACAAGGGATGGTTTCTGACTCTGTCCTCGACCGCCGCCCCCTACGAGCAGGTGGTGACCACCCCCATCACCTTGGCTGGTGTGACATACTTCAACACCTACCGTGCCAAGAGCGCCAATGCGAACATGTGCCGCAATCTCGGCACAGGCTATGCCTATCAGGTCGATTTCCAGACAGGGGTTGCGCCTGTGGGCCGCACCCTCACGACGCAATTCGTGACGGAGGGCATTCCACCATCGCCTGTGGGCGGGTTGGTGGCGGTGGGTGGCAAGACGGTTCCGTTCATCATCGGCGGCCCCGGCGCAACCCCCATCACGCCGGGCAAGATCACCCCAAAGGTCAGGCCGGACCGGCATCCAGCCTATCGCTACCGCCGAATCGATAACTGAGCGCCCACCGCAAGCGGCCACGCCGCTCGCGCGGCGTGGCCTTTGGCTGCCATCTTAGCGAGGCGGCACGGCCAGAAATTCCTCGATCAACCGCGCCACGGCCTGGGGCTGGTCGTGGTGCAGCATATGGCCCGCGTCCTGCACCACGGCGATGCGGCATCGCGGCACCAGTTTCATGCGCTCGTGGTACTGCTCCAGCGTGTAGCGGCCCTTGTACCACTGGCCCAGGCTGTCGTCGCTGGCTTCCACGGCCAGCATGGGGGCGGTAATGGCCTGCAGGCAGGCGGTCGCCTCGTCCGCGCGGTAGATGTAGGGGTTGACGATCTTGTGCGAGGCGTCGCCCAGAATGCGCCAGCGGCCGCCGCCGCCCGGGCTGTCATCGGGCGCCGCCCAGTGGTGGGCCAGCCACAGCGCCTTGTCGCGCGGCAGGCGGCGGTTGGTCTTTTGCAGGCGGTCGGCCACGGCTTCCACGCCGGCGTAGAGGGCCAGGCCCATGCCACCGTCCCGTTGTTCGCGCAGCTCATCCATCCATTGGGCCAGCCGCTTGGGCGTGCGCTCGGCCGGAACGTCGGGCATGCCGAAGCCTTCGAGGTTCACGAAGCGGCGGATGCGCTCGGGTCGTGCGCCCGCATACCAGCTGGACACATTGCCGCCCATGCTGTGGCCCACCAGATCGACGGGGCGGCCGGGCGAGAGCTGATCCAGCAGCATGTCCAGATCGGCCAGATAGTCGGTGAAGTAGTAGCTGTCGCAGGGCGCGGCCGGACGGCTGAGGCCGAAGCCGCGCCAGTCGTGGGCGACGATGGTGCGTCCCTGGGCAAAGGCCTGGCTGAAGGCATCGACCACGAACTGCCAGGAGGCCGCCACATCCATCCAGCCGTGGGCCAGCACCAGCAGGGGGAGGTCGGGGGCGGGCTGTGCCGGCTCCCAGCGGCGCACGTGGTATGGCATGCCGCGCACGGGCAGCATCTCGGACCGCCAGATGCGGCGGGGTTGGTAGGGCTGGGTGTCAATGCTCATGGTCTGGCTGCAGAAAGCTCTGTTTGCCCTCGATTATTGCGGCGGCATGCCTGGCGGCCGTCCTGCCGGAGACAGTGGTGGCAAACATCCGCGAGATGGCTGTGGATTTGGTCGGCCAGGACATAAACTCGGACCCCATGAATGCCAATATCTCCAGAATCTCCATGCATCCCGTTGCCCTGGGGCAAAGCGATCTGCGCGTCAGCCCCATCTGCCTGGGCACCATGACCTTCGGCGAGCAGGTCGACGAAGCCGAAGCCTTTCGCATCATGGACCGCGCGCTGGAGCGCGGCGTGGACTTCTTCGACACGGCCGAGATGTATGCGGTGCCCGCGCGCGAGGCCACCTTCGGGGCCACGGAAACCATCATCGGCCGCTGGTTCGCCAGCCGCCCCGGCGCACGGGCGCGCGTGACGTTGGCCAGCAAGGTGGCCGGCCCATCGCGCGGCATGCCCTGGGTGCGGGCGGGGCAGGGGATGACGGCTGCCGACGTCGTCGCTTCCTGCGAAGGGAGCTTGAAGCGCCTGCAGACCGAGGTGATCGACCTCTACCAGATCCACTGGCCCGAGCGCCATGTGCCCGCCTTCGGCGCGCTGTACTACAACCCGCAGCAGGAGCGGTCGCAGACCTCCATCCACGAGCAGTTGCAGGCATTGGCCAGGCTGGTGGAGCAGGGCAAGGTGCGCCACATCGGCCTGTCGAACGAAACGCCTTACGGCGTGCATGAATTCGTGCGCCTGGCCGAGCAGCACGGCCTGCCGCGCGTGGCGAGTACGCAGAATCCGTACTGCCTGGTCAACCGCAGCTACGAGAACGGCCTGGACGAGAGCTGCCACCGCCTGGGCGTGTCGCTGCTGGCCTATTCGCCGCTGGCCTTTGGCCTGCTGACCGGCAAGTTCGACCAGCATGCGCCCACCGAGCCCGGTGCGCCGCAAGAGGCGCGCATTGCGCGCTACGAATCCGTGCGCCGCCAGCGCTGGGGCCGGCCCGAGGCGCTGGCCGCCGCGCGCCGCTACAACCAGCTGGCGCGCGAGCATGGTCTCACGCCCGTGCAGATGGCGCTGGCCTTTTGCTATACCAAGTGGCAGGTGGCCAGCACCATCATCGGCGTGACCTCGGTGGCCCAACTCGACGAGGACCTTGATGCCTGGGGTACGCAGCTGTCGCCCGAGCTGCTGGCCGCGATCGATGCCATCCGCTGGGAAGTGCGCGACCCCGCGGTGTGAGCCTGGTTCATTTGTGGTCAAATCGGCGCCTGGTGCTTGCCAGTCAAGCTCCGGAAGCTATCAATATTGGATCATGGCAAAAAAAGACAAGAACGCCCATGTGAGCGAGACACCGGCCACGCAGATGCTCAGGGCCCGCAAGGTGGAGTTCACCGAGCACCCCTACGACTATGTGGAGCATGGCGGCACCGGGGAGTCGGCGCGCCAGCTGGGGCTTCCCGAGCACATGGTGGTCAAGACCCTGGTCATGCAGGATCAGGACGCCAGGCCGCTGATCGTGCTCATGCACGGCGACTGCAAGGTCTCGACCAAGAACCTGGCGCGCCAGATCGGCGCCAAAAGCGTGGAGCCCTGCAAGCCCGAGGTGGCCAACCGCCACAGCGGCTATCTGGTGGGGGGCACCTCACCGTTCGGCACGCGGCGCGAGATGCCGGTCTATATCGAGGAAAGCATACTGGCGTTGCCGCGCATCGCCATCAACGGCGGGCGGCGCGGCTTTCTGGTGCAGCTGGCCCCCCAGGTTTGTACGCAGCTGCTGGGAGCCCAGCCGGTGCACTGTGCGCTGGCAGAATAGCGGGCTTGTTTCTCCAAGGATTCCAATTGAACGCCCTGTATTCCCTGATCGCCGTGGCGGCGGCCTATCTGACCGGATCGCTGTCCTTTGCGGTCATCGTGAGCCGCGTCATGGGACTCAACGACCCGCGCACCTACGGCAGCGGCAACCCCGGCGCCACCAATGTGCTGCGCTCGGGCAGCAAGGCGGCTGCGGCCGTGACGCTGCTGCTGGACGCCGCCAAGGGCTGGCTGCCCGTGGTGCTGGTCCAGTGGTTGGGCCCGGCTCTGGGTCTGGGTGAAGGCACGGTGGCCATGGTGGCGCTGGCGGCGTTCCTGGGCCACCTGTATCCGGTGTTCTTCAACTTCAAGGGCGGCAAGGGCGTGGCCACGGCGCTGGGCGTGCTGCTGGGCATCAGCGGCTGGCTGGGTCTGGCCACGGCGCTGACCTGGATCATCATCGCCGTGTTCTTCCGCTATTCCTCGCTGGCAGCGCTGGTGGCTTCGGTGTTCGCGCCGCTGTACTACGTGCTGTGCGGCGGCATCGCCTGGGATACCGAGACGCCGATCACCGCTGCCATCGTGATCATGGCCATGCTGCTGGTCTGGCGCCACCGCGAGAACATCCAGCGCCTGGTGGCCGGCAAGGAATCCAGGCTGGGCCGCAAGAAATGATGCCCTGAGGCGCCGCTTGCCGGAAGAGGGGACGGCGGCTCAGGGAAGAGTGTTCCGTTTGCTTCCGGGGACTTGCACCATGCGGTACAGCGATTGGCTGCTCTGGGCGCAGTGCACACCCAGCTGAGCCATGGCGCGCGGGTCCAGTTCCAGCGTGATGGCGGAGCGCGACAGGGCCGACTGCACCCTGGGGCGGCGGCTGTCGAGATACATGACGGGCGGGTAGAGGCTGCCTCCGTCGCGGTCGATGACGCTGGCCATCTGCGGCTCGTCAGGGTGGGCGCCGCGGCGCAGCACCACGGCGATTTCGCCGCTGTCGAGCTGTACATAGGTGCCGGGCGGGTACAGGCCCGTCACCTCGATCAGGCCCTGCTGGATTTCGTCGGTGGAGTGACCGTGCTGCTGCAGAATCTGCAGCGACTCGGCCGCGCTGCGACCCGCGCGGGTCTTGCGCGGGCTGATCAGCGCTGCGTAGCGGTCCACCGTGCCAAGAATGCGCACCAGCCGCTGCTGCGGCGCCAACGTGGCCAGGGAGGCCGGAGGCTGGGGCGCATGGTGGTGCTCGACGACCGCCAGCCACAGCGCGTCGGTGACATGCAGCTGCTGCAGCAGCTCGCGGCTGTCCCTGGCGTGCTGTTGCACGGCCTGGGCCTGGGTGCTGGACAAAGGTTCGCGCTGCTCGGCCAGCAGGTCCTGCAGCGCATTCATGCCGATGTTCATGGTCAGCGCGGCGAGCACCAGGATCTGGCGCTCGCCGCGGTCCAGATGCAGGGCCTGGGCCAGCACATGGCACAGGCTGGCGCATACCAGGGCGTGCGAGGCGCTGTAGCCCGCCGTGGAGGAGGCAGCCCGCTGGAACATCAGGTACAGGGCCGCGTCGGTGTCGTGGGCGATCAGGTCCTGCAGCCAGCGGTCCAGTTGTTGCAGCTTGCCGGCAAAGCCCGCAATGCGCTGCGGCTCCGACAGCAGCAGCGACAGCGCGGCCTCCAGGTCCGACCAGAGACCCAGCAGGTCCTCGTAGGGTTCGTCCTTGTGCAGATGGTTCATGGCAAGAAGCGCCATCAGCGCTTTTCCAGCACCATTTCGGTGCCCTGGCGCGTCATGCGGAACTGCGTCAGCAGGCTGTTGCCCAGCAGTACATAGGGCATGGGCAGCGGCGCGACGATGGCGTCCACGCCGTACACCTCCACGTCGCCTATGCGCACGCTGTCCAGGCGCAGGCGCCAGCCCTGGGCGTCGCCATTGGCGGTGCGCATCATCACGGGAGCGCCCTGCTTGTACGGCAGGCCCATGCGCTCGGCATCCGAGCGGCCTATGGCGACCGAGCTGGCGCCCGTGTCCACCATGTACTGCATGGTCTTGCCGTTGATCAGCCCGCTTTCGATGAAATGGCCGCGGCTGTTAGCCTTGAGCACCACGCGGTGGCCGCGGGCCTCGTCGCCCGAGCTGGCACCGCGGCTGCCGATGCTGACCGGCGCCTCGCCCAGGCGCAGCGTCTGGCGCCGGCCCTTGAGGTCCACCACGGCCGAGTCGCCGGCCACCTGCAGCACGCGCACGCCCTGGGCGCTGTCGCCCGCTCCGAGGGCCCTGGGCGACTGGCCGTCGATGACCAGCAAAGCCTTGCTGCCCAGCACGCCGCTGAGCGCGACGGACTGGGCATTCGCTGCCAAAGGCGTAGCCATCGCCGCCGCCAGCAGGAGGCTGGCGCAGCCGCTCAGGAGATGGTTCATTTCAGTGATTCATTGCGTTGTGGCATGGTGCGCTGCCGCTCTAGTCAGAGACGCCGAGCAAGGGCCGCCCCGCGGCGATGGCGTCGTCCCCCTGGGGGGATGCGGCGCAGCCGCTCAGGGGGGGCTGCACGTCAGTCGCGGAAGTTATTGAACGACAGCGGATGGTCGGCCAGATCCTTGCGGATCAGGGCCATGGCGGCCTGCAGATCGTCGCGCTTGGCGCCGGTCACGCGCACGCTTTCGCCCTGGATGGCGGCCTGCACCTTGAGCTTGCTGTCCTTGATGAGCTTCTGCAGCTTCTTGGCCAGCTCGGACTCGATGCCGTTCTTGACCTTGACGGTCTGCTTGAGCTTGTCGCCACCGATCTTCTGCGCCTTCTGGATGTCCAGGAAACGCACGTCCACGCTGCGCTTGGTCAGCTTGTTGCGCAGTATGTCCTCGACCTGCTGCAGCTGGAAGTCGGCATCGCCGAACAGTGTGATTTCCTTGTCCTTGAGCTCGATGGCGGCCGAGGTGCCCTTGAAGTCGAAACGGGTGCCGATTTCCTTGGCCGTGTTTTCCACGGCGTTCTTCACTTCGACGAAATCGGCTTCGCAAACGGTGTCAAAAGAAGGCATGTGAATTCTTTCCTGGTGATGGGTTCCGAAGGTATCGCAGTGCGGGCTGCGGAGATGCGCGCGCTACCAGCGGTGCGGCAGGGGCAATGCGACAATTGAGCCGATGTTAGTCGAGAAAAATGTTCCCCTGCAGCATTGCAACACCTTTGGCATTGCCGCGCGCGCCGAAACCCTGGTGCGCGTGCGCAGTGAGGACGATATCCGCCATTTCCTGGCCGATCCGCTCTGGGGCCACCAGCCGGTGTTCGTGCTGGGCGGCGGCAGCAATGTGGTGCTGACCGGGGACGTGGCGCCCGTGGTGCTCAAGATGGAAATCATGGGCATGCGTCTGCAGCAGGAGAGCGACAGCCACTGGATCGTGGAAATCGGCGCCGGCGAGCGCTGGCACGACATGGTGGCCTGGACCTTGTCCCGCGGCTACGCGGGCCTGGAGAACATGGCGCTGATTCCGGGCACCGTGGGCGCGGCGCCCGTGCAGAACATCGGCGCCTACGGGCTGGAGCTGCAGGACCACTTCGAGTCGCTGGATGCCGTGGACCTGGCGACCGGCGAGCAGTTCACGCTGGATGCGGCGCAATGTGCCTTCGGCTACCGCGACTCGGTCTTCAAGCATGTGCCGGCCCAGCCCAAGTACTGGCCGGTGCAGGGCTCCGTGCCGCGCGGCCTGGGGCTCAAGGGGCGCGCCGTCATCACGCGCGTGCGCCTGGCCCTGCCCAAGGCCTGGAAGCCCGACCTCGGCTATCTGGACCTGCAGCGCAAGCAGATGGAAAAAGGCGTGGAACACCCCACGGCCAAGCAGATCTTCGACTGGATCTGCGAGATCCGGCGTGCCAAGCTGCCCGATCCCGAGGTGATAGGCAACGCGGGCAGCTTCTTCAAGAACCCGACGGTGACGCCCGAGCAGTGCGCGGACATCATCGCGCGCGATCCCAAGATCGTGCACTACCCCATGGACGACGGCTCCATCAAGCTCGCGGCTGGCTGGATGATCGATGCCTGCGGCTGGAAGGGCAAGAGCATGGGCCGCGCCGGCGTCTACGACAGGCAGGCCCTGGTGCTGGTCAACCGCGGCGACCGCCGCAGCGCCGACGGCAGCGTGACGGGCGGAGAGGTGATGACGCTGGCCAAGGCGATACAGACCAGCGTCTATGAGCGCTTCGGTATCCGGCTGGAGCCCGAGCCGGTGGTGGTCTGATCCGATAAAAAAACCGCCCGAAGGCGGTTTTTGTGAGCGATGCACGGCGTCAATGTGCTGTGCGGTCGTGCCGCAGGAAGCTGTAGTCCTTGTCGGTGAGCAGCACCCAGAGGGCCAGCCCCATGACCACGATGCCCGAGACCACGGCGTTGCGCATGGCATCCATGTGCATGCCAAAACCCAGCACCCAGGGCGAAGCAATCATCCACAGCCCCAGAGCGCCTTCGGTCCATTCCTCCCAGGCCCGGGGCATGAAGATCGCGCCAAGTGCGGCGGCAATCAGGGCCAGACCCACGACCACACCGCTGACCGTGGGCGCCATCTGATCCTGAAAACCGAGAACCCAGGGCGACAGGGCCAACCAGGCGCCCAGCAGGGCATTGAGCGGATCCTGCCAATGTTTCATCTGTTTCATGGCTGCTACCTCCTGCCGCCGCAATCGATATCCAGCGGCTTATGGTTGGATCGTCGATAGAGAGCAAGGTTCCCGCGCCTGTGAGGCCATGAAAATGTAAAAAAGAGCTGCCGGCACTTGTACATAAAGTGCCGGCAGCTCTTTTTTGGATAGCAATTATTTGAGGTTGCCTGACAGAAAACGTGCCAGCCGCTCGCTCCTGGGGTTGGCCAGCACCTCGCGCGGATGGCCTTGTTCCTCGATCAGGCCCTGGTGCAGGAAGATCACATGATTGGACACCTCGCGGGCAAAGCCCATTTCGTGGGTGACCACCAGCATGGTGCGGCCTTCCTGGGCCAGAACCTGCATGACGCGCAGCACTTCGCCGACCAGCTCGGGATCGAGCGCGCTGGTCGGTTCATCGAACAGCATCACCTCGGGCTCCACGGCCAGCGCGCGGGCAATGGCCACGCGCTGCTGCTGGCCGCCGCTCATGTGGCCGGGGTAGGTGTCCTCGCGGTTTTCCAGTCCCACCAGCTGCAGGTACTTGCGGGCGCGCGCCACGGCTTCATCGTGCGGCAGGCCCAGCACATGCACGGGCACTTCGATGATGTTCTGCAGCACCGTCATGTGGGCCCAGAGGTTGAAGTGCTGGAACACCATGGCCAGCCGCGAGCGCAGGCGCTGCAGCTGGCGCTGGTCGGCTGCCTGCAGCGCGCCGTCACGGCCCGGGCGCAGCTGCAGCTCTTCGCCAGCGACGATGATGCGGCCCTGCTGGGGCTGCTCCAGCAGGTTGATGCAGCGCAAAAAAGTGCTTTTGCCGGAGCCCGAGCTGCCGATGATGCTGATCACGTCGCCCGCATGGGCATTGAGCGAAACGCCCTTGAGCACTTCGTTCTGCCCGTAGCGCTTGTGGATGTCCAGTGCCTGGAGTTTGTAGGAGGTTGTCATGGGTGAATCTCAGTTATCCAGGGCACTGCGTACAAAACTGGCGTTTCCAAGCCAGGAGCGGCCGAGCAAGGGCTGCCCCGTAGCGAAGGTCGCGTCCCCCTGCCCGCAGCGCGCAGCGATGAGAGAGCGGGGGGAAGGCGCAAAGCGCCTCAGGGGGGTGTTCATTGCCTGCGCGGTGCCAGATAGCCCAGGTAGCGGCGCTCCAGCAGGCGGTTGGCGCCGATCAGGCCGAAGGTGATGCACAGGTAGATGGCGGCCGCGAAGAGGTAGGCCTCGAAGGGCAGGTAAAAATCGGAATACACGCGGCTGGCAGCGCCGGTCAGGTCCAGCAGCGCCGGGACGGTGCTGGCCAGGCTGGAGCTGTGCAGCATCATCACCACCTCGTTGCCGTAGGCGGGCAGGGTGCGGCGGACGGCGCTGGGCAGCATGATGTGGCGCATCAGCTGCCAGTTGCTCATGCCCATGGCGCGCGCGGCCTCGACCTCGCCCTTGTCGGTTTCGCGGATGGCTCCGGCCAGCATTTCTGCGGTATAGGCGGCAGTGTTCAGGCTGAAGGACAGCAGCGCGCAGAAGAACGGCTCCTTGAAATGCGTCCAGGGCCAGACGGTATCCCAGCGCGCCTGCACCCATTCGAGCTGGGCGAAGCCGTAGTAGATCAGGTAGACCTGGATCAGCAGCGGCGTGCCGCGCATGAAGTATGTGAAGGCGCCGACGGGCACGCGCAGCAGGGCCGTGCGGCTGACCAGGGCCAGCGCTAACAGCAGGGCCAGCACGGCGCCCACGGCCAGGCTGATCAGGGTCAGCTGCAGCGTGACGACCAGCCCCTGCGCATACAGCGCCAGGGTGTCGGGCTCGAAAATGACGCTCCAGTTCATAGTTGCACCTTGTCCGTTCCCAGGCTGTAGCGCGCGGACAGGCGCTTGAGCAGTTGCAGCGACACGGCCGTGAAGATGAGGTAGAGCGCCGCGGTGAACAGGAAGAAGGCAAACGGCTCGCGCACGGATGCGCTGGCCTGCTTGGCCAGGTAGGTCATGTCGTGCAGGCCGATCAGGCTGACCAGGGCCGTGGCCTTGATCAGCACCAGCCAGTTGTTGGTGAAGCTGGGCAGCGCATAGCGCACCATCTGCGGCAGCGTGATGCGGATGAAGGTGCGTAGCGGGCCCATGCCGAAGGCCCAGGCGGCCTCCATCTGGCCCTTGGGAATGGCGAGGATGGCGCCGCGGAAGGTTTCGGTCATGTAGGCGCCGTAGATGAAGCCTATGGTCATCACGCCGGCGGCGAAGGGGTTCAGGTCCACGCTCTCCTCGCTGCCTAGGGCTTCGAGCAGGCTGTTCAGGCCGATGGCGCCGCCATAGAAGATCAGCAGCATCATCAGGAGCTCGGGAATGCCGCGTACCACGGTGGTGTAGAACGTGGCCGGCCAGACCAGCAGGCGCCGGCCCGACAGCTTGGCCGCCGCACCCGCGAGGCCGATGAGCGTGGCCACGGCCAACGATGCCAGCGACACCGCAACCGTGAGCAGCGCTCCGTGCAGGATGGAAAGATAGTATCCGTTCATATGCTATGCAGGCATGGGGGCCATGACGGCCGGGGCGTGCTCAGCGGCTGAGCACGCCCCGGGGGATGACAGGCCCGCTCAGGCCCGGGGCTCAGTGGCCGTAGGGGTCGAAGTCGAAGTACTTCTTGGCGATCTTGTCGTAGGTGCCGTTCTTGCGGATGGTGTCGATCGCAGCGTCGAGCTGCTGCTTGAGCTCCTTCTGGCCCTTGCGCATGGCAATGCCTATGCCTTCGCCGTAGTACTTCACGTCGTATTGGTCGGGGCCCGCGTAGCCGTAGTCCTTGCCTTCGGGCTTGCGCAGGAAGCCGCCATGGACTTCGACCTTGTCGGCCACGGTGCCGTCCAGGCGGCCGGCGTGCAGGTCGAGGTAGACCTGGTCCTGCGACTGGTAGGGCACCACGTTCACGCCGGCTGGCTTGAGCTCGCCCAGCGCCCATTTTTCCTGGGTGCTGCCCTTGAGCACGCCGATCTTCATGCCCTTGAGCGAGGCAGGGCCTTCGTACTTGACGGTCTTCTTGACCACGATGGCGCTGGGCGTCTTGTAGTAGCGTTTGGTGAAGTCCACCACACGCTGGCGCTCGGGCGTGATCGAGATGGAGCTGATGATGACATCGAACTTGCGGGCCTGCAGGCCCGGAATGACGCTGTCGAACTCGGATTCGACGAAAACGCATTTGCGCTTGAGCTGCTCGCACAGCGCGTTGGCGATGTCGATGTCGAAACCGACGATTTCCCCCGAGGCGGTCTTGTACTCGAAGGGCTCGTAGGCGGGATTGGTGCCTACCCGCAGGTCGGCGGCCAGGGAGGAGCCGGCCAGGGTGGCGATGGCCACAGCCATCAGCAATGCGCGCATGGTGATTCCTTGTGTTGAAGGTGGAGAAGCTGTCCGGTGGGCGCCGCGCCTGACGCGGCCGCTCCGAAACGGTAAACCCGCTATTTTCTCTGCTTCTTGCCGCGGCGCTGAAATTTAGTTGCCGCAGGGGTCGAAGTCGGAGCATGTCTTGGCGATCCAGGCGTAGCTGCCGTTGCCGCGGATGGTCTTGATCGCGTCGTGCAGGAAAACCAGGCGGCCATTGTCGGCTCTGGCGGTGGCAACGGGGCGTTGGAGGTCGCTCGGTCTAGGGAAACTCCGGGTGCCAGCGGCACCGTCCCCCGACGGTATCTGCAGCCTCGCCGCAGCTTCCCGATGCCATGAAAAACGGCTCCCCACGCTCCCCGCTGCCCGTGGTCGCTGTCCTCGGCAAGGGGCGTTTTTCATCTTGGGGCGACCGGCGATGAAAAAGCCGCCTGCCCGGGGCGGGCGAGACGGCTTTGGCGGCGGAGAATGCGTTTTGCAGACCGGAATTATTTCCAGTAGGCGGGGTGCAGCAGCATGCCGGTGATGCGGTAGGGCGCCTGGGGTTCCACGGCGATTTCCAGCGGCACAAAGCCTTTCTGGCAAGACAGCAGCACGCTGGTGGCGATGGGGTTGGAAGTCTGCATGCGCGCCGTGGGCTGGCAATTGCCCACGCCGGAGCGCATGGAGTCGAGGGCCTTCTGGACCGCGTCCACGGGCGATTCTTTGGTGAACTGCTCGTTGAAGTTGCCGGCGGCGAGCTTGCTCTTGCCGTTGATGGCAGCCACCACGGCCTGCAGGCGCTGCTTGAGGGCCGCGTCGGCGGCTGCCGCATCGACCTGCGGCTGCGCCGCCGGGGCCTGGCCTGCTGTCTGGTCGGCAGGGGCTGCGGGCTTGGCGGCCGGGTCCTGGGCCAGGGCATTGACGGAGAAACCTGCCGACAGGATCAGTCCCGCGAGAACAAGGCCGCTGCTTGCTTTTTGAAATGTCATGTATTGAGCCTTTCGTCTATAACCTCGCGACTCTACCCGTGTTGGCCGCCCTGTCTTGAAAGACCGGGGCTTGTTTTTGTGTCTGCGGGTGTATGCAGAAGGGGGTATCGCGCGGGCTGGATGCAAAAAAGCCGCCCGCAGGCGGCTTGGGGAGATGGCGGAAAGCCCTTACTTGCTGTTGCCGCCCAGCTGAGGCAGGGCGTTGCTGGTGCCCAGCGACAGCAGGCCGGCCTTGGAGTAGATGGCCAGCTTGTCGCGCGTGTCCATCAGGTCCAGATTGCGCATGGTCAGCTGGCCGATGCGGTCGGCCGGGCTGAACGGTGCGTCCTCGACCTTTTCCATCGACAGGCGTTCGGGCGCGTAGGTCAGGTTGGGCGACTCGGTGTTCAGGATCGAGTAGTCGTTGCCGCGGCGCAGTTCCAGCGTCACGGTGCCGGTCACGGCGCGGGCCACCCAGCGCTGGGCGGTTTCGCGCAGCATGATGGCCTGGGGGTCGAACCAGCGGCCTTGGTACAGCAGGCGGCCCAGGCGCAGGCCGTTGATACGGTACTGCTCGATGGTGTCTTCGTTGTGGATGCCGGTGACCAGGCGCTCGTAGGCGATGTGCAGCAGCGCCATGCCCGGGGCTTCGTAGATGCCGCGGCTCTTGGCTTCGATGATGCGGTTCTCGATCTGGTCGCTCATGCCCAGGCCGTGGCGGCCGCCGATGCGGTTCAGCTCCAGGAACATCTCCACGGGGTCGGCAATTTCCTTGCCGTTGACGGCCACGGGGCGACCTTCGTCGAAGGTGATCGACACTTCTTCGGCCTTGACCTCGACTTCCGGCTTCCAGAAGGCCACGCCCATGATGGGGTTGACGATGCGGATGCCGCTGTTCAGCTGCTCCAGGTCCTTGGCCTCGTGGGTGGCGCCCAGCATGTTGGAGTCGGTCGAGTAGGCCTTTTCGGCGCTCATCTTGTAGCCGAAGCCTTCCTTGGTCATGAAGGCCGACATTTCGGCGCGGCCACCCAGTTCGTCGATGAAGGTCTGGTCCAGCCAGGGCTTGTAGATCTTCAGCGCGGGGTTGGTCAGCAGGCCGTAGCGGTAGAAGCGCTCGATGTCGTTGCCCTTGAAGGTCGAGCCGTCGCCCCAGATGTTGACGTCGTCTTCCTTCATGGCGGCCACCAGCATGGTGCCGGTCACGGCACGGCCCAGCGGCGTGGTGTTGAAATAGGTGATGCCGCCGGTGGAGATGTGGAAGGCGCCGGCCTGGATGGCGGCAATGCCTTCATTGGCCAGCTGCAGGCGGCAGTCGATCAGGCGGGCCTTCTCTGCACCGTATTCCATGGCCTTGCGGGGAATGGCATCGTAGTCCTCCTCGTCGGGCTGGCCGAGATTGGCGGTGTAGGCATAGGGCAGGGCACCCTTGTTCTTCATCCAGCGCAGGGCCGCGCTGGTGTCCAGGCCGCCGGAGAAGGCAATGCCGACCTTCTGGCCGACGGGAACGTGTTGCAGGATGGTTTCCATGAAATTTCTCTTCAAAGTGATAGCTGCTGGCGCTTGGCTGGTCTGCGCCAGAGGCTAAAAAAGTCTTGAATGGCTGTGCTGCAGCCCTTCGGGCTCCGGCCGAATCAGGCGCGGTTCAGGCGTAATGGCAGATGTAGTGGTAGGCCTCGGTCACGCGAATGTCGAACTTGGAGTTCGCGGGAATCTGGAAGCTCTCGCCGGGGCCGGACTTCTGCCACTCGCTGCTGCCGTCGAGCTTGTACTCGCAGGAGCCGCCCACGCATTCCATGATCTCGGCGGCGGCCGTGCCGAAGGTCAGCGTGGCCGGCAGCACCACGCCCACGGACTTCTTGGTGCCGTCGGGCAGGGTAAAGCCGTGGCTGACGCACTTGCCGTCAAAGTACACATTGGCCTTGGTGGTGAGGGCCACGCCCTCAATGGTTTCGGTGGTCATGAAAAGGAACGCGAAAGGCGTGGTCTAGGTCAAACTTGACATTTTAGGCCACGTATCCGCTGCATGCGCGGCCGGCCCCAAAGAACAAGAGCCCCGTCTTGCGGAGCTCTTGCTGGCGTGATGCGTGGGGCTGGAGGCCGGAATCAGCGGCGCCAGCCGCCATCCCAGCCCGGACGGTAGTAGCCATGGTGGTGGGGGCGGGTAGCGTAGTAGGCGCCAGCACCGATGGCGCCGCCGATGAGCATCGGGGCCACATAGTCGCCGGCCGAGTACAGGGGCTGGGGGGCGTAATACCCGCTTTGATAGCCGCCCGGGTAGCCATCTTGATAGACCACCGGCGGCGCCATGGGCACGGTGCTGTAGACCTGACTTGGAGCGGGGGTGTCGTAGTAGCCGTTGCTGTTGTAGAGGTTGCCGTTGTCCGCGGGCGTCACGTTCAGGGCGATCCAGTTGCCGGGCGGTGTGGTGGTCTGCGTGGTGTAGCTGCGGCCACGGTATTCATAGACCACGTTGTAGCCCACGGTCTGGTTCTGGTAGTAGTTCTGCGTGCTGCACTGGCGCAGGGTCTGGTACTGGGGCGGGCCGTAGGCTTCGGCCTGGTTGCCCAGCATGGCACCACCCACCACACCGGCCGCCGTGGCGGCCGCCCGGCCCGCGCCGCCGCCGACGGCATTGCCCAGTACGCCGCCGGCAATGGCGCCGATCACGGCTCCGGCACCGGTGTTGCGCGGGGCCATGGCCACGGTCTGGTCGCTGCAGACCTGCTGCGGCACGGCCACCTGCTGCGTGATGGGGGTGGTGGACAACACGCGGCCACGCTCCTGGGCAAATGCCACGGAGGTCATGGAGGCCGTTGCCGCGACCAGGGTCATTACTAGCAGGGGTTTCATCATTCTTCTCCTGTCATGGGCCATTGGATGCGCCAGACTGGGGAAAAGTTTAGTCCGCCAAGATGAAGCCCATGCTCGCACTGCGTAAATCTACGTAAACCCAATGTGGCAATGTGAGCGTTTGCCTCTCCCGGGTGCTTCAGGCCTGCGTCAGCGCCTGCCAGTCCTCGGCCTTGAAGCCCACGGTGACCCGGCCCTGGGGCCATTCCACCACGGGGCGCTTGATGACGCTGGGGTGCTCGGCCATGACGGCGGCGGCGCTGGCGGCATCCTGGGCTCGCGCCTTGACGGCCTCGTCCAGCTTGCGCCAGGTCGTGCCCTGGCGGTTGAGCAGTTTTTCCCAGCCCACGGCGGCCATCCAGGCCGGCAGGCGCCCGGCCGGCACGCCCTGTTTCTTGAAATCATGGAAATCGTAGGCAAGCCCTTGCTCGGTGAGCCAGCTGCGCGCCTTCTTGACGGTGTCGCAGTTGGAGATGCCGTAGAGCGTGATGGTGCGGGTCATGGAGTCGGTTCCTGAAAACGGTTGCACTTGGCAAAGCATTTGATAAAGCTTTTCGCGCGCCGCTAACGCGGCCGGCCATAGGGCCTCTGGTGCTGGGTGACAATAGCGCCCAGTATGCACACCACATTTCCCACCCTGGATGAATGGCTCACATATTGCGAGCGTCTGCATCCCCAGAGCATTGCCCTCGGCCTGGATCGCGTGCGCGCCGTCGCGCAGCGCATGGATCTGCATTTTGACTGCCCCGTGGTCACGGTGGCCGGCACCAACGGCAAGGGCTCGACCTGCGCCATGCTGGAAGCCGTGGCCCTGCAGTCGGGCTACCGCCCGGGCGTCTATACCTCGCCCCATCTGGTGCATTTCGAGGAGCGCTGCCGCGTGGGCGGCGAGATCGTCAAGGCGCAGGACCTGATCGCGCACTTCGAGGCGGTGGAGCAGGCCCGCGTAGGGCAGGGCGCCAACAAGGGCTCCGACAACGGGGGGGAGGTGGCGCTCACCTATTTCGAGTTCACCACGCTGGCCATCCTGCACCTGATGAGCCAATCCAAGCTGGATGTGGCGATCCTGGAAGTCGGCCTGGGCGGGCGTCTGGACGCGACCAACATCATCGATGCCGACTGCGCCGTCATCACCAGCATCGACCTCGACCACATGGAGCTGCTCGGCCCCGACCGCGAAAGCATAGGCCGCGAGAAGGCCGGCATCATGCGCACCGGCCGTCCTGTGATCGTCAGCGACCCCATGCCGCCGCAAAGCGTGATCGACCACGCCATGGAGATCGGTGCCGACCTGTGGCGCTTCGGCAAGGATTTCAACTACGACGGCGACAAGCAGCAGTGGGGCTGGGCCGGCCGCGGCCGCCGCTATGCCGGCCTGGCCTATCCGGCGCTGCGCGGCGCCAACCAGTTGGTCAACGCCTCGGGCGTGCTGGCGGCGCTGGAAGCCATCCGCGGCCTGCTGCCGGTGACGGCCCAGGCCGTGCGCACGGGCCTGGCCATGGTGGAGCTGCCCGGGCGCTTCCAGATCATTCCGGGCCAACCCACGCTGGTGCTGGACGTGGCGCACAACCCGCATTCGGTGGCGGCGCTGACGGCCAATCTCGATGCCATGGGCTATTTCCCGACCACGCATGCCGTGTTCGGCGCCATGGCCGACAAGGACTGGGCGCCCATGCTCACCAAGGTGGCGCCCCTGATCGACCGCTGGTATTTCACCGACCTGCCGACGGCGCGCGCGGACACGGCCGAAGGCCTCAAGGCCAAGCTCGCCGAGCTGCAGGCCAAGGCCGGCCTGCGCACCGACGTGGTCATGCAGACCTTCGCCAATCCCCAGCAGGCCCTGGACGCCGCGGTGGAGGCGGCGGAGGCGGCTGATAGAATCGTGGTCTTTGGTTCGTTTTACACCGTGGGCGGTGTGCTGCAAAACGGCACGCCCCGCTTGAGCGCCAAGCACCTGGGCAACTGAAACCATAGGCTATGCCGCCACGGCATAGGCTGAACGAATCCGTACTTCATGGCACTTTTCAATATTCGTTGGCCCGGCAAAAAAGACGATGGCGAGCAAGCCGTGCCAGGCGCCAAGCGGCCCAGCCGCCTGGCCCAGGGCGAGAGCGTGGAAGCCATGCGCCGCCGTGCGCGCCATCGCCTGATCGGCGCCGCGGTGCTGGTGCTGGCGGGGGTGATCGGCTTCCCGCTGCTGTTCGACACCCAGCCGCGCCCCGTGCCAGTGGATATTCCCATCGAGATTCCGGATCGCGGCAATGCGGCACCCGTGGTGGTGCCTGGCGCCAATGCGGTCAGCGGCGAGGCCGCATCCAACGGCCAGGTCACGGCTCGCGCCTCGCTGGGCGACGGCGAGGAAGAGATCCCCTCGCGCGGCGCCGCGCCGGTCCCCAAGCCTGCTCCCGCGCCCATGGTGGCGCCTGTTGTGGCCTCCGCGCCGGTGCCTGCGGTGGTGCCTGTGGTGCCGCCAGCTCCCAAACCCGAGGCCAAGCCAGAGGTCAAGCCGGAGCGCAAGCCCGAACCCAAGCCTGAATCCAAACCCGAGCCCAAGCACAAGCCTGAAGCCAAGCCGGAAGCCAAATCCGAACCCAAGCCAGAGCCCAGGCGCAAGCCCGAGCCCAGCAAGAGCGACGATGCCGCGCGTGCGCGCGCCCTGCTGGAGGGGCGCAGCGTGCCCGTGGCGGCGGCCGAGCCGGCAAGTTCCGGCAGCGAGCGCTTCATCGTCCAGATCGGCGCTTTTGCCGAGACCAGCAAGGCTGGCGAGATCAAGTCCAGGCTCGGCGGTGCCGGCCTGCATGCCTTCACGCAGACCGTGGATACCAAGGATGGCAAGCGTACGCGGGTGCGTGTCGGGCCTTTCAGCAGCCGTGCCGATGCCGACAAGGCCGCGGCGCGCGTGAAGGGCCTGGGCCTGCCGGCCTCGGTGTTCAAGGGCTGAGGGCCGGACGGCCTGAAGACTGGCGCGCGATAAGAACCTGGCTACCATGACCACGCTGGACTGGATTTTGGTGGCCCTCTTGCTGGGGTCCATGCTGTTGGGGGGCTGGCGTGGGCTGGTCTACGAGGTGTTGTCCCTGGTCGGATGGGTCGTGGCCTTTATCGTGGCGCGGACCTGGGCACAGGAGGTGGCGCAGTGGCTGCCGCTGGACGGCTGGGACATGCAGCTGCGCTATGCGGCAGGCTTTGTGCTGCTGCTGGTGGCGGCCATGTTCGCCTGGGGGCTGGTGTCCTGGCTGGCCAAGCGGCTGATCGAGGCGGTGGGGCTGCGGCCCGTGGACCGCACGCTGGGGGCTTTGTTCGGGGTCTTGCGCGGCGTGCTGCTGATGATGGTGCTGGCGCTGGTCATCCGCTACACGCCGCTGCACACTGCGCCGTGGTGGCAGCAGTCGGCGCTGGCACCATGGTTGACCGAGGCACTGGGCGTGGCGCTGCCGGCGCTGCCCCCGCAGTGGGAGCAATATCTGCCGGCTGCTTCAGGGGCTTGAAGCGAGCCGGCATCGTCGCCATGTGCAAAGCGCGCCTGGCGGACGAGGTGACGAATACAGCGGTTGCGGCCAGACGCTGCAGCCGGTGCGGGGAATCCGGTGCAGGTGCGATCCATCTGCGCCAGGTGTTAAACGCAGGCCAGCCAATGGTGGCGGGCAGGCGAGTGTGGCGAGGGGCAGCTCTCGCAAACCAATGGAACGCTACTATGTGTGGAATCGTTGGTGTGGTCAGCACCACACCCGTGAATCAGCTGATTTATGACGCTTTGCTGCTGCTGCAGCATCGTGGGCAGGATGCCGCCGGCATCGTGACCCAGCAGGAACGCAAGTTCTTCATGCACAAGGCCAAGGGCATGGTGAAGGACGTGTTCCGCACGCGCAACATGCGTGCGCTGCCCGGCAATGTGGGCCTGGGCCAGGTACGCTATCCGACGGCAGGCAATGCGTCCAGCGAGGAAGAGGCCCAGCCCTTCTACGTGAACGCGCCCTTCGGCATCGTCATGGTGCACAACGGCAACCTCACCAACGCCAAGCAGCTGCGCAAGGAGCTGGCGGACACCGACCACCGCCATACCAACACCGAGAGCGACTCCGAAGTGCTGCTCAACGTGCTGGCCCATGAGCTGTCCCGCTCCACCAGCGGCGCGCCGCTCCAGAGCGAGGACATCTTCAACGCCGTGCGCGCCGTGCACAAACGCATCAAGGGCTCGTATGCGGTGATCGCGCTGATCGCCGGCTATGGCCTGCTGGCCTTCCGCGATCCCTACGGCATCCGCCCCCTGTGCATCGGCCGCGGCGCCGACGGTACCATCATGCTGGCCAGCGAATCGGTGGCCCTGGAAGGCACGACCCATGTTCTTGACCGCGACGTGCAGCCCGGCGAAGCCGTGTTCGTGCACAACGACGGCCACATCGAGAGCCAGCAGTGCGCGGACGAGACGCACCTGAACCCCTGCGTGTTCGAGTACGTGTACCTGGCCCGCCCCGACTCCACCATGGACGGCATCTCGGTCTACCAAGCGCGCCTGAACATGGGCGAGACGCTGGCCAAGCGCGTGGTTTCCATGGTGCCGCCCAATGAGATCGATGCGGTGATCCCGATTCCCGAATCCAGCCGCCCCAGCGCCATGCAGCTGGCGCAGCTGCTGGGCATTCCCTATCGCGAAGGCTTCGTGAAGAACCGCTACGTGGGCCGCACCTTCATCATGCCGGGCCAGGGCGCGCGCAAGAAGTCGGTGCGCCAGAAGCTCAACGCCATCGGCAGCGAGTTCAAGGGCCGCCGCGTGCTGCTGGTGGACGATTCCATCGTGCGCGGCACCACCTCCAAGGAAATCGTGCAGATGGCGCGCGATGCCGGCGCCACCAAGGTGTACCTGGCCTCGGCCGCGCCGCCGGTGCGCCATCCCAACGTCTACGGCATCGACATGCCCACGCGCACCGAACTGGTGGCCCACGGCCGCACGGTGGAGGAAATCCGCCAGGTGATCGGCTGCGATGCGCTGATCTACCAGGACGTGGAAGCCATGAAGCAGGCCGTCGGCAAGATCAACGCCAAGGTGCAGGGCTTCGAAGCCTCGTGCTTCGACGGGGTCTACATCACCGGCGATATTTCCGAAGAGGAAGTGACGGCCCTGAACGAAGGCCGCAACCGCGGAGGCGAGGAGGAGTCCGAGGACACCTCGCGCCTGTCGCTGCCGAACGCGCAGGAAATTTGATTCAAAATAGATAGCAGGCAGCGCCGACCCATTTCATGTTTTGAGGTTGTTTAACGCAAGAAACACAGATGGATTGGCGCTAAATGCTCTGATTTTCATAGCTTGAATGGGCCGTGCCTTGCCGCCCGCTCCATGGACGATGCCATCGTGAACCAAAAAACCTTACCTGAGGGACTGCACCCCGATACGCTGGCCGTGCGCGAGGCCGTTGAACGCAGCCAGTGGGGCGAGCATTGCGAAGCCCTGTACATGACCAGCAGCTTCGTACAGCCCGATTGCGCCACCGCCGCGCGCCGCTTTGCCAACGAAGAGCCGGGCTTCACCTACAGCCGCACGGGCAACCCCACGGTCACCAGCTTCGAAAAGCGCCTGGCCGCCATGGAGGGCACGGAGTGCGCCGTGGCCACGTCCACGGGCATGTCGGCCATTTTGCTGGTGGCGCTGACGGTGCTGAAGGCCGGCGACCATGTGATCTGCTCGCAGTCCATGTTCGGCTCCACCATCAAGCTGCTGGGCACCGAAATGGCCCGCTTCGGCGTGGAAACCAGCTTTGTCTCCCAGACCGACATCGAAGCCTGGAAGGCCGCCGTCAAGCCCAACACGCGGCTGCTGTTCGCCGAGACGCCCACCAATCCGCTGACCGACCTGTGCGACATCGCCGCGCTGGCCGAACTGGCCCACGCCCACAACGCGCTGCTGGCCGTGGACAACAGCTTTGCCACGCCCGTGCTGCAGCAGCCGGCCAAGCTGGGCGCCGATCTGGTCGTGCACTCGGGCACCAAGTTCCTGGACGGCCAGGGCCGTGTCATGGCCGGCGCCGTGTGTGGCACCAGCGCCCTGGTGGACAAGGTGATGGGCACTTTCCTGCGCAGCGGCGGCCTCAACATCGCACCGTACAACGCCTGGACCGTGATGAAGGGCCTGGAAACCCTGTCGCTGCGCGTCAGGGCGCAAAGCGCTGCGGCGCTGGAGTTGGCGGCCTGGCTGGAAGCCCACCCCAAGGTGGCGCGCGTCTACTACCCCGGCCTCAAGAGCCATCCCCAGCACGAGCTGGCCATGCGCCAGCAAAACGGCATGGGCGGCGCCGTGCTGGCATTCGATGTGTTCGGCGAGGGAGCCGAGCAGCTGCGTGCCAATGCCTTCCACGTGGCGGACAGCACGCGCCTGTGCTCCATCACCGCCAACCTGGGCGATGTGAAGACCACCATCACCCATCCGGCCAGCACCTCGCACGGTCGCCTGACCGAAGCCCAGCGCCAGGCCGCCGGCGTGGGCCAGGGCCTGCTGCGCATTTCCGTGGGTCTTGAACATCTCGAGGACCTCAAGGCCGATATTTCCCGCGGACTGGACACACTCTGATGACGCAAAAAGTACGTACCCGTTTCGCCCCGTCGCCCACGGGCTTCATCCATCTGGGCAATATCCGCTCGGCGCTGTATCCCTGGGCGTTTGCACGCGCCAACCAGGGCGACTTCATCCTGCGCATCGAGGACACGGACCTGGAGCGCTCCACCCAGGCTTCGGTGGACGTGATCATCGAAGGCATGGCCTGGCTGCAGCTCGACCATGACGAAGGCCCGTTCTACCAGATGCAGCGCATGGACCGCTACAAGCAGGTGCTGGCCACGCTGCAGGCCAAGGGCTATGTCTATCCCTGCTACATGGGCATGCAAGAGCTGGACGCGCTGCGCGAAAAGCAGATGGCCAACAAGGAAAAGCCGCGCTACGACGGCACCTGGCGCCCCGAAGAGGGCAAGGTGCTGCCGCCCGTGCCCGAAGGCGTCAAGCCCGTGCTGCGCTTCAAGACCCCGCAAAGCGGCGTGGTCGGCTGGGAGGATAAGTGCAAGGGCCGCATCGAGTTCCAGAACTCCGAGCTCGACGACCTGGTGATCGCCCGCCCCGACGGCACGCCGACCTACAATTTCTGCGTCTGCGTGGACGATATGGACATGGACATCACCCATGTCATCCGCGGCGACGACCACGTCAACAACACACCGCGCCAGATCCACATCTTCGAAGCGCTGGGCGCTCGGGTGCCGACATTTGCCCATCTGCCCACCGTGCTCAACGAGCAGGGCGAGAAGATGAGCAAGCGCAACGGCGCCAAGGCCGTGACGCAGTACCGCGACGAGGGCTATCTGCCCGATGCCATGGTCAACTACCTGGCCCGTCTGGGCTGGAGCCACGGCGACGACGAGATCTTCAGCCGCGCCCAGTTCCTGGAGTGGTTCAACCTCGATCACCTGGGCCGCAGCGCCGGCCAGTTCGACGAAGCCAAGCTGCGCTGGGTCAACGCCCAGCACCTGAAGGCCATGGACGATGCTGAGCTGGCCCAGATGCTCAAGCCCTTTGTGGTCAAGGCTGGAGTCGCTGCCGCCATGCTCGATGCCGACGACCGCCTGGTGAGCATTGCGGCTCTGTTCAAGGACCGTTGCGAAACCCTGGTCGACCTGGCCGGCTGGGCCAAGGTCTTCTATACGGACGGCGTGGAGCGCAATGCAGAAGACTACGCCAAGCATGTGACAGCAGCCGCCAACCCGGTGCTCGATGCCTTTGCCGCTGCCATGGAAACCGTGGAGTGGACCAAGGACGCCATCGCCGCTGCCATCAAGGAAGTGCTCAAGGAGCAGGGCGTGAAGATGCCGGTGCTGGCCATGCCGGTGCGCGTGCTGGCGGTGGGCACGGCCCATACGCCGTCGGTCGATGCGGTGATCGAGCTGCTTGGCCGCGAAAAAATTCTCTCGCGTTTGAAAAACCGCTAAAAACCTGTCTATAATTTGAGGCTCTGCACAGCGCGGCAAGTTAATTGTTGCGTTGTCGAAGCGCAAGCTTGAAGCAGGAATCTTGGGGGTATAGCTCAGCTGGGAGAGCGCTTGCATGGCATGCAAGAGGTCATCGGTTCGATCCCGTTTACCTCCACCAGGATTTGTCGGAAGCGAGAAATCGGTTCTTAGGTTTTGACCCTATCGTCTAGAGGCCTAGGACATCACCCTTTCACGGTGAGTACCGGGGTTCGAATCCCCGTAGGGTCGCCAAGTTTGAAGCACTTGAAGCTCGTAGAGAGCCGGCAAAGCTTCCTGCCAGGAGTGGTAGTTCAGTTGGTTAGAATACCGGCCTGTCACGCCGGGGGTCGCGGGTTCGAGTCCCGTCCACTCCGCCAGCCAGTCGCTTGATTAAAAAAGCGCCTTTGAAGCGAAGGCGCTTTTTTAATCGGTTGAAAAACCGGTTCCTAGGAATTGACCCTATCGTCTAGAGGCCTAGGACATCACCCTTTCACGGTGAGTACCGGGGTTCGAATCCCCGTAGGGTCGCCAAGTTTGAAGCGCTTGAAGCTCGCAGAGAGCCGGCAAAGCTTCCTGCCAGGAGTGGTAGTTCAGTTGGTTAGAATACCGGCCTGTCACGCCGGGGGTCGCGGGTTCGAGTCCCGTCCACTCCGCCAGATTCAATGTTTTTAGATCGTTCGAGTACGCGAAGGTGATGCGCGGCTGTACTGAAGTACAGCAAGCAAGACCGACAAGGTAATCGATGGATGTAAAAATATTTGGGGGTATAGCTCAGCTGGGAGAGCGCTTGCATGGCATGCAAGAGGTCATCGGTTCGATCCCGTTTACCTCCACCAAGAGACAGAACGAAAGTTCTAGGAATTGACCCT